>CAWFNJ010000001.1:0-315677 GCA_963817195.1 uncultured Gammaproteobacteria bacterium
ATCGGATCGAATCGGTCGTTACGCGATCCACCTGCTGGACCTGACCTCGGGCAGCATCAGGCAACTGATCCGGTCAGAAGCGACCGAGTCCGAGCCCGCATGGTCGCCTGATGGCACGCGCGTCGCTTTGGTGGCGGACAAGACTCAGCTGCAAGTTGCTGACCTACACGGCCGTGTACACACGATCGTGCCGACTAAGGCGTCGGGAGATCCTCCAGGCGCTCATGCCGTGGTTCACGCGCCAAACTGGACGCCCGATGGGAAGTCCCTGATCTACACCACGATCCCAAACCCTAACTCAAGCAAACTTCTGTGTATCGATGAGCGCCGCATCGTCACCGAGCTCATCGCGGACGAGGACGTGTTTCCATTTCGCATAACGTGGTTGAGCGGGCACGAGCTCGTATACACATCGAACGGAAAACTCCGACGCCTTTCCATGGCAAAGGGCGCGGTACGCACCTCCCAGCCTATCGAGTTCACGGCTGCTGTGCCGGTGGTCACCCCGCAGTATCGCAGGAAGGCTCGCGACTTCGACTCCGCGACGCCGAAGCCAGTCGTCGGCATAGGCAGTCCAGTACTCTCACCCGACGGTCGTCATATCGCGTTCCGCGCGCTCAATGATCTATGGACGCTGAGAATCGGCGAGGAGCCGAAGCCGCTGCTGCGCGACCGATTCTTCAAAAGCGATCCGACATGGTCGCCCGATGGAAGCCGGCTGGCCTACTCCAGCGATTGCGCCGGCAAGCTGGACATCTGGATCCGCGATATGAAAACGGGCGCAGACCGCCAGCTGATGCGGTTCGCCTCCGCGGCGGTGTCGGGCACATGGTCTCCCGACGGCAGGTCGATCGCCTTCCTCGATCAGACGGGCGCGCTGCACATCGTGGATGTGGCTAGTGGCGCCGTGCGCAAAGCATTTGATTCCCTTTGGCAGCCGGGCCGACCAACCTGGAGCCCGGACGGTCGATTCATCGCATTGGCCGCACTCAAGCCCTACTCGAAACGCTATCGCGAGGGATTGAATGAGATCCTGGTCATTGAGCTTGCGACCGGTGCGGCTGCCTACGCGCCGCCAATGCCGGACCGCTCACTCGCTACGCGCGGCGACGATGGGCCGGTCTGGTCCCCCGATGGGAGACACATGGCATTCGTACTGGCAAGTACTCTGTGGATCGTGCCCGTCGACGCCACCGGCCGGTTTACCGCAAAGCCACACCGCATCAACCAAGAAGTGACCGATGCGCCGAGCTGGAGTGGCGACTCCCGATCGTTGCTATATCTCTCGAATGGCAGGCTGCGACTTATCGACGCGCACGGCGGAACACCGCGCGACGTCCCGCTGAAACTGCGATGGAGAAACGCCAAACCCGCAGGACGAACTGTCATTCGTGCGGGCCGACTTTGGGATGGACTTGGTCCGGACTACCGAAGCGCCGTCGACGTCGTGATCGCAGGCAATCGGATCGAGGAGCTAGTGCCAGCTACGTCAGGCCCCCCTGCTGATCGCAATGCACGCTTCATCGATGCCACAAGCCTCACGTTGATGCCCGGGCTCATGGACATGCACACGCATCGTCAGATGCAAGGCTACTCCTACGGAGACCGGCAGGGCAGGCTGTGGCTCGCGATGGGCGTGACTTCTACACGATCGCCCGGGGCCCCGGCGTATCACATGGTGGAAGACCGCGAGTCCATCGATGCGGGCTTACGCCTGGCTCCTCGGCATTTCGCCACGGGCGAGGCAATCGATGGTTCGCGGATCTACTACAACTTCATGCGCCCGCTGACTGAAGCAGGACAGCTGGAGCTGGAACTGCAACGAGCCGAAGCGCTTACATACGACATGATAAAAACGTACGTGCGGCTCCCTATTGATCAGCAGCAGGCGGTCATCGAGTGGGCGCATCGCAACGGTATTCAGACCAGCTCGCACTATCACTACCCTGCCCTTCGCTTCGGTAGCGACTGCACCGAGCACCTTGGCGCAACCAATCGCTTCGGATACTCCCGAACAATCAGCGCTTTGGGTGCAGCCTATCAAGACGTCGAAGCCCTGTTCGTTCAAAGCCAATCTGGGCGTACGACCACGCTGTTCAACTCGGGAGTGCTGCTCGCACAAGACCGGTCACTCATCGACGACGGTCGCATCAGGACGTTGTATCCGCCCTGGGAGTACGCTCGGCTGCAAGAGTGGGCACATCATCTGGCCACTAACGATCCAGTTGCGACGCTCGCCAACCTCGAACGAAGTGTCGCGCAGGTAAAGACCATCCTTCGCAATGGAGGCCGAGTTCTCTGCGGAACGGACGCACCAATCGATTTCATTGGAGTCAGCCTTCACCTCAACCTTCGTGCAATGGTCAAATTCGGGCTGACGGCCTACGAAGCACTATTGACCGCGACGCGTCATGCCCGGCGAATTCCTTGGGGAGCCACTCGGCAAGGTAACGCCTGGTGCGCTCGCAGACCTGCTGCTTGTTGAAGGCGATCCGCTGACTCGAATCGCCGACGCGGCCGCCGTACGACAGGTTATCAAGAATGGCGAAGTATTCACTGTCGACGAGCTAATGAGTCCGTTCGCGCACGTTACGGGACGCACTGGTTAAGTGCGCGTCACCTACACGACATCGTCCTGACGGCTCGCGCACATTGACTACAAGCTAGGGGAAGACACTGCGAGCTCAAACCGCAGACCAATTACCAATGCATCCTCGAGCGCAGCGCTCGAACCCGGAGCGATTACGTACTGGATATCCGACTGCACAGCGTTTCCGGAATCGAACTCGAAGCGTGCCGTCAGCTCGATGTTGGTCTCGGCGGAGCGAGGCTCGGCGCCTTCCAGCCGAAGTACTTCCTGGTAAGCCTCGCTGAACGCGGGCGTGCCCGATTGCCAACCCTAGCGTGGGTTGGCCCGGGAAGCAAGAGTTTCCGAACTCACTCCGCCACCCACATAGTATTCGATCGGGTGGACCCGATTGAGGCGCGGCCCAGCCGCGCAAATGCTCGAACACGTTCTGCCAGCGATAACTCCGCACCCAGATACAGTCCAGAGGAGCGATCCCGCTCGTCATCCGCTTCGGTCAATCCGGCGAGCACGGTGGACGCCTCCTCCGTGTAGAACCAGGCGCCGCCTAAATTCTTGCCGCCTCACTCGCTGCGAAATCGGCTTCTCCGATGATGACGGCGCCCTCATCAGGGCTCACACGGATCGAATTACTGCCAGAACTGTCCGGATCGCCGGGCACTGCGTCGAGCACCGCGAAGCGCGTGCGAACCGCCTGCCCAATCGGCAGCTCAAAGCGAATCGCCAGACTGGTCACGGGAAAGATGGAGGGGCCATTGACGCCCGATTGAGACAGGTCGGGCCCAACCCCGTGAGAGCTCGTTGATGAATAAACCGCCCGTCTCGGTCGTATCGAACTCAGAGTTCAGGTCGTAAAGTCCGAACCGCAACGAGGATGCGTTCGCGAATCCGTATTCATACCACGCCTCGTAGAGGCGCCACGCCTCAGGCGCGTCGATGTTGCTGACCGTTTGTAGATCCCCGATCAGTTCATCCGTTAAACCTGCCCCATTGTTGTACAGCACGTAAAGCTGGGCTCTGGACCGACCACCGCCTGGACGGTCGCTGCCGTTCCAGGTCGCTAGCAAGTCCAGGTTGTCGAGATACCGCTCACCGATGCGCAACCCACCGGTTGTATTGCGCCAGACTTCGCCCGTGTACACAGCCTCGAAGCCCAAACCCGGCTCGTCTTCGTCCGATCCCGCAACGGTCCGCGCTGCCGCCGGCTCGCCTTCAGCCGCCTTGATTGCTGGCGCAAGGCAAAGCCAACCTGCCATCAGAGCGCCGGCCACGGCCTGTGCCCGGCGGCTCGATACAATTGCACAGCACACAGATGAAGATCCCCCGATCAATGCTCGAAGAAGCCCCGGGACAGGTACGCTCACGTGGCCCGGCGCCACCCAATCAAAGGGAAGGGTTCGAAGCGGGGGACGCAGCAACCGGTCAATACGCGGCCAGCCAATCGATTGTTCGAGTGCGATGAGGGCCAAGACCGGCAGTGAAAAATACTTTGCGTTCTGCAACGCGCGTCGTTCGCACACAGCGCTTGACCGAAAGACGCCCCATCACCCCTACTTCAACTCGATCACATCGTTTCCCCTAGCGGCGGCAACGTAACCCCGCCGGCATCCGCGTATCCCGGCTGCGTGTGGGGCCACCTCCATATTCCCATTTAGAATGGTAATTGGCGGAAAGAGAGGAATCGACAACTGATTCACAAAGCTTTATTCGTTTGGTCGCATATTCGGGTTCTGGTGCACTGGCGGCATGAGAAAACAGGCCATCCGGCGGCTCTGACTCAAAGTTAAGCTGAAACGAGCGCCCGGTCCCAAAGCTGCTTGAGTGATTGGTTCCGCCACTGGCGACCCGGGCCGAACGAGAACTGTCGCTTGTGGATCCGATGCGCCAACTCGATGCCCGCGAGCGTTGTCGCTGCATTGCCGAACGATTTGAAGCCCAGCATGGAAGCGCAGCGGCGTTTGATCGCGCGATGATCCTGCTCAACGATGTTGTTCAGGTAGGGGCACTTCCTGACGAGAACATACTTCCACTTCGGATCTTCCCGGCGCAGGAGCCGCAGCGCCTGATGACTCGGGGCGTGCCCGTCGAGCGTGATCTTGCGCGGCCACCGAGGCAGGGAAGTGGCCAATGCCTTGCGGAAGAATGCCTGTGCCGCCGCAATGCCGCGGTCGGGTCGCAGCAGAAAGTCGACGGTCTTGCCACGCTTATCGACAGCGCGGTAGAGGTAGTGCCACTTTCCACGCACGCGGATGTACGTCTCGTCAACCCGCCAGGATGAATGCACCTGTCGAGCCCGTCGGCTCCACCGTTTCTCGAACTCCGGTACGTACCGGATTACCCACCGCAGGATTGTCGTGTGAGACACGGGCAATCCGCGCTCGGCCATCATGGCGACGAGGTCCCGGTAGCTCAGCCGATACGTGATGTACCAGCGAACGCATAACTCAATGATTTCGGCCTCAAAGCGCCGGCGGCGGTAGATCGGGTCACGAGCAATTGGCTTGGTCATCACAGGGTCCTGCCGGACCGGTTGATACTACCTTTCCTCCGCCAACGCACCAGAACCGAGGAATCAATAGCCCATTACAGGGTACTGTTTCACAAAGACTTTTTTAACGTGCTGAATATTTGTCCCATCATTATCGAGGCACGGAGGCGGGCTGCAATACCAACGCAAACCCTTTGCCCTCGGCACGGCGCCAGCGCTTTGCGCCGCCCCCTGAATTGACTTTGCGATCTCGCGCGCAGTTTCGATGAGTCCCCGGTCGTTGATGCACTCCGCGTGGGCAAGCCAGTGTCACGAATGAGCTAACGAGGTCGAAAGATCTCTATTGGCGTTCGCCTGCAGCCGTAAAAGCTCCGCCTTGGCTTCGAAAGCTTGCACTGCGTCGGCGCCTGCAGGAAATCGACCTGGCGATTCTGCGCGGCCGATCAATTCGACTAGCGCAGCCGCGAGTTTGGTGGGGTCGCCGGACTGCTTGCCGTTCATGTTGCTCCAGGCAGCAACGGTTTCCTCTGTGCGCTGGCGATAGTCATCTATCGCGGGTGCCGCGAACGTCGTCGAGTCGTGGCTGAGCAGTTCGGTGCGAAAGAAGCCCGGCTCGACCAGCATGGTGCGAAGGCCAAATGGCGCAATTTCCGGCGCCAAGGATTCCATCCAGCCTTCAACGCCAAACTTGGCGGCCGCGTACGCGGTGCAGAACAATCCGCCAGTAATGCCCGCTGTCGAAGAGATGCTCACGACAAGGCCTGAGCGCTGCTTGCGCATCGCAGGTAGCACGGCGCGAGTCACGTTCATGGGCCCGAACAACAGCGTCTCGATCTGATCTCGCACCTGTTGCGGGCTGAGCTCTTCGAAGAACCCGGCGTAGAAGTTGCCGGCGTTGTTGATGAGCACATCGATGCGCCCGAGTTTCTTCACTGCCTCCACCACTGCTCTCTCAGCATCGTCGAGGCGGGTGACGTCGAGCTTGAGCGCGAGAAGGTTGGCGTTATCGCCGATTGCTGCCGTCACCTTGTCTGGATCGCGACCCGTCGCTACCACCGCATGCCCGGCGGCCAGCGCAGCCTTGGCGATGTCCACCCCAAGCCCACGACCTGCTCCCGTGATCAGCCATACCTGTTTTACTGTCATGTCGATTCCCTTCTAAAGGACATCAGATCGTGTAGTCGATCTGACTCATGTGCGCCTCGCCCATGCGATCGCCGTACACGACAAACTTCGACATTGACGTCGCGATTTCCTGCATGTCTTCGGCCGTCAGCTTGACGCGTAGCGCACCCAGGTTTTCGAGCAAGTGCGCTTCATTGCGCGTGCCGGGTATCGGAACAATGTTCGGGCTCTTCGCCAGCAGCCATGCCAGCGCAATTTGGGAAGGCGTTGCGTCTTTCTTCGTGGCGTAACCCTTTAGCCACTCAATGATCGGCATGTTTCTCGGCAGGAACTCGGCCGACAGACGAGGAAAACCGCTGCGGAAATCCGTTTTCGGATCGAATATTCGTGTTCGTGTCGATTTTGCCGGTTAGAAAACCCTCGCCCACGGGCGCCCAGGGCACAAATCCGATCCCTAGTTCTTCGCAGGTCGCGAGCACACCGCTCAGCTCAACGTTTCGTGTCCACAGCGAGTATTCGGTCTGGACGGCGGAAACCGGCTGAACGGCGTGGGCGCGGCGAATCGTTTTCACGCTCGGCTCTGAAAGGCCGAAGTGAAGAACCTTGCCCTGCTTGATAAGTTCTTTCACGGTACCAGCAACGTCTTCGATCGGCACCTTGGGGTCGACGCGATGTTGGTAGTAGAGATCGATGCGGTCCGTGCGCAGCCGCTTCAGAGATTGATCGACGACTTTTCTGATGTGCTCAGGCCGGCTGTTGAGGGCGGCCGTTCCGTCAATCGCATAGCCGAACTTCGTGGCAATTTTCACCTGGTCGCGGACGGGTTGAAGTGCTTCGCCCACAAGTTCTTCGTTGGTGTACGGCCCATAGACTTCGGCCGTGTCGAAGAAGGTGACGCCGTTCTCGAACGCAGTTCGAATTGTCTTGAGACCCTGCTCTTTCGGAGCCGGCGGTCCGTAGTTGGCGCTGATGCTCATGCATCCTGCGCCTAACTCCGAGACGGTCATGGTTCCAAGCTTTCTCTGCTTCATGCTCGTAGATCCTTTGGGTTTGGTGTTGATCGCCTGCGCTTGGGCTGTCCTGCCCAACAGCGGGCCGATGGCGATTGCCGCGCCGAGCATTGCGGTACTCGCCAGAAAACGGCGGCGACCGGGAACTTCGGTGTCACACGCAATGGCCTCTGCGGTCGTCTTTTCAGCACCGTCGTCTTTCGATGTCATTGCAGCTCCTTCCAGTTCGCTTGAATTCTTCGGCTTAGATCGCCGGGTACGAGTCAAGGTAGCACTCGTGCACCCATATGATTAGATGGCATAATCGTCTTGGTCTTATAAGCAGGAGATATTAATGGCGCGGGAGAGCGTGGATGACCTGATCGCGTTCCTCGCCGTCGCGCGGCAGCGCAGTTTTACGCGCGCCGCCGCCCAGCTCGGTGTGTCGCAGCCGGCCCTGAGCCTGACGATACGAACGCTCGAGCAGCGTCTGGGAGTGCGATTGCTAACGCGCACGACGCGCAGCGTCTCCACGACTGAAGCGGGTGAACGTCTTTTTCAAACGGTCGGCCCACATTTCGATGGCATCGAAGCAGGGTTGGCGGCTTTGAGCGAACTCCGGGACAAGCCCGTGGGAAGCCTGCGCATCACGTCGGTTGAACACGCTTCACAGACGATTCTTGCACCTGCGATGGCGAAACTTCTGCCCGACTATCCCGGCATATCGGTCGAAATCATCAACGACTACGGCCTAACCGACATTGTTGCGGATCGCTTCGATGCAGGTATTCGCCTGGGCGAACAGGTTGCGAAGGACATGATCGCAGTGCGCATTGGCGCAGACTTCAAGCAAGTCGTTGTCGGCGCGCCGTCCTACTTCAAGAGACGTACGATTCCAAAAACGCCGCACGACCTTGGGGCGCACCACTGCATCGCACTTCGCCTGCCGACGTCTGGTGGCTATTGGTCATGGCCATTCGAGAAGAGAGGCCGCGAACTCAAAGTACGTCCGGACGCACGGTTGGCGTTCAACACCATCAATCTCGCGCTCGATACCGCGCTGTCGGGTTTGGGGTTGGCATATTTGCCCGAGGATGTAGTGAGTAGACATCTGGCCAAGGGGCAGTTGGTCAGTGTGTTGGCCGATTGGTCAATGCGACTGTCGGGCTACCATTTGTACTACCCGAGTCGCCGACAGCAAACGCCCGCCTTCTCACTTCTGGTAGAGGCGCTGCGCTATCGCGGTTGAATGTCGCACCGGGCTTTTCCGCGGTAGTGGGTTCGAAGCCGATTGGAGGTATCGGCCACATTCCGCGCGAAACTCGGCGCTGACTTGCTTTTGGTCAGGTGAGAAAATCACGCTGGCCAATTATAAAAATTGGCGGAGAGAGAGGAATCGGTTCTGGTGCACTGGCGGCACGAGAAAACAGGCCATTCGGCGGCTCTGATCTCAAAATCAAGCTGAAACGAGAGCCCGGTCCCAAAGCTGCTTGAGTGACTGGTTCCGCCACTGACGACCCGGGCCGAACGAGAACTGTCGCTTGTGAATCCGATGCGCCAACTCGATGCCAGCGAGCGTTATCGCTGCATTGCCGAACGATTTGAAGCCCAGCATGGAAGCGCAGCGGCGTTTGATCGCGCGATGATCCTGCTCAACGATGTTGTTCAGGTAGGGACAGCTCCTGACGAGAACATACTTCCACTTCGGATTCTCCCGGCGCAGAAGCCGCAGCGCCTGATGACTCGGCGCGTGCCCGTCGAGCGTGATCTTGCGCGGCCACCGCGGCAGGGATGTGGCCAATGCCTTGCGGAAGAAAGCCTGTGCCGCCGCAATGCCTCGATCGGGTCGGAGCAGAAAGTCGACGGTCTTGCCCGCTTGTCGACGGCGCGGTAGAGGTAGTGCCACTTTCCCCGCACGCGAGATGTACGTCTCATCAACCCGCCAGGATGAGTGCACCTTTCGGGCCCGTCGGCTCCACCGTTTTTCGAACTCCGGCACGTACCGGATCACCCACCGCAGGATCGTCGTGTGAGACACGGCCAATCCGCGTTCGGCCATCATGGCGACGAGGTCCCGATAGCTCAGCCGATACGTGATGTACCAGCGAACGCATAACTCGATGATCTCGGCCTCGAAGCGCCGGCGGCGGTAGATCGGGTCACGAGCAATCGGCTTGGTCATCACAGGCTCCTGCCGGACCCGTTGATGCTACCTGTCCCACCGCTAACGCACCAGAACCTACGAAACGCTCTGCGCTCGGAACACCCGGAGATTCAAGGGAATTTCCGGTATTCCGAGACAGCGTGAGCTGTCATGAAAATGATAATTGGCGGAGAGAGAGGGATTCGAACCCTCGATGGGCTTTTGACCCATACACCCTTAGCAGGGGTGCGCCTTCGACCACTCGGCCATCTCTCCGAAGGGCGCAAATGATACGCACCGGCCGGAAGGCCGGCAAAGCAGGAACGGGAGGCGCTCAGACGGTCGCCGCGGCGACGCGGTGTCCTTGCCGTTTTCGGCAGGCGCTTCCTTTCTCGTGGCGGATCCGCTCGTAGATTTCTTCGCGGTGAACGCCGACTTCCTTCGGCGCGAGCACGCCGATTCGGACCTGGTTGCCCTTGATGCCGAGAACGGTGACGGTGACGTTGTCCCCGATCATCAGCGCCTCACCCACGCGACGCGTCAGGATCAGCATGCCCTTCTCCCCCTCATCCCCGGTCGTTTCTTATCGATCGCGCAAAAATGATACCACAGGGGGCTGGAGCCTTGATTATGTCAAATCCAGGGCCGGCACGCGATCGAGGCCGATAGGCCTCGTGCAAGCGCGCGCACGGCGCGCTCGAGGTCTTTTTCCGCGACCAGCACGCTGATCTTGATCTCGGAGGTCGAGACCAGGCGCACGTTGATGCCTTCTCTGCCCGAGCGTCTCGAAGAGCTTCGCCGCGACGCCGGCGTGCGAGCGCATGCCGGAGCCGACCACGGCGAGCTTCGCCACGCGATCGTCGCCGGCGACCGCGGCCTGCGGGTAATTCGCAGCGGCGCCGCGCGCGAGCTCGAGCGCGCGTGGGTAGTCGTCGCGGTGCACGGTGAACGTGAGGTCGACGCGCCCGTCGCGCGGCGCATTGATCACGATCATGTCCACCTCGATCGCAGCCGCTGCGACCGGCGCGAGCAGCGCGTGCGCGACGCCCGCCTCGTGCGGCACCTGGGTGACGGCGATCGCGGCTTCGTCGCGGTTGAAGGCGATGCCGGAAACGACGGGGGCTTCCACGTTCGGGTTCTCCTCGCAGATCAGTGTGCCCGGCCCGGGCTCGAAGCTCGACAGCACGCGCAGTTTCATGCCGTGGCGTGCGGCGAATTCGACCGAGCGCAGGTGCAGCACGCGCGAGCCCTGCCCGGCGAGCTCGAGCATCTCCTCGAAGCTCACCACGCGGCAGCCGGCGAGCCTCGGGCACCATGCGCGGGTCGGTCGTGTACACGCCGTCCACGTCGGTCAGGATCTGGCATTCGTCGGCCTTCAGGACGACGGCGAGCGCGACGGCGGTCGTGTCCGATCCGCCGCGGCCGATGGTCGTCAGGTCGCCGTTTTCCGCGCGGCCCTGGAAGCCAGCGACGACCGGGACGACGCCCGCGGCAAGGTCGCGCTCAAGTCCTTCGCAGCCGACGCGCTCGATGCGCGCGCGGCCCGCCGGGCCGGTGGTCTCGATCGGCAGCTGCATCGCGTTCTAGGAGCGCGCCCCGCAGCCTGCCTTGCACAGCGCCATGGCGAGCAGCGCCGTCGACACCATTTCACCGGTCGCGAGCAGCGCGTCGAGCTCGCGCGCATCCGGTTCCGGACAGACCTCGCGCGCCAGCTCGATCAGCCGGTCGGTCGAGTCGCCCATCGCGGACACGACGACCGCCACGTCCTGCCCCGCCTGACGCAGCGCAATCACCTTCTGGGCGCGACCGCATGAATGCGCGCGACGGAACCGACCGAGGTGCCGCCGTACTTCTGGACGATGCGCATGCGCCGCGGATTGTTTCAGGTTTCAGCGGGAATCGGCAGGGCGGTCGCGAACTTCAGGCGCTCCATCGAAAAGAGCGCGGAAACATCGGCAAGGCTCGGCAGGCGCGCGATCAGCTCCTTGTAGGTCCGGTCGTAGCCCGCCATGTCCTCGACGACGACCTTGAGGAGATAGTCCACGTCGCCGCCGATACGGTGGCACTCGAGGATCTCCGGCATCGCCACGATCACCTCGTTGAGCCTGCGCGCCCAGTCGGCGCTGTGCTCGCGGGTCTTCACGCGCACGTAGACCGTGAGTCCGAGCCCCACTTTCTCCGGATTGACGAGGGCGACCCGTCCCTGGATGACGCCCGCGGACTTCCATCTGCCGGATGCGCCGCCAGCAGGGATTCACGGACAAGCCCGACCTGGTCCGCGATCTCCTGAATCGACAGCGAGGCGTCGTCCTGCATCAGGGCGAGAATCTGCCGGTCAATGCGATCCAGCTTGCTCATGAACCTATTTTAGCAAGACTTCCCAATTATTCGCTAATCCTCCACATGAAATGGGAGATATTTGTGACCCTGTTGGAAGTAAACTGCATGCCATGAGCGCCTGGAACCGGCTATTCACGGACCACCCCGCAAGCGTCGACGAGACCTATTGGCAGCACCTCGCGAATGCCATGGGATTCGGCCTGCGCATGATCTGGGGCGGGCTCCTGTGCATGGTGCACGCCCTCGTTCCGGGCGTCTTCGCAACGCGCGGCAGCGAGATGATCTGCGAGTTGCACGAGCGGATGGTCACCAACCGCCGCACGGCGCAGCCGCGGGCGCTGACGATGGAGACGCGCAAGGCGGCGTGAATCAGCTCCGGCGCAGCCTGACCTGCAGCTCCTTGCGCCGGTAGTCGATGATCAAGCGTGTCGAGCAGCCCCAGCACGTCCATGCCGACCAGCATGGCGGGCTCATCCGTCATCTTCCAGTGCTCGAAGATCGCGAAATCCGCGAAAGTCATCGCCGGGTTCTGCACCATCACAGCTCCCAAAGCGAGCGTCGGGGTCGCTACGCGATTGCCGGGCTGAACGTCGAGCGTCGCACCCGTCACTTGGTCCGGTGCGTCACCAGGACGCCGCGCCGGCGTCGTTCTGCGAGCGCGGTGCGCAGCGCCTCGTTGCCGAGCGTCGCCTGCCCGCCGGTGTCGATGACGGCCTTCACCGGCACACCGCCGAGATGGGCGTCCACGACCAGCAGGCGGCCGCGCAGGAACTTCACCGGGATCGTCATATAGCCGCCGCCGGCACGCTGGTTCTTCGAGCGCATGATGGTGATGCTGTCGCGGCGGAAGTCGATGTGGATGCGCCGGTTCTCGAGCCCGTCCGTGCCGAGGATACCCTCGGCGCCACCGAGCGCGTCCGGAACCACGGCGAGCCGCCGCGGTTCCATCAGGATGTCGCCGACCTCGAGCGTCTCGACCGGCACCATCGGCACCAGCACTGAACCCGTGGCTCCGCGCAGCATGACCGTGTCGCCAGAATCGAGCGAAATGCCGAGGGTCTCGGCAAGCCGGGGCGTCAGCGCCGAATGGCTCGCGCCCGTGTCGAGCACGAGGCGGAACGGGCCCTGCCCGTTGATGTGCACCGGCGCCCAGATGCGGCCGATCCGGTCCCGGCGCGTCGGCGCGACGAAGCGCGGTTCCTCGGCGGTGACCGCGAGCTCCTCGAGCGCAGACGGGGGCACCGGAACCTGCGCGGCAGTTTCCACGAGAAAGAGCGCCAGCGAAACCGTCAACAGCCCCACAACACCTCCGACTTCTGGATCTCGGCCTAGCTCCCGCTCAGCTTGACCTGGATCTCCTTGCGCCGGTAGTCGATGATCAGCGTGTCGAGGAGCCCGAGCACGTCCATGCCGATCAGCACGGCCGGCTCCTCGGTCATCTTCCAGTGCTTGAAGATCTCGAAATCCGCGAAAGTCATCGCGGAGTTCTGCACGATGAGCGTACCGAGGGCGATCGAAGGCGTCGTGAGGCGGTTGCCGAACTGGACGTCCAGCGTCGCACCCACCACCTGGTCGAGCTTCACGTCCTGCACGCGCCGACGGCGACGCTCCACCAGCGCGGCACGGAGCGCCTCGTTGCCGAGCGTCGCCTGCCCGCCAGTGTCGATGATGGCCTTGACCGGCACGCCGCCGATAAAGGCGTCGGCGACGAGCAGCCTCCCCCGCATGAACGTGACCGGTATGGTCTGGAACCCGCCCACCGCGCGCTGGCCCTTCGAACGCATGATGGTGATGTTGTCGTGGCGGAAGTCGATGTAGA
Organism: uncultured Gammaproteobacteria bacterium; assembly: GCA_963817195.1. GTDB lineage: Bacteria > Pseudomonadota > Gammaproteobacteria > Steroidobacterales > Steroidobacteraceae > SCUD01. The sequence continues at coordinate 13,492 of CAWFNJ010000001.1, forward strand.
TGCGCTTGTTCGCGAGTCCGTCCATGCCGAGCACGCCCTCAGCTCCGCCGAGCGCATCCGGCACAATCGGCAGGCGCCGCGGTTCCATCAGGAGCTCGCCGATCTCGACAGTCTCGACCGGCACCATCGGCACGGGTACAGAGCCGGTCGCCCCGCGCAGCATCACCAGGTCCTTGGTATCCGTTGGAATACCGAGCGTCATGGCCAGTCGCGGCGTCAGCGCCGAGTGGCTGGCGCCGGTTGCGAGCACAAGTCGAAAGGGTCCCTGGCCGTTGATTTCCACCGGCGCCCAGATCCGGCCGATGCGGTCACGACGTGTCGGGGCGACGAAACGGGGTTCGTCGGCGATGACGGTGACGTCTTTGAGGGCCTCGGGCTCGAGGTAGAACTGCCGATTGAGGGGCTGAGGTTCGAGGTGGATCGGCAGATCAGGCGCCAATACCTCTATCTCCGGAGCGGCAACGGGTGCCGGCCCGGCCTGGGCGAGCAACACCAGGAACGGCAGAGCAGAGACTCCCACAGTTCCTCCGACTGGCGGTCCGGGTTCAAGTTCCCCCGAGTTGTTGGGCGACGAGTCCTGGTACCGCCTGCAATGCGGCCTCCAGCTTGGCCGGATCGTTGCCCCCGGCCTGCGCGAAGTCCCGCCGGCCGCCGCCGCGCCCGCCTACGATCTTGGCCACTTCGCCGATCAGGGTGCCGGCACTCACGCGGTCCGCTAGTGCCGGCGAAACCGAGGACACCAGCGAAACCCGGTCGTCCGCCACCTGGCTGCCGAGCACGACGACCGCCTCGCCCAGCCGGCTCTTGTAGAGGTCGGCCGCGTCGCGCAGCGCCTGCGCGTCTGCGCCGTCGATCTTCGCGGCCAGCACGTTCACGCCGTTGACCTGCACGGCCTGCGCCGCGAGATCGGTGTTGCCGCCCGAGGCGAGTTTCGAGCGCAGGCCCGCCATCTCGCGCTCGAGCTTCTTCTGCTGCTCGAGGAGCTGGGCCACCTTGCCTTCGAGCTCGGCAGGCGTCGCGCGCAGGGATGCGGCGACGCGCTTCAGCGTCGCCTCGGCCGCGCGCGTTGCCTCGAGCGCGCCCTCGCCCGTCACGGCCTCGATGCGGCGGATGCCGGAGGCGATGCCGCCCTCGCCGGTGATCTTGAACAGGCCGATGTCGCCGGTACGCTGCACATGCGTGCCGCCGCAGAGCTCGGTCGAGAAATCTCCGAACGATAGTACACGCACCTGGTCGCCGTACTTCTCGCCGAACAGCGCCATGGCGCCCGACTTGATCGCGTCGTCATAGGCCATGTGGCGGATGTGGCCGGCCGCGTTGCGGCGGATCTCGGCATTCACCATGCGCTCGATCGCCTCGAGCTCCTGCGGGCTGACCGCCTGCGTGTGCGAGAAATCGAAGCGTAGCCGGTCGGGCGCGACCAGCGAGCCCTTCTGGATTACGTGCGTGCCGAGCACCTGGCGCAGCGCCGCGTGCAGGAGGTGGGTCGCGGAATGATTGAGCACCGTCGCCTGGCGCGTGGCCGCGTCGACGGCAGCCGTCACGATGTCGCCCTTGCGAAAGCCACCCGCTTCGACCTTGCCGATGTGCAGGTGCGCATCGCCCAGCTTCCTGGTGTCCGTGACGCGGAATCTTGCCGCGCCATTGGCGAGCGTGCCGATATCGCCGACCTGGCCACCGGACTCGGCGTAGAACGGCGTCTGGTCGAGGACGACCTGGACCTCGTCCCCCGCATTCGCCGCCGGGACTTCCGCGCCGCCCTTCAGGATCGCGACGATCGTGCCCTGGTCCTGGAGTCGCTCGTAGCCGCAGAAGCGGCTCTGCGCATCGAGCGTCGCCGCGCCGCGCAGGTCGGCGCCGAACTTGCTTGCCGCACGCGCGCGCCCGCGTTGCGATTCCATCTCACGCTCGAAGCCCGCCTGGTCGATCGCAAGGCCACGCTCGCGCGCGATGTCGGCAGTGAGGTCCACCGGGAAACCAAAGGTGTCGTACAGCCTGAAGACGGTCTCGCCCGCGATCGTCTTGCCTTTCATCTTGCCGATAGCGCCTTCGAGCAGCGCCATGCCGTTCTCGAGCGTCTCGGCGAAGCGCACCTCTTCCTGCTTCAGCACGCGCATCACGTGGTCGGCGCCCTTCGCGAGCTCGGGATAGGCGCCCCCCATTTCCGTCACCAGCGCCGGCACGAGCGTGTGGAAGAACGGTTGCTGCTGGCCGAGCTGGTAGCCGTGGCGGATGGCGCGGCGAATGATGCGCCGCAGCACGTAGCCGCGACCGTCGTTTCCGGGAATCACGCCGTCGACGACCAGGAACGAGCAGGCGCGGATGTGGTCCGCGATCACACGCAGTGACGGGCTCGCGAGGTCTTTCGAGTGCGTCGCCTCGCCCGCGGCGCGGATCAGGTTCCGGAACAGGTCGATGTCGTAGTTCGAATGCACGCCCTGCATCACGGCGGCCGCGCGCTCGAGGCCCATGCCGGTGTCGACGGAGGGCTTCGGCAGTCGCGTCATCGTGCCGTCGGCCGAACGCTCGAACTGCATGAAAACCAGATTCCAGATCTCGACGTAGCGGTCGCTGTCCTCGTCCTTCGAGCCGGGCGGGCCGCCCGGAATCTCCGGGCCATGGTCGTAGAAGATCTCGGAGCACGGGCCGCAGGGACCGGTGTCGCCCATGGCCCAGAAGTTCGAGGTCTCGTCCATGCGCGTGAAGCGCTTCGGGTCGATCTTGATCTTCTTGAGCCAGAGGTCGGCCGCCTCGTCGTCGTCCTTGTAGACGGTGACCCAGAGACGCTCGGGCGGGATCCGCAGCGTGCCGGTCACGAAGTCCCAGGCAAACTCGATCGCCTCGGCCTTGAAGTAGTCGCCGAAGCTGAAGTTGCCGAGCATCTCGAAGAACGTGTGGTGGCGCGCGGTGTAGCCGACGTTCTCGAGGTCGTTGTGCTTGCCGCCTGCGCGCACGCAGCGCTGGCTGCTCGCGGCGCGCTTGTAGCTGCGCTCGTCCTTGCCGAGGAAGACGTCCTTGAACTGCACCATGCCGGCGTTCGTGAACAGCAGCGTCGGATCGTTGCCCGGCACGAGCGGCGACGAGGGCACGACCGCGTGGCCGCGCGCGCGGAAGAACTCCAGGAACGCCGCCCGGAGTTCGCTCGAACTCATATGTCTAGTCTCAACCGCCATCAGTCCTCGTGATCGTTGCCGACTGCCGCCCGGACCTGGTCTGCGCTGAATCCGCGCTGGGTGAGAAACCGTGCCTGGCGGCCCTTTTCCGCCCAGGTCGCAGGGAGTTTCGCCCCGAAGCGCTTGCGCCGGACCTCGGCGCAGCGCCGGCACCAGTCCGGGTCGTTGGCATTCACCGCCGCCGCAATCGAGTCCGCCGGGACGCCCGCTTCGCGCAGGCGATGGGCGATGCCGACCGGTCCCCGGCCCCGGTTTCCATGATACGCGACGAAATGCTCGGCAAAACGGCCGTCGTCGACGAGGCGCTCCTTGCGCAGCCCCTCGACGGCTTCATCGGCCGCGGGACGGGCAAAGCCGCGCGCGACCAGGCGCTCCGCGAGCTCGCGGGCGCCGTGGTCGCGGCGATTCAGCAGTTTGAGGGCCGCGAGTCGGGCTGCCTGCTGATCGTCCTGGGCTTCCCGGACGACCGGCTTACGCTTCCGCAGCCTCACTTGCGACCGCGACCGGACGGCGCACCGGCATGAGCCGGGTGCGAAGCGCCGCATCGATCTTCGCGGCGATCTCCGGATGCTCGATGAGATAGTTGCGCGCGTTGTCCTTGCCCTGGCCGATGCGTTCGCCCTCGTAGGCGTACCAGGAACCGGACTTCTCGACGAGACCGTGCAGCGCGCCCATGTCGATCAACTCGCCTTCGCGCGAGATGCCCTTGCCGTAGAGGATCTCGAACTCCGCCTCGCGGAACGGCGGCGAGACCTTGTTCTTCACGACCTTGACGCGGGTCTGGTTGCCGACGACTTCCTCGCCGTTCTTCAGCGCGCCAATGCGGCGGATGTCGAGCCGGAGCGAGGCGTAGAACTTGAGCGCATTGCCGCCGGTCGTGGTCTCGGGGTTGCCGAACATGACGCCGATCTTCATGCGGATCTGGTTGATGAAGAGCACGATCGTGTTCGAGCGCTTGATGTTGCCGGTGAGCTTCCTGAGCGCCTGCGACATCAGGCGGGCATGCAGGCCGAGCTGCATCTCGCCCATCTCGCCCTCGATCTCGGCCTTCGGCGTCAGCGCCGCGACCGAGTCGATGACGACGATGTCCACCGCGCCGGAGCGGACCAGCATGTCGGTGATCTCGAGCGCCTGCTCGCCGGTATCCGGCTGCGAAATCAGCAATTCCTTGACGTCGACGCCGAGTTTTTCGGCATAGACGGGGTCGAGCGCGTGCTCGGCATCCACGAAAGCGGCGACACCGCCGAGCTTCTGCGCCTGGGAGATGATCGAAAGCGCGAGCGTCGTCTTGCCCGAGGATTCCGGCCCGTAAACCTCGATTACGCGGCCGCGCGGCACGCCGCCGACGCCGAGCGCGACGTCGAGGCCGAGCGAACCCGTCGACACGACTTCGATGTCGTTGTTGGCCGGGTGCTCGCCGAGGCGCATCACCGAGCCCTTGCCGAACTGCTTCTCGATCTGGCTGAGCGCGGCGCTCAGCGCCTTCTTGCGATTGCTGTCTTCCATGCGTTTCGTGCCTCCGGGGTTGGTCCGATTATTCCATAACCGGCCCGGTTCGCCGTCGTCAAATATTTCGACAACGTTGAAATTGTCCTGTGGCCGATCCTTCATGGGTGCCAGTCTGACGGCGCCACTGGCTCAGCACGCGACCTACCCGAGCGGCCAGTCGGCGAGCGGCCGGTAGCGGACTCCGTCCGGGTGCGCACTCGACTCGACGAGAGCCAGGCGCCAGGCCGGCTCGCTGCCGCCAGGCTCGATCGGCAGCAGGGCGAGGTTCTCGGGCGGCGCACGTGCGACCCGCCGAGCGAGCGTCAGGTGCGGGCGCCAGGGGCGATGCTCGCGCGTGATTCCGAGCGGCTCCAGCGCCTGCCAGAGCCTGGTCGACGATCTCCTGGCCGGCGGCCGGCACGGAAGTCGCCAGAGCGACGACCACCTTGGGCCTCGCCCAGTACTCAATGCGCCGGAATTCGAGCTCGACGGCGGGCCAGGGTCCCTGCCCGCCGAGCTCGATCAGCGCTCGCAAGCAACGTTCCGGGCACCATGCCGAGAAAGGCCAGGGTCACATGCAGGTTTCCGGGCGGAACGGCGTGGCCGGCCACTGGGGCCAGGGTCGCGGCGGCCGCGGCTGCGAGTGCCGCGCGGCAGCGGTCGCTCGGCCAGAGCGCAAAGAACAGCCGGAGCTTGCGGGGACCGCCCTCGCCCGCGGTGATCACGGTTCCAGCAAGCCCTTCAGCGCAGCAACTACGGTCCAGCGGCGGACGGCATCCCGGCCGCCGCTGAACCGGTAACCGGTTGCGTGTACGCGACTGCGGCCTTCGCGCCGGTAGCCCCAGGCGATCCAGACCAGGCCGACCGGCTTGTCGGCGCTGCCACCGGCCGGTCCTGCGATGCCGGTCACGGCGACCGCATGATCGGCTCCTGAATGCTTGAGCGCCCCGCGGGCCATGGCGAGTACGACCGCCTCGCTGACCGCGCCATGGCGAGCGAGCGTTGCGGCCTCAACGCCGAGCTCCGACTGTTTGGCGCGGTTCGCGTAGGTAACCCAGCCGCGGTCGAAATAGTCCGAGCTGCCCGGCAGGTCGGTCAGGACTTTTGCGATGAAGCCGCCGGTGCAGGACTCCGCGGTCACGATCGACTCGCCGGCCTTGCGCAGGCGGTTCGCAACCCGGACCGCGAGCCGGCGCAGCGCCGCGTCGCTGACGACCGTCGCCAGCTTCACGCGATCTCCGCGAGCCGGGATTGCAGCCAGTCGTGGAATTCGTGCAAGCCTTCTTCCTGTGGCATCAGGACACCCTGGCGATGGCGGCGCGAGCGCAGGCCCTGCTGGTTCAGCTCGCACACGCGCCCGTCCTGGGCGACAACCAGCCGGCCGAGCTCGACCATCTTCTCGAGCGCATCCGCGTGCTGCACGGCGACGCCCGGCGGCAACAGCCAGTCGACCGTGAGCTCGATGCGCTCGGGCCCCTTCGGCAGGATGCGCACGCTTCTCACGTAGTCCGGGTGTGCGACGACGAACAGGCTCGCGGTGAACGAGGCGAACACGACGCCTGCCGCGCGGTCGGCCGCATTCGGCCCCTCGATGAGCGGCAGCGTCGTCTGGCCATCGAGCGTCCAGGTCGTGAATCCCGGCGCCACGCGCGGCCGCGTGTCGCCTGCGACCAGGGACGGGCTGCGGCTGTCCGCCTGGTCGAGCACGCCCTCCCGGTACAGCGGCATCACGCGGCACAGCTCGGGATGAATGCCCGGACAGTGATAGCACTCGGAATAGTTTTCCCAGAATATCTTCCAGTTGCAGGCAAGGGTCGTCACGTCGCGGTGCACAGACTCGAGCGTCGCAAGCGGCCAGCGCTCGACGTTGCGCGCCTCGTCGCCGAGAAAACCGGCAAGCGATGTGGACGGCCTCTCGTCGAGGTTCACGAACAGGTAGCCGCCCCAGGTGTCGACCGCGACACCGTAGAGTGCGTAATCCTCGCGGCGGAAGTCGGCCGGCAAGTCCATCTTCGGAGTCGCGAGAAGCTCGCCCGAAAGCCCGTAGCTCCAGCCGTGGTACGGACAGGTGATGCGGCCGCCCGCGAAGCGGCCGTGCGCCGTCGTGCAGAGGATCGAGCCTCGATGGCGGCAGGTGTTGTGAAAGGCGCGCGGCGCACCGCCGCGATCGCGGGTCACGATTATCCGCTCATCGCCGACCTCGGCGACCAGATAGTCGCCCGCCTCGGGCAGTTCCTCCGAACGGCCGACGCAGACCCAGTCCCGGTACCAGATGGCCTCGAGCTCGCGCGCGTATTGCGCCGGGTCGTGGTACCAGGCGGCCGGAAGCGTAGCGACGGTGCGGTCCAGCAGAGCCATGCGCCCTACTGGAACTTCGAGAAATCCGGCGGCCGCTTGCCGAGAATGGCGGCGATCGCTTCGCGCGCCTCGGCGCCCGCGAGCCGCGGGCCGAAATAGGAGGCCTCGCGGAAGATCGCGTCCTTCACGGTGGATCCGAGCCCGTCGCGCAGCAGCCGTTTCGTGTCGCGCACGGCTCCGGGCGGGAGCTGCGTAAAGGAACGGGCGACCTTCTCGGCGTGCGCGAGCACCTCCGCGGAGGGCAGCACGGCGTTCGCGAGGCCCATGACCACCGCCTCGTGCGCCGGGAACGGCTTGCCGAGCAGCAGCTTTTCCGCCGCGCGCACGCGGCCCGCGACCTGCGGCAGCAGCAGCGTGGAGGCAAACTCCGGTACCAGGCCGAGGCTGGTGAACGGCATCGAGAAGCTCGCATCGTCGGCGACGTACACCAGGTCGCAGTGCAGCAGCATCGTGACCCCGATGCCGACCGCGAGGCCCTGGACCGCCGCGATCGCGGGCTTCTCGAAGGCGGCAAGGCCCTGCATGAACGACAGCACGGGCGAGTCGGGCTGCGCGAACTTCGGGTTCGAAAAGTCCTTGAGGTCGTTGCCGGCCGTGAACGTGCCGCCCGCGCCCGAGATCAGCACGGCCCGCACCGCGGGATCGGCCGAGGCCTGTTTCAGGTGCGCGACAAACTGTTCGTACATCTCGCCCGTGATCGCATTCTTCTTGGCCGGGCGGTCGAAGGTCAGCCGGGCGATGCCCTGGTCCGACTGGTAGGCGATGCTCATATGTCGTCCTCGCTGAGGGCCGTCATAATGCCTCAAATGAGGAATCCGGAAACGAGGCCCGCCAACGTCCCGCTGTTCGAGGGACTCGAGGCCCACACGCCCATGATGCAACAGTACCTGCGCATCAAGGCGGAGAATCCCGACGTCCTCCTGTTCTACCGGATGGGGGATTTCTACGAGCTGTTCTACGACGACGCGCGGCGCGGCTCGAAGCTGCTCGACATCGTCCTCACCCAGCGCGGCGAATCAGGCGGCGCGGCCATCCCGATGGCCGGCGTACCCGTAGAAAAGCTCGACAGCTACCTCGCACGGCTCGTGAAGCGGGGCGAGCCGGTTGCGATCTGCGAGCAGACGGGCGTGGTCGGCAAGGCGAAAGGACCCGTCACGCGCGAGGTCGTGCGCATCGTGACGCCCGGCACGATCACGGACGATGCCCTGCTCGACGCGCGGCGCGAAAGCCTGCTCACCGCGCTCGCCGTGGAGGGCGAGCGCTTCGGCCTCGCCTGGCTGGACCTCGGAGCGGGCCGATTCAGCGTGCTCGAGGGCGAGGGGCGCGAATCGCTCGCGGCAGAGCTCGAGCGCTTGCGGCCCGCGGAACTGCTCCTGCCCGAAGGCGTCAAGGCCGCGATCGCGACGCGCATCGTCGAGCGTCCACCCTGGCATTTCCTGCGCGACGGCGCGCACCGTGCGCTGACGGCGCAGTTCGGCACGCAGGACCTCGCCGGCTTCGGCTGCGAGGACTTGACGCTCGCGATCGGCGCGGCCGGGGCACTGCTGCAATACGCTCGCGATACGCAGAAAGGCGCCTTGCCTCACCTCACCGCCCTGACGCGCGAATCGCGCGACGACGCGCTGGTCATGGACGCGGCGACGCGGCGCAACCTCGAACTCGACACCAGCCTCGCGGGGCGCGAGGACGCGACGCTCGCGGGCGTGATCGACCGCACGGCCACCTCGATGGGAGCGCGCGAGCTCCGGCGCTGGATCCGGCGGCCGCTCCGCGACCGCGAGGCGCTTGGCGCCCGCTACGACGCGGTCCAGTCGCTGGTACGCGCCGACCGGTACGAGCGCCTGCACGAAATCCTGCGCGGCATCGGCGACGTCGAGCGTGTCCTGGCGCGGGTCGCGCTGCGCTCGGCGCGGCCGCGGGACCTCGCGGCGCTGCGCGAGGCGCTCGCCGGCTTGCCGGGGCTGCAGGCCGCGCTCGCGGGCCTCGACGCGCCGCTGCTGGCCGCCGCGGCGCGCGATCTCGTGCCGCGGCACGAGCTGCACGCGCTTCTGACGCGTGCCCTGGTCGCGGCGCCGCCCGCGCTGTTGCGCGAAGGCGGCATCATCGCTCCGGGCTACGACCCGACGCTCGACGAGCTGCGCGCGATCGCGACCGGCGCCGATACGCACCTGCTCGAGCTCGAGGATCGCGAGCGGCGCCGCACCGGGTTGACACAGCTCAAGGTCGCCTACAACCGCGTGCACGGCTACTACATCGAGCTGCCGCGCAGCCTTTCGGAGCGCGCGCCGCTCGACTGGCAGCGGCGCCAGACCGTCAAGAACGCCGAGCGCTACATCACGCCCGAGCTCAAGCAGTTCGAAGACAAGGTGCTTGGCAGCCGCGACCGCGCCCTCGCGCGTGAACGCGAGCTCTTTGACGGCCTGCTTGACGCGTTGACCGCGGAGCTCGCATCGCTCAAGCGCCTGGCCGCGGCGCTCGCGCTCGCGGACGTGCTCGCGAACCTCGCCGAGCGCGCCGTGAGCCTGCGCTACGTTCGACCCGAACTTTCCGACCGAGCCCGGCATTCGCATCGAGGGCGGCCGTCACCCGGTGGTCGAGCGCGTGCTCGACGACCCGTTCGTGCCGAACGACCTCGAGCTGGCGGACGACCGCCGCATGCTGGTGATCACGGGCCCGAACATGGGCGGCAAGTCCACCTACATGCGCCAGGCGGCGCTCATCCTCGTGCTCGCCTCGATCGGCAGCTTCGTGCCGGCGACGCGCGCGGTGATCGGTCCCTTCGACCGGATCTTCACGCGCATCGGCGCCTCGGACGACCTCGCGGGCGGCCGCTCGACGTTCATGGTGGAGATGACCGAGGCGGCGGTGATCCTGAACGCGGCAACCGACAGGAGCCTCGTGCTGATGGACGAGATCGGCCGCGGCACCAGCACCTACGACGGGCTGTCGCTCGCCTTTGCCTGCGCGAGCCACATCGCGACGTCACTGCGCGCGTTCACGCTGTTCGCGACGCACTATTTCGAGCTGACGGAGCTCGCGGACGAGATCCCCGCGGTCGCGAACGTGCACCTCGACGCCACCGAGCACGCGAACGGCATCGTGTTCCTGCACGCGGTGAAGCCCGGGCCCGCGAGCCGCAGCTACGGACTTCAGGTCGCGCAGAAGGCCGGCGTGCCGAGGGAGGTCATCGAGGCGGCGCAGGTCTATCTCGAGAAGCTCGAGCGGCAGCACTTCCACCCGGCGCCGGCGACATCGGCGGCTGATTCCTGATGGCGCCCGCGGACACAGGCCGCATTCAGCGGAGCGCCTCCTGCAACGGCTGTTCGCCGGCCTGCCGGATCACGCGCGCGGAACCTTTGCGCTCCGGGTATCGGCGGTCGGGCTCGAGTTTGTCGCGCTGCTGGTGCTCGCGCGGGTGCTGGACGCCGAGGCGTATGGTTCCTATGCGCTCGCGATGACCCTGGTCGCGATCTTCGCGGTGCCCGCGGCGGTCGGGTTCGACCGGCTCGTGGTGCGCGAACTCGCAGCGTTCAGCGCGCTCGGCGACTGGCCGCATGCGCACGGCCTGCTGCGCCGAGGCATGCTCATCGTCATCGCAGCTTCTGCCGTGGCGGCCGTTGCGACCTGGATTACCGGCCGCCTCGTCCTCAGGCCTGACGCATTGGATGCATCGCGCGCGATCCTGCTCGCATCCATGCTCGTCCCGCTCCTGGCACTCGCGCGGCTGCGCCAGGCGGCGTTGCAGGGCCTCGGCCACGTCACGGCCGGACTGGCGCCGGAGTTCCTCGTGCAGCCGGCCATCGTCATTGTCCTGGCCGTGACCCTGGCACTCGCACCGGAGCTGCCGCGCAGCGCGACACTTGCGGTGGGCTTCCAGTTCGCCGCGGCCGCCGCCGCACTCGTGCTCGGCGCCTGGACCCTGCGGCGACGAATGCCCGCACGCATCCGCGATGCGGCGCCTTCCTATCGCACGCGCGCCTGGTGGAACGCCGGCGTGGCGTTCATGGGATTGGTCCTGATGACCACTGTCCTCACCAGTGTCGATACGCTCCTGGTCGGCCGCCTCAACGGCAATGCCGAGGCAGGCACTTACAAGGTCGCTTCCCAGCTGGCGATGCTTGTCGGCCTGCCGCTCACGGCAATCAGCGTCGCAATGGCGCCAGTCATCGCGGCCCTGCATGCGTCGGGACGCATCGAAGAGCTGCGCGTTCGCAGTCGCGCCGCCGCCCGCATCATCGCCGCCGCCGCCGCCGCCGTCGCCCTGGCCGTTGCCGTCGCCGGCCCATGGATCCTCGCGGCCTTCGGGCAGGAGTTTGCGGCCGGCTATTTCCCTGCCCTGATCCTTACCGCGGCGTATCTGGTGCATTCGGCCATGGCGACTTCCGGATACCTGCTCATCATGACGGCACATGAGAGAGTGGTCATGGTCGCATTCGCCGCAGGCGCCGCCCTGAACATCGTCGGCGGCCTGGTCCTGATTCCGGGTTTCGGTCTCATCGGGGCGGCGGCTTCAAGTGCCGTTTCGCCTGTGCCTGGTCTCGATTCTCTGCGCGATGCTGGCTCGGAAAAAGCTCGGAATCGACGCAACCGTCTTTGCATCCCGGCCGCGGAGGACGACGCCGGCATGAGCGAACTCGACGCGCGCGCCCTGCATGGACGCGAATACGCGGAGCGCTTTGATCGCATGCATGGGCGTCGGCGGTTGCTGCAGCTCCTGCCGCTCATGCAGCTCGGGAAGACTGACGACCTCGTGGACTTTGCCTGTGGCAACGGCCTGCTCGCCGCCGAAACCCATGACCGCGTGCGCAGCTACACGGGCGTCGACTTCTCGCAGCCATTCATCGACCTTGCCAACGCGCGCGCGGTGCGCCTCGGCGCGCGGAACCTGAAGTTCGAGTGCGCCTCGATCGAGGATTTCTGCGCCGCGCACCCGCGACGATTCGACGTCGCCTGCGCCTTCGACTTTTCCGAGCACGTTCCCGACGCCGAGTGGCTCTCACTCCTCGTGACCATGCGCCGATCGCTGACGCCCGGCGGCCGGCTCTATCTGCACACGCCGAACGCGGGATTCGCCCTCGAGCGCCTGAAGCGCCGAAACCTCATCCTGCGCCAGTCACCCGAACACGTGGCCGTGCGCGACATGCAAGCGAACCTCGAGCTCCTGCGCCAGTCGGGCTTCGCGATCACGGCCGCGCACTTCGTGCGCCACTACAACGTGCTGCGATTCCTGCATCCGCTGCGTCACACACCCGTGATCGGGCCCTGGTTCGAAGCGCGTATCTTCATCGAGGCGCGTGCGCCATGAGCGTGGTTGCGCGGCTGCGTCATCTGCTGGGTCAGGCCTGGCTCGCAACACGTCGCCGGGATTCGCTGGACTACTGGGAGAGCCGCTATCGGCTCGGCCTGACATCCGGGTCCGGCTCGATGGGCGAGCTGGCGAAATTCAAGGCGCGCGTCTTGAACGACTTCGTCCGGGAAAATGGCATCCGTTCCGTGATCGAGCTCGGCTGCGGCGACGGCATGCAGCTCGCGCTCGCCGACTATCCGCGCTACCTGGGCGTGGACGTCTCGCGCACCGCCATTGACCTCTGTCGCCAGCGCTTTGCCGGCGATGTCACGAAGAGTTTCCTGTGGCAGGGCGACCCGGATCGCGATGCCGATGCCGGGCTGCCGAGGGCGGAGCTGGCGTTGTCGCTCGACGTCATCTACCACCTGCTCGAGGACGAGGTGTACCGGCGCTACCTGAAGGACCTTTTTGGCGCGGCGGAGCGCCACGTGATCATCTATTCATCGAATTGCGCGGATGGCGTGAGCGCCGCACACGTGCGGCATCGTGTGTTCCTGCGCGACGTCGAAGCGGGTTTCCCGGAGTTTCGCCTGGCGCGGAAAATCGACAACATCCTGCCGTCGCAGTCGTTCGCGGACTTCTACGTCTTCTCGCGCGACGGCCGCTGAAGCGCCGCCTCCTGTAGCCGCCTGTACAGCGCCGAGAAGCGTCGTGCACTCGCCTCGCGCGTGAACTCCGCCGTCGCCAGCGCCCGTCCGCGCTCGGCAAGGCTTCGCGCCAGCCCGGCCTCGCCCGCGAGGCGCCGGATGGCGCCGGCGATCGCGTCCGGCGATCCGGGCGGCACCGTGAGGCCAGTCTCACCGTCGCGAATCGCATCGACGATGCCGCCGATCGCCGTGCCGACGACCGGAAGCCCGGCGAGCATCGCCTCGGCGATCACGAGCCCCTGGGCCTCGGTGGTGCCGTCGATACCGGGCCGCGAAGGGGCGACAAGGGCATCCGCCGCGCGCAGCCGCCGCTGCACGTCGGCCGGCGCCAGCCAGCCGGTGAAGCTGACCCGATCGCCGATACCGAGGCGCGAGGCGAGCCGTTCGAGGCTGGCGCGCTCCGGGCCGTCGCCGACGATCATCGCAGCGAGGTCAGGAAGTTCGGAAGCGAGCTGTTTCACGGCGTGCAGCAGGTCATCGGCCCCCTTCTCCGGAACCAGGCGGCCGACGAATACGAGCAGCGGTCCATCGCCCCGGCGCAGTTTTGCGCGCAGGGCCGCGGCATCGCCCTCGATGGACGGACCCGGGATCGCGGCACCCATCGGGATCAGCGTCAGCTCGCTCGCGGGCGGCGCCAGCGACGAGACCGCTGCTCGGGTCGCCGTACTGTTTACCGTCACGGCATCCGCAAGCCTGATCGCGATCCGTTTGCAGGCGCGCGAGACAGTTCCCTGCAACGCGAACACATCGCTGCCGTGCACGGTGGCGAGGTGCGGCCGGCGCCGGATCGCGGTCGCAATGCCGGAGGTCAGGCCCTGCGGGAGCAACCAGTGCGAATGGACGAGCGCGACGCGCCCGCCCAGCAGGCGGCGCAGCAGCGCAAACCATTGTGCAGCCACCAGGAAGGGGACGCGCAGCAGCAGCCACCGGTTGGCCCGAAGCTTGACGAGTGCGCCGCCGTCGTAGCACACCGTCTCGAGCGACTCCGGCCAGAGGTAGCGGAACCGATGCACCGGGACGCCGTCGAGGATTTCGCGGGGCGCTGCGCCCGGGGCGTGCGGCGCAAGCACGCAGACGTCCCAGCCGAGCGCCCGCAGGTCCTGCGCGAGGTGGTGGACGAAAGGCGTCGTGTTGTCGCCGTTCCACCGCGGGTAGCTCGAAGTAACGAACAGCACCTCGCCGGAGCCGGCACCGTGCATCACGCGCCCTGGCGGCGGAGCGCTTCCACCTCGCTGCGCAGCTGCCGCATGCGCAGTTCCTCCAGGAGCAGGCGGTTCGCCGCGATCAGGTCCGCGAGCAGTCCCGCGGCGTAGGTCACGAACGCCACGAGGATCAGGATGGCCGCGAGGATCAGCGACTGGATGTGGCCCTGGCCGTCGCCATCGAGCCAGGCGAGCAGGAACCGGACACCGATGGCGAGCCCGGGCAGCAGGAACAGCGTGCCTAGCAGAAAGAAGAACCGGAACGGCTTGTAGAGCACGAAGATCCGGAAGATCGTCAACAGCGACCGGCCCACGTAGCCAGGCACGCTGCGCACCAGCCGTGACGGGCGCGTCACCAGGTTCACGCGTACCGGCACCGACGCGACGGGCAGGCCCTTTCGTCCCGCCTGGATCAGCGTCTCGAGCGTGTACGTATAGTTGTTGAATACGCAGAGCTGCAGCGCCGCTGAGCGATGGATGGCTCGAAACCCGCTTGGCGCGTCGGGTACGTCCGCGGCGCTCACGAACCTCACGACCGCGCTGCCGAGCCTCTGCAGGAATCGCTTGAGCGGCGAGAACTCCTTCATCTTCGCGATCGGCCGCTCGCCAATCACCAGCATTGCGCGACCCTCCTGGATCGGGCGCACGAGATCGGGAATGCACGCCGCATCGTACTGGTTGTCCGCATCGGTATTGACGATCACGTCGGCGCCCAGCTTGAGGCTGGCCTCGATGCCGGCCACAAAGGCGGACGCGAGCCCGCGGTTGTGCGACAGCGAAACGACGTGGTCGATGCCGCCTGCGCGCGCCAATTCCACCGTCCGGTCGCGCGAGCCGTCGTCGATCAGCAGCCACTCGACCTTGGTGAATCCGGTCACCTGACGGGGCAGCGCCGCGAGCGTCGCGCCGATGGTCTGCTCCTCGTTGAATGCGGGGATCTGGATGATCAGGTACGACATGTGCGGCGGATTGTGCTTCACTCTCGCGGTGGAAGGAAGTGATCGCTCCAGCGTAGCCTGGTGGCCGGACGTGCTGACGCCACCCGCGCCTGAACGCCTCGTCGCCATCGCCTGTGCCGCTGCTTGCGTCGCAATCCTTGCCGCAAAATTCCTGCTCGCTGCGCGCATCAACGTCAATTGGGACGAGTTCTTCTTCCTGAGCCACGTTTACGCGCTCGAGCGCGGGGAACTCGCCGTGTTGCTGCAGGGGGCCTATGCCCATGCCTTCCTTTGGATCACGGGGAGCGGTGGAGACGAGGTTGACCAGGTCGTTCGCCTGCGGCTCGTGATGTGCGCGCTGCTCGTCGTCAGCAGCGCAGTCCTCTACGCGCTCGCGCGGCTGTGGACTTCGCGCCCGGCGGCGCTGGTCGCGGTCCTCGCGTTCCTCGCGGCCTGGCCGGTCCTGAGGCACGGCGCCTCGTTCCGCGCCGACGCGCTGATCCTGCCGCTTACGCTTGCCGCCTTCTACTTCACCTTGCGCGGAACGGGTCTGGCCTGGCGGAATGCCGCGATCGCCGGTGGCTGCATCGGCCTGGCGTTCGTCGTGACGGTAAAGTCAGTGATGCTGTTGCCCGCACTGTTCGTTGCCGCGCTGCTGCCGGATCCCGCACGGCACGGAAATGCGCTGGCCGGAACCGCTGAGGCGGTCCGGAGACTCGCGCTGATCTGCTGCATTGCGGCAGTCCTGGCCGCGGCGCTGCTCGCGCTTCACTCGACAGCAGTGGTCGCGGCTGCCGAACCGGCCGGCGCGTTCGCGTCGCGCGCGTTCACTGCAACGGTCCTCGACATGCCCTTCGCTCCCCGCGGCGACTACCTGATCTGGCTGATGGCCGAGGAACCCGTGTTCTGGACCGGCGCGCTCGCCGGGCTCGTCGTTGCAGCGCGCCAGCGAGCCTGGTCGGCCGTGGCCCTGTCGTTCGCGTTGGTGCCGGTCCTCTTCTACCGGAACGCTTATCCGTATTACTTCCCGATCATGATGGCACCGGTGGCGGTACTGGTCGCGATCGCGGCCGACGGGCTGTTGCGCTGCAGTTCAGCGCGCGCTCGCGGAGCTGCACTCGTCGTGCTTGCTTTCGCCATCGTTGCGCTCATGGCCGGCGCATATGACTCGCTCATGAGGCTGCGCTTCGACGGCCAGTCGGACCAGCGGGCTATCGTCGCGGCCGTGCACCGGATCTTCCCGGAACCGGTGCCCTACCTTGACCACGGCGGAATGATGGCGTCGTTCCCGAAAGTCAATTTCTTCATGAGCAGCTGGGGCGTGGATGACTACGCACGTGCGGGCAGGGACTTCATGCCGGCGGCACTTGCGCTGCGTTGCCCGCCCCTGCTGCTGGTTGATCATCCGGTCCTGGTCCGGGACTCACTCCTGTACCGGCAGCTGCGCGAGGCGGATCGTAAGCTGCTGGAAGCGTTCTATGTAGAGTACTGGGGACCTGTCCGTGTCGCAGGCGCAAGTGTCGACCTCACGGGCGATGCGCCTGCAGTCCTGCGCGTCCCTTGCCGGGGAACTTACCGCGTCGAAGCGGATGGACCGGTCATGGTCGACGGCAGGACGCATGTTCCGGGTGACGTCGTGGCGCTCGACGGCGAGCACGACTATCAGGTTGACGCCGCCACTGCTCCATTGCCGGCCCGGCAGCTGCGGCTCGTGTGGGCGAGCGCGCAACCGCCACCTGCCGAGGCGCCGCCGAGAGCCGGGCTTTACGCCACGCAATAGTCGAAACGCCCCTCGCGAAGGAAGGTGACGGTCGCTTCCGCGACGTCTTTCGAGAGCAGCATTCCTGTGTGTGTGGTCTCAATCACGACCGTGGCGGTGGCCCCTGGCAATTCCGTCTCCTCGACGCAGACGGTGCCGTCGTTCGGCAGCGGCAGCTCGGAAAATACGCGACCGATGCCGACCGGCAGCGATCCCGCGATGACGCCGACCTCGCGCGGCAACGTCCAGGCGACGTCGCGCTCGCGCGCGAGCTCAGTCAGGGCGAGTGGACCGAGCGCTGCAGGCCCGAACCAATGCGACGCTACGTCGCGGGCCGTCCGGGAGCCGCGTAGCGGCGAACCCATCAGCACCACTCGCCCGGCCGGCAGGTCCGCGTGCCGCATGAAGGCCTCGCAGGCAACCAGCCCGCCGAGGCTGTGGGCAACGACGTGCACGATCTTGCCCTGGGCACGCAGGTGCCCGGCCAGCGCGTCCGCGGCCTCGCCGAGCGTCATCTGCATCGAGGGATAGTGGAAGTTCGAGGGTGCGAAGCCCGCCCGCCGCAGCCGGTCGCGCAGCAGGAAGAACTCGAGCCCGTTGAGCCACAGGCCGTGAACGACGACTACTGGTGCCGGGTCGAACATTTCGAACTTATTGTCGCCTCAATAAGTTCGAAATGTTCGACCCGGCACCGTCAAGGCGCCGCCGGTTTCTTGACGCGGATGTGCAGCTCAGCAAGCTGCGCGTCGTCGGCCTCGGAAGGCGCGTCGGTCAGCGGATCCCAGGCCGACTGGGTCTTGGGAAAGGCGATCACGTCGCGGATGCTGTCCGCGCCCGACATCAGCATCGCGAGCCGGTCGAGCCCGAATGCGATGCCGCCGTGCGGCGGCGCGCCATAGCGCAGCGCCTCCAGCAGGAACCCGAACTTCACCGAGGCCTGTTCGCGCGAAATGCCGAGCAGGTCGAACACCGCGCTCTGCATGTCCTCGCGGTGGATGCGGATCGAACCGCCGCCGATCTCGGATCCGTTCAGCACCATGTCGTAGGCGCGCGCGAGCGCATCCTTCGCGCCGGCCGCCAGCGCCGACGGGTCCGGGTCCACGGGCGAGGTGAACGGATGGTGCATCGCCGTCCAGCGCTTCGAGTCCGGGTCCCACTCGAACATCGGGAAGTCCGTCACCCAGAGCGGGTGCCAGTCCGCCTCCACGAGCCCGAGGTCGCGCCCGAGCTGGAGCCGCAGCGCGCCGAGCGCGTCGTTCACGACCTTGGCCTTGTCGGCGCCGAAGAAGACGAGGTCGCCGGTCGCGGCCTTGGTCCGCGCGAGGATGCCCGCGACCGCCGCATCCGGCAGGAACTTCAGGATCGGCGACTGCAGGCCGTCCCGGCCCTTCGCGGCGTCGTTCACCTTTATATAGGCGAGTCCGCGCGCGCCGAAGCGCGCGACGTAGGCCGTGTAATCGTCGATCTGCTTGCGCGTCAGCTCGCCGCCGCGCGGGACCAGGAGCGCCGCCACGCGCCCGTCCGGGTCGGCCGCGGGCCCCGCGAACACCTTGAAGTCGCAGCCGCTCACGAGATCCGCGATGTCGACGAGCTCGAGCGGCACGCGCAGGTCGGGCTTGTCGGAGCCGTAGCGGCGCATCGCCTCCGCGTACCTGAGCCGCGGGAAGGGGTCCGGCAGCTGCACCCGCAGCACGCGCGAGAACACGTGGCGGATGAGGCCCTCCATGAGCGCCATGACCTGCTCCTGCGCGAGGAACGAAGTCTCGATGTCGAGCTGCGTGAACTCGGGCTGGCGGTCGGCGCGCAGGTCCTCGTCGCGGAAGCAGCGCACGATCTGGTAGTAGCGGTCGAACCCGCCCATCATCAGGAGCTGCTTGAAAATCTGCGGCGACTGCGGCAGCGCGAAGAACTTGCCGGGATGCGTGCGCGACGGCACGAGGTAGTCGCGCGCGCCCTCGGGAGTCGCCTTGGTGAGCATCGGCGTCTCGATGTCCACGAAGTGGTGGCCGTCCAGGTACTCGCGCATCGCGCGCGTGATCGCGTGCCGGCGCCGCAGCCGCTCCTGCATCACGTCGCGCCGCAGGTCGATGTAGCGGTGCTTGAGGCGGAGCTCCTCGCCCACCTCCTCGTCCAGCGAGAACGGCGGCGTCGCGGAAGGATTCAGGATCACCAGCTTCTGGGCGAGCAGCTCGATCTGGCCGGAGCTCAGGTTTGCGTTCGCCGTGCCCGCGGGGCGCGGACGGACCTTGCCCTGCACCTGGATGCAGTACTCGCGGCCGAGGTTCTCGGCAGCCTTGAAGGCTTCCGGCGTGTCGGGATCGAAGACGACCTGCAGCAGGCCCGAACGGTCGCGAACGTCGACGAAGATCACTCCGCCGTGGTCACGGCGGCGATGTACCCAGCCGGCGACTTCGAGCGTGCGGCCTTCCAGGGATTCGCCAATTTCTCCGCAGTAATGCGTTCGCATTCGCCGGTCGATTAAGGGCGCGCCGCAGCGCGGGGCCGCGGATGATATCGCCGCGATGCAGCGGCTAGCAAATCGGGCGAGGTCCCCAGCTGCAGCTCCACGAGGTACGGATGATAAGTACCGTCGCCGGTCAGAAATTCGTGGCGATAGGCGGAGTGACGCAGGAGCGTGGGACTGTCGAGAATTCCGGCGTGGGCGTCCAGCCGCGTGACGACCAGCCAGATGCGCGTCGGACGACGTTCACTGACAGCCCGGTGGAACTCCGCGTCCAGCATCGACTGCAGAGCGTCGAGGTCCGCGACCGGCCCGCGAACCAGTTGCACGTCCCGTTGCAGGCGCGGATTTCGCGGCAGGTAATAAAGAATGGGCCGCCAGGAGTGCCAGTCGGCCAGGATGACGTTGCGCCACCCGTCCGCTCCGGTCTCCCACCGACTGCCGATCTCCTCGATCACGTCAGTCATCTGCGGGGCCGCCGCCCAATGCGCGGCCAACTTGGTCCGAAAGACTCGAGAGCCACTCGACGCCACGACGAGCAGGATGGCGCCAAGCAACGCATAGGCGATCCAGCGCGCCGGCGCACGCGCGGCGAGCCAGTCCACAGCCTGCGCAGTCACGAGCAGGATGCCGGGTATCAGGAAGAGATTCGCCCGGAACGCGCCGAAGGGCCAGTAACCGAGAAGGTTCGCCGCCAGCGTCATGACAAGGGGCCCCGCCAGCAGGGCGAGCTCGCCCCAGCGTCGTGCCCGGGCGAGGATTGCGATGCCCGCGAAGAAGCCGATTGCGAACAGCGCGAGCCCGAACTGCGGCATTGCGTCGAGCGCGCCGGGCAATGTCACCAGCGACCAGGTCTTTTCACCGTACCAGGCGAGGCTGTCGGCAAGCGCCAGGTCGATGGGGAATACGTCGTACTTCGCGCCCCACAGCAGGCGGCTCATGCCCGCGTTCAGCCGCTCGTAGACGTGGAAATGGAGAAAGACCAGGGCGGGAATCGCGACCAGTGCCGCGAACCTCCACTGCCGCGCCGAGACACCGCGCAAGAACGCGAGTCGCCCGGATGCAAGCGCGATTGCCATGCCCGGGTAGAGGAACACGACGGGATAACAGAAAGGCAATGCAACCAGCGCGGCGATGAAAATCGTGGTCCGGTTCCAGCCCCGGTGAATGCAGGCGAGCGTCCAAAGCGTCAGCGCGCTGAAGATGAAAACCTCGACGCTGTATGGCTTGAACTCCTTCGCGAACACCACGAGCTTCGGGTGGAAGGCGGCGACAAGCAGCACGAACAGAGCGGCCGTGCGGGTCGTCGTCGACAGCCTCGCGCTCAGGAACAGACAGGCGAGTGCCGCGCCGCCTGCGACCAGTGATGGCAACCTCAGCATCAGCTCGGGGCTGCCTAATGCGAGCAACTCGCGGCACAACCACATGTAGCCGGCGGGTCGAAAGCCGAACTGCGTGAACTCGCCGGACTGGAGCAGGGTCGCCCACCAGGCCTCGTCTGCCCAGAAATCGAGCGGCACAGGCAGCACGCCCCAGCAGCGAACCATCAGTCCCGCAGCAAGCAGCGCCAGGACCGCGCCGACGTAAAGGTAGCGCGTGATCTCCTGAGGTGAGGTCGACGACACGCGGACGCGCTACCGGCGAGGGCGGCGTCCGGCGGCTTTCCTGCGGGCGGCCTTGCGTCGCCGGGTTGCTGCGGCCGGTCGTGGTTCTGGATCGGCTTTCTTGGTCTGAGGCGCGTCTTTGGCTGTGTCCTTCGCTGCATCCGGCTTGGAATCTGCGACCGGGCGCTCGGCTGCCGGTTCTTTCTCCCCGGCGAGGTTACGTTTTCCTTCCTTGTCGTTCTTGAAGTCGGTCTCGTACCAGCCGCCGCCCTTCAGGCGGAAGGCCGGCGCGGACATGAGCCGCTTGAGTGACGGGCGACCGCAGGCCGGGCATTTGCGCAGCGCCCGGTCGGTGACCTTCTGCAATTCTTCGTGGTGGTGCCCGCAGGCGGCGCACTGGTATTCGTAAAACGGCATCGGCGGGTTCCCTCGCCGGCTATTTTCGCATAACCAGGGCGCCGTCCTTCATAGTGACCCGGATCGCGTCGCCCGGGCCGAACTCGCCCGCGAGGATTCGCTGGGCGAGCGGGTTCTCCAGCTGCTGCTGGATCGCGCGCTTGAGCGGCCGCGCGCCGTACACCGGGTCGAAGCCCGCCGCGCCCAGCAGGTCCATTGCCGCGTCGTCGAGCTCGATGCGGATGTCGCGATCGCCGAGCCGGCGGCGCAGGTACCCGGTCTGGATGTCGACGATGCGCCTGATGTGCTCGCGCCCCAGCGGGTGGAACACGACGATGTCGTCGATGCGGTTGATGAATTCCGGCCGGAAGTGCTGCCCGACGATCTCGAGCACGGCTTTCTTCATCGCGTCGTAGTTCTCCTCCCCCGCCATCTCCTGGATCACCTGCGACCCGAGGTTCGAGGTCATGATCACGACCGTGTTGCGGAAGTCGACCGTGCGGCCCTGGCCATCGGTCAGGCGGCCGTCGTCGAGCACCTGCAGCAGCACGTTGAAGACGTCCGCGTGCGCCTTCTCGATCTCGTCAAGCAGGATCACCGAGTAGGGCCGGCGGCGCACGGCTTCCGTCAGGTAGCCGCCTTCCTCGTAGCCGACGTAGCCCGGGGGCGCGCCGATCAGGCGGGCGACCGAGTGCCTTTCCATGAACTCGGACATGTCGATGCGCACCAGCGCGCCCTCGGTGTCGAACAGGAATTCGGCGAGCGCCTTGGTGAGCTCGGTCTTGCCGACGCCCGTGGGCCCGAGGAACAGGAAGGATCCGTTCGGCCGATTCGGGTCGGCGAGCCCCGCGCGCGAGCGGCGGATCGCGTCCGAGACCGTCCGCACCGCCTCCTCCTGGCCGACGACGCGCTTGCCGATCTCCTGCTCCATCCTGAGCAGTTTTTCACGCTCGCCTTCCAGCATCTTGGACACGGGAATGCCGGTCCACTTCGAGACGACCTCGGCGATCTCCTCTTCGGTCACCTTGTTGCGCACCAGCGTCGGCGCCTTCGCTTCAGCCTCGTGTGCGGCTTTCAGGCGCTTCTCGAGCTCGGGCATCTTCCCGTAAAGCAGCTCGGAAGCGCGCGTGAGGTTGCCGGCGCGGCGGGCGGCTTCGATCTCGAGCTTGGCCCGCTCGATCTCTTCCTTGATGTGCGCGGCGCCCTGCACTGCCGCCTTCTCGGCCGTCCAGACTTCCTCGAGGTCCGCGAACTCTTTCTCGAGGCCGGTCAGTGCCTGCTCGAGCTGCTCGAGGCGCTTCTTCGAGGCCTCGTCATTTTCCCGTCTCAACGCCTCGCGCTCCATCTTGAGCTGGATGATGCGGCGCTCGAGGCGGTCCATTTCCTCGGGCTTGGAATCGATCTCCATGCGGATGCGGCTGGCGGCCTCGTCGATCAGGTCGATCGCCTTGTCCGGAAGCTGCCGGTTCGTGATGTAGCGGTGCGAGAGCGTCGCCGCCGCGACGATCGCCGGGTCCGTGATCTCGACCTTGTGGTGGACCGCGTAGCGCTCCTTGAGGCCGCGCAGGATCGCGATCGTGTCCTCGACCGACGGCTCGCCGACCAGCACGGTCTGGAAGCGGCGCTCGAGCGCGGCGTCCTTTTCGACGTGCTTGCGGTATTCGTCGAGCGTCGTCGCGCCGACGCAGTGCAGCTCGCCGCGCGCGAGCGCGGGCTTCAGCATGTTGCCGGCGTCCATCGAGCCCTCGGCCTTGCCGGCGCCGACCACGGTGTGCAGCTCGTCGATGAACAGGATGACGCGGCCTTCCTGCCTGGCGAGGTCGTTGAGCACGCCCTTCAGGCGCTCTTCGAACTCGCCGCGAAACTTGGTGCCGGCGATCAGGGAGCCCATGTCGAGCGCGAGGATGCGCTTGTCCTTGAGGCCTTCGGGCACCTCCCCGTTCACGATGCGTTGCGCAAGGCCCTCGACGATCGCCGTCTTGCCGACGCCCGGCTCGCCGATCAGCACCGGGTTGTTCTTGGTGCGCCGCTGCAGCACCTGGATGGTGCGGCGGATCTCGTCGTCGCGCCCGATCACCGGATCGAGCTTGCCCGTCTCGGCACGCTCCGTGAGGTCGATCGTGTATTTCTCCAGCGCCCCGCGCTGCTCCTCGGCATTCGGGTCGTCCACTTTCTCGCCGCCGCGCAGGTCCTCGATCGCCTTGTCGATCGCGCCCTTGACCGCCCCGGAATCCTTCAGCACCCGGCCGAGCGTGCCGCGGTCCTCGCTCGCCGCGAGCACGAACAGCTCGCTCGAGATGTACTGGTCGCCGCGCTTCTGCGCGAGCTTGTCGGTGACGTTCAGGAGCTTGAGCAGGTCGTTGGACGGATGGACCTCGCCGGCCGCGCCCTCGACCGTGGAGATCCGGCCGAGCTGCTCCAGCAGCCGCGAGCGCAGCAGGTTGACGTTGACGCCAGCGCGGTCGAGGAGCGGTCGCGCGCTGCCGCCCTCCTGGTCGAGGAGCGCGAGCATCAGGTGCACGGGCTCGATGAACTGCTGGTCACGACCGACCGCCAGCGACTGCGCGTCGGCGAGCGCAAGCTGGAACTTCGAGGTCAGCCGGTCCATGCGCATCGAGGGTCTCCGGGTTGAATTCCTGCCCGGTTGATGAGGCCGCCGGCACCCGATTCAACCCGCGGGAGAGGGAATTTAGCGCGATTTTCAAGGATTTGCGCGCGTCCCGGGTGCCGCGTCCGGGTGCCGGGTCTAGATTCGTAGTTTCCATCTCGGAAACTACGAATCTACGACCCGGCACCTTGTGAGAGAATTGGACCTGGCGCGGACCGCCCTCGGGCGGCCGCTACCGGTTTGGACGAGATTCGAGATCGAGGGACTTGATCCATGGGACAGGTACCCGCTGACCGCGCGGATTCCGGGACGTCTCCCTACGGCTTCGTCGGGGACGGCCGGCTTTCCCGGCATTGGCGTCACTACTTCACGAGCCTCGACATCCCCTGGAAGCTGTGGTCGCGCCGGCTCGCGCGCGCCAACGGCAAGCCGGGCGTCGCCGCGGCCGAGGCGCTCGCCGGCTGCCCGGTCATCCTGCTGGCAGTCTCCGACGACGCGATCGCGCCGGTCATGGCAAGACTGCGTGCGGAAGGCCTCGACGACCGCCGCTACGTGCATTTCTGCGGCGGACGGAGCTTCGCGGGCGCCTTCGGTGCCCACCCGCTGATGAGCTTTGCGCAGGCGCTCTACGAGCCCGCCTTCTATCGCGACATTCCCGTGTTCGTGGACCACGACGCGGCGCACCCGGAGCCGGTCGCCGAATTCCGCCGCCTGTTCCCGCGCCTGCCGAATCCCTGCTTTCCGCTGAAGTCGGAAGACAAGCCCTATTACCACGCGCTGTGCGCGCTCGCCGGGGGCTTCACCGCGGTCCTGTGGCGCGATTTCTTCACGGCGATGGAGACGCGCTTCGGCGCGCCGCGCGAAGCGCTCGCCGCCTATCCGCGCCGCATCGTCGAGAACGTGATTGCATCGAGCGACGGCGCGCTGACCGGCCCGGTGGCGCGCGGCGATACCGAGACGATCGCTTCGCACCTGGAAGCGCTCGACGGCACGCCGCTCGCGGGTGTTTACCGGGCATTCATCTCGGCCGCCGGGAGGGAACGGGCATGAAATCGGTCCTCGACTTCGCCGCCGCCAAGGCCGCCGGGCGCAAGATCTCGATGGTCACCTGCTACGACGCCGCGCTCGCGCGCGTGCTCGAGGCATCGAAAGTCGACTGCATCCTGGTCGGCGACAGCGCGGCGATGGTGATGCACGGCCACGCCGACACGCTGGCGGCAACCGTCGAGCTCATGGCGCTGCACACAGCCGCCGTGCGCCGCGGCGCGCCGACCCGCTTCCTGGTCGCGGACCTGCCGTTTCTTTCTTTCCGCAAGGGTGTGCCGGCCGCGCTCGACGCGGTCGCGGCGATGATGCGCGCAGGCGCCCAGGCGGTGAAGCTCGAGGGCGTCGTCGGCCACGAGGACGTGGTCGAAGCCATCGTCGGTTCGGGCGTACCGGTAATGGGCCACCTCGGCCTCACGCCCCAGTCGGTCAACGCGCTGTCGGGATTCCGCGTGCAAGGACGCTCCGAGGACGACGCGGCGCGGATCCTCGAGGAGTCGAGGCGTCTCGAGGCGCTCGGCTGCTTCTCGCTGGTGCTGGAGTGCGTGCCCTCCGCGCTCGCGTCGCGCATCACGCATTCGCTCTCGATCCCGACCATCGGCATCGGCGCCGGCATCGACTGCGACGGCCAGGTGCTCGTCCTCCAGGACCTGCTCGGCCTCTCGAACGGCCACCGCCCGAAGTTCCTGCGCACTTACCTGGACGGCTTCAGCGAAGTGCGTGACGCCGTCGACCGCTTCGACCGCGACGTCAAGCAGGGCAGCTTTCCTGCCGAGGCAGAGAGCTACGAAGCGTGAAGATCGTCGAGGACGTCGCCGGACTTCTCGAGCATCGCCGCGTCCGCGGCGCGGGCGCGACCGGCTTCGTGCCGACCCTCGGCGCACTGCACGAAGGGCATCTTTCCCTGATCCGGCGTGCCGGGTCAGAGAATGCGCGCGCCTGGGCCAGCATCTTCGTCAACCCCGCCCAGTTCAATGACCCCGGCGACCTCGCCCGCTATCCGCGCACGCTCGAGCGCGACCTCGAGTTGTTGAGCGGCGCCGGCTGTGACCTCGTGTTCCTGCCGCGCGCGGAAGAAATCTACCGCGACGGCTACCGGTACCGCGTGACCGAAAACTCGCTCAGCCTGCAGCTCGAGGGCGCCTCGAGGCCCGGACATTTCGACGGCGTGCTGACAGTAGTCCTGAAGCTGCTGCTGCTCACGCGGCCGGAGCGGGCGTATTTCGGCGAGAAAGACTTCCAGCAGCTCGAGCTGGTCGAAGGCCTCGTGCACGCCTTCTTCCTCGACACGCGCATCGTGCGTTGCCCGACGCTGCGCGAGGCCGACGGGCTCGCGATGAGCTCGCGCAACCGGTTGCTCTCGCCCGCCGACCGCGCGCGCGCCCCCGCCCTTCATCGCGTGCTCGCGCGCAGCGTGGCAGAGCGGCTGGCGCCCTCCGAGGCGGCCGATGCGCTGGCGCGCGAGGGCTTCGACGTGGACTATGTCGCGGATCGCGACGGCCGCCGGCTCGCAGCAGTGCGGCTTGGCAACGTGAGGCTGATCGACAATGTCGAATGACGACGGATCCAAGCTGCTGTTCCTCCTCACCGGCTCGATCGCCTGTTTCAAGGCCTGCGAGCTCGTCTCTCGCCTCGTGAAGCGCGGCATCGCCGTGCAGACGGTCGCGAGCAAGGGGGCGCTGCGCTTCGTTGGCGCCGCAACGCTCGAGGGACTCACGGGCCGCACGCCGTTCACGGATCTCTACGAGGCCGGCCGCACGATGGACCACATCCGCCTCGCGCGCTGGGCCGACCTCGCGCTGCTCTGCCCGGCAACCGCGAACTCGCTCAACCGCATCGCCGCCGGCCTCGCCGATGACCCCATCGGCGCGCTGTTTCTCGCCTGGGAGCTCGAGCGCAAGCCCTGGCTCGTGGCGCCCGCCATGAATGCAACGATGTGGGAACACCCGGCGACGCGCGCGTCGCGCGAGCGCCTTGCGGGCTTCGGCGCGCGACTGCTGCCGGTCGGCGATGGCCGGCTCGCCTGCGGCGAGCAGGGCGAAGGACGCCTGCTCGAGGTGGACGAGCTCGAGAGACATGTCCTGCAGGCGCTGGAGACCCGGTGATGAAAGCCAAGGTCGTGGTCACCTCAGGCGCGACGCGCGAGCCGATCGACAGCGTCCGCTTCATCTCGAACTTCAGCAGCGGCCGGACCGGGGCCAAGATCTGCGAGGCGCTGGTGGCGCGCGGATTCGACGTGACGCAGGTCGCGGGCGCAGATTCCGTGCAGGCCGCGGGCGTCGCGCGCCGGGAAGCATTCACTGACCACGCATCGCTCGACACGGCCCTGCGCCGGCTCGCGAGGGACAGCGCCTGCGCGGCCGTGATCCACACGGCGGCAGTCGGCGACTTCTCGGTCGCGGACGCCCAGCCGGACGTGAAGATCGCCTCAGGCAGCGAGCTGTCGGTCAAGCTGCAGCCCACGCACAAGATCATCGACCGAATCATGGGCTATGCCGGCAACCCGGACCTGATCCTGGTCGGCTTCAAGCTGACCCACGAGCCCGACGCGAGCTCCCAGGCCAGGGCGGCGCGGGAGCTCCTGAAGCGCAGCCGGGCCCGCTACGTGGTGCAGAACGACGTCTCGACCCTCGCCGAGGGCGAGGAGCACCTGTTCTTCGTGCACGAGAACGGCAGCAGCCGCGTGCGGCGCTACGTCGGGCGCGAGAAGCTCGCGACGGCGCTCGCCGCCCTGCTCGATGAACAGCTCAAGGCGGGAGCGAGATGATCCTGGTGCTCGACATCGGCAACAGCCAGATCTACGGCGGCGTGTTCGAGGACGAGCGCCTCGCTCTGCAGTTCCGGCGCACGACGCGGGCCGAGAACACCTCGGACGAGTTCGGACTGTTCTGCCGGCAGGTGCTGCGCGAAAACGACATCGAGCCCGAGCGCATCACCGCCGTGGCGATCTGCTCGGTCGTGCCGGACATGGTCCACTCGGTGCGCAACGCCAGCATGAAGTACTTCGGACTCCGGCCCTTCCTGCTCGAGCCGGGCGTGCGCACCGGCCTCAAGATCCGCTACCGCAACCCGCTCGAAGTCGGCAGCGACCGCATCGCGGGCGCGATCGCCGCGGCGAAGCTGTTTCCCGGCCAGAACGCGATCATCGTGGACTTCGGCACCGCGACCACGATTGACGCGCTCACCGGGGAACGCGACTACCTCGGTGGCCTGATCCTGCCGGGCCTCCGGCTCGCGATGGAGAGCCTCGACGCGCGCACGGCGCGGCTGCCGAAGGTCGAGATCAGGAAACCCCCGGAGCTGCTCGGGCGCTCGACGGTCGAGAGCATCCAGGCCGGGCTCTACCACGGCAACATCGCGATCCTGAAGCACCTCTGCGCGGAAGTCCGGGCACAGTACTTCTCGGGCAAGCCCACCATCCTCATTGGCACCGGCGGATTTGCGCGCTTGTTCGAGGAGGAGAAACTCTTCGACGCGCACGTGCCGGAACTCGTCCTCATCGGATTGCGCGAAGCGCTGCGGCTCAACTCCTGACGTGCGCATCGCCCGCGATCCGGGCTTCGCCCGCCGGGACTCCCCTCGCTCGTTCCGCCGGAACTTAGTCACTCGCTCGGGTGTCCCGGCGGGCGACCCCGGCTCGCGGGCACGCCGCGGCAGCGGTTGCGCGGACGAGCGTCGGGCGGGTCCCCGAGCGAGCGCGTAAGTTCCGGCCGCGCGAGCGAGGGTCCCCGCCCGGCGCGAAGAACGCGCAGCCGGCGTGCGAGCGGTCAGTGCGCGAGACCGTGCGTCAGGGCGATGACCACGATGCCGAGCGCGATGAGCACGACCTGCTGGACAGAGGTACGGGCGTCCACGCGGCGGTGCAGTCCCGGGATGAGGTCCGCGACCGCCACGTACAGGAAGCTCGCAGCGGCGATCGCGAGGGCGTACGGGAGCCACTCGAGCGCCTGCGCCAGCAGGTACCAGGCGATCACCGCGCCGGCGATGGACGTCAGGCTCACGGCGACGTTGAGCGCAAGCGCCCTCTGGCGCGACATGCCGCCGTTGAGGAGTATCGCGAGGTCGCCGACCTCCTGCGGGATCTCGTGCGCGAACACCGCGACCGTCGTGACGACGCCGAGGTGCGGATCGGTCAGGAAGGCCGCGGCGATCAATACGCCGTCCAGCAGGTTGTGAAAGGCGTCACCCCACAGGATCAGCGTCGCGGAGGCGCGGTCGCGATGATGGTCCGTGGGACCGTGGGCTTCGCAGTGGTCGACGTGGCAGTGGCGCCAGAGCACCATCTTCTCGAGCACGAAGAACACGATGATGCCGGCCGCGAGCGCGATTCCGATGCCATGCGTGCCCGCACCGGAGTCGAGTGCGTGCGGCAGCAGCGCGAGCAGCGCTGCGCCGAGCAGCGCGCCGGTCGCGAAGCTGACGAGGTGCGGCAGCAACGCGTTCCGCCTGCCGGCAGGCAGCAGCATGAAGCCGCCGGCGACGAGCGCCGAGAGCGCGCCGCAAGCCGCGGTGAGCAGCACGATCGAGGAGAGCGTCGACACGGGCGACAGCCTACCTCACGCGAGCCAGGCGAGCGCGGCCATGCGGCCGGTCGCGCCGTCGCGGCGATAGGAATAGAACCGTGCCGGATCGGCGTGCGTGCAGAGCTCGCCGCCGTGCACGGCGGCGACGCCGGCCGCGGCGAGCCGGCGCCGCGCGAGCGCGGGCAGGTCCGCGAGGAAGCGGCCGTCGCGGCCCGGCCGGAACGCCACCGACGCGCCCGGATCGCGGGCAAGGAACGCGTCGCGCACTTCGTGCCCGACCTCGAATGCCTCGGGCCCGATCGACGGGCCGAGCCAGGCGATGAGCGAGCCCGGCTCGCAATCGAGCGCGGCGACCGTCGCCTCGACGACGCCCGCGACGAGCCCGCGCCAGCCCGCGTGCGCGATGCCGACGCGATCGCCCGCGCGGCTCGCGAGAAAGACCGGCAGGCAGTCCGCCACCAGCACGGCGCACACGTTGCCCCTCGCGAAAGTCACGGCGGCGTCGGCCGCGCCATCGAGCCGCGCGCGGCAACACCGCCACGCCGGTGCCATGCACCTGCTCGAGCCAGGCCGGCTCCACCGGCAATCCGAGTGCGTGGCGAAGCCGGTGGCGATTGGCCGCGACGGCCGATTCGTCGTCGCCGACGTGCGTGGCGAGATTGAGGCTGGCATAGGATCCGGCGCTCACGCCGCCGCGCCGCGTCGTCACCAGCGCGCGCACGCCGGGCGGCGCCGGCCAGTCGGGCACCAGGAATTCCGGCGCCGGCATCAGCCGGCCGCCGCTTCGCGGTCGCGCTTGAGGCAAGCCGATGAGCTTGCGCAGGTCAGCCGGCAGCTTCGACTCCACCTCGATCGTGCGCCCGGTGCGCGGGTGCGGGAAGCCGATTTTCGCGGCGTGCAGTGCCTGGCGCCGGAAACCGTGCAGCGCCGCTGCGAGCTCGGGCGTCGCCCCGCGCGGAATCACGAGGCGGCGCCCGTAGACCGGATCGCCGACCAGCGGGTAACCGGCGTGCGACAGGTGCAGCCGGATCTGGTGCGTGCGCCCGGTCTCGAGCGTCACGCGCACCCAGGTATGGCGTCGGTAGCGCTCGATCACGCGGTAATGCGTCACGGCCTCGCGCCCGCTCGAGCGCACGGCCATGCGCAGGCGATCCACCGGGTGCCGATCGATCGGCGCGTCCACCTTGCCGCCTGCCGTCATCACGCCGACGCAGACCGCCTGGTACTCGCGGTGAATGCCGCGAGCCGCAAGCGCCTCCCCGAGCGACATGCGCGCGGCTTCGTTGCGCGCGACGATCAGCAGCCCCGAGGTGTCCTTGTCGAGGCGGTGCACGATGCCGGCGCGCGGCAGCTTCGAGAGCTTCGGGTCGTGCGCCAGCAGCGCGTTCTGCAGGGTGCCGGCCGGGTTGCCGGCGCCGGGATGCACGACCAGGCCCGCGGGCTTCTCCACGACCAGCACGTCGCGGTCCTCCCAGGCGATGGTCAGCGCGATGTCCTCCGCCGCCGGCGGCACCGCGTCGTCGTCCGGCGCGTCGAGCACGACGCGTTCGCCACCGGCGACGATGTCGCGCGGCCGCGGGACGCGGCCATCGACCAGCAGCATCCCGTCGTCGATCCAGCGCTTCAGGCGCGAGCGCGAGAATTCCGGCAAGGCGTCGGCGAGCGCCTGATCGAGGCGCCGGCCAACTGACTGCTGCGCCAGGCGCAGTTTGCGTTTGTGACGGGTGGAACTCATGCGGGTCGGGAATGGTCTTTTGCCGTTATACTGCGTCGTTCCAACAGTCGGGGTCCAGTGCTTTGCAGCCAGCCAGTTACGGGGTGCGCGCCCTGCTTGTCGCGTGCAGCCTGCTCGCGGTCGCGGGATGCGGAAACAGGGACCGGGTAGCCGAGGAGCTTCAGCCGGGCCGCATTTACGAGAAGGGTCACACGCTGCTGATGAGCGGTGACTACCGGGGCGCGGTGCGTTACTTCGAGGCGCTCGAGGCGAGCTACCCGTTCAGCGAGGAAGCCCGGCAGGCCCGGCTCGACATCATCTTCGCGTATTACCGCGCCCGGGAGCAGGAATCGGCCCTCGATGCGGCCGACCAGTTCATCCGCGAGAACCCCACGCACCCGCGCGTGGACTACGCGATGTACCTGCGCGGCCTCATCTACTTCGAGCGCTCGCCGAACTTCCTCGAGCGCTGGTTCAACACGGACCTGAGCCAGCGCCCTCCTCAGGACGTGCGCCGCGCCTTTGACGCCTTCGACCAGCTGATCAAGCAGATGCCGAACAGCATCTACGCGCATGATGCGCGGCAGCGGATGATCTTCCTGCGCAACCGCCTCGCGGACTACGAGGTCTATGTCGCGCGTCACTACCTCGATCGCCAGGCCTACGTCGCCGCGATCGCCCGCGCTCGCTACACGGTCGAGAACTACGACGGCGCGCCCGCGGTCCGCCAGGCGCTCGAGATCATGATCGACGCCTACCACGGACTCGGCCTCGACGACCTCGCCGAGCGCTCACAGGAAGTCTTCGCGCTCAATTTCCCCAACGCCGAGCCGTGTCGCAGACAAGGCGCTGGTGGTGGCCCGACTAGGGGACGGTCACCTTTTCCTGCTCTGAGGAAAAAGGTGACTGTCCCCTCTTCCTCTTCATGACTCGCCCGGTCGGTACCCGGACGTGATCGGGTAACGCCAGTCGCGGCCGAAGGCGCGGCTGCTGACGCGGACTCCCGGGGGCGCCTGGCGCCGCTTGTACTCGTTGCGCTTCACGAGCTCCAGCACGCGCGTGACCGTCGCGCGCTCGAATCCCATGGCGACGATCTCGTCCACCGAGCGGTCGTCCTCGATGAAGGCCTCGAGGATCGGGTCGAGCACGTCGTAGGGCGGCAGGCTGTCGGTGTCGAGCTGGCCCTCGCGCAGCTCGGCGGTCGGCGGCCGGTCGATGATCCGCTGCGGTATCACGGCACCCGGCGCATGCGCATTCCGCCAGCGTGCGAGCCGCCAGACCAGCGTCTTGCTGCAGTCCTTGATCGGCGCGTAGCCGCCTGCCATGTCGCCGTAGAGCGTCGCGTAGCCGACCGCCATCTCGCTCTTGTTGCCGGTGGTCAGCACCATGCGGCCGGTCTTGTTCGAGATCGCCATCAGCAGCATGCCGCGGCAGCGCGCCTGGATGTTCTCCTCGGTCGCGTCGGGAGCGCGGCCGCGGAACTCGCGCTCGAGCGCCGCCAGCGTCGCCTGGTACATGCCCTCGATCGGGATCACCGAGTACTTGACGCCGAGCCCGCGCGCCATCGCCTGCGCGTCCTTCTCGGACATCGTGGAGGTGAAGCGCGAGGGCATCATGACGACCTGCACGCGCTGGCTGCCGAGCGCATCGCAGGCGAGCGCGAGCACGAGCGCCGAGTCCACGCCGCCCGAGAGCCCGATCACGACTCCCTCGAAGCGGTGCTTGTCGACGTAGTCGCGGATGCCCAGCACGATCGCGCGCCAGACGCTTTCCTCCCGCTCGGGCAGCGGCGCGAGGCTTTCCGGCTCCAGGTCATAGCCGCGCTCCGCCTGTTCGACGTCGAGGGTAGTGAGCGATTCCTCGAAAGCAGGCGCACGGTGCACGATGCGCCCGCCGGCATCCACGGCAAAGCTGCAGCCGTCGAATACCAGCTCGTCCTGGCCGCCGACCAGGTTCAGGTAAGCGAATGGAACGCCGTGCTCCCGCGCGCGCGCGGCGATGTATGTCTCGCGCTCAGCCTGCTTGCCCTGCTGGTAAGGCGACGCGTTCAGCGCAAGGACAAGGTCGGCGCCGGCCCGGCGCGCGCCCGCGGCAATGTCCGCGTGCCAGACATCCTCGCAGATGACCGGCGCGACGCGCACGCCGCCGAGCTCGACGGTGACGAAGTCATCGCCCTGCGTGAAATAGCGCTTCTCGTCGAAGACCTGGTAGTTCGGCAGCCGCTGCTTGCGGTAGTTGGCGATCCGGCGCCCGTCGCGGATCCAGGCGGCGGAATTGAACAGCACGCCGCCGGAATATTCGGGATAGCCGACCAGCAGATCGATGCCCCGCGTCTCCTCGGCGAGGCGCGCGAGCGATTCGTCGACGCGCCGACGGAAACCGCGGTGGAACAGCAGGTCCTCGGGGGGATAGCCGGACAGTGCGAGCTCAGGCGTCGCGAGCAGCGCCGCGCCGGCCTTGCGGGCTTCCTCGATCCGCGCGGCGATCTTGCCGGCATTGCCGGCCACGTCGCCGACAGTCGAGTCGATCTGCGCGAGCGCGATGCGCACGCGGGTCAGCGCCGGCGCTTGCGGCGGCGATTCGCGGCGAGCGCCTTCTTCATGGCGACGCCGAGGTCGGCGGCCGAGCGTACGGTACGCACCCCCGCCTCCTCGAGCGCGGCGTACTTGTCCGCCGCGGTGCCCTTCCCGCCCGCGATCACCGCGCCGGCGTGGCCCATCCGCTTGCCGGTCGGTGCGGTCACGCCCGCGATGTAGGCCACGACGGGCTTGGTCACGTTGCGCCGGATGTATTCGGCGGCCGCTTCCTCGTCGGTGCCGCCGATCTCGCCCACCATGATGATGCCGGCGGTTTCGCTGTCCCGCTCGAACAGCGCGAGCACCTCGATGAAATTGAGTCCGCGCACGGGGTCGCCGCCGATGCCGACGCAGGTCGTCTGCCCGAGGCCGACGTTCGTCGTCTGGAACACGGCCTCGTAGGTCAGAGTCCCGGAGCGCGAGATGATGCCGATCTTGCCAGGCCGGTGGATGAAGCCCGGCATGATGCCGACCTTGCACTCGCCCGGCGTGATCACCCCGGGGCAGTTCGGTCCGACGAGCCGGCACCGGGTGCCAGCGAGCGCCGCCTTCACGCGCACCATGTCGTTGACCGGGATGCCTTCGGTGATGCAGACGACGAGACGGATGCCGGCATCGGCCGCCTCGAGGATTGCGTCCGCCGCAAAGGGCGCCGGCACGTAGATGACGCTGACGTCGGCCTTGGTCGCCTTCACGGCGTCATGCACGGTGTCGAACACCGGCCGGTCGAGGTGCCGCGTTCCGCCGCGTCCCGGAGTCACGCCGCCGACCAGGTTCGTGCCGTAGGCGATCGCCTGCTCGGAATGGAAGGTGCCCTGCTTGCCGGTGAAACCCTGGCAGAGCACCCGGCTCCTGCGGCTGACGAGGATGCTCAACGCCTGCGTCCTGCACGCGCGAGACGCACGGCCTTGGTGGCGGCGTCCGAAACGTCCTTGGCCACGGTGATGGCGAGGCCGCTTGCGCCGAGCAGCGCCCGCGCCTTGTCGGCGTTCGTGCCTTCGAGGCGCACGACCACGGGCAGGTTCACGCCGGCGACCCGCACGGCCTGGATGATGCCTTCGGCGATGACGTCGCAACGGACGATGCCGCCGAAGATGTTCACGAGGATCGCCCGCGCGCGCGCGTTGGAGAGGATCAGGCGGAACGCCGCGGTCACCCGCTCGGCGGTCGCCGTCCCGCCCACGTCGAGGAAGTTCGCCGGCTCGCCGCCGTGCAGCTTGATGAGGTCCATCGTCGCCATCGCGAGGCCTGCGCCGTTCACCATGCAGGCGATGTTGCCGTCGAGCGAGACGTAGTTGAGCTCGTGCTCCGCTGCCTGGCGTTCCATCTCGTCTTCCTGCGACGGGTCGCGCAACGCAACGAGGGCGGGCTGACGGAAGAGCGCGTTCGCGTCGACGTTGATCTTGGCGTCGAGTGCGACCAGCGTTCCCTCCTTGGTCACGATGAGCGGATTGATCTCGACCAGCGAGAGGTCGCGCTCGAGGTAGAGCCGGTAGAGTGCGCGCGCGATGCGCTCGAACTCGGCTGCCTGCTTGCCACTGAGCCCGAGGCCGAACGCGAGCCGGCGGCACTGATATGACTGCAGCCCAGCCGCGGGATCGACGTCGATGCGCAGGATCTTTTCCGGCTCATGCGCGGCGACTTCCTCGATGTTCATGCCGCCAGCCGCGGAGGCGACGAATGCGATCCGGCTCCGCTCGCGGTCCAGCAGCAGGCTCAGGTAGAGCTCGCGCTCGATCGCGCTGCCCGACTCGACGTAGACCTCGTTGACCGGTAAGCCAGCCGCTCCGGTCTGCGGCGTCACCAGGCGCTCGCCGAGCATGCCTTTCGCCGCCGTGCCGACTTCGGACGCCGAGCGGCAGAGCTTGACGCCGCCTGCCTTGCCGCGGCCGCCGGCGTGGACTTGCGCCTTGACGACCCAGACCGGCCCCGGCAGTTCCCGGGCAGCGGCGACAGCCTCGGATTCGGTCGACGCGACCTTGCCGGACGGAACGGGAATGCCCGCTTCGGCGAAAATGCGCTTCGACTGGTATTCATGAAGATTCATCACAGCATTGTACCGGCTGGCATGAACCGCGTCGCAAACGCGGGGCGCACCGCGGGTGGCGCCGAGCACGCGTGCTAAAGTGCCGGGCGTGAAAATGCCGGCAGATACCGAGAAAACAGCGGGCGATCCGGAACTCGCCTGGCGCGTGCTCGGGCTGCTCAATCTCTACCGGCTCGTCGTCCCTTCGGTGCTGGTCGCGCTCTTGCTCCTGGCGTCGCGGCCGCAGTTGCTCGGCGCAGCTTCGCCGGCGTACTACTTCTCGACCCTGGTCGGCTGGTTCGCGACCGGCGTGGTCTGCATCGGGCTGCTGAAGACACGCTGGCCGAGCCTGCAGGCTCAGGCATTCATCCACGTCGCTTTCGACATCGTCGCCGTCACGGCGCTTCTGGTCACGAGCGGAGGCGCCGGGAGCGGCGCGGGCCTCTTGCTGATCCTGCCGGTCGCCGGCGTCAGCCTGCTGCTGCCCAAGCGCACGGCGACGACGATCGGCGCGATCGCGGCGCTGTGCGTGCTGGGGCAGCAGATCATGCTGTCGCTGTCCGGCGTGTCTGATTCCTCGGACCTGACCCAGGCGGGACTGCTCGGCGGCGTCATCCTGATCGCGGCGCTCGCGGTCGCGCCGCTCGCCGGGCGCCTGCGCGAGAGCGAGGCGCTGGTGCGCCAGCGCGACCTCGACCTCGCGAACCTCGCGGATCTCTCGCAGTACATCGTCGAACGGCTGCGCGAGAGCCTCGTGGTGGTCGACGAACATGACCGCATCCGCCTCATCAACGAGTCCGCGCGCCAGATCCTCGGCGCCGACGCCAAGGCGAATGCGTTGCTCGGCGAGGTGTCGCCTCGACTCCTTTACCTGCTGACGATGTGGCGGCAGAACGCCCCGGCCCCGGATTCGGTTGGCGGCAGCCTGCTGGCGGTCGACGGACTGCGCGAGGTTCGCCCGCACTTCGCGCCGCTCGGCCAGGGCCAGCCGCCGCCGGTGCTGGTGTTCCTCGAGGACCTGACCGCCCTCGACGACCGCATTCACCAGACGCGCCTCGCGGCCCTCGGGCGGCTGTCCGCCTCGATCGCCCACGAGATCAGGAACCCGGTCGGCGCGATCAGCCACGCGGCGCAGCTGCTGCGCGAGGACGCCGGACTCTCCGACGCGAACCGGCGCATGAGCGACATCATCCAGGCGAACACCGAGCGGGTCAGCACGATCATCGGCAACGTGCAGCAGCTCGCGCGGCGCGAGAGTACGCGACCGGAACGCATGCCGCTCGCGGAATGGGTCGCGGACTTTGTCCAGGAATTCACCAGCACCGGCGGGCACGAGCAAGGGCAGCTCGCGGCCGAGGCGCCCGACCCGGACCTCGAGGTGCGCGTGGATCCCTCGCACCTGCGGCAGATCCTCTGGAACCTCTGCGAGAACGCATTCCGCTACTCGGTGAAGGCGCCGGAGGACCGGGTCGATCTTCGCATCGGCCGGCTCGCCGGGAGCAACCGTCCCTACCTGGAGGTGCTGGACCGCGGGCCCGGCATCGACTCGACCATCAGCGACCGGATTTTCGAGCCTTTTTTCACCTCGCGCGCCAGCGGCACCGGGCTGGGTCTGTTCATTGCGCGTGAGCTGACACAGTGCAACCGCGCGCTACTCGTCTACGAGCCCCGCACCGGCGGCGGCAGCACCTTCCGCATCGTGTTCGCCGACCCGCAACGCTGGGAACAGACCTGAGACTCCATGGCGAATCCGCGCGCCCTGATCGTCGACGATGAGCCCGACCTCTGCGAGCTGCTGTCGCTGACGCTCGCGCGCATGGGCGTCGACTCGAGCGCCGTGCACGACCTCGGATCGGCCCGGCGCGAACTGCAATCACGGCAGGACTACGCGCTCTGCCTCACCGACCTCCGGTTGCCGGACGGCGACGGCACCGAGCTCATCGAGTGGATCCAGAGCGAGGCGCCGGAGCTGCCGGTAGCCGTCATAACGGCCCATGGCCACGTCGAGTCGGCCGTGCTCGCGCTGAAGCTCGGCGCTTTCGATTTCGTGCGCAAGCCCGTCGACATCTCGGACCTGCGCAAGCTCGTGAACCAGGCGCTCAAGCTCTCGGACGGCCGCCGCGGCACCGACGGCGGGCGTCGGCTGCTGGGCGACTCCGAACCGATGCAGCGACTGCGGGCGATGATCACCCGCGTAGCGCGCAGCCAGGCGCCGGTGCACATCACCGGCGAGTCCGGCACAGGCAAGGAGCTGGTTGCGCGGCTGATCCACGAGTCGGGCCCGCGCAAGGATGCGCCCTTCGTGCCGGTGAGTTGCGGCGCGATTCCCTCCGAGCTGATGGAGAGCGAGCTGTTCGGCCACCGGCGCGGCAGCTTCACCGGCGCGGTCGCCGACAAGCTCGGATTGGTGCAGGCGGCCGAAGGCGGCACGCTGTTCCTCGACGAGGTCGCGGACCTGCCGTTCGTGATGCAGGTGAAGCTCCTGCGCCTGATCCAGGAGAAGACGGCGCGGCCGGTCGGCGACCAGCGCGAGCAGCCGGTGGACGTGCGCATTCTCTCGGCGACGCACCGTGACCTCGGCGAGCTGGTCGCGGCGGGCCGCTTTCGCGAGGACCTCTACTACCGCATCAACGTGATCGAGATGCGAGTGCCGAGCCTGCGCGACCGGCTGAGCGACGTGCCGGGGATCGCCGCCGCCATCACCCAGCGTTTCGCGGCCCGGCTCGGAATGGCCCAGCCCGCGATTTCGGACGAGTGCATGGAAGTGCTTGCGAGCCACGACTTCCCGGGCAATGTCCGCGAGCTCGAGAACGTGATCGAGCGGGCGCTCACGCTCTGCGACGGGGCCGTGATCAGGCCTGAGGACATCGAGCTGCGCGGTCCGCCGACCTTCGAGGAAACCGTGCCGCCTCACCGGCCGGGCACCCTGCCGCAGACGCTGGAGGACATGGAGCGCGCCTCGATCCGCAAGGCGCTCGAGGACGCCCGCTACAACAAGACAGCGGCC
Organism: uncultured Gammaproteobacteria bacterium; assembly: GCA_963817195.1. Classification (GTDB taxonomy): domain Bacteria; phylum Pseudomonadota; class Gammaproteobacteria; order Steroidobacterales; family Steroidobacteraceae; genus SCUD01. The sequence goes on from CAWFNJ010000001.1 coordinate 52,363, forward strand.
GCCCGCGCACTGGGCATCAGTTTTCGCGCCCTGCGCTACCGCATCAAGAAACTCGGTATCGAGTGACGCGGCACGTCACTTTGTGACGCGGCACGTCGCCCGAGGCGTCGCCGGACCCCGACGATCTTCTGACAACTGCCAAAAAATACTGCCAAACCGGTCACTTACGCGGGCCGGCCAGCTTGGCATGATCCTTGCTGTATCTAGGTTGCATCGGCGCATGAGCGCCGCCCTCGACAGTCACTAAGGAGTTATTGGAAATGAAGACTCTCCAGAAGGGCTTCACGCTCATCGAACTGATGATCGTGGTGGCCATCATCGGCATCCTGGCCGCCATCGCGATCCCGGCGTACCAGGACTACACGATTCGTGCGCAGGTCTCTGAAGGCCTGACGCTCGCGTCGGACATCAAGGCGGGTGTCGCGGAGTACATGGCGCAGACCGGCTCGTGGCCGCTCGACCTCGCAGAGGCGGGTGTGGCCTCGGCGGGCGCCTCCGACTCCAAGGCTGCCCGTTACGTCGCGGAGATCGACGTCGGCACTGGCACGATCACGATCACGTACGGCCGTGACGTGAACGCGCGCATCGACGGCTCGACGCTCGCCCTGCAGCCGCTCGTCAACCCGAACGGCGACGTGGTGTGGCTCTGCGGTAATGCAGACGCCCCGACTGCCGGCGACGCGGATCCGGGCGATGGCACGGATTCCCCGGCGGGCGTGACCAACCTGCTCGACAAGCACATGCCGGCCTCGTGCCGCACGGGCTTCGGCGGCGCCTGATCGCCGTCGTCATGGATCCGGCATCCGGCCGGAACCGGCGAGGCCCCTGCATGCAGGGGCCTCGCTTTTTGGCGTCCCGGTGAAACGCTTCCTGCCGCGATGAACTACACGACTCCGTCCCGCGGAAGCTCGTGGAAAGAGATCGCGCTGGGCCAGCTGCTCGCCCTGCTGTTCCTCGGCGCCTGCATCGCGTGGATCTACCACGACCTGCAGTTCATCATCGGCAGCAGCGAAATCACGGTCGCCGACGCCTGGGCCCAGGCTCGGCACTCCAACCTGCCGCTGCGGGCCGCGGCATTCGCGCTGGCTGTCCTCGCCGTACACTCGCTGCTCGGGCTTGCGGGCTGGGGCCTCGCCCGCCTGACGCGTTCCGCCTTCCGGTTGCCGCCGCGCCCGGGCGTCACGACGGTCCTGATCCTGGGATGGGTCGCGATGCTCGCGCTCCTGGCGTTGGCGGCCAACGCAACCCGGTTCCCCGCATCGAAGTTTTCGAACCTGGCCTGGCGCAACGTGAACTGGCTCGGCTTCCAGCCGGTGAGCTGGCTGGTCGCCGGCACGACGATACTCGTCCTCGCACTCACGGTCCTGGCGCTTTGGCACGAGCGCGAACGAGGCTCCCGCCTGTTCGTGCGTCCCCTGCTGGGACTCGCGATCGTGGCGGGCCTGTTTGTACTGCCAGCCTTGCAGGGCGCGAAACGAGCCGTTACCCCTCCGACGGACAAGCCGCACGTCATCATCCTGGGTGTCGATTCGTTGCGGAACGACCTCTCCGAGGTCGCCGGTGGCCGTCCGATCACGCCGCATATCGACGAGTTCCTGCAGCAGTCCTATCGGTTCAATGACGCCATGAGCCCGCTGGCCCGCACCTTTCCGGCCTGGGTTTCGATTCTGACCGGGCGACACCCGGTCACCACGAATGCGCGGTTCAACCTGATGCCAAGGGCGCTGGTCCATGAGGGCGAAACCCTGCCTGAAGCGCTGCGCGCCCACGGCTATCGGTCGGTGTATGCGACCGACGAAGTCCGCTTCGCAAACTTCGACCAGAGCTTCGGCTTCGACCAGCTCATCACGCCGCCCATGGGCGCTTCCGACTTCCTGCTCGGCACCATCGGCGACGTGCCGCTCGTGAACCTGGTCGCTGGCTCGGCGCTCGGTCGCTTCCTGTTCCCGAGCAACCATGCCAACCGTGCGGCGCACGTGACCTACAGACCGGAGCAGTTCATCAACAGGTTGGATCGGGAATTGAGCTTCGAAGTGCCGAGTCTCGCGGCGATCCACCTCACGCTTGCGCACTGGCCCTACTCCTGGGCGGACAAGGTAATGCCGACGACGCCGCAGGAATGGCGTCCTGCCTATCGCGATTCCATCGCGGCGGTTGACCGGCAGTTTCAGGACGTCCTGGACCTGCTGGCCCGCAAGGGCGCGTTGGACAATGCGATTGTCGTAGTGCTCTCGGATCACGGTGACGCGCTCGGCTATCCGTCGGACTCCATGCTCCGGAAGACCGGCAGCAGCCGCGAGATCTGGGACTCGCTCTGGGGCCATGGGACGAGCGTCATGAGTCCCCACCAATACGGCGTCCTGCTCGCGATACGCGCCTTCGGTAGCGCCCGCGTCCCCGGCCATCCTGCGTCGCTCGACTGGCCCGTGAGCCTCGAGGACGTACGGCCGACCCTGGAGGAGCTCGTCACCGGCCAAAGCCCCGCTAACGTCGATGGCGTGTCGCTCGTGCCCTACCTTGCCGACGGAAAGAGCGGTCGCTCGCTCGACGGCCGGATCCGCTTCACCGAGACCTGTTTCAATACCGTCAAGCTGATGCAAGGGGACTTCGACGCTTCCGGCGTGGCCCGCGAGGCGGCCATGTTCTTCGAGATCGATCCGCGCTCCGGATGGGTGCAATTGCGCCGCGACCGCCTGCCCGGAATCCTGGCCAAGAAGCAGCACGCGGCCGTCTCGGCCGACGCGCTCTTCGCAACCATTCCAAGCTGGACGGATGAGACGGTCACCTACCTGTATACAAGCCGGCGCTCCCCCCTTCCTCGCGCGCTGTCGCTGCCGATCGACCCGGTTCGGGAGCCCGAGGCGGCGCGCCTCTGGGAGGCGCTCCAGCGGCGATTCCCGGGGGAACTGGGCGACAGGCGATGAATCCGCTGATTGTGAACCGGGTCAAGTGCTTGCATGCAGCAGTTATGGGAGCATTCCAGCTCATTTAACAAATGCTGGCCCGCTGGGTTAGGCTACAGAATCCAGCGTTCCGGGTTCGTGCCGGTGTCAGGGTAAGGCTTTGTTTGGAGCGGGCTTTTGAACGATAGCGCAGCAGCCACGGGCTCGATCCGGGCGGTCCTGACGGGCCTCCCGCAACGACTCGTGCTCGACGGCCTGGTCGAGGAATCGGCCATGCTGGACGCGATCGCGAGTGCCCGCGAGCGCAAGACCCACCTCGTGAGCTGGCTCGTCTCCCACGACATGGCCTCGGCCCGCGACATCGCCGTCGCGGCGGCCCAGGAATTCGGCATGCCGCTCCTGGATCTCGATGCGGTCGCGACCGACATCGACACGATCCGGCTGGTCAACGAAAAGCTGCTCGCGAAGCACCGCGTGCTGCCGCTCGTCAAGCGCGGCAAGCGCCTGCACGTCGGCGTTTCGGACCCGACCATCCTGCACGCGGTCGACGAGATCAAGTTCCAGACCGGGCTCTCGATCGAGGCGGTCGTGGTCGAGGACGACAAGCTCCAGCGCGCGGTGCAGAAGGCGATCGAGCAGGTCGACACGCAGATGCCCTCGCTCGGCGGGGGCGATGAGGACTTCGACCTCGAGAACCTCGACACCTCGCACGCCGACGATTCGGCAGACACGGACGGCAGCCGCGACGACGTCGAGGATGCGCCGATCGTCCGCTTCGTCAACAAGATCATGCTGGACGCGATCAGGAAGAGCGCGTCCGACATCCACTTCGAGCCCTACGAGAAGTACTACCGGATCCGCCTGCGCATCGACGGCGTGCTGCGCGAGATTGCCCAGCCGCCCGTGCAGCTCGCGACCAAGCTCGCGGCGCGCCTGAAAGTCATGTCGCGGCTCGACATCGCGGAGCGGCGCGTGCCGCAGGACGGCCGCATCAAGATGCGGCTGTCCAAGAACCGCTCGATCGACTTCCGCGTCTCGAGTTGCCCGACGCTGTTCGGCGAGAAGATCGTGCTGCGTATCCTCGACGCCAGCACGGCCATGATGGGCATCGACGCGCTCGGCTATGAGGGGTTCCAGAAGGAGCTGTACCTCAAGGTGCTCGCGAAGCCGCAGGGCATGATTCTGGTGACCGGCCCGACCGGCAGTGGCAAGACAGTCTCGCTGTACACCGGGCTCGCGATCCTGAACGTCGAGGACACCAACATCTCGACCGCCGAGGACCCGGCGGAAATCGTCCTGCCCGGGGTCAACCAGGTGAACGTCAACCCGAAAGTCGGGCTCACTTTCGCCTCGGCGCTGCGCGCCTTCCTGCGCCAGGACCCGGACGTGATCATGGTGGGCGAGATCCGCGACCTCGAGACGGCGGAGATCGCCATCAAGGCCGCGCAGACGGGCCACCTCGTGCTCTCCACCCTGCACACCAACGACGCGCCCGCAGACGCTCACGCGCATGGTGGACATGGGCGTAAAGCCCTATGCGATCGCCACCTCAGTGAGCCTCATCATCGCCCAGCGCCTCGCGCGGCGCCTGTGCTCGAACTGCAAGCAGCCGTTCGACCTGCCGCACGATGCGCTGCTGCGCGAGGGCTTCACCGAGCAGCAGATAGCGACCACGGGCTTCAAGGTCTACAAGCACGTCGGCTGCGCCCAGTGCACGGATGGCTACAAGGGCCGGGTCGGCATTTACGAAGTGCTGCCGGTCACGGAGTCCATCGGCCGGATCATCCTGGAGGGCGGCAGTGCCCCCCATATCGCCGCAGAAGCCCGCAAGCAAGGGGTCTGGGACCTGCGTACAGCGGGCCTCAAGAAGGTCATGGACGGCATGACGACCCTCGAAGAAGTCAACCGCGTCACAGTTGAGTGATTCCCGCGAGCGTTAAAATCCGGAAGTCAGGGTAGAGGACCACCGACACCATGCCGCCTACCGCCACCGCCGCTGCCAGGGACACCCAGTTCAACTGGGAGGGCAAGGACAAGAAGGGCAACAAGATCCGGGGCAAGATCCTCGCGGTCAGCGAGCAGGATGCGCGCTCGGACCTGCGTCGGCAGAACATCGTCCCGACCAAGGTCAGCAAGCACCGAAAGCTGTTCGGCGGCGGGGGCAAGATCTCCCCCATGGACATCGCGATCTTCAGTCGCCAGCTCGCGACCATGCTCTCCGCCGGCATCCCGCTGGTGCAGGCTTTCGAAATCGTGGGCGTCGGCCACGAGAAGCCGGCGATGCAGAAGCTGATCCTCGACATCAAGCAGAACATCGAGGGTGGCAGCTCGCTGCATGAATCGCTCAAGAAGCATCCGCTGTACTTTGACGACCTCTACACCAACCTGGTCGAGGCCGGCGAACAGGCAGGTGCCCTCGAGTCGCTGCTCGACAAGGTCGCGACCTACAAGGAAAAGACCGAAGCCCTCAAGAAGAAGATCAAGAAGGCACTCTTCTATCCGGCCGCGGTGCTGGCGGTCGCGGTGATCGTGACCCTGATCCTGCTGCTGTTCGTGATCCCGCAGTTCGAGGCGCTGTTCAAGGGCTTCGGCGCGGACCTGCCCGCCTTCACGCGCATGGTCATCGACCTGTCGAAGTTCGTGCAGGAACAGGGTTGGTGGATGGGCGCGCTGTTCGCGGGCGGCGTGGTCTTCTTCCTGCACATGAAGAAACGCTCCGTCGTGCTGCGGCATTTCCTTGACCGCGCCTCGCTCAAGATCCCGATCATCGGGCCGATCCTCACCAAGGCCGCGATCGCGCGCTACGCGCGCACGCTCTCGACCATGTTCTCGGCAGGCGTGCCGCTGGTCGAGGCCATGGATTCGGTCGCCGGCGCGACCGGCAACATCGTGTACGAGCAGGCGGTGCTGCGCATGCGCGACGAGGTCTCGACCGGCCAGCGCCTGCAGCGCGCGATGGAAAACACCGGGCTGTTCCCGAACATGGTCATCCAGATGATCGCGGTCGGCGAAGAGTCGGGATCGCTGGACGCGATGGCTTCCAAGGTCGCCGATTTCTACGAGCTCGAGGTCGACACGGCGGTCGACGCGCTGTCCTCGCTGCTCGAACCGCTCATCATGGCGATCCTCGGCGTGCTGGTCGGCGGCCTCGTCATCGCGATGTACCTGCCGATCTTCAAGCTCGGCGCCGTGGTCTGACCGGGACTTCGCCCCTGGCGCTGCTGGCGGCGAATCCCGCCCTGTTCGCGGCGGTCGCGGGCCTGTTCGGGCTCGCGATCGGCAGCTTCCTGAACGTCGTCATCCATCGCCTGCCGCTCGTGCTCGAGCGGCAATGGCGCGCGCAGGCGGCGGAACTGGGGGGCCGGGAGGCGGAGGCCGCTCCCGAGCCGTATAACCTCGTGCGGCCCCGCTCGCGTTGCCCGGCCTGCCAGGCGCCGATCCGCGCCGTGCACAATATTCCGCTGCTCAGCTGGCTGCTGCTGCGCGGCCGCTGTGCGGCCTGCCGCGCGCCCATTTCCGCCCGTTATCCGCTGGTCGAGCTCGCGACCGGCCTCGCCTTCGCGGCGGTCGCCTGGCACTTCGGCCTTGGTGCACCCGCCCTGCTCGCCTGCCTCTTCACGGCGTACCTGGTCGCGCTCACCGGCATCGATATTGACCGCCAGCTCCTGCCGGACATCCTCACCGTGCCGCTGCTCTGGATCGGCCTCGTCGCCAGCGCCTGGTACGGCGGGGGCGACGTTCCGCCGCCGGTCGCGCTGCGCGACGCGGTAATCGGCGCTGTCGCCGGCTACGGATTCCTGTGGCTCGTGTTCCAACTATTCAAGCTGATCACCGGCAAGGAAGGCATGGGCTATGGGGACTTCAAGCTGCTTGCCGCGATCGGCGCCTGGCTCGGCTGGCAGATGCTGCCGCTCGTGCTGTTGCTTGCCGCATTCGTCGGCGCGACCGTCGGCCTCGCGATGATGGCCGCTCGCCGGCTCGGGCGCGGCGTGCCAATACCCTTTGGCCCCTACCTCGCAGGTGCAGGCTGGATCGCCCTCCTCTGGGGCCCGGGACTGGTCGAGCGCTACCTCCGGTTCGCCGGGCCTCGGCTGAGCCCGAAATGCTGCGGATCGGCCTCACGGGCGGCATCGCGAGCGGCAAGTCGACGGTGGCGGACCTGTTCGCCGCGCGCGGCGCGCGCGTCCTCGACACCGACGTGATTGCACGCGAAGTGGTGGTGCCCGGCAGCCGCGCGCTGGCGGAGCTGGTCGCCGCGCAGGGTGGAGGCATACTCGACCCGGCAGGACGGCTCGACCGGGCGGAGCTGCGCCGCCGCATCCTTGCCGACCCCGCCACGCGGCTGAAAGTCGAGGCAATCCTGCACCCCGAGATCCTCGCGGAGCTCGAGCGCCAGTCCGGGCGGTCGCCAGGCCCCTACCAGGTCCTGGTGATCCCGCTCCTGGTCGAAGCAGGGCTCGAGCACGTCGTTGACCGTGTGCTGGTCGTCGACTGCCCGGAGGAGGAGCAGATCCGGCGCCTGATGTCTCGGGATGGCGCATCGCGTGAGGACGCGACGCGTATGCTCGGGGCGCAGGCCAGCCGCGAGCGGCGCCTTACAGCCGCCGACGACGTGATCGACAACGGCGGGGCGGCCGCGGACCTGCCGGGCCAGGTGGCCGGGCTCGACCGCCAATATCGGGACCTGGCCCGGAATCACTGAGGACTCCGAGCTGCAAGCGTGCCGGACGTCACACCGGCAAGGTTTACGCCCATGGAACCACTGCCGCAAAATAGGCCCATGTTCGAAGCCGCGCCGGAACAGAGGCCCGATTCGGAGCCGATCGTCTACGAGCAGCCGCTCAATGAGCGGATGCGCGCCTTCATGCGCCTCGAATTCCTGTGGCAGCAGCTCTCCTACCACGCCGGCGTACCGAACGCCTGGTCGAGCCGCTCAGCCGTCGCAGGCCTGCTGGAGATCCTCGCCATCACCTCGCGCGGCGACGCGCGCGGCGACGTGCTCAAGGAGCTCGAGCGGCAGATGTCGGCACTGCGCGATTACCAGAATCGGCCGGGCGTGGACGCCGCGCGGCTGCGCGCCGTGCTCACTGCGCTGATGCGCCGGCGCGAGGAACTGAACTCGGCCGGCGCGAATTTCATGCAGAAGCTGCGCGAGTCGGAGTTCCTGAACGCGATCAAGCACCGCAGCGCGATCCCGGGCGGGACCTGCGAATTCGACCTGCCGGACTTCTACCACTGGCTCTCGCTCGACCCGGTCGCGCGGGAAGCCGACCTCGCCGCGTGGATCGCCACCATCCGCCCGCTGTGCGAGTCGATCTCGGAGCTGCTGTGGATCACCCGCGAGAACGCGCGGCCCACCGAGGAGTCGGCACCCGGCGGCAGCTTCCAGATCGTCTTCGAGCGCGACCGGCCGGTGCAGCTGTTGCGCATCACGCTGCCGGGCGGCTCGCGCCTCTACCCGGAAGTGAGCGGCAGCCACCACCGCTCGTCGCTGCGCTTCCTGCGCTGGAACAGCGTGCACAGCCGGCCGGTGCAGGCGAACGAGGACGTCCAGTTCGTGTTCGCGATCTGCTACTAGGCAGGATGGCGCACGAAGTCCCCTGCCCGCGCTGCGGTACGCGCCGCGAATTCAGCGGCAATCCCTGGCGCCCGTTCTGCAGCGAGCGCTGCAAGCTCATCGACCTCGGCGGCTGGCTCAGCGAGCAGAACGCCATACCCGGCGAGCCCGCGGAAATTCCTGACGAGGACGAGCCGAAGCACTGATACGAAGAGGGGACAGTCCCCTTTTGGAAAAAGGGGACAGTCCCCTAGCTGCCGCCGGGCATGTCGAGGGCCTTCGCCAGGAAGGCCCACTGGTTGGCCCAGTCCTCGACCAGCATCCAGGTCGGCTTGCCGGCACCGTGGCCCGCGCGGGTCTCGATGCGTATCAGCACCGGATTTGCGCAAGCCTGGGCGTGCTGGAGCGCCGCGGCGAACTTGAAGCTGTGCCAGGGCACGACACGGTCGTCGTGGTCCGCCGTGGTCACGAGCGTCGGCGGGTAGCAGCCGCCCGACTTCAGGTTGTGGACCGGGGAGTACGCGAGCAATGCGCGGAACTGTTCCGGGTCTTCGGCCGTGCCGTAGTCGGAAGACCAGGCATAGGCGTTCGCGCTCGCCGTGTGGTAGCGCAGCATGTCCAGCACGCCGACGCCCGGGCAGCGCCGCGCCGAACAGCTCCGGGCGCTGCGCCATCACCGCGCCGACCAGCAGGCCGCCGTTGCTGCGGCCGTGAATCGCGAGCTTCGCGGGCGAGGTGTAGCGCTTCGCAATGAGCCACTCGGCCGCCGCGATGAAATCGTCGAACACATTCTGCTTCTTGGTCCTGGTGCCGGCGTCGTGCCAGTCCGCGCCGAACTCGCCGCCGCCGCGCAGGTTCGCGACCGCGTAGATGCCGCCCTGTTCCAGCCAGGCGGCGAATGCGGCGCTGTAGGTCGGCGTCAGCGAGACATCGAAACCGCCGTAGCCATAGAGCAGCGTCGGATTGCTGCCGTCCAGCTTCGCGTCCTTGCGGCGCGTGATGAACATCGGCACCCGCGTGCCGTCGCGGCTCTCGAAAAAGACCTGCTCCGTGACGAACGAGGCCGGGTCGAAAGCCACGGTCGGCTTGCGGAACGGGCTGATCTCGTCCTTCGCAATGTCGTAGCGATAGAGCGCCAGCGGGGTCAGGAAGTCCGTGTAGGCGAAGAAGGTCTCGTTCTCGGCGGGCGCATCCGGGAAGCCGATCGCCGTGCCCAGGCCCGGCAACCTCAGGTCTCGCAGGTGCTTGCCATCCCTGCCGTAAATGGCGACGCGCGTACGGGCATCGTCAAGGTAACTCGCGATGACCTGGCCGCCGGCGAGGCTTGCCTGGTGGAGCGTCTGCTGCGCCTCGGGCACGACCTCGGCGACGGCACGGGTCGCCGGTTCGACGACGATCACCCGCCCGCGCGGTGCGCCCTGCGTGGTACGGAAATAGAGCCGGCCGTCCATGACGCCGAGGAACTCGTAAATCCCGTCCCACTTGTCGAACAGGCGAACGACCTCCGCTTCGGGCTTCGAAAGGTCGCGCAGGTGAATCGCGTTGCTCTCGAAGCCGTGCGTGACCACCAGCACGAGCCAGCGACCGTCCTCCGTCACGACGCCGTAGGGGTTGTGGCGCGGGTTGTCGGTGGCGGTGTAGACGCGCTCGTCTTCCGGCTGCGCAGTCCCCAGGCGATGGCGGTAGACGCTCACCTGCTGCTGGTCATCGCCCTTGCCGTCCGCACCCTTGGGGTAGCGTGAGTAGTAGAACGCGGTCGCATCGGGTACCCAGGACACGCCGGTGAACTTGGTATCGGCGATGAGATCCGGCAGGTCGCGCCCGCTCTCGACCTCTCGCACGTGCCAGGTGTCCCAGTCCGTGCCGCCGTCCGACACGGCATAAGCCACGAAGCGCCCGTCGGGGCTGATCGAATAATCCGCGATCGAGGCGGTCGCGTCGGCCGACAGCGCATTGGCATCGACAAGGACCTTCGGCGCGGCGTCAAGCGAAGGGGTCCAGTACAGGATGCCGTGGTTCTGGCTGCCGCTCTTCTCGACGTAGAAATACCGCCCGCCCTTCTTCACCGGCATGCGCGACTTGTCGTCCAGCCAGCTGTAGCCGTACTGCTCGTAGTTCCAGAGCTCGGTCAGCCGGCGCTTGATCGCCTCGCGCGCGGGGATCGCGCCGAGGAAGGGCTCGGCGACGGCGTTCTCGGCGCTCACCCAGGCCGAGAGCTCGGCGGAGTCCTTCTCCATCCAGCGGTAGGGATCCGCAACCTCGGTGCCGTGCAGGACATCCACGGTCGACCCGCGCTCGGCGGCGGGATAGCGCAGGGAGTTGGCGGCGCCGGAGGAATCATCCGCTGCGCTCATGCCGGAAACGGCGCCAAGCGAGGCCAACGCGAAGCCGGATATGACATGTCGGTGCACCGTGCTTAAACTCCTGACGACCGAGGCGCAGAGTCTAACAAACCCGCCCGCGACCGATTCCAGCCTGAGACAGGACGGAGCAAAGATGCGTTCACTCGTGGTGGTGCTGACGGCAGCCCTTTGCCTTGCCGATGCCGAAGCGCGCGACCTGCCGGTCGAGCGGCTGTACGACGCACCGGACTTGCAGGGGCCCTCGCTGCGCCTGACGCGCTTTTCGCCGGACGGCAAGCTGGTGAGCTACCTGCGCGCGCGGGCGGACGCCCCGCAGGTATCCGATCTCTGGGCCTACGACATCGCGCGCGGCGAGCACCGCCTGCTGGTCGATTCCCGCGCCCTCGTGCCGAGCGAGGGCAAGCTCTCGGCGGAGGAAGAAGCGCGCCGCGAGCGCCAGCGCACCGCCGCCCTGCGCGGCATCGTGGAATACCAGTGGTCGTCGGACTCGCGCTCGCTGCTCGTGCCGCTCGCAGGCGACCTCTATCTCTATGACCTGACCCGACCGCCCGCGAATGCGGTGCGGCGATTGACCGTAACGGAAGCCTACGAGACCGACGCGAAATTCTCGCCGCGCGGCCGCCACGTGAGCTTCGTGCGCGACCAGGATCTTTACGCGATCGAGGTCGCTTCGGGCGCGGAGCGCCGCCTCACGACCGGCGGCGGGGGTGCGATCAGCCACGGCGTCGCGGAGTTCATTGCCCAGGAGGAAATGGGTAGAACCACGGGTTACTGGTGGTCACCGGACGAGAAATACCTGGCTGTCACGCGCGTGGACGAATCGCCGGTCGCCGAGCTCGAGCGCTTCGAGATCGCGGCGGATGGCATCGAGGTGATTCGCCAACGATACCCGGCGACGGGCGAGGCGAATGCGGCCGTGGGACTCGCCATCCTTGCGCTCGAAACCGGTGCGCTGGCCTCGGTCGACCTCGGGGCTGAAGACCAGTATCTCGCACGTGTCCACTGGTACCCGGAAAGCGACAAACTGCTGGTGCAGCGGCAGTCCCGCGACCAGAAGCGGCTGGATCTCATCGCCTATCCTGCGAACGGCGGCGAGGGGCGCGTGCTGTTCTCGGAGCGAAGCCCCACCTGGGTCGAACTGCACGACGACATCTACTTCCTGCCCGGGCGGCGGGAAATCCTCTGGGCGTCGCAGCGCAGCGGGCACAACCATCTCTATCGCTATGGCTATGACGGCACGCTGAAGGGCGCCGTGACCGGCGGCGAATGGGATGTGATCGCCGAGGATTCCGGGCGGGCGGTGAGCGGCGTCGACGAGCGGCGCGGCAAGGTCTATTTCATGGGGACCCTGAAGACGCCGCTCGAGCGTCAGCTCTACGTGGCTGACCTGGATGCCGGCGAGGCACGAGAACCGGTCGCGCTGACCTCGGGTAACGGCTGGAACGACGTCACGATGTCGACCGACGCGCGGCGGTTTGTCCGCGTGTACAGCGATCCGGCGCAACCGCCGCAGGTGTCGCTGCACGATGCTGCGGGCCGGCATCTCGCCTGGCTCATCGAGAACCGCCTCGATGGCGATCATCCTTACTCGCCCTACCTCGACCGGCACGTGCTGCCGGAATTCGGCACGCTCCCGGCCGCCGACGGCACGCCGCTCAATTACCAGCTCTTCAAGCCCGCGGGCTACCAGGCGGGGCGGCGCTACCCGGCCGTGCTACTGGTCTACGGCGGGCCGACCGTGCAAACCGTGAAGCGCCGCTGGAGCGCAGGAGGCAGCCGCCAGACCGCCCAACTTCTCGCGCAGCGCGGCTACGTCGTGTTCGCGATCGACAACCGCGGCTCGGGTGGGCGCGGCCAGAAGTTCACCGAGGCGCTGCATCTCCGTCTCGGCGGCGTTGAGGTGCAGGACCAGCTCTCGGGCGTCGCGTGGCTGAAGTCGCGGCCGTTCGTGGATCCTGCGCGTGTCGGCGTGTTCGGCTGGAGCTACGGCGGTTACATGACGCTTATGCTCCTCGGCCAGTCGCCGGGCACGTTCAAGGCGGGCGTCGCCGGCGCGCCGGTCACCGACTACCGGCTTTACGACACGCACTACACGGAGCGCTACCTGGGTACGCCGGCGGAGAACCCGGAGGGCTACCGGCTTTCGAACGTGCTCACTTTCGCGGGCGCGATCCGCGACCGACTGATGATCATTCACGGGATGGCGGACGACAACGTCCTGTTCACCAATACCACGCTGCTCATCCCCGCGCTGGTCAAGAGCGGGCAGCCCTTCGAGCTCGTGCCCTACCCCGGCAGCAAGCACGGCGCGCTCAATTTCCGCGACACCGGCATCCACGGCTGGAAGACGATCCTCGACTTCTTCGACCGCAATCTCTGATGGTCTGATGGTGCCGGGTCGTAGATTCGTAGTTCCGGCGCGCCGGAACTACGAATCTACGACCCGGCACCACCTAGCGGGACACCATAGGCGAGAGTCGCCGACGTCGCCGCTAGCGGCGCACCGCGCAGCCGTGGGCGCCGAGCTGCTGCAGCCGCTCGATGCGGCGCGCGTCGGGATACCAGCCGGCGAACACCGGCCGGCCGAGGATGAAGCAGAGGCGCTCGAGCAGACGCTCGGTCAGCGGGCCGTCCTCCGGCGCCATGACGAGGAAGTGCGCGCCTTCGGCGACTGCTTGTGCCGCTCCCTCGGCGTCCTCGCACAGCACGCCTACGAGGAACGCGCCGCTGCGGTCCACGTGCAGGCTCTGCCCCGACCAGCGCAGCACGACGCCGTCGCAACCGGCCAGGGCGGCGGCACGCACGGCGTCGACGTCGTTGCCGAGCACGAACACGCGGTGGCCGGCAGCTCGCGCCGCGACGACCGCTTCCAGGTCGGGCTCGGCGCCTGCATCGTCGGAGAGCGGGAAGAACAGCGTCTGCGCCGCGATGCCGCGGATCGACAGCAGCGACTCGCCGGGCACGAGCACGCGCGCGAGTCGCGGGAGCCGGAGCGCCGTGACGATCGCCTGGTCGGCCTCGATCAGGTCGTGCTGCGGCAGCTCGTCGGGCCGCGCCCAGGCCAGGGCCTGCGACTCGAGCGCCTGCGGCTCGCCGTCGAAAGCGGTGACCTGCCAGACGTCGAGAAAGACACGCCGGTCTGGGTACTGGTGCCGCAGGCGAATCAGCGGGCGCGCGGCTCGCACGGTGACGCCGAGTTCCTCGGCGAGTTCGCGCTGCAGGCCGGCGTACGGCTCTTCGCCTGCCGCCGAGCTTGCCGCCGGGAAATTCCCAGCGGCCGGCCATGTGGCGCCCGCGCGGGCGCTGCGCGATGAGGACGCGGCCTTCCGCGTCGGCGATCGCGCCGGCGACGACATGGATTTCAGGCGATTTTTCCATCCCTGGCCCGCGTTCAGGCTGCCAGGGAGGAGTCTAGCCGTCGACGGGCTGCAATGCTCCGTGGCAATGCTTGAACTTGCGGCCCGAGCCGCAGGGACAGGGCTCGTTGCGGCCGACCTTGCGCTCGCCGCGCACGAAGGGCGCCGCGGGCGCTGTCGGCGCCTCCGCCGACGGCGCACGCTCCGGCGCGGCCGCGGCGGCGGGTCCCGCCTGGTCGCCGAGCTGCGGCGGCGCGTGCGTGCTGCAGCTGCATGCGGCTCTGCAGCCGGCGCTGGCGCTCGGCCTCCTCGCGCTCGATCTCCTCCTCGGTGCGCACCTGCAGGCGCTGCAGCATCATCACCGTGTCGGAGCGGATGCGGTCCAGCATCGCGGTGAACAGCGCAAAGGCTTCGCGCTTGTACTCCTGCTTCGGGTTCTTCTGCGCATAGGCGCGCAGGTAGATGCCCTGGCGCAGGTAGTCCATGCCGGCGAGGTGCTCGCGCCAGTGCAGGTCGAGCTGCTGGAGCATGACGGCCCGCTCGAGGTGACGCATGACCGGCGCGCCGACCTGGCGCGACTTCTCGTCGTAGGCCGACTCGATCGCCTCGAGGAAGCGCTCGCGTCGACGCGCTCGCGTGGCGCGCCGGATCCTCGGCGAGCCAGGCCGCGAGGCCGGTCTGCACGCCGAAGTCGCGCTCCATCGCCTGCTCGAGGCCGGCGACGTCCCACTGCTCCTCGACGCTCTCCGGCGGGACGTACTGCGCGACGACGTCGCCGACCACCTCGGCGCGCACGTCCCTGATCACGCCGCCGATGTCGTCGGTCGACATGATCTCGGTGCGCTGGCGGTAGATCACCTTGCGCTGGTCGTTGGCGACGTCGTCGTACTCGAGCAGGTTCTTGCGCGACGTCGAAGTTGTGCGACTCGACCTTGCGCTGCGCGCGCTCGATCTGGCGCGTCAGCATGCCGCTCTCGATCGCCTCGCCTTCCTTCATGCCGACGGTCCGGAGCAGCGACTTGGTGCGCTCCGGGTCGCCGAAGATGCGCATCAGGTTGTCCTCGAGCGACAGGTAGAAGCGGCTCGAGCCCGGATCGCCCTGGCGACCCGAGCGGCCGCGCAGCTGGTTGTCGATGCGCCGCGACTCGTGGCGCTCGGTGCCGACGATGTGCAGGCCGCCGGCCGCGATCACCTGCGCGTGCAGCGCGGTCCACTCGTCCTCGAGCTCGCGCGCGCGGCGCGGCGAGCTGCTTCCTCGGCCGCCACGCCGTCCTTGCGCAGCTGCTCGACCTGCTTGGCCACGTTGCCGCCGAGCACGATGTCGGTGCCGCGGCCGGCCATGTTGGTGGCGATCGTCACCGTGCCGGGGCGGCCCGCCTGGGCGATGACCAGCGCCTCGCGCTCGTGCTGCTTCGCGTTCAGCACCTGGTGCGCGATTCCCGCCTGCTTCAGGTGGCTCGGAGAGCTTCTCCGAGGTCTCGATCGAGGTCGTGCCGACCAGCGCCGGCTGGCCGCGCTTCACGCAGTCGCGGATGTCCTCGACGATCGCGTCGAACTTGTCCGTCTGGTTCAGGTACACGAGGTCCGGCATGTCCTTGCGGACCATCGGCCGGTGGGTCGGCACCACGACGACCTCGAGCCCGTAGATCTGCTGGAACTCGAAGGCCTCGGTGTCCGCCGTGCCGGTCATGCCGGCGAGCTTGCCGTAGAGCCTGAAGTAGTTCTGGAAGGTGATCGAGGCGATGGTCTGGTTTTCCTCGCGGATCCTGACGCCTTCCTTCGCCTCGACGGCCTGGTGCAGGCCGTCGGACCAGCGCCGGCCGGGCATGGTGCGCCCGGTGAACTCGTCGACGATGATCACGTCGTTGCCGCGCACGATGTACTCGACGTCCTTGTGGTACAGCGCGTGCGCGCGCAGCGCCGCGTTCAGGTGATGCATCAGGCGGATGCTCGCCGGGTCGTAGAGGCTGTCGCCCTCGCGCAGCAGCCCGGCTTCCTGCATCAGCTCCTCGGCCTTCTCGAAGCCGGACTCGGACAGGTGCACCTGGCGCGACTTCTCGTCGGCGAAGAAGTCGCCCTCGCCCTCTTCGGTCTGCCTGCCGCGTGAAGCGCGGGACGAGCGCGTTGATCTTCACGTACAGCTCGGTGCTCTCCTCGGCCGGGCCCGAGATGATGAGCGGCGTCCGCGCCTCGTCGATCAGGATCGAGTCCACCTCGTCCACGATCGCGTAGTGCTGGCCGCGCTGCACGCGGTCCTCGAGGCGGGCCGCGAGGTTGTCGCGCAGGTAGTCGAAGCCGAACTCGTTGTTGGTGCCGTAGGTCACGTCGCAGGCGTAGGCGGCGCGCTTGTCGGCCTGCGACTGGCCGCTCGTGATCACGCCGACCGAGAGGCCGAGCAAGCGGTAGATCGGGCCCATCCACTCGGCGTCGCGCTGGGCGAGGTACTCGTTGACGGTGACGACGTGCACGCCCTTGCCCGGCGAGCGCGTTGAGGTACACGGGCAGCGTCGCGACCAGCGTCTTGCCCTCGCCGGTGCGCATCTCGGAAATCTTGCCGTCGTGCAGCACCATGCCGCCGACCAGCTGCACGTCGAACGGGCGCAGGCCCACGGCGCGGGTGGCCGCCTCGCGCGCGGTCGCGAAGGCCTCCGGCAGGATGTCGTCGAGGGTCTCGCCCGCGACCAGGCGCGCGCGCAGCTTGTCGGTGCGCGCCCTGAGTCGCTCGTCGCTCTCCGCGGCCAGTGCGTCGGCGAAGGCGTTCGCCTGCCTGACGCGTTCCGCGTACTGGCGCAGCAGCCGCTGGTTACGGCTGCCGAAGATTCGGGTGAAGATGTTCAGCACGGGCCTGGGACCTCGGGGCGCAGGGGCACGAAAACAAGGCACCCCGGCCGGAAAAGCCGATAGTTTACTACGACAGGGATCGGGAAATTTCGTTCGCGGCCGGGGTTACCGGCGGACGAAGGACAGCGGGTTCATCGGCTTGCCGTTGCGCAGCACCTCGAAGTGCAGGTGCGTGCCCGGTCGAACGGCCGGTCGAGCCCATCAGCGCGATCGCGTCGCCGCGCTTCACGGTTTCGCCCGGCTTCACGAGCAGCTTCGCGTTGTGGGCGTAGCGCGTGACATAGCCGTTGCCGTGCGTGATCTCGACCAGTCGCCCGTAGCCGCCGTCGATGCCGGTGTGGCTCACGATGCCGTCGGCGACTGCCAGCACCTGCGTGCCCGCGCGCGCCGGCGAAGTCGATGCCGTGGTGGCTCGCCTGGTTGCCGTCGAAGGGGTCCGTGCGCTGGCCGTACAGCGAGGAGATGTAGCCGGACTCGACCGGGCGTCCGCCCGGCACGATCTGGCGCGCGAGCTCGCGCGTCATGATGAGGCTCTGCAGCGCGGTCAGCTGGCGGCGGCGGTCGTCGATCTGTGCGTCCATCGAGTCGAGCATCGAGTCGAGCGCCGGCACGACCGGGCCCTCGCCCGCCGTCTCGGGGCCGCCGAGCGCCGGCGGCTGGTCGAAATCGAACTCGCCGCGCTTCAGCTTCGCGACTTCCGTGAGCTGCTTGCCGAGGGCGTCGAGGCGGATCAGCTGCGCCTGCATCCGGCCGACGCGGGTCGCGAGTGCCGCGACCTGGCCGTCGACGTCCTGCTCGATGCGCGCGAGCTGCTCGCTCTGCGCCTCCAGGTCTTCGTTCCAGCGCGCCAGCGTGAATTCGCCGAGCGGCCCGCCGTGCGCCCAGCGGCCGCCCGCCAGGAAGGCGCCGGCTACCAGGGCACAGACGGAGACCGCAGCGGCCGTGTACGCGAGCAGGCGCTTCCTGGTCATAATGCGGGGTGGCCTCTCGGCCTGACAGAGTCCGCGCACCTTGCCAAAAAAAGCCTTGCGCCTCAAGTACTTTGATCACCTCATTCGGGGGTCGGATTTGACTTTCATCAGGAAAAAACCGACCGCCGTCAGTCACTTGCTGGAACAAGGCGAGGGAATGCTCAAGAGGCTCCGCCTGGGCGCCCTCGACGCGGAGCGCAGCCTCGCTGCCCTGCGCAAGGTGCTGCCCCCGGAGCTCGCGCGGGAAGTCTGGAGTGCGACCCTGCGCGGGACCACCCTGACGGCCTTCGTCCCGAGCGGCAGCCTGGGGCACTCGCCTGCGTTATGTCGCGCCGAAGCTGCTCGCGGCGATCGCCGCCGAGCTCGGAGCGCCGGTGGAGGAAATAAAGGTGAAGGTGCGGGCGAAGCCGCGCTAGGCGGTGGCGGCGGCTGCGGCGTAGGAGATGGGCGCGTCGCCGTCGTCCTGGAAGGTGACCTCCTCCCAGGCCTCCTGGTCGGCGAGCAGCGCGCGCAGCAGGCGGTTGTTGAGGCCGTGGCCCGACTTGTAGGCCGTGTACTCGCCGATCAGCGAATGGCCGAGCAGGTACAGGTCGCCGATCGCGTCGAGGATCTTGTGGCGCACGAACTCGTCCTCGAAGCGCAGTCCGTCCTCGTTCAGGATCCGGTAGTCGTCGAGCACGATCGCGTTGTCGAGCGTGCCGCCGAGCGCGAGGTTGCGCCCGCGCAGGTATTCCATGTCGCGCATGAACCCGAAGGTGCGCGCGCGGCCACTTCCTTGAGGAAGGTGGTGGTCGAGAAGTCCATCGTCGCGCGCTGCGAGTGCGCGGTGGAAGACGGGGTGGTCGAACTCGATCTCGAAGTTGACGCGGAAGCCTTCGTAGGGCGTGAAGCGCGCCCACTTGTCGCCTTCCTTGACCTCGACCGGACGGCGCACGCGCACGAAGCGCTTGGGCGAATTCTGCAGCTCGATGCCGGCCGACTGGATCAGGAACACGAACGGCGCCCGCGCTGCCGTCCATGATCGGCACTTCGCCGGCCGTCAGCTCGACGAACAGGTTGTCGATGCCGAGCCCGGCGAGCGCCGACATCAGGTGCTCGACCGTCGAGACGCCCGCCTCGCCCGCAGCGAGTGTGGTGCCGAGCGTGGTCTCGGTGACAGTTCGTGGCGCGCGCGGGAATGTCGACCGCCGGGTCGAGGTCGGTGCGGCGGAACACGATGCCCGTGTTGGGCGGCGCCGGCCGGAGCACCATCAGGACCTTGCGGCCGGTGTGCAGGCCGATGCCCGTGGACCGGATCGAGTCTTTCAGGGTGCGTTGCTGGGCCATCTCGGTGCCTTGTCGGACGTTAGCACATCGCGCGGATCGCCGGCCGCCGGCCAGCGGAGGAAGGCCGGCGGCCGCGAACCCGTGCTCATCGCGTGGTCCCCGACGGATCGACGTCCCGCTGGCGCTCGGCGCGACGACCGGCAGCGCGTCGCCGCGCCCTGAGGCGCAGCAGCACGATGCGCAGGTCCTCGCGTTCCTGGCGCGGGCGGGACACGTCCCGCCTCAGTCCGCCTGGCGCCGGAGGAAGGACGGGATGTCGAGCAGTTCCTCCCCAGCCGAAGTTCGCGCGCAGGCCGTCGCCCACGGCACGCTGCGTCTGCCGCTGCACGGCAGGCTGGTCCAGGTGCCTGTAGTCCGGGGCCGGAGCGCGCGTACGCTGCGCGACAATCTTCATGTCGCTGGGACGGCGTCCAACCGCGGCAGCAGGCGCCGCCGCCTGTTGAGCGGGCGCAGCGACCTTCGGCATGCTGCGGTTGAGGCCCGTCGCCACGACCGTGACCCTGAGCTCGCCCTGCATCTCGGGCTCGATGACGGTGCCGACCACGACAGTCGCATCCTCGGCCGCGAACTGCTTGACGGTGTTGCCGACTTCCTCGAACTCGCCGATCGAGAGGTCGAGGCCCGCCGTGACGTTGACCAGGATGCCGTGCGCACCGGCGAGGTTGATGTCCTCGAGAAGCGGCGAGGACACGGCCATCTCGGCGGCGACGCGCGCACGGTGCTCGCCGGTGCCGATGCCTGAGCCCATCATCGCGAGGCCGGTCTCCGACATCACGGTGCGAACGTCCGCGAAGTCCACGTTGATGAGGCCAGGACGGGTGATCAGCTCGGCGATGCCCTGCACCGCGCCCTGCAACACTTCGTTGGCGCGCTTGAAGGCCTCGAGCAACGTAGTCTGCCCGCCCAGCACCTGCAGCAGCTTCTGGTTCGGAATCGTGATCAGCGAGTCCACGTGCCGCGACAGCTCCGTCATGCCCATCTCGGCCACGGTTGCGCGCTTGTTGCCCTCCATGATGAACGGCCGGGTCACGACCGCCACCGTGAGGATGCCGAGCTCGCGCGCCACCTGCGCCACCACCGGCGCCGCGCCAGTGCCCGTCCCGCCGCCCATGCCGGCAGTGATGAACAGCATGTCGCAGCCCTCGATGAGCTCGATTATCCGGTCACGATCCTCCATCGCCGCCTGGCGCCCGACTTCCGGGTTGGCGCCGGCGCCGAGGCCCTTGGTGATGTTGCAGCCGATCTGCAGCGAGGTCTTCACCTGCGAGTGCTTGAGCGCCTGAGCGTCGGTGTTCACGCAGATGAACTCGACGCCTTCGATGCCGCATTTCGCCATGTGCGAAACGGCGTTGCCGCCGCCGCCGCCCACGCCGATCACCTTGATCACAGCCGTCTGGCTGAATGAATCCATCAGTTCGAACATGTCCTCTCCTCCGCTACGTCAGAAATACCCCTGGAACCACGATTTCATCCGCTCCGTCACCGTCTTCATGCCGTCGCCGATGAGCTTCGGCGCCGGCTGGCCGGCATTTGCCCGGCCGTAAAGCAAGAGACCCACGCCCGTGGCATGGATCGGGTTCTTCACCACGTCTCCGAGACCGGTCACGCCCACGGGGCTGCCGAGGCGGACCGGCATGTGGAAGATCTCCTCCGCGAGCTCGACGGCGCCTTCCATCTTTGCGCTGCCGCCGGTCAGCACGACGCCGGCGGCAACCGACTCCTCGAAGCCGGAGCGGCGCAGTTCGTCGCGGATCAGCATGAACAGCTCTTCGTAGCGCGGCTCGACGATCTCCGCGAGCGTCTGGCGCGCGAGGCGGCGCGAGGGCCGGTCGCCGACCGAGGGCACCTCGATGGTCTCGTCCGGGTTCGCGAGCTGCGACAGCGCGCAGCGCGTAGCGGATCTTGATCTCCTCCGCATACGGCGTCGGCGTGCGCATCGAGACCGCGATGTCGTTCGTCACCTGGTCGCCGGCGACCGGGATCACGGCCGTGTGGCGGATCGCGCCGCCCGAGAAGACTGCGATGTCGGTGGTGCCGCCGCCGACGTCGACCAGGCAGGCGCCGAGCTCCTTCTCGTCGTCGGTCAGCACCGCGAACGAGGACGCGAGCTGCTCGAGCACGATGTCCTCGACCTCGAGCCCGCAGCGCTGCACGCACTTGACGATGTTCTGGGCCGCGCTCTCGGCGCCGGTCACGATGTGCACGCGCGCCTCGAGGCGCACGCCCGACATGCCGATCGGCTCGCGGATGCCTTCCTGCCCGTCGATGATGAATTCCTGGGGCAGCGACGTGCAGGATCTTCTGGTCGGCCGGGAATCGGCACCGCCTGCGCAGCGTCCATGACCCGCGCGACGTCGCCGGCCGCGACCTCCTTGTCCTTGATCGCGACGATGCCGTGCGAGTTGAGGCTGCGCACGTGGCTGCCGGCGATGCCGGTGAACACCGTGCGGATCTCGACGCCGGCCATCAGCTCGGCCTCCTCGACCGCGCGCTGGATCGACTGGACCGTCGAGTCGATGTTCACGACCACGCCCTTCTTGAGGCCGCGCGACGGATGCGAGCCGAGGCCGATGACCTCGAGGCTGCCGTCGGCGTGCATCTCGCCGACCAGGGCCACGACCTTCGACGTGCCGATGTCGAGGCCCACGATCAGGTTGCGGTCGGAACGCTTAGCCATCGAATTCCGGATCTCCCTGCTGCTGGTGGGCCACGAACGCGGGCTGCGCGGAGCCCGGCCGGCGGTTGCCGCGCCAGCCGATCGCAAAGCCGTTCGAATAGCGCATGTCCACGTAGCGGACTTCGGCGGCGCGGCCCGAGATCACCGGCGCGCCGAACTGCACGAAGCGGTCCATGCGCTCGTCCACCTGCCGGCGTCCGAGGCGCACGGTCACGCCGGTCGAGAGGTCGAGCTCCCAGGCGCCGCGCGCGTCGAGCCGGAGCGCCGCGACCTGGAAGCCGAGCTTGCTGAGCCGGTCCTGGATCGCGAGGTAGCGCTGCGCGACCTGTTCCTCGGTGCCCGCCGGGCCGTCGAGCCGCGGCAGCTCCGGCGGGCACGAGCCGCACGCCGCTCGCGAACAGCTCGCCGCGCGTGTTGAGCAGGCCGTCGTCGCCCCAGCGCGCGGCCGCCTGCTGCTCGACGATCTCGATGCGGATACGGTCCGGCCAGAGCCGCTGCACGCGCGCACGGTCCACCCAGGCGAGCGCCTCGACCGACTTGCGCAGGCGATCGAGGTCCGCGCTGACGATGCCGCCGTTCAGCGCGCCGAGCGCCGCCTGCTGCACCTCGACCGCCGCGACGCGCTGGAACGGGCCGTCGATCACGATGCTGCGCACCGGCTGGTCGAGTCCGACGGCCAGCAGCATGCCGAGCGCGGCGAGCGCCGCGAGCGCGCCGACGACGCGGCCCGCGCGCGGCCACGCCAGCTTCGGCAGCTCGAAGCGGGGGCCGCCCGCTTTTCTCCTCCGGTTGCGCCTGCGCAGGAGTGCCATGGCCTAGGTCCTCGCCCGCGCGAAGCTGGTCTCGAGGATCCGCCAGCAGAGCTCGGGAAAATCGATGCCCGCCGCGCGCGCCGCCATCGGCACCAGGCTGTGGCTGGTCATGCCGGGCACCGTGTTGATCTCGAGCAGCAGCGCCCGGCCGTCGTCGCCGGTCACGAAATCGACGCGACCCCAGCCCGAGGCGCCGGTCGCGGCGAAGGTTGCGAGCGCGGCCTGCTGCATGGCCGCCTCCGCGGCCTTGGCGAGGCCGCACGGGAATCAGGTAACGCGTGTCGTCCGCGAAATACTTCGCCTGGTAGTCGTAGAAGGTCCGCGGCGTCTCGATGCGGATCACCGGCAGCGCCTCGCCCTGCAGGACGCCGACGGTGAACTCGCCGCCGGTGATCCAGCGTTCCGCGATCACTACCGGATCCAGCGCCGATGCCGCGCGCCAGGCGGCCGGCATTTCGGCGGCGCTGGTGACGCGGCTCATGCCCACGCTCGAACCCTGGGTCGCGGGCTTTACCGCGAGCGGCAGTCCGAGCTCGGTGACCGCGCGCTCGACAGTCGGCGGCCCCCGTGAGCTCGATCCACGGCGGCGTCGCGACGCCGGCCGCCTGGGCCACCCGCTTGGTGCGCATCTTGTCCATGCCGACCGCGGAGCCCAGGACGCCGCTGCCGGTGTACGGCAGTCCCAGCCATTCGAGTGCGCCCTGCAAGGCGCCGTCCTCGCCGCCCGGGCCATGCAGCGCGATGAAGGCGCGGTCGAAACCGTCCGTGACGAGCTCGCCGAGCGCACGCTCGGCCGGGTCGAAAGGCTCGGCCTCGATGCCGCGCGAGATGAGAGCCTCGGTCACGGCCTTGCCCGTCATGAGCGAGATCTCGCGCTCGGCGGAGTCGCCGCCGAGCAGCACGGCGACGCGGCCGAACTCGTCCGCGCTCGCAACGCGCTTGAACTCCACGCCCGTTGCGCGGAGCCGGCTCATCGCGCTGCCTCCCCGATCACGCGGACTTCGGGAATCGAGCCGGACACCGTGCGCGCGGTCGACGGTTTCCTGCACGTGGCGCACCAGTGCCTCGAGGTCCGCGGCCGTCGCCTCGCCTTCATTGACGATGAAGTTCGCGTGCTTCTCGGAAACCGCGGCGCCGCCGATCCGGAAGCCCTTGAGCCCGGCACGCTCGATCAGGTCGGCGGCGTGGCCGCCAGGCGGGTTCGTGAACACCGAGCCGCAGCTCCATGCGCCGATCGGCTGGCTCGCATGACGCTTCTCGAGCAGGCGCTTGATCGAGTCCGTGCTCGCTTCCGGCCGCGGCTCGAAGCGGAAGGTCGCCGCCAGGTACCATTCGCCCGGTACCGGAGGCGTGACGCTTCGATATCCGTACCGGTACGCCGAGGCCGCGCGGCGATGCCGGTCGCCGGCGCGGTCGATGGTCTCGACCTCGACGACGCGCGGCCAGGTTTCTCCACCCCAGGCGCCCGCATTCATCGCAAGCGCGCCGCCCACCGTGCCCGGGATTCCGGCGAAGAAATCCGCCGGGCCGAGCTGCCACTTGGCGCACTGACGCCCGAGCCGCGCGCATGGCACGCCGGCCTCGGCGCGCACCGCATCGTCGCCCACACGCTCGAGCGCGTTCAGGATGCCGTGGACCGAGACCACGACACCGCGGATGCCGCCGTCACGCACCAGCAGGTTGCTGCCGAGCCCGACCCAGGTGACTGGGACCTCGGCCGGGAGCGCACGCAGGAAGGCCGACAGATCCTCGACGTCGCGCGGCGAGAACCAGGCGTCGGCCGGTCCGCCGACGTGCCAGGACGTATGCCGCGACATCGGCTCGTCGCGCTGCACGCGGTCTGCGAACTCGCTGGCGATCGCAAACCAGCTCATCGCTCCGCCCTCGCGGTGGTCACGCCGAGCCTCGCCGCCAGCTCGTGCGCAACCGCGCCGATGCTGCCCGCGCCCATGGTGAGCACCACGTCGCGGTCGGCGATGACGCCCGCGAGCGCCACCGGCAGCTCGCGCACGTCCTCGACGAACACCGGCTCGAGCCGTCCGCGACCACGCACGGCGCGGCAGATCGCGCGCCCGTCGGCATTGGCGATCGGCTCCTCGCCCGCCGCGTAGACCTCGGTCACCAGCAGCAGGTCGGCGCCGGACAGCGCCCTGCCGAAGTCGTCGATCAGGTCGCGGGTGCGCGTGTAGCGGTGGGGCTGGAAGGCCAGCACCAGTCGGCGTCCCGGCCAGGCCTGGCGCACGGCATCCACGGTCGCCTCGATTTCCGTCGGGTGATGGCCGTAATCGTCGACCAGCGTCACGCGTCCGACCCGGGTCGCGACCTCGCCCATCACCTCGAGCCGCCGGCCAATGCCCTGGAAGCCGGCGAGCGCCCGCTGGATCGCCCCGTCCTCGACCTCGAGCTCGGTCGCGACGGCGATTGCCGCCAGCGCATTCCTGACGTTGTGCAGTCCCGGCAGGTTCAGGGCGACGGGCAGCGGCGGGCGGCCGGCGCGGATGCGCGGTGAAACGGGTGGTGCCGCCCTCGCGCTCGAGCCCCGTGGCCCGGAGGTCCGCGTCCGCGCCGAGGCCGTAGCGCACGCGTCGGGCGGCCGACCTGCGGAAGGATCTCGCGCACCACCTCGTCGTCACTGCACATCACCGCGAGACCGTAGAACGGCAGGTTGTGCAGGAACTCCACGAAGCTCTGCTTGAGCTTCTCGAAATCGCCGCCGTGCGTGCCCAGGTGGTCGTTGTCGATGTTGGTGACGATCGCGATCACCGGCTGCAAGTGGAGGAACGACGCGTCGCTCTCGTCTGCCTCCGCGACCAGGTAGCGGCTGGTGCCGAGTTTTGCGTTGCTTCCGGCGCTCTTCAGCAGGCCGCCGATGACGAACGTCGGGTCGAGCCCGCCCTCGGCGAGCACCGAGGCGACCAGGCTCGTGGTCGTGGTCTTGCCGTGCGTGCCCGCGACGGCGATGCCCTGGCGGAAGCGCATGAGCTCGCCCAGCATCTCGGCCCGCCGCACGACCGGCACGCGCGCCGCCTGCGCCGCGACCAGCTCCGGATTGTCCGCGGCGACGGCGGAGGAGACGACGACCACGCTCGCGCCGGCAACCTGCGCGGCGTCGTGACCGACGAAGACGCGCACGCCCATGGTCGCGAGCCGCTTGGTGACCGCGTTCGCGCGCAGGTCCGAGCCTTGCACTGCGTAGCCGAGGTTGACGAGCACCTCGGCGATGCCGCCCATGCCGGCGCCGCCGATGCCGATCAGGTGGATGAGCCCGACGCGCCGCATGCGGTCGCTCACGGGCGCCCTCCTTCTGCCAGCAGGCAGAGCTCGGCCATGCGGCGTGCGGCGTCGGGCTTCGCAAGCGCGCGGGCCGCCTCGGCCATCGCGAGCAGGCGCGCGCGACCGTTGCCGAGCAACGTCGCGAGCCGGTTCGCCAGCTCGGGTGCCGTCAGGCCCGCCTCCGAAACGACCTGCGCCGCGCTGACGCGGCCGAGCCATTCGGCGTTGCGGGTCTGGTGGTCGTCGACGGCCGCGGGAAACGGCACGAGGATCGCGCCGACGCCGGCCGCGGCCAGTTCGGCGACGGTCAACGCGCCAGCGCGCGACACGACGAGGTCGGCCTGGGCGTACGCGTCCGCCATGTCGTCGACGAAGGCGCGCACGTCCGCCCGGATGCCGGCCGCGCGATACGCGGCCACCGTCGCGTCGCGGTCCTTCGCCCCGGTCTGGTGCAAAACCTCGGGCCGACGGGACCCGGGCAGCAATGCGATCGCTGCCGGCACGATACGGTTGAGCGCAGAAGCGCCCTGGCTGCCACCGAACACGAACAGCCTGAGCGGCCCGCCGCGCGCCTCGAATCGCTGGCGCGGCGGCGGCAGCGCGGCGATTTGCGGCCGCACGGGGTTGCCGACGTAGAGCGCGCCGCGCCCGGGCGGAAAGCTGCCGGGAAAGCCCTCCGCGATGCGCGAGGCGAAGCGCGCAAGCCATCGGTTGGTGAGGCCCGCGACGGCGTTCTGCTCGTGGATCACCAGCGGCGTGCCGGCGAGCCAGGCGGCGATGCCGCCCGGTCCGGAAGCAAAGCCGCCGAGGCCCAGCACGACGCCGGGACGGCAGCGGCGCAGCACGCGTCGCGCCTGCGCGACGGCGCGCAGCAACCGAAGCGGGGCTCCGAGCCAGCGGCCGATGCCCTTGCCGCGCAGGCCCTCGACTTCGATCCACTCTGCCCGATAGCCGGCCGCCGGCACGAGGCGCGCCTCGATGCCGCGTTCGGTGCCCAGCCAGACAATTTCGCGCACCGCGCGCAGTTCGCCGGCGATGGCGAGCGCCGGGAACACGTGACCACCAGTGCCGCCTGCCATGATCATGACCGTGCGGCTCATTTCGCCCGCCCCTCGGGCGGGAGCGCGCTCTTGCCGGAAACTGCGACCTCGTGGTGGACGCGCAGCAGCATGCCGATCCATGCCAGCGTGACCAGCATGCTGGAGCGGCCGTACGAAAGCAGCGGGAGCGTCAGGCCCTTGGTGGGCAGAAGCCCCATGTTCACCCCGATGTTCAGGAAAGCCTGCAGGCCGATCCACACGCCGAAGCCGGTGGCGATGCAGGCGTGCAGCGACATGCCGGCGTCGGCGGCGATACGCGCGAGCCGGAGGCTGCGCAGCACGAGCACCAGGAAGGCCATCACGACCACGAGGACGCCGAGCAGGCCGAACTCCTCGGCGAGCACGGCGAACACGAAGTCCGTGTGCGCTTCCGGCAGGTAGAAGAGCTTCTGGATGCTGGAGCCGAGCCCCACGCCGAACCATTCCCCGCGGCCGACGGCGATCAGCGACTGGGTCAGCTGGAAACCGCTGTCGAACGGGTCAGACCACGGGTCGAGGAAGGCAAGGATGCGCTTCAGGCGATAGGGGCTGATCACGGCGAGCGCGGCGACCCCCGCTGCGCCGATGCCGCAGACGACCAGGAAATCGCGCATCCGCGCGCCGGCGACGAACAGCACGGCGGTGCCGGTGATGCAGAGCACGACAGCGGCGCCGAAGTCCGGCTCGGCGAGCAACAGCGCCGCGGCCGCCGCCAGCACCGCGAGCGGCTTCCAGAATCCGTGCGCGGAGCTCCTGAGCTCGGTCTGGTGCCGGACCGCGAAAATCGCGATGTAAGTGACCAGCAGCCAGCGCGCCAGCTCCGAGGGCTGGAAGTTGAGCGGCCCGAAGCGGATCCAGCGCCTGCTGCCATTCACCTCGTGGCCGATGCCCGGGACCACCACCAGGACAAGGAGCGCGAAGCTCAGGATGAGCAGGTACGGCGCGAAGCGCTTCCAGACCGCGATCGGCACCGCGAGCACGGCGGACGCGATCGTGCATCCGAGCAACACCGACAGGAACTGGCGCTCGAAATAGAAGAACGGATCGACGGAGTTGCGCTCGCTGACCGTGAGAGAGGCCGAGGTAACCATCACCAGCCCGACCAGCAGCAGGCCGAACACGGTGGTGACGATCACCGGGTCGATCGCGAGCCGCTGCTGGCGGCCCGCCGAGCGCGAGAACTGCAGCGCGGCGCTGGTGCTCATGCCGGCAGCCCCCGCGCGGCGGCGGCAAAGGCCTCGCCGCGCTGCGCGTAGTCGCGGAACATGTCGAAGCTCGCGCAGGCCGGCGACAGCAGCACCGTGTCGCCCTGCCGCGCGACTGCGGCGGCGGCGCCGACCGCCGCCTCCATCGAGTCCGCGAAGGAAACTGGGCAGGACTTCGCGAGCGCGGCGGCAAGCAGCGCCGCGTCGCGCCCGATCAACACCGCGTGCCTGACCTTGCCCTTGCAGGCCGGGCCGAGCGACGTGAAGTCCTGGCCCTTGCCCTCACCGCCCGCGATCAGCACCAGCGGACCGTCGAGGCCCTCGATCGCCGCAACCGTCGCACCCACGTTGGTGCCCTTCGAGTCGTCGATCCACGCGATTCCGCGCCAGTCACGGATGCGCTCCGCGCGATGCGGCAAGCCGCCGAAGCTGAGCAGCACGCCGGTCATCGCCTCGCGGGCAAGCCCGGCCACGCTGCCGACTGCCAGCGCCGCCAGCGCATTCGCCACGTTGTGCCGGCCCGGCAGGCGCAGTGCAGAACGCGGCAGGAGTGCCTCGGCACCTTCCGCCAGCCACTCCTCGCCGTCGCGTGCCAGGAGGCGGAAATCCGCATCGCTGCGCTTGAGGCTGAAGCCGACGCAACGCTGGCCGGGACGCGGCATGCGCACGACCAGCTCGTCGTCGAGGTTCACGACGGCCGTCGCCGCACGCTCGAAGATGCGCGCCTTGGCGGCCGCGTACTCGGCGAGCCCCGCGTAGCGATCGAGGTGATCGGGCGTGACGTTCAGCACCGCGGCCGCCTCGAGCTGCAGCGAGTGCGTGGTCTCGAGCTGGTACGAGGAGAGCTCGAGCACGTACATCGCGGCGGGCGGGCCCTCGAGCAGGTCGAGCGCGGGCGCGCCCAGGTTCCCGCCGACCCGCACCTCGATGCCCGCAGCCCTCGCAAACTCCCCCACCAGCGTCGTAACGGTGCTTTTGCCGTTGGTGCCGGTGATGCCGAGCACTCGCCCGCCTGCCTCGCGCGCGAACAGCTCGATGTCGCCGACCAGGTCGAGCCCGCGCGAGACGGCCATGCGCAGCAGGGGCTCGCCCAGCGAGACTCCCGGCGAGACGACGATCTGGTCCGCGCCCTCGAGCACCGCCGGGTCGAAGCCGCCAAGGGCGGTGGCCGCCTGCGGCACGAGGCGCCGTAACTCCGCGAGTCCCGGCGGGTCCGCGCGCGAGTCGGTCACCACCAGGCGATGCCCGCGCGCAGCCAGGTGCCGGGCTGCCGACAGGCCGGTCCGGCCGAGGCCGACGATCACGCTGCGGGGGCTGCCGGTTGCCTGCTGCATCAGCGGAGCTTCAGCGTGGCCAGCCCGATCAGGACCAGCATGAAGGAGATGATCCAGAAGCGGACGATGACCTTGGGCTCCGCCCAGCCCTTCAGCTCGTAGTGGTGGTGGATCGGCGCCATCCGGAAGATGCGCTTGCCGCGCAGGCGGAACGACGCCACCTGCAGGATCACCGAGACGGTCTCGAGCACGAACAGGCCGCCCATGATCGCCAGCACGATTTCCTGGCGGACGATCACCGCCACGATGCCGAGCGCAGCGCCGAGCGCGAGCGCGCCGATGTCGCCCATGAACACCTGCGCCGGGTAGGTGTTGAACCACAGGAAACCGAGCCCGGCGCCGACGATGGTCGCGCAGAAGATCAGCATTTCGCCCGTGCCCGGCACGTTCGGTATCTGCAGGTAGGCCGAGAAATTGGCGTGGCCGGTGACGTAGGCGAAGACGCCGAGTCCGCCTGCGACCATGACGCAGGGCATGATCGCGAGCCCGTCGAGGCCGTCGGTCAGGTTGACGGCGTTGCTCGAGCCGACGATCACGAAGTAGGTCAGCACGACGAAGGCGGCCGCGCCCATCGGCAGCGCGACGTCCTTGAAGAACGGCACGTACAGCGCCGTCTCCGCCGGACTCTCCGCGGTCTGCCAGAGCGCCATGGCGGCTGCAAAGCCCGCGAGCGACTGCCACAGGTACTTCCAGCGGGCCGCGAGCCCGCGCGGGTCGCGCACGACCAGCTTCAGGTAGTCGTCGTAGAAGCCGATCAGGCCGAAAGCGAGCGTGACCGAGAGCGTGATCCACACGAAGCGGTTGTCGAGGTCCGCCCACAGCAGCGTGCCCGCCCCGACCGCGATCAGGATCAGTGCGCCGCCCATCGTCGGCGTGCCTTTCTTGCCGAGGTGGGAACCGGGACCGTCGTCGCGCACGACCTGGCCGATCTGCCGCGCGGCCAGCATGCGGATCATCGACGGCCCGACGAACAGCGCGATCGTGAGCGCGGTGAGCGCGGCCAGGATCGCGCGCAGGGTCAGGTAACCGAAGACCCGGAACCCGCCGTAGTACCCCGCCAGCCAGTCGAACAGTTCGGGCAGCATGGGGCTCCCTCAGTTCCCGTTGCCTGCAACGGGCAGCGGCGTCGCGGGCAGCGGAGCGGCGAGCCGCTCCACGACACGTTCCAGTCGGTTGACCCGCGATCCCTTCACGAGCGCGGTCACGCCCGGCTCGAGGCTCGCCGCCAGCGCGTCGCCGAGCGTCGTCGCGTCTGCGTACCAGCTCGCGCGTGCGCCGAACGCGTCGACCGCGTAGCGCGCCGCGGCGCCCATCGCGAACAGCCGCGTGATGCCCGCGCGGCGCGCGTAGTCGCCGATGCCGGCGTGGCTCGCCACCGTCTCGTCGCCGAGTTCCGCCATCTCGCCGAGCACCAGCCAGTGCTCGCCGGGCAGCGCGCAGAGCACGTCGATGCCCGCGCGCACCGAGCTCGGGTTCGCGTTGTAGGAATCGTCGACCAGCCAGGAGCCGCGCAGCCCGGCCTTCAGCTGCAGCCGTCCCGCCACCGGACGCATGCGTTCGAGGCCGGCAACGATCGTCGCCAGCGGGACGCCGGCGGCGTGCGCGGCAGCAGCGGCGCCGAGCGCGTTCGACACGTTGTGGCGGCCCGCGAGCGGGAGCTTCACGCGCGCCTGCTCGCCGGCAACCGCCAGCACGAAGCCGGTCGCGAACGTGCCCGACTCGATGCGGCCGGTGATCGCCTGCGCGCGCAGGTCGGCAGGCGCGTCGATCCCGAAGCGCAGGACGCGCGCGCCGCGCGGTGCCATGGTCTGCCAGAGCTCGCAGAACGGGTCGTCGGCATTGATGACCGCCGTGCCTTCGGTGCCGAGCGCCGCGTACATCTCGCCCTCGGCGTGGGCCACGCCGGCAAGGTCGCCGAAACCCTCGAGGTGCTCGTCGCCGGCATTGGTCACGAGCGCAATCGCAGGCTTCGCGAGCGCCGCGAGCGCGGCGATCTCGCCCGGGTGGTTGGCGCCCATCTCGATCACCGCGTAACGGTGCGTGGGCGAGAGGCCGAGCAGCGTGAGCGGCACGCCGATGTGGTTGTTGAGGTTGCCGCGGGTCGCGAGCGTCGGGCCGTGCTCCGCGAGGATTGCGGCGAGCAGTTCCTTGGTCGTGGTCTTGCCGTTGCTGCCGCCGACGCCGAGCAACAGCGCCCGGCTCCGGGCGCGCCAGGCGGCGGCCAGCGCGGTGAGCGCGCCCTGGGTGTCGCGCACCAGCACCTGCGGCAGCGGCGGCCCGGCCGGCTGCGAGACCAGGGCGCCGGCGGCGCCGCGTGCCTGCGCGGCCTCCGAGGAACGTATGGCCGTCGAAGCGCTCGCCGCGCAGCGCGACGAACAAGCTGGCCCGGCTCGAGCGTGCGCGAATCGATCGAGACGCCGGCGAACGCGGCATCCTCTCCCTCGAGGCGGCCGGCGGTCGCCGCCGCAACTTCCGACAGCTTTCCCCTCACCGGATGGCTCCCGCGTGCGCAGCCAGGCACTCGCGGTCGCTGAACCGGCGCCGCTCGCCGCCCACCACCTGGTAGGCCTCGTGGCCCTTGCCCGCGATCAGCACCGCGTCGCCGGGGCGTGCCTCGGCGACCGCTGCGCCGATCGCGCGCGCCCGGTCGCGCTCGACCAGTACCTCGCCCGGACGGCGGATCCCGCCCAGGATCATCGCCGACGATGCCGTCGGCGTCCTCGCCGCGCGGGTTGTCGTCGGTCACGATGACGCGATCCGCGAGCCGCTCGGCGGCCTCGCCCATGAGCGGTCGCTTGCCCGGATCGCGCTCGCCGCCGCAGCCGAAGACCACGATCACGCGGCCGCGCGCATGCGCACGCACCGCCGCAAGCGCCTTCGCAAGTGCATCGGGCGTGTGCGCGTAGTCGACCACCGCGAGCGCCCCGCCCGGAAGCCGGTAGCCTTCCATGCGGCCCGGGCGGCGCAGCGCACTCGGCGAGCGCGGCCAGCGCGTCGTCGACGGCGAACTGCCAGGCAAGCAGCGCTGCAAGCGTGACCGCGAGGTTCTCGGCATTGAAGCCGCCGATCAGCCGCGAACGCAGGCGACGTGCGCCGAAGTGGCCGCGAATCTCGAGCTCGAGCCCGCCCGCGGAAGCGTCCACCCGAAGCACGTGGACGAAGCGCGGCGCCAAGGGCGCCTCGCCGCCGACCGCGACGGCCGTCAGCTCGACGCCGGGCGCCGAGCGCCGCGGCGAAGCGCGCACCCACCGGGTCGCCGACATTGATCACCGCGTGCTCGAGGCCGGGCAGCCGGAACAGCCGTCCCTTGGCCTCGGCATAGCGCTCCATCGTCCCGTGGTAGTCGAGGTGGTCGCGCGAGAGGTTGCAGAACGCCGCCACCCGCATGCGCACGCCGTCCACCCGGCGCTGGTCGAGGGCGTGCGAGGAAACTTCCATGGCGACGTGGGTCGCGCCGGCGTCGGCGAGCGCCCGCAGCTGGCGATGCAACGAGATGACGTCCGGCGTCGTCAGCGAGCCGCCTGCGACCTGCGGCGGGAATCCCGCGCCAAGCGTGCCGAGATAGGCGCCGCGGCGCGCGAGGCGATCCACCGCCGAGGCGAGCAGCCAGGCACAGGTGGTCTTGCCGTTGGTGCCGGTGACGCCCGCGACCGTGAGGCGCGAGGACGGCGCGCCGTAGATAGCGGTCGGCGATCGCGCCCAGTCGTTCGCGCAGGCCACGCTACCGCGACGAACGGGATTTCCGCGCCTGTGGCGCCGGGGTCGCGCCCTTCTGCCGGATCCCAGAGCACGGCGCGCGCGCCGCGCGCGATGGCTTCCGGCGCGTGGTCGAGCCCGTGCCCATGCCCGCCCTTCAGCGCGACGAAAGCGTCGCCTGGCGCAACCGAGCGCGAATCGAGCGTCGAGACCCGCGATCGAGACCTGCGGCGCCGGAGCGACACCGGCCAGCAACTCGTCGAGGGCGAGGCGCGCGGTCACGGTCCGTCTCCCGTGTCAGTCGACCGGCGTCACGCGCGCAAGATCGTCCGGTGCCACCGACATGAGGCGCAGCGCACCCGAGGTGACCGCCGAGAACACGGGCGCCGCGACGTCGCCGCCGTAGTAGAAGACACCCTGCGGCTCGTCCACCATGACGACGACCGCGAGGCGCGGTGGGTCGCGGGCACCACGCCGGCGAACACCGACAGGTAACGGTCGGTGGAATAGCCGCCGGAAACCGACTTCCACGCGGTGCCGGTCTTGCCGGCGACGCGGTAACCGGCGACCGCGGCCTTGGCGCCGGTGCCGGCCGGCGTCACCGCTTCCTCGAGCAGGCCGATCAGGTCGCGCGCGACATTCGCCGGCAGGACTCGTTCGCCGGCGGCCGGCGCTATCCACGCGACGGAACGTCACCGGGCGGTGCATGCCGGAGGCGCCGACCGTCGCGTAGGCCTGCGCGAGCTGCAGCGGCGTCACCGAGAGGCCATAGCCGTAGGACATCGTCGCGACGTTGATCGGGCGCCAGTTCGCCGCGCCGGTCAGGAGCCCCGCCGATTCGCCCGGGAAGCCGCTCGCCGTCACCTCGCCGAAGCCGAGCGCGCGCAGCGTGTCGATGGATCTGGTTGCGGTCGAGCGAGAGCGCGATCTTCGCCATCGCCGACGTTGCTCGAGCGCGCCAGCACGCCGCCCATGTCGATCGTGCCGAGCTCGTGCTTGTCGCGGATCAGCAGCGAGCCGACCTTGAAGGGCACGCATCGATCGTGCTGTTCGCGCGGTAGCGCCCCGAGGCGAGCGCCGCGGCGACGACGAACGGCTTGATGCTCGAGCCGGGCTCGAAGATGTCCGTGACCGCGCGGTTGCGGTAGCGCGCGACCTCGTACTGACCGCGGTCGTTCGGGTTGAACGAGGGCTGGTTGACCATCGCGAGCACTTCGCCGGTCGCGATGTCGAGCACGATGACGGTGCCCGCGCGCGCGCGGTGCTGGCGGATCGCGGACTTCAGCTCGCGGTAGGCGAGGTACTGGATGCGCAGGTCGATGCTGGTGACGAGGTCCTGGCCCTGCGACGGCGCGCGCACGACCTCGACGTTCTGGATCACGCGGCCGCGGCCGTCCTGGATCACGCGCTTGGCGCCGTCGGTGCCCTTGAGCGTGCGGTCGAAGGCGAGCTCGAGACCCTCCTGCCCCTCCTCGTCGAGACTGGTGAAGCCGAGCAGGTGTCCGGTGACCTCCGCGTTCGGGTAGAAGCGCTTGTACTCGCGCTGGAAGTACACGCCCGGGAGTCCGAGCTTGCGCACCGCCTCCTTCTGGGCAGGCTCGACGTGGCGCTCGACGTAGAGGAACTCGCGGTCGAGGTTGCTGGTGACGCGCTGCTCGAGCCACTGGCGGTTGATGCCGAGGGCGCGCGCGAGGCGCGGGATTCCCTCGCCCGCCTCGGCGAACTCGGGCGGGTTGACCCACACGGTGTCGACCGGCGAGCTCACCGCGAGCGGCTCGCCGAAGCGGTCCTGGATCGCGCCGCGGTGCGCGACGATGCGCGCCGTGCGCGCGTGGCGCATGTCGGCCTGCCGCTCGATGAACTGCCGGTCCAGGACCTGCAGCTGGACCGAGCGCCCGACCAGCACCAGCGCGGTGAACGCGAGCAGCGCCGGCCAGGAAGCGCGCGCGGCCGCGGAACTGTCCCGCGTCGAACTCGATCTCGCCGTCCCGCCGCCTCATTGCGCGACGATCTCGACGTCGTCCGGCTTCGGGAAGACCATCTGCCTGCGGTCCGCGGCGACGCGCTCGACGATCGCCGGGTTCGACCAGGAGCCCTGCTCCAGCTGGTCCTGGCCCCAGGTGATGTTGAGCGCGTCGCGCTCCGCCGACAGCCGCTCGAGCTCGACGAACAGCGCGCGCGACTCGTGGCGCGCGCGCACGACCGCGACCGCGGATGCGAGCACCGCGAGCCACAGCAGCGGCAGGCCGATGAGCTTGCCAGCGGCGGCTCACGCGGGGAGCCTCTCGGCGACGCGCATGACGGCGCTGCGCGCGCGCGGGTTGCGCGCGACTTCCGCCTCGTCGGCGAAGGTCGCGCGACCGACGAGCTTCAGGCGCGGGCGCGCCGCGGCCGGCACCTCGGGCAGGCCCGCCCAGGCCGGGTCCTCGCGGCTGCCCGAGCGCATGAAGCGCTTGACGATCCGGTCCTCGAGCGAATGGAAGCTGATCACGACCAGGCGCCCGCGCGGCTTCAGCGCCGTCGACCGCCTGCGGCAGCGCGCGCTCGATCTCGCCGAGCTCGTCGTTGACGTGGATGCGCAGCGCCTGGAAGGTGCGCGTGGCCGGGTGGCGGCCCGGCTCGCGGCCGGGCACGGCCGCGGCGACGATTCCCGCCAGCCTGCCGGTCGTGTCGATCGGGCCGGATTCCGCGCGCCGCGACGATCGCGCGCGCGATGCGCTTCGCGTGCCGCTCCTCGCCGAGCCGCGCGATCACGCCGGCGATCTCGCGCTCGTCGGCGCGCGCCAGGAACTCCGCCGCGCTCTCGCCGGGTCCGGATCCATGCGCATGTCGAGCGGGCCGTCGCGCAGGAAGCTGAAGCCGCGGCGCGCCTCGTCGAGCTGCGGGGACGAAACGCCGAGGTCGAACAGGATGCCGTCGGCGCTCGCGGGCTGCGACGTGCTGGCCGAGTTCCGAGAAGCGCGCGCGCACGAATCGCGCGCGCGGGTCCGCATCGAACAGCACGGCCGCGGCCGCTGCGGCCTCGGGATCGCGATCGATGCGCAATCAACTTCCCCTCTTCACCGAGCCGGCCGAGGATTTCCCCGGCATGACCACCGCGACCGAACGTCGCATCCACGTAGCAGCCGTCGGCCCGGATCGCGAGCGAGTCGATCGCCGCATTCCGGAGCACCGGCGCGTGTTCCCCGCCACGCGGCTCCATCGATCGGCACGCCGTTCGGCGCGCCAGTCACAGCGAGAGGGAACCCAGTTCCGCCGGCAGCGACGTCGGCGATTCCTCGCCGTTCAGCCACTGCTCCCGGCGCTCTTCCCAGCGCTGCTCGTCCCAGAGCTCGAAGCGGTTGCCCTGCCCGATCAGCATCGCGTTGCGTTCGAGGTGCGCGAAGCCGCGCAGCGTCGGCGGCAGCAGCAGCCGCCCGTGCCCGTCGAGCTCGACGTCGGTCGCGTAGCCGACCATCAGCCGCTGCAGGCGCCGTGCGTGCTCGTTCAGCGTCGGCAAGCGCATCAGCTTCCGTTCGATTTCTTCCCATTCAGGCGAGCGGGTAGATCAGCAGGCACTGGTCGCGGTCGATGGTGACCACGAGCCGGGCGTCCCCGCGTTCCTGCAGGCGCTCGCGATACCGGGTGGGAATGACCATCCGGCCCTTCGCATCCAGGGTGACTTTTGTTGCGCCGCGAAACACGATTTGAAACGGGACCTTGTCCCATTCCCCCCCACTTTCTCCCACTTGCTGCCACTATAGGCATGCGATCTGGCAGGGTCAACGGGTTCAAGCGAGAAATTCTCGTGACGCGTCAGTCACTTAGGCGGAAGGACCGTGCGCCCAGCGAGTCGCGACCCAGCAATACAGAAATCAGCGACTTACACGCCGTTTCTACGGCGACTTGTCAGGAGATACCTGTTTTTTTGATCAGGGCGGGGTCAAAAGTGGGAGTCGGCCGGTAAGCCGGGTTCTGTCGAGGGCAATCATTCCTCTGGGATGCACGTCACCGCGCACCTCGAGCAGCCTACCCGGAAGCACGCGCGGGCCGCGCGCTGCGGCTTGCGCCGCCTGCTTCCCTATTTGGCCTTGCTCCCGGCGGGGTTTGCCTTGCCGTCTCCGTTGCCGTCGACGCGGTGCGCTCTTACCGCACCATTTCAACCTTGCCGTCACGCTTTCGCGCGCTTGGGCGGTTTCTTTTCTGTTGCACTTTCCGTGGGCTCACGCCCCCCAGGCGTTACCTGGCGCCGCACCCTATGGAGCCCGGACTTTCCTCCACGCCCTTGCGGACGCAGCGATTGCCTGGCCGACTCCCGCGCACACCTTAGTGCCTCGGCGAGCCGCGCCTCAAGTCGCATCCGGCGGCGCCTCCCGGGCGAGCGCGAGTGCACGCGCGTAGGCATCGGCGCGCCGTACGCCGGTGAGGCCCGCGGCGCCGCAGCCGCGGCCGGAGCGGTGGCAGGTGACGAAGCAGGACGGCGAGCGTCGCGTCGAGTTCGGCGGCTCCCGGCTCCGCCACCGGCGCACCCTCGACGAGGATCACGGACTCGCCGCGCGCGACGTCCGGATCCGACTTTGCGCGCGCCCGGCGAGCTCGCCGAGCGTTCCCGCGATAGAAGGTCTCGAAGCGCTTGGTCAGCTCGCGCGCGACGCAGGCGCGCCGCTCGCCGCCGCAGGCCGCCGCGAGGTCGTCGAGGCACTCGGCGATGCGGTGCGGGGCCTCGTAGAGCACGAGCGTGCGCGTCTCCGCGGCGAGCTCGGCGAGCCGGCGCCTGCGCGCAGCGGCGCGCGAGGGCAGGAAGCCCTCGAAGCAGAAGCGGTCGCAGGGCAGGCCCGAGGCCGAGAGCGCGGCGATCGGCCGCGTTCGGGCCGGGCACCGGCGTCACGACGATGCCCGCCGCCACCGCCGCAGCGACCAGCAGGTAGCCCGGATCGCTCACGAGCGGCGTGCCGGCGTCCGACACGAGGGCGATGCTCTCGCCGTGCCTGCAGCCGCGCGACGAGCTCGCCGACGCGCGCGCGCTCGTTGTGCTCGTGCAGGGACACGAGCGGCCGCTCGAGACCGAGCTCGCGCAGCAGGCGCCCGCTGTGGCGCGTGTCCTCCGCGGCGACGGCGGAGGCCGCCGCGAGAATCTCGCGCGCTCGCGCGGAAATGTCGCCGAGGTTGCCGATCGGCGTCGCGACGACGTAGAGCACGCCCGTCCCAGCCACTATAAGATGTTCTCCCCGACCGCACCTGCCACTACGGCAGTGGCGCGGCCGGATGATCCTCGCCAAGGGCCGCCGCCGATGCAAGCGAAACTCCGGATCGTCAGGAATGCCCTCGCCGCCCTGCTGGTCGCGGCGTTGGCCACGGCTTGCCAGGTGACCGGCCTGCCGGGGCTCGGCGCCGAGCCCGCGGAGCGTGCCGCGCGCCTCGCGCGCGAGGGCGACCACGCCGGCGCCGCGCAGAGTTACGAGGCCGCGGCGAAGGCGGCCGCCGCCGGCAGCGGCAACGCGCACTGGCTCGCCGCCAGCGAACGAGTGGCTGCTCGCTCGCGACGTCGGCGCGGCCGAGAACGCGATCGCGAACGTCGCGCCGCCGCTCGCGGCCGCCGATTCGCGCGAACAGCGCCGGCTCGACGCCGAGATCGCGCTCGCCCGCGGCGACACCGCGCGCGCGGCCGGCATCCTCAAGGGTCTCGCCGGCGACGACGCGGCGACGCTCGCGACGCGCGCACGCGTGCAGTTCGGCAGCCTGCAGGTGGCCGATGGCGTGACCAGCCTGATGGCGCGCGACAAGCTGCTCACGTCGCCCGCCGACCGCCTCGCCAACCAGCGCCAGATCGTCGACGGCATCCAGTCGGCCCTGCTGCGCGGCGCCGACGCACGCACGCCCGCCGGTGCGGACCCGGTGCTCGCCGGCTGGCTCGAGCTCGGGCGCATCCTCGCCGACGCGCAGTCCGGCGCGCTCGGCGCACAGCGCCGGCTGCAGTCCTGGAAGGAGCGCTACCCGTCGCATCCGGCGAGCGACGCGCTGTGGAAAGGCGTCGCGGAGCGGCCGG
The DNA here is from genome assembly GCA_963817195.1 of uncultured Gammaproteobacteria bacterium. Classification (GTDB taxonomy): domain Bacteria; phylum Pseudomonadota; class Gammaproteobacteria; order Steroidobacterales; family Steroidobacteraceae; genus SCUD01. Next base: position 91,781 of record CAWFNJ010000001.1, read on the forward strand.
TGGCGACCGGCGACCGGCCGCAGCAGGTCGCACTGTTGCTGCCGCTGTCGGGGCGCTCGGCTCCGGCCGGAAACGCGGTTCGCGACGGCTTCCTCGGCCGCCTACTACGACGGCAGCGGAGGCGACGCGGCCGCCGAGTCCGCATCTATGACGTGGCGGAGCGCGATGCGCCATCGGCTTACCTGCAGGCGATCTCGGACGGCTGCGATTTCGTCGTCGGCCCGCTGACGCGCGAGGAAGTCTCCGCATTGGCGACGCTCGCCGATGGGCGCGCGACGACGCTCGCGCTGAACTTCCTGCCTGACGGCGTGCAGGTGCCGGACCGCTTCTACCAGTTCGCACTTTCTCCCGAAGACGAGGCGCGCCTCGCCGCGCGGCGCATCGCCGCCGACGGCAAGCTCTCGGGCGTGGCGCTCGCGCCGCAGTCCGACTGGGGGCGCCGCGTGCAGACCGCGTTCGCCGACGAGTTCGCCGCCGCGGGCGGGCAGATCGTGGACCAGGCGGACTACGTGGCGTCCACGGCCGACTTCAACGAGACGCTGCGGCGCCTGCTGCGCACGACCGGCCAGCGCGGCAGCAGCCCGCGCCCCGACGCGCAGTTCATCTTCGTCGCCGCGCAGCCGGTGCACGGCCGGCTGATCCGCACGCAGCTGCGCTTCAACTATGCGAGCGCACTGCCCATGTACGCAATCTCCGACGTGTTCGATCCGTCCGGGGCCGGCAACCAGGACCTCGACGGCGTGATTTTTCCCGATATGCCCTGGATTCTCGACCCGGTCGGCGCGGCGGGCGGCGCTCGCGACACGGTCGAGCGCGTTTTCCCTGGACGTGGCGGCCAGCTCACCCGCCTGTACGCCTTCGGCTACGACGCCTACCGGCTGGTCAACGAGTTGCCCCGGATGCGCAGCGGCGGCCAGGGATTCCTGCCCGGCGCCACCGGCAGACTGTCGCTGGATGCCCAGGGCCGCGTGCGGCGTGAGCTCGACTGGGCGCAGGTCGTCGGCGGGCGCGTCGCGCCCTGGCCGCCCCCCGCAGCGCTGGAACCGCCCATCACGTGAGCACCGCACCGCACCTCGTGCTCGGCCGTGCGGCCGAGGAGGCCGCGGCGCGATTCCTGGAACGCCAGGGATGCCGGGTTCTCGCCGCCAACTTCCGCGCCAAGGGCGGCGAGCTCGATCTGGTCGTGCTGGAAGGTGGTGTCCTCGCGATCGTCGAAGTCCGTTATCGCGCTTCGGACCGCTACGGAGGCGCCGCCGCGAGCATCACGCACGCGAAGCGTGCCCGCATCGTCCGGGCCGCGCGCGTTCTGCTCGCGTCCAACCCGCCGCTCGCGAAGTTCCCGGCCCGCTTTGACGTCGTCGAAGTCAGCGGCCCCGCCGAGGATCTCCGCTGCAAGCTGATTCGGGGCGCGTTCAGTCTCTAGCCTGTCTTCGCCCTGCGCGCGAGGTGGCGGGGTCCTCGCGAGCGAACTCGTAAGTTCCGGCGGAGTTCGCGAGCGAGGAACCCCGCCGGATCCCGCGCGCAGGGCGACGCTCGGTTCGAGATGACCATCGCCCTAGTGTCGGTTACTTGATGACGCGTAGCTTGGGACGGGCGGCGGCGGTGTCGCCGGACCCGGCGGCGGGCGGCGGCGCCTCGCCTTCGTCCTGGAACAGCATGCCCTGCCCGGTCTCGCGCGCGTAGATGCCGAGCACCGACGCGACCGGGATACGCACCTGTTGCGAGACTCCGCCGAAGCGTGCCGAGAACTCGATCCACTCGTTGCCGAGCTTGAGGCCCTGCGTCGCCTGCCAGCTGACGTTCAGGGTGATGCGCCCGTCACGCACGAACGCGCGAGGCACTTCGGTGGCCGGCCAGACGGCGTCGACCACGAGGTGCGGCGTCTGGTTGTTGGCCGTCATCCATTCGTGCATGGCGCGCACGAGATAGGGCCGCCGCGGGGTATGTGGCGTGGTCATCGGCTCAGGGGCTCATCGCGGGCGCCGCGGCATTACTTCACGTCCTTCCAGTATTCCTTGTAGAGGAACCAGGTGAAGGCCGCGAACATGAGCAGGAACAGGATCACCCAGACGCCGAGCGCCTGGCGCCTGGCCTTGTGGGGCTCGGACACGTACTCGAGGAAAGCCACGGTGTCGCGCACGAAGCTGTCAAAGGCGGCAGCCGGCAGGTCGCCGGGCAGGCTGCCCGGCTCGAGTCCGACGAGGTGCTGCGTCTCCTTGCCGTCCTCGCCGGTCCTGGCCTCGAAGCGCGGGCGCTGCAGGCCCTGCAGCGGCGCGAGCACGTGCGGCATCGCCGTGCCCGGCAGCACGGCGTTGTTCACGCCGGTCGGGCGCGACGGGTCCTCGTGGAACGAGCGCAGGAAGGTGAACACGTAATCGGGACCGCGGCTGCGCGCGATCAGCGACAGATCGGGCGGCGCGTTGCCGAACCACAGCCGGCCCTGCTCCGCAGACATCGCGGAAACCATCGGGTCGTAGACGCGCGTGCCGGTGAACATGAGGTTCGCGCGCAGGTCGTCCTCGGTCAGCGCGAGGTCCTCGGCGAGCTGACTGTAGCGCATGTACTTCAGCGAATGGCAGCCGAGGCAGTAGTTCACGAAGTTGCGCGCGCCGCGTTGCAGCGAGGCGAGGTTGCCAACGTCGGTGCCGGCCTCCTGCAGCGGGAAGCCCGCGGTCGAGGCGTTCGCGGCGATGGCGAAGGACAGCGCGGCCGCGGCTGCGAAGCGTGCCATGCGGGTCACATCGTTACCCGCACCGGCTCCGGCTTGACCTTGTCGATGCGCGAATACCAGGGCATCAGCAGGAAGAACGCGAAGTAGATGATCGTGCCGACCACGGACATTTTCGTGAACGGCGAGACCGCCGGCTTCAGGCCGCAGTAGCCGAGCATGATGAAGTTCGCCGCGAAGATCATCAGCGCCGTCTTGTAGATCGGCCCGCGGTAGCGGATCGACCGCACCGGCGAGCGGTCCAGCCAGGGGATGAAGAACAGCAGCAGCACCGCCGCGAACAGCACGAGCACACCCCAGACCTGGGTGTTCAGGAACGCAGGGACGGCGCGCAGGATCGCGTAGTACGGCGTGAAGTACCACACCGGCGCGATGTGCTCGGGCGTGAGCAGCGGGTTCGCCGGCTCGAAGTTCGGCGCCTCGAGGAACAGCCCGCCCATCTCGGGCGCGAAGAACACCACGCCCGCGAACAGCACCAGGAAGACCGCGATGCCCCAGAGATCCTTGACCGTGTAGTACGGATGCAGGGGAATTCCGTCCAGCGGCTGCCCGTCCGGGCCTTTCTGCTTCTTGATCTCGATACCGTCCGGATTGTTGGAGCCGGTCTCGTGCAGCGCAAGCACGTGCGCCACGACCAGGAAAATCAGCACCAGCGGCAGCGCGACCACGTGCAGCGCGAAGAAGCGGTTGAGCGTGATGTCCGAGATGAAATAGTCGCCGCGGATCCACTCGATCAGCGCGTCGCCGATCAGCGGGAACGTGCCGAACAGCGACACGATGACCTGCGCACCCCAGTAGGACATGTTGCCCCAGGGCAGCAGGTAGCCGAAGAAGGCCTCCGCCATCAGCGCGAGGTAGATCAGTACGCCGAAGATCCAGACGAGTTCGCGCGGGTTGCGGTGCGAGCCGTACAGGAGCGCCCTGAACATGTGCAGGTAGATGACGATGAAGAACGCCGAGGCGCCGGTCGAGTGCAGGTAGCGGATCAGCCAGCCCCACTCCACGTCACGCATGATGTACTCGACCGAGCCGAATGCTTCGGTCGCGGAGGGCTTGTAGCTCATCGTCAGGAAGATGCCCGTGACGATCTGCAGCGCGAGCACGACCAGGGCGATCGACCCGAAGTAGTACCAGAAATTGAAGTTCTTCGGAGCCATGTACTCGGACATGTGCTCCTTCCACATCGACGACACCGGGAAACGTGCATCGATCCAGGCGCCGAGCCGGGCGATGCGGCCCGCTCCGGGGGTGGCCGCTGCGCTCGATTCCGCCATCAGGCCTCCTTCGCCGGGTCGAGGCCGATCACGATGTGGTTGTCGCCGGCGAAACTGTACGGCGGGATCTCGAGGTTCGTGGGGGCCGGCACTCCGGCGAACACGCGGCCTGAGAGGTCGAACTTGGAGCCGTGGCAGGGGCAGAAGAACCCGCCCGGCCAGCTGGTCGTCAGCACGCCGTCCGCACTCGCGCCGGGCGCGAATCGGTCCTGTGGCAGGCAGCCGAGGTGTGTGCAGACGCCGAGCAGCACCAGGTATTCGGGCCTGATCGCGCGCTCGGGGTTGCGCGCGTAGTCGGGCTGGCGCGAGGCTTGCGAGCCCGGGTCGGCGAGCAGGCCGTCGTGCGCCCCGATACGCTCGATCATCTCGGCCGTACGACGCACGACCAGCACCGGCTTGCCGCGCCATTCGATCTTGAGCATCGCGCCCGGCTCGAGCTTGCTGATGTCGATTTCGACCGGTGCGCCCAGCGCCTTGGCGCGCGCGCTCGGCTTCCACGACGAAAGGAACGGTACGGCTGCGAAGGCGACGCCCACGGCACCAGTCAGCGTCGTGGCGGCGGTCAGGAGCTGCCGCCGACCCTTGTCGATCGTTTCGGTCATCGGTCAGTTATCGTTCGTTGCAAGGTTTGTCGCATTATACACGGCGATATGTCGGGCATTCCGGGCTGGCTGCGCTGGATTTCTCCCTGGGTCGCGCTCGGACTCGCGGCGGCGCTCGCCTGGATTCTGCTGCGGCCTGCGCCTGAGCGCGTCGCGCAGCAGCAGGCACCTCCGCCGGCGGAAACGGAGCCGCTGGTTGCGGTCCCGGAAGCCGGCACCGCCGAAGCACCGGCCCGGTTCGTGAGCTATGCGGACGCGGTGGACGCCACCGCCCCGGCGGTCGTCAACATCTTCACCGAGCGCCGCGTCGTGGTGCCAAACGTTGCCGGCCTGCCGCCGCAGTTCGCGCAGCTGTTCGGCGACGTGTGGCCGGAGTACCGCGAGCGCGTCGAACGCAGCCTGGGCTCCGGCATCATCTACGACGTGCGCGGGCACATCGTCACGAGCAACCACGTGATCGAGCGCGCGGCGCAGATCCGCGTGCAGCTCAAGGACGGACGCGCCGCGCCTGCGACGCTGGTCGGCGTCGACCGCGACACTGACCTTGCCGTGCTCCGGATCGAGCTCGGCACCCTGCCGATCATGCCGCTCGGCCGCTCGGACCGGCTGCGGGTGGGCGAGCCGGTGCTCGCGATCGGCAATCCCCTGGGTCTCGGCCAGACCGTGACCCTGGGGATCGTCAGCGCGACCGGGCGCGGCCAGCTTGGCGTGACGACCTTCGAGAACTTCATCCAGACCGACGCCGCGATCAACTTCGGCAATTCCGGAGGCGCGCTGGTGGACGCGACCGGCAAGCTGGTCGGCCTCAACAGCGCCATCGCCGGGCGCCAGGCCGGCATCGAGGGCATCGGTTTCGCGATCCCGGTCGACCTGGTCCGCGGCGTGGTGGACGCGATCATCCGGGATGGCAAGGTCGTGCGCGGCTGGATCGGCGTGGTTCCGGGCGACATCCCGCCCGAGGCGATCGAGCAATCGGGCCTGCCCGACGGATCGGTGCTGGTCAACCGCGTCGACCCGGGAAGCCCCGCCGACAGCCAGGGCGTCGCGCGCGGCGACGTCATCACGTCGATGAACGGCAAGCCGCTGCGCGGCGCGCAGGACCTGCGCGCGCGGATCGCCATGCTGCAGCCCGGCCAGAGCGCGCGCTTAAGGCTGTGGCGGCGCTCGCCCACGGAGTCCGACGGCCGCGAGCACAGTGTTCGCATCGAGGTCGTCGAGCGCCCGCAGGAAGCGGGCGCCATGCGTTCGTCCTGAGCGCGTCTCAGGTCGCCGGGCCGGGCACGCGGCGGATGTCCGCGCCGAGCGCGCGCATCTTTTCCTCGATGTGCTCGTAGCCGCGGTCGATGTGATAGATGCGCTGCACGTCGGTCGTGCCCTCGGCGACCAGGCCCGCGAGGACCAGGCTCGCGGAGGCGCGCAGGTCGGTGGCCATGACCGGGGCGCCGGACAGGCGCGGCACACCGTGGATCACGGCCGTGTGTCCCTCGATGCGCACGTCGGCGCCAAGCCGCCGCAGCTCCAGCATGTGCATGAAGCGGTTCTCGAAGATCGTCTCGATGATCGTGCCCACGCCGTCGGCCACGGAGTTGAGTGTAGCGACCTGCGCCTGCATGTCGGTCGGAAACCCGGGGTGCGGCGCGGTGCGGATGTCCACGGCGCGCGGCCGGCCGGTCATGTCCACCTCGATCCAGTCCGTTCCCACGGCCACTCGCACCCCGGCCTCGCGCAGTTTGGCGATCACCGCGTCGAGGTGCGCGGGCTCCGCGCCGGTGACGCGCACTCGCCCGCCCGTGATGGCGCCTGCCACGAGGAAAGTCCCGGTCTCGATGCGGTCGGGCAGCACGCGGTGCTCGCAGCCGCCGAGGCGGTCGCGTCCCTCGACGACGATGGTATCGGTGCCTGCGCCTGCGATCGTCGCCCCCATCGCCGAGAGGCAGGCCGCGAGGTCGACGACTTCCGGCTCGCGCGCGGCGTTCTCGATCACCGTGCGGCCGCGCGCGAGCGTCGCCGCCATCATCAGGTTTTCGGTGCCCGTGACAGTCACCGTGTCCTGGACGATGCGCGCGCCGACCAGCCGCCCGGCCGTCGCATGGATGTAGCCGCCCTCGATCGAGATCCGGGCGCCCATGGCCTCGAGCCCCGAGACGTGGAGGTTGACGGGACGCGCGCCGATCGCGCAACCGCCGGGCAGCGACACGCGCGCCTCGCCGTGGCGCGCGAGCAGCGGCCCGAGGACGAGTATCGATGCGCGCATGGTCTTCACGAGATCGTAGGGGGCAACGGCTTCGCCGAGCCCGCCTGCGTCGACGCGGACCTCGCCGCCGGCGGCCGCCATCGCGGAAACTCCCATCCGCGCGAGCAGGCGCAGCATCGTCTTGACGTCGTGCAGGTCCGGGACGTTGCGCAGCGTGAGCGGACGGTCGGTGAGCAGGCCCGCGGCGAGGATCGGCAGCGCCGCATTCTTGGCGCCCGAGGCACGCACCTCGCCTTCGAGACGCCTTCCGCCGGTGATCTGGAACTTGTCCAAGCGACCTGCTCCGCTCAGCCCGCGGCGCGCTGCGCCCATTCTCCGGGCGTCGGCGTGTCGAGCGACAGGGCGTGGATGGTGCCGCCCACCGCGCCGCCCAGCGCCTGGTACACGAGCTGGTGACGCGCGATCGGGCGCAGCCCTTCGAACTGCGGTGCGATCACCAGCGCCGCGAAATGCACGCCGTCCTCGGAAGCGACGCGGACCACCGCCCCGGGCAGCGCGGCCTCGACCTGTCGGGTGATCTCCTCAGGCGACATCCCGGCATTCTAAGGGCTGCCGGAGGGCCAGTGTATGATGCCGAACCGCCCCAGAATGCCGCGCGCAACCGATGAATGACGCCGCCGAAAGCCAGCGCCTGATCGAGATGGGACGCGAGGCACTCCGAATCGAGGCTCGCGCCGTCGCCGCGCTCGTCGACCGGCTGGGCGACGACTTCGACCGCGCCTGCCGCATGATCCTCGCCTGCGCCGGCCGCGTGGTCGTCTCCGGGATGGGCAAGTCCGGCCATGTGGGCGGCAAGATCGCCGCAACGCTCGCGAGCACCGGCACGCCCGCCTTCTTCCTGCACGCGGCCGAAGCGAGCCACGGCGACATGGGAATGGTCGCCAAGGGCGACGTGGTGCTCGCCATCTCCTACTCCGGCGAGACCGCCGAACTCCTCACCATCCTGCCGCTGTTCAAGCGCATGGACGCGCAGCTCATTGCGATGACCGGCAACCCGCAATCGACGCTCGCGCGCGAGGCGGACGTGCATCTCGACATCAGCGTGCCGGCCGAGGCCTGCCCGCTCAACCTGGCGCCGACGGCGAGCACGACGGCCACCCTCGCGATGGGCGATGCGCTCGCGGTCGCGCTGCTGAAGCACCGCGGGTTCACCGAGGCGGATTTCGCCCGCTCGCACCCGGGCGGCGCGCTCGGCAGGAGGTTGCTGCTGCACGTCTCCGACGTCATGCGCCGCGGCGCCGACCTGCCGCGGGTGCGGCCCGATACGCCGCTGACGGAGGGCCTGCTCGAGATGTCGCGCAAGCGGCTCGGGCTCACGGCGGTCGTCGACGGCGACGACAAGGTGCTCGGCGTGTTCACGGACGGCGACCTGCGGCGCGCGCTCGACCGCCAGATCGACATCCACGGCAGCCGGATGTCCGATGTCATGACCCGCAACCCGCGCTCGATCGGCGCGGACGAGCTCGCGGCCGAGGCCGTGCTGATGATGGAGAAGCACGCCGTGAACGGGCTGCTGGTGCTGGACGAGTCCGGGCGGCTGGCCGGCGCGCTGAACGTCCACGACCTGCTGCGCGCGGGGGTGATGTGACGCCGGCCGCCGAGATTGCGCTGCTGGTGCTCGACGTGGACGGCGTGCTGACCGACGGCCGGCTCTGGTACGGTCCGGACGGGGAAACCGTCAAGGCGTTTCACGTCCGCGACGGCCATGGCATCAAGATGCTGGTCGCCGCCGGCGTCGGCGTCGCCGTGATCTCCGGCCGCCGCTCGTCCGCGGTGACCGCGCGCATGCGCGAGCTCGGCGTAAGCGACGTCGCCCAGGGCGTCGGCGACAAGGCGCGCGCGCTCGCTGAACTCCTCAAGCGCAATGCCATCGAAGCTCGCCGCGTAGCCTGCCTGGTCGACGACACGCCGGACCTCGGCCTGATGGCGGTGGTCGGGCTGCCCGCCGCCGTCGCCGACGCGCACCCCGAGGTGCTCGCTGCCGCGAAACACGTCACGCGCTCGCCGGGAGGCCGGGGCGCCGTGCGTGAGTTTTGCGATTGGCTGCTCGAGGCGCGGGGAGCGCAGACCTGATCACGCGGTTGCTCCTGCTGGCCGGCTTCGTCGCGCTGATCGCAGCGCTCGTGCAGTGGCGCGTGGTCGACCGCGAGCCGGCTGCGGCCGACGGCAACGCGGCAAGCCCCGGCTATTTCCTGACCGGCGTCGATCTCCAGGAATTCGGCGCGGACGGCAGTCTGCGCATCGGCTTGCAGTCCATTTCGGCCAACCAGGACCCGGCCAGTGGCGTGGTGCGACTTTCGGACGTCGCCGTGGATTACCACACACCGACCGGCCAGACCTGGAACCTGACCTCGAACGAGGCGCGCGTGCCGCAGGGCGGGAGCACGGTCGAGTTCGAGGGTGACGTCCGGCTTGCCGGCCGGCCGGGCGCCGACCCGCAGGCCGCGGAACTTTACACGCCGCGCCTGACGCTCGACACAGTCAGCGAGATAGCCGACACCCGGGCGCCGGTCGAGCTCGCCTTCGGGACTCACCGGCTGCGCGCGCTGGGCATGCATGCGGACCTGAAATCCGGCAGCTTGCAGCTGGAATCGGACGTCAATGGCCACTTCGCGCCGTAGCCTCCTCGCCGCCGCGTTGCTCGCCGCCGCCTGCGTCACCGCGATCGCGCAGGAGCGCGAACAACTGCCAATTCAGCTCAAGGCGAGCTCGCTGAATTACGATACGCAGAAAGGCGTGATCGAATATGACGCCGTAACCATCAGCCAGGGTGAGATCCGGATCAGCGCCGACCATGCGGTGACAACCGGCCTTGACTTCAATGACAGCAACTGGGACTTCAGCGGGACCGTGCGCATCGCGACGCCCGAGGCGGCGCTCGCGAGCGAGACCGCGCAGGTGCGTTTCGCCGGCGGCCGGGTTGCGACCGCCAAGGTAACCGGCGCGCCTGCAACCTTCGAGCAGAAGCGCAAGGACGAGCTGGCCCAGGGCCGTGCGAACCGCATCGACTATGACCTGCAGCGGGGCACGATCGAGCTGGACGGCGACGCGTGGCTCTCGGACGGCAAGACCGAGATGACCGGCGGCAAGCTGGTCTACAGCACGGCGAACCAGCGCGTCGTGTCGCGCGAGCCGGTCACGATCACGATCCAGCCCCGCGAGGAGCCGCCCGCTCGCCCGGACCCCAAGCCATGAGCGAGCTCACGGCCACGGGGCTGGAGAAGAGCTACCGCAAGCGCAAGGTCGTCTCTTCGCTCTCGCTCACGATAGGAAGCGGCGAGGTCGTCGGCCTGCTCGGCCCGAACGGCGCCGGCAAGACCACCGCCTTCTACATGATCGTCGGGCTGGTGCCCTGCGACGGCGGGCAGATCACGCTCGACGGCGAGGACATCACCACGCTGCCGATGCACGCGCGTGCCCGGCGCGGGCTCGGCTACCTGCCGCAGGAGCCCTCGATCTTCCGCCGCCTCACCGTCGAAGACAACGTGATGGCGATCCTGGAAACGCGCGACGACCTCGACGACGCCGCGCGTGGCGAGGCGCTCGAGAGCCTGCTCGAGGAACTGCACGTCGCGCACCTGCGCGACCACCTCGGCATGAGCCTGTCGGGCGGCGAGCGCCGCCGCGTGGAGATCGCCCGCGCGCTTGCCGCCAATCCGGCTTTCATCCTGCTCGACGAGCCGTTTGCCGGCGTCGACCCGCTTTCGGTGCACGACATCCAGCGCATCGCCCGCCACCTCGCTGACCGCGGAATCGGCGTGCTGATTACCGACCATAACGTGCGGGAAACGCTGGGAATCTGTGTGCGCGCCTACATCGTCAACCAGGGCACCGTGCTGGCCTCCGGAACGGCGGACGAGATCCTTGCAAATCCCGAGGTGCGCAAGGTCTACTTGGGGCAGGATTTCAGGCTCTGAGGGTACAAGGGGGACGATCCCCTTTCATGATGAAGCCCAGCCTCCAGCTCCGGATCGGACAGCAGCTGGCCATGACGCCGCAGCTGCAGCAGGCCATCCGGCTGCTGCAGCTGCCGACCATCGAGTTGCAGGCCCAGGTTCTGCAGGCGCTCGAGAACAACGTGATGCTCGAGGCCGACGAGGACTTCGAAGCGACGTGGTCCGCCGAGGCAACCCCGGGCGAGTCGTCGGACGCCACGGGCGAGGACGAGCCGGTGGTCGAGATCGGCGACGACTGGGCCGAGCCCAGCGCGGCGGAGTCCGAGGCGCCCTGGTCCGGCTCGGGCGACCGCGAGCTCGAACTGCCGGACGAGACGGGGCGCACGCTGCGCGATCACCTCAACTGGCAGCTGGAGCTCGCCCACCTGCCGGCCGACGCGCTCGCAATCGGGCGCGCCATCGTCGACGCGATCAACGACGACGGCTACCTCACGGATACCCTGGACGCCATCGCCGAGTCGCTCGCGGGCGAAGTGCGCACCGACGCCGCGGGCGTCGGGCGCGTGCTCGCGGCGGTGCAGCAGCTCGACCCTGCCGGGGTCGGCGCCCGCTCGGTCGCCGAATGCATCGAGCTGCAGCTTGCGCCGCTCGACCCGGCGACCCCCGCCCTCGCAACCGCCCGCACCCTCGCACACCGTCACCTCGAACTGGTCGCCGGCCACCAACTCGCGGCGCTGCAGCGCGAGCTGCACGTGAGCGGCGAGGAGCTCGACGTCGCACTCGCCCTGGTACGCAGCTGCCACCCGAGGCCCGGAGCCGCCTTCCAGGCAACGCGCACCGAGTACGTCGTGCCGGACGTGTATGCGCGGCGCACGCCCCAGGGCTGGCTGGTCGAGCTGAATCCCACCGTCCTGCCGCGCGTTCGCGTCAACGAGGGCTATGCCGGCATGATCACGCGCGCGCCGGACCACGCGATGCTGCGCGCACAGCTGCAGGAGGCGCGCTGGCTGCTCCGCAGCCTGGAAATCCGCAATGACACCATGCTGAGGGTGGCGCGCACCATCGTCGAACGGCAGCAGGCTTTCCTCGACAGCGGCGAGGAATCCATGCAGCCCATGATCCTGAAGGACGTCGCCGAAGCCGTCGGCATGCACGAGTCGACGATCTCGAGGGTGACCACCGGCAAGTACCTGCACACGCCGCGCGGCGTCTACGAATTCCGCTTCTTCTTCTCCAGCCAGGTGGCGGGTGACGACGGCGCCGGCGTCTCGTCCACGGCCATCCGTGCCAAGATCCGCAAGCTGGTCGCGCAGGAGCCCCAGGGTCGCCCCCTCTCCGACCAGCAGATCGTCGAGCTGCTCGCCGCCGACGGCGTGCAGGTGGCGCGCCGCACCGTCGCGAAGTATCGCGAAGCGCTCGGCATCGCGCCCTCGAGCGAGCGCCGGCAGGCCGCCGGGCGGTGACAGTACAGCCAGTGAATGCCAGGGACAGGAGGATCGAACCATGCAGTTGACGCTGACCGGACACCACGTCGAGGTCACGCCGCCACTTCGCGACTACGTGCGCAAGAAGCTGGACCGCGTGCTGCGCCATTTCGAGCGTGTCGTTGACGTGCACTGCGTGCTGACGGTGGAAAAGCTCGAGCACAAGGCCGAGGCGACGCTCGGAGTCAGCGGCGCCGTGATCCACGCGGACGCGAAGCGCGAAGACATGTATGCCGCGATCGATGCGCTTGCCGACAAGCTCGACCGGCTGGTGCGCAAGCACAAGGAGAAGCTCGCCGACCATCACGCCTCCGAAGTCACTCGCGGGAGGCCCGCCTGATCGCGGGCGCTGCATGACGCGGCTGGTCGTCGTCAGCGGCCTGTCGGGGTCCGGTAAGAGCGTCGCGCTCAACATGCTGGAGGACCTCGGCTGGTACTGCATCGACAACATCCCGGCGGGCCTCGTGCAGGCGCTGGTCTCGCACTCGCTGCGCACCGAGGAGCCGATCTACCGGCGGCTCGCAGTGGGGCTCGACGCGCGCAACCGGCCGGACGACCTGGCGACTATTCCGGCGCTGGTGGCAGACCTCAGGCGCTCCGGGCTGTGCTGCGAGGTGCTCTACCTGCACGCCGAGGACGAAGTCCTGTTGCGCCGCTACGCGGAAACCCGGCGCCGGCATCCGCTCGCGGGCGCGGGCGTGAGCCTGGCCGACGCGATCGCCGAGGAGCGGCGCCTGCTGCATCCCCTGATCGACAGCGCGGACCTGGTCATCGACACGTCGCGCATGAGCATGCACGAGCTGCGCGACCAGATCGCGAAGCGCGTGGAGCCAAACGCCCCGGGCCGCCTGTCGATCCTGTTCGAGTCGTTCGGCTACAAGCACGGGACGCCCGGCGACGCCGATTTCGTGTTCGACGCGCGCACGCTTCCAAATCCGTACTGGGAGCCGGCGCTCAAGCCGCTCACCGGTCGCGACGCGAAGGTGATCGAGTTCCTCGAGGCAAGCCCGCGCGTCGAGCGCATGGTTGCCGACCTCGCGCGCTTCATCGAGAGCCGGCTCCCCGAATACGAGGAGACCCACCGCGGCTACCTCACCATCGCGATCGGCTGCACCGGCGGCCAGCACCGCTCGGTCTACCTGGTCGAACGCCTCGCGCGGCATTTCCGCACCCGGTACCCGCAGCTCCTCGTGCGCCACAACGCGCTGCCGCAGTAGCACCCGTCAGTCGACGCGCGCGCCGTAGGCGCGATCGAGGCCGAGGAACGCCGATATCTCGGCGCGGCGCCCGCCGGCGTCGCGCTCGCCGGCAGCGATCAGCTCGCGCGTGTACGGCCCCTCGAACAGGAGGTACGACAGCAGGCGGCCGCCGCGCGCCCCGCGTGCGCCGAGCACGCGCAGCAGCGACCGGAGCGCGCCCGGCATCGCCTCGCAATGCGCAACTGCGGCTTCGATCGGGTCGCGCACGGGCTGCAGCACCAGCGTGTCGATGTGCCGCATGCCGAATGGCACGGGCCCGGGCCGCCGGCCGACGAGCAGCGCGTTGATCCGGTTCAGCCGCTCGAGGTCCGCCTGCAATCCCTCGATGAACAGCGAGTCCAGCATGAACCCGAACTGCTCGGCCATGTTGGGCGCGGTACCCGGCGCGCCGTGGCCCGACCCGGGATGGCGCACGCCGATCACCAGGATCCGGTCCGCGTCCAGGTGGATCGCGGGCGCGAGCGGCGTCGACTGGCGCAACGCGCCGTCACCGTAGTACCGGCCCTCCATGGCGAGCGGCGGGAACAGCAGCGGGATCGCCGCGCTCGCCATCAGGTGATCGACGTTCGAGCCTGGCGCTGACACCGCGCCGGCCGGCGCGGTCCCAGGTCTCGAAGCGCCGCGAGCTTTCGACGAAGGTCACGGACTCGGCGCTGGACAAGGAGGTCGCGGTGACGGCGACCGAGTCCGGCCGGCCGGCCGCGACGAAGCGGCTGAGCGCCGCGAAATCCACTTCACGCGCGAGCAGCGCGCGAAGCGGCGAGTTGTCGAGCAACGAACGCGGCATCGGCAGCAGCCGGCCGCCCGACACGAGCGCGAACAGCAGGTGCAGGCCCGAGCGCAGCATGTCGAGCTTGCCCGCACGAAACACCTGGCCGGTGCGGAACCCGCCCCACACGCGCGCGAGTGCCGCGCTCGCCTGGCTGAAGTCCGCGGCGCCGGCCGCGAGGACAGCCGCGTTGATCGCGCCGGCCGAGGTGCCGCAGACCACTGGAAATGGCAGCGCATTGCCGGGTGGGTACCAGCTGGCGATCGCGCGGAGCACGCCCACCTGCCAGGCGGAGCGCGCGCCGCCCCCGGGCAGCAGAAGCGCGATGCGCGGCGTTTCACTCATCTCGGGGAACCTCGTATCCTCGTCGTGGTCATCTGCCGGCAGGCCGCGATACTATGCGATCCGCGACCGACGCAGCGGGCCCTTCCTGGCCCGAACCGGAGGACCCCTCATGAAGCGATTCCTGCACGGCGCCGCCACCGCCCTGTCACTGCTCGCCGCGGGCGCGGCAACGGCCGCGGAGCCGCCCGCGATCGGAACTCCCGCGCCCGAGTTCAAGCTCCAGGACCAGGCCGGCAAGTGGCATGAGCTCTCCGATTACCGGGGCAAGTGGGTCGTGCTGTATTTCTACCCGAAGGACAACACGCCAGGCTGCACCACACAGGCCTGCGAGTTCCGCGACAACATCTTCGCCTACCGCGAGCTCGGCGCCCTGATCCTCGGCGTCAGTGTCGATGACGTGGACTCGCACAAGGCGTTCTCCCAGAAGTACAGCCTGCCGTTCCCGATCCTGGCCGACTCGGAAAAGAAGACTGCGGCGGCTTACGGTACGCTCACCAGGTACGTCGGCATCGCCGAGATGGCGCGGCGCGACACATTCATCATCGACCCGCAAGGCAGGGTCGCCAAGCACTACATGAAGGTGGACCCGAAGGGCCACTCCGGGATCGTGCTCGCTGACCTCAAGCAGCTCGCGGCGAGGTCCACGCCGCCAAAGGCACTTTGAGCCGCTTCGAAGGCTCCGACAGCTACGTCGCGCCGCCCGAGCTCGCGCTCGCGGTCAACGCTGCGGTCACGCTCGGGCGGCCGCTCCTGGTCAAGGGCGAGCCGGGCACCGGCAAGACGCAGCTGGCGCAGGAAGTCGCACGCGCCCTCGATGCGCCGCTGTTCGAGTGGCACATCAAGTCCACCAGCAAGTCGCAGCACGGCCTCTACGAGTACGACGCGGTCTCCCGGCTGCGCGACTCCCAGCTCGGCGACGGGCGCGTCAAGGACATCGCCAACTACATCGTGCCCGGGATGCTCTGGCGCGCCTTCGAGAGCGAGCAGCGCGCGGTGCTGCTGATCGACGAGATCGACAAGGCGGACATCGAGTTCCCGAACGACCTGCTGCGCGAGCTCGACCGCATGGAGTTCTACGTCTACGAGACGCAGCAGCTGGTGCGCGCCAGGCAGCGCCCGGTCGTGTTCATCACCAGCAACAACGAGAAGGAGCTGCCGGACGCGTTCCTGCGCCGCTGTTTCTTCCACTACATCCGCTTCCCCGACGCCGAGACGATGGAGCGCATCGTTGCCGTCCACCACCCGGGCCTCAAGAAGGCGCTGCTCGCCGAGGCGCTCGCAGCCTTCTACCGGATCCGCGAGCTGCCGGGGCTCAGGAAAAAGCCCACGACCTCGGAGTTGCTCGACTGGATCAAGTTGCTGGTCGCCGAGGACATTCCGCCGGAGGCCCTGCGCGCCGACGATGCGAAGGCGGCAATCCCGCCGCTCTACGGAGCGCTGCTCAAGAACGAGCAGGACGTGCATCTCTTCGAGCAGCTGGTATTCCTCAACCGGCGCGCGGGCAGGCCCGGCTGAGACGCGCCTGGCGCCATGCTGATCCGCTTCTTCCTGATGCTGCGCGCCGCCGGCGTGCCGGTGACGCTGACGGAGTTCCTGGCGCTGCTGCGAGGGGCTTTCGGAGGGGACAGTCCCCTTTGCCGCAGAGCCGGCAAAGGCGACAGTCCCCCTGTCGCCAGTCGAACAGTTCTACTTCCTGGCCCGCGCCGTGCTGGTCAAGGACGAGCGCCACTACGACCGCTTCGACCGCGTGTTCGCCGCGCATTTCCACGGCGCCGAGGCCGCCTTCGAGGCGCTGCTGGCGACCGAAGTACCGGCAGACTGGCTGCGCCGGAACCTCGCGCCGGACCTGACTGAGGAAGACAAGGCGCTCATCAAGTCGCTCGGCGGCTGGGAAGCGCTGATGCAGGCGCTGCGCGAACGGCTAGCCGAGCAGAAGTCCCGGCACGAGGGCGGCAGCCGCTGGATCGGCACCGGCGGCACCTCGCCATTCGGGGCGCACGGCTACAACCCGGAAGGTGTGCGACTCGGCGGCGACGGGGGCAACCGCCGCGCGGTCAGGATCTGGGAGCGGCGCGAGTTCGCGAACCTGGACGACGCGGCCGGGCTCGGCCGGCGCAACGTCAAGCTCGCGCTACGTCGACTCAGGCGCTTCGCGCGCCAGGGGGCGGCTGAAACCCTCGACCTCGAGGGCACCATCGACTCGACCGCGCGGCGCGCCGGGCTGCTCGACATCCGCATGGTCCCGGAACGGCACAACGCGGCGAAAGTGCTGCTGTTCCTCGACGTCGGCGGGTCGATGGACGAACACGTGCGGATCTGCGAGGAGCTGTTCGCGGCCGCACGCAGCGAGTTCAAGCACCTCGAGCACTTCTACTTCCACAACTGCGTCTACGAGTCGGTGTGGAAGGACAACCGGCGCCGGCACGCCGAGCGAACGCCGCTGCCGCAGCTGATGCGCACCTACGGCCGCGACTACCGGCTCGTGATGGTCGGCGACGCGACCATGAGCCCCTACGAGATCCTGCAGCCGGGCGGCAGCATCGAGCACTGGAACGAGGAAGCCGGCGCGGCCTGGATGAAGCGCCTGCTCGCCGCATATCCCCGGCACGCCTGGCTCAACCCCGAGCCGCAGGACCGCTGGGAGTTCACCCCCTCGATCCGCATCACGCGCGAACTGGTCGAGGACCGGATGTTTACGCTCACGCTCGAAGGCCTGGATCGCGCGATGAGAAGCCTGCAGTAATGTAGCCGCCGGGAGAGCCGGAGAACGACGGCGCGCGAGCGACTAGGAGAACTCGATTCGAAGCTGCTCGTATTCGGCTCTCATTTCGGCCATGAACTGCCGGAACTGCGGCAATCGCCTGATCTTGTCGAGAAACGGATCGCGCGCGAACAGAGTAGAGGAACGGAATCCATTGTCCGCAGTCCTGCGAAGCCATTTCATTGCTTCCTGCGCGTTCCCATTGATGGCATGGATGCAGGCGATGTCATAGGTGAAGTGATGATAATAGGTAGCGCGCGTAGAGATGGATGACTCGCGGATAACCTTAGCCAACAGTTCTTCTGAGCCCTTCTTTTCCCCCTTAAGGGCAAGTAGATAGGACATTTCGAAATCATCGGCCCGACCGGCATTTTTTGCCGCAGTCTCGTCTATTTGCCGCCTTGCCGCCTCGAGATCGCCTTTCATCATGTGATACAACGGCAACACCGGCTCTTCGGGAAAATATTTCCGCAGTGCGGCGATGAACTCGTCAGGGCGGTGCAGAAGCTCGTAGTACGAGACATAGTCCCTGGCCAGGATGCTGCTGGTCGGATCGATGTCAAAAGCCTTCTGAAACTCGCGTTCCGCCAGATCTTCGAGGCCGACGTGGATATAGAGCTCGGCGAGTTCGTGGTGGCCAATGTTCGGATCGAACTGCTGTGCGACACGCGACTTCTCGTATCGCGGCGGCCGCCTGATAACCCGACGAATCGCTGAACAGGACAAGTGCACGCGCCAGATGAGACTCCGGGAGTCGCGCGTCGATAGCGTCGGCGCGGCCTATTTCGTCTTTCGCAAGAGAGATCCACTTCTCCTGTTCATCAGGAACAATGTAGATGGCGTGAAAGGCATACGCGTGAGCGAGCCTCGCGTGCGCCAGGGCATAGTTCGGGTCGGCCGCGAGCGCGTTCTTGAATAGCTGGATCGTCGCCTCATTTTGAGCCTGTGCGCCGGGTCCCCGACCGCGCTGGTCGTAGTTGTAAACGCCCCGGGTGTAATAGTCGTAGGCGAGCGGTATTCGAGGTCGGGCGCTGCGAGAGCCGGGCGTGTTGGGCGTCGGTCAATTGCAATCGCAGCCGGGAAGCAACCTGCTGCGAGATCGTGTCCTGCGCGGCAAAGACGTCGGTCATCTGCGTGTCGAAGCTCTCGGTCCAGAGCGATGTGCCGTCGGCTCTCAGGAGGTTGACCTCGATGCGAATGCGGTCGCCCGCACGTTGAACGGTGCCCTCGAGCACGGTATCGACCGACAGCTGCTTTGCGGCTGTGATTGGGTCGACGCCCTCCGTCACGAGGTGCCGAACCGAACTTGCCGGACGAACGGTCACTTCACCCGTCTGGCTGATGCGCCTGATGACGGCGTCGGCAATTCCGAAGCCGAGCGCGTGGTCGTTCGGATCGAGCGACTGCAGCGGAAGCACCGCGAGCGATGTGATCTCCGGCTGCTCGACGGCGGCGTCGGGCCGGAACCGGTACCAACCGACCCCGACTGTCCCTATCAGAAGAACCGCCAGTGCCGCGAGGGCGGCAGCCCAACGGCGGTGGGTCTTCGATCGCCCCCAGCGCTCATGTGCTGTCCCGTCGGCGAACGGCCGCAGCGCAGCGGCGAAACTCGCTGCGTCCGGATAACGCTCGCCCGGTCCCGGCTGCAGCGCCGTCATCACGACATCCCGCAAGGCGCCTCGCAGGCGTCTGGTATCGCCGGTCACCGGATGCGTGGGCTGCGCCGGGCGCGCGCCCGTCAGCAGTTCGTGCAGCACGACCCCGAGCGAGTAGATGTCGCTGCGCGAGTCGATGGACTCGCCGCGCAGCAGTTCCGGGCTCGCGTACTCGGGTGTCAGGGCGAGACCATAGACGCGCGTCAGCGACGTGCCGCCCGTCTTCGGCTGCAGCAGCCGGGCCGTGCCGAAATCCAGCAGCCGCACCTCGCCTTGCGCGGTCACCAGGATGTTCGAGGGCTTGAGGTCGCGGTGAATCACCTGCCGCTCGTGCGCATGGGCCACCACATCCAGCACCTGCAGGAACAACCGGATGCGCGCCGCTTCGTCGAGCCCGCGCGCGTCGCACCACGCCACCAGCGGCTCGCCCTCCACGTACTCCATTGCGATGTAGGGCACGCCGCTGGCATCCACGCCGGCGTCGTACAGCCGGGCGATTCCCGGACACTCCAACGCGGCGAGGATGTTGCATTCGAGCGCGAAGCGCGCCGTCATCTCCACGGGGCGGTTGTGCAGACGGGGAATCTTCAGCGCGACCTGGCGTTCGAACGCGCCGTCGGTGCGGCAGGCGAGCCAGACGTCCGCCATGCCGCCGGACCCCAGCGGCCGCAGCAACTCGTAGGCACCGAGCCGCTCGCCCGCTTTGCGGGCGGCTGCTCTCCCTTCCTGGCCGCCGCCCGTCTCGATGCGCGGCGGCCGGTCCAGCGGCCCGCTCGCCCCCGTGTCTTCAACGAGCAGCGCGTCGCGCAGCGTTCGCACCAGCGGCTGGTCATGCTCGACAGCGAGTCGAGCCAGACGCACCGCTGCTCCGGCGTCAACTCCAAGGCCTCGTCCAGCAACTCCCCGAGGCGCGCCATTTCCCGGTTCGACAGGCTCATGCGGCGCCGGCCCTATTCGATTGCCGCCCGCAGCATCAGCTTGGCCTTCAGCCACAGCCGCTGCACGGTGCGTTCGGTGACGTCCAGGGTCTCGGCGATCTCCTGCTCGCTGTAACCGCCGAAGTAGCGCATCTGCACCACCTGGGCGAGGCGCGCATCGACCTGCGCCAGCGACTCGAGCGCATCGTGCACGCGCAGGATGTCGTCCTCGCCCGCCGGCAGTTGTTCCGCCACCTGCGTCGAAAGCGTCAGGGGTCGCCGTCCGCCACCTCGCTTCTCCGCGGCGCGTTCGCGGGCGCTGGAGACGATCACCGAGCGCATCACCTGGGAGCGCAAACGCGAAGAACGCACGCCGGTCCTCGGCGCGCAGCGCACCGCCCCGCACGTAGCGGAGGTACGACTCGTGCACCAGGCCGCGCGTGTCCAGCAGGGTGTTCCGCCCGCCATCGCGCAGCCGCGCCCGGGCCAGACTCTCCAGGACCGGATAGGCGGCGGAGAACAAGCGCATCGCGGGCGCACGCGTCGCCGGTCGCGGCTCTGCTGGAGCAGTCGGGTGATCTCCGTCATCGGCGCCTCTAAGGGCCCCTTACCCCTTACGCGAATTCTAAGCCGGTTGAATGTCGGGTTTTGCCCGCGGATTGCGTCCAGTCAAGTAACACAGCCATGCATCTGCATGACCTGTCTCGGTTTCGCAAAGACGAGCGGACAACTATCTCAGAGGGGAAAAGTCGATGAAAAACAACGTTCACGGTACAACCTGGGGCAACGCGAGGATTGTCGCTGCGAGTGCCCTTGCAACGGTGATTATGGCAAGCAACCCTGCATTGGCGACCGGCGACAGGAGCATCGCCATTTCCGGCAACAGCACGTTTTCCGACTGCGGCATCGCAGGGTCCGACTTTGCGCTCCTGATGACCGGGGACCTGGAAGGCTGCCTGAGCATTTTCGTTCAAAGCTTCACTTGCAAGGAAGTGAATGACTTTGCTCACTACACCGAACGCGGTCGGGAGACCTTTGTCGGCACATTGCGCGGCAAGCAAGGCAGATTCACCACGAACTACACCGTCGATGCGGCCTATGCCACGGGCTTCTGTGAATCCCTCGATTTCAGCCTCGAGTTGAGTGGAAGCTGCATTCACAAGTTCCAGGGCAGGAGCGGTGCCTTCAAGGATGCCGAAGGGGTGTTCACGCTCTTTGATGTGATCACCAACGTGACGGGCGATCCGATCACCGGCGCGTTCGCGGCCGGTTCCGGGGCGAACAACTTCCTCTATTACGGCCGCATCCGGGCGAGTGACACGACGGGCCTGGTACCGGCAGCGTTTGAGGACGGCGCTCCGGCGGAGTCGCGTTCTCCTGCGGTGGACGCTGTTGCAGTCCAGAAGGCTCGATCGGGTCGTTCCTGCTGACACTCCCGGGGCTCGACCAAGCGGTGCGTGCGCTGCAGTCGCCCTGCGGCGCACGCGCCGTCACGCTCAGGGAACGGCTGCTTGTAGACCACGCCGCCCTTCATGACGAAGCGCACGTTCTCGAGGAGCCTGACGTCCTCGAGCGGGTCGCCGGCGATGGCGATGACATCGGCCAGAAGCCCGGGCTCGATTCTGCCGCGGTCGGGCGTGCCGAGGAGTTCGGCGTTAACGACAGTCGCGGAGCGGATCGCGCTCAACGGCGTTTCCCCATGCTTCACGCGCGCCGCGAACTCCTTGCCATTCTCGCCGTGCGTGAACACGCCTGCATCGGTGCCGAACGCGACTTTGAGGCCATTCCGGAGCGCGCGCTTGAAGCTCTCGATGGCGAGCGGCACGATGTATTCCTGCTTGGCCGCCATTGCCGGCGGCAGCGTCGCGACGTCGAGCGCCTCGTCCACGTAAAGGTTCGGCACGACGAACGTGCCGTTCCGCTTGAGCACCTCGGCAGCTTCGTCAGTCATGATCGAGTTGTGCTCGATGCTGTCGATGCCGGCCTCGCTGGCTGCGACGATGCCCTCGGTGCCATGGGCGTGGGCGGCGATCTTGAGGCCGTGGCGATGGGCCTCCTCCGCCGCGGCACGCAGCTCGTCCAGCGAGTACTGCTGGGCGCCGGCCGGCCCCTCGAATGACAATACGCCGGCCGTTGCGCAGATCTTGATCACTTTCGCGCCGTGCTTGACCTGGTAGCGCACGGCCTTCAGCACCTCGTCGACGCCGTCCGCCATGCCCGACATGAATTCAGCGGGCACGACGCCCGGGCCCAGGCCGGTAGACGGGTCGCAGTGGCCGCCGGTGATGGAAAGTGCATGGCCCGCCGGGATCACGCGCGGTCCCTTCACCCAGCCCCGGTCGATCGCCTTCATCAGGGCGACGTCGGAGAAGCCGAAGCCGGTACCGAGGTCACGCACGGTCGTGAAGCCGGCGAGCAGGGTTTTCTCGGCATGCGGGATCGCGCGCAGCGCGAAGTCGGCGCCCGTGAAACGCACCGGCTCCGTCTCCCAGCCCTGGTCAGGACTGGAGTTGAGGTGGACGTGGGTGTCCATGAGGCCGGGCAGCAGAACCTGGCCCGGCAGCGCGATCGTCCGCGCGCCGGCGGGCTTCGCGGCCGGGTTGACCGCGGCGATCCTGTCCCCGTCGATGACCAGCACCGCGGGACGCACGACGCGGCCCGCGACGACGTCGACGTAGCCGTCCGCCTCGACGACTACGGTTTCGGCGAGCGCCATCGGTGCCGCCGCGAGGCAGCCGCAAGCAATAATCAATCGAAGGTTCGCCATGGACTTGCTTTTGGCCTGGCCGGCGCAGCGTCGCGGCGCCGCGCTCAAGGGGACTTGTAGACCACGCCACCCTTCATCACGAAGCGCACGTCCTCGAGCAGCTTCACGTCCGAAAGCGGGTCGCCGGCGACCGCGATGATGTCGGCGAGCAGGCCCGACTCGATCCGGCCGCGGTCAGGAGTGTCGAACAGCTCCGCGTTCACGATCGTGGCGCTCTGGATCGCGTGGAGCGGCGTGTCGCCGTGACTCACGCGCGCGGTCAGCTCCTTGGCGTTGTCGCCGTGCGCAAAGACTCCTGCATCGGTGCCAAACGCGACTTTCAATCCAGCCTTCAGCGCGCGCTTGAAGCTCTCCACCGCGAGCGGCCCGAGGTAGGCCTGCTTGGCTGCCAGCGCCGGCGGCAGCTCGGTGGTCTTCAGCGTGTCGATCAGGTGCATGTTCGGCGTGACGAAACTGCCGTTCTTCTTGATGATCGCAGCTGCCCCGTCGGTCATCATCGAGTTGTGCTCGATGCTGTCGATCCCCGCCTCGCTCGAGGCGATGATGCCTTCCGTGCCGTGGGCATGCGCCGCGATCCTGAGGCCGTGCCGGTGCGCCTCGTCCGCCGCCGCCCGCAGCTCCTCGATCGAGTACTGTTGCGCGCCAGCAGGACCCTCGAAAGAGAGCACGCCGGCGGTCGCGCAGATCTTGATCACCTTCGCCCCGTGCTTGACCTGGTAGCGCACCGCTTTCAGGACTTCGTCGACGCCGTCGGCGGTTCCGGAGACGAACTCCGGCGGCGCGACGCCGGGCCCCAGGCCGCTGGTCTGGTCGCAGTGTCCGCCGGTGACCGACAGCGCATGCCCGGCCGGGATCATGCGCGGGCCGATCACCCAGCCCTTGTCGATCGCCTTCATCAGTGCGATGTCGGAGAACCCGAGCCCGGTCCCGAGGTCGCGCACGGTCGTGAAACCAGCCAGCAGCGTCTTCTCGGCGTGCGGGATCGCGCGCATCGCGAAATCCGCTCCCGTGAAACGCACCGGCTCCGTTTCCCAGCCCTCGCCGATGATGTAGTTGAGGTGCACGTGCGCGTCCATCAGCCCCGGGACCAGAACGTGGCCGGGCAGCGCGATCGTCTTCGCGCCCGGCGGTCGCGCGGCTGGATTGAGCGCGGCGATCCTTTCGCCCTCGACGACGATCACCGCGGGACGCACGATGCGGCCCGCTACCACGTCCACGTAGCCGTCGGCTTCGATGACGACGGTTTCCGCGCGCGCCGTCGGGGCCGCGAGCAGCGCGACGATGGCCCCGATCAGCAGCGTTTTCACCATGGCGGGTTGCCGGCTACTTCGGCGGTGCGGGGAAGGAGACGAACGGGCCGGCAGGCGTCTGGTCCGGCGGCACGTAGGCCGGTGCCGGTTCTCCGGCAGGCCCGAGGTGCTTCAGGTAGGCGTAGATCGCCTTCACGTCGCTGTCTCGCATGTCGCGCAGGTTGAACCACGGCATCGGCGGCCTGAGCGGGCTGCGCACCAGCACTACGAACTGCTCCGCCGTCATGTCCTTGACCGATAACCGCAGGTTCGCTGCGTAGGTCGTGCCCCAGGGACCACGCCAGCCGATCCGGTCGCCGAGCAGCCACTTGGATTCGTCGATTTTCCCGGCCGCGAAGGCGTAACCCTCGGTGTGGCAGTCGTTGCAGCCGGAGATCTGCACGAGGTACTTGCCGTGGACAACCTCCGCGGGCAGCTTTTCCGGCGCCGGATCGGCGGCTTCGGCCGCACAAACGATGATGGCAGCCGCCGCACAGGCGGCGAGCGTCTTGTCGATGGCAGTCATGTTCTCCCCCTGGACCAGCCCCGGCGAATGATAGCGGGAGTCGAGGCGGATGCGCTCAGTCGGGCGCGGGCACGAGCGCCAGGCTGTGGGCCGCCTCGCCCGGAAGGAAGGGGGTTGCCTCGCCGCGCACCCAGGCCGCGTGACCCGAGCGATAGAACGGCGAGAGCGGATGGCCGCTCTGCCCGCCCGGCATGTGGAAGTAGCCTTCCGTCTCGCGGCCGGGTGAGACGGCAAAACGCTCCGAGGCGCCGAAGCGCGACAACTGTACCCGCGGCACCGACCAGTCGCCCGGGAGCGGCTCGGCCGGCATGTCCAGGAAGCGGCCGAGGATCGGCAGCGACTCGCTGATCGGGTGGCGTATCCGCGCGATATTGAATTCTCCCCAGCGGCATTCCGCGAGGCTGGCGCAAGCTTCGGGCAGTTCGGCAACGGAGCGCCTTGCGACGTCTGCGAGCCAGTCGTCCCAGTCGGCGAAGCGCGGGTCGAGCAGGTTTGGCGGGCGCGCTTCGACCAGCCGCCAGGCGACTTCCGTGAACCGCTCCGGAGCGCGCCAGTCGAAGCCCGGCCAGCGCACGATCGCGGGTGCCGCGATCATGCGAAAGGCGCGGGCGGTGACCCGGCGCTCGAAATCACGCACCAGGCGATAGCCGGCATCGCCGACGGCCGCGTGCCCGCTCCAGCCGGCGACGAGACGCGCCGCCTCTTTCTCGCCCGCCCGCTCCAGCGACCTCAGCAGCACCGGCTGCCACCGCGCCGCGAAATCGGCGCGGTCGTCGAGCTGGATCGCCAGCATGTCTGCCGGTGTCGCTGCCGTGACCGCCGAGAGCCGGTCACGAATCTGTCGCGCGCGCGCAGCAGCGGCGTAGTCGCCATCGCCGATCCGCGCGAATGCTGCTCCGCCGACGACGCGCGCGTTGGCGCTCCAGGCGTAGCCCTGTGGCGGATCGAGCAGGCGCGGCGTGTCCTCGCGCGGTATCCAGCCGTCCCAGCCGGCGCCTGCCCCGTGCCAGGGCGAGGGCCTGGAAGCATCGATGCCGCGGCGCATCGGCAGTCGCCCCGACAGCACCCATCCGATCCGGCCCGCGGCATCCGCCAGCATCACGTTCTGACCGGGCATCCCGGAGCCGCCGAAGATGGCCGCTGCCTCGTCGATACCGCGCGCCCGCTCGACCTCGATGAGTGCGATGTCGGTAGCGCCCGGACGATGCGCGGTCCAGGCAAGCGCCAGCTCGTGCCCTTCGCCGTCGTCGCCGATCACCGGACCCCAAATGGTGCGGCGCACCTCGAGTGTCTCCGGTTCCTCGCCCGCGACTTCGATGATTTCGCGGGCAATCTCGAAGTCTCGCGCGCCGGCGGCGGTCAGGTAACCGGCCGCGCCTGGCCCGCGCTCGAGTCGGATGAGGTCCTGGAAATCGCCGTAGCTGTTGGTGAAGCCCCAGGCGACGCGGCCGTTGCTGCCCGCGACGACGGCGGGCGTGCCCGGCAGGCTGACGCCGGTCACATCGACCCCGTCGCGCTCGACTGCGAGTCGCAAGCGATACCACGTGTTGGGCACCCGCAGGCCCAGGTGCATGTCGTTCGCCAGCAGCGCGCCGCCGCCCCGTGCGCGGCTGCCCGCGACCGCCCAGTTGTTGCTGCCGCGCCTGCCAGCGCCGTCGACTGCCTCCAGAGCTGCCTGGCGACGGGCCGCTTCCGGCGCATCGAGCGCATCGAAGTCCGCGCGATCGAAGTTGCGAAGGTCGTACGCATCCGGCGGCGGCAACGGCACTCTGGGCAGGATGCTGCCGTCGAGAGGCGCCTCGCCGGCCGGGTCGGGCTCGACCAGCAGGCGATAGGCGGACTCCGGCAGCGCCGCGGCCAGCCGCCCGCGCTGCTGCTCGTCGGCGGCGTCGAGACCCTGCAGGTCGATCCACATGGCATGCACGACCAGGATCGAGTCCTCCGCGCGCCACGGCGCGGGAGTCTGACCCAGCAGGAAGTACTCGAACGGGCGCGCGCCGAGCGCCGCGATGCCCGCATTGACGCCCTCGGCATAGGCCTCGAGCAGGCGGCGCTGGCCGGCATCGGCCGCGGCCAGCTCGGCGCGCGCCCGCGCCCGGAACTGGTGCGGACGGATCGCACGGTCGGCGTCGACGAGGCCCGGCCCGAGGAGCGCGGCAAGCTCGCCGGCGCCGGTGCGGCGCAGCAGGTCCATCTGGAACAGCCGGTCCTGGGCATGCGCGTAGCCGGTCGCCCGCGCGACGTCCGCGCGCGTCGCGCCGCGGATCACCGGAACGCCTGCGGCATCGCGCTCGATCGAGGCCGGCGCGGAAAGCCCGGCGAGCGGCGCCTCGCCCTCGATCTTTGGCAGGCTCGCGCGCAGCGCGAGCCAGGCGGCCGCCGCGGCGAGCAGCGCGAGCGCGGCCAGCGCGCCGAGCACCCAGGCTGACGGCCCGCGCGACGCGCTTCATGCGGGACGGCGCTGGACCTTCAGGATCTTCATCGAGTTGGTGCCGCCGGAAACGCCCGAGAACTCGCCCTTGGTGACGATGATGAGGTCGCCCTCGGCGGCGAGGCCGTCGCTGAGCAGGCGCTCGAAGATGGCGGCGTAGATCTCCTCCGGACGCGGGTGGGTCACGTCGAAGTCCACCGGGTATACGCCGCGATAGAGCGTCACGCGCCGCTGCGTCGCCGCGTGACGCGTGAAGGCGTAGATCGGGATGTCCGAGCGCATGCGCGACATCCAGAGCGCCACCGAGCCGGACTCGGTCAGCGCGACGATCGCGCGCACGTCCAGGTGGTTCGCGGTGTACATCACCGCCGCGGCAATCGCCTCGTCCGTGCGGCTGTAGTCGGCGTCGGTGCGCAGCTCCGGCCGGTTCGTGAACTGCCACTTCTCCGCGCCCTCGATCACCTGCGACATCGCCCGCACCACCCGTCCCGGGTGCCGGCCGACCGCGGTCTCGGCCGAGAGCATCACCGCGTCCGTGTCGTCCATCACCGCGTTCGCAACGTCCGAGACTTCCGCGCGCGTCGGCACCGGCGCGTGGATCATGGATTCCATCATCTGCGTCGCGGTGATCACCAGCCGGCTCTTCGACGCGCGCGAGCGCGATGATGTGCTTCTGCAGGCCGATGAGCTCCGCGTAGCCGACCTCGACCCCGAGGTCGCCGCGCGCGACCATGACGGCGGCGGTTTCGTCGATGATCGTCTCGAGGTTTTCGATTGCTTCCCGCCGCTCGATCTTGGCAACGATGCGACCCTCGCCGCCCGCACCCGCGCAGCAGGTCCCAGGCCTCGGCGATGTCGTTGCGGTCGCGCACGAAGGACACCGCGAGGTAGTCCACGCCGAGCTTCGCGGCCATGCGGATGTCTTCGCGATCCTTGGCGGTGAGCGCGCCGGCCGAGAGGCCGCCGCCCAGCTTGTTGAGCCCCTTCATGTCGGTGAGTTCGCCGCCGGTCAGGACCTTGGTCTGCACCTGCGTGCCCTCGACGCCCGTCACCTGGAGCGCGATCAGGCCATCGTTCAGGAGCAGCGTGTCGCCGGCGCGCACGTCGCGCGGCAGCGACTCGTAGGCGACGCCGACAACGCTGTCCGTGCCGCCCGCCGCGTCGAAGGCTGGATCGAGCGTGAAGGGCTCGCCCTCGACCAGCGTCGCGCGCCCGCTCGCAAAGCGCTCGATGCGCACCTTCGGGCCGCGCAGGTCGCCGAGCACGCCGACCACCCGACCCGCCTTGGAGGCTGCCGCGCGCGCGCGCTCGACGCGGCGCGCATGGTCGTCGAAGTTGCCGTGCGAGAAGTTGACGCGCACCAGGTCGACGCCCGCCGCGATGAGGTCGGCCAGTGCCGGCTCCGGGTCGGTGGCCGGCCCGAGCGTCGCGACGATCTTCGTGCGTCTTGGCATGTCAGCCTCCGGCCGCCCGCCGCTCCAGCGCGGCCACCGCCGGCAGCGTCTTGCCCTCCACGAACTCGAGGAAGGCGCCGCCGCCGGTGGAAATATAGGAAATGTCGCGCTCGATGCCGTACTTCTCGATGGCGGCGAGCGTGTCGCCACCGCCCGCGATCGAGAACGCGGAACTCTTCGCGATCGCCTCGGCAAGCGCCTTCGTCCCGCCGCCGAACGCGTCGAACTCGAAGACGCCGAGCGGTCCGTTCCAGATGATGGTGCCCGCCTTCGCGACGACGTCCGCAACCGCCCGCGCGGAGGCCGGCCCGATGTCGAGGATCATCTCGTCGGCGCGGACCGCGGCCGCAGCCTTCGTTTCCGCACGCGGCCGTCGCCGCGAACTCGCGCGCGACCACGACGTCCGTCGGTATCGGCAGAGCGACGCCCTTCGCCTCTGCCTGCGCGAGCAGGCGCTTCGCGACGTCGATCATGTCCGGCTCGTGCAGCGACTTGCCGACCGGCAGGCCCGCCGCGGCGAGGAAAGTGTTGGCGATGCCGCCGCCGACCACGAGCGCGTCCACCTTCGCGATCAGGCTCTCGAGCACCTCGAGCTTCGTGGAGACCTTCGAACCCCCTACCACCGCGACCAGCGGCCGCTTCGGGCTGCTCGAGCGCGCGCTCGAGCGCGTCGAGCTCGGCGGCGAGCAGCGGGCCCGCGCAGGCGACCGGCGCCGCGAGGGCGACGCCGTGGGTGCTCGCCTCCGCGCGGTGCGCGGTGCCGAAGGCGTCCATGACGAAGATGTCGCAGAGCGCCGCCATGCGCGCGGCCAGTCGAGGATCGTCCTTCTTCTCCCCCTTGAGGAAGCGCACGTTCTCGAGCAGCACGACCTCGCCCGGCTCTGCCGCCGCGGCCTCGAGCTCGCCCTCGTGCAGCCTGACCGGCTTGCCGAGCAGCTCGGAGAACGCCTTCGCGACCGGCCGCAGCGTGAGCGCCGGATCGCGCTCGCCCTCCTTCGGGCGGCCGAGGTGGGACATTACGAGCACGCGCGCGCCCTCGCCGGCCGCGCGCCGCACGGTCGGCAGGGCAGCCCGCAGGCGCGCGTCGCTCGTGACCCTGCCGTCGTCGATCGGCACGTTGAGGTCCTCGCGAATCAGCACGCGCTTGCCCGCGAGCGCGAGGTCCGTCATGCGGATCGCCTGCATCCGCGCCCTCAGCCCGCGCGCGACCAGGCGAGCGTCGTGTCGAGCATGCGGTTCGAGAATCCCCACTCGTTGTCGTACCAGGCACAGACCTTCACGAGCGTCCCGCCCAGCACCTTGGTGAGCGGGGCGTCGACGGTACCGGAAGCCGGGTTGTGGTTGAAGTCCACGGATACCAGCGGCTCTTCCGTGTAGTCGAGGATGCCCTTCAAAGTGCCCGTGGAAGCCTTCTTGAGGATGTCGTTGACCTCGTCGGCCGTAGTCGCGCGCTCGGCGACGAAGGTGAGGTCGACGAACGAGACGTTGATCGTCGGCACGCGCACCGAGAAGCCGTCGAGCTTGCCCTTCAGCTCCGGCAGCACGAGACCCACCGCGGCGGCGGCCCCGGTCTTGGTCGGGATCATGGACATGGTCGCCGAGCGCGCGCGGCGCAGGTCCGAGTGGTACACGTCCGTCAGCACCTGGTCGTTGGTGTAGGCGTGCACCGTCGTCATGATGCCGGACACGACGCCGAGGCTGTCGTGCAGCGGCTTCACGAGCGGCGCGAGGCAGTTGGTGGTGCAGGAGGCGTTCGAGATGACCGTCATGTCCTTGCGCAGCGACTGGTGGTTGACGCCGTAGACGATGGTCGCGTCCACGCCGTCCGCCGGCGCCGAGATGACGACCTTCTTCGCGCCGCCCGCGAGGTGCTTGCCGGCCTTCTCCTTGTTGGCGAACAGGCCCGTGCACTCCAGCACGATGTCGACGCCGAGCTCGCCCCAGGGCAGCTTGGCCGGGTCGCGCTCGGCCAGCACGCGGATCCGGTCGCCGTCCACGACCATGTGGCTGCCGTCCACCGCGACCTTGCCCGGGAACGGGCCGTGGGCCGTGTCATGGCGCGTCAGGTGCGCATTCGTGTTCGCGTCGCCGAGGTCGTTGATCGCGACGATGCTGAGCTCGCCCGTGCGCTTCGACTTCGTAGAGGGCGCGCAGGACGTTGCGGCCGATGCGCCCGTACCCGTTGATGCCTACCTTGATCGCCATTGTCAATTCTCTCCGTGTAGCAATGACTCCGCCGCCTCGACTACGGCGGCGGAGGTGAAACCGAAGTGCTTGAACAGGTCCTTCGCCGGCGCCGACGCGCCGAAGCGCGTCATGCCGACCACGCGGCCGCGCGCGCCGACGTAGCGCCACCACCCGTCCGGCACGCCCGCCTCGATCGCGACGCGGCGCCGTGACCGCGGGCGGCAGCACCGCGTCGCGCCAGGCGGCGTCCTGCGCGTCGAAGACGCTGGTGCAGGGCATGGACACGACGCGCACCCGCCTGCCGCGCTCCGCGAGCGAGCGCGCGGCCTCGACCGCGAGCGCCACCTCCGAGCCGGTCGCGACCAGGATGCAGTCGGGCTGCCCGGCGCAGTCGACGAGCACGTAGCCGCCGCGCGCGACCGCCGCGAGCTGCGCCGGATCGCGCGCCTGCTGCGGCAGGGCCTGGCGCGTCAGCGCGAGGACGGTCGGCGCGGACCGGCGCCGTATCGCGGCGCCCCAGGCGACTGCCAGGTCTCGGCGGTGTCGCACGGCCGCCAGACCTCCATGCGCGGGATCATGCGCAGCGACGCGAGGTGCTCGACCGGCTGGTGCGTCGGGCCGTCCTCGCCGAGTCCGATCGAGTCGTGGGTGAGCACGAAGATGCTGCCGGTCCCGATGATGGACGCCATGCGCAGACTGCTGCGCGCATAGTCCGAGAACACGAGGAATGTCCCGCCGAACGGGATGTATCCGCCGTGCAGGACCACGCCGTTCATGATCGCGCCCATGCCGAACTCGCGCACGCCGTAGTGCAGGTAGGCGCCGTCCGGCCTGGTCGCAGCGTAGGGCTGCGGCGCCCTTGATGCGCGTGTTGTTCGAGCCGGTGAGGTCTGCGGAGCCCCCGAGCAGCTCCGGCATCCGCGCGCCGAGCGCGTTCAGCACCGCTTGCGAGCTCTGGCGCGTCGCGACCGGCTGCGCCGCCGCCTGCGCCGCGGCCGCGCCCTCGCCGATCCAGACATCGAATCCTTCGGGCAGCGCTCGCGTCCATCCGCCGGCGGAACTCCGCCGCGAGCTGCGGGTGCGCCGCCTCGTAGGCCTTGAACTTGCGGCGCCAGCGCGCTTCCGCGCGCTTGCCCGCAGCGCGTGCGTCCCAGGCGGCGCGGATCTCCTCCGGCACGACGAACGGCTGGTGCGGCCAGGCAAGCGTCTTGCGCGCCAGCGCGACTTCGTCCGCGCCCAGCGCGGCGCCATGGCATTCCTCCTTGCCCTGCTTGTTCGGTGCGCCGTAGCCGATGATGGTCTTGCAGCAGATCAGCGTCGGCTTGCCCTTCTCGCGCTTCGCGCGACGGATGGCGCGCGCGACGGCCTCCGGGTCGTGGCCGTCGACCGCGCGGATCACCTGCCAGCCATAGGCCTCGAAGCGCTTCGGCGTGTCGTCCGTGAACCAGCCGGCGACCTCGCCGTCGATCGAGATGCCGTTGTCGTCGTAGAAGCAGATGAGCTTGCCGAGGCCCCAGGTGCCCGCCAGCGAGCAGGCCTCGTGCGAGACGCCCTCCATCAGGCAGCCGTCGCCGAGGAACACCCAGGTGTAATGGTCGACGATCTCGTGGCCCGGCCGGTTGAAGTCGGCCGCGAGCTTCTTCTCCGCGAGCGCCATGCCGACCGCATTGGCAAGCCCCTGGGCCAGCGGCCCGGTCGTCGTCTCGATGCCGATCTCGATTTCGCGCTCCGGGTGGCCTGCGGTGCGCGCACCGAGCTGGCGGAAGTTCTTGAGCTCGTCGATGCCGAGCGGATAGCCGGTCAGGTGCAGCACGGAGTACAGGAGCATCGAGCCGTGGCCGTTCGAAAGTACGAAACGGTCGCGATCGGCCCAGTGCGGGTTCCCGGGGTTGTGCTTCAGGAAGTCGCGCCAGAGGACTTCGGCGATGTCCGCCATTCCCATCGGCATGCCGGGATGACCGGAGTTGGCGCGCTGCACGGCGTCCATGCTGAGGGCGCGGATGGCGTTGGCGAGCTCGCGGCGGCTGGGCATTCAATCGCTCCGGCGTAAACCGCCATTGTCGCCCATGGCGTATAATTTTTCGAATGTCAGGCGATTACCTTTTCACCTCCGAGTCCGTCTCCGAAGGCCATCCCGACAAGGTTGCCGACCAGATCTCGGACGCCGTGCTGGACGCCCTGCTCGCGCGCGACCCTCGGGCGCGCGTCGCCTGCGAGACGCTGGTCAAGACCGGCGTCGCGATCGTCGCCGGCGAGATCACGACCTCCGCCTGGGTCGACCTCGAGGCGCTGGTGCGATCGGTCATCGTCGACATCGGCTACGACTCCTCCGAGGTCGGCTTCGACGGCCGCACCTGCGGTGTCGTCAACATCATCGGCAAGCAGTCCGTCGACATCGCGCAGGGCGTCGACCGCGCGCTGCCCGAGAACCAGGGCGCGGGCGACCAGGGACTGATGTTCGGCTACGCGACCGACGAGACGCGGGCGCTGATGCCGGCGCCGATCCACTACGCGCACAAGCTCGTCGAGCGGCAGGCGCAGGTGCGCAAGGGCCGCAACCCGAAGTTGCCGTGGCTGCGCCCCGACGCCAAGAGCCAGCTCACCTTCGCTTACCAGGCACGACCGGCCGGTCGGCATCGAGGCGGTCGTGCTCTCGACCCAGCACGCGCCGGACGTGAAGCAGAAGGACCTGCGCGAGGGCGTGATGGAGGAGATCATCAAGCCCGTGCTGCCCGCCCGCTGGCTAAGCCGCCGGACGAAGTTCCACATCAATCCGACCGGCCGCTTCGTGATCGGCGGGCCGGTCGGGCGACTGCGGCCTCACCGGGCGCAAGATCATCGTCGACAGCTACGGCGGCATGGCCCGCCACGGCGGCGGCGCCTTCTCGGGCAAGGATCCCTCCAAGGTCGACCGCTCGGCCGCCTACGCCGCGCGATATGTCGCGAAGAACATCGTCGCCGCCGCCTCGCGCAGCGCTGCGAAGTCCAGGTGTCCTACGCGATCGGCGTTGCGAGGCCCACGTCCGTCTCGGTCCGGACCTTCGGCACCGGCCGGATTCCGGACGCGCGTCTCGAAAAGCTCGTCACGGGCCACTTCGACCTGCGGCCGTTTGGCATCATCCGGATGCTCGACCTGGTCCACCCGATGTACCGCAGGACGGCGTCCTACGGCCATTTCGGGCGCGAGCCGGCCAAGATGGCGTACGATGGCAAGGCGTTCACGGCCTTCAGCTGGGAGCGCACCGACCGGGCCGAGGCCCTGAGGAAGGCCGCGGGCCTCTAGATTTCCGCAGAGGGGACGGTCCCCTTTGGCCGCACGGCCAAGGGCGACAGTCCCCCGCGACCGCCGAGGAGCGTTGCAACGGGCGCAGGCCCGCCAGGCTCGGGGACCGCGAATGGCAACGGCGCTCTCGCTCGCAAAGGAGAGAAACGACCATGAATGCCGTGATCAACACGAAGTTCCAGGACTACGCGGTGGCCGACATCGGCCAAGCCGACTTCGGCCGGCGCGAGATCGCGATCGCCGAGACCGAGATGCCGGGCCTGATGTCGGTCCGCGCCGAGTTCGCGAAGTCGAGGCCGCTCGAGGGCGCGCGCATCGCGGGCTCGCCTGCACATGACGATCCAGACGGCGGTGCTCATCGAGACGCTCGCCGCGCTCGGCGCCGAGGTGCGCTGGGCGTCCTGCAACATCTTCTCGACCCAGGACCACGCCGCCGCGGCGATCGCGGCCGCCGGCATTCCGGTGTTCGCGCACAAGGGCGAGACGCTCGAGGAGTACTGGGACTTCGCACACCGCATCTTCGAGTGGCCGGGCGGCAAGCACGCCAACATGATCCTGGACGACGGCGGCGACGCGACGCTGCTCCTGATCGCTCGGCGCGCAGGCCGAGAAGGACCCGTCGGTCGATCGCCAAGCCGGCCAACGAGGAGGAAGCCGCGCTCTACGCCTCGATCAGCAAGCGCCTCGAATCGCAGCCCGGCTGGTACTCCGCGCGCCTCGCCGAGATCCGCGGCGTGACCGAGGAGACGACCACGGGCGTCAAGCGCCTGTACAAGATGGCGGACGAAGGCCGGCTGCCCTTCCCCGCCATCAACGTCAACGACTCGGTCACCAAGTCGAAGTTCGACAACCTCTACGGCTGCCGCGAGTCGCTGGTCGACGGCATCAAGCGCGCGACCGACGTGATGATCGCCGGCAAGATCGCGCTGGTCGCGGGCTACGGCGACGTCGGCAAGGGCTGCGCGCAGTCGCTGCGCGGGCTCGGCGCGAACGGTGTGGATCACCGAGATCGACCCGATCTGCGCGCTGCAGGCGGCGATGGAAGGCTATCGCGTCGTGACCATGGACGACGCCTGCGACAAGGCGGACATCTTCGTCTCCGCGACCGGCAACGTGAACGTGATCGCCCACGATCACATGCGCCGCATGAAGCACCAGGCGATCGTCTGCAACATCGGCCACTTCGACAGCGAGATCGACATCGCGTCGCTCCGCCAGTACCGCTGGGAGAACATCAAGCCGCAGGTCGACCACGTCATCTTCCCCGACGGCAAGCGGATCATCGTGCTGGCCGAGGGCCGGCTCGTGAACCTCGGCTGCGGCACCGGCCACCCGTCGTTCGTGATGTCGAACTCGTTCACGAACCAGGTGCTGGCGCAGATCGAGCTGTTCGCCCGCGGCGGCAAGTACGAGCACCGCGTCTACGTCCTGCCGAAGGAGCTCGACGAGAAGGTCGCGCGACTGCACCTCGAGCGCATCGGCGCGAAGCTCACGACCATGACGCCGGAGCAGGAGCGCTACCTCGGCATTCCCGGCGGCCGGGCCGTTCAAGCCCGATCACTACCGCTACTGAGGCGTAGTGCTCGTACTGCAGTTCACGGACCCGCACCTGACCGGATCGCCGGACATGCAGGTCCGCGGCATCGCGACCGCGGCCACGCTGGCGCGCTGCGTCGCGCACGCGAAGCGCCGCCACCCGCGCCCGGACGCCGTGCTGCTCACCGGCGACCTGGTCCACGACGACGCCCGGCGGCTACGCGGCGCTGCGCGAGCGCGTTCGCCGACGCCGGCGCGCCCGTGCACTGCCTGCCTGGCAACCACGACGATCCGCCGGACGTCGTCCGGCGCACGCTCGACGGGCCGCCGTTCGTGCACGACTTCGCGACGCCGCTATGGCAACTGGATGTTCGTGATGCTGGACAGCACGGTCGCCGGCGAGCACGGCGGTCACCTCGACGCCGAGCGAGCTCGCGCGGCTGGACGCCGCCCTCGCCGCCCAGCCGGACGCCCATGTCGCTCGTCTGCCTGCACCACCATCCCGTGCCGCACGGCAGCGCCTGGCTCGACGCGCTGATGCTCGACAACGCCTCCGAGTTCTTCGCGGTGCTGGCGCGTCACCCCGGCGTGCGCGGCCTCGCCTGGGGGCACACGCACCAGCCATTCGAAGGCATGCGCGGCGGCATCCGCCTGATGGGAACGCCGTCTACCTGCATGCAGTTCGCGCAGAACGCGGACGATTTCGAAGTCGACGACCGGCCGCCGGCCTATCGCTGGATCGAGCTCGGCGACGATGGCTCCATCGAGACCGACGTCGAGTGGGTCGATGAACGCGCCTGACCCGCGGCGCAATGTCTGCGTACGGGTGGCGCTCGCCGCGCTCGCACTGTTCGCGGCCGGAGCCGCGCAGGCCGAGCCTGCGCTGTGGCGCGTGAGCGCAGGCGAGCGCACGGTCTGGCTGTTCGGCTCCGTGCACCTGCTGCCGGAGGGCGGCTTCGCGGTCGACGGCACGCTCGCGGACGCTCTCGAGGACGCCGACCGCGTGTGCATGGAGATCGACACCGATGCCGCCGACGAGGCCATGCAGGCCACGGTCACGCTGGGTCGCGCGGTGGATCCCGAAGGCCGCGACCTTTTCGAGCTGCTCGGCTCCGAGGCCGACCGGGTGCGCGACGCGGCCGAGAACGCGGGCGTGCCGATCGAGGCACTGGCGATGTTCGAGCCCTGGTTTGCCGGGATCACGGTCTCCGTGATGGCGCTGCAGTCGCACGGCTACGACGTGCAGCATGGCGTGGAGCAGGTTATCCAGGCCGAGGCGCGCAAAGCCGGCAAGTCGGGTTGCGGGCTCGAGACGCTCGACGGGCAGCTCGGCATGCTCGACTCGCTGTCGCCGGAGCTCCAGGCCGAGATCCTGCTGCAGGCGATCGAGGATGCGGCCGAGGTCGACACGCAGGTCGAGCCGATGATCGCGGCCTGGCGCGCCGGCGACGAGGCCGGCCTCGAGCGCAGCCTCGAGGACGACTTCCGCGACTACCCCGAGCTCGCGGAGACGCTGATCTACCAGCGCAACGAGCGCTGGGCCGACCAGGTGAAGGCCATGATGGATGGCGACGAGGACGTGCTGCTGGTGGTCGGCGCCATGCACCTGGTCGGCGAACGCGGCCTGCCCGCCCTGCTGGAGGCGCGCGGCCTCCGGGTCGAGCGGCGCTGAAAGAGGCATGTCGCACTTCGAGGAAGCCTCGCGCTACATCGCCGGCGGCGTGAATTCCCCGGTCCGCGCGTTCCGCGGCGTCGGCGGCGAGCCGCTGTTCATCCGCCGCGCACGCGGCGCCTACGTCGAGACCGAGGATGGCCGCCGCCTGATCGACTACGTCGGCTCCTGGGGCCCGATGATCCTCGGCCACGCAGACCCTGAGGTGATCGCCGCGGTCACGCGCCGCGCTGCCGACGGCCTTTCGTTCGGCGCGCCGACGGTGATCGAGACCGAGCTCGCGCGCACGATCATCGCGCTCGTGCCTTCGATCGAGCTCCTGCGCATGGTGAGCTCCGGCACCGAGGCGACGATGAGCGCGATCCGGCTCGCGCGCGGCTTCACCGGCCGCGAGCGCATCGTGAAGTTCGAGGGCTGCTACCACGGCCACGCCGACGGGCTGCTCGTGAAGGCGGGCTCGGGCGCGCTGACGCTCGGCGTCCCGGACTCGGCCGGCGTGCCGCCCGCGGTCGCGGCGGCAACGACCGACGCTGCCCTTCAACGACGCGGCCGCGCTCGAGCGGTGCTTCGCGCAGGCGGGACGCGAGATCGCCTGCGTCATCGTCGAGCCGGTCGCCGGCAACATGGGCTGCGTGCCGCCGGCGCGCGGGCTTTCTCCAGCTGCTCCGCGAGCTTTGCACGCGCCACGGCGCGGTCCTCGTCTTCGACGAGGTCATGACCGGATTTCGCGTCGCGCGCGGCGGCGCGCAGGAGCTCTACGGCGTCGTGCCCGACCTCACGACGCTCGGCAAGATCGTCGGCGGCGGCATGCCGGTCGGCGCCTTCGGCGGGCGGCGCGAGATCATGGAAAAGCTCGCGCCGCTCGGGCCCGTCTACCAGGCGGGCACGCTGTCCGGCAATCCGGTCGCCATGGCGGCGGGGCTCGCGACGCTCGAGGCCGTCGCGCCGGCCGGGTTTCCACGCAGCGGCTCGCGACCGCGACCGCGTCGCCTCGTCGACGGGCTCGCGGGTGCGGCGCGCGCGGCCGGCGTGCCGCTCGCGGCCAACCAGGTCTGCGGCATGTTCAGCCTGTTCTTCAACGCCGGGCCGGTCACGAACTACCGCGAAGTGATGGCGAGCGATGCCGCGCGCTTCCGGAAGTTCTTCCACGCGCATGCTGGCCGCGGGCGTCTACCTCGCGCCCTCGCCGTTCGAGGCCGGATTCGTTTCCGCCGCGCACGGCGAAGCGGAGATCGGGGCGACCATCGAGGCCGCGGGCCGCGTGTTCGCGGCGATCGCGCGCGAAGCCTGATGCGGGCCCTCGCCTGGTTCCTCGCGGCGATCTTCGGCACGCTGCTGCTGGCGGCGCTGCTCGCCTGGCCGGTCTGGCAGTTCGCACATGCGATGGGCCCGGAATGGCCATTTCACCGCGTCGTCAGCCGGTTCTGGCAGCTCCTGCTGCTGGCTGGGACTGCTGCTCGCGTTGCGGCGGCTCGGCCTGTCGCGGCCGCGCGGACTGGGGTTACGGCTTGCCGCGGCCCGCTTTCCTGCGCCAGGCCGGCGCTGGGACTCGCGCGTCGGGCATCGCGACCATGCTGCCGATGACGCTCGCGATGCTGGCGACTCGGCATCCTCGCGCCGCGGCCCGGTCTCGACGCGGCAACGCTGCTCGGGCGGTCGGCGGTCGGGCGCTCGTCGGCCTCGCGGTCGGCTTCGTCGAGGAGACCTTCTTCCGCGGCCTGATGTTCCGGGCCATCTCGCGTGAGATCGGGTTACGCGGCTCACCGCGTGGCTCGACGGCGCTCGTCTACGCGGCGATCCATTTCTTCGCGCGCACCAAGATCCCGGCCGACGAAGTCGCCTGGGACAGCGGGTTTCGACCTGCTCGGCGGCGCGCTCGCGCACTTCGCGAACCCGCTGCCGGTGCTCGATTCCTTCGTGACGCTGCTGCTCGTCGGCCTGCTGCTCGCCGGCGTGCGCGAGCGCACGGGCGCGATCGCCGCCTGCATCGGCCTGCACATGGGCTGGGTCTGCGTCATCAAGGCGACCAAGCGATCTGACGCTCGTGAATGCGGACTCGGACTGGTCCTTCCTGGTCGGTCCGTTCGACGGCTACACGGGCTGGCTGGTCGCGGGCTGGGCCGCCGCTGCTCGTCGCTCATCGCCTGGACGCGCGGCTGGCTCGGCGCGGCGCGCGCCGGGTCGCGCTAGCCCCGGCTGCGCGTCACCGCCGGCTCGAGCGCGGCGAGCCGCTCCAGCGGGTCGATGAGCTCGAGCAGCGTCTGCCGGTCGCGAAGCGAAAGCGGCAGGAGTTCCGCGAGCCGGTTGGCGATCCAGGCCGCATCATCGCGCCGCTCCACGTGGCGATAGGTCTCGTCCGCCTCCGGCATCACCTGCAGGACGATCTCCATCAGCCAGGCCTGGCCTCGGCGGCACCGGGCACGACCGGGTCCGCCGCGATGTCGAGTACGCGCCCGCGGTTCAGGCCGTCGGGCTCGCGCCAGGCCTCGACGATGCGCACGCGCTCGCGGCCGATGCAGCTGATGCCGAGCAGGCCGCCTTCGAGCCGGTCGAAATCGACGATGTGCGCCTCGGTGCCGGTCGCGGCGAAGCTGGTCGTCTCCTTCGCCTCCTCGCCTTCGCCCTCGCCGAGCAGCACCACCGCGAAACCCGTCTGCTCGCGCAGGCAGCGGCTCACCATGTCGAGGTAGCGCGGCTCGAAGATCCGCAGCGGCAGCGGGCCGCCCGGGAAACAGCACCGCGCTGCAGCGGAAACAGCGGCAGCTCGCGCACTTCGGCGTTCACGCGGTCCGCGACCGCAGCGCGTCCAGCAGGCGCAGGTGCAGCCCGCCGAAGCCGCCGTTGCTCATCACCAGCACGCGATCGCCGGCTGCGAGGTCAGCGTCGAGCGCCGCGACCAGGGCAGGCACGTCGGGCAGCACGCGCGCCTTGCCGCCGAGCGCCGCCGCCACGCCGTCGAGGTCCCAGTCGAGACCGGCCGGCTGGTAGAGCCAGACGCGGTCTGCGCCCGCGAGCGCCGCGGCGAGCTCCTCGCGGTGCACGCCGAGCCGCATCGTGTTCGAGCGCGGTTCGAGGACCGCCACGATGCGTCCGCCCTCCTGCCTGGCGGCGCAAGCCGTCGATCGTGAGCGAGATCGCGGTCGGGTGATGCGCGAAATCGTCGTAGACGCGGATGCCGCCCACCTCGCCGCGCAGTTCGAGTCGCCGCTTCACGCCGGCGAAGCGTCCCGAGCGCGGCCGCGGCCTGCCGCCGGCAGCACGCCCATCCCGGCCGCGCAGGACGACGGCCGCGAGCCCGTTCTCGACGTTGTGCATGCCGATCAGCGGCCAGCGCACGATGCCGACCGGCGCATCCCGGTGCAGCACCTCGAACGCGCTGCCATCCGGCGGCGGCGAGCCGCGCGCGCCACTCGGCCGCCGGACTCGCGCGCGAATTCGGCAAGCGGCGTCCAGGCCCCCATCGCGAGCGTCGCCGCGAGGTTCGCATCGCCGGCGTTCCAGGCGATGCGCCCGGAAAGCGGCACGGTGCGCACGAGGTGGTGGAACTGGCGCTGGATCGAGGCGAGGTCGGGATAGATGTCGGCGTGGTCGTATTCGAGGTTCGTCAGCAGCAGGTGCCGCGGACGGTAGTGCACGAACTTCGCGCGCTTGTCGAAGAAGGCCGTGTCGTACTCGTCGGCCTCGATCACGAACGGGCCGCTGCCCGCGCGCGCGGTGACGCCGAAATTCGCGGGCACGCCGCCGATCAGGAACCCGGGATCGCGGCCCGCGTCCTGCAGGATCCAGGCGAGCATCGAGGCGGTCGTCGTCTTGCCGTGCGTGCCGGCGACGGCGGCGACCTCGCGTCCGCGCAGCACGTTCTCCGCCAGCCACTGCGGCCCCGACGTGTACGGCAGGCCGCTGTCGAGCAGCCGCTCGATGACCGGCTTGCCGCGGCTCATCACGTTGCCGACGACGACGACGTCGGGCTGCGAGGTCGAGCTGCTCCGGGTCGTAGCCCTCGATCAGCGTGATGCCCTGCGCCTCGAGCTGCGTGCTCATCGGCGGGTAGACGCTGGCGTCCGAACCGGTGACGCGGTGGCCCGCCGCGCGGGCCAGCGCGGCGATGCCGCCCATGAACGTGCCGCAGATGCCGAGGATGTGCAGGTGCATCAGGCCGCCGCGCCGAAGACGCTGCGCGAAATCGCGATGGTCGCGATGGTCCAGGTGACGGCGATCGCGAAGCCCGTCACGAGCCCGGTGTCGAGCGCGGAGCGCAGGACGTGGCCGACGATCAGCAGGTACCAGATCACGAACAGCGTGTAGCTCGCATTGACGATCACCCCGATCGCCCGGCTGGACTCGCCGGGCAGCCGCAGCAGCAGCAACAGCAGGGCGATCACCGGCGTGAGCAGCACGTAGACGCCGAGCGCGGCATTCAGCGTCTGCGGAAAGCGGTGCGTGCGTCGCGTGAGCGCGAGCAGCAGCCAGAAGAACGGCAGCGTCAGCCCGAGGTCGAGTGCCGGTGCGCGGCAGGACCGACTCGAAGCCGGCCAGGCGGCCGACGACGGCGTCGGCCAGGCATAGGCAAGGACGAAGACGACGACCGACGCGGCGGAGGACGGCAGGTCGCTCGGATCCTTGCGCAGCAGGGCGATCTGGAACGCGCTCAACGAATACAGCAAGTGCCGGTCGCGATGGCGGCATGCGCATAATAAGGTGGCGATGACCGCCGGCGAAACTCCAATCCGCGATCCCGTGGCGCTCCAGGAACGCGTCGCTGCGTGGCCGGCGGGCGCGTCGCTCGCGCTCGACACCGAGTTCGTGCGCGAGCGCACCTATTACCCGCGGCTCTGCCTGGTCCAGGCCACGATCGGCGGCGAGATCCTGCTCGTGGACACGCTCGCGATCCCGGACGGCGGCGCGCTCGCCCGCGAGCTGGCGGACGCCGGGCGCCGCAAGCTCGTGCATGCCGCGCGCCAGGACATCGAGGCGCTCCTGCCGCTCACCGGCGAGCCGATCGCCCCGGTCTTCGACACGCAGCAGGCCGCGGCGCTCCTCGGCTTTCCCGCGCAGGTCGGCTACGCGGAACTCGTGCGGCAGCTGCTCGGCGTCGAGCTCGCGAAGGGCCACGCGCGCACCGACTGGGCACGCCGCCCGCTGTCGCGCGAGCAGCTCGCCTACGCGGCGGACGACGTTCGCTACCTGCCCGCGCTCGCGGCCGCGCTCGAGGAACGGCTCTCGGCCGCCGGCCGCCGCGGCTGGCTGGACGAGGAGTCGGCCGGCCTGCGCGACATCTCGCTCTACCGCGTGGAGCCCGAGGACGCCTGGCGCCGACTCAAGGGCCTCGAGCGACTCGACGCGCCGGCCTTCGCCGCGGCGCGCTACGCTCGCCGCCTGGCGCGAGCGCCGAGCGATGGCGCGCGACCTGCCGCGCGGATGGATCCTGCCTGACGCGGCGATCCTCGAGCTCGCCGTGGCACGGCCGCAGACGCGCGAGGCGCTTGCGCGCGTCGCCGCCGTACCGCCCGGCACCGCCACTCGCGCCGCGGACGAACTGCTCGCGGCGATCGCCGCAGCGCCGCCGGCCGAGCGCCGCGCTCGCGACGAGCGACGGCGCGGGGCGTCCCGGCCCGAGCAGGTGCAGCTGCAGAAGGTTCTGCAGAAGCGGCTCGGCGAGATCGCGGCGGAGCTCGTCATCCAGCCCGAGGTTCTCGCGACGCGGCGCGAACTCGCCGCGCTCGCACGCGGCGATCGCGACGTGCCGGCGCTGCGCGGGTGGCGCCGCGAGGTCGTCGGGGAACGCCTGCTGGCGGCAATGCACTAGGGCGGGGAGTGACCTTTCAGAAAAAAGGAAGGTACCTTCGTTTCCGGTGAAACTGACTCCGGAAACGAAGGCTACCTTCCTTTTTTCTAAAGGACACTCCCCGCCCTGGTGCGTTACCGCCGGATGGCGTTCTCCAGCCGCGCGTCGACGTCCTCGAGGCTGCCGTCGGCGTCGATGCGGCGCAGCAGCCCCTGCTTCGCGTAGTAGTCGATGAGCGGCTGCGTGCGCTCGCGGTAGACCGCGAGCCGCTTGCGCACCGTCTCGTCGTTGTCGTCGGGCCGCTGGAACAGGTCGTGCGGCCCGCCGTCGACGCAGCGGTCGCCCGCGGCGCGGCGGGTTCGACTCGACGTGGAACACGCGGCCGCAGCGGCGGCAGCTGCGCCGGCCCGCGAGCCGCCTGCCGAGCAGACTTCCGGATCGATGTCGAACAGCACGACCGCGTCGACCGGCTGGCCGATCTCGGACAGCAGGTCCGCGAGGCCGTCCGCCTGGACGATCGTGCGCGGGAAACCGTCGAGGATGAAGCCGCGCTTCGCGTCCGGCCTTGCGAGCCGCTCGCGGATGATGCCGAGCATGGTGCGGTCGTCGACGAGCTGGCCGGCGTCCATCACGGTCTTGGCCGCGCGGCCGAGCTCGCGTGCCTGCGGCCACGGCCTCGCGCAGCAGGTCGCCGGTGGACACCTGCGGCACGCCGCGGCGCGCCTGCAGGCGCTGCGCCTGCGTGCCCTTCCCCGACCCGGGTGCGCCGAGCAGTACTAGCCGCATAGAAAAGCCTTGACTTCGCGGGCTTTGGCCCGTTCCGGGGCGCCCATCCTGCCCGCGGCGTCAGGTCGCGTCAAACCGCGGGGATCGGCTATGCTTCGCCCCCCATGAAAGGACGCAGGAACACCGAAGCCCGGGCCGCGCAACGCGTTGTATGCGCAGTCGGGCGGCGTGACCGCCGTCATCAACGCGACCGCCGCGGGCGTGATCGAGACCTGCCGCAGGCACAGGAGCCGCATCGCGAACCTGTACGCCGGGCCGCGACGGCATCGTCGGCGCGCTCACCGAGGACCTGATCGACACCGGCCGCGAGAGCGCGGCGACCATCCGGGCGCTGCGGCACACGCCCGCGGGCGCCTTCGGCTCGGCGCGCTACAAGCTGAAGGACCTGGAGCGCGACCGCGCGAAGTACGAGCGCCTGATCGAGGTGTTCCGCGCGCACGACATCGGCTACTTCTTCTACAACGGCGG
Source organism: uncultured Gammaproteobacteria bacterium (assembly GCA_963817195.1). Taxonomy (GTDB): domain Bacteria; phylum Pseudomonadota; class Gammaproteobacteria; order Steroidobacterales; family Steroidobacteraceae; genus SCUD01. Next base: position 135,909 of record CAWFNJ010000001.1, read on the forward strand.
CAACGACTCGATGGACACGGCGCTGAAGCTCTCGCAGCTCGGCGCGCAGACCGGCTACCCCATCGCCTGCATCGGCATCCCGAAGACGGTCGACAACGACCTGCCGGTGACCGACTGCTGCCCGGGCTTCGGCTCGGTCGCAAAGTACGTCGCGGTGTCGACGCTCGAGGCCTCGCTCGACGTCGCCTCGATGGCGCGCACCTCGACACGCGTCTTCATCCTCGAGGTGATGGGTCGCCACGCGGGCTGGATCGCCGCCGCCGGCGGCCTCGCCGCGCGCAAGGCCGGCGACCCGCCGCACATCATCCTGTTCCCGGAAATCGCCTTCGACCGCGAGAAGTTCCTCGCGCGCGTCAAGGCGACGGTGGACGCGAAGGGCTACTGCGTCGTCGTCGCCTCGGAGGGCGTGCGCGACGCGGACGGCAAGTTCCTCTCCGACATGGGCACGCAAGCGACGCGTTCGGGCACGTGCAGCTCGGCGGCGTCGCGCCGACGCTCGCGCAGATGGTCAAGCAGGCGCACGGCTACAAGTACCACTGGGCGCTCGCCGACTACCTGCAGCGCGCCGCGCGCCACGTCGCCTCGAAGGTGGACGTCGAACAGGCCTACGCCGTCGGCAAGGCCGCGGTCGAGCTCGCGCTCGCCGGGCAAGAACGCGGTGATGCCGGTCATCCGCCGCAAGTCCTCGAAGCCGTACCGCTGGGACATCACCTCGGTCGCGATCGAGGCGGTCGCGAACCGGGAAAAGATGGTGCCGCGCGAGTTCATCACCGCGGACGGCTTCGGCATCACGGCCGCGGCGCGCCGCTACCTCGAGCCGCTGATCGGCGGCGAGTCCTATCCGCCTTATGAAAAAGGCATCCCGCGCTACGCGACACTGAAGGGCGTCGCGCGTCCGCAAGCGGCTCAGCACGGTTTTCACGGTATAATTCCGGGTTTCCAGGGAGTCATTTCATGTCGATGCAAGCAGCGCTCTGGCTCGCGATCGGGGCCGGCGTGGTCGCCATCCTCTACGGCGTTTTCATGGCCCGCTGGATCCTCGCGCAGCCCGCGGGCAATGCCCGCATGCAGGAGATCGCCGCCGCGATCCAGCAGGGCGCCGGCGCCTACCTCGAACCGCCAGTACACGACGATCGTCGATCGTCGGGGTGCTGCTGTTCGTCGTGCTCGGCCTCGCGCTCGACTGGTACACGGCGGTCGGCTTCGCGATCGGCGCGATCCTGTCCGGCGCCACCGGCTACATCGGCATGAACGTCTCGGTGCGCGCCAACGTGCGCACCGCGCACGCGGCGAGCGTCGGCCTCAATCCCGCGCTGCAGGTCGCGTTCCGCGGCGGCGCGATCACCGGGACTGCTCGTCGTCGGCCTCGGGCCTGCTCGGCGTTGCCGGCTACTACGGCATCATGATGCGGCTCGACCGGCGACGGCGACCACGCGCTGCACGCGCTCGTCGGCCTCGCCTTCGGCGGCTCGCTGATCTCGATCTTCGCGCGCCTCGGCGGCGGCATCTTCACCAAGGGCGCCGACGTCGGCGCCGATCTCGTGGGCAAGGTCGAAGCCGGAATCCCCGAGGACGACCCGCGCAACCCCGCGGTGATCGCGGACAACGTCGGCGACAACGTCGGCGACTGCGCCGGCATGGCCGCCGACCTGTTCGAGACCTACGCCGTGACCGTGGTCGCGACGATGCTGCTCGCCGGGCTCATGATGAAGGACCTCGGCGACGCGGCGGTGCTCTACCCGCTGGTGCTCGGCGCGGTCTCGATCGTCGCCTCGATCGTCGGCACTTTCTTCGTCAAGGTGAAGGAAGGCGGCAAGATCATGGGCGCGCTGTACCGCGGCGTGATCGTCTCCGGCCTGATCGCGGCCATCGCGTTCTACCCGATCACGCAAGTCGATGCTCGGCGACGCGGCGATGCCGCTGTACTTCTGCGCGCTGATCGGCCTCGGCCTGACCGCCGCGATGATCTGGATCACCGAGTACTACACGGCGACCGAGTTCAAGCCGGTGCGCTACGTCGCGGCGGCCTCGCAGACCGGCCACGGCACCAACGTGATCGCGGGCCTCGCGGTGTCGATGAAGTCGACCGCGCTGCCGGTGCTCGCGATCTGCGCGGCGATCTGGGGCGCGTACACGTTCGCGGGCCTGTACGGCATCGCGATCGCGGCGACCGCGATGCTGTCGATGACCGGCATGATCGTCGCGCTCGACGCCTACGGCCCGATCACCGACAACGGCGGCGGCATCGCCGAGATGGCCGGCCTGCCGAAGGAAGTGCGCAAGATCACCGACGCGCTCGACGCGGTCGGCAACACGACCAAGGCCGTCACCAAGGGCTACGCGATCGGCTCGGCCGGCCTCGCCGCGCTGGTGCTGTTCGCCGACTACACGCACAACCTCGAGATCGCGGGCAAGCTGCGAGGTCTTCAGCCTGTCCGACCCCGCGGTGATCATCGGCCTGTTCATCGGCGGCCTGGTGCCCTACCTGTTCGGCGCGATGGCGATGGAAGCCGTCGGCCGCGCGGCCGGCTCGGTCGTGGTCGAGGTGCGTCGCCAGTTCAAGGAGATCACGGGCATCATGGAGGGCACCGCCAAGCCCGACTACTCCAGGGCCGTGGACATGCTGACCCGCGCGGCGATCAAGGAGATGATCGTGCCGTCGCTGCTGCCGATCCTGGTCCCGGTGATCGTCGGCTTCGGCATGAACTGTCCTGCTCGGCCCCGGCGCGGGCATCCGCGCGCTCGGCGGCGTGCTGATCGGCACGATCGTCACGGGCCTGTTCGTCGCGATCTCGATGTGCACGGGCGGCGGCGCCTGGGACAACGCCAAGAAGTACATCGAGGAAGGCAACTTCGGCGGCAAGGGCTCCGACACGCACAAGGCGGCGGTCACCGGCGACACCGTGGGCGATCCCTACAAGGACACCGCGGGCCCGGCGATCAATCCGCTGATCAAGATCATCAACATCGTGGCGCTGCTGCTGGTGCCGCTGCTCTGAATGGGACGCAGCTTTTTTCTCCCAGGCCCCCGCACGGGGGCCTTGGCTTTTGTGGGGCTCAGCGGTAATGCACGAGGAAACCGGCTCCAGTGAACAGTCTTGAGCTTCTGTATCTCGGCGGTGCGGCCATCTTTGCCGCCACCGGCGTACTTGCGGCAGCGCGACAGGACATGGATCTGCTGAGCCTCGTCATCATCGGCATCGTGACCGCAGTCGGCGGCGGCACACTGCGCGACCTGATGCTGGATGTCGAGGTGTTCTGGATCGAGGATCCGCTGACAGTGGTGGTCGCCGCTGCCGCTGCAGTCTTGACGTTTTTCATGGAGCGTCGTGCTCGGGTAACCGAGCAGGTCCTGCTCTACCTTGACGGCATCGCGACGGCGATGTTCGCAATCCTCGCGACTGAAAAAACGCTGCTACTCGGCCACGATCCTGGCATCGCGCTGGTCATGGGTGTCATTACCGCGATTGGCGGCGGACTGTTACGCGACGTAATTACCGGCCACCCGACGGTGCTGATGCGGCGCGAGATCTACATCACGCCGGTCCTGGCCGGAGGACTGCTGCATCTTGCATTACGCAGCGGAACGAACCTGCCTCCCACCTCTATCGCGATCGCTTCAATCGTCTTGGTTGCCGCCTTCCGGGTGACGGCTCTGCGGTTCGGTTGGGCCTTTCCACCCTGGCTGACCTACCGTGGCGGCCCTGGCAGTCGCTGACGATCAGAAACCCGTTACAGCTTCGGCGGGTCGTAGAAGACCAGCAACCGGAAGTCGTCGAGTTCCGTGCCGTTGTCCTGCTCGACGTGTGAGTAGCGCAACCGGAGCATCAGGCCCTTCAGGGCACCGGCTTCCGGCGACCATTGCAGGTTCAGGTTGTACTCGTCGCGCGCGAAATCGGTCGGCGAGTCGGGGTTCGATCCGCTGACCCAGAGTCCATAGACGCTGAAGCCCGGCACGGTGGGAAACTTGTACCCGGCGCGGAGCATCCACGCGTCCTCACCTGCCCGATTGAAGTCCTCGACCTGCACGCTGGTGTAGCCCGGGTAACCGGACCACGGGTTTTGCATGTTGGTGCCATCACCAGTCGTGGTGTACGCCGCTGTCAGGAGCGCCGGGCCGACGGCGTATTCGGCCTTCAGGCCGATCTGGTCGGCTGAGAAGTCGGCGCCCTGCAGAAGATTGTCGCCGACGGCCTGCTGGTCGGAGTATTGCGCTGCCAGCCGAATCTCGCGCTTCTCCGCGAGTGCGACCTTGTAACTCGCTTCCGTGTAGAAGATGTTGATGATGTCGTCGCTGTAGTAATTGATTGCACCGAAGGACATCGGGCCGCGACTGTAGTTGGCACCGGCGGTATAGACTCCACTGTCGACGTCGCCGGGAGCCCCCGCATCATCCGACATGGACACGAAATCTTCGGAGTTGCGCTCCTTGATCGCATCGAAATAGCCGGCCCCGAAACGCCACTCGCCGGTTTCCTTGTCGCCAGCAATGCCCTGCAACGCAATGGCCTCGAAAGTGTTCGGCGTCATGCGGCTGTCGTTGCGGTTGATATAAGGGGTATCGAAGCCCTTGCGACCGGCATTGATGTTGATGCCGTCGGTGAGGCGAACCTGCACGTAGGCCTCGCCGAGAACCGAGTAGCCTTCCTGGCCGGGCGCCAGCAACAGCGTGCCGTCCTTGTCATCCGGGGCATCGACCGGCTGCGAGGTGTAGCCAGTCAGGCCGAAAGCGAAGCGGTCGCGGAAATAGCCGGTCTTGAGGCCGGCAGATCCGCCGATCGCCCAGGCGTAGCTCTCGGTGTCATCGTACTTGTCGCGATCGAGCAGGAACGAGCGACCCTGTACGTCGAACGTCGGTGTCCGCGAACGCCTGGCGCCGCTGTTCGCGAATGCGGTCGCGCCGGTCCTCCTCGCTCTCGAAGCTCACGTCGAGCGGCGTCTGGCCCTGTTCGACCGAGGTCAGCGCTGGGTCGACCTCGGGATCCGGCGCTGTAGCCGGCGCAGGCGTCGCCTGCGCCCCGGCGTTGCCGGCCATCAGTGTCAGCAGTCCTGCACCGGCCACTCCAGCGAGCCACGCCGGTGTAGCCGTACCACCGGCGCGTCGGGGTTGATCTAGCGACTTGTCCACTTGGCACCTCCTATGCGACGACACCGCCGATCACTGCGAAAGCACCATGGCGAAGTAGCCAAAGATCGTGTAGAGCACCCCGGACACCGCATAGCCGACCGGGAACCCGACCCACGGCACGCTGCTGTCGATCTCCTTCGACGCTTCGCGCGCCGGTCCCGAGTGCGACCGCGCACCGGCAACACCACCCATCAGCACGGCCGGGTTGATCTTCATCATGTGCAGGCCGATGGCCCAGGTGATGATCGGGGGGAGCGTGCTCGCGATGAATCCGACAATGAATATCTTCAACGCGATGTCGCCCGTCAGCTGCTCGAGCAGCGTCGCGCCCGCATTGATGCCGACGATCGCGATGAAGGTCACCAGTCCCAGGTCCTCCAGGATGTTGCGCGCGGCGTTCGGCGTGCTGCCGAAGAACCGCAGCCGCGACACCACCGACGACACCAGGATGCCCGACAGCAGGAGCCCGCCGGCATTGCCGAGGCCGACCGAGAAGTCGCCGACCGGCACGTTGATCTGGCCGATCAGCAGGCCCAGCACCATGCCAGCCGAGAGCGTCAGGAGGTCGGTCGACGTGCTCGGCCGCGCCACTTTGCCGAGCTTCGCGACCGCCTTGTCGACCGCGGCCTTGAGGCCTGCCACGAACAGCACGTCGAAACGCTGCAGCTTCGTCTCGGCGCCGACCGGGATCGCCTCGCCGGAACGCTCCAGACGCACGACCTGCATCTGTCCGGCAAAGTCCTCCTGCCGGAAGTCCTTCAGCGCGCGGTCCTCGACCTCCTTGTTCAGCGACGAGGATCTCCGCCTGGTCGAGCGGAATGCTGAGTGCCTTTGCTTCCGGGACCTCGGGTCCGATCAGTCCAAGGTTACTGGTCAGGTCCTCGAGCTTGCCGCCGACAGCGACCAAGTCGCCGGCCTGCAGCACGGTGGCCGGATCTACGTCGATTTTCTCGCCATTGCGGACGACGTTCACGATGCGGTACTGCGGATGCGACTGGCGGAACTTCGCGATGCTCTGGCCCACGACCGCCTTGTTGTCCAGGCGATAGGCGCGCACGCCTCCCGGGCGGTAGCCCGAGAGCCCGGCGTCGTCCACATTGGCGACGCCGAACTCGGCCTCGTACTCCTTGGCCGCCTTGCGGGCGTCGATGCCCCACCACCGCGGCAGGTACTTGCAGATCAGGATGATGCCGACCGTGCCCCAGATGTAGGTCACGCCGTAGCCGAGGGCGATCATCGCGGTGACCTGCTCGGAGGTCGTGCCGTCAGGGATCTTGTAGGCACCCTGAGTCACGGCCATCTCGGCCGTGCCGATGGCCGCCGACATCGTCTGCGACCCGGCCAGGATGCCGCCGGCCGCGCCGGCCGGCAGGTCGAGCATGCCGGAGACGCCCACCACCAGCGCGAGGCCCATGAACGCGCAGGCCACGGCGAGGATCGTGAACTTCAGGCCGTCCTTCTTCAGGCTGTTGAAGAAGGCCGGGCCCACGCGGAGCCCGACGCCGTACATGAACAGGTAATAGAAGAGCGACTTCGCGAAGTTGTCGAGCTGCAGCTTCACGCCGTAGGTCGACGCCCAGGTTGCGAGCGCCGCACCGACGACCACGGCCGCGGCCACCATGCCGAGCCCGTAGCCCTTGACGGACGCCTTGCCGACCCACACCGCCATCCCCACGGTGAAGAACAGCAGGATGTAGGGATTCGCCTGCAGGAACTGGAAAAACGCTTGCATGAACCTCTCCCGGAATTCCGTTGTTAGGTCAATCGCACGCCGGTACCACGTCCGGCCCTATCGACTTACCGATCGGTCGCCGCCGCCGGACGCGCCTTCAAGGCCGCCGGCTTCAGCATCTTGATTCCCTTCGCGGCCTGGTAGCCGTGGATCTCCTTGACGTCGAGCTTGCGCATGTAGGTGATGGTCTCGGCGGTGATCACCTGCCCGGGCACCATGATCGGAAAGCCCGGCGGATACGGGATCACGAAGTTGGCCGACACCATCTCCGGCCCGTTCTTCAGGCGATCGTCGATGTCCTTGCTCGCGAGCTTGACGAACTCGCAGTTCGCCTCGTCGTAGGCCATGAAGAACGCCGGGCGCATGTGGCCCTCGTTGCTGACCGACTTGGCGTTCTCGCGGAACGCATCGTGGAAGCGGCTGAAGTTGGGCAGGTCGGGCACGTCGGTCATCAGCGACTTGACGCGGGCGGCGAAAGCGTCCTTGCCCTCCTTGCCGTCCTGCGCGAGCCGCTGCTCGATTTCGCGCGACAGGTCGGCCAGCGTCTTGATCAGGAGCGCCGCGTCGCTGTGCGTGTTGTTGATGTTGGTCTGGATCAGCACGCTGTTGCGCGAGGTCTTGTTGAGCTGGATGTCGAAGCGCTCGGCCAGGATTCCCTTGAACTGGGTGCCGTCGAAGCCGGCGGAGCCGCAGATCACCGTGAGGCGCGTCGGATCGAGGGCGAATTCGTCCTTGTCCCAGGCGTCGAGCACGGCCGACCAGGTCGAATGCGGCGGCCCGTAGTCCTTGATCCCGGAGGCGCGGAATTCCGCCGGCACCATTTCCTCGGGTGTCGCGACCTTGAAGTACTTCGAGATCAGCGGATGCGTGTTGATGGCGCTGCGCAGCCGGATCGCGAGTTCGGTCATCTGCATCGTCATCGCATAGCCCTCGAGCTCCATCTGGCGCCGGGCGAGGTCGAGCGAGGCGATCAGCTGCAGGTTCGGGGACGTCGACGTGTGGGCGAGGAAGGCTTCCTGGAACGTGCCCTCGACATGGTGGAAGTCCTCGTCCCAGATGAGCATCATCGAGCCCTGCCGGAATGCCGACATGGACTTGTGCGTCGAGTTGGTCTGGTAGACGCGGATGCGCACGCGGTCCGGGTCGGGCAGCAGCGGCATGTCGAGCGACTTGGGATCCTTCGGGTCGATCTTCGGGTGCTTCTTTTTCCAGGCGTCGTACTCTGCCCGGTACGCCGCGCTCTTGTAGCGCTCGTTCAGCACGGCGGCCGCGCCGAGGGCGGACCGGCGGCGATGGAAGGGGTTGAAGCGCGCGAAACCGAACCAGGCCTCGTCCCACAGGAACACGAGGTCCGGCTTGATCGCGAGGCACTCCTCCATCACGCGCCGCGGGTTGTACATGTGGCCGTCGAAGGTGCAGTTCGTCAGGTCGATGACCTTGACGCGGTCGAGCTTGCCCTCGGCCGCGCAGTCGAACAGCGCCTTCTTGATCGTCTTGAGCGGCACCGCGCCGTACATCGAGTACTGGGTCAGCGGATAGGCCTCCACGTAGTACGGCTGCGCGCCCGAGAGCACGAACCCGTAGTGGTGCGACTTGTGGCAGTTGCGGTCCACGATCACGATGTCGCCCGGCTTGCAGACCGCCTGCACCACGATCTTGTTGGAGGTCGAGGTGCCATTGGTCCCGAGATAGGCGCGCTTGCGCACCGAAGGCACGCGCGACATTTTCCTGGGCCTTCTTGATGTTGCCGGTCGGCTCGAGCAGGCTGTCGAGGCCGCCGGACGTGGCGCAGGACTCGGCGAAGAAGATGTTCGCGCCGTAGAACTGGCCCATGTCGCGGATCCAGTTCGAGCGGAACACCGACTTGCCGCGCGCGATCGGCAGCGCGTGGAACGTGCCGATCGGCCGCTGCGCATACTTCTTGAGGTTGTCGAAGTACGGCGTCTCGTAGCGATCCTTGATGCCGTCGAGGATCGACAGGTGGATTTCCATCGGCTCCTCGACGTGATGGAACATGCGCCGGACCGGCGCCGCCTCTTCGCTGCCGGCGATGCTCTCCGCGGTCCGGTCCGACATCAGGTAGATGTCGAGCTCCGGCCGGTAGTTCTTGATGCCTTTCGCGAGCGCCGTGGCCATGAGGCCCGGCTCGATGTTCGACGTGTCGAAGGTGACGTGCCGCGCGAGAAATGCCTTGAGGTCCGGCAGGTCATGGCGCGAGGCGAGCTGGAACCCGTCCACCAGCACGACGGCCTGCAACCCGTCGTTGACCATGACGGCGAGCATCGCGTCCTCGAGGCTGCCGACGTGGACCGTTTCATAGTGAAACGCGTCCTCGACCCTGCGCAGCCTCCGGATCTCCTCTGCAGAGTTCTCCCAGGCAGACGGCTCGGTCGGCGTCACCATCAGCACTTCGAAGTAGGGTTTCTGTGCCGAGCCGGAATCGACATCCGGCGGCGCGAGGTCGAGTACCCGCTTGTCGCCCTGGCTGCCCGCATCCCAGGCGGACTCGTCGCGGCGGAAGTCCCCGGACAGCAGCGCCCGCGAAACTTTCTGCACGAGCCGCGCGAACACCGCGGCATCGCCGCCGTCGAGCGCTTCGCTGATGCCGGCCAGGAGCCGACGCCCAGGGTACGCCCAGCAATGCTCGATGCGGGCAAGCGCCGCGAACTGGCTGGCCGCATCGCTGCGCAGCTTCGTGGCGCGCGCGTTCCCGGATCCAGCCGTCGCCCATGCGCGGGCCAGCGCGTTGAGCTGGCTCCACTGGTCGATACGCGAACTGGCCGCGGCAAGCACCGTCGCGAGGTTGCTTGTGCTCCCGATATCTGTCGCGCTCGTCATTCCAGTCGTCTCCTTAGTCAGTCCGAGTGAGGCCGCGAGGCCGCTTGCAAAGCCAACTTCTGTCTCGGTCGCCATTTGAGTCCGCTCCTTGGTGAGTCAGATCGCGGGCAGGGCCAGAGCAATGACACAGGGCCGCTGCACTACCTCATGCTGTCGAGCGAATTATGTGAACCGTATGCTACTCCAGAATGACAGTTCACGGTCGCTGCCGACGTGGCCGCTGCCGCTGCAAGGAAACCAGATCGTGCAAGGCGTCCAGTACCAAATCCCCCTTGTGAGGAAGTGCCAACAACCTCATGTTTTCTCAACAGATCAATGACGCATTCCAATGGCGAAACCCAGCCGGCCACGCGCAAGGCAAATTGCCCGCCTCGCAAATTGGATGTGTCGAGGCGCTGGCGCTGCGAATTGGAAGTAGGACGCAAAGCGACTAGCATCAGCGCACGGTCGCACTCAGGTACGCGCAAGGAAGTCCGCCGCGCACCGTCGAGGGGTTCAACGGATGTTGTCTTCGCGCGATTCGATGTGCCGGATTCCGCGATGCTTCGTGTCGATCGCAATACTCCTGTTGGCCGCAGCCTGCACTCAATCCGGCGATCCGTCGCCGGGCGGTGCAGCCGCAGGGTGAAGTCAGGAGCTTCGAGGGCAGCTGGTCTGCGGCCGGTCTCAAGCGGACCCTCAAGCTCGGACCCGGACACGAGGCCGCGGTCTTCGACCTGAACGGCTCGGTGGTACTCAGCGGAGAACACCGGCCCGCCGTCGGCTTTCGGGCGCGCGTCATCGGTTTTTCCGACGACCGCGCCACCATGCTGGGGCGAAGCGTCTGGACCGACGAGCGCGGCGATCAGGTCTTCAGCGACCTGGAGAGGCGACACGAAGGCGACCGGGAATCGCATCTTCGGCACGATCCGCGGCGGCACCGGCCGCTACGCCGGCGTGACCGGCGAATTACAGCTTCGAGTGGAAATACATGGTCGAATCCGAGGACGGCGCCGTGAGCGGCCGGGCGGACGACCTCAAGGGCCAGGTACGGGTGAGCGCCGATGCGCCGGCGGGACAGGGTGATCCATGAATGCCGTCGTCACCAGTCCCCTGCTCGCTTCTCAAGAAGGCACTGCCCTTTGCGCTCGTGCTCGGTCTCTGGTTCACCCCGGTGCCGGCGGGCCTGACGATCGAGGCGTGGCATCTCTTTGCCATCTTCGCGTCGGCCATTGTCGCCGTCATCCTGAATGCCTTTCCGCTCCTCACGTCCGCCTTGCTGGCAGTCGCGGCTGCGGTGCTGTCGGGCACCCTGGACCCGGTCAAGGCATTTTCCGGCTTTGCGAACTCCAGCGTGTTGCTGGTCGTGGTCGCCTTCCTGGTTGCGAGTGCGGTCGTCAAGTGCGGGCTCGGCCAGCGCATCAGCTTGCTGGTGGTCCGGGCATTCGGGCGCACGACGCTCGGCCTCGGTTACAGCATTTTCCTGACCGACGCCCTGGTCGCTCCGGCGTTTCCAAGCAATACCGCGCGTGGCGGCGTGCTCTACCCGATCGTGCTTGCCCTCGCCCAGGGTGGCGGCTCGGTGCCGGCCGACGACAAGACGCGCCGATTGGGCGGATTCCTCATGTTCTGCGGCATCTCGAGCCTGGGCGTCTCGTCGGCCCTGTGGCTCACGGCCACGTCTGGCAACCCGATCGCCGTATCGCTCGCAGCGCCCTATGGCGTGACGATCAGCTTCGGTTCGTGGATCCTTGCCTCGTCCGTTCCCGTTCTGACGATGATCCTGTTGCTCCCGCTCGTCATCTACAAGGCGTATCCGCCCGGCGAGACCCGCACGACCGACGCACCGGCAGCCGCCCGCGAGTCACTGCGTCAGTTGGGGCGGCTGTCGAGGGACGAGAAAATCGTGGCCGTGATCTTCACGTCATGGTGACAGGGTGGATCCTGGCCACGCCACTGAAGCTCAACCTGACCGCCGTGGCGTTCGCCGGGCTCGGCGCGCTGCTCGTGACCGGCGTGCTCACGCCGAAAGACGTCAGCCTGCAGGGCGATACGCTAGTGACTTTCCTCTGGCTCGCCGTGCTGTTCGCATTGAGCGGCCAACTCAACGAGCTCGGCTTCATGGCCTACGTCGGTGCGCACCTGACTTCCCTCCTGGCGGGAATCGATTGGCGCGTCACTTATGTGGTCCTGCTCGTGCTCTACGTGGCGCTGCACTACGGGTTCGTCAGCCAGACCGCGCAGATCCTGGCCCTGTTTGACGTGTTCCTGGGCGTGGGCGTGCAGGCCGGGGTACCGCCGACCTTGATGGCCTTTGCGCTGCTGTTCGCCAGCAGCTACTTTTCGCAGATCACGCCGCAGGGCGGAAGCCAGAACGTCATCTTCGTCGGCAGCAACTACCTGACCCAGCCCGAGCTCTACCGCCTCGGCCTGATCGCCACGGTGTTCTGCATGATCGTCTTCCTGGTGATCGGCACGCCGTGGCTGCTGCTGGTCGCGACCTAGCCGAAATCGTCGCGCTGCTGCTGGTTCCGCTGCTGTAACCCCCAGTCGGCCGGATCGACTAATTGCGGACGTTTGATTGACACTTCCCCCCATTCCTCGCGTGCGCCGGTCGGCCTCGTCGCGCTGCTTTCGGTTGCGCTGCTCGTCAACTACGCGGACCGCGGCAGCCTCTCGGTCGCGGCGCCCCTGCTCCGCGAGGAGCTCGGCCTCAGCGCGAGCGAGATCGGCTGGGTGCTCGGGCTCTTCTACTGGGCCTACGCTCCGCTGCAGCCGGTCATGGGCTGGTGCGCGGACCGCTTCGGCCCGGCGCGCGTGCTGGCCGCGGCTTCCTGCTGTGGAGCGTCGCGACTGCCTTGACCGGCGTTGCAGGCGGGCTCGCGGCGCTCGTCGTACTGCGGCTCGCCATGGGCGCGGGCGAGGCGACCTTCTACCCGTCCGCGCTCAGCCTGCTGTCGCGCAACGTCGCGGCTGCGCAGCGCGCCCGCGCCACGGCCACGATGCAGTTCGGCGCGCTGATCGGACCCGCCGCCGGCGCGCTGCTCGGCGGCTGGCTCATGCTCCAGTACGGCTGGCGGGCGATGTTCTTCGTCATGGGCGGCGCCTCGCTCGCTCTGGCTCTTCTTCTGGCGGCGCTGGATGCGCGCGAGCGGCAGGCGCGCCGGTCGCGCAGCCCGGCGACGATCCGCCGTATGCCTTGATCCTGCGCCAGCGCGCGCTCTGGGGCGGCATGATCGGCACGTTCTGCTCGAACTATGCCTTTTACTTCGTGTTTTCCTGGCTGCCGCTCTATCTCGTCAACGAGCGCGGGCTGTCGCTCGCCGAGATGGCGCCGATGACCGCCGCGTTCTACGTCGCGGACGGCGCCAGCGTCCTCGCGACCGGCTGGCTGCTCGACCGCTGGGTTGCGCGCGGCGCGAGCCTCAACCGGGCCTACAAGACCGCGCTCGCCGCGAGTAGCGCCGGCGTCGGCCTGTGCCTCATCGCCAGCAGCCAGGTGACGGGCCTCGCGGCCGCCGCCGCGATCCTGCTCCTGACCGGCGTGCTGGACGGGCTCAACAGCCCTGCGAACCCGTCCGTGACACAGACCTTTGCGGGTCCGCGCGCGACAGGACGCTGGATGGGGCTGCAGAATGCGGTCGGCAACGTCGCCGGCATGACCGCCCCGGTGGTCACGGGTTACCTGGTGCAGGCAAACGGCAACTACACGTCTGCGTTGATCCTCTCCGGCGGCGTGGCGCTGTTCGGTCTGGTCGCGTGGCTGGTCGTCGTCCCGGAGGTGAAACCGATCGACTGGCGAGCGGCGCGGCGATGAAGCGCGTCGCCGAGCCCGCGCGCGAGGTCGACGTCGTCCACGAGACCGAGGTGCTGGTTGTGGGAAGCGGCCCGGGTGGACTGGCAGCGGCGCTCGCCGCCGCCCGCGCCGGCGCGCGCACGACGCTGCTCGAGCGCCACGGCTGCTTCGGCGGCAACATCACCCAGGTCGGCGTCGAGGGCTTCGCCTGGTATCGCCACGAGCGCACGGTGGACAGCGAGGGCATCGGCATCGAGTTCGAGGAGCGCGCCAAGGCGATGGGCGCCGCAATGCCGGAGCCGCAGTCGATCAGCCACGCCCTCGACGCCGAAATGTTCAAGTGGGTCGCCGATTCGCTCGTGCAGGAAGCCGGCATCGAGCCGATGCTGCATCGCCTGTTCGTCGCGCCGATCCTCGAGGACGGCGCGATCCGCGGCGTCATCACCGAGAGCAAGGCGGGCCGCGAGGCGATCCTCGCACGCCGCGTCGTCGACTGCACCGGCGACGCCGACGTCGCCGCGCGCGCGGGCGCTCCCGTCGCCAAGACCCCGCGCGAAGAGATGATGGCTGCGTCCGTCATGTTCTCGATGTCGGGCGTCAACAAGCGCCGCTTCATCGAGGCCGTCAGGGCCGACCCGCAAACCTACCGCGACTGGATCGGCAACGGCGAATGGAACATCGAGACGACCGGCAAGGAAGACGAGCTGTTCTCGCCGTTCCTGCGCAAGCCCTTTAAGCAGGCGGCGGCCGCGGGAATCATCCCGCCCTCGCTCGCAACCATCGCCGGCACCTGGGGCGCGGTCAGCGACCAGGGCGACCTGACCTACCTCAATCTCGTGAGCCTGCCGGCCGTCGACGGCACCGATCCGGCCGACCTCACGCGCGGCGAAATCGATGGGCGGCGCCAGGCGATCCACGCGATCGAGGCCCTGCGCCGGTTCATGCCCGGCTGCGAGCACGCGAAGCTCAGGAATTTCGGCATGACGATCGGCATCCGCGACACGCGCAAGATCGGAGCGCTCTACAACCTCACGGCGTCCGACGTCCGCGAGCAGGGCCGCTTCGAGGACTCGATCGGGATCTTCCCGGAGTTCATCGACGGCTACGGGCTCCTGATCCTGCCGACCACCGGCCGGTACTTTCAACTGCCCTACCGTTCGCTGGTGCCTCAGGGTGTCGAGAACCTGATCGTCGCGGGCCGCTGCATCGGCGGAGATCGGGTTTCGCATGCGGCAGTACGCAACATGATGTGCTGCACGGTGAGCGGCCAGGGAGCGGGCACCGCCGCGGCCGTCTCGCTGAAGCGCGACAAGCCGTTCCGCGGGCTCGATGTGGCCGCGCTGCAGGCGGAGCTCCGGCGCCAGGGCGCACGCATCGCCTGAACGTTCGCGTGTATTATCCGGTCCTCCGCCGGACAGGGAGGGGACGCGCCATGACCGGGCTGACCCGCCGCCAGTTGTTGTTCCGTGCCGTGCCGCTGGGTGTCGCGTTCGCGCCGGGCCTGCGTGCCGCCGCTGCCTGCGTCGAACCGGGTTCCGAATCCTTGCGTGCGTCGCTGAACTACGTCAGCACGACCGCGGACGCCGCAACGTCCTGCGCGCACTGTGCCTTCTTTACTGCCGATCCGTCCGGCGGCGCCTGCGGTGCCTGCCAGATCCTGAGCGGAGCGGTCGACCGAACCGGTCACTGCGACTCTTTCAGTCCGCCTTCGTAGCTCGCATCTCCTCCTGTCGTTGACGAAGGCAGGCCGACGACCGGCCTACGGCGAACGCTGGCGCGCGACGATTGCCGGCGCGACTGGCGGCGCGCGATTGCCCCAGCTGGCGCGCAGGAAGTCGCTGAGCGCGGCAATTTCTGCGTCATCGAGCCGCTCGGCGTAGGCAGGCATCGTCTCCCACGTGGTCGAGCCGATGCCCGCAGGCTTGTCCGAACCGTGCAGGATGATGTTGATCAGCGAGGCTGCGTCTTCGCCCTGCACGATCGCGCTGCCGGCGAGGGGCGGCCCGTCGAAGATTCCCCCGCGTCCCGAGGCGCCATGGCATTCGCGACAGTGCTCGTCGTAAAGCGCAGCGCCGGCGTGCGGCGCACCGACAGTCGCGGTCTGCCCCGCGTAGTCGGCACCGCGCAGGCTCTGCAGGTACACCGCGATCGCGTGCAGGTCTTCGCTGCGGAGGTGACGCGTGCTGTTCGCGATCACCGCATTCATGGGACCGAAGCTGCCCGCACGCGCGCTGGATCCTTTGCCGAGGTAGTCGACGAGCTGCTCGGTCGTCCACGCGCCGAGTCCCTGCTTCGTCACGCGCAGGTCGACCGCGAACCAGTCGCGCACCCCGCCGCCCTTGACTTCGTCGCGCATCACGGCCCCCTGCAGCGGAGTGGATGACCGCTCGGCCAGAGTCCACGTGAGCGGCGTATGGCAGGCACCGCAGTGCCCGGGACCCTGCACGAGATAGGCACCGCGGTTCCATTCAGCCGACCGTTTCGGGTCGGGCTGGTACGCGCCGGCGTCGAGGTTCAGCGCATTCCACATCGCCATCATCCCGCGCACGCGAAACGCCGGGTCGTTGTCGGGCGGGGTGTAGCGCACGGATTTCAGCGAGCGCAGGTACGCATACAGATCGGCTATGTCGCGGTCGCTCAGCCGCGTGTAGAACGGGTATGGAAAGGCCGGGAACAGGTGCCGGCCGTCGGCGGCAATACCCTCGCGCAGTGCGCGCTTCAGGTCATGCGCGGTCCAGGCTCCAATGCCGGTGTCGCGATCCGGGGTGATGTTGGTGGAGTGAATCGTGCCTAGCGGTGTCGCGAGCGGGCGGCCACCGGCATAAGCGGCGCCGCCCTCGCGCGTATGGCAACTGACGCAGTTGGCGGCCGTGGCGACGTACCGGCCTCGCGCGGCGGCGGCGGATGGCTCGTCGGCGGAAGCGACGCAGGAGAGCGCCGCCAGGGCAATCCACAGCGCGCGCATGTGGAGCCTAGGGGGCTTTCGGCCTCTTGACCCGGTACACGTCGTGACACTGCTTGCAGGACAGGGCGTCGACCGCCTGCAGCAGCGCCTCGTCCTTGCCTTTTTCGTGCGCGGTCTTCGCCATCGCCGCCGTCCTCTCGGCAAACTCGTTCATGCGCACCGAGAAATCGGCCCAGTCCGACCAGACCTCGGGTTTGCTGTCGCCGCCTTCGACCTTCGGCTCGAAGGCCTTGAGCGCGGTCGCGGCGGTCTGCGCGATGATGTCGATGTGCGCCACGACGTTGTCGTCCGGGATTGCGCCGGACATGATCATGCCGAGGGCACTCACCTGCGCATCGAGCGTTTCCATGATGTTCCTGCGGTAGTCGATCACGTCCTGGTCGTCCGCAAGCGAGCCCAGCGGCAGCAGCGCGAGGGCGAGCAACGGCGCAGCAAGGATTCGCTTCATCGGTCGGTTTTCCTTCTCGAGAGGACGGATCAGGGCACGTACATCAGCCGGGCGCTGCCGATCTGCAGGCGGTAGCCGTCCGGATCGCGGACGTGGAAGCTCTCGTCGGTGTCGGGTTCCGGGTTCAGCCCTCGGCTCCGCAACTCAGCCTCAACCGCTTGCTTGTCCCAGTCCTCGATCGTGTAGCAGATGTGATCGACCAGCGGCCCGCCCTGGGGCGATTGCGCCTTGCGCGCGATCAGGAAGCTGTCCTTGCCGAACTTCATGTAGCACTGCGTGCCGTCGTCCCCGCTGACTTGCATTCCGAGCAGGTCCGCGTAGAAATCCCGGGTCCGCGCGTAGTCGGCGACGCCGAAGGAGATGTGGTTGACGGCGATCGCCCTGAACCCGCCGCGCGGCGCGGTCGCAGCGTTGGAGCGCGGCGCGGCGGCCGCGGCCGTCATGCCGAGGGCCAGCATGTGCACCAGCTGCCGGCGCGTGATCCGCCCGTGCTCGAACTGGCCCAGCAACTCGTCGACTACTTTCTCCATGAACGCCTCGTTTCGCGTCAGTGATTGCCTGGTCGTGCTTCGGTCGATTCCGGCGGCGTGATGCCCCGGGTCTCGGCCAGTTCTTCCTCGACCGGGCGCGGTACCGGCATGCCGCGATACGGTCCGCCGGGCCTGGCGGCGGCGATCGCGGCCTGTTCCGTGTCGCTGAACGGCAGCACCCGCACTTCGGTGAGCTTCGCAGCGAGCGCCGAGGAAATCGCGCGGTTGGCATTCGTTGCGGGATCCGGCTGGGCATCGGCGAGACGCCGCATCGCCTTGTAGATCGAGGGCCCGGAAGACTTGCCGTAGCTCTGGTAGTGCGCCGACCAGTTGCGCAGCATGTGCAAGTACCAGGTCTCGATGTCGGTGTACCCGGCCATCAGGCCCTCGGCACCTTCGCGCGTCAGCGCGAGCTCGAGCCGCGCACTCCACATGTACTGGTCGGTCGGCATGTAGAACGCGTCCCACGGGTACAGCAGGTCAACCGGCTCGGTCGAAAGCACGCCCTTCTCGATGCGCCCGCGCGTGCGCCGGATGAAGCGGCTGCCCCAGCGCGTATCGATACGCTGCGTGCCGCCGGGCAGCGCCTTCAGGCCGCCCGCATCGACCAGGACCTTGTCGCGCCCGCGGAAGATCATCACGTCGACCGCCGGGTCGTCGACCAGGCTGTCGACGCCGGTCAGCTGCACGATGATGCGGTTGTAGTTCTCGCGCAGGATCATCTCGTCTTCGAAGAAGCGGATCGGACCGTCCGGCGCGCGATAGTTCGCGATGCATCCGAGCGCGCGATGCATCTGGTTGTCGATGCCGCGGACGCCCGCAGGGCTGATGAAGTCCTCGGGTCCGTCCACGCCGTCCAGGTCCAGGCCCGGCGCGACCGGCCCTTCGCCCTCCAGGAAGGGCAGCGCGTCCGGTGCGTCGGTCGGGTGATAGCTCTCGACCTGGCGCCGCAACTGGGTGTCGACGAATGCGCGCTTGCGGCCTTCCGTTTCGGGGAACAGCAGCTTGAACTGCTCGCGAACGCCATCGTTGAGGCCGCGCGGGCATTCGGTCATCTCCGGGGTCGACTGCAGTGCCCACGAGAGGTTGGTCATCACGTAGGCGATGGTGTTGCCTTCGGGCGCCATGCTGTCGGCGGCGCATGGCGCCGCCGCTCCGAGCGTTGCGATCGCCGCAAGAAGTGCCGATCCGGGGTAGCGGTTCATGGTGCTGTCATTGCCGAAAGAACTCGTCGCGCCACCAGAATGCCCGGAATCCCTCGCGCTCGGACTGGAATTCGCCCAGCCCGTCGGCGTTGACCTCGCCCGGCTGCGCGTCGCCGGCGAAGGTGTAGACGGGGCGTTCGCGGTAGGCCCAGACGTGCAGCGCGTCGCGCTGGTCGCCGGCGGCGAAATGGCCGCTCGCGGGATCGATCGCGACGATGCTCCACAGCCGCCCGCCGATTCGCGCGTCCCGGGAAGCCTCGACGTACGGGAAGTTGCGTGCGCAGCGCTCGGCGCTGCCGCCACCGCACATCGCGAGGCGATAGACCTGCGTGTCGGCGGGGTGCTCGCAGCTCAACTGGTCCGGCGCATCGTCACCGCAGGTGTAGCTGTACACGGTGCGGCCGTGCGCATCTGCCAGCACCTGCCCCGAGGGCGTGTCCTGTACGGTGAACTCCGCGGGTGGCGGCGGCGCCTCCTGCGTGTAGACATTGCGCCAGTCCGGCACGTCGCTGCCGGCGAAGCTGCGCACACGGGAATCCTCCGCGTAGACGTACAGCGGCTTGCCGCGAAACATCCACTGTCGCTCGCCGCTGGCGCGGTTGAAGATGGACCATTCGCCGTGGGCACGCGCCGCAGCCGGTGCCTGCACCGGGACGAAACGCTGCTCGCAAGCGTCATCGCACGCGGATTGTGTCGCCGTGTCGCGGTCGAAGGCATAGACGGAGTACCCGCGCGTCGTATGCAGCAGGCGGCCGCGCAGCGTGGTGCTGACCGCCAAGCCGGGCGGGACGTCGGGTTTCGGCTGGACCGGCTCGCGCACCGCCGGCGCATCGCCCTGGTGACGGTAGCTGTCGCCGCCCAGCGCGTCGCCCGGGCGCCGGTCGCGAATGGAGGTGTACAGCACGGAACCGTCGTAGGCCCATTGCCTGCGCCCGTCACGGCGCTCGACCACCGTCCAGCGGCCGACCGCCCGGTCGCGGGCAGAAGCGAAAGCCGGTGGCCACATCTGCTGGCAGCTCGGACGGCTATCGCGTTCCGGCAGCAGCAGGCCGCCGGGATAAGGGCTCATCAGGCCCGCACTCTCGGTGCTCGCGGTGTCGGCGCAGTTGGACTCGCCGTTGCCGTCGCCGGTAACGCCGTTGCGCATGTTGCGGAACGGCCAGCGGTACAGCGTGCGGCCCTTCGCGTCGGCGAAAACGGGGCCGTCGAGCTCGCTGACTTCGACGCGGAAGCCGGGCGGCATTGCTTCGGGGATGTAGGGCTCGGCAGGGCCGGCGCCTGCGGCAGTTGCGGCCAGCAGCGTGACAGCGAGCCCGAGGGAAGCGACGGCGGTCCGTCCCCGGATCGCGTACTTCACGCGAGGATCTCCGAAACTTCGCTGGCGGTGCTGTTGCTCTTGCTGCCCCACGAGGCCGCGTCCACTCCCAGCACTTTCATGGCGGTGTAGCCGACGCGCGTCGCGGCCGTCCCGCCGCCATCGACATGCAGGC
Organism: uncultured Gammaproteobacteria bacterium; assembly: GCA_963817195.1. GTDB lineage: Bacteria > Pseudomonadota > Gammaproteobacteria > Steroidobacterales > Steroidobacteraceae > SCUD01. The sequence goes on from CAWFNJ010000001.1 coordinate 156,020, forward strand.
CCGTGCGCACGCGCCCGCCGGCACGTCCCGCGGTGAACATCGGGATGCCGTCGATCGAGTGGATGCGGGCGTAGTTGGTGTCGGTCGAGGCGTAGATCAGCGTGTTGTCGAGCAGCGTGCCGTCGCCTTCGCGCACCTTCGCGAACGCTTCGACAAAATAGGCCCACTCCTCCATCGCGCGGCGCGCGAACCACGAGGCGATCGGCTGGTAGCCGGCTTCCTTGTCGACCGGTTCCTCGTGGGTGGTGGTGTGGTGCGGCTTCTCGTAACCCGGCTTGATGGTGCCGGCGAATGCGGCTGAGTAGGCCATATTGAAGACGCGGGTCTGGTCGCACACCAGCGCCATCACCATCAGGTCAGTCAGCTGGCGATGGCGCTGCGCCACGATGTCCGCGTCGATGCCGGGACGCGGATCCCGGCCCGGGGACGCGACCGGGTGGCAAGCCGCAATCGGCTCGGGCTTGGTGAGCTGCTGGTCGAACTGCCGCTCGAGGTCGCGCAGGCCCGTAAAGTACTGGTCGAGCCGCGCCCGGTCCTCGGTTCCCACCGCCTTGGACAGCTCTCGGGTCTGGTCCAGTACGCCCGACAACACGCTCTTGCGTGCCATCACGTGCGCGCTCGGCGTGAAGCTCTCGGCATTCGGATCCTGGTAACCGGGACCGAAGATGCGCGCGTACAGGTTGAGCGGCGAGGGCTCCGCGGCATTGACCGAATTTGCGTTCTCGTAGCTGAAGCTGGTGCGCATGTCGCCGTTCGCGGTCACCATGACTGTCGGAAAGCGCGAGCTGCGGCCGATCGTGCGCGCGATCGTGACGTCGATGGTCTCGCCCGGTTTGTCCTCGCTGGCGATCGGCGCGATGCCGCTGCGGCAGACGATCCAGCCGCTGTAATGGCAGAGGTTCGGCGCCGAATCACGGAAGGCGTTGAAGTTCGTGTACACGTTGATGTGCTGCCTGACGCGCTCGAGCGGCTGCAACTCCTCGGGCAGGTCGTAGTCGGCGCCGGTCTTCTTCGGCACAAAGATGCTGGAATTCCCGCCCAGCCCCCAGAACCAGGTGACGAAACGCGGCGGCAACGGCGCGCCCGAAGCCAGCGCCTTGCCCCCGTCGTTCAGCAGGCAGTCGAGCAGCGGCAACCCAACGGAGACTGCGACCCCGTTCAGCATCCCCCTCAACACACGTCGGCGACTGAGTCGCGCAAGTCTCGCGGTGCGGATCATTGTGCTTTCCCTCCAGCCGCGTCTGCGGCCGCTGGATCCCGGATGGTCGCGAAGGCGCTGCTCAGCGCCACCGTGCGCAGCAGGTCCGGCAGGCGATAGCCGTCTGCCGCGAACCGCTCACCGAGCCATTCCAGCATCGGCTTGTCGGCGGGCTCCGTGGGTCCGCCGGTGGCCCAGCCATAGACACGCTTGACCAGGCAGGCGCTGAGCTGGGGATGGTCGCGCATGGCCTGCGACAAGCCGGCCAGGTCATCAAAGCGGCTGCCGTCGAGCGCGCCGCTCGCATCGATGCTCGCGCCGCGCTCGGTGGCGCGGAACTGGCCCGCTCCGTCGAAGTGCTCGAAGGCGAGTCCGATCGGATCGGTGATCTTGTGACATCCCGCGCACACCGGGTTGGTGCGGTGCACGTCGAGGCGCTCACGCGCGGTTTTCAGGCGCGAGTCCGCGTCCTCGAGGAGCGAGAAGTCCACGTTCGGCGGCGGGCGCGGCACGGCCTGGCACAGCAGCAACTCGCGCACCGCCTTGCCGCGCAGCGTCGGCGAGCTGCGTCCTGGGTGGGCGTGTGCGGCCAGGAAGCTGACCTGGGTCAGCAGGCCCGCGCGCGGGCTGTCCGGCGGGCTCGTGTATGCAGACCATCCGGGCGGCGCCGCAACGTCGTAGATGACGGCCAGCGACGGCGACACAAACGTATCGCGGCTCGTGAACAGGTCGCGGTAGTCGCGCTTCCTGATGAGCAGGTGATCGACCAGCGTACGCAGCGTCTGCTCCCGCGCATCCACGATAGTCTCCGCACCGAAGACCGGGTAGATGCCGGGATCCTTGGCCAGCACCGCGAGATCGTCGAACCGCAGCATGTCGTCGAAAAAGGCGCGCATGCCGGCCTCGAGCCGCGGGCTTGCCAGCATGCGGTCGACCGACTTCGCCAGGCCGCTGTCGCTGTCGAGCTCGCCCTGCTCGGCGGCGCGCAGCAACGCGTCGTCAGGCGCCGCGTTCCACAGGAAGAAGCTGAGCCGGCTCGCCAGTGAGTAGGCATCGAGCCGCGCGTAGCCCGGCCGGGCCGGGTCGGGCGAGCCCCGATCCGCGACGAACAGCGCCTGGGGCGCCATCAACAGTCCCTCGAGCGCCACCGCGAGGCCGCCGTAGAAATCATCCAGCTGGCCCGCCGCCTCGACGCTGCGCGCCACGATCGCGTCGGCTGTGGCCTTGTCCAGCGGGCGCCGGAACAGCAACCGACCCGCCGGCAGCAGGAATTCCCGCGCGCAGGCGCGATCGGCCTTGGTGTCGTCGCGCGGCGTGCAGGGAACGAGATAGGCGCGGTTGGCCGGGCTCACGATCTGCCCGGCCAGCGAGCTCGCGGTACGCTGGAACTCCTGCATCTGCGAAACGGTCACGCCGGCGCTTGCGCTGCCGCTTGCGAGCAGTCCGTCGGTGCGCCGGAATGGGGCGAAGTGCGCGGCGACGGAGATGTCCGGCCCGAACACGTACCCGAGCGAATTGAAGTACTGCTCCTGCGACAGCAGGCGCATGCGCGCGGGAGTTGCCGCGTCGGCAGGGCCGGTCGGCGAGAGGGCCCCGGGCGCGCCGGCGGTGTCGGACGTGCCGGTGGGTGGCAGGAGCGTGAAGGCAAGGGCGATCGCGGCGACGCGCCACCAGCGACCCTGCACCGGAGGGCACCGCCTGCCGGTCCATTGTGCGGGCGGGTTCGACATGGGCCAACTATACGACACGCGCGCGAGCCGAACGAGGGTCGGGCGAAGGCCCCGGACCTTCGCCCACAGTGGCCGATGTCTGCCGGAAATCAGCCTGTCAGCCTGCGCAGCAACCACAGCTCGTAGCCGATTAGCACCAGGTATCCGCACAAGACGATGTACAGCACGCTGCCCACGGCAATCCCTCCGAGGATGCGATACCTCGCAAACAGTGTCAGCGTGACCACCCCAAGCGTCGTCAGACCGAACTTCCAGAGCGCAAAGCCGTGGCCCGAGCCATGCACCAGCGGCTCCATCAGCGGGTTAGCCTCGCTTGCGCCGCGCGCGACGAGCTCGAGCGTCAAGAGCGCATCCGCCGCAGACAGGAGCAGGATGACAATCGCAGTAACGAGCCATTGCGGCTGGAACCAGTCGGTGATGACCGGGTGGCGGTCGGTGCCTCGCCGCGGAGCCAGACGGCGGCGCGCGAAACTGCCTCGCCACAACGCACCCAGGATCGACACGCGCCGCTCCTCGGGCGGCCGGCGCTTCTGCACGGCGTCCCGGTCATCGCGATGGCGCGATTTATCCGTCATGGCATGGAAATCCTAGTCCACTTCGTCGCCGCACGCGTCGCCCGGCAGCAGGAGCTCGCGGTAAGCGCCGCGCATGCAGTGATTGGAGGCCGCCGCCGATCCGTAGCCTCCGACGTTGATGAGGGCCAGGAAGTCGCCCTCCTCCAGCGCCGGCAATTCGACGTCCTCGGCCAGCAGGTCGATGGCCTCGTTGATGTTTCCGGAGATCGTCACGCGCTCGCGCGCCGCTCCCGGCCGGACCCGGAGTGGCGCGACGACGTACGGGATGCCGTAGTAGGCGGACCAGGTTCAGGATGCCGAGCCCGGCATCGACGCCGACGAAGCGCGTGCCCGCCTTGACCTCCACGGTGTTGACCTGCACCAGCAGCAGGCCCGCGTCCTTCACGAGATAGTCGCCCGGCTCGACCGCGAGGCGCAGGCCGCGCGGCAGGACGTGTCGCGCAATGATCGCGGACCATCGATCGAGGTCCACGCCGGTGTCGGACTCCGTCATGCGCACGCCGAGGCCGCCGCCGACGTTCAGGCGTCGGATCTCCGGGTGCGCGTCGAGGATCCCCGCCGTGCGCCTGCAGGACCTGGTCGAGCACGTCGAGCGCATCGCCCTGGTAGCCGCTGCCGACGTGGAAATGCAGCGTGTCGATCGTCATACCGGCATCTCGCGGCAGTGGCGACCGCCTCCTCGAAGCGGTCCGGGTACACGCCGAACTTGGTCGGCTTCGCGCCCGCATAGCGCAGCCGGTCGTTGTAGCCGGCGCCGAGGCCGGGATTCAGGCGGATGCCGATCCGGCGGCCCGGGCATCGCCGGCCGAGCCGCCGGATGGTGCTGAGCGCGTCGCAGTTGACGTGTACGTCCGGGTGGGCCGCAAGGATTTCGAGGTCCGCTTCGGACACCGCGTGGCCGGTGAAGGAGATCTCGTTCTCGCGGAAGCCGTGCTCGAGCGCGAGCCGGACCTCCGCGGGCGAACAGGCGTCGATGCCGCAGCCGCCCTGCGCCCGCAGGATGTCGAGCAGCGGCGGATAGCGGTTCGCTTTCAGCGCGTAGTAGACGTCGTGGGCAAGGCCGGCGGCATCGAGCGCTGCCCGCAGCCGCAGCAGGTTCTCGCGCACCCGACCCGCGCGATAGACGTAGGCCGGCGTGCCGTCGGCGGCCAGCGTTGCGAGGTCGCGGCCGCCGAACTCGAGACTGTCCGTCGCGATAGCGCAGGTCCGGCCGTTCCCACCAGAGCCCGCTGTCCGGCATGCGCCGACTCAGCGGCTCAGGCGGTAGATCAGGACGGCAGCCCGCTGCGCCATCGGCGTCAGCGTCATCGAGTCCCGTGAACTCGCCTGGCGCGTGCGAGTTTCCGCCGCCATCGCTGCCGAGACCGTCGAGGCTGGGCAGCAGGTGCGCGATGAAGCCGATGTCGCCGGCGCCGCGCTCGCCCGGATCGAGCGCCGGCACCGGCCCGAGGCCGAGGTCGCGGCTCGCGCCGTCGAGCACCTGCAGCAGGGCCTCGTTCGCCGGGCGTCGGCGTCATCGGCGGATAGGCCCCGTCGTCGAAGCGCAGCGTCGCACCCGTGCGCGGCAGGTGCCGCGCCACGATCGCCTGCATGCGCTCGACGCGCCGAGCGCTCCTGTTCGAGGCTGATGTAGCGGATGTCGCCGCGGGCGACGGCGATCGGCGCGATCACGTTGGTCTTGCCCTCGGCCGTGCCGCGATAGTCGTCGAGCGCCGCCTTCGTGCCGCCGACGATCACGCTGGGATTGATCGTGAGGTACTTCTCGCCGCCGAGCTCGGCCTGGAATGCGGCCAGGATCCGGGCCGCCTCGTAGACCGCACCGTTGCCGCGTTCCGGCGCCGAAGATCCCGCTCGAGTGGCCGGTCTCGCCCGTCATCTCGAGCGTCCAGCTGTTGATGCCGCGGCGGCCGATCGTGGCCGTGCCGTCGACTGCGGCCTCGAAGCTGAGCGCAGCATCGCTGCTGCGAGCCAGCTCGAGCATCGGCGCCGCGCGAAACGGCGAGCGGCATGCCGGCGTCCTCCTCGTCGCCGGTGAGCATGACCGTGATGCGCCGGTCCTCGAGCGCGCCGGCGGCATGCAGGGCCTTCAGCGCCTGCAGCATCACGACGATCCCGCCTTTCATGTCGGTCGTGCCGGTGCCGTAGGCGCGCGTGCCGTCGCGGCGAAACGGCTCGCCGGCCAGCACCGTGTCGAGGTGGCCGAGCAGCAGCAGGCGCTTGCCGCGCGTGCCGTCGGTCTCTGCGACGAGGTGCCCGGCGCGCTTCATGTCTGCGCGGCAATTCGACCCAGCGTGTGCTGAAAGCCGATCGCCCGCAGTTCCGCGGCGAACGCATCGCCCACCGCGCGCACGCCGGCGACGTTTTCCGTCGGGCTCTCGATGTCCACGACGCGCTGCAGCAGGGCTTCGGCCGCGGGCTGGCCTTCTGCGACGTGGCGCGCGATCGTGCGCTCGCGGCGGTCGAGGCCGGCATGCGCGGATGCAAGCACGCCAAGCGACAGGACGAGGGCGACGATTGCGGGGCGGGCGGAGCGTCGGGTCACGGCGGTCTTCCGTTGGCGTAGGAGCACGCACGTTAACTCGCTGATATATTGTTGCGCCAGCCGGAATCTGGAGCCATTACGATGACCACCGCCCAGCGCCTCCTCGCCCTTGCCCTCATCGCCTGTGTCGGACCGGTGTCCTCCTTCTGCCCAGGAGGCGGCAGCGCCGGCGGCCGCAGCCCGCCGCCGCGGTCCACTACTCCAACAAGTGGCGCCTGCAGGTGAGCGAAGGTGCCAACAATGACGGCGTCTTGCGCTTCCGGTTCACGCCCAAGGATGGCACGGCGTTCGAGGTCCCGGTGAGCATCAAGGACGGGCGGGGCGAGGACGGCTGTGCCCGGGATATCCGCGACACCTTCAAGAAGGCGCTCGACAAGGACGTCTACAAGGTCGAACTGGATGACGGCGAAGACGTGCTGTTGAAGGTCCGCAAGGGCCCACCCGTTGCGCTCGAACTCGTCGAATCGACGGTGAAGGGCACGCGCATCAACTTCGATCGCGAGTAGTCCCGGAGCCGCAAGTCGCCGGCGATTGAACGATCGACAAATTTGGCGTGCGGTTATGTCAATACCGCGCGCATCCTGCGGTGCATCCGATAGATTCCTCGGTGTTGAGCCGAGGATAAGGATGTCCGCACTCCAGGCCACCCGCATTGCGCAGCGCTCCAGCGCGACCGTTGCCTTCCCGGCGCGATCGCCGAGTGCGACCGGCTGGGCGCGCCACGGCGCGGGCGAACCGCCGGCGGTTGCGCTCGTCAAGGAACACCTCAACTCCGCCGTAGTCACCTTGACGCTCCTGTTGGCGGTCCTTGGCCACGGGCACAGCATTGGCGGGCCGGAGTTCGCGCTCATCGTCATCGCCTACGCGACGGCCTTCAAGTTCATCACCCGGCCCCGCCTCGACCGCATCGATGGCGGCACGGACTGGGGCCGCATCCTGCGGCACCGGTCCATCGAGTGGGCCTGTATGGGTGGCCTGCTGCTGCTCGCGGGTCATCTGCTTCGAGTCGTCGACCAGTACCCGCGGGACGTCATCGTCGCCTGGTTCATTGCAACACCCTTTGCGCTCGCCGCGGCCCACGTCGCGGCACGCAAGGCGACCGGCATGCTGATGCGACGCGCAGCCGCCCGTCGCCGCCAGGTCATCGTCGGCGCGAACCGCATCGGCAGGGAACTCGCTGCGCACCTGGAGGAAGAGCCATGGCTTGGGGGGCTCGCGGGATTTTTCGACGATCGCCGGGTGGAGCGGCTGCCGCGCGAGTGCCGCTCGAGGCTGCTCGGCCGGTTCGCCGACCTGCCGGAATACGCGCGCCGCAACACGGTCCACGTCATCTATGTCTGCCTGCCGATCTCGCGCCATCCCCGCATCCGCGAGCTGCTCGACGTGCTGGGCGACACCACGGCGTCGGTCTACCTGGTGCCCGACCTGTCGGCCTTCGATCTCATGCAGGCCCGCTTCGGCGAGATCCGCGGCATGCCGTTCGTGGCGGTGCGGGAGACGCCGTTCTGCGGAATGGCAGGCGTGCTGAAGCGCGCGAGCGACCTGGTGCTCGCCACTTCACTGTTGCTGCTCCTCTTGCCCTTCATGGCAGCAATCGCCTTGCTGGTCGGGCGTTCGTCGCCTGGCCCGGTCCTGTTCCAGCAGCGCCGTTACGGCCTCGACGGCCGCGAGTTCACGGTTTTCAAGTTCCGGACCATGACGGTGTGCGAGGACGAAGTGATCCAGCAGGCGACGCGCGACGACCCGCGCGTCACGCGCATCGGGCGCTTCCTGCGGCGGACCTCGCTCGACGAGTTGCCGCAGCTCCTCAACGTGCTAGCCGGCAGCATGAGCCTCGTCGGCCCGAGGCCGCATGCGGTTGCGCACAACGAGCACTATCGGAAGCTGGTCAGCGGCTACATGCTGCGCCACAAGGTGCGGCCCGGAATCACGGGGCTTGCCCAGGTCAACGGGCTGCGCGGCGAGACGCGGGAACTCGAGACGATGAGCAAGCGCGTCCGCTACGACCTGGAATACCTCAAGAACTGGTCGCTCGGGCTCGACATCCGCATCCTCATCAAGACCGCGCGCATCGTCCTGACGGACCGGAGCGCTTACTGATCGCGGCTACGAGTCGTCGTGCTGCGCCAGGAATATCGGCCGGCGATTGTTGCGCGGCACGATGTCGTCATCGCAGGTGCCGAGGTGCCGGATAGCGCTGAATCCACCCTTGGCCAGGGCTGCAACGACCGACTTCGGCTTGGTCGAGGCGTTCGCCTCGAAGAGAAGCACGCCGCGCGTGACCTGCGCCAGGAGCTGGTAGAGATGATCCGGCCGCTGGACGTGGGCCTCGATGGCAAGGCACAGCACGACATCGAACGGTCCACCGATGTCCCGGGCTTCGAGAGCGTCCAGGTCGCCGACCCTGAATTCGACGGAATCGATTCCTGCAAACGACGCAATGCGTCGCGCCAGGTCCACTTTCTCGGGGTCGTACTCGATGCCGAGCCCCCGGGCAGGCCCGTAGTTGGAGATCTGGAACAGCATCGCGCCGTTGTTGCAGCCGAGGTCCAGCACGCTCCTGCCGCGAAAGTCCTGCGGCGACAGGCCGAACTGCTCGAGCCGGCGTGCCGCGTCGCGCTGTGCCTCTTCCCTGGCCACGGAAAACCCCGGTGTCGAGAACGCGCAGTAGATGACGTCCTTGGTCGAAAGGAAGTGGCGCGAAGTCTTCTTTCGGAAGGACGCCGAGGCGTTGCGCAGCTCTTGCTTCAGCTCTTTGGCTGCCGCCGACTCTTCGGTCGGATGCCCACCCGTGTTCATGGGCGGATTGTAGCCCGCTATACTGGCAGCGTGCGCCAACTGAGCGAATTCGTTCACCGGCTGCGCTGGGGCACGCTCGCCGAGCGACGCGAACGCGGCCTGCTCCGGGTCCACGAGCTGCTCGCAGCATCCGGATTCGAAGGTCGGTACTGGATTGTCCTGGGGCTGTTGCTGGGCTGCGTGCGGGACGGCGCGCCGATCGTCTGGGACCGGGATGCGGACTTCGGGTTCATGGAGGAGGACGAGGCGCGGTTTCTCGATGCAGTGAAGCTCCTGCGCGCGAACGGATTCCAGCTGCGCCGGCTGCAGGTCAACAACGACGGGCGGACGACGAAGTGGGCACTCAAGTTCCAGGGCGTCAAGTATGAGTTCTTCCGTTTCGAGCGCAGCGGCGGCAACCTGCGCTGGTTCATTCACCGGCGCAAGCCGCCGACCGAGCTGGTCAACGAAGTACCCGCGCACGGATTTGTGCCCTTCCAGCTGTACGGCCGGAACTGGCTGATCCCGGACAGTTCCGAAGAGATCCTGAGCCGCATCTACGGGAACTGGCGCAAGCCGGATCCCGACTACGTTTACTGGCGCGACTGTCGCGCGACGATCGACCGTTACCCGTGGACCGGCGAGCGCCGACGGCAGGACTGATCGAGGTCGGCGCGGAAATCTGCGCGATGACCACGCATGGTCCTTACCAATCGTCGCCTTTTGCGTAACCAAGTTCGATCAGGAGCGGCCCGGCGATCCGCTTGAAGATGTGCCGGTCGCGCGAGTCCAGGTCGCGCTGCCAGCGGCCGATGGAAGCCGTGCTCACGGCGCCGAGCGCCTCGGGGCTCTGGGCAAAGCGCGTCGCGTCGCGGAACGGGGAGTCGGCCGCCGCGTGCGCCAGCATGCCTTCATCCCAATCCTCGCCGATGAATGCCATCAGCCGCTCGAGCACGGGCCGCGGATCGAGCGCCAGGTCCTCGTAGCGCAGCGTGTGGAAGCGTGCATCGCCCCACCAGCGGCGCGAACCCTCGAGGTCGCGAACCCAGCGTCGCGCGCAGCCGGCGATCGGCTTCCAGGTACCGGTTGGCACGAGCTTGCCGTCGACAACCTTGTGTCGCGGATGGGTCCTGAGCGAGCAGGCGACGTCGCGCCCGTCGCGCAGCATGTGCACGAAGCGCGCCGACGGAAAGCTGCGGAAAACCTCGCCGATGCGGCTGATGTTGCGCGGCGTCTTCTCTGCCCAGCGCGCCTTGCCGGCCTTGCGCATGCAGAGACCGGCGAATCCCTCGATGAAGTCTGGCCGTGAGCGCGCCGCATCGCGGATTGCGCGCACTTCGCCGCGGTCGAGACCGAAGCGGTCGGCCAGCCAGTCCGGGTCGATCGCGCGCCGCCGGAACAGGCTCGATTCCGGCCCGCAACAGATGCGGCGATGGGAGTCGAGCATCATGCGCAACAGCGTGGTCCCGGAGCGCCCGCAACCGCCCAGCACGATGGGCGCGAACGAGGCGCTGCTGGCGGCCGCGAACGAGTCGGCCGAATGGCCCACGCCGATCACGGCGGCGAGGTCCCGGAGGAAACGCGGCGCACCCATGCCCTGCGGACTCTACGGCATCGGCAGGCGGCGCGGAAACCGCGCCGGACGGGGTCAGTTCACCGAGGCGGTCGCCTCCCGGAATTGCGCGGCGGTCGCGGTGTCGCCATGCACCGAAGCGATTTTTTCGGCGGGCAGCCCGAGCTCCCGGAGCTTCTTCACGAACGACTCCGTCGACGGCTGCGGCGGGCCGAACGGCGCGCCGTTGTTCGGCACGAAAAACAGGTCGCCCTGGAACACGACCTTCTCGGCCGGGAGCCAGGCGATCACCATCTCCTTCGCGTGTGGATTGGGACCGATGTCGATCAGCTCGATCCGGCGCGTGCCGTCCTCGAGCACCCGGCGGCCGTTCTCGAGCAGCAGGAACTCGGGCTTGCGTGGCGCGCTCCCCAGCCGGTCGTTCTGTTTCGAGCTGGCCATCGTTTCGATTACCGGCCGGTTGGCGGCGGTCGTGACGACAGTCGCCCCTTCCGCAATGAAGCTGCGCATGCCGCCGATGTGGTCGCCGTGGTGGTGTGTCATGGCGACATAGCGGATCGGCTTGCCCGGGAACAGCTCGTGAATGCGCTTGATGACCGCATCAGCGCCGTCGCTGGAGCCCGGCGCCTCGACGGCCACCACGTAATCGGCGAAGCCAACCGCCAGCGTGTTCTGGTTCTGGCCGGCGACGTTCTGGATCACGTACACCCCGTCCGCGAGCCGGTCCACGTTCTCCTCGAGTTCGGTCGGCACCGGCTGCACCTGTGCATAGCCCGCCGCTGCGACGCGGAAGGAATCGTCGCTCACCTGCGGATTGAACTGGACATCCACCGAATAGCGGGTCTGGTCCTCGCCGAGCTGGCGGTTGCTCCAGCGGCGCGGCACCTGGTACTTCCCGACCTTTTGATAGTCGCCGAACACGATCTCGGAGGCCTCGACGCCCTCCAGCGAGTCGACGAACAAGAGCTCGTACTTCGAGATCAGCCCCGTCTCGGCGTCGACATAGAGCGCGATCTGCTGCGTGTCCGGCATGGCGAAGGTCACGACTTCATGCTTGCGGCCCTCGAAGACGTCTTCGCCGAGATAGCGCAGCGAGTTCGTCCGGTCGATCGCCGAGCGCAGCAGCAGGGTCGGCAATCGGCGGTGGTACTGGATGAACTGCTGCTGGGTCGCCTGTTCCGCGGGAATCGGCGTGACGGTCTTCACGCGGTTGTCGTAGTTGCTGCCCGTGCCATCGACGATCGTGATGGTGTTGTCGCCGTTGAATCCGAAGCCGTCCGCCTTCTGGTCGAGACGCAGGCGGTTATTCTCGAGGTCGAGGAGCAGCGTCTCGTCGAACGCACCACCCTCGAACGGCGGCGTGGGGGTCGTCATCTGCAGGCGCGGGAAGGTCTCGCCCTGGAGGTGCACGCGCACCACTTCGACTTCGCGCAGCGCATCCGCGCCGCCGTTCGCTTCGACTGCCCGGTCGAGCACGGCCCGGGCTTTCTCCTGCGAGCGCTCGGTCAGGGTCTCGACGTTGGCGGCGGAGGCGCCCGTGGCGGCGGTCAGCAGGGCGAGGGCGACGGCGGTTCGCAGCATGGCAGCTCTCCCGGAATGGATGCGCCGACGCTAGGCGAGTCACGCGCGGCCGATCAACGCCAATGCGCCAGCCCGTTGGCTGCCGTCGGCAGTCCGTGCGACCATCCCTTCATGTCCTATGCTTGGGTTCTGATTGCGGCCGCCGTCGCTATCCCGGCCAACACCGCTACTCATCCCGACGGGCGCGCCCCGATCGAGTCGATCTACCGGGCGGCCCAGTCGCTCGTCGAGCGCGGGTGGACCGCGGAAGTCATCGCCGAATCGGCGCCTGCCGGCACCGCCATGCCGCTGCCGATCGTCGGGCTCACCTCGCCCGGCAAGGGACCGGCCATCTGGATCCTTGCCGGGATCCACGGCGAGGAGCCCGCCGGACCGAACGCCGTCGCAGCCGCGATCGAGGACATCGCCCGGCTCGGTGCCGCACGGCCAGTCGTGCTGCTGCCGCTCCTGAACCCACAGGGCTACGCGCGCAACTGGCGTTACCTCAACGTTGCTACCTACACGAAGGACGTCGAAGGGCAAAGCGTCGGCGACTCCTCGCATCTCCTGCCTTCCGTGGACGACCCGGTGCGGCCGCGCGCTGCGGGCGCGTCGAGCCCCGAGGCGGCGGCGATCGGCAACTGGATCCTCGCCCGGCAGGCTGACTATCCCGCTGTGGTCAGCGTCGACCTGCACGAGGACAACCTGATCGACGAAGGCTACGTCTACTCTCAGGGCGTAAACGGCGCTCAAGATAGGCTCGCGGCCGCCGCGGTCGGCGTGCTGCGCGAGAACGGTGTGCCGATCAAGATGGGCGGTACGACGCGCTTCGACGAGCCGATCACGAACGGCATCATTGGCCCGGTGACCGACAGCTCGATCGACGAGCTGATGAGCGCGCGGCAGCTCGTCGTTGAAAGCGGCCCCAGACCCGGCCCCGCCGCAGATACCGTGCTGGTGCTCGAAACGCCGGCTGCGGCTCTACCGCTCGAGCGGCGAATCGCCGCTCACGCCGCGCTGCTGCGTCGGCTGGCGCTCGAGCTCGGCGCGGCGCCCGACGGCGACTGACGCTGCCGATGCAGCCGCAGACCGCGCCGCGTGCCGCGTTCAACGAGGCCATGGGTCTCATCAGTGCTGGCCAGCTTGCCGCCGCCGACACCTGCTGCCGCGAGGCACTCGAACGCCACCCTGGTGACGTGAACATGCAGGCGCTGCTCGGCGCGCTGCTGGTCAAGATGGACCAGCGCGTCGAGGCGGAGGTTGTCCTGCGAAGGGTGATCGAAGCTGCGCCCTCGTTCGCGAAACCGGCCGAGGACCTTGGCTACTTGCTCGTGCAGTCGGGCCGCGCCGCCGACGCCCTGCCCTTCCTCGAGCGCGCGACCCAGCTCGATCCTGAGCTCGAGCGCGCCTGGTTCAATCTCGGCAAGGCCCTGGCGTTGCTCGGCCGCGGCCGGGAGGCGGACGCGGCGTTCGAAAAGTCCTTCGAGCTATCGCCCGAGCGCAAGCGGATGGCGTTGGCCGCCGAGCACCAGAGGGAGGGGCGCCTCGAGGCGGCGGAGCGCCTGTACCGGCAGGTGCTGCACGACAACCCGCAGAACGTGGACGCGCTGCGGCTGCTCGCGCAGATTGCGAGCGGCGCGGGCCATGCCGAGGACGCAGAACGCATGCTGCAGGAAGCTATCAGGATCGCGCCCGACTTCCTGCTAGCGATCCTCGATCTCGGGCAGCTGCACAAGGAGGAGGACCGCTACGCGGAGGCGATCGGCTGCTTCGATCGTGCGATCGCCCTGGAACCGAACAGGGTCCAGGCGCACTTCATGCGCGCCGGCACGCTGGCGCGCGCCTCCTTCACGCCCGAAGCAGCCGCGGCCTACAGGCATTGTCTCGAGCTGCGGCCGTCGCACGCCGGCGCCCTGCTCGGGCTGGGGCACGTGCTGAATGCCGCGGGAGATTTCGAAGGCGCCGTGGCGTCGTACGACGCTTGCATGCGACTGGCGCCGGACTCCGGCGAGACCTGCTGGAGCCTCGCCAACCTGAAGACTTACCGGTTCGACGATGCGACCGTCGCGGAGATGGAAACGCACGCGGATTCCTCGGCATTGTCCGTGCAGTCACGGGTCAACTTCCTGTTCGCGCTCGGCAAGGCCTATGAGGATCGCGGCGACTTCGAGCGCGCCTGGGACCGTTACCGGCGCGGCAATGAAATGCGCAGGGCTGAAGTCGGCTACGACCCCGTGCAGACCGAAGTCGTCAACGACCGGATCGTGTCGACGTTCAGCGCGGAGTACCTCGACTCGATGAATGGCGCGGGCGACCCGGATCCGGCGCCGATTTTCATCCTGGGCTTGCCGCGCTCCGGCTCAACCCTGCTCGAGCAAGTGCTCGCGAGCCATTCCGCGGTGGAGGGTACGGGCGAGCTGCCCTACGTCGGCCGCCTTGCGACTTCGCTCTGCCGCACCGGCCGGCACGAAGTCAGCTATCCCGACGCGGTGCGCGCACTGGACCCCGACCGGGTCACCGCGCTCGGCACCGATTACCTGGCGCTGGCGCGCATGCACCGCCGCACGGCGGCGCCGCGCTTCATCGACAAGATGCCGAACAACTTCCCGAACGTGGGACTGATCGCATTGATGCTGCCGAACGCGCGGATCATCGACGCGCGCCGCCACCCGCTCGACGCCTGCCTGTCCTGCTACCGGCAGTTGTTCGCAAAGGGGCAGAACTTCACTTACGACCTGACCGAAATCGGAGAGTATTTCCTCCAGTACCAGGGGATGATGGACCACTGGGAGCGCGTGCTGCCGGGCCGCGTGCTAACCGTGCAGTACGAGGAGATCGTCGCGGACTTCGAGGCCCAGGCGCGGCGCCTGCTGGACTTCTGCGGCCTGCCGTGGGAAGACGCCTGCCTGCGCTTCTGGGAGAGCGAGCGGCCGGTGCGGACGCCATCGGCCGAGCAGGTGCGCCAGCCGATCTACGACCGCTCGGTGGGGCACTGGAAAAACTACGAGCATCACCTCGGCGAGCTGATCGACGTCATCGCGCCGATCCGGGACCGCTACCGGCGCTACGAGCGGGCGGGCAGTGCCGCGGGTGGCACATAGTCGAAGATAAAGTTGATCCGGTCCTCCGCGCCCTTGTTCATGACGCTGTGGACCTTCTGGTTGTTGATCTCGTAGGCCTCGCCGACCTGGAGCTGGAAGGGCCGGCCGTCGATCATGAACCGCACGCGCGGGTTGGTGACGATCGGCACGTGGATGCGGTGGCCTGCGCCGAACGAGGGGTGCGAGTCGCGGTGCGGCAGGATCCGCCCGCCCGCCAGGAGTTTCGCCGCCATCGCGCGGATGATAGTCCCGCCCGGCGGGTAGTACTTGCCGATGATCTCGTGCATCACGGGCACGGCGACCTCGGCGAGCCGATCCCAGCCCGGCTGCTTCGACACCTCGATGGCCGGCCAGCCCTCGACGTTCGCGAACAGCAGCACGATCGACCGGGTCTGCTCGTGGACCTCGTAGTCCTTCTGGCGCTGGACGTTTTCGTTCCAGGCGACCTCGTCCTGGGCCATCACGGCGGCGCCGAGCGCCGCCATGTCAACCTTGCCGAAGTTCTTGACAGGGACGCCGATATCCACGCGCGCGTCAGAAGTCGTAGCGGAACTGGATGCCGTAGGTGCGCGGCTGGATGAGCGACAAGCGAGGCCTTGCCCAGCGGTTGCTCTGGAACGTGACGGAGCGCTCGTCCCAGACGTTCTGAATGAACAGCGAGCCGCTCCAGGCCTCTCCCTCGAGACCGAAACGGAGGTCGCCCGTCTCATACGCGGCCTGGGTGTTGACGCCGGCCTGGCCGATGACCGACTCGAAGCCCTCGAGATTCGTGACGACTTCCCCGACGTAGGCGAAGTCACCGCGCACGAACGGCTGCGCGTTGAGCAATTCTCCCCGCGGCCGCCATTCGATGCCGAGCGAACCGCTCCACTCAGGCGTCAGGGGCAGCCGGGCGCCCTCTTCGACGGGCCTTTCGAACACGCGGCCCAGGTCGTCGACGAGTGAGAGCACGGTTTCCTCGGAGATTTCCGCATCGTTGTACCCAAGCGTCGCATCGACCTGCCAGGCGTCATTGATCACGAAAGTGAACTCGGTTTCGATGCCCTTGATCTCGGCACTCGGAAGGTTGACGTAGGCGAGCGCGAATACGTTCGGGATCGGGACGTCGTTATCGTCGACACCCCCGTTCTGGGGGTCCTCGACCTGTACGGCGAAGTCGTTCCACTTCATGAAGTACGCGGCAACATTGAGCCGCATCCGGTTGTCGAGCCACTCGGTCTTGGCGCCGATCTCGTAATTGTCGAGCGTGTCCGAGGTGAACTCACGCGGCAGGATCGAAATGGGACGGACCGGGTTATTGCCGCCGTTGCGGAACCCTTCCGAGTAGGTCGCGTACACCATGCGGTCGTCGTCGATGCGGTAGTTCAGGTTCAGCTTGAAGACCGAACCGCTCTCGTCAGTGTCGACGGCGTCGTCGAGGAAATTGAAGCCGGTGAACCCGATCGGGTGTTCCTGGCGGAGGCGGTAAAAGTCCTCGTACTCGAACCAGCGCCCGCCGGCCGTGATGGTGAAATTCTCCGTGAGGTCGAAGCCGACCTCGCCGAACAGGGCCCGTTGCGTCAGCTCGGTGTCGTAGATCCCCAGCCACCACTGGTCGGTGGGCACGAGCGAATTGCCGGTGAGGCCCTGCTCCAGCTCGTCGAAGTAGTTGAACGAATACGTGTCGGCATATCCGCGTATGAAGCTGGCGAACTCGGTGTGGCCGGTCTCCTTGCTGTAGAAGGCACCGGCAAGCCAGGACCAGCGGCTCTCGGCGTCATTGGCGGACTGCAGCCTGACCTCGAACGTCTCGAGCTCGGTGTCTTCGTTGTTGGTCGCGAAGCCGCGGGGGTCGCCGCCCCAGTTGTACGCGGCGTACTCGCTATTCAAGGAGAATACATAGGAGGTTGCATCCGCCTCGTAGGCGAACTTCCGGTCGAAGTAGGAACCGGCGACCACCAGGTCGCCGAACGGCAGCGACGCATTCAGGGTCAGTGCAACCTGGTACCACTCATCGTCGAGGCCCTCCTCCTCGAATCGCACCTGCCGGAGGTCGCCCTCGCCCCGGGTGACGTCACTGTGCCCGTCGGCCTGGACGTCCTGGTAAATGGCGCCGAGTGTCAGGTCGACGTTCTCGGAAATGTCGAAGCGCAGCGCCGCGCGTGCGCCGTTGGTACGGATGCTGTTGATGTCCTCTTCGACGAAGTCGGCATTGTCGAAGTCCGTCTCACCCCGGCTTTCGCCGAGCACATTGTCGATGTAGCCGGCATCCTCCGCCGTGAAGCCGACCAGGCGCAGGGCGACTCGCTCGCCGAGCGGCACGTTGATCATGGCGCTGAGGTCATAGCCTTCCGACCCGTGCTCGACAGTGTTCAATTCGGCCTCGGCCCAAGCGCTGAATCCCGATGGATCCGGCTTGTTGGTGATGACCCGCAGCGTCCCGGACTGCGAGCTCGCGCCGTACAGGGTGCCCTGCGGGCCGCGCAGCGCCTCGATGCGCTCGATGTCGATGAACCGCGGGTCGGGGCTGCGGCCGTCCTGGGTAATCGGCTGCTCGTCGAGGTACAGCGCGGAAGAGGACACGGCGCCGAACTGGATGCCGGAGGTCGCGACGCCGCGGAACACGACGGTCGTGCCCCCCGGCTCGCGCTGCGCGAGCGACAGGCCCGGGATGTACTTCGCGACGTCGTCAATCTGTTGCAGGCCACGCATCGCGATCGCGTTCGTGTCGAAAGCGCTGATCGATTCCGCGACGTTCTGGAGGCTTTCCGCTCGCTTGGTCGCGGTGACGATGACTTCGCCGAGGCCGATGACCTCGGGCGCGGCTTCCTGCTCCTGCGCAGCGGCATTGCCGCCGGCCACGGAGAGAACGGCCGAAATGGCGGCCGAGAGTGCCTGCGGGCCAGTCCGCGTGGCAGAGCTGTTCGAGTGGGTCATTGCCTTCCCTCCGCAGACGTCTTGATACTAGCGACCGGCCGCCGGCCGGGCAATCCGCCGCCGGTGGCGCGCCGCATGCTCTCGACGTACCAGTCGATGAAGTCCTGGGTGAACGTTTCCATGACGGCGGACAGCGGGCCCGGCACGTAGAAGCGCGAGTCGACGCCCGCCTGGTTGCGCTCGATAATCCGCTTGTCGGCGATCGTGGTCACGTCCCACAGCCAGACGAGGTCGGCGAGGCGGTAATCCTTGCCCTCGACCGCGGACTCGTTGACCAGCCAAGTGATATCGCAGTCCGTCAGGTACTGGCCACGTGGCGCGAAACGGTAGATCACGACGTGGTCGCAGTACGCGAGTGCGAACGTCAACGGGCCAAGGTGCACGTCGGTCGTGCCGCCGTCGTAGCCCGTGATGGTGCCGAGCAGCGGGGCGACGGGCTTGCCATCGCGGCTGCCGGTCTGCTGGCCGCGCAGCAGCGGGTAGCGGTCGAAGCAATGCTCGAGGCCGAAGGCCGGCGCGCGCAGCCACGAGCGCCGGATCGTGTCCTGCGAGAGGCCGACTTCCGGCGCCTTCTCCATCACGCCGGCCAGCATCGCGAGGCACTCCGGGTCCGGCAGCGCACGGCCATGGCCCACGGAGTACTCCGGGTGGGCGGGCTGGCAGTGGTAGCACTCGCAGTAATTCTCGACCGCGAGCTTCCAGTTGCTCGCGATCGGGTAGTTCTGCCGGTGCGCGACTTTCGCCTGCGCGAGGCCGTAGGGACGCAAGGCGGTCGTCATTGCGCGTTCGAACACCGCGAAGTCCGCCGGAGCCTCGTCGAAGTTGACGAAGATGAGGCCCTCGAACAGCTTCACGTGCAGGCGGCGCAGGCCGTGCCCGGCGCGGTCGAAGTCCGGGTCCATGCGCGCGGCTCCCTTGAGCGCGCCGTCGAGGCCGTAGGTCCAGCCGTGGTAGGGGCAGGTGAATCGCGCTTCGTGCCCGGCCGGGGCGTCGCAGATGCGCGAGCCGCGGTGGCGGCAGACGTTCATCATCGCGTTGATGCCGCCCTGTCCATCCCGGACGACGATCACCGACTCGCCCGCGATCTCGAACAGGAAATAGTCGCCGCGCTCGGGGACCTGGCTCTGGTGCCCGACGTAGTGCCAGGCCTTCAGCATGATGTGGCGGACCTCGAGTTCGTAGATGTCCGGGTTCTTGTAAGCAATCCCCGGCAGCGCATGCCCGGGCTGGTATTCCTCGAACAGCCTCTGCAGTGCTTCGCTCACGCTTCCCTCCCTGCCCTTCATCCTGCAGCATCCGGCCGGCGGCGATTGGTGACGATGGAGGCGACCGCGACCGAGAGCGCGACGAGGGCGATGATGATCGTCGTGATGGCGTTGATGTCCGGCGTCACGCCGAGGCGCACCTTGGCGAAGATGTACATCGGCAGGGTCGTCGCGCCGGGGCCCGACACGAAGCTCGAGATCACGAGGTCGTCGAGCGAGAGCGTGAACGACAGCAGCCAGCCCGAGACCAGTGCCGGCAGCAGCATCGGCACGGTCACGTCGAAGAACACGGCGAGCGGCCGGCCGCCGAGGTCCATGGCGGCTTCCTCCAGCGATTCGTCCATGGCAGAGAGGCGCGAGCGTACCACCACGACCACGTAGGCCATCGAGAACGTGACGTGGGCGATCGTGATCGTCGTGGCGCCCCGGTTCATCGGCCAGCCGAGCAGGTTCGCCATCGAGATGAACAGGAACAGGAGCGACAGGCCGGTGATGATTTCGGGCATCACGAGCGGCGCCGTCACCATCCCGGACAGCAGCAGCCGGCCGCGCAGCCGCCCGAGGCGATGCAGGGCGAGCGCGACGATCGCGCCGAGCGCGGTCGCGAAGGTCGCGCTGAGGACCGCGATCCGCAAGCTCAGCAGTGCCGCCTCCAGCAGCTTCTGGTCCTCGAGCAGGCTCGCGTACCATCGCAGCGAGAATCCGCCCCACAGCGTGACGAGTCGCGAGTCGTTGAAGGAATAGATCACGACCGAGGCGATCGGGACGTAGAGCAGCGCGTAGCCGAAGGCCACGATCGAGAACAGCGCCGGCGATCCGCGGCGACCCTTCATTGCGCCTCCTGCTCCCGGCTCTGCAGCCGCTGGAACCACATGATCGGCGCGATCAGCAGCAGGAGCAGCACGACGGAGACCGCCGACGCGACCGGCCAGTCGCGATTGACGAAGAACTCGTCCCACAGGACGCGCCCGATCATCAGCGTGTCGGCGCCGCCGAGCAGCGCCGGGATCGTGAACTCGCCGACCGCCGGGATGAACACCAGCAGGCAGCCGCCGATGATGCCGGGAACCGAGAGCGGCAGCGTCACGTCGACGAACGCCTGCCAGCGGCGCGCGCCGAGGTCCGCGGCCGCGTCCAGCAGGTCGAGGTTCAGCCGTTCGAGGTTCGCATACAGCGGCAGGATCATGAACGGCAGGTACGAGTACACGATGCCGAGGTAGACCGCGAAATCGTTGTAGAGCATCTGGATCGGCCGGTCGATCACGCCGGACCAGAGCAGCAACTCGTTGATGACGCCGCGGTTGTTGAGCAGCCCGATCCAGGCATAGACGCGCAGCAGGAACGAGATCCAGAACGGCAGGATCACCGCGAGCAGCAGCAGGTGACGGCGCTCCGGCGGCTGGCGCGCAATGTAATAGGCCATCGGGTAGCCGAGCAGCAGGCACAGCAGCGTGCCGATCGCCGCCATCTTGAGCGACGAGAGGTAGATGATCCCGTAGTAGCCGTCCTGGAACAGGTAGGCATAGTTCGAGAACGTGACGCGCAGCCCCTCGAAGCCCGCGGCCCCCCATTCGAGCAGCGGCGTGAAGGGAGGCTGGGCCACCACCGGGTCCGCAACGCTGATCTTCAGGATGATCAGGAAGGGCGCCAGGAAGAAGACCAGCAGCCACAGGTAGGGAACCGTCACCGCGCGGCGCAGCCAGCGCAGCGACCGCTCGTCGTGACCGTGTTCCGTTTCGCTCATGTGCGCAGCAGGATCGTGCTGCCGACTTCCCACGACAGGAACACCTCGTCGTCCCACTCCACCGTCAGCTTGGCTGAGCGGCGCAGGTTCTGGGCGCTGACCTGCACCACCGCCCCGGTCCGGGTGCGCACGCGATACAGCGACTGGTCGCCGAAATAGCCGAGGTCGCGGACGATGCCCTTGACGACGTTGCGCTCGGCGCCGGCAGGCGCCTCGCGGCTGATGGTGATCTTCTCGGGGCGCACGGCGACGCAGACCTCGCCGTCGAGGCCGGCAGGGTCGTCGCAGGACGACCGCGAGCTCGGCGTCGAGCGCGTCGGAGCGCAGCACCAGCCGCCCGTTCGACCGGCCGGTCACCCGTCCCTCGATCAGGTTGATGTTGCCGACGAAGCCGGCCACGTAGCGGTTGGCCGGGTATTCGTAGACCTCGCCCGGCGTGCCGACCTGCGCGATCTTCCCCGCGTGCATGACCGCGATCCGGCTCGCGAGGGTCATCGCCTCGTCCTGGTCGTGGGTCACGACCACGAAGGTGGTGCCGAGCTGGTACTGGATGTTCGCGAGCTCGAACTGCGTGTGCTCGCGCAGCTTCTTGTCTAGCGCGGCCAGCGGCTCGTCGAGCAGCAGCAGCTTCGGGCGCTTCACGAGCGAGCGCGCGAGCGCGACGCGTTGCTTCTCGCCGCCGGAAAGCTTGTCGGGC
This sequence comes from uncultured Gammaproteobacteria bacterium, assembly GCA_963817195.1. Taxonomy (GTDB): domain Bacteria; phylum Pseudomonadota; class Gammaproteobacteria; order Steroidobacterales; family Steroidobacteraceae; genus SCUD01. Next base: position 177,699 of record CAWFNJ010000001.1, read on the forward strand.
TTGCGCCCCGCGAGCGGCCCCAGCTTCACGAGCGCGAGCATTTCCGCGACCCGCTCGCGGATCTGCGGCGCCGGCACGCCCTCCTTCCTGAGGCCGTAGGAGACGTTCTGCTCGACCGTCATGTGCGGGAACAGGGCGTAGGACTGGAACATCAGGTTGACCGGGCGCTCATAGGGCGGCACGTCGGTCATGTCCGCGCCGTCGATCAGGATCCGACCGCCGCTCGGCTGCTCGAAGCCCGCGAGCATCCTGAGCAGCGTGGTCTTGCCGCAGCCGGAGCCGCCGAGGATCGCGAACAGCTCGCCCTTCAGGATCTCGAGCGAGACGTCGTCGACGGCGGTGACGCCGTCGAAGCGCTTGCTGACGCCCTCGATGCGGACCAGCGGCGCCGGTTTCGGGTCGCTCACAGGCCGGTCTTCACGCGCGACCACAAGCGCGAGCGGCGGCGCTCGTCGATCGGGTCGTGGATCTCGCCCTTGTGCAGCAGCTCGCGGACCGACACGGGCGGGTAGACCGCCGGGTCGTCGCGCACCGCTGCCGGCAGCAGGTCGATCGCCGGCAGGTTCGGCGTCGCATAGCGCGTTTCGATGCTGATCGGCGCGGCGACTTCCGGACGGAGCAGGTAGTTGAGGAACTTGTGCGCATTGTCCGGGTGCGGGGCGTCGGCCGGGATGAACCAGAGGTCGAACCAGGCGAGCGTCCCTTCCTTCTGGGTGGTGTACGCGAGCGGCAAGGGCCGGCCGACCTGCTGGGCCCGCATCATCGCCTGTGCGTAGTCGCCGGACCAGCTCATGGCGAGGCAGACCTCCTCGTTCGGCAGGTCGATCAGCATTTTCGCCGAGCTGAAGTAGCGGACGTAGGGCCGCACTGCCTTCAGGAGCTTCTCGACGTCCGCGAGGTCCTTCGGGTCGAGACTGTTCGGGTCGCGGCCGAGGTAGAGCAACCCCATCGGGATCACGTCGGTGGGCTCGTCGAGGAAAGTCACGCCGCAGTCGGCGAAGCGCTTCACGACCTCCGGCTTGAAGAGCATGTCGCCGCTGTCGAGCGGCGCGTCCGGCATGCGCTCGAGGATCATGCGTTTGTTGTAGGCGAATCCGGTCGTGCCCCAGAGGTACGGCACTCCGTATCGGTTGCCGGGATCGTCGAGCGCGACGGATTGCATGACCCAGGGATCGAGGTTCCTGAGGTTCGGCAGCTTCGACTTGTCGAGCGGCTGGTAGACGCCGATCGGGATCAGGCGCGCGGAATAGCGCTCCGCGTGAATCACGACGTCGTAGCCCGTGCGGCCGGCGAGCAGGCGCGCCTCGGCCATTTCGGTCGAGTCGTAGGTGTCGTAGTTGACCTTGATGCCGGTCTCGCGCTCGAATTTCCTGACCGTGTCCGGCGCGATGTAGTCCGGCCAGGTGAAAACGTTGAGCACCTTGTCCTCGGCCGCGGACGCCGCGCCCGCAGCGACCAGCGCAACCAGTGCGAGTGGAGCGAGTGGGCGCTTCACCGCGTCACAGCCCCCCGAGCCCGCGCTTGGCAAGCGCGCGCGCGATGATGAGCCGCTGGACCTCGCTCGCCCCTTCCCAGATGCGGTCGACGCGCAGCTCGCGGAAGAAGCGCTCGGCGGCGTTCTCGCGCATGTAGCCGCGGCCGCCCAGGATCTGCAGCGCCCGGTCGGCGACGCGGTTCGCCATCTCCGACGCGTACAGCTTCGCGATCGAGCAGCGCACGTGCAGGGACTTCAGGTCCTCGCCGCGGTCGTGCGCCTCGGCGGCCTCGAAGGTGATGAGCCGCGCCGCCCAGAGCTCGGTCACGCTGTCGGCGAGCATGGCCTGCACCATCTGTTTCTCGGCGAGCGGCTCGCCACCGATCATGGCGCGTGCCGGCGAACGCGCTCGCCTCCTCGATCAGGCGCGCCGCGGCGCCGCAGCAGCGTGCGGCGATCATCAGCCGCTCGCGGCGGAACCAGGCATGCGAGTAGCGCATGCCGCCGCCCTCGTCGCCGAGACGGTTGGCCTCGGGCACGACCACGTCGCTGAAGCGATAGGTCGGGTGGTGGGCGCTGAAGGTGTGGCTGAAGGCCGGCGTGCGCAGCACTTCGATGCCGGGCGTCGTCTTGTCGATGAAGAACAGCGAGTCGGAGCCGGCGTGCGGCCCGTCCGCGATCCGCGCCTGCAGGATGAAGTAGTCGGCGTGGTTGGCGCTCGTGACGTACCACTTCTCGCCGGAGACCGCGTAGCCACCCTGGGCGCGTCGCGCCGTCGTCTCGACCACGACGTCCGAGCCCGAGCCGGTCTCGGTGATCGCGTAGCATTCCTTCCGCGCCCCGCTCATGAGCGGCAGGATGAAGCGCCGGATCTGGTCTTCGGTGCAGGCCTCGAACATCCAGCTCTGGGCCTCGGAGAAGCACCAGCACAGCGCGTTCGTCACGCGGCCGAGCTGCTCCCAGACCGCGACCTGGTCGACGATCCGCAGTTCGAGCCCGCCGTGCGACTTCGGCACGTCCATCGCGCTGAAGCCGAGCTCGACGGCGAGTTTCTTGTGCCGCTTCTCGATGTCCGCCGGCAGGCGGCCCTCGTTGAGCTCGGCCTCGACCTCGTGCGGGATGAGCTCGTCGGTCGCGAATCGGAAGGCCCGGTCACGCCATTCCCTGGCGGTTGGGTCGAGCGCGATATCCATCCTAGGCCTTGCCCTCTTCGGCCGGTTGGCTGAAGTGCCGCGGAAACACGTCCGCCAGGTAGGAAAGCGTAATGCGCCGGGCGCGTTCGCGGCTCATGGATTCGGGCCGCACCAGCAGGTCGAGCCACAGGCCATCGGTCAGGGCCGAAAGCCCGTCGGCGACCAGGGCCGGCTCGACGTCGGTGTACCCGCCTTCCGCGCACAGCCGGGCGCAGGTGTCGCGCACCAGGTCGTCATAGGACCGGTCGCGCGCGGCGCAGATCCGCCGATAGGTCGGGCGGAAGCGTCGCTCGCCCCAGAAGGCAAACCAGACCGCGAGCTTGTCCCGGGAGCAGATGCTGCGCCTGAAATCGAGCTCGACCATGGCGGCAAGCCCCGCGACCGGCGAGACCTCGCCTGCCGCGGCAGCTTCCTGGCAGGCATTGCGGTACTCGTCCGCGAGGTAGCGCAGGGTCTCCGTCAGGAGCCCGTCCTTGCTGCGAAAATGCAGGTTCACGATCCCCTGCGAGAGGCCCGCTTCCTGCGCGACGGTAGCGATCGTGGTGTCGGCGAGGCCACGGTCGGCGACCGAGCGGATCGTCGCCAGGATCAGCTGCTCGCGGCGTTCCTCGGGCGGGGCGGTCCGGCGCTTCGGGACCACCGCGAGCTGGCGTTTCGCGCTCACAAAAAACCTTGTGAAATCATCAAGTTATTGGCGTTTCCAGGGCGCAGCGAGGCACCATCTTAACCGGTTCCGAAGCCCGATCAAATGAATGAACGCCTATTCACTCAAAATGGACTCCGGCGGTCGCTTTGGAGGAAGATAGGCCATCCCGATCGACCCTTCCCGGACCCCGGCTGGAGGCCTGCCCGCATGACCCGAAGCCTTGCCAAGTCCAATGCCCAGTTCCAGAAGGCCATCCGCCGCCTGCCGCTCGGCGTTTCCTCCAATTTCCGCTACTGGGGCGACGACAAGACCATCTACGTGAAGTCGGCCAAGGGCGCCCGGCTGACCGACATCGACGGCAACGAATACATTGACTACCGGCTGGCCTACGGCCCCTGCATCCTCGGCTACGCGGACCCGCGCGTGGACGCCGCGGCCCGCGCCGGCATCGAGGTCGGAGGAGTCTTCGCCCTCTCCACCGAGCGCGAATTTGCGGTCGCCGAGCGGATCTCGCAGATGGTGCCGGCGGCCGAGCTGGTGCGGTTCTCCAACTCGGGCACCGAGGCGGTCATGGCGGCGCTGCGCGTCGCCCGAGCCCATACCGGCAAGGATTCCTACGTGGTCATCGAGGGCGGCTACCACGGCGTGTTCGACGCCGCGCTCTGGACCACCGCCGTCGAGGAATGGAAGCCGGGCCAGGGCGACCCCCAGCTCGTGCCCTACAGCGCCGGCGTGCCGCACATCCTGCGCGCGCTGATCCACTCGGTGCCGATGAACGACTCGGATCGGCTCGAGGCCGTGTTCAAGGCCTACAGCGGCGACATCGCCGCCTTCCTGATCGAGCCGATCATGGGCAACTGCTGCTCGATCTCGGCGACCCGCGAGTTCCTGCGCGACGCGCGCGCGCTGTGCGACAAGTACGGGATCCTGCTGATCATCGACGAGGTCAAGACCGGCTTCCGCGTCGCGAAAGGCGGCGTACAGGAGCTGTTCGGCGTGAAGGCGGACCTGTGCACCTTCGCCAAGGCCATGGGCAACGGCTATCCGATCTCCGTCTGCTGCGGCCGCGAGGACATCATGCGGAATTTCGGCAACGGCGTCGTGCACGGCGGCACCTTCACCTGCCATTCGGTCGCCCTCGCTGCGGCCGAGAAGACGCTCGAGATCCTGGCCGAGACGCCGGCCCTCGCGAGCATTGCCGATTACGGCACCAGGCTGCGGGCCGGGATCAGCCAGATCCTTTCGCAGCGCGGCATCAAGCACTCGTTCAGCGGCCACCCCTCCATGAGCGGCCTGTTCTTCAGCGAAAAGCCGCCCCGCGACTACCGCGACTGGGTCACGAGCGATTACACTTTCTACGAAGCACTGGCGCCGCACCTCCACGACCTCGGCGTGCTCTGCGAGCCCGACTCGCGCGAGCCCTGGTTCATCTGCGAAGCGCACGACGACCGGTGCCTCGGGGAGACGCTCGAGCGCTTCGAGACGGCCGTCAACGCGGTCGTCGCGAGCGCCCGGCCGGCGGCGCAGGCGCCGCTCACGAAATACACGACCTGAAAGAAGAATCGACCTGCGAGTGCTGCCAACTTGGTGAAATACGACGCGATCGTCATCGGCGCGGGCCATAACGGCCTGACCAATGCCGCCTATCTCGCGCGCTCCGGGCTGAAGGTGCTCGTGGTCGAGCGCATGCCCTGGATCGGCGGCGCGGCCGTCAGCCGCGAGATCGAGAAGGGCTGGATGTACTCGAACTGCTCCTACGTCTGCAGCCTGCTGCGGCCGGAGCTGTTCCGCGACCTCGAGCTCGCCCGCCACGGGCTGCAGGTCGTGCCCTATGGCGGCGGCGTCTCGATCACCTCGAACGGCGGCGACATCCTCGGCAACTACACGGACGAGCAGGTCCAGCGCCGCGAGTTCGCGCGCCACAACCCTCGCGACGCAGACGCGTACCACCGGTACTCGACCGACGTGATGCGGCAGTGCAAGTTCATCCGCCCGCTGCTGCTGCGTTCCCCGCCCGACCCGACCTCCTTCAAGCCGCGCGACCTCAAGGAAATGATCTTCCTCGGCAAGGAGCTCAACAAGTTCGGCGAGCAGTTCATCTACGACACGCTGCGCTTCTATTCCATGAGCATCGCCGACTTCCTGAACGAGTACTTCGAGTCGGACACCATCAAGTGCCACCTCTCGGGCAGCGGCATCATCGGCTCGGCCATGGGCGTGTACTCGCCGGGCACGGCCTACGTGCTCCTGCACCACTACATGGGCGACGTGGACGGGTCGATCGGCGCCTGGGGCTTCGCGCGCGGCGGCATGGGCGCGGTGTCGAAGGCGATTGCGAGCGCGTTCAAGTCGTTCGGCGGCGAGATCGTCGTCGACGCGCCGGTCGCGCAGGTCATCGTCAAGGGTGGCCGCGTCGCCGGCGTCGCGACCGAGAACGGCACCGAGTACCACGCCGACATCGTCGTGTCGAACCTCGACCCGCGCCGCACCTACACCAAGATCTTCGACCCGAAGGACCTGCCGCCCGCGATCGTCGAGAAGGCGAAGAACTGGAAGATCCGCGGCTCGTCCGGAAAGCTCAACATCGCGCTCGACGGCCTGCCGGAGTTCCCGGCGCTCGGCAAGGACAACCCGCTCGCCTACGGCGACATGCATTTCCTCGACTCGCTCGAGAAGATGGAGCGCGCCTACGACGATTGGAAGAACGGCACCTGGTCGAAGGAGCCGTACCTGGACCTGCTGATCCCGTCCATGACGGACCCGACCATGGCACCCCCGGGCAAGCACTTCATGTCGGTGTTCGTGCAGTACGTTCCGCCGTTCATCAATGGCCGCGAATGGACCGACGCCGACCGCGAGGGCTTCAAGAATACGGTGCTCGACCAGATCGGGCGCTACAGCCCCAATTTCAAGTCGCTGGTGCGGCACGTCGAGTGCCGCACACCGCGCGAGCTCGAGGCCGAGGTGGGGCTCACCGAGGGCAACATCTTCCAGGGCGAGCTGACGATGGACCAGCTCCTGTTCAATCGGCCCTTCCCCGGCTACGCGCAGTACCGCGGGCCGGTCCGGGGCTTCTACATGTGCGGATCGGGCACGCACCCGGGCGGCGGCGTCATGGCAGCGCCAGGCGCGAACGCCGCGCGCGAGATCCTGATGGACCTCGGCCGTCCGAACATCGTGCCGGAGGGCTGGTCGGATGACTGACCGGAATCGCATCGTCGTGGTCGGCGGCGGCCACAACGGCCTGGTCTGCGCGGCCTACCTCGCGCGCGCGGGCCGCGAAGTCGTGGTGGTGGAAGCCGCCTCCCAGGTCGGCGGCGCCGCCGTCACCCGCGAGTTCGCGCCGGGCTTCCGCGCCTCGGGCTGCGCCCACCTGCTCTACCAGCTGGACCGCGGCATCGCCCAGGAGCTCAAGCTCGAGTCCCACGGCCTCAAGTTCGCGCGCAGGGACTTGAAGACCGTCGCGCTCGCGCAGGCGGGCGATCACCTCGTGCTGGACGGCGGCAAGCCGGTCGCCGGCACGCTTTCCGAGAGCGATCGCGCCGGCCTCGCGACTTACCGCGCGCGCATGCTCAAGTTCGCGCGCATTATTGCGAAGCAACATAACCGCAAGCCCCCGCGCCTCGGCGGCGGCGGGCGCTCGGACCTCATGGGCGCGGCGATCCTCGGGCTCGACATCCGCATGCTCGGCCGCGAGGACATGCGCGAGTTCCTGCGCATTGCCGGCATCAACATCTACGACGTGCTCGAGGAGATCTTCGAGTTGCCGCTGCTGAAGGGCGCGCTCGCGCTCGACGCGGTGATGGGCGCGAACCTCGGGCCGCGCTCGAACAATTCCGTGCTGTCCCTGCTGCACCGCCTGAGCGGCGAAGCCGAGGGCAACGGCGGGCCGGCAATCCCGGCCGGCGGCATGGGCGCCGTCAGCGAGGCGCTCGCCGCGGCGGCCCGTGCAGCCGGCGCGACGATCCGCACCGGCGCGCCGGTTGCGCGCATCACGCTGGAGGGCGACCGCGTCTCCGGCGTCGAGCTGGAGAACGGCGAGAGGATCGCCGCCGGCACGGTCGTCTCGAACGCCGATCCGGCGACCACGCTCCTGCGACTGGTCGGCGCGCGGAACCTGGAGACGGGCTTCGTGCACCGCATCCGGCATTTCCGCAGCAAGGGCATGGCCGCGAAACTGCACCTCGCGCTCGAGGCCCTGCCGACGATCGCACGCCTGCCGTCCGAGCTCGCGGGCGAGCGGCTGGTGATCGCACCCGACCTCGTTTACCTCGAGCACGCCTTCGACGCCGCCAAGTACGGCCAGTGTTCTCCCGAGCCGGCACTCGAGATCACGATTCCCTCGCTACACGACAAGTCGCTCGCCCCCGCGGGCAAGCACGTGCTGTCGGCCGTCGTGCTTTACGCGCCTTACGACGAGCGTGCAAACGGCGACGACGCGCGCCGCGAGCTGCTCGACCGCTCGCTCGCGGTGCTCGACCGGCACGCGCCGGGCCTGCGCCGCCAGGTGGTGGCCTCCGAACTCCTGCTGCCGGCCGATATCGAGCGCGAGTTCCGAATCACCGGCGGACACTGGCACCACGGTGAGCTGGCACTCGACCAGTTCATGATGATGCGCCCGGTGCCGGGCGCGGCCCAGTACGAGATGCCGGTCGGTGGCCTGTTCCTGTGCGGCGCAGGTTGCCACCCGGGCGGCGGCGTGATGGGCTCGGCCGGGCGCAATGCGGCGAACGCGGTCCTCGCCACGGAGCGTGCAGCATGAGCATCAAGGACGCGATGGGCCGAAAGGACCATTTCCGCAAGGCGGTCTGGGAAACGCCCTTCCACCCGCGCATATCGGCGCTCAACACGCTGAACGAATGGCACCGCTGGAAGGATTACACGACCGCGGACGCCTTCTTCGACGAGCAGCTCGAGTACGCCGCGATCCGCAACGCCTGCGCGGTGTTCGACCTGACGCCGATGACCAAGCACCTGATCACGGGCCCGGACGCGCTCGCGTTCCTGAACCGGCTGGTCACGCGCGACGTCGCCAAGATCAAGCCCGGCAAGGTCGGCTACGCGATCTGGTGCGACGACAACGGCCAGGTGATCGACGACGGCACGATCTTCCACCTCCGCGAGGGCGTCTACCGCCTGTGCTCGCAGGAGCGCCAGCTCGACTGGCTGACGCGCTCGGCCATCGGCTTCGACGTCACGATCGTCGAGGACACGCACGACGTCGCCGGCCTGGCGCTGCAGGGCCCGACGAGCTGTGCCGTACTGAAGGCGATCGGCTGCACGGGCGTGCAGAACCTGAAGCCCTTCGAAATCGGTTTCTACCCGTTCGCCGGCTCCGAGCTCACGGTCTCGCGCACCGGCTTCACCGGCGACCTCGGCTACGAGCTGTGGATCGATCCGGCGCGCGCGCTCGACCTCTGGGACGCGCTGTTCGAGAAAGGCAAGATGCACGGCATCCGCCCGATGGGCACGCACGCCCTCGAAGTCGCGCGCATCGAGGCGGGCTTTCTCGCGGCCCAGGTGGATTTCCACCCGGCCGACCAGGCGATCATGACCGACCGATCGCGCTCGCCGTTCGAGCTCGACCTCGGTCGCCTGGTGGACTTCAACAAGCCCTGCTTCAACGGCCGCCGCGCGCTTCTCGAGGAAAAGAAGAAGGGCTCGCGCTTCCGCTTCGTCAGGCTCGACGTCGAGGGCAACAAGCCGGCGCGCTCTGCCTACATCTACGACAAGGACAAGAACGTCGTCGGCACCGTCACCTCCGCGGAGTGGTCGCCGTCGGCGAAGAAGAACATCGCCTACGCGTCGCTGCACATGCCGTGGGGACGGCCGGACGACGAGTTGTGGGCCGAGATCTACTACCAGCGCGAGCTGAAGTGGTACAAGGTCATGGCTCGATGCCGCGTGACCGACCAGCCGTTCTGGGACCCGCCGCGCAAGCGCGCCACGCCGGCGCAGGACTTCTGACGCGCCCGGGCGCGGAGCCCGCATGGCTCACCGGCTCGATCCCCTGCTCCGGCCGCGGTCGATCGCCGTCCTCGGCGCGACCGAGCGCGAAGGCACCGTCGGCCGTCACACGATCGAGAACCTGCTGAAGGGCGGCTACGAGGGCGGCCTCTACGCCATCAACCCGGGCCGCCAGTCGGTGCTCGGCGTGCCCTGCTACCCCTCGCTCGCGGCGCTGCCCGAGCCCGTCGAACACGTGATATTCGCGATCGCCGACACGCGGGTCGAGGCGGCGCTCGACGAGGTGATCGCGCACGGCGCGCGCGCAGCGACGATCATGTCGGCACTCGTCATCGAGGACGACTCCGATCCGCCTTTGCGCGAGCGCGTGCTCGCGAAAATCCGGAAGTCGGGCCTCGCAGTCTGCGGCGCGAACGGCATGGGTTTCTACAACTTCGCAGAAGGCGTCTGGGGCTGCGGGTTCCGCACCCGGTCGCATCGCCGCGGCGGCAATGTCGCCTACATCAGCCATTCCGGCTCCGGCATGTGCGGCATCGTCGACAGCGAAGAGCGCATCGACTTCAACCTCGTGGTGTCGACCGGGCAGGAGCTCGCGGTCTCGATGGACGAGTACCTCGAGTACGCGCTCGAAATGCCTGACACGCGCGCCGTGGGCCTGTTCATGGAAACCGCGCGCAATCCCGGCGGGCTCGTGAAGGCGTTCGCGAAGGCGCGCGAGCGCGGTATCCCGGTGGTCGCGCTGAAGGTCGGGCGCACGGAATTCTCGGCGAAGCTCACCGTTTCGCACTCGGGCGCGATCGCCGGCCAGGACGGCGTCTACGACGCGATCTTCGACCGCTACGGCGTGCACCGCGTGCGCGACATGGACGAGCTCGCGACCACGCTGATCCTGTTCGCGCAGCCGCACGCACCCGGCGCCGGCGGGCTCGTGTCGATCCACGACTCGGGCGGCGAGCGCCAGCTCCTCATCGACCTCGCCCACGACCACGACGTGCCCCTCACGCAGCTCTCGCCCGCGTCCACGCGGACGCTGGAGTCCCTGCTCGACCCCGGCCTGCCCGCGGTCAATCCGCTCGACGCCTGGAGCACCGGGGGCCCGGATTTCGACCTGACCATGCAGCAGTGCTTCGCGACGCTCATGGCCGACCCGCAGGCGGCGCTCGGCGCCGTCGTTCACGATCGCGCGACGGATGGCGGGATTTACCCCGTCTACATCGATTATCTGCGTGCGGGTCACATCGCCTCGGGCAAGCCTGCAGTGCTGGTCGCGAACCGCCAGGGAACCGGCGCCGATCCGCTGGTCGTCGAGGCGACGCGCGAGGGCTTTCCGGTGCTCGACGGCCTCGAGAGCTTCCTGCGCGGCGCCCGGCACCTCCTCGATCACCGCGACTTTGCCGCGCGCTGGCGCGGTGAGCCGCCCGTCATCCCGGAGACGGCGCTCGCCAGGATGCGCGCGCGCCTCGCTGACCGGCGCCGCTTCGACGAGAACGACGCGTTGACCCTGCTCGGGGACGCCGGACTGCCGGCCAATGCCGGCATCATCGTCGAGAGCGAGGCCGCTGCGCTCAAGGCCGCGCGCTCGACCGGCTACCCCGTCGCCCTCAAGACCGCCAAGCGCGGTCTCGACCACAAGAGCGACCAGCAGGGCATTCACCTCGGCCTCGCGGACGAGGCGGCGGTCGCGGCCGCGTACCGTGACCTCGCGAAGCGCATCGACCCCCGCGTGCTGGTCGCGCCGATGATCGCGGCGCATGGCGTCGAGATGCTGCTCGGCATGGTGCACGACGCGCAGTTCGGTCCGGTGGTCCTGATCGGCGCGGGCGGGGTGCACGTCGAGGCGCTGGCGGACGCGGTGTACGCGGTGCCGCCGTTCGACGCAGCCGAGGCCGCGCGGCTCGTCGGCCGGCTGCGGCTCGCGCCGCTGCTGCGGAGCCGCCGCCACCGCCGGCCGCTCGCCATCGAGGAATTCTGCCGCGTGGCCGCGCGCTTCTCCGCGCTGGTAGCCGCGCTCGGCGATGGATTGTCCGAGATCGACCTGAACCCCGTGATCGTCCACGCGGACGGATGCGCCATTGTCGACGCCCTGATCGTCCCGCGGCCGGTTCTCCGAATTGAAACTGAACACATGAGGCAAGCACGATGAGCATCCAAGCCGTTGCAAAGCACAGTGCCGCGCGCTGGCGCGCGGTGGCCGACAAGGCGCAGAAGAAGCCGGAGACCCGCCTCTTCATCGACGGCAAGTTTGTCGACGCGAAGAAGGGCGGCCGGATCGAGAGCATCAACCCGGCGACCGGCCGGGTGATCGCCGAGGTATCGGCAGGTACTGCCGAGGACATCGACCGGGCGGTCGCCGCGGCGCTCAAGGCCTTCAAGGCAGGCAGCTGGTCGAAGATGGCGCCGCGCGCGCGCATGGAAGTCATGAACCGCTTCGCGGCGCTGGTCGACGAGAACGCCGAGGCGCTCGCCGTCCTCGAGACGCTCGACATGGGCAAGCCGATCGGCGACGTCGTGAGCATCGACCTGCCGGCGGTGGTCGAGACGATCCGTTTCATGGCCGAGTGCATCGACAAGGTGGACGGCGCGGTGACCAGCACCGAGTCGGGCGTCGTGCACATGGTGCTGCGCGAACCGTACGGCGTGGTCGGTGCGATCTCGCCGTGGAACTACCCGCTCCTGATGGCGACCTGGAAGGTCGCGCCCGCGCTCGCGGCCGGCAACTCCGTCGTGTTGAAGCCCGCCGAGCAGGCGCCGCTCAGCTGCCTGCGCCTCGCCGAGCTGTTCGTCGAGGCCGGCGGCCCGCCGGGCGTGTTCAATGTGGTCAACGGACTCGGCGAGGAAGCGGGCAAGGCGCTCGCGCTGCACAACGACGTGCGCAAGATCACCTTCACCGGCTCGACCGCGGTCGGCAAGATGATCCTGCAGTACGCCGGCCAGTCGAACATGAAGCAGGTCGCGCTCGAGTGCGGCGGCAAGACGCCGCAGGTGTTCATGGCCGACACCGAGGACCTCGACCGGGCGGTGACAGCAGCCTTCCGCGGCATCTACTCGAACATGGGCGAGGTCTGCAACGCGGGCTCGCGCCTGCTCGTCGACCGCTCGATCCGCAGGAAATTCGTCGAGCGCTTCATCGAGCTCGGCCAGGACGCCTTCAAGCCGGGCGACCCGCTCGACCCCGACACCAACATGGGCCCGCTCGTGACCCGCGGCGACCAGAAGCGCGTGCTCGGCATGATCGACAAGGGCCGCAAGGAAGGCGCGAAGCTCGAATTCGGCGGCGACGTGCCGGCGAAGCTCAAGGGCGGCGCCTACGTGAACCCGACCCTGTTCACGGGCGTCAAGAACAGCATGTCGATCGCGCAGCAGGAAATCTTCGGGCCGGTCGCTTCCGTCATCGAGTTCAATGGCGTCGAGGAAGCCATCAGGATCGCCAACGACACGGTCTACGGCCTCGCCTCGGGCGTCTGGACGCGCGACCTCGACACCGCCTTCCGGCTGGTGCGCGGCATCGAAGCCGGCATCGTCTGGATCAACTGCTTCGACGAGGGCGACATGACCCAGCCGTTCGGCGGCTACAAGCAGTCCGGCAACTCGCGCGACAAGTGCCTCGACAGCTTCAAGAGCTACACGCAGTCGAAGTCGGCCTGGTTCCGGCTCAAGGAAGGCTGAGCGTGGCGGAACCGCTCGTCCTGTCGGAGCGCCGGGGCGCGGTCGCGCTCCTGACGCTCAACCGCCCCGACAAGCTGAACGCGATCAACGAGCCGGTGATCGACGCGCTCGACGCCGCGCTCGACGCCGCCGAGGCGGACGAAGCCGTGCGGGCGATCGTCGTCGCGGGCGCCGGCCGCGCCTTTTCGGCCGGCTTCGATCTCGACATGGGCATGGGCGAAGGCAAGCCGGACCCGGCGGACGTGCGGCGCGCACTCGAGAACGACTTCCGCATCATCCTGCGCTTCTGGGACTCGCCGAAGCCGACTATCGCCGCCGTGCACGGCTACTGCCTCGGCAGCGCGCTGGAGCTGGCCGTGGCCTGCGACCTGACCCTCGCCGCCGAGGACTGCCGCTTCGGCGAGCCGGAGGTGAAGTTCGGCAGCGGCATCGTCGCCCTGCTCCTTCCCTGGCTCGCGGGGCCGAAGGCGGCGAAGTATTTGCTGCTCACGGGCGACGACCGCGCGACCGCGGCAGAGATGCAGGCCATCGGTCTCGTGAATCGCATCCTGCCGGCCGCGAGCCTGCTCGACGAGGCCGTCAAGCTCGCGGAGCGCATCGCCGCGAACGACTCGCAGGCGGTGCGGCTGACGAAGAAAGCCATCAACCGCAGCCTCGACATCGGCGGCATGCGCCAGGCGCTGGTCGCCGCGCTCGAGATCGACGTGCTGATCGAGACGAACGAGACCGCGGAGTCGCGCGAATTCAACGACATCCTGAAACGAGACGGCGCCAAGGCAGCGATTGCCTGGCGGGCCGGGAGGACTGCATGAGCAAGCCGGACAAGCGCGTGCCCGAGGAACTCGCCCGATTCCTCGAGAAGTACCCGGACACGCGGCAGCTCGAGCTGCTCCATCCCGACATGCTCGGGATCCTGCGCGGCAAGCGCGTCGGGCGCGACGAAATCGCGAAGCCCTTCACGGGCGGCCTCAACTTTTCCGGCGCGACCGTGCTGCTCGACGCCAAGGGCATGACTTTCGATCGCATCGACAATGGTGGGCGTGACGGCGACCCGGACGCGATCTCGACCGCGGTGCCAGGCAGTCTTGCGCCGGTCCCCTGGGCGCACGTGCCGACGGCGCAGGTGCTGCTCGCGATGAACGACTCCAAGGGCAGCCCTTTCTTCGCCGACTCGCGCCAGGTGTTGCGCCACGCGATGAAGCCGTTGCAGGACATGGGACTTACCGCCGTCTGCGCGACCGAACTCGAGTTCTACCTGATCGAGGCCAATGCCGAGGTCCCGACGCCGCGCGTCGGCCTGATTCCCGGGACCCGCAGGGTCCAGTCCGGCCCGCAGTACGGCAGCATGGAAGACGTCGAGGAGGCCGATCCCTTCCTCGCCGACCTGTTCGCCACCTGCAAGGCGCAGGACATCCCCGCCGGCGCGACGCTCAAGGAGTTCGCGCCCGGCCAGTTCGAGATCAACCTGCACCACGTCGCGAACGCGGAACTCGCGGCCGACCACGGTGCGCTCCTCAAGCGCGCGGTGAAGGCGGTCGCGCGCAAGCACGGCATGGCGGCGAGCTTCATGGCCAAGCCGTTCGCCGAATGGGCCGGCTGCAGCATGCACGTGCACATCAGCCTGCTGGATTCCGCGGGCAGGAACATCTTCGCCGGCACCAGCAAGGACGGGCCGTTCGCCGACACGCTGCGCCACGCGATCGGCGGGCTCGCCGAAGCGATGCCGGAATCCATGGCCATCTTCGCGCCGACCGCGAACTCATACCGGCGCTATCGCCCGGGCGTCTTCGTGCCGCTCGAGCCCAACTGGGGGCGCAATCATCGCGGCGTCGCGCTGCGCATCCCGATGTCGGGCGCCGAGGACACCCGCGTCGAGCATCGCCCGGGCGGTTCCGACGGCAATCCCTACCTCGTGATCGCCGCGATCCTCGCCGGCGTCCACCACGGCATCACGAACAAGGTCGAGCCCGGCCCGATGGTCGCCCAGGAGTCGATCATCGACGAGAAGACCGTGCTGCCGGTACGCTGGTCAGCGGCGCTCGGATGCGTTCGACGCCGGCAAGATCCTGCCCAGGTACTTCGGCGAGAAATTCCACAAGCTGTATGGGATCTGCCGGCGCGAGGAAGAAGAACGGTTCCACTCGGAGATCAGCGACCGGGACTATGAGTGGTACCTGCGCGCGGTTTAGACGACGCCCCGAGGAGCATCAAGCCATGTCGAGCCCGTCCTGCTTTCCGTTGCAATTCATGGTCATCGTGGCGGCCCTGTCGCTCACGCTGCACCTGGCGGCGCCCGCCATGGCCGAGGAGCCGGATCCCGATCCTTCCATGGAAGCGATTGAGCCGGACGGCGACGAAGGCGAGCCGGAAGAAGAGCCGCTGGGCGATGACGACGATGCTGAGGACATCGACGATGATGGCGCCGAGGAAGGAACCGTCGAGATCGTCGAATGGGACGACGCTCCGATGGGCGACGACGAGGAGTGGGTCCTGGAGGTCGTCGTCGACGAGTCGGACGACGCGATCCCAGCCGACCAGGACTCTCGAGGCGCCGGACGAGGAATGGGTCGAGACCTTTGCCGACGACGCCGACGGCGTCGAGGACGCGCCGGTGGTCGTGAGCGACGGATTCCGCGTCGGCGAGGGCATGCCGACGTTGCGCCGGACCGCGCGCAAGGCCGCGCCGGCGGCGGGCGACGACGACGTGCCCTACTCGACCGGAGGCAAGCCGGTGCGCGACGCGGGCGCGCCCTGGCAGGCGCAGGTGTACTACCCGAACACCGCGCCCCAGTGGTCCGCGAAGCTCGCGCAGGGCACGCCCCTGTGGCAATTGCAGCACTACTGCGGCGGCACGCTGATTGCTCCGGAGTGGGTGCTCACGGCAGCCCACTGCATCGACGAGGACATGGTCAAGGCAGGCTACCGCGTGCGACTCGGGGCGCAGGACATATCGAAGGACAATGGCTGGACCTACAAGATCGACCGGATCGTGCGGCATTCGCAGTACGGCTCGAAGCAGCTTCCCGCCACGCCCAACATGTACGCGAACGACATCGCGCTCATCCACATCGTCGAGGATGTGCGGCAGCCGCCGCGCGATCCCGCGCGCGTGCGCGCGATCCCGCTGTACGAGAGGCCGGTGCCAGCCGGCGCCGAGGTTACTGGCACGGGTTGGGGCAAGACCGAGGCTGTCGAGGGCCACGCGCCGAGCGCAGTCCTGATGAAGGTGGACCTGCGCGTGATGGACACCGGGCGCTGCCAGCAGCTGCCCGGGTACGGCCCGCAGAAGATTCATGCCAGCGTCATCTGCGCCGCGCATCCCGAGCGCTCGACCTGCCAGGGCGACAGCGGCGGCGCGATCATCCTGACCAACGGCGCGCCGACGGTCGTCGGCGTCGTGAGCTGGGGCAAGAAGCGCTGCTCCGGCGACGGGCAGCCAGGCGCGTATACGCGCGTCGCGAGTTACCGCGACTGGATCGGCCAGGCAATGCGGCTCGACCCGTCGAAAAACGCCTTGCCCTGAATCCCTGGATCAGGAGACAGCCATCCCGGCTCGCACCGGGATGCTGTCCTTTCGGCGATTGCGATCAGCCTACGGCTTGACCTTGTCGCCGCCCGACTGCTCCGCATCCTCGGAGTTCGCGTCCGGTGCAGGCTCCGCGGGCGCCGGCAGCCGGCTCGGCCGGAGCAACTTCTACCGGAGCCGCCTGCTCTACGGCAGGCGCCTCGGCCGCGGGCGCCTCTTCCTTCTTCGCGCAGGCCGCGAGCGCCAGCACCGCCAACGCGGCCGCGAAGGCCGTCGTCATGTTCCGCATGTCGATTCCCCCTGGTTCTGGTTCCCGGCTCCAACGGAGCCGGCTGATCGCAGCCTAGTCGAAGCCCAGGCGATTCAGCAACTTCATGAACCGCGGATCGTCCCGCAGCGGGTCGAGGAAGGGATCGTTCCGCGCATAGATCAGCCCGGAGTCGCCGAGCTCCATGGCGCGCCCGAGTCTCGCGATCGCGTCGTCGTGCCGGCCCCATTGGGACAGAACCTGGGCCTGCTGGTACAGCACGCGGTCGCCATGCTCTGCGACCAGGCGCGCCAGCGCCGCCTCGGCCGCCTGCGCGTCGCCGCGGCGACGCTCCACGATCGCGACGCCGGCGAGCCGGAAGTCCTCCACCGGTTCGGCCAGGTACTCCGCCCGCGCCTCGTCCTTGCGGCCGAGCATCAGCTGGGCGTCGCCGATCGCCGCGTGCGCACGCGACAGCCGCGGGTTCATCGCGAGCGCCTGGCGCGACGGCGCGATCGAGTCCTCCCAGCGGCGTGCGGCATAGGCGATCGCGCCGGCCGCGCGGTGGATGAGCGGGTTCAGCCGGTCGAGCAGCAGCGCTCGCTCCATCGCCTCGCCGGCCTCCCGGTGACGCCCGCAGCGCGCCGAGTACTGCGCGTAGCGCGCCAGCACCGTGGCCTCGCCCGCGCCGAGCTCGCGCGAGCGCTCGAAGGGCTCGCGCGCCGCGCGCGCATCGAGCCGGCCCTGGAACAGCGTGAATCCCAGCGTCGAGTGCGCGTCCGCGAGATCGGGCGCGAGGCTGATCGCACGCTCGGCCGCAGCGATCGCTGCACCGTAGAGCGCGCCGAGCTCGCCCACCTTGCCGTACTGGTTCGCAATCGCCGTCAGCGAGCGTGCGCGCGCGGCATGCGCCGCGGCGTAGCCCGGCGTCGGCCGCAATCGCCGCGTCGAACTGCGCGAGCGCCGCCCGCTCGGAGGCCTCGTCGGCGCTCAGGTCGTACAGCGCGCGGCCGCGCAGGTACGCGTCGTAGGCCTCGAGGTTCCGGGTCCCGCCCGCGATCGACGCGACGACCTCGTCCGCTGCGCCATCCTTGGGCGCGAAGCGGCTCATGAGCTCGAGCGCGACCGAGGTCGCGATCTCGCTCTGCACGGCGAAGATGTTGCTGAGTGCCCGCTCGAAAACCTGCGACCAGCGGCTGAAGCCGGTTCCGCCGTCGATGATGTCCACCGTCACGCGCACCTCCTCGCCGGCGCGGCGCACCTTGCCGTCGACCAGGTAGGCGACGCCGAGCTTGTCCGCGATGCTTACGGCGTCCTCCTCGCGGTCGCGGAACTGGCGCGACGAGGCCTCTGCCATGACCTGGAGGCCGGCGTTGCGCGCGAGCGTCGCGCGCAGTTCCTCGGACAGGCCGTCGGAAAAATAGCCCTGGTCCGGGCCGTCGCTCATGTTCACAAACGGCAGCACCGCGACGCTGGTCGCGCTTCCGGCCGCGCCGCGCCACGGGCCGAAGCGCCAGGCCGCGACGCCTGCGACGGCAGCACCCGCAGCGCTGGCGGCGATCGCGAGCACACGACGACGGGAGACCCCGGCAGGTGGCGCGACTGCGGCAGGCCGTGGCGCGGTCGCGCGCCCGGTGACCGTTGCGATCCCGCGCGCAATCGCCGCGATTTCCTCGGCGTGCGGGGCGCCGCGCCACCTCGACAGGTCCACCGCGTGGTACTGGCGAAAGCCGAGCGGCGGTTCAACGCCGTCGAGCGTGACCGGCACGAGCTTGCGCAGGTCGCGGCCCTGCCCGGCTTCGTCGAGGACCCAGTCCGAGGCCACGGACCTGCGCGACCAGCAGACGACAACCGCTGCGCAACTCTCGAGCGAAGACTCGATCGACTTGGCAAAAGCCGCGCCGCCCTCGATGAGCGTGTCGAGCCAGACGTCGAAGCCCGCCGCCTCGAGCGCGGCGGCCAGCCGCCCGGCTACGTCCCGGTCGGCCCGCGCATAGCTCAGGAACACCGTCTGCCGCGGATCGACATCACTCATGCGCCCCGGAGTCTACCTTGCCGGCGTTGTGAGGGCGGGCTAGAGGTCTCCAATCTTCTCGATGACCGCCGTTCGCAGGCGGTACCCGCCGTCGCCGTTGGCGAAGATGACGAGTCCGGAGCCCTTGGCCGGATTGAACTGGCCGAATGCCTTGAAGCCCGAACTGTTCGAGCCGGAGTGCTCGACGATGTCGCCTTCCGGCGTGACATCCAGGCTCCAGCCCAGCGCTCGGTACGTCGCGACGGATCGCGCGAGGCCGGGCCGCGGTATCGCGTTGTCATCGTCCACCCGCTGATGCCGTTGCAGCATCAGGTCGATACCCGCACCCGTGAGCGCGTGCTCGCCCAGCATTTGCGGGCGCTGCAGCGTCAGCATCAACCGCGCGTACTCGATCGGCGTCGTGTAGAGGGAGTACGCGGCGTTGGGGCTTGCGGTAGCGCGTCCGCTCCTTGTAGCTGCCGTCGTCGCGATGGCCGCTCGCGAGATCGCGCTCGATCGCTTCCGTCCAGACGAAGCTCGTGCGGGTAAGGCCCAGCGGCGCGAACAGGCGCTCCTGCGCCAGGCGATCGAGCGGCTGGCCGGTGATCGCCTCCAGGGCCCGTTGCAGGAACAGGATGCCTTCGCCCGAGTACGTGTATTCCGACCCCGGCGGGAAATGCAACGCCAACGGACCGCCCATCTCGGCGTAGCCCGCGCGCCAGTTCGGCGAGGCCCGTGCGATGCGCGAGCGCCATGCGCGCCGTGATGCGCCGATGATCCGGCTGGTCGGGCAGGTAGTCGTGCCCGAGGTAGGCGACCAGCGGCGTATCGAGGTCCAGGCGCCCTTCCTGCACGAGCTGCATCGCGATGAGCGCGAGCACGGGCTTGGACATGGAACAGGCCTCGAAGACGGTGTCGGTCGTCACGGCCTCGCCGCTGCGCACGTCGCGCACGCCAAAGCCCTGCGCCCAGACGACTTCGCCACGCTGCATGATCGCGACCGAGATGCCGGGCACGTGCAGGTCTCGCGCATCAGCGCGGGCACCTGCGTGCTCAAGCCACGCGACGTACTCGGCAAGCCGATCCTCGGACAGCGGAACGGGCGGCTGTATTCGGCGGATCGCGTCCGCCGCGGCCAGCCGGATCGCGGCGGATTCGTCCTGCAGCAACGGCATGATCTCGGGCACGGAGCCCTGAGCCTCGGGACCGATCGCGGCGAAGGTAGCAAGCGTCACGCGGCGGATCTCCGGTTCCTGATGCGTCAGCAGCGCCTTCAAGGCGGGCAACGCAGGCGCCGCGCGCGACTCGAGCCGCGCCAATGCAGCGAGGCTCGCCTGCTCGAGCCTTACGTCCTGCTGCGACAACTGCCGGGTCAGCTCGGGAAGGAAAGGCGCGGGGTCCGCCGTCGACCGGTACAGGGCGACGGTGGCCCCCCAGCGCTGCTGCACCGAACCAGAGGCAAGGAGTTCCCGGATCATGGGAAACGCGGAGGCGCCCCTCTCGCCGAGAAGCTTCGCCGCCTGCCCCGCGACCGAGAGGTCCGCGTCGCCGAGCTGCGCGACCAGCGCGGCGTCGCCTTCGCGAAGATCGGAGTCAGCCCAGGCTGGCGCGGTCGCGATCGCGATCCACGCGAGGCACCGGAGCCAGTATGGAAACGGCATGGGCAAGGAGCCTGCCGTTCGCCACCATCCGTGTAAAGCGGGTCAGCGTGCGGCCGGCGGCGTGCAAAGGCGGTCAGGACGCCAGCGCCGCGTTCCTCTCCGCCATCGTCCCCTTCGCCGGCATTTCGACTTGCCGCGCGACCGGGATCCGCTCGCGGATCCAGTCCTGGAAGCCCGCGAGCACGACCTCCTTCGCGGACAGGATGCCCTGCGTGTAAGCGCCGGACTCGAGGCCGCGCTGCACGGATTCCGTCAGCACCTCGTCCTCCATCTGCACGCGCGAATTGAGCCGCAAGCAGAAGAAGCGCGCCGCCTTCATCTCGCGGCGATCATCCTTGAAGCCGAAGGAGCGGCAGCGGATCAGCGTGCGGCCCGCACCGAGCGGCAGCACGTGGAAGTAGTCCATCCACTCCGGGTAGATGTCGAAGTAGACGTTCGGGTACAGGCCGAAGTAGGTCCAGCGCCGGCGCATGTGCTCCGGCAGGTGCTCCATCACCGGCAGGAACTTCGCGTAGCCCTGCGCGCTCCAGGACTTGAGCGGCTTCTCGCGCATGTGATGCGAGAGGCGCATGGTCCCGCCCGGGAAGCTCTCGCGGTCGTAATTCGCCTCCATCAACGCCGACAGGCCCGGGTGGCCCATCGGGAAGTGGTAGTCCTCGACGTAGTTCTCGATGACGTTCTTCCAGTCGATCGCGAGCTCGTTGGTCCAGGGCTCGTCGAGCGGGACCATCTGGTCGATCTTGTAGTGCGAGAGCTCGGCGACGTGCGGCGCCATGCGCTCGGCCACCGTGGGCTCGCCGCCGCGGAAACGCACGAACACCATGCCCACGAAGACCTCGAGCTCGATCGGCTTCAGGCCGTACTGCGTGCGGTCGAACTTCGGGAAAGTGTCGGGGGCGCTGACGCTGCGGTTGCGGCCGTCGAGGTGGTAGGTCCAGCCGTGGTACATGCAGGTCAAGTGCTTGGCGCAGCGGCCGCGGTCGCCGGACACCACGGCATGGGCCCGGTGGGCGCAGACATTGTGGAAGGCGCGGAGCACGCCGTCGTTGCCGCGCACGACGAAGCCACGGCGGCCGAAGAATTCGAAGGTGACGTAGTCGCCCGATTCCGGCAGCTCGCTCTGGTGGCAGACGATCTGCCAGTTGGACAGAAGCAAGTGCTCGCTTCTCGAGCTCGTGGAACTCGTCGCTGTGGTAGACCCAGCCGGGCAGCGTCAGCTTGATCGCGGGATCGAGTGCGGTCGCAGGCTCGAGCGCCTTCAGGCGCACGGCAGCCGCCGCTTCGATGCGCGGCGCGAGCCAGGGGAAGACGCTGCAAAGGTAGGCGCGGCACTGCCGGCGGGCAGCCTCGCGGTCGAAGCCGTCACCCTCGAAGAGGATGCCCTGCCACTGCTGGTCGATGAGACCCATGAGCCCATAGGCCACGGCCTCGGCGTCCGGCCAGGATCCGTTGCCGCGCGCGGTGATGAGCCGCTTGCAGAGGTCTATGACCATCCGGCTCCAGGCCGAGTCGCGCTCGCCGCAGATGCGCTGGTAGTCGCCGCGCGCCTTGCTCTCGGCGAGGAAGGCGTACCAGACGGCGATCTTGTGCGAATCCGACAGTCCCCGGCCCAGGCTCGCATCGACGATGCCGAGCAGCGCGCGCAGGTCGTCCTCGCCCGCCTCCTCGATCACGCGTGCCATGACGCTCGCGAACTCCTCCGAAACCTCGCGCAGGGTCGCGAGCAGGAGCGCCTCCTTG
This sequence comes from uncultured Gammaproteobacteria bacterium, assembly GCA_963817195.1. Taxonomy (GTDB): domain Bacteria; phylum Pseudomonadota; class Gammaproteobacteria; order Steroidobacterales; family Steroidobacteraceae; genus SCUD01. Next base: position 199,833 of record CAWFNJ010000001.1, read on the forward strand.
CTGCCGAAGTGGAAGTTGATGGAAGCGGCCGTATGCCCGGCGGCGCCCGCGATTTTCGCGGAGGTCAGCTCCGACAGGCCGTGCTGCGAGATCGCCGCGACCGTCGCCTGGATCAGGTCGAGCTTGGACCCGCTCGGCCGAATGTCGGTGCTGGGTTCAAGATTCGCAGCCATGGAAACCTCCTCGACGTGTGTCGTACATTCTATCCCGCTTGGCCCCATCGCTCAACGAACGTTCAGTTTACTGAATCACGGTTTAGTTGTGTGTAACTTACTGTTTACATTGTCTTTTCTGTGTTGCTTGCCCTCCGTCGCAATAGCGGCTACGGAAAGGCCCGCGAACTACGGCATGGAAATCCGGAACGCCTGGATTCAGATGCCCGATGGCGTGCGTCTCTCGGCCGATCTCTACCAGCCTACCGGCGGTCAGGCCGGCGAGAAATTCCCGGTCCTGCTCGAGTACCTGCCCTACCGCAAGCACGAGGGACGCAGCCGCAACTGGCCGCTCTACTCCTATTTCGTGCAGCGCGGCTACGTGGTCGCGGCCGTCGACCTCCGCGGCACGGGCAACAGCGAGGGCCGGATCGTGCCCTACGAGTATTCCGACATCGAGCACGCGGACGGCGACGTCGTCATCGACTGGCTGTCGAAACAGGGCTGGGCGAACGGCAACGTGGGCATGTTCGGGATCTCCTGGGGCGGGTTCAACTCGATCCAGATGGCGGCGAGGAAGGTGCCCGCGCTCAAGGCGATCGTCGCGATCGACGCGACCGAGGACCTCTACCAGGACGACGTGCACTACATGGACGGGATCATGCACGTCGATTCCTGGGAAATGAGCATGGACCTCGACAATGCGCGCCCCGGTGCGCCGGACTACGTCGTCGACGACGACAACTACCGCAACCGCTTCGATGTCGAGCCCTGGACGCTCTCGCACAAGCGCCATCAGCGCGACGGGCCCTACTGGGAGCGCGCCTCGCTGCGCGACCGCTACGACGAGATCCGCATTCCGACTTTCCACATCGGCGGCTGGTACGACGGCTACCGCGACAGCCTGCCACGCATGCTCCAGCACGTGAAGAACGCGCCGGTGAAGGCGATGATCGGCGCCTGGCACCACACCTGGCCTAACGAGCCCTACCCCGGTCCCGGCATGGAGTGGCGGCACGAGGCCGTGCGCTGGTTCGACCATTGGCTCAAGGGCGAAGACACCGGAATCATGGACGAGCCGCGCTTCGCCGTGTTCGTGCGCGACTGGCATCCGCCGGGCCCGCGGCTCGAGAACGCGCCGGGCAAGTGGCGTTACGAGGACGGCTGGCCGATCGCGCGCATCCGCGACCAGGTGCTGTATCCGCAGGACAACCATACGCTTGCCTCGGCGCCGCCCGCCGCGGCCACGCACCAGCTCCGCTACCTGCCCTCGGTTGGCTTTGAGGCAGGCGGTCCGGTGATGTGGTGGGGCGACGTCGCGCACGACCAGCGCGGTACGGATGCCTACAGCCTCGTCTACGACAGCGACCCCCTCGCGGCCGATCTCGAGATCCTCGGATTTCCACGCGCGATCCTGACGGTCGCCGCAAACGCAAAACGCGCGAACTGGATCGCGCGCCTCTCGGACGTCGCGCCCGACGGCACGGTCACGCAGGTCACGGGCGCCGCGATGAACGGCACGCACCGCGAGTCGGCGCGCGAGCCCAAGGACCTCGTGCCCGGCGAGCCCTTCGAGCTCGACATCGAAATGCATTACACGTCCTGGGTGTTCCCCAAGGGCCACCGCATCCGGGTCGCGGTCAACAACGCGCAGTGGCCGATGCTGTGGCCGACACCGGAACCGATGACGACGGAGCTGACGCTCGGCGCGTCGCGCCTCACGCTGCCCGTGGTTCCCTTCGAGCAACGGCCGGTGCCGGACTTCCTGCCGCCGTCCGAGAACGACCCCGAGTTCGCCGGCGTCGAGTCGATCGAGGGCGGCACGGTTTCCGGCTACGGCGAGATCAGCTCGGTGGACCGCAACCCGCAGACGGGCGCAGTGGTCGCGAAGGCGACGAACGGCTATGGCACGCGCTACCCCTGGGGCGAGGAGCGCAGCCACGAGACCATCCGCTACGAAGTCAACGACGGCAATCCGGCCGAAGCAAAAATGAACGGCACGCACCGCCTGGAAGTGGACCTGCCCGGCCGCAAGCTGGTCTGGGAAGCCGGGCTCGATTTTCGCAGCGACCGCGAGAATTTCTACTACAGTTACTACCGGCGGCTGACCGAGAACGGCAAGCCGGTCCGCGAAAAAACCTGGAACGAAGTCATACCTAGGGATCATCAGTGACGAAAAGCACGAAATCGCGCCTGGCCGTGTCGATCGGAGTTCTCGTGACCGCGGCGGCGCTCGCCGGCTGCGCGCAGAAGGATGCGGGAAAGGCCGAAACGCAGAAATCCTCCGTCGCGGACCTCGCGCTGCGAAATGGCGCGATCTACACGGTGGACGGCGCACGCAGCTGGGCAGAGACGGTCGCAATCGACGACGGGCGCATCGTCTACGTCGGCAACGACGCGGGCGCGAAGGACTACATCGGCCCGCAGACGAAGGTCGTCGACCTCAAGGGCCGCATGGTGCTGCCGGGCATGCAGGACGTGCACATCCACCCGATCTCGGGCGGCATCGAGGCGAACGCCTGCGACCTGAACGCCGCGAACTCGATCGAGGAATACTTCGCCACGATCACGAAGTATGCGCCGACGAGCACCCGAACGAGCCCTGGATCAAGGGTGGCGGCTGGTCGATGGCGGCGTTCGGTCCCGGCGCGCTCGCGCGCAAGGAACTGCTCGACGCCATCGTCCCGGACCGGCCCGTGTTTCTCGAAAGCGCCGATGGCCATTCGTCCTGGGTCAACTCGAAGGCGCTCGAGCTCGCCGGCATCACGAATGAAACTCCCGACCCACCGAACGGGCGCATCGATCGCGATCCGAAGACCGGCGAGACGATCGGCAGCCTGCAGGAAGATGCAGACCTTCTGGTAAAGGCGAAGATGCCGCCGGAAACCGACGCGGATCGGGAGGCGGGCCTGCGTTACGCGATCAGGATGCTGAACGCCCTGGGCATCACCGGTATCCAGGATGCCAACGTAGTCGAGAATGAGCTCAAGGCCTACCGGAAGCTGGACGATGCGGGAGAGCTCTCATTGCGCGTCGTGGCTGCGCTCTGGTGGGAGCGGCTGGAGGGACTCGAGCAGATCGAGAACCTCAAGCGCCTGCGCAGCGAGTACACCGGGGGCCGGATCGACGCCGGGTCGGTCAAGATCATGCAGGACGGCGTGCTGGAAAACTACACGGGTGTCGTGCTGGATCCTTATCGGCTCAAGGGCAAGAGCGACGAGCGTGGAATCCCGGCAGTGGAGCCGGAACTCCTAAAGAAGGCCGTGACACAGCTCGACGCGGACGGATTTCAGGTGCATTTCCATGCGGTCGGCGACGGCGCCGTTCGCCAGGCGCTGGATGCCATCGAGGCCGCGCGAAGCGCAAACGGCGACCTTGGCAATCGACACCACGTCTCCCATCTCGAGTTGATCCATCCGGACGACCAGCCGCGCTTCAGGCAGCTCAACGTCATCGCGAACTTCCAGCCGCAGTGGGCCATGGCGGACGACTACATCACCGAGCTCACGCTGCCGTTCATCAGCCGGCAAGCGGCAACCTATGTCTACCCGATTGGTAGCATCCAGCGCAGCGGCGCCGTAGTCGCCTTCGGCAGCGATTGGTCGGTATCGACCGCCAACCCCTTCGTGCAGATCGAAACCGCAGTCACACGCATCGAAGCTGTCGACGAGTCAACCGAGCCGTTCATGCCAGAGGAACGCATCACGCTGCCCGCAGCACTCGCGGCCTTCACGATCAACGCGGCCTATACCAATCGCGACGAGAAGAACACCGGCTCGCTCGAGGTCGGCAAGGTCGCCAACCTCGCCGTGCTCGACCGGAACCTGTTTGAGATCCCGGCGACGGAGATCTCAAATACGAAGGTGCTGCTCACGCTGTTCGAGGGCAAGGCGGTTTTCGGCGACCCGGGAGAGCTGTAATGGACAAGCCGCGCCATCGCATCGACCCGGACGGCCGGCGGCTGCCCATCAAGCTTGACTCGACCAGCAACGGCGAGTTCCTGCCGGTGCCCTTGTCGCCGGCCAACCGGCACGCGAACGCGCTTGCGCAGCAAGCCGCGAACGTGAACGCGCGGCGGCTCGGCATGGGCCGGCGCGATTTCCTGCTGTCGTCTTGCGGCGCCGCAAGCACGCTCATCGCCTTCAACGCGGCGAACGCCGCCGCCGGGCGCATGGGTGGCTACTTCGACCTGCCGGCGGTGGCGGCGACCGAGCCTGCAGCGGCAGCCGCGACGCTCGAGACCGGCGAGTTCATCTTCGACGTGCAGGGCCATTACGTCGACCCGACCGAGGCCTGGCTCAAGGTCGCGCCGGAATCGGCGTTCTCGTGGGCGCCGAAGGCCGGTTGCGCGCTCGCGGACGGCAAGACGCCGCGCAGCCACCTCGCCTGCCTCAGCTCGGAGGAATTCGTGAAGGACGTCTTCCTCGACAGCGACACCGACATGATGGTGCTGTCGTTCGTGCCCTCGCGGCGCGACGCCTCGCCGCTCGAGATCGAGTCCGCCGACAACGTGCGGCGCATCGTCGATCGCCTGGAAGGCAACCACCGCCTCATGATCCATGGCCGCGTGAACCCGAACCAGCCGGGCGACCTGGAAGACATGCCGCGCCTCAAGGAGAAGTTCGGCGTCTGTGCCTGGAAGACGTACACGCAGTGGGGGCCGGACGGCAAGGGCTTCTTCCTCGACGACGAGATCGGCATCCGCTTCGTCGAGGAGGCCCGTCGACTCGGCGTCAGGGTGATCTGCGTGCACAAGGGCCTGCCGTTCGGCCCGCAGTCCTACGAGCACAGCCAGTGCCGCGACATCGGGCCGATCGCGAAGCGCTTCCCCGACGTCGCCTTCCTCGTCTACCACTCGGGCTTCGTGACCGAGGTCGAGGAGAAGGCCTACGGGCAGAATGCCGGCGGCGACGGCATCGACACGCTGATCCGCTCGCTTGCGGAGAGCGGCATCGGACCCGGCTCGAACGTCTACGCTGAGCTCGGCAGCACCTGGCGCTTCCTGATGCGCGAGCCCGGGCAGGCCGCGCATGCGCTCGGCAAGCTGCTGAAGCATTGCGGCCCGGACAACGTGCTGTGGGGCACGGACTCGATCTGGTACGGATCTCCGCAGGACCAGATCCAGGCCTTCCGCGCCTTCCAGGTCGCGCCGGAATTTCGCGAAAAGTACGGCTACCCGGAGATCACGCCCGCGCTGCGCGCAAAGATCTTCGGGTTGAACGCGATGCGGCCCTACCAGATCTCCGCCGATGAGATGAAGCTGCGCGCGCGCCGGGATGCGGTTGCGGGCGAGCGGGTTGCCTACCGCGAGCGGCCGGAGCCGCACTTCCGGACACGCGGCCCGAAGACGAGGCGCGAGTTCCTGAACCTGCTCGGCTGGAACGGCGGCTCGCGCGCCTGAGCCGGGGAGCGCCACGATGCGTCATGCGCCGGTCTGGATCGCGGTCCTCGCGGCGGTCGCGATCGGCGTCGGTTTCGCCCTGCGCGAGCGCGGCGCGGCGCCGCCGACACTGCGCTCCGGCACCGCGTTACCCGAGCCCCGGCCGCTCGCCGATTTCGCTCTCAGCGACCAGCGCGGGCAGCCCTTGACGCGCGAGGACCTGCGTGGGCGCTGGACGCTGCTCTTCACCGGATTCACGAACTGCCCCGACGTCTGCCCGACGACGCTCGCGACGATGGCCGAGCTCGACCGGCGGCTCGCGCGCCCCGACCTGCAATTCCTGTTCGTGAGCGTGGACCCCGGACGCGACACGCCCGAGGTGATCGCGAGCTACCTCGCGCACTTCGGCCCCGGCCTCATCGGCGCGACCGGCCCGCGCGCGGAGATCGAGCGCTTGACGTCAGGGCTCGGCCTCGCCCAGGTCCTGAACCCGGGCGTCGGCGACGATTACACCGTCGACCACTCGACGGCCTTCGTGCTGATCGACCCGGAGTCGCGGCTCGCCGGCTACTTTTCGGCGCCGCACGCACCCGACGCGCTGGCCGCCGACCTCGCGTCCTTGCCGCGCAGCTAGATCTTCCCGAGGTCGATGTCGGAGTTCGCCCAGGCCTTGGCGAATCGCTCGGCGGCTTCCTTCGCTTCCTGCTTCTTGCCTTGCGCCTTCAGGGCCCGCGCGAGCCCGTGCAGCGACCAGCCATTCTCCGGGTTGCGCGCGAGCTCGCCGCGGTACGCCTGCTCGGCCTCCGCGTGCTTGCCCGCCTCGAGCAGCACGTTGCCGAGCGCCAGGCGCGACGGCCAGTTCCAGGCCGGCGGCTCGTCGTAGGGCAGCGTGTCCTCGATCGTGACGGCGGTGTTGAGCGCCGCGATCGCCTCGTCGTACTTCTTCTCCGCCCGCGCGATTGCCGCGGCCACGAAGCGCTCGGCGACTTGCACGCCGCCGATCAGCGAATAGCGGTTCCAGGCCAGCATCTTCTCGATGTCGGGGCTGGTGGTCGCCGGCACGAGCGCGGCGTGGAACTGCTTCGCGTCGTCGAGGCGGCCCTGGCTCACGGCCGCCATCGCCTGGCCGTAGTTCCACATCGCCTGCATGAAAGGCACGTCGTCGGCCGGCTTCGGCATCGCCACGACTTCGTCCCAATGCCCGAAGCGCACTGCGGCATATAGCGGAGTCAGCGAGAAATTCTGCATGGCCTCGAAGCCGGGCGAGCGCATCAGCTTCGGGTCGCTGGTGCGCTCGCCGGTGTGCGCCGCCGCCGCGCGCGCCACTTCGCTTGCACCCTCCATCGTCGCCGCGAACCAGAGGAAGTGGTGGTTGTGCGGCACGTAGCCGAGCGGGTACACGCCCGGTCCCGGCTTGCAGATTGCGAGGTAGGTGTCGTCGGCGCCGATGGCATTCTGGTTGGCGACCACGGCGTCGTGCCAGCGGCCGACGCGCCCATAGATGTGGGCCGGCATGTGCACCAGGTGTCCGGAGCCCGGCAGCAGCTCGCGCAGCGTGTCCGCCGCCGCAACGCCCTTCGACGGGTCCGGGGAGGCCTCCACCGCGTGCACGTAGTAGTGCAGCGCTCCGGCGTGCTTCGGGTTGCGCGCCATCACGGACTCGAGCGTCGAGACGACTTCGGCCGTATGGCCCTTCGGCTGCCCGCCCGCGTCCCAGTAGTCCCAGGGCTGCAGGTCCATCAGGGATTCCGCATGCAGCGATTGCACGTCGAGGTCGTCCGGGTACTTGGCCGCCAGCTCGCCCATCGCGGCCGCATAGGCCTCGTCGAGCGGGCGGCGATCCTCGGGCGGCTGTTCCGCATAGCGTGCGGCGAGCGCCGTGGATGAAGGCCTTCTCCTTCTCGGTGGCCTTCGACGCCGCGCGCTGCGCCCGTTGCAGGCGGTCCCAGGCCTTCGGGTTGTTGGCCGGGTCCATGCCGGCGTTCACATGCGGCCCGAGCACCAGCGCCGCGCCCCACCAGCACATGGCGCAGTCCGGATCGAGTTCGGCCGCCTTCAGGTACGAGCGCTCCGCGGCGTCGTGGTTGAAGCCGTAGGTCATTGCCAGGCCCTGGTCGAACCAGCGCTGCACGTCGGCGTTCTTCGCCGTGACCGGCATGCTGTAGTCGCCGAGCCCCTCGATCAGGTTGGCGCCCACCGGCGCCAGATCGGGCAACGACGGCTCGGCCGAGCGCTTGTAGAGATAGAAACCGGCGGCCGCCACGATGACGACTACGACCGCGACCCAGAGGTTGCGATTCATGCTGCCTCCCCGAATTGCGAAGGGCTCCGGAATACTCCCATTTGCCCGAAAATTCAACCGGGCACTAGAATCGACAAAACGAGGAGCCCCCATGAGATTCCCGCCCGTGTTGCGCCGGCTCGCGCCGGCGCTGGCCGCGCTCGTGCTTACCGCCCCTGCGGCTGTCGCCCAGTCGCCCGCGCCGGCCGGCTACGACGCCCTGGTCAGGCTATTCGAGGAATGGCGCGGCTTCGAGCGACCGCCGCTTCGGGACGGTGCGCCGGACTACACGGTGGCTAGTTTCGCCCGGCGGCACGCGGAGCTGGCCGCCTGGCAGGCGCGTCTCGCGGCCATCGACACCACCGGCTGGCCGGTGGAGGCACGCGTGGACCACCGGCTGGTCGGCGCCGAGATGAACGGCTTCGACTTCTACGTGCGCGTGCTGAAGCCCTGGGAGCGCGACCCGGCGTTTCTACCAGACGATCTGGGACGATCAGAGCGACACGCCTTCGCACGAGGGTCCCGAGCACCACGCCATCATCGACGTCTGGACGTATCAGTTCCCGCCTCGACCGCGAGGCCGAGGCGAAGCTCGCCGCCGCCCTCGCCGTCATCCCGCCGCTAAACGAACAGGCTCGCCAGAACCTGACCGGCAATGCGCGCGACCTCTGGGTCACCGGCGCCGGCACCATGCGCAAACAGCTCGATTCGCTCGACTTGCTCGCGAAGCGCACCGAGGGCAGCGGCCGCGCGCTCAAGCGGGCAATCGCAACGGCACGGACGTCGACGGTCGCGTTCGTGGACTGGCTGGACGCCGAGGCGCCGAAAAAGACCGGCCCTTCCGGCATTGGCCGCGACAACTACAGCTGGGCGCTGCAGAACGTGTACCTCGTGCCGTTGACCTGGGAGCAGGAAGTGATGCTGCTCCGGCGCGAGCTCGCCCGCACCCACGCATCGCTCAAGGCCGAGGAAGAGCGCAACCGCGGCCTGCCGGAGATGCCCGTGATCCGCACGCCGGAGGAGTACGAGCGCCGCGCGAACGAGGCGGTCACGCGCTTCCTCGCCTTCCTGCGCGACCGCAAGCTCTACCCGATGCGCGACAACATGGAACCGGCGCTGCGCGCCCAGATCGGCAGCTACGTGCCGATCGAGACGCGCAACTTCTTCGCGATCGCGACGCACTACGAGCCACTCACGCTCTACACGCATTTCTACCACTGGTGGGACCTCGCGCGGATGCGCGATGAGCCGCACCCAAGCCCGATCCGTCGCGGCCCCCTGCTCTACAACATCTGGAACAACCGCGCGGAGGGCATGGCGACCGCGATGGAAGAGTTCATGCTCAATGCCGGGCTGTTCGACGACCAGCCGCGCGCCCGCGAGGTGGTCTGGATCATGCTGGCGCAGCGCGCCGCGCGCGGCCTCGCCTCGCTGCTCGCGCAGGACAACCAGTTCGACAACGCGCAGGCGAAGGCCTTCCAGGTGGAATGGACCCCGCGCGGCTGGATGCGGCCCGACCTCGACCTGCTCGGCTTCGAGCAGCAGATCTACCTGCGCCAGCCCGGCTACGGCACGAGCTACGTGACCGGCAAGCACCTGCTCGACGAGCTGGTCCGCGTGCGCGCGCACCAGCTCGGACCGGATTTTACGCTGTACCGGTTCTTCGACGAGGTGAACGGCGCCGGCATGATCCCGGTGTCCTTGATTGACTGGCAGCTGACCGGCCAACAGCCCGAGGTCTGGAAATGAAGATTCTCCTTGCGGCGATGGCCTTCGCCTTCGCTTTCTCGCCCGCGGCGCTCGCGGACACGAAGCTCGACTACGACGTGCTTCATTTCGGCAAGAAGTCCGGCGCGCAGACCGTCGTGCTTCGGGACGGCGGCCGGATGCACGTGACCTACTCGTACCGCGACAACGGCCGCGGACCGGACATCGCAGGAGGACATCGCGCTGCTGCCCGACGGCACGTTCGGGCGACTACCGGCAGACCGGCACGACGACCTACGGCGCGGTCCTCGACGAGAGCTTCTCGATCTCCGGGACGGCACGCCAGCTGGCAGTCGCCCGCGGAGCGCGGTCAGCAGCCGCTCACCGGCGCCGCGATCTACCTGCCGCTCCTACGGAAGTCCGGAGACCAGCGCCGTGATCGTGCGCGCCGACGCAGAAGGCGGGCGGCACGCTGGCCGCGCTGCCGGGAGGCGAGCTGCGCAGCGAGCGGCTGGCGAGCACGCGCGTGGGGAGTGCGGACGCCGGGCGCGAGGTCGCGCTGTACGCGATCTTCGGCGCGGGCCTGCAGCCGGAGTACGTGTGGCTCGAGACCGCAGGCGACATGCCTCTGTTCGCCAGCATCAGACATTGGCGGCGGCCACGTCGTGCGCGCGGGCTACGCGGACGCCGCCGACGAGCTCGAGCGCCTGCAGCAGGAAGCCGAGGCAGGTGTGCTCGCGGAGATCGCAAAGAAGCACACGCAGGCCCTGGCCCAGCCGATCCTGATCAAGAACGTCCGCGTCTTCGACGCGAAGACGAAGGCCCTCGGCGAGCCCGCCGACGTCTACGTCAACGAGGGCCGCATCGCGGCGATCTATGCCGGCCGGCTCGACCGGCCAAGGACCCGGCGACGGTGATCGACGGCGCCGGACGCGCGCTGCTGCCGGGCCTGTTCGACATGCACTCGCACGAGGACGCCTGGAACGCTGCCCTGCAGATCGCGGGCGGCGTCACGAGCTCGCGCGACATGGGCAACTACAACGACGACCTCGCGCGCCTGCGCGCCGACATCGCGGCCGGGCGCGTGCTCGGTCCTCACATCGAGCCGGCGGGCTTCATCGAGGGCGAAAGCCCGTTCGCGGCGCGCGGCGGCTTCGTGGTCGCGAGCGTCGCCGAGGCGGAGAACGCCGTCGACTGGTACGCCGAGCGCGGCTTCCGGCAGATCAAACTCTACAACTCGATCAAGCCGGAATGGGCGCAGCCGATCGCGGCTTACGCCCACTCGCGCGGCCTGCGCGTGAGCGGCCACGTGCCGGCGTTCTCGCGTTCCGAGCGGGTCGTGCGTGAGGGCTACGACGAGCTGCAGCACATCAACCAGATGGTGCTCAACTTCGTCTCCGACCCGGACACGGACTCGCGCACGATCCTGCGCTTCAGTCTGGTCGGCGAGCGGGCGAAAGATCTCGACCTCGACTCGCAGAAGGTGAAGGACTTCATCCAGTTGCTGGTCGACCGCCAGACCGTGGTCGACGCGACCCTGGGGACGTTCGAGGGCTCCTACACCCAGAAGCCGGGCGACCTCGATCCGTCGATGGCCGCGGTGGCCGACCACATGCCGTTCGCGACGCAGCGCGGTTTGCGCATTAATTCGACCGACGTGAGCGGCGGCAAGCTGGAGACTTACCGCGCCTCCTGGCAGCGCATGATGCAACTCTTCGGGCGCCTCTACGCGGCCGGCGTGCCGCTGGTCGCCGGCACCGACAGCCTGGCCGGGTTCATACTGCACCGCGAGCTCGAGCTGTATGTGGGGGCCGGCGTGCCACCCGGCGAGGCGGTGCGCATTGCGACCGAAAACGGCGCGCTCTACGCGGGCGTGCTCGCCGACCGCGGCACGGTCGAGCGCGGCAAGCGCGCCGACCTCATCCTCGTGGACGGCGACCCGACCAGGAACATTTCCGACATCCGCAAGGTGGCGTACGTGCTGAAGGACGGCGTCGGCTACGCACCGGCGACCATCTATGAGGCGTTCGGCATCCGACGCTTCGTCGACCCGCCCAATATTGAGACTACGACGAATTGATGGCCGCGTCGCAGGTAGGTCATGAATTTCCGCCGGAAATTATGGCGTCGCGACGCCACCCGGAGGACCATAGTCTACGTCCCCGATCCGATTTCGTTCCGTCGTCATGCTCACCACGACCACGAAGTTGCCCGGTGAAGTCTCGCGGGTGCCCATGCTGGATTGCTTGAAGATCGGCGTGCCGCCTTCGTCTGTGCCGATTTCCAGCTGCAAATCCGATAGAAATGTGTTCCAGGATGCGTCAAACGTCTGGCCTTGGGCATCGGCAGCCGTGAACTGCACTTCGCAGACGGGGTACGCGCAACTGACGTGATCGATGCCCGTGAACTGCCGGTTGGCCTGTTGAAGAGCCAGCCAGATCGCCGACTCCATCCTGGCGGTCCATGCCTGCAAAGTGCGCTCTTCGGCGTCAATCGCGCGATCGTCAGCGCGCGCGTCGCCGGCCCACGAAGCAACAGCGACGGTGAGCGCGATCGCCGGGAAATAGCACGGCCCGCCCATGCGGGACACTTTGCACCCATCAGGCCGCAGGCGCCAGCGGCCGCGGGCGGCCGATCGCGTGGCCCTGGACGAAGTCGATCCCCATTGCGCGCGCTGCCTCGAGCGAGGCGGCGTCCTCGATCTGCTCGGCGACCAGCCGGAAGTTGAGCGTGCGCGCCATGCCGACCACCGCGCTGACCATCGCCTGGTTGACCGTGTCGTGCCCGAGGTCGCGCATGAACGACCCGTCGATCTTGAGGTAATCCAGCGGCAGCTGCTTGAGGTTCGCGAACCCGCCGAGGTCGGTGCCGAAATCGTCGAGCGCGAAGCGGCAGCCCATGCCGTGCAGCACGTCCACGAAGCGCCTCGCCTGGTCCATGTTGCCGATCACGGCGGTCTCGGCGACCTCGAAGCAAATCTGCGCCGGCTGCGCGCCGGTGCGGTCCAGCTCTTCCACCACGAACTCGAGGAAAGTCGGGTCGGCCAGGGTCTGCCCCGAGATGTTGATGGACAGGCTGCGGCCCGGCGGCAGGCGGATCACGCCGGCGGCAAGCGCGGCGAGCGCCGAGCCGAGCACCCAGCGGTCGATCATGGACATGAGCCGGTAGCGCTCGGCCGCCGGGAAGAACTCCGCCGGCGCGACAGCCTGACCTTCGTCGTGCAGGCGCACGAACACCTCGAGCGCGGGCCCGCTCACGGCGCCGGGGCGCGCCGGCTCGATCGGCTGCACGTAAAGCTCGAAGAAGCCGTCGCGCAGCGCCGACTGGAGCCGCTGCAGCCACTGGATCTCGCCGCGGCTTCGGGCGACGGCTTCGTCGTGCGAGGAATACACGTGTACGCGGCTGTCCGGCTGCTTCTTGGCAACGTAGCAGGCGGAATCCGCGGCGCTCATGACCTCCTCCAGCGAATTGCTCTCGCCGGTCAGCTCGACGATGCCGATGCTGACGCCGACGCTGAAAATGCGGTCCTTCCAGACAAAGCGGTACTCGCCGATCGCGCGCGAAATGTCGTCGACGATCTGCCGTGCCTTGTCGAGCGGGCAGCCGACCAGCAACACGCCGAACTCGTCGCCGCCGAGGCGCGCGACCGTATCCGAGTCGCGCACCCCTTCGCGGACCACCGACGCGATCTCGCGCAGCATGTTGTCGCCCGCGAGGTGGCCGCTCGTGTCGTTGACGGCCTTGAACCGGTCGAGGTCCAGGTAGCACATGACGTGGCCCTGGCGACCCGCACGCGCGACTTCGAGCGCTTCGCCGAGCCGACGCTCGAACTCGCGGCGATTGATGAGGCCGGTGAGCGCGTCGTGGCTCGCCTGATAGGACATCTGCTGCGTCAGGCCGCGCAGCTCGCTCACGTCGTGCAACATCACCGCGACACCCACGACGTCGCCGTTCGGGCCGCGGATCGGCGAAGCCGTCGCCTCGACGCCGAGCTCGCCGCCCGTCGCGCGCGAGATCAGGAGCGACCGTCGCCCGAGGTTCACGCGGTTGCCGGTCGCGAGGCATTGCTGCACCGGGTCTGCGAGCGCGCGCCGGTCGGTCTCGTCTACGAAGCCGATCATCGCCCCGAAGCCCTGGCCGACCGCGTCCTCGCGACGCATGCCGGTGAACGCCTCGGCGGCGGGGTTGAGATAGTCGATGACGCCGTGGGCGTCGGTCGTCAGGACGCCCTCGCCGAACGAGTCGAGCGCAAGCTGCGTGCGCGCTGGCGGCACGGCTGTGCCCTCGCCTTCGCGGCGCGGAAGCATCTCCTCGGCCGTGACCAGGACGAGCGTGCGCGAGGGGTTGGTGATGGAGGAGCCGCTGATCTCGATCCGGGTGACCTGGCCGTGCGGGTCGGCGAGCTCGACCTCCGCGAGCACGGGCCCGGCCTCGCCCGCCAGCGCGCGCGTGACTGCAAGCCCCGCGAGCTCCGCGTATTCCGCCGAGACGAGCTCCGCAAGCGTCTTCCCGACCAGTTGGTCGGCCGGGATTCCGACCAGCGAAGTGAAGGCCGCGTTGACGGCCTCGATGCGCTCGCCGTGCAGCAGCGCCGGTTCCCGGAGCGCCGCCAGCATCGCCTGCATGGCGCCGCCGGCCGGGGTCCCGGTCGGATTTGCGGGCTCAGCGTGCAGGCGCGCAAGTTCCCGCCGCTGCCGCCACGCGACCCATGCGAGCACAGCTGCCAGAATCGCCAGCGCTACGGCGGCGATCGTCGGGACCGTCATCAGCCCTGTCATCCCCTTCGATCCAGCGGCCCGCGGTACCGTCAATTTCGTTTACATTGCGCGGCCTTGGGCAGCATATCCCACGCTTGAACCGTGGCCCGCAGCGATTCACCATAATGGTGATGGACACCAAAATCGAAGCCGCCCGGCGGCAGATGATCGACCAGCAAGTCCGCACCTGGGAGGTGCTGGATCCGCGCGTGCTCGCGACGCTCGCCGCCGTGCCGCGCGAGCGCTTCGTGCCCGAGGCCTACCAGGGCGTCGCTTTCGCCGACGCGCCGATCCCGCTCGGTCACGGGCAGTTCATGCTTCCGCCCGCGCTCGAGGGACGCATCCTGCAGGCGCTGGCGCCGGTTCGGGGCGAACGCGCGCTCGAAATCGGGACCGGCAGCGGATTCTTCACCGCCTGCCTCGCGCACCTGACGGGTTCCGTCGACAGCCTCGAAATTCATGCCGATCTGGCCGCGGGCGCCGCGCGCGCGCTTGGCGACCAGGGCAGCGTGCGGATATCGATCGAGACGGCCGATGCTTTCGCACGCGACTACGAGGCGGCCTACGAGCTCGTCGCAGTCACGGGCTCCCTGCCCGTCGCGGACCCGCGGCTCGAGCGCGCGCTTGTGGTCGGTGGGCGCATGTTCGTGGTGATCGGCGCCGCACCCGTCATGGAGGCCTGTCTGGTGACCCGGACCGGCGAGGATTCCTGGCTGAGCGAGCCCTTGTTCGAGACCCGCGTCGAGCCGCTCATCCTGAAGTCGGCCCCGTCCCGGTTCCGGTTCTGACCGGGACCCCCGGGCGGCCGTTCAGCCTCTTTTTCGGGCGTCCCGACTCAAATGAGGCCGGATTCCCGCCCGGCGAATGGCAGTATCGAGGCCTCTTGAGGCTAGGTTAGTTAGTGATATACACTAGTAATACAGTAGTTCTCCCCCGAACTTTGCGAAGGAATGCCTGCGCATGAACACCCGATTCCTGGTCCACACGATTCTCGCGTTCGCGAGCCTTGCGGGCGCCACCGCCTCGGCCGCGGACCTCAAGGACGTCTACGAACGCGCACTCACGAACGATCCACTGATCCGCGAAGCCGATGCCAACCGCCTCGCGACGCGCGAATCGAAGCCCCAGGCAATTGCCGCACTGCTGCCGCAGGTCAATGCCGACGGCACCTGGTACGACACGGTCGACTCGAATAGCACCGGCACGTTCGTCGCCCCTGGCGTGCCGCTGACGCCCGACATCCGGAACTTTGACGGCGACAGCGAGAACTGGAACCTGTCACTGCGCCAGAGCATCTTCAGCTGGGAAAGCTGGGCGACGCTCAAGCGCGCGAACTCCGAGCGCGCCCAGGCCGAAGCCGACTACCTCGTCGCCCAGCAGGACCTGGTCGTGCGCACGGCCGAGGCTTATTTCAACGTTCTCGCGGCGCGCGACACGCTCGAGGCCGCGACGGCGGCGCACGATGCGATCGGGCGCCAGCTCGAGCAGTCCGAAAAGCGCTTCGAGGTCGGCCTGATCGCCGTGACGGACGTGCAGGATGCGAAGGCCGCCTTCGATTCCGCGACCGCCGGGCTGATCCAGGCCAAGCGGAATCTTGCGACCTCGGGAGAAAGGCTGCGCGAGCTCACCGGCGACATCTGGGACACGCTGGAGCGGCCGGACAGCGACATGCCGCTCGCGGGACCGGATCCCGAGAGCCCGGAGGACTGGGTCAAGCTGGCGATGGAGCAGAACGCGAGCCTCATTGCCAGCCGGCTGGCCGCCGACATCACGCGCGCCAACGTCAACGTCGAGCGTGGCGGATACGTCCCTTCCGTGGACTTCGTGGTGAACCGCGGCTTCAACGAGTCCACTGGCGTCCTCAATGGCACGACCGACGGTGACACCTCCGACCGCCAGTACGACACCGTCTATGGCCTGCAGGTCACCGTACCGATCTTCACCGGGGGCCTCACGTTGCTCGCGCGTGCGTCAGGCCGAGTACCGCAACATCGCGGCACGCGAGCGCCTCGAGCGCACCGCGCGCGAGACCGAGCGCTCGACGCGCGACGCCTACCTCGGCGTGAACTCCGAGGTCGCGCGTGTGCAGTCGCTGAAGCAGGCAGTCGACTCTGCGCAGACGGCCCTGGAGGCAACCGAGGCCGGCTACGAGGTCGGCACGCGCACGTCGGTCGACGTGCTGCAGGCGCGGCAACGGCTGTTCCAGTCGCAGACCGACTACGCGCGCAGCCGCTACGACTACCTGCTGAACGTGCTGCGCCTGCAGCAGGCGGCCGGGACCCTGGATCGCAAGGGGCTCGACGACATCAACGCGCTGCTGTCGGAGACCGTCACGGTCCGCTGAAGCCATCCTCCGCGCGACCGGGGGCGGAGGCGCGCGCGAGACGGTCGGCGACCGCCGCCCAGGCCTCGCCCACCGGCACCGCTGCGACGAGGATGCGGTCCGCGCCCGACGCATCGAGCCGGCGCAATGCCGCGTACAGCGCACGGCCATAAGCCGCCGGCGCCTCGGGCATCCGCAGCCAGGTCACGCCGCCCGCATCGGTCGTCGCGGCCGCACGCGCCAGCACGGCAACCCGCTCCCCGCGCGCCAGCGCCGCGTCGACTTCCTGCCGAAGGTCTTCTGCCGCCACCAGCGACATCGGCGTGCCCGGCGCATAGTGCGAGCGGTCGCGCCCCGGCGCGCGCGGCGCATCGGCGCCCGGGTCCTCCACGCGACCGACCACGTCCTCGACCTGCGAGCGCGAGATCGAGCCGGGCCGCAGCAGGGTCACGCGACCTTCGAGGCAGGCGACGATCGTGGACTCGAGGCCCACTTCGCAGTCGCCGCCGTCGAGTACGAGCGCGACGCGGCCGCCGAGCTCCTCGTGGACGTCGACTGCGCGCGTCGGGCTGATGCGGCCGTAACGGTTTGCCGATGGCGCTGCGATGCCACGACCGAAGGCCGCGAGCAGAGCGCGCGCGACCGGGTGCGCCGGCGCACGCAGCGCGACGCTCGACTGGCCGCCGGTCACCGCGGCCGGCACGCCCGCCGCCTTCGGAAGCACCAGCGTCAGCGGTCCCGGCCAGAACGCCTCGGCCAGCTTCGTGGCGGCTGCAGGCACCTCCGCCGCCCAGGCGCGCGCAGCGCCGAAGCTGCTGACGTGGACGATGAGCGGATGGGTAGCGGGTCTGCCCTTGGCCGCGAAGATGCGCGCAACGGCGAATGCGTTGCCGGCGTCGGCGCCGAGCCCGTAGACGGTTTCGGTCGGAAATGCCACCAGCTCGCCCGCTTCCAGCAGGTCGACGGCCTTCTCGATTTCGCGGGCATTCGGCAACATCCGCGCATGATAATCGGCTCGCTGCGGCGGGCGCTCAATCGATCGGCAGGCGCTTCCAGCCGGTCTCCGTCCGGCGCAGCTCGTAGGCGGGCCAGTAATGCTGGTCGAGCCGGAGCGTGATGATGTCGACGGAGCCGTTCCAGCTCACGGTCTTGAGCCGCAGCGAAGCGCCGTCAGGCCGGCCGGACACTGCGCGGATGAAGGCGTCGAGGTCCGCCACCGGAATCCCGTCCACCTCGGTGATGCGCCGGCCCGCCCAAAGCTTGTAGCGCGCGGCCGGCGAGCCGTACATGAAGAACGCGATGAACACGCCATTGGGCTCAATGCCCCGCTGCACCGCCATCGGCCGGTGCGGCGACTGGAGCGTGGCCCCGGCCCAGACCAGCACGCGGTCCACGTCGTGCCCGTTCAGCACGACGGTGGGCAGCGCAACCGTCTGTTCCACGCCGTCGCGCCAGATCGTGAGCGACACTTCGGGCGCACGCACCGCGGCATTCACGTCGCCGAAGCTATTGACCACCTTGCCGTCGATCGCGAGCAGCAGGTCTCCCGGCTCGAGCAGCTTCGCGGCCGGCGAGCCCGCGACCAGCCGGTCGATCGTCAGCACGTGACGGCGCCGCGGGTTGTGTGCGGTGATGCGCTCGATCCAGGCCTCATCGAGGCCGAGCTGCCGCGCCTCGGCCAGCGAGAGCAGGCCGAATTCCGCTTCCGCCGAGTAGAGCGTGCGCTCGCCGCGCACGTACTCGAGCATTTCCTGCGCCATGGACGCCGGCACGCCCATGTTCTGCTGCACCAGCTCGCGGCCGTCCTCGTAGGCGAAGCTCGACCACAGCGCCACCACGTCGCCGCGCTTGTCGACCACCACGCCATCGAGGTCCGAGGGTCCGTTGACCAGCCGCAGGATTTCCAGGTTCGCGTCGCGGAACTGGAGCGTGCGCGACAGCGGGAATCCCACCGGCCCGATCGAGGACACCGTGGCCTGCTGGGAAGCGACCCGGTTGTCCGGCTGGATGCCGACGACGTGCACCGACTCGCCGGTGGTCGGCATGCGCGTGGCGAAGCGCACCGCCGTCACCGGCGTGTCGCCGAGCTGGCGCGGATCGTAGCGCAGCATCGCGAGGTTGTGCAGCGGGTGCACGTACTCGACGGTGGCGTCCACCTGGACCGTGCCCGCGAAGGTCAGCCGCACGTCGCCCAGCGCAACCGGCACCGTGTTGCGGTCGACGGCGACCAGCCCGCGCGCGGCATCGAGCACGACCCCGGTGCCGTGGTAGTTCCGCTCGGTCACGCCCGAGATCGAGTACGGCATGTTGAACTCGACCAGCACGAGCGAGGGCGCGCAGGCGTCCACGAGCTTGTCGCCCGTGCGGTCGAAACGCGTCGTGCCGGGCCGCGGTGGCGGCGCATCCGGGACGGCGGCGATCGGCGTGCAGGGCCAGAGACCGATCGCGTCGTCGCGTACGCAGTGCCGCGCCGGGAACCAGTCGCGGTCGACGCGGATCGAGGTGAGCTGCAGCGTGCGCGTATCCTCCAGCGTGAAGTAGCGCACCGTCGCGCGCTGGCCGTGGCCGAGCCCCGCGAAGATCGCCAGCGCGTCGTCGAGATTCCTGAGCGGCTTGCCGTCGAGCTCGGTCAGCACTGCGCCGCGCGGGATGCCGGCGACGCCGAGCATGTAGCCGGGATTCGCGACGTACACGCCGGAAATCGGCACGTTCATGTGCCGGGCCATCTGCCAGGACAGCGTGTGCAGCACGCCGTCGGCGATCTCGAGGTACTCCGCGGGCGTGATCGCGTGCAGGTCCTGCACGGGCAGCGTCACCTTGCGCGTGCCGCCGCCGCGCACCACCGCCACCTCGATCTGGCGGCCGACGTTGTCGTCGAGCAACGCGTCGAGCGCGTCGAAGTCGGCCATCGGCTTGCCGTCGATCGCGACCAGCACGTCGCCGACCTCGAGCTGACCGTCTGCGGCGGCGCCGGGCTGGACTTCGGTGACGACCAGCATGCCGGTGCGGTTCGGCGCGGCCTTGCGCGCTTCCTGCTCGACCGCCGGCGGCAAGCCCGAGGCGGCGCAGCTCGTCGTACGGGGTGTAGCGGAAAATGGTCTGCAGCGTGCCGCGCGGGACCGGCTTCCCGGCCTGGACCAGCTTCGAGCGCGCGCACGACCCGCGTGAGCGGCAGGTAGAAGCTCGACGCCGCGCCGGTCGATCCGCCGGCGTTCAGCGCCAGCACGCGGCCGCGGATGTCGATCACCGGCGAGCCCGAGGAGCCGCCGGAGGTGCCCGAGGCGGCCTGGAAGTAGAAAGTATTGAAGTCGTTGTAGCGGCCGACGCCGTACTCGGGCGCCTGGCGGTCGAGGCGCGCGAGCGTGCCGGCGAGGATCGAGAGCTGTTCGCCAGCGTCGTTGCCGACGACGCGGATCTCGACGCCGATCTGCGCGCCCTCCGGATAGAGCGGCAGCGCGACCGGCTGGATGAAGCGCAGCTTCGACGGATCGTAGCGATAGAACCCGAAGTCGTGCACCGGATCGCGGTACACGGGCTCGAGCGCGACCTCTTCGCGGTTCAGGAAGGTCGCGAATGCCCGCACCGGACCCGGCGTCACGACGTGGCGGTTGGTCAGGATCAGGCCGCGCTCGGCGTCCACGATGAAGCCGGTCGCCTGCGAGGACGTGTTCCATTCCGTGTCGAAGGCGCGGGCCGCGTCGATCGTGGATGGCGACCACGCCCGTCGAGATCCGCTCGAGGGTGCGGCTCCAGCGGGTCGATTCTTCCAGCTCGATCGGCTGCGGCAGCGGCAATGCCGGCAGCTGCGGCTGCAGCGGAATCAGCTCCTGCTCCGGCTCCGGCGACTCGATTGGCGACTGGACGCGCTCGGGCGGCGGCGGAGGCGGCGGCAGCGGTTGCGCCTGCGGCGCGTCCTGGGCGTGCGCGAGGGCCGCAACGAGCGACAGGACCGCGACCGCGAGCCCTGTGGTCGCAGCCTGCGTTCAGTCCAGCCGGTAGCCGAATGCTCTCATGAAAACGGTCCCTGAATTCTTCCATCGTGAATCGGTGCTGCTGCGTACCGACCGTCGCGATCTTGATCGCGCCGAGGAGCGACGCGATCCGTCCGGTCGTTTCCCAGTCGATGCCGCGCATCAGCCCGAAGACGAGGCCGGCGCGATAGGCATCGCCGCAACCCGTCGGGTCGACGACCGCCGCCGCACGCACCGCCGGGACTTCGACGCGGCGTCCGCCTGCGTGGACCACTGAGCCTTCCGCGCCCTGGGTTATCACATAGGCCGCGACGCGCGCCGCAAGTTCCCCGGTCGACAGGCCCGTGCGCTCCTGGAGCAGCGTCGCCTCGTAGTCGTTGACCGTCACCCAGGTCGACTGTTCGACGAATCTCGAAAGCTCCGGTCCTTCGAACAGCGTCATCGCCTGGCCGGGATCGAAGATGAAGGGAATGTTCGCACGCGCGAACTGCTCTGCGTGCGCGATCATGCCGTCGCGACCGTCCGGCGCGAGCACGCCGATCGTGATGCCGGCGTCGGCCGGCACCTGCTGGCGCCAGGAATGCGTCATCGCGCCGGGATGGAAGGCCGTCAGCTGGTTCGCGTCGAGATCGGTCGTGATGTAGGCCTGCGCCGTGTACTCGTCCGCCAGTTCCTGCACGTAGCGAAGCGACATGCCGTTCCGGTTCATCCAGTCCCGGTACGGCCCGAAGTCCTGGCCGACCGTGCCCATGGCGTGGCCGTCGCTGCCGAGCAGCCGGAGGTTGTAGGCGATGTTTCCCGCGCAGCCGCCGAAATTGCGCCGCAGCGTCGGCACCACGAAGGACACGTTCAGCAGGTGGATCTTCTCGGGCAGGATGTGGTCGCGGAACCGCCCCGGGTAGACCATCACCGTGTCGAAAGCGAGCGAGCCGCAGATCAGTGCCGCCATGCGAGCACCAGGATCCAGTTGAGAAACAGGAGCAGGAACGCGACGAACACGGCAGCCGAGCCAAGCTCCTTGGCGATTCCGGAGAGCGGGTGCCGCTCGACGCCGATGCGGTCCACCGTCGCCTCCACGGCGCTGTTCACGAGCTCGACCGCGAGCACGATGAACATCGGGCCGACCAGCAGCGCCCGTTCGACGCCGTTCTCGCCGAGCCAGAGTCCGAGGGGCACGATGACGAGCGCGAGCAGGCATTCCTGGCGGAAGGCCTCCTCTTCCCGCCAGGCTGCGGCGAAGCCGCGAAACGTGCTGCCGAACGCCCGCGCGAGGCGCACCGGTCCCGTGGTGTCCTTGTCCGGCCGCGCCGTCACGCGACTGCCGGCTTCCAGGCGACGTCGAGCTGGCGGGCTGCGCGCACGTCGTCGAGCCGGCGCACCGGCATGGTGTGCGGCGCCGCCTTGACGGACGCCGCGTCGCTCTCGGCCTCGCGCCGAATGGCGACCAGCGCCTCGACGAAGCCGTCGAGCTCCTCGCGCGTTTCGGTTTCGGTCGGCTCGATCAGCAGGCACTCCGGGACCAGCAACGGGAAATAGGTCGTCGGCGCATGGTAACCGTGATCGAGCAGCCGCTTGGCAAAATCCATCGCGGTCACGCCGAGCTCCCGCGCCTCGCGCTTCAGCGTCACGATGAACTCGTGGCTGGCGCGACGCCCGGGGCAGGCCGCCTCGAATCCCGCTTCCATCAGCCGTGCAAGCAGGTAGTTGGCATTGAGGGTGGAATATTCAGCGACGCGGCGCATGCCGGCCGCGCCCAGGATGCGCATGTAGACCCAGGCACGGAGCAGCACGCCCGTGTTGCCCATGAAGCCGGACAGCCGCCCGATGGTGTCCGGCAGGTCGCGCTCGTCGAGCCAGCGAAACCGCTCGCCCACGCGCGCCACCACCGGCACCGGCAGGTACGGCAGCAACCGCTGCCCGACGCCGACCGCGCCAGATCCCGGCCCGCCGCCGCCGTGCGGCGTCGAGAACGTCTTGTGCAGGTTCATGTGGATGACGTCGAAGCCCATGTCGCCGGGACGCACCTTGCCGAGGATCGCGTTCAGGTTCGCGCCGTCGTAGTACAGCAGCCCGCCCGCCTCGTGCACCTTGCGCGCGATCTCGACGATGCGCCGCTCGAAGACGCCGAGCGTGCTCGGGTTGGTCAGCATGATGCCGGCGGTCGCGGGCGACAGCGCCACTTCGAGCGCGGCGAGGTCCACGTCGCCGTCCGGGAGGGTCGGGATCTCGCGCACTTTCATGCCGCACATCGTCGCCGTCGCCGGATTGGTGCCGTGCGCGGCATCCGGGACGATGATCTCGGTGCGAGCGAAGTCGCCGCGCGCGCGGTGGTAGGCGCGGATCATCGCCACCCCGGCGAATTCTCCCTGGGCGCCGGCCATCGGCGTGAGCGACACGCCCGCCATGCCCGTGACGTGCATGAGCATTTCCTGCAGCTCGAACAGGCAGGCCATGACGCCCTGCCCGGTTGCGGCATGCGCCAGCGGGTGGCGGCCGAGGAAGCCCGGCAGCATCGCGAGCGCGTTGCAGGCACGCGGGTTGTACTTCATCGTGCAGGAACCGAGCGGATAGAAGTGCGTGTCGATGCCGAAGTTGAGCTGCGAGAGCCGCGTGTAGTGGCGCACGGCCTGCAGCTCCGAGACCTCGGGCAAGCGGCGGCCGTCCGCGCCGCCGGAATCCCTCGGGTACTTCGCCGGCCGGCTCCGCCGCCGGGTGCTGCGCGGTCGCGCCGCGCCCGGCGCGCGACAGCTCGAAGACCAGAGGTTCGGTCTTGCGCATGGCCATGGTCAGGCTGCCGCCGCGCGGCCGAGGATGCGGCCGAGCGCGCGCGCATAGGCCTCGATGTCGGCCCGCGTGCGGGTTTCCGTCGCGCACACGAGCAGCGCTTCGCCGAGCTCCGGGTAGTCGCGCGCGAGGTCGTGGCCGCCGACGATACCCTCGGCCGCGAGCGCCTCGAGCACCGGCGCGACCGGCCGATCGAGCTTCAGGACGGCCTCGTGGAAGCGCGGCCCCGGGAACGCGGCGCGCACGCCGGGCAGCCGCGTCAGCGCCGCGACCAGCTCGCTGGTGCGCGCGATGCAGGCCCGCGCGACGCGCTCGAGGCCCGCCGGCCCGAGCAGCGCGAGGTGGATCGTCGCCGCGCTCATCAGCAGGCCCTGGTTGGTGCAGATGTTCGACGTCGCCTTGGCACGACGGATGTGCTGCTCGCGTGCCTGCAGCGTCAGCGTGAAGCCGGGCTTGCCCTCGACGTCCACTGTGCGCCCGGCGATGCGGCCCGGCAGCTGCCGCACGTGCTCCATGCGGCAGGCCATGAACCCGACGTAGGGCCCGCCCGAGGACAGCGGCACGCCGAACGGCTGCGCGTCGCCGCAGGCGATGTCGGCGCCGCCGTCGCCCCATTCGCCGGGCGGCTTCACGATGGCGAGCGACACGGGATTCACCGCGGCGATGACCAGCGCGCCATTCGCGCGCGCCCAGCGCGTCAGCGCGTCGGCGTCCTCGAGCTGGCCGAAATAGTTCGGCTGCGGGATCACCAGCGCCGTGACGTCCTCGCTCGCGAAGCCGGCGAGCGAGGCCGGGTCGATGCGGCCGGTGGCCGGATCGCAGGCGAGCGTGTCGAGCCGCAGGCCCTGCCCCTCGGTGATCGCGCGCGCGACGCGCCGCCAGACGGGATTGACGGTCTCCGGCAGCAGGATGCGCGCGGACTTCGAGCGCCGGTGCGCGCGCACCGCCATCAGGCAGGCCTCCGCGAGCGCCGATGCGCCGTCGTAGAGGGAAGCGTTCGACACGTCGAGTGCCGTGAGGCCCGCGATCATCGACTGGTACTCGTACATGATCTGCAGCGTGCCCTGGCTCGCCTCGGCCTGGTACGGCGTGTAGGCGCTGTAGATCTCGCCGCGCGTCACGAGCGCCCAGACCGGCGCCGGGATGTGATGCTCGTAAGCGCCGGCGCCGATGAAGTTGAGCGGCCGGCCGTCAGCAGCGGCGCGCTCCGCCGCGAGCCGCGAGACCTCCATCTCGGACAAGGCGTCCGGCACGCCGGGCAGCGTCGGCACGACCAGGGCCGGCGGGATCTCGTCGAACAGGTCGTCGATCGAGCGCACGCCGATGCGCTCGAGCATCGCGCGCACGTCGTCCGGCGTGTGCGGAATGTAAGGCACTCAGCCTCCCGCCGCGACCACGGCTTCGTAAGCGGCCGCATCGAGACTCTCCGCAGCGATGCCGCCGCCCGACGGCTTGATGCGCAGGATCCAGCCTTCACCGTAGGGATCGCGGTTGATCAACTCCGGCTGAGCCGCGAGCGACGGGTTCCCGGCGGTAACGTCGCCGGCGAGCGGGCTGTACACGTCCGAGGCCGCCTTCACGGACTCGACCACCGCGCAGGCATCGCCGGCTGCGAGCCGCCGTCCGGCCTCGGGCACCTCCACGAACACCAGGTCGCCGAGCGACTGCTGGGCATGGTCGGTGATGCCGATCTCGATCGTGCCGTCCGGCAGCGACCGCATCCATTCGTGGCTCTTGGTGTAGCGCAGGTCGGCGGGAATCTCGCTCATGCAGGTCTCCGAGTGGACTAGGTTTCGATCGTGGGCTTGCCGCGACGGACGAACGGCGGCTTGACGAGGCGCGCGGGGCTGCGCTTGCCGCGGATGTCGACCTCGACGGCGCCCTCGGCCGCGGCCGGCAGGCGGACGAAGCCGATCGATCGTTCGAGCGTCGGTGAAAACGTGCCGCTCGTGACTTCCCCGTCGCCCGCGGCTGCAAACACCTTCTGGTGCGAGCGCAGCACGCCGCGCTCGGTGAGCAGGAGGCCGGTGAGCTTGCGCGCCGGTCCGCCGGCGCGCTGCTGCTCAAGCGCGGGCCGGCCGATGAAATCGCGGTTGCCCTCGAAGGACACGGTCCAGGCGAGGCCCGACTCGAGCGGCGTGACGGTCTCGTCCATGTCGTTGCCGTAGAGGTTCATGCCCGCCTCGAGCCGCAACGTGTCGCGCGCGCCGAGCCCGCAGGCCGCGACCCCGGCCGCGCGAAGTGCGGTCCAGAAATCGGCCGCGAGCTCCGCGGGCAGCGCGATCTCGAAACCGTCCTCGCCGGTGTAGCCGGTGCGCGAAACGAACCACTCGTCGCAGGACGCGCCGAAAAACGTGCCGAGCGCCGTCGCGGCGGAGCGCGCGGACTCCGGCAGGAGCGGGGTCGCCTTTGCGCGGGCGTTCGGGCCCTGGACCGCGATCATCGCGAGGTCGCGCCGCGGCACGACCGCGACGCCGATCTGCTTCGCGTGTTCCTTGATCCACGCGATGTCCTTGTCGGCCGTTCCCGCGTTGACGACCAGCCGGAACCACTTCTCGTCGAGGCAGCAGGCGATCAGGTCGTCGATCACGCCGCCGTCCGGGCGCAGCATGCAGCTGTAGAGCGCCTTGCCCGGGGCCGCGAGCCGGCCGACGTCGTTCGCGAGCAGCCGCAGCAGCAGCGGGCGGACGCCGGCGCCGCGCAGGTCGAGCGTGCACATGTGCGACACGTCGAACATGCCGGCGTCGCGGCGCACCGCGTGGTGTTCCTCGATCTGGGAACCGTAGGCGACGGGCATGTCCCAGCCGCCGAAGTCCACCATCCGCGCGCCGGCGGCGAGGTGCAGGTCGTAGAGCGCTGTCCGTCGTCCCATGTCGGCGGTTCCCATAGCCAGGGCCCGCCCCTCTGTCGGTGGTCCCTTTCGGGGCCGGGATTCTAGCGGAAAGTGCGCCAAGGCACAGGGTATAGTCGCGCGCATGCCCAAAGCGCCCACCGTCGCCGTCCGCATCGGCGCCGTTACGGTCGGCGGCGGTGCCCCGGTGGTCGTGCAGTCGATGACCAATACCGACACGGCCGACGTCGAGGCAACCGCCCGGCAGGTGCGCGAACTCGCGGAAGCCGGATCGGAGCTCGTGCGCGTGACGGTCAACACCGACGAATCGGCCGCGGCCGTGCCGCACATCCGCGATCGCCTGCGCGCCGCCGGCTGCGACGTGCCGATCGTCGGCGACTTCCACTTCAACGGCCACAAGCTGCTCGCGGCGCACCCCGACTGCGCCGAGGCGCTCGCCAAGTACCGCATCAATCCCGGCAATGTCGGCCGCGGCAGCAAGCGCGACCCGCAGTTCGCGGCGATGATCGAGACTGCCTGCCGGTATCGCAAGCCAGTGCGCATCGGCGTGAACTGGGGAAGCCTGGACCAGGACCTGCTGACCCGCATGATGGACGAGAACTCGCGCGCCCCCGAGCCGCTCCCCGCGCTCGATGTGCTGCGCGAGGCAACGGTCGTCTCGGCGCTCGCCTCGGCGGCGCGTGCGGAACAGCTGGGCCTGCCCCACGACGCCATCGTCGTCAGCGCGAAGGTCAGCGGCGTGCAGGACCTGGTCGCGATTTACCGCGCGCTCGCGGCTCGCTGCGACTACCCGTTGCACCTCGGCCTCACCGAGGCCGGCATGGGCGCGAAGGGCATCGTGTCCTCGACCGCCGCCCTCGCGATCCTGCTTCAGGAGGGTATCGGCGACACGATCCGCGTCTCGCTGACGCCCGAGCCGGGCGGCGATCGCCGGCAGGAAGTGCGCGTCGCGCAGGAGATCCTGCAGAGCCTGGGCCTGCGTGCCTTCCTGCCCCGGGTCGTTGCCTGCCCCGGCTGCGGGCGCACGACCAGCAGCTATTTCCAGGAGCTTGCCCAGCGCATCCAGGACCACGTGCGCGAGCGCATGCCTGCCTGGCGGAGCGACTACGTGGGCGCGGAGACCATGACCGTCGCGGTCATGGGCTGCGTCGTGAACGGTCCCGGCGAGAGCAAGCACGCCAACATCGGCATCAGCCTGCCCGGCACCGGCGAGCGGCCGGTCGCGCCGGTGTACGAGGACGGCGAGAAGACGGTGACGCTCAAGGGCGAGCGCATCGCCGAGGAATTCCAGGAACTGGTCGAACGCTACGTGGCGCGACGCTATCCGCGCCGGGAGGCCTGATGGAAAGCTTGAAGGAACGCAAGTGCGTGCCCTGCGAGGGCGGGATACGGCCGCTGGACGCAGGTCAGGCCGCCGGACTGATGAAACTGCTGCACGCGGACTGGCAGCTCGTCGAGGACGGACAAGGCCATCCGCCGCGCAGCTCAAGTTCCCGGATTTCTGGCGCACCATGAGCTTCGTCAACGCGCTCGCGCACGTCGCGAACGCCGAGGACCACCACCCGGACCTCGAGATCGGCTACAACTACTGCCGCATCCGCTACTCGACCCACGCCATCGGCGGCCTGTCCGACAACGACTTCATCTGCGCGGCCAAGGCGGACGCGCTGCTTGGCTAGACAGGGCATCGACGCCGCGCACCGGAAGGTGATCTTCGCCTCGTCGCTGGGCACGGTCTTCGAGTGGTACGACTTCTACCTGTACGGCACGCTCGCCGTCTTCTTCTCCGGACTCTTCTTCCCGCCGGGCAACGACACCGCGGCCTTCCTCGCGAGCCTCGCCACGTTCGGCGCCGGCTTCGCAGTTCGCCCGCTCGGCGCGCTGGTCTTCGGCCGCATCGGCGACCTGGTCGGGCGCAAGTACACGTTCCTGATCACGATCGTCGTGATGGGCCTCTCGACGGCACTGGTCGGCGTGCTGCCGACCTACGAGCGGATCGGCATCTGGGCGCCGATCCTGCTGGTCAGCCTGCGCCTTGCGCAGGGGCTCGCGCTGGGCGGCGAGTACGGCGGGGCCGCGACCTATGTCGCCGAGCACGCACCACCGGGCAAGCGCGGCTATTACACGAGCTGGATCCAGACCACGGCGACGCTCGGCTTCTTCCTGTCACTCGCCGTGATTCTCGCCTGCCGGCTCGGATTCGGCGAAGAAGCGTTCAAGGCCTGGGGCTGGCGCGTGCCCTTCCTGATCTCGGTCGTGCTGCTCGCGGTGTCGGTCTACATCCGGCTGAGGCTCCAGGAATCGCCGGTGTTCGCCGAGATGAAATCCGGCGGCCGGCTGTCGAAGGCCCCGCTGAAAGAGAGCTTCGGCCAGTGGCGAAACGCCCGCATCGTGCTGCTCGCGCTGCTGGGCGCGACCGCGGGCCAGGGCGTCGTCTGGTACACGGGCCAGTTCTACGCGCTGTTCTTCCTGCAGAACACGCTCCGGCTCGATTTCCAGACCGCCTACCTGCTGATCGCCGCGGCACTCGTGATCGGCACGCCGTTCTTCGTCTATTTCGGCAGGCTCAGCGATCGCATCGGCCGCAAGCGCATCATGGCCGTCGGGTGCCTGCTCGCCGCGCTCACCTTCATCCCGATATTCAAGGGACTCACACAGTCCGTGAACCCGGCGCTCGCCGAATTCCAGGCGCGCGCCGCCGTGACAGTCGCGGGCGCCGATTGCCGCTTCCACATCTTCGCGAAGCCGGCGACGCCCTGCGACCAGGCGCGCGACTTCCTCACCAAGGCCGGCGTCAGCTACGAGCGGGCGCCGCCCGAGCCCGGCGAAGCAGTCGTGACGACGATCGCAAGCCGACGACTCGCGGGCTTCGACCAGACGGCCTACCGCGCGGCGCTCGATGCGGCCGGTCACCCGGCAGCGCCCGATCCGGAACGCATCAACCTGCCGGTCACGCTGCTGCTGCTCGTGATCCTGATGCTGTACGTGACGATGGTGTACGGGCCAATCGCAGCGTTCCTGGTCGAGCTCTTCCCGGCGCGGATCCGTTACTCCTCGATGAGCCTGCCCTATCACATCGGCAATGGCTGGTTCGGCGGCTTCCTGCCCTTTCTGGCCGCCGCGCTGGTCGTGCTGACCGGGAACATCTACTACGGGCTGTGGTACCCGATTATCGTCGCCGCGATGAGCGGAGTGGTCGGCCTCATCGGCCTGCGCGAAACGAAGGACGTCGACCTGCGCTCATGACGGCAGGCGCCGGACCGACGCCGGCACCTCGCCCGCGACGCCGAGCGCGCGCTGCATCAGCAGTCGCTTCGCCGTGCCCGAGGACTGCACGAGCCCGAGCGCAGCCTGCCGCAGCCGCGACTGGAGCGGGTTGCCGCCGAAGAAGAGGCGCTTCAGTCCGTCCAGGAGCGCGATGGCAGGCAGCGCCTCGGCCTTGCGCCAGCGCTCGTAGCGGCGCAGCACCCTGGGCTCGCCCAGGTCGTCGCCCACCGCCAGCGCGTCCCCGAGCACGTCGGCAAGCGCTGCCGCATCGAGGAACGCGAGATTGATTCCCTGGCCCGCGAGCGGGTGCACCGTGTGCGCGGCATCACCGACGAGCGCGACGCGGTCCGCGACGTACCGGCGCGCGTGCAGCAGGCGGAGCGGGAAGGACGCGCGCGCGGTGGTCGGGACGAGCCGGCCTAGCACGCCGGCTGAGGCGCTGGTCACGTGGTCCGCGAACTCCGCCTCCGGGCATTGCGTCAGCGCTTCGGCGCGCTCCGGAAGCGTCGACCAGACGAGCGAGGAGCGCCCGTCCGGGAGCGGCAGCAAGGCGAGCGGACCGGTGTCGAGGAAGCGCTGGCGGGCCGTCGCCGCGTGCGGCCGCTCGGAGGCGAGGTGCGTGACGACCGCGCGCTGCCCGTAGTCCCAGCCGTGCGTGGCGATCCCCGCCTGCCGGCGCACCGCAGACTCCGCGCCGTCGGCGCCGACCACGAGGCCGGCGCGAATCTCGCGCCCGTCACCCAGAACGATCCGCACCGCATCGCGAGTCGCCGCAAGCTGGGCGAAGTCCGCGCGCAGCAGCACGACACCCGCCGCCTCGGCACGCGCGGTAAGCGCTGCCTGGATGGTTCGGTTCTCGGCGATGTGGCCGAGGTCAGGCTCGCCGAGTTCGGCGGCCTCGAACACGAGCGCGTCCGGCCCGGCCGGATCCTGGCGCTCTTCCCACACCACCATGCGCTGGTAGGCCGCGGCGCGCGCAGCCACCGCAGGCCAGGCGCCGGTGCGCTCCAGCAGCTGCTGCGAGGCGCGCGACAAGGCGGAGACGCGCAGGTCAAGCGGCGCATCCGCTCCCGGCATGGTGGCGGGCCTCGGCTCCACGAGCGCCACCCGGAGACCCGCCGTGGCCGGCGTCGCCGCGAGGAGCGCAGCCGTGCCAGCGCCCGCCATCGCGCCGCCCACCACGACGACGTCGAAGTCGGGCCTCATGCGCGTTCGCCTGCGAGCGGCAGCCCGCGCACGAGCCGCGGCTGGCGGCCGGCGAGCCCCATCGTGCGGCGCGCGAACTCGCGCTTGACCGGGCGCAGCAGATCGAAGAGCACGAGCCCCTGCCCGCGCGCGTGGCGCAGCGGCCCGAGCGGCAGGCCGAATCCGCGCACCAGCGAGTCCGTGAACCGGACGACGGCCTCGCGGTCCGGCGCGCGCCAATCGGCGTAGCGCGCAAGCAGCGCGGGCGCGCCCGGGTCGCCGCCCTCCGCCACGAGCTCCGCGAGCATCGCGACGTCGCGCAGCGCGAGGTTGAAGCCCTGGCCCGCGACCGGGTGCAGGGACTGTGCCGCGTTGCCGAGGATGGCGGCTCGCGGCGCGACGAGCCGCTCGGACCTGGTCAGTGCCAGCGGGTAGGACTGGCGGCGGCCGACGCGGGTGAAGCGTCCGAGCCGGAACCCAAAAGCCTGCTGCAGCCCGGCAATGAAAGCGCCGTCGTCCAGCGCGAGAACCCGTTTCGCGGATTCGCTCGCGAGCGTCCAGACCACGGCCGAGCGACCCTCGACGATCGGCAGTACCGCGATCGGCCCGGTTTCGGTAAAGCGCTCGTAGGCCGTGTAGTCGTGGAACCGCGTCGTGTCGACGTGCGCGATGACCGCGTGCTGGTCATACGTCGCGACGCTCGCCGCGATGCCGAGCGCGGACCGCACGGCGGACTGTGCACCGTCGGCGGCGACCACCAGCCGAGCCTCCAGCGTCTCGCCGGTGTCGGTCGAGAGACGGACCGAATCCGTCCCAGGCTCGAGCGCTGCGACGCGCGCCGGGACCAGGCGGATGCGCGGGATTCCGGCGACCCGCTCGCGCAACGCCCGGCCGAGCAGGCGGTTCTCGAGCGTGTAGCCGAGGGCGGCAAGCCCCTGCTCCCCGGCGTCGAGGATCGCGGTGCCAAAGGTCCCGCGCTCGGAGACGTGGATGCGCCGGATCGGCGTCGCCTGCGCAGCGATCGACGGCCATGCGCCGATGCCCGCCAGCACGTGCCGGCTCCCGCTCGAAAGCGCGGTGGTTCGCGCATCGAAGCTCGGCTGGTCGTCCGCATCCGGTGCGACCGGCTCGATGACGGCGACCTCGAGGGGCAGTTCCGCGAGCGCGGCTGCGAGCGAGAGGCCGACCATGCCGCCACCGGCAATGGCGACGTCGCAGCGCAAGGGATTGGCGCTCATGCCGCCGCCATCAGCCGCTCGATTTCGTCCGGGTCCGTCGGCATGCCCGCGGTCAGGACCTCCGGCCTCCCGCCCGTGACGACGACGTCGTCCTCGATACGCACGCCGATGCCCCACCACTCGCGGCGCACGTCCTTGCTGCCCGGCGGGATGTAGATGCCCGGCTCGATGGTGGTGACCATGCCCGGCTCCAGCAGCCGCCACTGGTCGCCAACCTTGTATTCGCCGACATCGTGCACGTCCATGCCGAGCCAATGGCCCACGCGGTGCATGAAGAACCGGCGATAGGCCCCGTCCTTGATCAGCCTGGGTACGCGGCCCTCGAGCAGGCCGAGCCGCACCAGGCCCTGGGTGATGGCGCGCACGGCTGCCTCGTGCGGCTCGTTCCAGTGGGCGCCCGCGCGCACCTTCGCGATCGCCGCCTGCTGCGCTTCCAGCACGACTTCGTAGACGGCGCGCTGCCGGCGGCTGTAACGCCCGCCGACCGGAAGCGTGCGGGTGATGTCCGAGGCGTAATAGTCGAACTCGCAGCCGGCGTCGATCAGGAGCAGCTCGCCGTCCTGCATCTGCCGGCTGTTCGCGCGGTAGTGCAGCACGCAGGAGTTTGGCCCGCTGCCGACGATCGGGTGGTAGGAGATGTCTGCGCGGCGCCGATGGAATTCGTGCAGGATCTCGGCCATCACCTCGTACTCCATGGCCCCGGGCGCCGCGGCGCGGAGCGCTCGGCGGTGCGCAGCGCAGGCGATGGCTGCGGCGCGGCGCATGGTCGCGAGCTCCGCGCGGCTCTTGGTGAGGCGCATCTCGTGCAGCGGATGGTCGAGCGCCACGAATTCGTGGGGCGTGCGCATGCCGTGCCTGCCCTGCGAACGGAGCTGGTTGACCCAGCCGATCACGCGCTTGTCGAACTCCGGGTGTGCGCCCATGGTGTAGAAGATGCGCGGGCGCCGCTCGAGCAGCCCCGGCAGGATCTCGTCGATGTCGCCGACCGGGAAGGCGTCGTCGGCGCCGAAATCCCTGACCGCGCCGTCGGGACCCGCGCGCGCGCCGTCCCAGGCCTCGCGCGCGGGGTCGCGGTCGCGCACGAACAGAACGAATTCGCCCTGCGGCCGCCCGGGGAGCAGGACGGCCACCGCTTCGGGCTCCTCGAAGGAGGTCAGGTAGTAGAAATCGCTGTCCGGCCGGTAGTTGTACTCGACGTCGTTGTTGCGCATGCGCACCGGTGCCGCGGGCATGATCGCGATCGCGTCCTTGCCCATGTGCCGCATGAGCTGCCGGCGCCGCTTCGCGAACTCGTCACGCCGCACGGGACCTCGCCTCCGCCAGCTCCTCGAAGGTGAGCTGTGCGCCCGCGCGCACGAACTCGACCAGCTCGAAGAAATCGCCCTCGCCTGCTTCGGCGCTTCGACCGGGCTCGAGGTCGGCACGCGCGATGTCCGCGAGATCCCGCAGGTACTCGCCGACTTCGCCGGTCCCGAGCGCCTCCGGTTTCGGGGCGCCGGTGCCAACCCCGTACAGGAAGCCTCCGCACCAGGCGGCGAGCGCCGCCACCCGCTCGGCAAGCGGCATGTCGTCGGCCGGCAGCAGGGGCTCGAACTCGAGGTCGGGCGACCGCAACGCTTCCAGCACCTGTCCGGGCAGACGAAGGAGCGCGGGATCCGCGGCGGATGACGCGGCGCCCCGATCCGCCGCGAGCTCGACGAGCCAGTCCTTCGCGCCGTAGCCCTCGCGCATGCACAGCGCCCCGCACAGCAGGCCGTGGGCCTCGGCGGCGTCCGTCGTCAGCTCCGCGCGCCCCAGGGCAGCCCGCAATTCCTCGTAGTTCACTGCGCGAACGGTAGCAGCAATTGCCGGGCCATGGCAGCATATGGCGGCATGGACGACACCAGCAAACCGGGCCTGGAACGCGAGTTCAAGCGGCTCGAGCGCCGTCTCGACGAGCTCGTGGGCGTCGTTGCGCAGCTGAAGGAAGAGAACCGCGCGCTGCGCCAGCGCCAGGACACACTCTCCGCGGAGCGGGCGACACTGATGCAGAAGAACGAACAGGTGCGGGCACGCGTCGAGGCGATGATCGGCCGGTTGAAGGCGATGGAGAGCGGGGCATGAGCGAGCCGAGCCGGGTCAGCGTGAAGATCCTCGAGAAGGAATACCAGGTCACCTGCCCGGTCGAGGAACGACCGGCGCTGCTCGATTCCGCCGAGTACCTCAACCGCAAGATGCGCGAGATCCGCGACAGCGGCAAGGTGATCGGGCTCGACCGCATCGCGGTGATGGCGGCCCTGAACATCGTCAACGAGCTGCTCAAGTCGCGCGGCCAGGACGAGGTCGCGGAGACCGACCTGGCGGCGCGGCTCAAGGCCATGCGCGAGCGCGTCGAGATCGTGCTGACGCGCAGCCAGCCGATCGGAAATTGATTACATGGCGGCTCGCGAGGAGCGCGAGCGCCGAAAGTTTGGCGCCACCTGCGGTGTTCGATGCGGGCCTGGGTACCTCTCGACCCTAATGTGAAACACCCAGGAGCCCGGCTCAGCGGCAGCATTGTGCAAGTCCGCCTCGTAGCGGAAAGCCTTAAATGCCGCGGCCTGCTCCACCTGTTGCTCCGTGTCGAGAGCAGCGGTCCAAGACGGCACAGGCGGGTGGCGCCTCTCCCCTGCCGGCATGACTGACGACCGGCGGGCACTCCGGCGGCGCCTGCGCGCCGCGCGCCGCGCGGTACCGGCGACCGAGCGCGCCCCGGCGGCGGCCGCGATCGACCGGGCACTCGCTCGCCTCGGCTTGCCGAAGCCCGGCACGCGCATCTCGGCCTTTCATCCGTTCGACGGCGAGGTCGACCCCGGGGTCGTGCTGAGGCGCGCCGCGCGGCTCGGCTGCCGCGTGTACTTTCCGGTGGTCACCAGCCTCCGCGAACCGGCGCATGCGCTTCGTCGCCTCGGCGGACGACGCGGCGAGCGACCGGATCGACCCGCGCTGGCTCGACCTCGCGCTGGTACCGCTCGTCGGCTTCGACGCCCGCGGTCACCGGCTCGGTATGGGTGCCGGTCTCTACGACCGGCACTTCGCCTTCCTGCGCCATCGCCGCGCCTGGCGCCGGCCACTGCTGGTCGGGGTCGCGTTCGAGGCCCAGAGGGTCGCTCGCCTCGCCGAAGCGGAACACGACGTACAGCTCGACGGCGTCGTGACCGAGCGCGGCATCTACGGCAGGCTTGCCGGCCCATGAATTACTGGCTGATGAAGTCGGAACCCGACGTGTTCGGCATCGACCACCTCGCGAGAGCGCCGGGCCGCAAGTCGGGCTGGGATGGCGTGCGCAACTACCAGGCGCGCAACATGCTGCGCGACGATTTCGCGGTCGGCGACCGCGCTTTTTTCCACTCATTCGAGCTGCGCGACGCCCGGAATCTACGGGACGATCGGAGGTCGTCCGCGCGGGCCACCCGGACCCGAGCCAGTTCGACCGCAAGAGCAAGTACTACGACGCGGGCAGCGACCCCGCGAACCCGCGCTGGTACCAGGTCGAGGTGCGCCTGCTGAAGAAATTCGCGCGTCCGGTGACGCTCGAGATGTTGCGCGAGCACGCCGGAGCGGCGTTGAAGGACCTGGTCGTGTTGCGTCGAGGCAATCGACTCTCGGTGATGCCGGTGAGTGCCGCGGAATGGAAATTCATTCATCGACTCGCGCGCGAATCGGATGCGAAGTGACGATCGCGCGCGATCGATGATGCGCTCGATGTGCATACCCCTTGCTTGCATTCCCGTCAACCATGTATATACTCGGCCTCGGATTAACACCGACATGGAGATCCAACATGGCGACCAAGAAAAAGGCAAAGAAGAAGGCTTCCAAGAAGAAGTAAGCCCCTTGCCTGATGAATCGGTGGTTGGCTGATCGCAAGATCTACCAACCATCGCTTCAGGAAGAGACGAGACTGTGCCCGCGCAAGCGGGCACAGTTTTTT
The DNA here is from genome assembly GCA_963817195.1 of uncultured Gammaproteobacteria bacterium. GTDB lineage: Bacteria > Pseudomonadota > Gammaproteobacteria > Steroidobacterales > Steroidobacteraceae > SCUD01. Next base: position 235,681 of record CAWFNJ010000001.1, read on the forward strand.
CCGGAGCCAGCACATGGACGCCGACTCGAAGAAGAAAGCCGCCGCGCTCGCGGCACTCGACTACGTCGAGGACGGGATGACCGTCGGCGTCGGCACGGGATCGACCGTCAACCATTTCATCGCGGCACTGAAGGACCGGCGCCACCGCATCGCGGGCGCGGTTTCCTCCTCGGAAGCGAGCACGCGCCTGCTGGGCGAAGCCGGCATCGAGGTCAGCTCACTGAACGACACGGGCGATCTCTGCGCTCTACGTGGACGGGGCCGACGAGGCCACCCGTCACCTCGCGCTGATCAAGGGCGGCGGCGGCGCGCTGACCCGGGAAAAGATCGTGGCTGCGGCCAGCCGGCGCTTCGTCTGCATCGTGGACGATTCCAAGCTCGTCGACGTGCTCGGCCGCTTTCCCCTGCCCGTCGAGGTCATCCCGATGGCCCGGTCGCTGGTCGCCCGCAAGCTCGCGGGCATGGGGGGCCAGCCGGTCCTCCGCCAGGGATTCCGGACCGACAACGGCAATGAAATCCTCGACGTGCACAACCTGAAGATCACCGACCCGTCGGCGCTCGAGGAGAAGATCGGGCTGCTGGTCGGGGTCGTCGAGGTCGGCCTGTTCGCGCGCAGGGGCGCTGACGTACTGCTGGTCGCGGGCGACGGCGGAGTGAAGACGCTCAAGCGCTGAGCGTGTCGTCGCCGTCGTCGAACCGGAGCGGTTCTCATCCTGGTCCACCGCGAAGAGAGCCGGCACAGGGCCGGCTCTCTCGCTGGTGTTGGCTGGGGGACTAGGATTCGAACCTAGGTTGGCGGAGTCAGAGTCCGCAGTCCTACCGCTAGACGATCCCCCAAATGCGGTTCGTCCCCGGGAAGCGTATCAGCGCTTGCTGAACTGCGTCCCGCGGCGCGCCTTGCGCCGGCCGACCTTCTTGCGCTCGACCTCGCGCGCGTCGCGCGTCACGAAGCCGGCGGCACGCAGGGGCTTGCGCAGCTCCGAATCGTAGTCCATCAGCGCGCGCGTGATGCCGTGGCGGATGGCGCCGGCCTGGCCGGTGATGCCGCCGCCCTCGACCAGCACGTTGATGTCGAATCGGTCGGTCATCTGCACGAGCTCGAGCGGCTGGCGGACGATCATGACGCCCGTCTTGCGGCCGAAGAACTCGTCGAGCGGCCGGCCGTTGACCGTGATCGCGCCCTTGCCGGGCTTCAGGAAGACGCGGGCTGCGGACGACTTGCGCCGGCCGGTTGCGATGTTTGCGCTGGTTGCCATTACGGGTCCTTAAATCTCGAGCTGCTTCGGCTGCTGCGCGGAGTGCGGGTGCGCACCGCCGGCGAACACGTGCAGTTTGCGGTACATCTGGCGGCCGAGGATCGTCTTCGGCAGCATGCCCTTGACCGCGTACTCGATCGCGCGCTCCGGGTGCTCGGCGAGGAGCTTGCCGAGCGCCACCGTCTTCAGGTTGCCCAGGTAGCCGGTGTGCTGCTGATAGAGCTTGTCGCGGATCTTGTTGCCGGTTACCGCGACCTTCTCGGCGTTGATGACGATGATGTGGTCGCCGCAGTCGACGTGCGGGGTGAACTCCGGCTTGTGCTTGCCGCGCAGCCGCATGGCGATCTGGGTCGCCAGACGCCCCAGCGTCTTGCCGGACGCATCCACCACATACCAGTCGCGTCGCACGCGCTCTGGATTCGCGAAAACCGTCTTCATCTTGGGCCCCTGAAAAGGGTCGGGTTCGAGAAAGGCCGGCAAGTTTACACAGATGGCCGGGCCTTGCAAAGCCGCGGCGAGCTGTCTGCAAGTCCTTGTCGCCACAGGGGAAGCAGGCGGGGGATCGCTATATAATGTGCGTTGCATGGACCCGCGCGTCCTCTACCCCCCTCGACCGCCTGCTGGAACTGGCCGACGCAGGCCTGCGCGCCAGCTTCGCGCGCCCCGCCAGCAGTCGGCCAACCCCCGGCAATCCGGCCGCTTCACCGGTCGATCCGGCCTGCGTCGCCACGCCGCCGGGCTGATGCGGGTCAATCATGCCGGGGAAATCGCGGCCCAGGGCCTCTACCACGGACAGGCCCTGACCGCGCGCCTGCCCGAAACGCGCGCCGCCCTGCGCCAAGGCCGCGGCCGAGGAAGGCGACCACCTCGCCTGGTGCCGGGACCGCCTGGACGAGCTCGGTTCGCGCCCGAGCCTGCTCAATCCGCTCTGGTACGCGGGTTCGGTCGCCATCGGCGCGCTCGCCGGACTGTTCGGCGACCGCGCGAGTCTCGGATTCATGGCGGAAACCGAGCGCCAGGTCGAAGGGCATCTCGCCGCTCACCTCGAACGCCTGCCCGCGGACGACGTGCGCAGTCGCACGATCGTTCAACAGATGCAGGCGGACGAGATCGGCCACGGTCGCGCCGCCATTGCCGCCGGTGCCGCAACGCTGCCGGAACCGGTGCCGAGACTGATGCGCCTGGCCGCCCGGATCATGACCGGCACGGCGTACTGGATCTGACCGATGGCCCATTATGTCTTGCGATGCGCGCGTGGCTGTAATACAACGACGGGCGGGAAGGCCGCGGCCAACGAGCCGTGCAGCGATTACCCTGGGGGATCTCAATGGAAGAAGCCGTCAAGCAACTGACCGACATCCCGGCGATCAATCGCTTCCTGAGTTACTGCCGCGTGCGCACGGTGCCGTCCAAGACGGCGCTGATCCACGCCGGTGACCTGCCGGACGTCCTCTACTACATCATCCGCGGCTCGGTGGAAGTGATGATCGAGGACGAGGACGGCAACGAGATGGTCCTCGCCTACCTCAACAAGGGCCAGTTCTTCGGCGAGATGGGACTCTTCTCGGACAGCCAGCAGCGCAGCGCCTGGGTGAGGACGCGGACGCAGTGCGAGCTCGCCGAGATGACCTATCCGCGCTTCCGCCAGGTGGCATCGGAGAGCCCGGGCCTCGTGTTCGAGCTCGCGACCCAGCTCGCGACCCGCCTCGACCGCACCAACCGCAAGCTCGGCGACCTCGCCTTCGTGGACGTCACCGGCCGCATCGCGCACGCGATCATGGACCTCTGCGGCGAACCGGACGCGATGACGCATCCACAGGGCATGCAGATCAAGGTCAGCCGCCAGGAGCTGTCGCGCCTCGTCGGCTGCTCGCGCGAGATGGCCGGCCGCGTGCTGAAGGTGCTCGAGGAGCAGGGCCTCCTGACCGCACGCGGCAAGACGATCGTCGTGTTCGGCGCGCGTCCGAAGGTCAAGGCCCGCCGGCCCGATTGCACCGAGGCCGCTGCGGCCGCAGCGACAAGCGCGTCCAGCGCGTCGGCGTGCCGCGCTAAAGGTGACGTCCCGTTTATTGCCGCGCGCAACGCGCGGATGGTCGCCGCGTAGTCCTTCGTCCCGAAGATCGCGCTGCCGGCGACGAACGTGTCGGCGCCCGCACGGGCGATCTTCGCGATGTTGTCCAGCTTGACCCCGCCGTCGACCTCGAGGCGCACCGCGCGCCCGCTCGCGTCGATGCGCCGCCTCGCCTCGGCCAGCTTGCCGAGCACGGGCTCGATGAACTGCTGCCCCCCGAAGCCCGGATTCACCGACATGAGCAGCACGAGGTCGATGGCCCCGAGCGTGTGATCGAGCCAGGCCAGCGGGGTCGCCGGGTTCAGCACGATGCCGGGCCGGCAGCCCGAGTCGCGGATCAGCTGGATCGTGCGGTCCACGTGCCGGCTCGCCTCGGGATGGAAGCTGATCCAGGTCGCGCCCGCTTCCGCGAACTCCGGCACCAGCCGGTCCACCGGCTCCACCATCAGGTGCACGTCGATCGGCGCCTTGATGCCGTGCTTGCGCAAGCGCCTTGCAGACCAGCGGACCGATCGTGAGGTTCGGGACGTAGTGGTTGTCCATCACGTCGAAGTGAATCCAGTCGGCGCCGGCCGCGAGCACGGCCTCGCACTCGGCGCCGAGGCGCGCGAAATCCGCGGACAGGATCGAAGGCGCGATGACGGCTGACGGCATCGGACTCCCCTGCCCGCTACTCTATCGCATGCCGCGCGCTTCGCGGACGCGCTCCCAGGCCGCCTGGATCGCCTGCGTCTTCTGCTTGGCGATCTCGAGCATCGATTCGGGCAGCCCGCGCGCGACCAGCTTGTCCGGGTGATTCTCGCTCATGAGCTTGCGATAGGCGCGCTTCACCTCGGCGTCGCTCGCGGTCCGGGCGCACGCCGAGGACCTCGTAGGCCTCGTCGAGCGAGCTGCGGCCGCCGGCGCCGCGCGAGGTCCCGCCCCGCCCGCGGGCCCGTAGGCTCCGGCGTGGGCCTGAAAGCGCAGGAAGGCCTCGAGGTGCGCGAACTCGAGGCGCCGATGCCGAGCGACCGATGCGATCCGCAGCGAGCGTCTCGCGCGTCGCACCCTGGAGGCCGTCCGCCATCAGCGCCGCACGCATCTGGATCTCCAGGAACATGCGCAGCACCTCGGGTCGTCCGCGGCAGGCGGCTGCGAGGTCGGCGAGCATGGCCTCGGGGTCGAAGTCCGGGCTGCTTGCCCTCGTGATAGAACTCCATCGCGGCGCGCGTGTCGGCCTCGCCCAGGTTGAACTGGCGGAAGATCCGCCGCGCGGCGGCGATGTCCTGCTCGGAGACGCGCCCGTCGGACTTCGCGACATGGCCCATGACCGTGAATGTCGCGCGGAAGAAGGTCGCGCGCACTGTCGGGCGTCGACCCGCGGGCCCGCCGCGTCCGCGCGCCAGTACGGTCGTAGAGGTGACCGAGGATCAGGCCGAGCAGCACGCCCGTCGGCCGCTTCGTGAGCATGAAACCCAGCAGCGCGCCGATCATCTTGCCGGTCCAGTTCATGCGTGGAATTGCTCCGTCCTTGACCGCCCGAAGCGAGCCATGTTAGCAAGAGCGCCCGCATGAGTTCCGAAGCACTGTTCGAATCGAGGCTCCGCTCGCTGCCGCTCCTGCACCGCGGCAAGGTGCGCGACAACTACGCGATCGGCGACGACCGCCTGCTGATCGTCGCGAGCGATCGCCTGTCCGCCTTCGACGTCGTGCTGCCGGATCCGATCCCGGGCAAGGGCCGGGTGCTCACCGCGATCTCGAATTTCTGGTTCGCGCGCACGCGCCACATCGTCGCGAACCACCTGACCGGCGAGCCGCTGTCACGCTACCTGCCGGATGCCGCCGAGCGCGCGCCGCTCGAGGGCCGCTCGGTCGTGGTGCAGCGGCTCAAGCCGCTGCCGATCGAGGCGGTCGTGCGCGGCTACCTGATCGGCTCGGGCTGGAAGGATTACCAGCGCGACCGGCGCGGTCTGCGGGATCGCGCTGCCGTCGGGGCTCGCGCTCGCCGCGCGCCTGCCCGAGCCGATCTTCACGCCGGCGACCAAGGCGGCCGCTGGCCAGCACGACGAGAACGTCTCCTTCGAGCAGGTCGCGGACACCGATCGGCGGCGCGGTCGCGCTGCGCGTGCGCGAACTGGCACTCGCGATCTACGCGTTCGCCGCGGACTACGCGCGCGGCGCGCGGCATCCTCATCGCCGACACGAAATTCGAGTTCGGGCTCGACCCGCGCGGCGAGGTCGTCCTCATGGACGAGGCGCTGACGCCCGACTCGTCGCGCTTCTGGCCGGCGGACAGCTATCGCGAGGGCGCGAGCCCGCCCTCGCTTCGACAAGCAGTACGTCCGCGACTACCTCGAGACGCTCGACTGGGACAAGCGCGCCGCCCGGGCCGCGGCTGCCGGCCGAGGTGATCGACGGCACCGTCGCGAAGTATCGTGAGGCGGAGCAGCGGCTGACGTGATGGGCGCTCGACCTGGAGGGTTACGTCCCTTGGCCCAGCGCGCGATCATGCGCGTGGATCTCCGCGACCCCGTCGGTCAGCGCCGCCGGTCCCGGCTGCAGGATGATCGCGGACTTGATCTCGTGCAGCTCGCCGATCGCGCACGGCCGGGATCACGTCCCAGCCCGGCCGCGCCGCGACCCGCTCGGGCCGGAATTTCTTGCCGCACCACGAGCCGAGGATCATGTCGGGCGCGCGCCGCACGACTTCGCGCCGGGTCGGCGATGATGCGGTCGCGGCCGAGGGACTTCGCGGCCAGCTCGGGAAAGCAGTTGCTCGCCGCCGGCGATCTCGATCAGCTCGCCGACCCAGCGGATGCCCGCGATCAACGGCTCGTCCCATTCCTCGAAGTAGACGCGCGGGCGTCGCGGCAAGCGCTCGGCAGCGGCGCGGATCGCGTCGAGGCCGGCCGCGAGGCGATCGGCAAGCGCTCCGGCCCTCGCCTCGCAGCCGATCATGCCGCCCAGCATGCGGATCATGCGCAGGATCTCCGCGACGCTGCGATGGTTGAAGAGATGGACCTCGATGCCGGCGCGCGCGAGATCGGCCGCGATGTCCGCCTGCAGGTCCGAGAAGCCGAGCACGAGGTCCGGGCGCAAGCGCGACGATGCGGTCGATCTTCGCGCTGGTGAACGCGGAGACCCTCGGCTTCTCGCGACGCGCGCGCGGCGGGCGCACGGTGAAGCCCGAGATGCCGACGATGCGCGCGTCCTCGCCGAGGAGGTAGAGCGTCTCGGTCGTCTCCTCGGTCAGGCAGACGATGCGTTCGGGATACGTCGCCGGGCACGCCGGCACTCTAGCAGGGCGCCAATTGCGGGCGCAGTGGCCCTGTGCCACGCTGCCGCGATGACCCCGTTCGCCAGGCAGCGGGAACGCGCCGAGCGGCTGCTGTTCGACCGCCACGACCTGCCCGTCAAGCCGGCGATCTGGCTGCTCGACCTCTTGCGCTATCCCTTCGCGCTGATCCGCGACCTGCTGACCGGCGATCTGAACCTGCGCGCCATGGGCCTCGTCTACACGACGCTGCTCTCGCTCGTGCCGCTCGCCGCCTTCGCCTTCGCGGTGCTGAAGGGCCTCGGCGTGCACCGCGACCTCGAGCCGCTGATCTACGAGTTCCTGCGCCCGATCGGCGAGCGGGCCTACGAGCTGACCGAGCAGTTCATGGCCTTCGTGGACAACGTGCGCGGCGACGTGCTGGGCTCGGTCGGCCTCGCGTTCCTGCTCTACACGGTCCTGTCGACGATCCAGAAACTCGAGGAAGCCTTCAACTTCGCGTGGCACGTCGAACGGCCGCGCTCGATCATGCGCCGCGTCAGCGAGTACCTGAGCCTGATGGTGATCGGCCCGATCTTCCTGGTCGTCGTGTTCGGCATGTTCGGGGCGATCGCGAGCCACAGCTCGATGGCCTGGCTCGAAGTCGCACGAGCCCTTCGGCACCATCGCACGGGCACTCGGCTTCGTCGGGCCGTACCTGTTCGTGACCGGCGTCTTCACGTTCCTGTACGCATTCGTGCCGAACACCCGCGTGCGATTCCGCGCCGCGCTGATCGGCGGCGTCGTGGCAGGCCTGCTGTGGGCGGCGAGCGGCGCGCTGTTCACCCGGGTAGTCGCCGCCTCGACGCAGATGGTCGCGATCTACGCGGGCTTTGCGATCTTCCTGGCCGCGCTCATCTGGATCTACCTCAGCTGGCTGATCCTGCTGATCGGCGCGCAGCTCTCGTTCTACGTGCAGAATCCGCGCTACCTGCGGGTCGGCCAGGGCCACGTCCGCCTCACCAGCGCGCTGCGCGAGCGGCTCGCTTTCACGGTCATGCTGCTCATCGCGCGCAAGTTCGTCGCCGGCGATCCGCCCTGGGAGCAGCGCGCGCTCGCGGAGGACCTGGAGATTCCGGGCAGCGCGCTCGCGACGGTGATCCGCTCGCTGGAGCGCGCGGGACTGCTCACGCTGACCGAGGAAGAGGAGCTGATACCGGCGCGCGACCTCGAGAGCATCGCGCTGACCGACATCCTGAACGCGGTCCGCGACGAGCGGCAGTACGAAACCTGGCTGCTGTGGCGTGCCCGCACCGAGCCGGTTGCCGACGAGGTCGCCAATTCGGTCGAGGCCGGCATGCGCGAGCGCATCACGGGCATGACGCTCCGGGAACTCGCCTCCCAGCCCGCGTCGCCCTGAATCGTTGCCGCGAGTCGTGCCAGGCGCACTCGGCCAGGCGGAATCCCTCGTTCGCTCCTGCGGCGACCTAAAGTCGCTCACGAGGGACTCCGCCTGGCCTGCGTGCGCTTGAACCGCGCGCGCCTGCCACGAGGCGCCGGTTCTGACGAACGCCTGCTGGCGCGGTCAGTCGCCCGCGATCGTCATCTCGTCGATCAGGAGCGAGCCGCAGTGGATCGCGCCGCGCGTGTCCACGTCGTCGCCGAGGGCGACGATCCCGAGGAACATCTCGCGCAGGTTGCCGGCGACCGTGATCTCGTGCACCGGTTGCGCCGAGCTCGCCGTTCTCGACCCAGAAACCCGTGGCGCCGCGTGAATAGTCGCCGGTCACGGGGTTGACGCCCTGCCCCATCATCTCGGTCACGAGCAGGCCCGTGCCGAGCTTGCGGAGCAGCGTCTTCGGGTCGAGCATTCGGCCCTGCACCACGAGGTTGTGCACGCCGCCGGCGTTGCCGGTCGTGACGAGCCCGAGCTTGCGCGCCGAATAGCAGTCCAGCAGGTAGCCGTCCAGCACGCCGTTGACTACGAGTTCGCGTTCGCGGGTCGCAACGCCTTCGCCGTCGAACGGCGCCGAGCCGAGCGCGCCGCGCAGGTGCGGACGCTCGACCAGGGAGATCGCCTCCGGAAATACCCGCTCGCCCTTCGCATCGAGCAGGAAGCTGCTGCGCCGGTACTGCGCCGCGCCACCGATCGCACCGGTGAAATGCCCGATCAGCCCGCGCGCGAGCTCCGGGGCGAACAGCACCGGCGCCTTGCGCGTCGCCATCTTGCCGGCGCCGAGCCGCCGCACGGCCTTCTCCGCCGCCTTGCGGCCGACCGATTCGACGTCCTCGAGCGCGCGCCAGTCGCGGGCCGCGGTGTACCAGTAGTCGCGCTGCATGTCGCCGTGTTCCTGGCCGAGCACGACGCAGCTCACGCTGTGCGAGGTGGACGGGTAGCCGCCGACGAAGCCGTGGCTGTTGCCGAACACGCGCAGCTTGCGGTGGGTTGCGACCGAGGCGCCTTCGGAATTCTTGATGCGCGCATCGTGCGCGAGGCCTGCGGCCTCGCAGCGCCTGGCGAGTTCGACCGCCTGCGGCGCCTCGAGCTCCCAGGGATGACTGAGGTCGAGGTCCGGAAGCTGGCCCGCCATCGAGCTCGGCCTCCGGCAAGCCCGGCGTAGTCGTCGTCGGCGGTGAAGCTCGCGATCGACATCGCCTTGCGGACCGTTTCCTCGACTGCCGCGGGCGCCAGGTTCGCGGTGCTCGCCGATCCCTTGCGCTGGCCGGCATAGACGGTGACGCCGAGGCTGCGGTCGCGCTGGTATTCGAGGGTTTCCACCTCGCCGAGTCGTACGGTGACCGACAGTCCCGTCGACACGCCTACGGCAGCTTCTGCCGCCGTCGCGCCGCCGGCACGCGCCAGCGCGAGTGCGAGTTCGACGACCTGCTCGAGCGCTTTCTGGTCGGGTTGGGCGGCGGGGGCCATGGATTCAGGGGATTGTACCGGCTAGCATCGATCCATGCGCCGCCGTGAGCTGCCCGGTGGCATCCCGCCGCCGACCAAGGGTGAACTGAAGCGACAGGCACAGGCCGTCCAGGAGCTGGCCGACCGGCTGGTCGCCGCGCCCGCGGAACTCGTCGACGCGCCTGGCTCTGCCGGAGAAGCTCGGCGACGCCATCGCGCTCGCCCGCCGGATCCCGGCGGGCGGCGCGCTGGTGCGCCAGCGGCAGTTCGTCGCCAAGCTGATGCGCGGACTCGATCTCGACCCGATCCAGGCGGCACTCGATGCCGATGCCGACGCGGCCCGACTCGATGCGGCCCGCTTCCGCCGCGCGGAACGCTGGCGCGACCGGCTGGTCGAGGAAGGCGACGCCGCGCTTGCGGAGTTCATCGCCGAGTACACGGCCGACCGCGAGGAGATGCGGCGGCTCGTCGCCGCGGCCGCTGCCGAGCGTCGCGGCGGCAAGCCGGCGGGCGCCGGGCGTCAGCTCTTCCGGCGCATCAAGGGCATCCTGGAGCCGCTGCCGGCGGGCGACTGACGGCATCTCGAGAAGCTCGGCAGGTCCTCTGCCGCCTTCCTGGGTTCGGCGAGCACGTAGTACTCGCCGTCGATCTCGATCGCCTGCCAGGGCAGGTCGCCGATGCGGTAGGTTCCCTGCTCGAGCGCGCGCGCAACGGCTTGGTAGATCGTTGTACGACACAGATGTCCCGACGTGAACGTACCGGTCGAGCACAGCGCCACCCATCTACGCATGCGAGTAGCTCCCACCGCACGCGAGCTCGGCGAACAGGATCGCCTCTTCTGAACCATCGCGATTCAGGTCCGCGAACAGGAGCGGACAAGGCGCCTCGGTCGTGCAGGACGCCAGCACGTGCAGTTCAGGCAATGCATTGAAGGCGGCCATCAAGTCCGCATCGACACGCATCGTGCCGGTGGGTAAACGTCGAGATCTTCCAACTGCAAGGCGGTCGTCCGGCTGCGCTTCGTAGCGAGGGGGACTGTTTCTGCATCTCGCGTTCGGCACTCGCCCGTATCTCCGCGGCACGCGGTTGACCCTCGATCGCTGCGAGGGAGGCGAGCCGCTCGCGTCCGTAGCGACCGGTCCGGAATCTCAGGTCGGCATAGGCATCGCTCTCCGGGTCGGCGAGCACGCGCCGGTACTGGCTGGCGGCGGCCAGCCGCTCCGGCGACAGCAGCGGCGACAGCATGAGCAAGAGCATCACGATCGCGAACAGCGCGACCGCGACGTTGACCACGCCGATACACGCCATCCAGGCGCCCTTGCGCAGCGCGGCCCAGGCGTAGCCGCCGGCGTAGGCGAGCGCGATGGCGCGACCAGGAATCCCCACGCCCGCGCCACCGTGAGGCCATAGGCCGTCGATGCGCAACGCCGAGCGCGTAGACCGCAAGCAGCGCGACCGGCAGGAGCAGCAGACTCGCGAAACGGATCGCCGCGCCAAGCCAGCGCGGATACGGACTCGGTTCATTGCCGTCCTGGTAGGCCGCGTTCAGCAATGTGACGGTCAGCGCCACGAGCCACAGGAGCCAGGCAGCGCTGATCGCCCGGCGCTGCTCGGCGAACAGTTCCGGCGACTTGGCGAGCAGTGCGCCCGTGAACAGCACCAGGATCAGGATCGCGAGCGGCGCGAGCCATTTCAGCATCGCGAGCAGCTGCTGCCGGAGCGCCGTCTGCAGCCGCTCGACCGAACCGGCCAGCTGCAGGCCCACGCCGACGGCGACGGCAGTCGCCGGTATCGCGAACCGCGCCGACTCGAAGAGTTCGTGGAAGAAATCGATGCCGATCATCTGGAACAGCCCGCCCCAGAGGACGAGCAGCAGCCAGAACACGCCCGTGAAGACAGCGCCGAGCGCGGCGAGCAGCGCGTTCCGCCAGGCGAAGTGAAACAGGTCCTCGTACCGCGGGCGCAGGGCTCCGCGGGTCAGCGCGGACTGAACGAACGGCAGCAGCAGAAACAGCAGGACACCGAGCGGCAATACGAAGGAGACAGGCTCGCGGTACGGCGCATCCGCCGTCCACGCGCCATGGTGCCAGCCGAGCCCGAGCGACAGCAGGGCGAGCGCCAGCAGGACGAGGCGCTGCCTCGCCGCGGAGGCGAGGTCCGCCAACAGGTAGTGAATTCCCGGCACGATCACGGCGACGGTGATCAATCCTGCCAGCCAGCCATGCCGGTCCTCGGGCCACCGGTCATTGGCAGCCGCGTCGTAGAGCCACCAGAGCAGCAGGCCCTGCACCAGAGCGATGCCAATGCGAACGACCCAGTGCCGCGGGTCCATGGTCCTGGCTTCGCTCATCAGCGCCTTCCGTCAGGCATCAATACTTGTCCGGGGTTGCCTTCCCGCCGTCCAGCTGCTCGATGGTCGCGTAGGACGGCGGCCGCTCCCGCTGGATCCGTGCTGCCGCCTGCTCCGCCTGCCGCAGGACCCGCAGGATGTTGCCGCGCGCGAGTTTCGACAGCTCTTCCTCCTTCCAGCCGCGGCGGATGAGTTCCGCGAACAGCGCGGGATAGGCCGAAACGTCCTCGAGTCCGGCTGCCATCCACTCCGGTTCGCCGAAGAAGTCGGCGCCGATGCCGACGTGGTCGATGCCGGCGACATCGCGCACGTGCTCGACGTGGTCCGCGACGTCCGCAAGCGTCGCGCGCGGTTCCGGGTGGACCACCGTGTACTTCGCCAGCGCCGCGTCGTACTGCTCGTCGCCCAGCTTGACGCCGGTTTCCTTCTCGAAGGCCGCCTGCCAGCGCGCGTGCTCGTCGCCCTGCACCGCGAACAGCGAGATGAAGCTGACCATCACGACGCCGCCGTTCTGCGGCAGGCGAGCGAGCACCGCGTCCGGCACGTTGCGCGGCGTCGGCGAGAGCGCGCGCGCATTCGAGTGCGAAAAGATGACGGGTGCCGCGGCGATGTCGAGCACGTCGTTCATCGTCTCTTCGGACACGTGCGAGAGGTCCACCAGCATGCCGAGCCGGTTCATCTCGCGCACGACCTCGGAGCCGAACTTCGTGAGACCGCCGTGCCGCGCAGCGTCGGTCGCCGAGTCGGCCCAGTCGTTGCCATTGAAGTGCGTCAGCGTCATGTAGCGGACGCCGAGCCGGTGATAGGCGCGCAGCGCACCGAGCGAATTCTCGATGGCGTGGCCACCCTCGATGCCGAGCATCGAGGCGATGCGGCCGGCGTCGCGCGCGTGCTCGACGTCGTCGGCCGTGAGCGCCAGCGAAAGCGCTTCCGGGTAGCGCTCGATCATGCGCAACGCGATGTCGATCTGCTCGAGCTGGGCGCGCGCAAAGCCGCGCTCGCCGACTTCGGGCAAGCTCGGGATGTACACCGACCAGAACTGGCCGCCGACGCCGCCCGCGCGCAGGCGGGCGATATCGGTGTCGCCGATGGCGGGCTGCCGGAGGTCGAAGGCCGCGACGTCGCGCGGCGGCTCGCCGCGCTCGCGGATCACGTTCGGCAGGTCGTTGTGGCCGTCGATGAGCGGGTGGCGCTCGAGCAACGCGCGCGCCGCGGAAATTTCCGCGTCTTCGGCGTGGGCAGTACTGACCGTGACAGCTGCGAAAATCGCGAAGACGAGCGCAAAGCACGCCGCGGCGCGGCGGCTGCAAGCCGCAATGTGGGATCGATGCATCGACGAGTCCTCGTCCTGTAGGACGCTGTCGCCTCACAGAGACAGCACCCGGGTTGTGGTCGCGAGCCGGCGCGCTAGCCTGATCGCGTTGCCCAGCGTATCAAGCATCCCCTGATCTTCGGGCATCCCCCCTGCGTCGCACCACTCCCTGTCGGCGCAGGGGTTGTTTCTTTAGGCCGCCTGCTTTCAAGAATTGCTTCCCGGACAATGGGTTACGGCTGACCCCCGGCGCCTGCGTGCTAGACTCCCGCGATGAAACCGCTGGTCGGCATCATCATGGGCTCGTCTTCCGACTGGGAGACGATGCGGCACGCGGCCGACATGCTGACGTCACTCTCGGTGCCGTTCGAAAGCCGCGTCATCTCAGCGCATCGCACGCCGGACCTGCTGTTCGAATACGCGGGCAGTGCAGTGGCGCGCGGCCTCGAAGTGATCATCGCCGGCGCCGGCGGCGCCGCGCACCTGCCTGGAATGGCGGCAGCGAAGACGCTATTGCCGGTCATCGGCGTGCCGATCCAGTCGAAGGCGATGAACGGGCTCGACTCGCTGCTCTCGATCGCGCAGATGCCCGCCGGCGTGCCGGTCGCGACGGTCGCGATCGGCGAGCCCGGCGCGCGCAACGCCGCCCTGCTCGCGACCGCGATCCTCGCCGCCAGGCACCCGCCGCTTCGCGACGCGCTCGCGGCCTTCCGCGAGCGACAGACCGCCGAGGTCCTCGCGAAGCCGGATCCATCCGCCGGCTAGGTCGCCCATGCGCATCGGAATCGTCGGCGCCGGCCAGCTCGGCCGGATGATGGCCCTGTCCGGCATTCCGCTCGGTCTCGAGTTCGCGATGTACGACACGCGTGCGGACGTGCCGGGCGCGGCAGTCGCCGAGATCTTCGCCGGCGCATTCGACGACCGGAAGAAGCTCGCCCGCTTCGCGCGTGCGGTGGACGTCGTCACCTTCGACTGGGAGAACGTGCCGGTCGCCTCGGCGCGCGCGATCGCGTCCATCCGGCCGGTGTGGCCGCCGCCACGCGCCCTCGAAATCGCGCAGGATCGCGTGTTTGAAAAGCGGCTGTTTCGCCGCCTCGGCATTCCCGTCGCGCCGTTCGCGGCTGTGGATTCACGGGCCGACCTCGCGCGTGCGATTGCGACCCTCGGTGCACCCGGCATCCTCAAGACGCGCCGTCTCGGCTACGACGGCAAGGGCCAGGTGCGCATCCGCCGCGCCGGCGAAGCAGCCCAGGCCTTCGAGCAGCTCGCCGGCCAGCCGCTCGTCTACGAGCGGTTCGTGGACTTTTCGCGCGAAGTCTCGCTGGTCGCGGTGCGCGACCGGGCCGGGACGTTTCGGCACTACCCGCTCGCCGAGAACGAGCACGTGGCGGGCATCCTCGCCGTCACGCGTGCGCCCTGGGTCGACGGCAGGCTGCAGCGCCAGGCGGAGCGCAACCACCGGCGGCTGATGCGCGCTCTCGGCTATGTCGGCGTGCTGTGCGTCGAGTACTTCGTCGAGCGCGGCCGCCTGGTCGCAAACGAAATGGCGCCGCGCGTGCACAATTCCGGCCACTGGACCATCGAGGGCGCCGAGACCAGCCAGTTCGAGAACCACGTGCGGGCGATCGCCGGCCTGCCGCTCGGCAGCCCGCGGCCGCGCGGCCACGCGGTGATGGTGAACGTGATCGGCACCCGGCCGCGGGCACGCGACTTGCTCGCCATGCCCGGAGTGCACTGGCACGACTACGGAAAGTCTGAGCGCCCGGGCCGTAAACTTGGCCATGTGACCCTGGTCACGCGCAGCCGCGCGGCGCGCGACCGCGCCGCGAAACAGCTGCGACGCCGGTTGATTTCCCAGTAGTAACGGGCACTTGGGGCTGTGTTAGCCTGTAGGACCTCATGTACCTGGAACACTTCAACCTGACCGAGCTGCCGTTCCGGCTAAGCCCGGACCCGGCGTTCCTTTACCTGTCCAAGCACCATGCACGCGCCAAGGCGTACATGGAGTCGACGATCTGGTTCACCGACGGCTTCGTCGTCATCACCGGCGAGATCGGCTCCGGCAAGACCACGCTCCTCGAGACTTTCCTGCGCGAGCTCGAGAAGGACGTGGTGGTCGCACAGGTTGCGCAGACGCAGGTCTCGCCGATCGAGTTCCTGCAGGCCGTGCTGGTCCAGTTCGGCTTCACGCCGTTCAAGATGCGCAAGGCCGAGTTGATCGCGACTCTGAACCAGTTCCTGGTCGAGCAGTACGCCTCCGGGCGCAAGGTCCTGCTGATCGTCGACGAGGCCCAGAATCTCTCGAACCGCGTGCTCGAGGAGATCCGCCTGCTGTCCGGCGTGGAGACGACCAAGGAAAAGGTGCTCAGGATCATCCTCGCCGGCCAGCCCGAGCTCAACGAGAAGCTCGACTCGCCGGAACTGATCCAGCTCATGCAGCGCATCCGCCTGCGTTTCCACCTCACGGCGCTGACGCCGGAGGAGACGCAGGCCTACATCCTGCACCGGCTCGAGGTCGCCGGCGCCCATGGCCGCCAGCTGTTCGCGCCGGCAACCCTGCCCGTCATCTTCCGCTACACCGGCGGCGTGCCGCGCCTGGTCAACACGCTTTGCGACACCGCGCTCATGATCGCCTACTCC
Organism: uncultured Gammaproteobacteria bacterium; assembly: GCA_963817195.1. Classification (GTDB taxonomy): domain Bacteria; phylum Pseudomonadota; class Gammaproteobacteria; order Steroidobacterales; family Steroidobacteraceae; genus SCUD01. Next base: position 251,447 of record CAWFNJ010000001.1, read on the forward strand.
TCCGAGCAGCCCGAAGTGACCCCGGTCGAACTCAAGGCGGCGATCGACGAGCTGCAGTGGGTGGAGTTCGCGGCACGCACCAACCGCCTGCGCGCCGGCGTCTTCGAGCCGTCGTCCTCGCCGCGCCCGGTTTCGGGCGACGAGGTGCTCGCGCGCATCATCGTCGCGCACGGCGGCGAGCACGTGGAGGAGCGGCCGCTGCGCATGGGGCGCATCATCGTTGGCCGGACCGTGGACAACGACGTGCAGATCGACAGCAAGTACGTCAGCCGTCACCACTGCCAGATCACGACGACTGGCGAAGGCAGCATCCTCGAGGACCTCAACAGCACGAATGGCGTGTACGTGAAGAGCAAGCGCGTGCGACGGCACCACCTGAACGACGGCGACGTCGTGGTGCTCGGCAGGCACGAGATCATGTACCTCGACGAGCGGGCCGCGCGCGGGCGCGCGGCGATGCTCGAGCCGACCGGCGATCACCCGATCGCCGGTGAGTCCGGGGAAGAGGTGAACGACGACGAACCTGAAGCCGGGGCGGCCTGACTGCCGCTCATTCGCCTTCGTCGAACTCCGACCCGTAGTGCCGCTTCTGGATGCGGTAGTCGCGCCGCCGCAGCGCGAGCACGAGGCCGCCGAGGATCGCGACCAGTCCGAACGCGGCCAGGACGCCCGACCAATCGGCCACGCGCCAGGCAAACGATGCTCCGAAGGCGATCAGGCCGATCGCGATATAGACGTAGGGCAGCGACTCGTACAGCGGCCGCGAGATCCGCATCGGCGCCGCCTCAGGCCGTGCCGCCGACCGTGAGCGCATCGACGCGCAGCGTCGGCTGGCCGACGCCGACGGGCACGGTCTGCCCATCCTTGCCGCAACTGCCGATCCCCTCGTCGAGCATGAGGTCGTTGCCGACCATGCTGACACGCGTCAGCACGTCGGGACCGTTGCCGACGAGCGTCGCGCCCCTGACCGGCGCCGTGACCTTGCCGTCCTCGATCAGGTAAGCCTCGCTTGCCGAGAACACGAACTTGCCGGAGGTGATGTCCACCTGGCCGCCGCCGAAGTTGACGGCGTAAAGGCCCTTCTTCACCGAGCGGATGATTTCCTCCGGCTCGTGCGGACCCGCCAGCATGTAGGTGTTCGTCATGCGCGGCAGCGTCGCGTGCGCGAATGACTCGCGTCGCCCGTTGCCGGTGGGCTGCATGCCCATCAGCCGCGCATTCAGCTTGTCCTGCAGGTAGCCCTTCAGCACGCCGTTCTCGATCAGCGTCGTGCAGGAAGTCGGCGTACCCTCATCGTCGATGTTCAGCGAGCCGCGTCGTCCGGGCAGCGTGCCGTCGTCAACGACGGTGCACAGCTCGGAAGCGACCTTCTCCCCGATCCGGCCGGTGAAGGCCGAGGTCCCGCGGCGGTTGAAGTCGCCCTCGAGGCCGTGGCCGATGGCTTCGTGCAGCAGCACGCCCGGCCAGCCGGGCGCGAGCACGACGGTCATCGGGCCCGCGGGCGCCGGCACTGACTCGAGGTTGACGGTCGCCTGGCGAACGGCCTCACGCGCGAGGCGCAGCGGCTTCCCGCCCTTGATGAATTCCTCGAGCGAGTAGCGACCGCCGGTGCCCGCGTAGCCCTGCTCGCGGCGGCCGTTCTGCTCGACGATCACGGAGACATTCATGCGCACCAGCGGACGCACGTCCGCGGCGAGCGTGCCGTCGCTCGCCGCGACCAGGATGATTTCGTGCACCGCGGCGAGCGTCGCGACCACCTGCTTGACGCGCGGATCGAGCGCGCGCGCGCAGCGGTCGAGCTCGGTCAGGAGCGCCACCTTGTCCACGTCCGCAAGTGTTGCGATCGGGTCGTCGGCCGGGTAGAGACGGTGCGCCGCCGTGGCATGCCAGGCCTGCACCTGCCCTTCGCCGCCCTCGCGCGTGATCGCGCGCGCCGCGCGCGTCGCCTCGAGCAGCGCCTCCGGCACGACCTCGTCCGAATAAGCGAAGCCGGTGCGCTCCCCGGCCATGGCGCGCACGCCGACGCCCTGCTCGATGCCGTGGCTGCCTTCCTTGACGATGCCGTCCTCGAGCGCCCAGTGCTCCTCGCGAGCGAGCTGGAAATAGAGGTCGGCCGCGTCGACGCTGGCGCCCAGCAGCGACCCGAGTGCCTGCTCGAGGCGGCGGTCGTCCAGGCCCGAGGGAGAAAGAATCCGGTCGCGGGCGCACTGCAGCGCGTCGCCGGTCACGCGAGCACCCGGTGCTTCAGCGCAGGGAAGCTCTCGCGCGTCGCTTTCTGGCCGTCCAGGTCGAGCGCAGCCACGACCACGCCGCTCCCGCGCGGTTCGCGCGCCAGCACGCGACCCCAGTAGTCCGCGATCAGCGAATCGCCGTAGGTCTCGCGGTTGCTGTCGTGGATGCCGCTCTGGGCGGCCGCGACCACGAAGCAGAGGTCCTCGATCGCCCGCGCGCGCAGCAGCGTTTCCCAGTGCGCGCGCCCGGTCGGGCCCGTGAATGCCGATGGCACGCTGAAGATCTCGGCGCCCTCCGAAACGAGTTTCCGGAACAGTTCGGGGAAGCGCAGATCGTAGCACACGGTCAGCCCGAGACGGCCCGCTGGCGTGTCCACCAGCACCGGCTTGCTGCCCGGGACCGCGTTCGCGGACTCGCGATATCCCTCGCGCCCGCCAGGCAGGTCCACGTCGAACAGGTGGATCTTGTCGTAGCGCGCGGCGCGTCGGCCCCGGTCGTCGTAGACGACGCAGGCGTTGGCCGGACGCGCGTCGCCGGGCACCTCGATCGGCTGGGTGCCGGCCACGATCCAGAGCCCGAGCTCCTTCGCCGCCGCTGAGATTGCCGACTGCGCCGGCCCGTCGCCGTCGCGCTCGACGATTGCGCGACGCTCCGCCTCGTTTCTGCCCATGAAGGAGAAATTCTCGGGCAGCACGGCGAGGCAGGCACCCTGATCCCGGGCATCGCGCAGCAGACGCCGCGCGGTATCGAGGTTCCGGCCGACGTCGGCGAGCGAGGTCATCTGCAGGGCGGCGACGATGGGCTGGGTCATGGGGATCCTTGCGCGGCCTGCCGGTCGTCCTTCACCTCGCGCGCGTCGATGCGCCGGATCTGCGGATCGTCCCAGCTCCCGGTGATGCGATAGTAGCCGCGCGTCACGCCCTTGAGCGGCTCCTTGAAGATCTGCGAGAACAGCAGGAGCGCGGCGCCGACCGCGGGCCCGGCGGCGAGCGCGCCGGCGACGCCGAGCGAGGCGCCGAGCTGGCCGGTGACGACGGCGGTCTGGTCGTAGCTGCGCTCGCGCAGGTTGGTCTGACCGGCGAGCCCGATCTCCGCTGCCGAGCCGCGCAGCGTCAGATTGTCGGTGTACGCAACGCCGTTCGTCAGGCGGAAGGTTCCACTCAGAGTGTCGAACGAGAGTCCCTTGCCCGTGAGGTCGTCGAAGTCGAGCGCCAGCCGGCGCCCCAGGTGCGCGAGGCTCATGAGCCCGAAGACGCGGCCCGCGCCGGGCTCGACCGCGGTCAGGTTGCCGTTCTTCGCCGAAATCTCGATCCGCCCGGATAGTCGTCCGATCGCGCTGACTTCGGGCGCACCGGGCCAGCTCAGCTCGGCCGTAACGCGGCCCTTCTCGCCCTCGACCTGGGCGCCGAGCTGAATCGCACTCATGAAACCCTTCACGTCGTTCGTGTCGGCTTCGAACTCGAGGCGGCACTCCGCGGCCTCGCCGCGCACCAGCCAGCTGCCGCGGCCCTCCGCGGTGAATGCCGGGTGCGTCATGCTGAACCGGTTGAGCGTCATGCCGGCCGTGCCGCGCGCGAACTCCGCCTCGACGTGGCCGAAGTTGCGCTGGTCGAAGATGAACTCGCCAAGGCTCGCGCGCATCGCCGGCAGTGTGCGCGGGTCCGGGTCGGGTCGCTGTGCCGCGCCCGGCGCGCGCTCGTTGAAATGCAGCCGTTGCAAATCGAGCAGCAGCGGAACCTCGCCCGGAAACGTATAGGGCACGACCACGTGGCCGGCAATCTCGCGGCCGTCGACGTTGACGTCCCAGGCACGGTTGCCCGGCCGCAGCCGGCCGCTCAGGTTGGTGAAGAAGTAGCCGAGCGCCTCGAAGCGGCCGATCGAGAGATCGACGCCGGCGAGGTAGTCCTGGATGGGACGACCGCGCGGCTCGTTCCACTTGAGATCGAGGAGCTCCGTCAGGCTGGCGGACTCGAGGCTGCCGCCCAGCCACAGGCCCGCCGACTGCGGCAGCGCAGCGGGTGTTGCGCCGCCGAACAGGACGATGCCGCGCTCGACCGGCGGGTCTGCCGGCTTGCTGCGCCAGCGCAGCAGCGCGCGCACGTCGCTCCCGAGGGAGCCCTCGATGCGCGGCCCGCCCGTGCCGTCGAAGCTCGCGGCGAGCGCGATCGGCCGCGCGCTTTCGGCGGTCTTGGCGAACGGCTCGGGCAAGCGCCGAGGACGAGGCCGCGCAGGTCGCTCTAGACGCGCACCGTGCCGCGCGCGGGACGCTTGGGATCTGCGTTGCGCTCGACGTCGAGCGTACCGCGCCAGTCGGTCGCCCCGGTCAGTTCCGCGTTCACCGGCATGTGCGCGACCGGCGCAAGGGCCGACCCCTGGACCGTTCCCGAGGCGCTCACCACCGTGCGCAGGTTGCCGTTCGCGAGCGGCGTGGTCGCGATCGAGGCATCGAAGCGCCCGCCAAACGCGCGGCCCGCGAGCGCCGGCGCCTGGACCTCCCGGTTGCGCACCCAGAGGTCTCCGCTCACGTCCGTCGCCTCGAAAGGCTGTTGCCGATGCCTCAGCGTGATGCCGTCGAGGTTGGCCATCACCGTCACGACCCGGCGGTCGAAATTCTTGATCGGCAGGACCATGGCGACGTCCGCCTTCACGGGTCCGGCGCCCGACAGGTCGGCGAACATCGCGCCGAACGACGGCGCGAGGGGCGTCGCCTGCAGCATGCGGATCGCGCGGCCCGCGTCGACCTCGGCCTGGCCGCGCACCGCGAAGATCGCCTCGCGCAGGTCGCCGCTATTCACCTCGCCGCCGGCGAAGGCGATGTTGCCGATGCTGCCCTGGCTCGCCACCGCATGCAGTGCCGGGCCATCGAAGCTGAATTCGGCGTCCACGCCGCGCAGCTCCGGCCATCCCGGCGCGTAGAAGAGGTTCACCCCCCGCGCCTTGCCATGCGCCTTGAACACGCCCTGCCCCTCGCGGTACGGAAAGCCTTTCGTGGGCCCGGTGACGGACACCCGGACCTCAGTCACGTGACCGGCGAGGAAAGCGGCGTCCAGCCAGCGAATGGACTTCGGCGACATGCGCCCGGTCTGCAGGTAGCGCCAGAGCTGGGTCACGTCGAAGCCTTCTGCCGTGGCACTGACGTCCATGAGCGGCAGTTCGCCGGGGCGCAGCACCATGCGCAGCTTGCCGCGCGCACTGCCGTGCCCGGTGTCCACGAAAGCGTCGTCCAGCCAGATCCGGACGCCGTCGCCGAAACGCTGCCACTCGACACGGCCGTCGCCGCGTTTCAGTTCCGCGGGCGCGCGCCATTGCTGCGGCCACTCGAGCGTCGCATCGCGAGCCGCGACCACGACGATGCCGCCGGCGCCCCGTCCCTCGATTGCGCCGTCGAAACCGGTGATCCCGGCCGCCCTGCCTATCGGGCCGTAGCCGACATCCGAAAAGCGCAACCGCCCGCTGATGTCCGGTAACCGGCGCTCGCCCGCGTCACGCACGGTGAGATCGACGCCGGTCAGCTCGCCGCGCGGCGCGAGCGTCTTGATTCGCTCCCGCAGCGGCCCGGGAGGCAGCAAGTCCGCGAACCCGGCGAGGTTCTCGATCCTGAGGTAGTCCGCACGCGCGGTGACTGCCGTGACGCGTCCGTCCTGACGGGTGACGCTCGCCGCAAGGCTGGTCGGGCGCCAGGGCGCCCCCGCGCGCGACAACTCGAACTCCGTGGCCTCGAGCGAGATGTTGTTCGCGTCGCGCTGGACTCGGATATTGCCTGCGATGCGCGAAAACGCCGTCAGGGAGCCCGCGAGTTGCAGGTCCGCCAACTGTGGCTCGAGGCGCAGGCTCGACACGAACCGACCGGTGCCGCGCGCCGAGGCGCGGATCGACCCGCGGCCCGCGGCCGGCACGCGGAAGCTGTCCGGGAGCATCGCGGCCCATTGCTCGAGGTCGAGGTTGCGCGCGTCCACGCGCGCGCGCCACGACACGGCCTCGTTGTCGGCGAGCTCGCCGCTGGCCTGCCCGTCGAACTCGATGAAAGACCCCAGGTGCTCCGGCAGCGCGACCCTGCCGGTCAAGCGTGATTTCGTCGCCCTCGCGCAAGACCTCGAGGTCGACGCCGGTCAGCTCGAAGCGTCCCTGGCGCGCGCGCAGGTCAAGCACTTCGAGCACCGCGTCGCTGATCCCATAGCGACCGCGCGGCAGGCGCTCGAGCGTCATCGGCCGAGTCTCTGCGTCGGGCCGCTTCAGGGCAGACTGGCCGACGAAACGGATCGAGCCGTTGGTGGTGATCACGAGGCCGAGCTTGGGGCGCACGAACAGCACGCGGGCCACTTCGGGGCGGCGGTACCAGATCGAGCGCGGAATCGAGAGGCTGACGCGCCCTGCCTCCGCCGAGACCAGCGGTTCGTCGCCGAACTCGGGCAGCACGCGCGCGCCGCGAAACACGATCTCGGGGCCGTAGCGGCCGATGCGCGCATAGACGGAGTCAAACTGCAGCGTGAGCCCGGTCGCCTCGCGCACCCGCTCGACGATCCGATGCTGGTAGTCGGGCAGCAGCTCGATGGCGAGGCGGAACGCCCCGATTCCGAGGGCGAGCAGCAGGGCGGCCAGCCCGGCGAGCGCCGCCAGCCAGCGGCCCAGTCGCGGCAGCCATGGGGTCCAGGGGTTCATTCGGGATCTGGGAAGGCGCTGGTGTTCGCTTGGACAAGCCCGACAACAGCCTCGTTCCGGCCTTTCACGGGAACTGCCAACGCGGTACGCCCGCGGCGTCGAGCAGCGCCGCGGTCTCGAACAGGGGCAAGCCCATTACGTTGGAAAAACTACCCTCCAGGCACTGGACGAAGACCGCTCCGAGGCCCTGGATGGCATAGGCACCCGCCTTGCCGGCCGGCTCGCCGCTCGCCCAGTAGCGGCGGCACTCCGCAGCATCGATCGTGCGGAACGTGACCGGCTGGTGGCGAATGCCTCGTGGAGGCGTCCGTCGTGCCACAGGCGACGGCGGTCAGCACTTCGTGCCTGCGCCCGGCAAGCGCCGAGAGCATGGCGACGCAGTCCGCCTCGTCCGCGGGCTTGCCGAAGATCGATCCATCCAGCACGACCGTTGTGTCGGCCGCCAGCACCGGGCAGCCAGGCCCGGTGTCCTCTGCCTGCGACGACCGCTCGTGCCTTGCCGCGGCCAGGCGTGCCACGTAGGCGGCGCGGCGACTCCCCGGTGCGCGGCGCTTCGTCAATGTCGGCTGCCCGCACGCGATGCCGGACGCCGATCTGCGCCAGCAGCCGGCTGCGACGCTCGGATGCCGAGGCCAGCAGGATGCTGTCGTAACCCATTGAGCCGCGAGAATAACTCAGGCTCGGTGATACGGGTGTCCCTGCAACAGGCTGTGGGCGCGATAAAGCTGTTCCGCGACCAGGACGCGCACCAGGCCGTGCGGCCAGGTGAGCGGCGAGAGTGACCAGCGGAAATCGGCCGCGCGAAGAAAGCCGGGCGTCCAGGCCATCCGGGCCGCCGACGAGCAGCGCGAGGTCGCGCCCGCCGGCCATGCGGGCCGCGAGCCATCCGGCAAGCTCAGGGGTCGTCATCGCGCGGCCTTGCACCTCGAGCGCGACTACGTAATCGCCTTCGCGCAGCGCTGTGCGCATGCGCTCGGCCTCGCGCGCGAGCGGCACTTCGATGAGCTCGAACTTGAGGCCGCGGCCGAAACGGCGCGCGTAGTCGGCGACGCCTTCGTCGACCCAGGCTGGCAGTCGAGTGCCGGCCGCGATCAGCCGGATGCGCATCCGCGCCTGCTAGGCGACGCTCGGCGCGCGCCGCGCGGGGCGCAGGTCCCAGAGCTTCTCGAGCCCGTAGAACTCGCGGATGCGGGGCAGCATCACGTGGACGATGAGGTCCTGGAGATCGACCAGCACCCATTCGCCCTCCTGCTTGCCCTCGACGCCATAGGCGCGGTGGCCCGCGTCGCGGCAGCGCTCGATCACGCGGTCCGCGATCGACTTGACGTGGCGGTCTGAATTGCCGGTTGCGACGATCATCGTGTCGGCGACGTCCGTGAGCTTGCGCACGTCAAGCACCTTGACGTTCACGGCTTTCATGTCTGCGAGCGCGGCGACGGCGATCTTGGTCAGGCTGCCAGGTCCGGTCCTGGTCTTCTTGGCGGCGGGCGATTTGCGTTTCGGCCTCGATCTCGTGGCGGTCATTCCTTTGTTTCACCTGGCCGGGCGTAACTGCCCGTGCCGAGGATGATCCTACGCGCCGCCTCGGGCATCAAGTAGCGCGGATCGCGGCCCGCCGCGACCACGCGCGCGCACGTCGCTGGAAGAGAGGTCGAGCTGGGTGTTGTCGCAGACGTACACGAGGCCGGCGGGACTCGCCGCCAGGGCCGTCGCGTCGGGCGCGCGCCGCTCGCTGAGCAGCCGGGCGCCGAGGCCCTCGCGGGGCAGCGCAGCACGCGGACGCAGGGCGATCACGATGTGCGCGAGCGTGAGCAGGTCCTCGGCGCGATGCCAGCGATCGATGCCCGCATAGGCGTCCTGGCCGATGATCAGGACCAGGGGCTGGCCGACCGCGCTCGGCGCGCAGCTCCTCCAGCGTCAGGACCGTGTAGGACGGGCCCCGGCGGCGCAGTTCACGATCGTCGACCAGGAATCGCGGATCGTCCCCGATCGCGGCGCGCAGCATCGCGAGGCGCGTCGCGGCATCGGCCAGCGGCGCCGCGCGGTGCGGCGGGTCGCCCGCCGGCACGAATGCGACGGCTTCGAGGCCGAGCAGCTCGTGCAACTCGTGGGCCGTGCGCAGGTGCCCGAAGTGAATCGGGTCGAACATCCCGCCGAACACGCCGAATGGGCGCAAGCGCGGGATCGCTTCAGCCGTGGCGCGCTGCGGGCGGCAAGCGGCGCGCCTGCGATCGCGGCGACCAGCCCGGTGAGCGTGGTCCAGGCGTCGCCGCCCGCCGGGCCTGCCTGGCCCTTGAACTGCCGGTCGACGCGCGCGGCGGCGACGAACCAGGGCTCGATCGCCTGGCCCGCGGTGCGCTTCGCCGCGCGCTTCACGAGCGCCTCGCGGCGCTCGGCCATCGGCCCCAACGCCTTTTTCGCGGACGCCGTTACGCAGGTCCGCGAGCGCGCGCAATTCCCGGCAGACCGCCCACAGCACCAGCGGCGGCTCGGCGCCCTCCGCGCGCAGGCCTTCGAGGATCCGCAGCGCGCGCGGCGCATCGCCCGCGAGCGCGGCCTCGCCGAGCTGGAAGACGTCGTAGCGCGCGCTGTTGGCGACGGCGGACTTGCACGGCGTCGAGGTCGACGCGCCCGCTTCGCTCCAGCAGTGCGAGCTTCTCGATTTCCTGCTGCGCGGCGAGCAGGTTGCCCTCGACGCGTTCCGCGAGCAGCTCCGCGGCGCCCGGCTCGAACTCGAGGCCGACACGCGCGGCGCGCGCCGCGATCCATTGCGGCAGGCGGCCGATCTCGACCGGCTGCGCCTGGACGAAAACGCCGTGCTTCTCGAACGCCTTGAACCAGGCGCTCGACCAGGTGTCCTTTTCCGGCCGCGTCGTCACGACCAGCAGCAGGTTGTCCGGGCCGGGATCGGCGGCGAGCGCCGCGAGCACGGCGCCGCCCTCCTTGCCGGGCCGCGGCGTCGGCATGCGGATCTCGAGGATGCGCCGTTCCGCGAACAGCGACAGCGTCCGGCTCGCCGCGTCGACCTCGGACCAGTCGAAGCTGCGGTCGGTCACGAAGAGGTCGCGGCCCGGTGAAGCCATCGGCGCGGGCGCGGGCGCGCACGGCGTCCGCCGCCTCGCCGGTCAGCAGCGGCCTCGTCGCCGGCGATCAGCCAGGCCGGCGCGAGGCCCTTCTCCAGCGTGCGTGCCACCTGGTCGGTGTTGATGCGCATGGCCGGTTCAATTGTAGCCATCGTCGAGCGTCCCCAGGAATGCGACCACGTCGTCGATCTCGGCAGGCGTCAGCGCAGGCGTGCCGCCGTCCTTGCGATCGTAGGGCACCTCGGTCGTGTTCACGGAACCGGCAAGCTCCGGCGGCAGGTCGTCGAACTTCCGGACGCCCGACGCCGTCTTCGGGTACCAGACGCCGGGGTCGGTGTCGCGGCGCACGTAGAAGTCGACGGCCTCGCGCAGCGTCTCGAAGCGCGCCGTTGTGGAAGTACGGCGCGGTGCGCGCGACGTTCCGCAGCGTCGGCACCTTGAACGCGCCGCAGAGGTCGCGGCGCGCGACGAGATCCTTGCGCTCCGGCCCGCAGAGCCCGAGGTCGAGGAACGCGGGATCGGCGTTTGCCGGAAGCTGCGCGTTACGCGGCAGCCCGACGTTGTCGTAGGTGAAGTCCGTGAACAGCGGGCGGCGAGCCGTCCGCGCCCGGCCGGCTCGGGTGGCAGGCGGCGCAGTTGCCCTTCTCCGGATCCTCGAACAGCGCGAGGCCGCGCTCCTCCTGTTCCGTCAGCACCGCCTTGCCGGCGAGCTAGGCGTCGTACTTGCTGTCGAAGCGGCGAAAATCCGGCAAGTTCCGCTCGTACTGCGCAATCGCGACGGCGAGGCTCTCGAAAGCCTGCGCGGCGTCGTCGAGCGCCGCGACGCCGAACACTTCGCGGAAGCGCGCGGCGTTCGGGGATTGCCGCAGGCGCGCGATCACGGCGTCGATCGATGGATTCGCCATCTCGCGGACATCGAGAAACGGCTGCTTCGCCTGCTCGACAAGCGTCGGCACGCGCCCGTCGCGGAACAGGCCCGCCGAAGGCCGTGCCCTCGTCGTCGAAGCCGAAGGTCGGCGTGAAGGTCGCGTAGCGGATCGAGGGTGAATTGCGGATGCCCGGGATGTCCATGCCCGGCCCGCCCTTCGACACGAGCTCTTCCGGCGGAGCGGCATGCGCAAATTCCTTGCGATGGCAGGTCTGGCAGGAAAGCCGGCCGGAAACCGACAGCGACACGTCATGGAACAGTTGCTCCCCGAGCGCGGCCACGGGTGACAGCCCGGGCGTCGAGGGCGCCGCCAGAATCGCCTCCTCGGGGCGAGTCCCCGGCGGACGCGCCCATCAACAGCGTGCATGCCACCAGGAATGCGATTGCGGTGGGTCGGGTACGCAAAGTCGCATGATCCTAATGCGAATGATTCCCGTTAACAATGGCGGCCAACCGGGCCATGTGCGATAGTCCGAATCGCTTGAAACACGCGATCGCCATTCTTTTGCATCGGCCTGCTGGCCGCGCCGCTCGCCGCGGCAGACGAGCTGCCCCTCTTCCAGGTCGGGCTGCACGGCGGTTATCGCATGGGCGGCGGACTCGAGGACGGCGAAACGGGCGCGGACCGCGATTTCGAGGACAGCTCGAGCTTCGCCGTAGCGCTGGAACTGCGCTATGGCCAAGGGCGACGACCGCTTCTACCAGCTCTGGTATTCCCGGCAGGCGACCGAAGTGGACAACGACGTCGAAGACTTCGATGCCGACATCGAGTACCTGCACATTGGCGGCACGCTGCCGTTCGGCGGATGGGAACACGCGCAGCCGTATTTCGCGGCGGGCATCGGCGCCACGCGCTTCTCGGCGTCTGTGCCCGACGCCGACGACAGCACGCGGTTCTCCGGGTCGATGGCCTTCGGCCTCGAGATTCCGCTCGCAGCGCACGCGGCCATCCGGCTCGAGGCGCGCGGCTACCTGACGGCGGTCGACACGGACACGTCCTTCTTCTGTCGCTCTGACAATGGCGAGGGCGCCTGCAGGATCATCGCCAGCGGATCCGCGATCTTCCAGTCCGAAGCGCTCGCCGGAATCCTGATTCGCTTCTAGGGTATCGGCGCGCCGGCCTTCAGCCAGGCCGCCAGCAGGCGAACCTGCGTTTCATCGAGGCGGGCGCTGAATGCCGGCATGGTGCCAGCTCGACCGTTGGCGATGGACTCGACCACGTCGGCGCGCTCGCCACCGTAGTTCCAGGCCGCATCGTTCAGGCCGGCGCTCCCAGCAGCGGATTGCCTTCGCCGCCGGCCCCATGGCAAGCCACACAGTACTGCTGGAACAATGCGCCGCCCGCGGCCGCCGGGTCGGTGCGATTGCCGAGCGAGAGGGCCAGTACGTGGTCCGCAAGTTGCTCGACCCCGTCCTGGCCAACTACCGTGCTCCAGCCCGGCATCGCAGCCTGGCGGCCTGAATGAATGGTCGCGACGATCTGCGATTCGTCCGCGCCCCATTGCCAGGCCCTGTCCCTGAGGTCCGGGAATGTCTTGGCCTGCCCGGCGGCATCGCGGCCATGGCAGGAACTGCAATGGTTGTTGAACACGTGCCAGGCAGAGGTCATCGCAGCTTCACTTTCGGCGAGCGCGGCCAGGGGCTGCCGTAGCAGGCTGCGCCGCACGTCGCCGAACTCCGATTCGTAATCCACATGGCGCTCCGCGATCCTGCTGCCCATGGACCAGCCCAGCGCGCCGCGCCATTGGCCGAGGCCGGGATACAGCATCACGTAGATCACCGAGATCGTCATCAGGGCCAGGATGAACCAGAACCACCAGATCGGCGCCGGCTTGGCCCCTTCACGCAGCGTCTCGTCCCAGACCAGGTCCTGGTTCTTGTCCGGACCACTGCGATAGACATCGATGACCAGCCACAAGAGCGCAATGAAGCTCGCCACCGTGATCGTGACGATCCAGCCGCCCCAGAAGTCCGATGGAAGATCAGCCACGGCTGTCCTCGTCCTCGAGCGGGATGCGCGCCGTGCCGTCGAGGCGGTCGCGCGTCGAGCGCAACGATACCCAGACCACCAGGGCGATCATGAAGGCCATGACCAGCATGTCGCCGACGAAGATGAACCAGGTCACGGTTGAGGCTGCCCGGCGCTGCTGCGCCCCAGGGACTGCAGGTAGGCGATCACGGCATCGAGCTCGGTCCTGCCTTCGAGGGCCGCGGGCGCAGCCGTGATTTCTTTCTCGCTGTACGGATGTCCGAGCTTCACGAGCGCGCGCATGCGGTCCTGGATGCTCCGGCCGCGGTCCGCGGGATGCGTCGCCAGCCACGGATAGGCGGGCATGATCGATGACGGCACGACCGAACGTGGATCGAGCAGGTGCATGCGGTGCCATTCATCGCTGTAACGCCCGCCCATGCGATGCAGGTCCGGGCCCGTGCGCTTGGACCCCCACAGGAATGGCCGGTCGTAAGCGAACTCCTCGGCGCGGGAATACGGGCCGTAGCGCTTGACCTCGGCGAGCAGCGGCCGGATCTGCTGCGTGTGGCAGGTGCTGCAGGATTCGCGGATGTAGATGTCGCGTCCTTCGAGCTCGAGCGCCGAATAGGGCGCCATGCCCGCCGGCCCGTGCCGGTGCGGGCCTTCCGTGACGATGGGCAGCAGCTGCACCATGCCGCCGATCGCGGAAACCAGCAGGATGCCGAAGATCAGCAGGCCCGTGTTGCGCTCGAGCCGGTGATGGAGCGACATCCAGCTCATGCGGCCGCCCCGGCGCGAACCGTTGCGGGCGGCGCAACGACGACCGTGCGACGGCCGGCGAATGTAAGCGCCAGGTTCCACGCCATCAGGACTGCGCCTGCCAGGAACAGGAGTCCGGCGAACAGGCGCAGCAGGTAATACGGCTTCATCGCCGCCATCACGTCATTGAAGCTGAAGCGCACCTCGCCGAGGTCGTCGAGCGACAGCCACAGCACGCCCTGCGACACGCCCGCGCCCCACATCGCCAGCACGTAGAGCATCGTCCCCGCGAGGGCAAGCCAGAAGTGGACGTTCGCCAGCCGCACGCTGTGGAGCGGCGCTCCCGCCATGCGAGGCACCATGAAATAGTACGTCCCGAACGTGATCAGCGCGTTCCAGCCGAGCGCGCCCGAGTGCACGTGACCGATGGTCCACTCCGTGAAATGGCTGAATACGTTGACGCTCTTGATCGCGAGCATCGGCCCCTCGAAGGTCGCGAGGCCGTAGAAGGCGAGCGCCAGCACGATGAACTTGAGCGCCGGATCCGTCTTCAGCTTCTTCGCGGCGCCGCTGACCGTCATGATGCCGTTGACCATCGTCGCCCAGGACGGCGCGAGCAGGATCAGGCTCATGACCATGCCGAGCGACTGCAGCCACTCGGGAACGGCGTGATAGTGCAGGTGGTGCGGCCCGGCCCAGATGTACGTGTACACGAACGCCCAGAACGCGACGATCGACAGCCGGTAACTCCAGATGGGCTGCTCGGCCTGCTTGGGAAGGAAGTAATACAGCATTCCGAGAAAGCCGCCGGTCAGCAGGAAGCCGACGGCATTGTGGCCGTACCACCACTGCACCACGGCATCCTGGGCGCCTGCGAACAGCGAATAGGACTTGCCGATCGTTGCGGGCATCGCGAGGCTGTTGACGATGTGCAGCATGGCCACCACGATGATCAGCGCACCGTAGAACCAGTTGGAAATATAGATCGCGTCGATCCTGCGCTTCGCGATCGTGCCGAAAAAGACCACCGCGAATCCGACCCAGGCGAGAGCGATCGCCAGGTCGAACGGCCACTCGAGTTCCGCGTACTCCTTGCCCGCGTTCCAGCCGGCCAGTATCGCCACCGCGCCGAGCACGATCGTGGCCTGCCAGGCATAGAACACCGCCCAGGCCAACCCGGGCGCGAACAGTCGCACGTGCGACGTGCGCTGCACGCTGTAGAGGGCGGTCGCGATCAGCGCCGAAACGCCGAACCCGAACAGGACGAGCGTGGTATGCGCGGTGCGCAGGCGGCCGAATGTCAGGGCCGGCCAACCGCCATCGATCGTCGGCCAGACCAGCTCGGCCGCGACGTAGACGCCCGCAAGCATGCCGAGCAACGCCCAGAGCACCGAGCAGTACAGGAACGCGGTGACGATGCGGTCTTCGTATTTGTCCACGTCAGTTCCCAATCGCCGGCCCGATGCCGCTGCCCCACAGGGCCACCGTGACCCCGAGCAGGCTGACCAGCGCGACCAGCAGGTAGGCAATCAGCGCGGAAGCCATCAGCATGCCGCGATTCGGTCCGGTCGAAAGCACGACCGGCAGGCCGCGATACAGGAGGAACATGCACCAGATGAGCACCGGCACGAGTACCAGCAGATTCAGGAACGCATGCGGATACAGGTGGACGATGCTGCCGACGGCGAGCGGCGCGCCGACGATCGCCATCAGCGCCAGGCATCGGCCGAGAGACTGGTCTGCATCGTAGGTGGCGGCCATCCAGCGCGCGATCAGGGCACTGCTCAGAAAGCCGAACAGCAGTGAGCCGAAGTACGCGACGCAGATTGCGAGTACGGTGGACCGCGGCAGGTAGACGGGTTCGACGCCGAGGCGCCAGCCGAACCTGAGCGTTCCGAAATAGGCGAACAGCGGGGGCAACAGCCCGAGCCACAGCGCGATCCGGAAGAAGACCCTGCTCGCCCGGGGAGACTCGACTGCGACCGCCTGGAAGATGGCGGTCGGAGAAAAAAGAATCCTGTGCAGCTGGAGTACCGAGATTCCGCCTGGCATTGGTGCACCCCGGGCGGAGTCTAGTGGCAATTGCAGGCGCGTGCGAGGGTTGCGGTAGGATGACCGCTGTGCTGTATCCCGCAATCGAGCCGTCGCGTCAGGGTCACCTGGCGGTCGGCGACGGCCACGAGATCTACTGGGAGGAATGCGGCAACCCGGCCGGGAAGCCGGTCGTGTTCCTGCACGGCGGCCCGGGCGCAGGCTGCGATCCGCGGGCGCGTCGCTTCTTCGACCCGGCGCGCTACCGCATCTTCCTGTTCGACCAGCGCGGCTGCGGCAAGAGCCGCCCGCACGCGAGCCTCGAGCACAACACGACCTGGGACCTGGTCGCCGACATCGAGCGGCTGCGTGCGCACTTCGGCGTCGATCGCTGGCAGGTGTTCGGCGGCTCCTGGGGCTCCACGCTCGCGCTCGCCTACGCCGAGACGCACCCGGAGCGCGTGAGCGAGCTCGTGCTGCGCGGCATCTTCATGCTGCGCAAGGCGGAGCTCGACTGGTTCTACCAGGAGGGCGCGTCGTTCCTGTACCCGGACCGCTGGGAAGACTACGTCGCGCCGATCCCGCCGGCGGAGCGCGGCGACCTGATGCGCGCCTTCCACCGGCGGCTGACCGGCGCCGACCCGGCGGCGGCGCAGGCGGCTGCGCGCGCCTGGGCAGTCTGGGAGGGCGCGACGAGCTACCTGGTCACCGACGACGCGAACGTGCGCAGCTGGGGCGAGGATGCCTTCGCGCTCGCCGTCGCGCGGATCGAGTGCCACTACTTCGTCAACGGCGGATTCATGCAGCGCGAGAGCCAGCTGCTCGACGACATCGGCCGCATCCGCCACATCCCGGCGGTCATCGTGCAGGGCCGGTACGACGTCGTTTGCCCGATGGCCACGGCCTGGGACCTGCACCGCGCCTGGCCCGAGGCCGACTTCCGCGTCGTCGCCGATGCGGGCCATTCCGCCTTCGAGCCCGGCATCACCGATGCGCTCGTGCGCGCGACCGACCGCTTCGCGCAATAAAAGGGGACGCTCACCTTTAGGGAGCGGGGCGCAGGCGGAGGAGCTCGGCGTCGTCCTCGTCGGTGAGGAGGTAGACCAGCCCGTCCGGGCCGGTGCGAACGTCGCGAATTCGCTTGCCGTAGGCACCGAACATCCGTTCCTCCTCGACGAAGAATCCGACCTTCGGGTCGTAGCGCATGCGGCTCACGGCCTTCGACACGAGCCCGCCGACCAGCAGCTTACCGTCCCAGCCGGCGAACGCCGTGCCGCGGTAAACCGCGAGCCCGGAAGGCGCGATCGACGGCGCCCAGAAGAACGCTGAGCGCTCGACGCCCGGCGCGAATGCGCGCTCCGAGATCAGCGTGCCATCGTAATCGATGCCGTGCGTGACGGACGGCCAGCCGAAGTTCGCGCCGGCGCGCAGCCGGTTGATCTCGTCGCCCCCGCGCGGCCCGTGCTCGTGCAGCCAGATCTCGCCGCTCGCGGGATCCCGCGCGAGACCCTGCGGATTGCGGTGCCCCCAGGTCCAGATCTCCGGCAATACCTCCGCCCGGCCGATGAACGGGTTGTCCGGCGGAGCAGCCCCCTCGCGCGTGAGCCGGAGCGTCTTGCCGAGGTGCGAACCGAGATCCTGGGCCGCCGCCTTGTATTCGTAACCGTCGCCGACCGTGAGCAGGAGCGTGCTGTCGGGCAGGAACAGCATGCGCCCGCCGGGATGGCCGGTGCCCTGCTTGTCCGGCCGCGCGCGGAAGATGACGCGCCCGTCCTGCAGGCGCCCATCGGCGTAGCGCGCGCGCCAGATCGCCGTGCGGTTCGCTGCTTCCGTGCCTTCCGCGAAGGAAACGTAGACCAGGCGATTGCCGGCGAAGTCCGGGTCCAGCGTCACGTCGAGCAGGCCGCTGTCCGCCTTGCCCATCACGCCTGGGGGCCCGCCCGCGAGCGGTTCCGGCAGCAGCGCGCCATCGCGCACGACGCGGATGCCACGGTACTTCTCGGTGACGAGCATTTCGCCGTCTGGCAGGAACGCGAGGCTCCAGGGCCGCTCGAGTCCGCCCACCACGCGCTCGAGCTGCGCGCCGCCTTGGACGACCGGCGCCCCGCTCGCCAGGGCGACGGCTTTTTCACGCGGCGACAGGTCGGCGGACAGCGCGGCGAGCGGCAGGCTGGCAATCAGCACGAGGAGGGCTTTCGACATGGGGCGGGCACCCTGCAGATCGGGATCGCTAGGCTAGCCGAAGGTGCCCGTCGCCGGAGTCCTGACTTGGCGAAGCGCCATCCGGCTGCGACCGGCCGCTGAAAAAGGGGACGCTCAACTCCGGGAAAAGGTGAGCGTCCCCTTTTTCAGCACTCGGGAACGTTGACCGCGAGCCCGCCCTGCGAGGTTTCCTTGTAGATCGACTTCATGTCGTAGCCGGTCTGCCGCATGGTCGCGATGACCTGGTCCAGCGAGACCTTGTGCGTGCCGTCGCCGCGCAGCGCGAGGCGCGCCGCATTGATCGCCTTCACCGCGCCCATGGCGTTGCGCTCGATGCAGGGGATCTGCACGAGGCCCGCGATCGGGTCGCAGGTGAGGCCGAGGTTGTGCTCCATGCCGATTTCGGCGGCATTCTCGAGCTGGCCGTTGCTCGCGCCGAGCGCGGCCGCCAGCCCGCCGGCCGCCATCGAACAGGCGACGCCGACCTCGCCCTGGCAGCCCATCTCGGCGCCGGAAATCGAGGCGTTGCGCTTGTAGAGCAGCCCGATTGCGCCGGCGGCCAGCAGGAATCGACGAATGCCCGCGTCGTCGCTGCCCGCGCAGAGGCGCGCGTAATAGTGCATCACCGCGGGCACGATGCCGGCCGCGCCGTTCGTGGGCGCGGTCACCACCTGGCCGCCCGCGGCGTTCTCCTCGTTCACCGCCAGCGCCCAGGCATTCACCCATTCCATCGCGTCGACAGTTCCGGCGTCGGCCTCGAGCGCGCGCTTCATCTGCGGCGCGCGGCGCCTGACCTTCAGCACGCCCGGCAGCACGCCCTCCGCGGCGAAGCCGCGCTCGACGCAGGCCTGCATGACGGACCAGATGCGCGCGAGCTTCGCGTCCACTTCCACCGCCGGCCGGAGCGCCTCCTCGTTCGCGCGCATCAGGCCCGCGATCGTGAGCCCGGCGCGATCCGCCTGCGCCAGGAGCTCCTCGCCGCTCGCGAAGGGCAACGGCAGCTCCGACGCCACCCGCTGCGAGCCTGGGCGGGGCCCTCGCCTGCGCGCTGCACCGCGCCGCCGCCGATCGAATACATTTCCTCCGACAGCAGCGTCGCACCGGCCGCGTCCCGCGCGGTGAATCGCATGCCGTTCGAGTGGCCGGGCAACATCTGGTCGCGATGGAACAGGAGGCACATCGGCTCGTCGAAGGCGATCTCGTGGCGGCCGAGCAGGCGGATGCGGCCGCTGCCGCGGATCCGCGCCAGCGTCGGCTCCATCACCGCGGGATCGAACTCGGAAGGATCGTGCCCCTCGAGGCCGAGCAGGATCGCCCGGTCGGTACAGTGCCCGAGCCCGGTCAGCGCCAGCGAGCCGTAGAGCTGGACGAAGACCTCGGCGGTCCGCGCGAGCAGCCCCTTCGCCTCGAGGTCGAGCACGAAGAAGCGCGCCGCGAGCATCGGCCCCATCGTGTGCGAGGACGATGGCCCGACGCCCACCTTGAAGACGTCGAATACCGACAGGTTCACAGGGCCGCCAGCCGGCGCAGGATGAGGTCGGCGATTTCGCCGGCAAGCGCATCGCGCAGCGATGCTTCCTCGTGCTCCTTGGCAAGCACCGCGGACTCGTCGTAGCCGTAGTTGCGCGTGAGCTTGACCGGCGTGCGCGGATCAGCTCCGTCGCGCCATTCGTGACCGAGAACTCGGCCGCGTAATAGACCTCGTACTCGCCAGGCTTGTTGTCGGCAGTCACGGAGAGCAGCTCGCGACCCGTTTCGTCCAGGTACAGGCGTACCACGACGCTCGCCTCCGACGCGTTCGCGGCGGGCGTCGCGCCCGCGGCGCGCAGTCGCCGGTCGAGGGCGGCGTAGAGCGGCGTGAACCGGTCCGCGGACTCGACGTACGGGGTCGCCGCGACCGCCGGCAGCGGCGCCTGCCCGCGCATCTGGAAGCCGCAGCCCGCGAGCAGCGCGAGCAGGAGCGAGTCTGGCGAGCGGGCGCGACATCAGACCACCACGTTCACGAGCTTGCCCGGCACGTAGATCAGCTTGCGCACCGGCTGTCCCGCCACGAACTTCGCGACGCCCGGGTCAGCGAGCGCGGCCTCGCGCGCGACAGCCTCGTCGGCGCCGGCGGCCACCGCGATGCGCGCCCGCAGCTTGCCGTTGACCTGCACGACGATCTCTACCGTGTCCTGTACCAGCGCGGCGGAGTCGGCCTCGGGCCAGCGCTCGTCCACGACCAGTGTCGCAGTGACCGAGGGCCCGCCACATCGCCTGTGCCGCGTGCGGGACGATCGGCGAGAGCATCAAGACCACGATGTCGAGCGCCTCCTGCATCACGGCGCGACCGCGGGGCGTCGCATCCGTGAAGCGCGAGAGCGCGTTCAGGAGTTCCATCGCCGCTGCCACCGCTGTGTTGAAGGTACGGCGGCGGCCGATGTCGTCGCCCACCTTCACCAGCGCCTGGTGGACCTGCCGGCGCAGCGCGCGCTGCGGCCCGTCGAGTGCGCGCCAGGTCCAGGCTCGCGGCGGCGCCGCCGTCGACGTGCGCGTGCACGGCTTTCCACAGGCGCTTCATGAACCGGAACGCGCCCTCGACGCCCTCGTCCGACCACTCGAAGGTGTGCTCGGGCGGCACGTTGGACATGGTGAAGAGCCGCGCCGTATCGGCGCCGTAGCGTTCCACGAGGTCCTGCGGATCGACGCCGTTCTTGCGCGACTTCGACATCGTGCCGATGCCGCCGTATTCGACCGCCTCGCCGTCGGACTTGAGGACGCCGCGGCGCGCCTCGCCCTCGCCGCCCGCTTCGACTTCCGAGGGATGGTAGTAGACGACGCGCCCCGACGCGGGCTTACGGAACCAGATTTCGTTCAGGACCATGCCCTGCGTCAGCAGGCGCTGGAACGGCTCGCTGACCCCGGTAAGCCCGCAGTCGCGCATGACGCGCGTCCAGAAGCGCGAATAGAGCAGGTGCAGGATCGCGTGCTCGATGCCGCCGATGTACTGGTCCACCGGCATCCAGTAGCTCGCGCGCGCGTCCACCATCGCGCGGTCGTTGCCCGCCGAGGCGAAGCGGAAGAAGTACCACGACGAGTCCACGAACGTATCCATCGTGTCCGTCTCGCGCCGTGCGGCGGCGCCGCACCGCGGGCAGCGGCATTCGAGGAAGGCCTGCGATTTCGCGAGCGGGTTGCCGGAGCCGTCCGGCACCAGGTCCTCGGGCAGCCGCACCGGCAGCTGGTCGTCCGGCACCGGCACGTCACCGCAAGCCGGGCAATGGATGATCGGGATCGGGCAGCCCCAATAGCGCTGGCGCGAGATGCCCCAGTCGCGCAACCGCCAGACGACCTGCTTGCGGCCGAGGCGCTTCGCCTCGAGGTCGCGCGCGATCGCCTCCACCGCCGACGGGTAGTCGAGGCCGTCATAGGCACCCGAATTCACGCAGCGGCCGTGATCCGCGTACCAGGCTTGCCAGGCGCCGGTCGAGTACGGCCTGCCGCCGACGTCGATCACGGGCACGATCGGCAGGCCATATTTCTTCGCGAAGGCGAAGTCGCGCTCGTCGTGGCCCGGCACGCCCATCACCGCGCCTTCGCCGTAGGCCATCAGCACGTAGTTGCCGACCCAGACCGGCACTTCGGCGCCGGTCAGCGGGTGGCGGACGAACAGGCCGGTCGCGATGCCCTTCTTCTCCATGGTCGCGACGTCGGCTTCCATGATGCTGCCGCGGCGGCATTCGTCGACGAAGTGCGCGAACTCGCCGCGTCGCGCGCAGCGGCGAGCTCCGCGAGCGGGTGCTCGGCCGCGACGGCGACGAAGGTCACGCCCATCAGCGTGTCGGCGCGCGTCGTGAAGACCCGAAGCTCGCCCTTCTGCCCGCCGATGTCATAGGGGAACGCGAGGTTCACGCCTTCGCTGCGGCCGATCCAGTTCGCCTGCATCGCGCGCACGCGTTCCGGCCACTCGGCGAGCCCGTCGAGCGCGGCGAGCAGCTCCTCCGCGTACTGCGTGATGCGCAGGTAATACATCGGGATCTCGCGCTTCTCGACCAGCGCGCCCGTGCGCCAGCCGCGCCCGTCGATGACCTGTTCGTTCGCGAGCACGGTCTGGTCCACCGGATCCCAGTTGACGGTGCCGGTCGTCTTGTAGGCGATGCCGCGCTCCAGCATGCGCAGGAACAGCCACTGGTTCCACTTGTAGTAGTCGGCATCGCAGGTCGCGAGCTCGCGCGACCAGTCGATGCCGAAGCCGAGGGACTTCAGCTGTCCCTTCATGTGGCGGATGTTGTCGCGGGTCCACCTGGCCGGCGCAACGCCGTTCTCGATCGCGGCGTTCTCGGCGGGCAGGCCGAAGGCGTCCCAGCCCATCGGCTGCAGGACGTTGTGGCCGCGCATGCGCATGTAGCGCGCGAGGACGTCGCCGATGGTGTAGTTGCGCACGTGGCCCATGTGCAGCTTGCCGCTCGGGTACGGGAACATGCACAGGCAGTAGTACTTCGGCCGCGCCGCGTCTTCGCGCGCGGCGAACGTGCCGGCGGCTTCCCATTCGGCCTGGACTTGCGGCTCGATTTCCTTGGGTTCGTAGCGTTCTTTCATGCGAACTCGGAAGGATACCTGTAGGGCGGCGGCTCGGAGGCCGTTCTCAGGACCGCCGTGAATCCGTCCCTGGAGGCTTCGGGCGCGCCGTCCATGGCGCGCACGATCCCTGAATCCGATCCGACGGCCGCCAAGCCGCCTGCCTCAGCCGTCGTGCCGAGCCCGCAGGCGCGCGATCGGCGAAGGCGATCAGCACGAGGAAGGCGAAGGTGAGGATGGGCCAGTTGCCGGTGCGGGCGTAGGGCGTGAGGCCGGTGCGCGGCTGCACGGTGGCCTTGAGGATGCCGGGGACGAACTGGGGAATGCGGTCGACGACGGCGCCGTCGGGACCGATCACGGCGGTGATGCCGTTGCTGGTCGCGCGCACCAGGAAGCGCCCGGCCTCGAGCGCGCGGAAGCGGGCCATCTGCAGCTGCTGGTGCGGGGCGGCGGAGTCGCCGAACCAGGCGTTGTTCGTCACGTTGACGAGCAGCGTCGAGGTCGGCAGCGCAGCGAGCTGGTCGGCGCCGTAGGCGTCCTCGTAGCAGATCATTGCGGCGAGGCGTTGCCCGCCCGACTCGAGCGGCGCCTGGATCTCGTCGCCCGGCGTCATGTCGTAGTACGGCAGGCTCTGCAGCCGCATCCACTTGCGCACCGCTTCCGGCACCGGGAAGAACTCGCCGAATGGCACGAGCCGGCGCTTGTAGTACCAGCCGTCGCCGGCGCTGCTCATCGAGAACAGGCCGTTCCTGATCTCTCCGGTCTCCAGGTTGAAGTCGAGGAGCCCGAGCATCACGTCCGAGCCGGCGGCCGCCGACTCGCCGCGGATCGCCTCGAGATAGGTCTTGGCGTCGTGCGCGAGCACCGGGATCGCCGACTCGGGCCAGACGATGATGCGTGCGCCGAGCGCCTGGCGATTGAGCGCGCGGTACGCGTCGAGCGTCGCCGCCCGGTTCTCCATCAGCCACTTCTCGTCCTGCGGAATCGCGCCCTGCAGCAGCGCGACCGTGACCGGATCGCCCGCAGGCCGTGTCCATTCGCGGCCGTCGAGCAGCCAGCCCGAGGCCCACAGCACCGCGGCGAACGCGATGGCCGCCAGTCGGCCGTTGCCGCCCTGGAAGAAGATCACGACGAGTGCGCCCGCGGTCGCCGCGACCGCGAAGTTGACCAGGTGGATGCCGCCCAGCGTCGTCAGCGACGCGAGCGGCGCGTCGCTCTGGGCGTAGCCGATCTGCAGCCAGGGAAAGCCGGTGAACAGCCAGCCGCGCAGCCACTCCATCAGCGTCCAGCCGGCGGGAATCAGCACGCAGCGAGCGTGCCGGCGACGGGTCCGGTGCGATGCGCAGGAGGACGTAGCCCGTGCAGCGCGTAGTACGCGCCCTTGATCGCCAGCAGCGCCGCGACCAGGAACAGCGCCAGCCACGCCGGCGCCTGCCCGAAGTCGTGGATCGCCGTGTAGATCCACCAGGTGCCGGCGCCGAACAGCGCGGCGCCGAACCAGAAGCCGGTGCTCGCCGCCTCGCGCGGCGGTTCGAATTCCCAGAGCAGGAACAGTATCGCAGGCCCGAGCCAGGCCATGAAGTGCCAGCCGTACGGCGCGAAGGCGAAAGACGTGCCGACGCCCGCGAGCACCGCGATGAGGCGGCGATAGCGGAGCAGGCGGGAAACGGGCCCGTCAGGCGCCGGCATTCAGTCGACCCGTGCTTCGCCGGGACCCGCCGGCAAGGGCTCGGGGGTGATGACGCGCAGCTGGTCGATGCGCCGGCGGTCGGCGCGCAGCACCCGGAACTCGATGCCGTCCATGGTCACCGCCTCCCCGCGGCGCGGCAGCCGCCCGAACTGGTGCAGCACGAGGCCGCCGATCGTGTCGTATTCCTCGTCGCTGAAGCGCGTGCCGAACCAGGCGTTGAACTCCTGCACGCGCGTGAGCGCCAGCACGGCGAACTGCCGGTCGCCCTCGCGGCGGATCGTCTGGTCTTCGTCGGTGTCGTACTCGTCGGCTATCTCACCGACGATTTCCTCGATCACGTCCTCGATGGTGACGAGGCCGGAGACGCCGCCGTACTCGTCCACGACGATCGCCATGTGGTTGCGGCTGACGCGGAATTCCTTGAGCAGGACGTTGAGGCGCTTGCTTTCCGGGACGAAGGCGACGGGCCGGAGCACGTCGCGGATGTCGAACCCGCCTTCCGCGCCCTCGGCGAAGTAGCGCAGCAGGTCCTTGGCGAGCAGGATGCCGACGATCTGGTCGCGGTCGTCGCCGATCACCGGGAAGCGCGAGTGCCCGGACTCGATCACGGCCGGCAGCAGCTGCCCGGGCTGCGTGTCGCGCTCGAGCACGACCATCTGCGAACGCGGCACCATGATGTCGCGCACGTGCAGGTCGTCCACGCGCAGCACGCCCTGGATCATGCGCAGCGCGTCGGCGTCGATGAGGTTGCCGCGCGCGGCGGCGCGCAGCATCTCGACGAGCTCGGCCTTGCTGCGCGGCCCTTCCTGCGTCAGCCGCCGCAGCCAGCCGCTACTCTTGCCCTTCGCCATCGCCTCAGTTTCCGTACGGATCCGCGAAGCCGAGGCGCGCGAGCAGCACCCGTTCGCGGCCCTCCATCCGGCGCGCATCGGCCGCGCGCGCGTGGTCGAATCCGAGGAGATGCAGCGATGCCGTGCACGACCATGTGCGCCCAGTGCGCGGCGAGCGCCTTGCCCTGCTCGCGCGCCTCGCGCGCCACCACCGGCGCGCAGACGACGATGTCGCCGATCTGCCGGCCGCCGAGCTCGGGAGCCGCCGGGAAGGACAGGACGTTGGTCGCGTGGGTGCGGCCGCGCCATCGCTCGTTGAGCGCGCGGCCCTCGCCGCTGCCGACGACGCGGATGCCGAGCTCGCCGCGACGGCCGCCCGCGGCAAGCTGCGCCCAGCGGCGGAGCGTCGCGGGACCCGGCGCCCACGGCCGGCGCGTCCGGTAGCGCAACACGACGTCGAGGGTCATTGGCTCCCTCCTCCGCCGTCGCCGGACTCGCGCTCGTAGGCCTCGACGATCCGCTGCACCAGCGGGTGACGCACGACGTCCTTGGCCGTGAAGCGCGTGACGGCGATTCCCTTCACGCCGTCCAGCACCTCGAGCGCGTGCCTGAGGCCCGACTGGCGGTGCGCCGGCAGGTCGGTCTGCGTGACGTCGCCGGTGACGACTGCGCGCGAGCCGAAGCCGATGCGGGTCAGGAACATCTTGATCTGCTCGACCGTGGTGTTCTGCGCCTCGTCGAGGATGATGAAGGCTTCGTTCAGGGTGCGCGCCGCGCATGAAAGCGAGCGGCGCGATCTCGATGACGTTCCGCTCGATCAGGCGCGCGACGCGGTCGAAGCCGATCATCTCGTAGAGCGCGTCGTACATCGGCCGCAGGTAGGGGTCCACCTTCTGCGACAGGTCGCCGGGCAGGAAGCCGAGCCGCTCGCCGGCTTCCACCGCGGGACGCACCAGCACGAGCCGCCGGACGCTCTCGCGCTGCATCGCCTCGACCGCGCAGGCGACGGCGAGGTAGGTCTTCCCGGTGCCCGCCGGGCCGATGCCGAAGGTGAGGTCGTGCGCGCGGATCGCCGGCGAGGTACTGCTGCTGGTTCGCGCCGCGGCCGCGGATCAGGCCGCGCAGCGTCTCGACCGCGTGCTCGTCGGGCGCGGGTTCCGCGCCCATCCCGTTCTCCTGGAGCGCGAGGTGCACGTCCTCCGGTGTCACCGGCTGGTTGCCTGCGCGCTCGTAGAGCCGGCGCAGCACCGCTGCGCCGGCGGCCGCGTTCGCGCCGCGCAGCGAGAAGCGACCGGAGCGCCGCCGGATCTCGACGCCGAGGCGGTTCTCGATCTGGCGCAGGTTCTCGTCGAGCGGCCCGCAGACCGCGGCGAGGCGTGCATTGTCTTCCGCGCCGAAATCGACGCTGGACTCGGGGGCCGCGTTCAAGCGACCAACCGGCCGCGCAGGGAATTCGGCATCGCCTCGGTGATGCGCACGTCCGCAAAGCGGTCTACGAGCGAGGGCGGCCCGTCGAAGTTGACCCAGCGCATGTTCTCGGTGCGGCCGGCGAGCTGGCGCGGGTCGCGGCGCGAGTGCTTCTCGACCAGCACGCGCTGCGTGCTGCCGACCATCTGGCGGCTGATCGCGCGCGCCTGCCCGTTGACCTTCGCCTGCAGCCGCTCCAGCCGCTCCTGCTTGAGTTCGCGGGGCACCTCGTCCGGTAACGAGGCCGCAGGCGTTCCGGGCCGCCGGCTGTAGATGAAGCTGAAGGACTGGTCGAAGCCGACGTCCTCTATCAACTCGAGAGTCTGCGCGAAGTCCGCCTCGGTCTCGCCCGGGAAGCCGACGATGAAGTCGGAAGACAGGCTGATGTCCGGTCGCACCGCGCGGAGCTTCCTGATCTTCTGCTTGTACTCGAGGCGCGTGTAGCCGCGCTTCATCGCCGCGAGGATGCGGTCCGAGCCGCTCTGCACCGGCAGGTGCAGGTAGTTCGCGAGCTTCGGGACCTCGGCGTAGACCGCGACCAGCGAGTCGCGGAATTCGAGGGGATGCGACGTGGTGAAGCGGATCCGCTCGAGGCCCTCGAGGCCCGCGATGTGGCGCACCAGGCCCGCGAGGTCGACGATGCGCGCCGTCGTCGCGCGGGCCGCGGTAGGCGTTGACGTTCTGGCCGAGCAGGGTCACTTCGCGCACGCCCTGTGCGACCAGCGACTCCACCTCGGCGACCACCTGCGGGAACGGGCGGCTCATCTCCTCGCCGCGCGTGTACGGCACGACGCAGAAGCTGCAATAACGGCTGCAGCCTTCCATGATCGAGACGAAGGCCGTCGCGCGCTCGGCTCGCGGCTCCGGCATGCGATCGAACTTCTCGATCTCCGGGAACGAGACGTCCACCTGCGGCTGGCGCGTCGCGTGCAGCGCCGCAATCATCGCCGGCAGTCGGTGGATGGTCTGCGGGCCGAACACCAGGTCCACGAACGGCGCACGCTCGAGAATGCCCTCGCCTTCCTGGCTCGCGACGCAGCCGCCGACGCCGATGACGAGACCTGGCTTGCTGCGCTTCAGCAGCCGCCACTGGCCGAGGTGCGAGAAGACCTTCTCCTGCGCCTTTTCGCGCACCGAGCAGGTATTCAGCAGGACGACGTCCGCTTCTTCGGGATTTGCCGTGAGCTCGAGGCCTGCTGAATCGCGGAGCACGTCCGCCATCCGGGCCGAGTCGTATTCGTTCATCTGGCAGCCGAAGGTCGAAATGTAGAGTCGGCCGCTCATGTCCCGGGGAATGTCTCCAGACGCAGAAAAGGGCCGTCTAGGGTACCGGTTTTAGGCCCCGCCATGTAGCGGCACGGGCGCGCCGCAAGCACCCGGGGCAAGACCTAATGTATTGTTTTATTTGCTCTTTTTGGTCATCCCGCGACCGAAGGTCCCGGTCGCGATGAAATCCGCGGGCTTCAGGTCGCCGATCACGAATCGCCCGGTCGCCGTGATCCGCGCCCCCTGGGGCAGCGTGTCCGCCATGGTGCGGCGACGGGCCATGTGGACCGAGAACTCGATCTCGTGCAGGAGCGCGGGCTTCGCGTAGTAGTAGCCCTGGCCGGCCACGCAGCCGAGTTCGATGAGCCCGCGCTGCTGGTGTTCGAGCTCGATGCCCTCGGCGACGACCTCGAGGTCGAGCGTGTTGCCGAGCGTGATGATCGCGCGCGCGAAGTCCTCGCCGCCATCGACGCTGCCGAGCCGCTCCACGAAAGAGCGGTCGATCTTGAGGATGTCGATCGGGAAGCGGTGCAGGTAGGTCAGCGACGAGTAGCCGGTGCCGAAGTCGTCGATCGCGATCCGAACGCCGAGCGACTTGAGCGCCGTGAGCGTCGCGAGCACCGATTCGCTGTTCTGCATCAGCACGCTCTCGGTCAGCTCGATCACGAGGCAGCCCGGGTCGATTTCGGAAATCGCGAGCGCGCGCTTCACGTCGGCACAGATGTCGGACTTCGCGAGCTGGACCGCGGAGACGTTGACGCCGACCCGCACCTGGCGGCCCTTCGGCAGGCGCGCCTGCCAGACCTTGACCTCGCGGCAGGCCTGGGCGAGCACCCAGCGGCCGAGCGGCACGATCTGCCCGGTCTCCTCTGCCACGGGGATGAACTCCGACGGCATGATCGTGCCCCGCTCCGGGTGCTTCCAGCGGATCAGTGCCTCCACCCCCAGCAGGTAGCCCGAATGCAGCTCTACGATCGGCTGGTAGTGCAGCAGGAACCGGTTGTCGCGCAGCGCCTTGTCGATCTCGCCTTCCATTTCCTTGCGCTCGCTCGCGGCGATCTGCATGGAGGTCTCATAGACGAGGTAGCGGCCCTTGCCGGCGGCTTTCGCCGCGTACATCGCGACGTCGGCGTTGCGCATCAGCTCCTCGACGCCGTCGTCCGGCGTCGAGAACGCGACGCCGACGCTCGCCGAGACGCGCATGTCCGCGCCCGGCAGGTCGAGGGACTCCTGCAGCGACTCGACGATGCGCCCGGCGATCTCGAACACCTGCTCCTTGGAGGTGAGGTTTTCGAGCAGGACGGCGAACTCGTCCCCGCCCAGGCGCGCGACCGTGTCGCCGCCGCGGGTCGCCTTGACGAGGCGTTGCGCGCTCTTGTGCAGCACCCGGTCGCCGGTCGCGTGCCCGAAGGAGTCGTTGATGTTCTTGAAGTTGTCGAGGTCCACGAACACCACCGCGACCGCCCGGCCGTTGCGCTTGCCGACCGCTACCGCGTGCTCGACGCGGTCGCGAAATAGCGAGCGGTTCGCGAGCAGGGTCAGCGGGTCGTGCAGCGCCATGCGCTTCAGCTGCTCCTCCATGCCCTTGCGGTCGGTCATGTCGCGCAGATTGAGCAGTCGCCCGCCGATCGCGGGCTCGGCGTCCATGTTGGTGCCGTGGATCTCGACCACGCGCTGGCGCTCGTCGCCATGCGGGACGCGGGCCTCGACCACGCCCGACGCGCCCGACTGCGCCAGGTCGCGGGCCAGGAATTCCCGCAGACGCGCGCGGTCGTCGATGAGCACGAGCTCGTCGAGGCGCTGGCCGATCAGGTCCTGGGCGGCGAGGCCGAAGATCCGTTCGGCGGTCGGCGTCACGTAGCTGATGGTGCCGTCTGTGGCGACGATCGCGATGACGTCCGCGGTGTTCCTGATCAGGGCGTTGAAGCGCGCCTCGCCCGAGCGCGTCGCGAGGCCGGTCTGGACCGCGACCGAGAGTGCCGTCACGATCACCTGCCGCGCGAACAGCAGGCCTGCTGCGATGCAGACCACCCAGGCGATGAGCCCGGCGGGCTCGCCAAAGCTGCCCTCGTGCAGTCGCAGCAGCGCATAGCCGGCGAGCATCAGCGCGGCATAGGGCGTCAGCGCAGCGAACGGAGAGCCACGCTCCGACGCGTCCATGGGTGGCGCACGCCGCTCGGTGCGCAGGTGGTCGAAGTGCGCCGCAATGGCGAAGGCCGGAGATCGCGGCGAGATGCAGCGGCGCCGCGAACAGGGAAGTGTGGCCGCGAGACGCGGCGTGGGCCTCGAGCAGGCGCGCCCCGACCAGCGCGCCGAGCGCGAGCGCAAAGGCGACGTGCCCCGGCCAATGCCGCCAGTCCGAGCGGCGCAGCAGGAGAACCGCCGCCAGCACGCCGATCACCGCGTCGAGGCCGAGGGTCCAGGAGCTGCGCGCAGGCAGCAGGTCGGGCGCGAGATCATGCGGGAGGGCGAGCCAGAGCACGCTCCCGACACAGAGCGTCACCAGCATCGTCTCGAGCCAGAACTGCGGCGCCGAAAGCCCGGCCGCGGCTGGTCATCAGGAAGCCGACCGCGGCCATGGCGACGCAGGGAAAGAAAGCGAACTCGAGCAGGCTCATCACCGCTTGCACCGCCGGCAGCTCGATCCAGCGCGTAACGGGGACCAGCAGAGTGGCGACGAACTGGAGCGTGAGCGCCCAGGCAAGGCACGCCCAGGCGCGCCGGCGCTGGGGCTTCAGGGCTTCGAGCTCGACGTCGCGCAGGATGACCGAAATGGCGGAAAGCGCCGCAGCGACGCCGGTCAGCTTCGCGACCAGTGCGTCGGTGTGACCGCCGGTGGCAACGCTCGTGATCGCAGAGAAGGCCGTCAGGACGAGGCAAAGCAGCACGAGCCAGGCCGCCGAATGGTCGTACCACGGCGCCAGGGCTTCGCGCAGTCCGTTAGCCGACGGCTGTTTGCGATCCGCCACCATCAAACCGAACTCCCTTCTCCGGGGCCCGGGAAGGCATCTCGGGGAACCCGAAAAATCGGTTAGATGGTGACTTAATGTGGGGGAACGGGACGTCTACCGCATCACATAATGCCGGGGGATCAGACTAAAACGTGACGGGCTTCAAGAGGGGACAGTCCCCTTTTCCGGGCAGGGACGGGCGCGTCCCTGCCCGGAAAAGGATGACAGTCCCCGGCGATGCGCGTTAGAAGGGTATGTCGTCGTCGAAGGACTCGGCGACACCGGCCGGCTCGGGGCGGGATACCTGCTCCTCGCCGCGGTCGCGCGAACGATCCTGCGGCGGGGTCGAGCTGCGGTCGCCCGCGCCGCGGCCGCCGAGCATGCTCATCTCGTTGGCGATGATCTCGGTCGTATAGCGGTCGTTGCCTTCCTTGTCCTGCCACTTGCGCGTGCGGATCTTGCCCTCGACAAAGATCTGCGAGCCTTTGCGCAGGTACTCGGCGGCGATCTCCGCGAGGCGGTCGAACATCACGACGTTGTGCCATTCCGTCGCTTCCTTGTTCTCGCCGGTCTGCTTGTCGCGCCACTGCTCCGTGGTCGCGATGCGCAGGTTCACCACGGCCTTGCCCGAGGGCATGGCGCGCTGCTGCGGGTCCTGTCCCAGGTGTCCGATCAGGATGACTTTGTTGACGCCGCGTGCCATGGCCGTTCCCCGCTTGTTTTCGAAGGGCTCATTGTAGTCGCCCGACAGGCGGGCGCGCACCGTCAATTCAACCGGTTCGCGGCGATTTCCCGCGAGCGGCGAAGGGCAACCAGGCGAGCGCCGCGACCGCCGCGAAGGCGAAGATTCCCGTGTTGTGCCAGGGGCTTCCCAGCAGGGCGCCGCCCGCGAGCCCCCCGGCGAAAGCACCCGCGAACTGGCAGGTTGCGAACACGCCCAAGGCCGCCCCGCGGTTCGCGTCTCCCGCCGCCTCGGTGACGGCGGCGGGCAGGCGCGCCTCGAGGAAGTTGAAGGCGCCGAAATAGAGCACGAGCGCGGCCAGCAGCGCGTCGAAATGTGCCTGGCCCCAGACCAGCGCGGCGAGGGCCGCAGCGAGTGCCGCACCGCCGACCAGCATGGCGCGACCCGCCACCCGCTGCCGCTCGGACCAGAGCACGAGCGGAACGGTCAGCGCGACGGACGCGAGAAACACGCCGAGGTAAAAAATCCAGTGGCGCGAAGCTTCGATGCCGTGCAGGTCGCGCAGCACGTGCGGCACGGCGATGAAGGCCGCGGTCAGCGTCAGGTGCAGCACGAACACACCGGCGTAGTGCGGGGCGAGCGCGCGGGTAAGTGCGGCCTTCCAGTCGCCGCGCGCCGCGCGCTCGGCGATCGGCCGCTCGGCGGGCAGGACGAACAGCACGAGACCGAGCGCGAGGAGCCCAAGCCCCCCGATCAGCCAGAAGACGCCCGACACCCCGATGCCGGCGGCGATGAGCGGGCCCGCGACCAACGAGACCACGAACGAGGCGCCGATGCTCATGCCGACCGCGAACATCGCGCGCGTGCGTGACTCGGGCCGCGTCAGGTCGGCGAGAAAGGCCGTGACTGGGCCGGATACGGCGCCGAGGCCCTGCACGACGCGCGCCGTGACGAGCGATGCGGCACTGCCCGCCACGGCGCCCATGGCGGAACCGATGATGTGCAGGAGGAGTCCGACGACGATCAGCGGCTTGCGCCCGATGCGGTCGGACCAGGTGCCGAATGGAATCTGCATCACGGCCTGCGTAAGGCCGTAGGCACCCACCGCGAGGCCGGCGAGGAGCGGCGTTCCACCGGGCATGGAGCCCGCGTGCAGCGCGAGCACTGGCAATAGCAGGAACAGCCCCAATAGACGGACCGCGTAGATTGCGGCCAGCGAGGCGACGGCGCGGCGCTCGGCGGGCAGGAGTGCCGCACCCCTCGGCAAGGCCACTGGAGATCCCTTTGCGGTGCCCGGAACGGGCGGTTTATTCTATCAGGCTGCCCCGATGAGCCAGACGATCCACATCCGCGGCGCGCGCACGCACAACCTCCAGGGCATCGACCTGGCGCTGCCGCGCGACCGCCTCATCGTATTCACCGGACTTTCAGGGTCCGGCAAGTCGTCGCTCGCCTTCGACACGATTTATGCCGAGGGCCAGCGCCGCTACGTCGAGTCGCTCTCGGCCTACGCGCGTCAGTTCCTCTCCATGATGGAGAAGCCGGACGTGGACTCGATCGAGGGCCTCTCGCCCGCGATCTCGATCGAGCAGAAATCCACCTCGCACAACCCGCGCTCGACGGTTGGTACGGTCACCGAGATTTACGACTACCTGCGCCTGCTCTTCGCACGCGCGGGCGTACCGCGCTGCCCGGATCACGGCCTCGACCTGACCGCGCAAACCGTGAGCCAGATGGTCGACCAGGTCATGGCCCTGCCGGAGGGCACGGCGCTCGCCCTGGTCGCGCCGGTCATATCCGGCCGCAAGGGCGAGCATCTGCAGGCGATCGAGGAGCTGCGCGGCAAGGGCTTCGTGCGCGCCCGCGTCGACGGCAAGTACGTCGAGCTCGACGCCGTGCCAAAGCTCGATGCCAAGAAGAAGCATTCCATCGACGCGGTGGTGGACCGGCTGAAGGTCCGGCCGGACCTGCAACAGCGGCTCGCGGAGTCCTTCGAGACGGCGCTGCGGCTCGGCGAGGGTTCGGCGCGCGTCGCCTTCTTCGACGACCCGAAGCGCGAGGAACTGGTGTTCTCCGACCGGTTTGCCTGCCGGATCTGCGGCTACTCCGTGTCCGAGCTCGAACCGCGGCTGTTCTCCTTCAACAACCCGTTCGGCGCCTGCCCGGGCTGCGACGGGCTCGGCGTGAAGCAGTTCTTCGACCCGGACCGCGTGGTCGCGAACCCGCAGCTCTCGCTCGCGAACGGCGCGGTGCGCGGCTGGGACCGGCGGAATGCCTACTACTACCAGATGATCCAGGCGCTCGCGGACCACTACCGCTTCGATCCCGAGGTGCCGTACGCCTCCCTGCCCCAGAAGGCGCGCGACGTCCTGATGCAGGGCAGCCAGGGCGAGGAAATCGAGTTCCGCTACTTCGACGCGCGCGGCCGCACCGTCAAGCGCCGGCACAAGTTCGAGGGAATCCTCCCGAATCTCGAGCGGCGCTACAACGAGACCGAGTCGCTCGCCGTGCGCGAAGAGCTCGCGCGCTACCTCGGAACCCGCCGCTGCCCCGAGTGCGACGGCGCCCGGCTCACGAAGGCGGCGCGCTTCGTGTTCGTGGGCGGGACCGCCCTGCCCTCGATCAGCGCCCTGCCAGTCCGCCGCGCGCTCGAGTTCTTCAACACCCTGAAGCTCGAAGGCTGGCGCCAGAAGATCGCGGCCAAGATCGTCAAGGAGATCACCGACCGGCTCGGCTTCCTGGTCGACGTCGGCCTCGACTACCTGACGCTCGACCGCAGCGCCGAGACGCTCTCGGGCGGCGAGGCGCAGCGCATACGGCTCGCGAGCCAGATCGGCTCCGGCCTGGTCGGCGTCATGTACATCCTCGACGAACCCTCGATCGGATTGCACCAGCGCGACAACCAGCGCCTGCTCGACACGCTCCACCGCCTGCGCGACCTCGGCAACACGGTGATCGTCGTCGAACACGACGAAGACGCGATACGCCAGGCGGATCACGTGGTGGACCTCGGCCCCGGCGCCGGCGTGCACGGTGGGCGCGTGGTTGCGGAAGGCACTCCCGCGGAGATCGAGGCGAGCCCCGCTTCGCTCACCGGCCAGTACCTCTCCGGCCGTAAGCGCATCGAGATCCCGGACAAGCGCCGCCGGAACGACACCAAGCAGCAGCTGCGGCTGAGAAAGGCGAGCGGCAACAACCTGCGGGGCATCGACGTCTCATTCCCGGTCGGTCTTCTCACCTGTGTCACCGGCGTTTCGGGTTCGGGCAAGAGCACACTCGTCAACGACACGCTGTATCGGGCGGTCGCGCGCTCGCTCAATCTGGTCGCCGAACAGCCCGCGCTTTCCGCCGGCGTCGAGGGGCTGGAGGCGGTCGACCGCGTGATCGACATCGACCAGAGCCCGATCGGGCGCACGCCACGCTCGAACCCTGCTACCTACACCGGCCTGTTCACGCCGATCCGCGAGCTGTTTGCCGGCACGGCCGAGGCGCGCTCGCGCGGTTACCAGGCGGGACGCTTCAGTTTCAACGTCAAGGGCGGGCGCTGCGCGGCCTGCGAGGGCGACGGCGTCATCAAGGTCGAGATGCACTTCCTGCCGGACGTGTATGTCGCCTGCGACGTCTGCAAGGGGCGGCGCTACAACCGCGAGACGCTCGACGTCCACTACAAGGGCAAGAACATCCACGAAGTGCTCGACATGACCGTCGAGGACGCGGCGGTGTTCTTCGCCGCGGTGCCCGTGGTCGCGACCAAGCTGCAGACGCTGCTGGACGTCGGGCTCTCGTACGTCAAGCTCGGCCAGAACGCGACCACGCTCTCGGGCGGCGAGGCCCAGCGCGTGAAGCTCGCCAAGGAACTTTCCAAGCGCGCCACCGGCCGGACACTCTATATATTGGACGAGCCGACGACCGGCCTGCACTTCGAGGACGTGAAGCACCTGCTCGTCGTGCTGCACCGCCTGCGCGACGAGGGCAATACCGTGATCGTGATCGAGCACAATCTCGACGTGATCAAGACCGCCGACTGGGTGATCGACCTGGGTCCCGAGGGCGGCGACGGCGGCGGCACGATCGTCGCCGAGGGCACGCCCGAGCAGCTCGCGCGGGCGGGCGATTCGTTCACCGGGCGCTACCTGAAGCGCGTGCTGGCGCGCGGGAAGAAAGCCGCATGAACCGTAAGTCGCTGTTCGCCTGGACGATCGTCGCCCTGCTCGCGACCCTGCCCGCCCTCGCCGGCACGCTCACCGTCACCAATGCCTGGTCGCGCTCGACGCCGCCGGTCGCCAAGGTCGGTGTCGTCTACTTCACGCTCAAGAACGACACCGGCAAGTCGGACCGGCTCCTGAAGCTCTCGACGCCGGTCGCGAACAAGGTCGAGGTGCACCGCACCGAGGTGCTCGACGGCATCGCGCGCATGCGTGAGGTCGCGGTACTGCACGTGGATGCGGGCCAGACGCTCGAGTTCAAGCCGGGCGGCATGCACGTCATGCTGATCGGGCTCAAGAAACCGCTGGTCGAGGGGACGAGCTACGAGCTGGAACTGCTGTTCGAGGTGGCGGGGCCGAGAAAGCTGAAGGTCGACGTCCGCAAGGACTAGTCCCGCTACTTCACGCGCCTTATCCGCCAGGCACCTTTGCGCTCCGGCATGGACGCGAGATAGGAGCCGAGGGTGCCGGACCGGATTGTGATCGCATCGCCCGCGCCGAACCGGACGCTGCCCATCGACTCGAGCAGCACCCACTGCTGGCCGTTTTCCAGCTCGAGCAGCGGCGGCTCCGGCCCTCGCTGGATCACGCGCGCCACGCGGGATGAAATCTCTGTCGGCGCCGCGGGCTCGGTGCGCTTGGCCTGAATTTCGGCCGCGGGCAGCCCAAACTCCGCTTCGCGCGGCCGCCGATTGCGCAGTTGGCGCTGCCTGCGGGGCTGGAGCCGCTTGTGGAGCCTCCGCCGCTTGAGAAACCGGCCTGCTGCCGAACACGCCGTCAAAGCAGCGCAAGCGCTCCGCGTCCGGCGCGATTCTCGCGCAGGCTTCGGCCGAATCGAGCCGTGCGTCGGAGGCGCGTGCGGCGCCCGCGACGAACATCAATGCGAGCAGCAGAAACGCGGCACGCGGGGGCACCGTCATCCGCGCGGCATGCCGTGCGCGGGGCCCGCGCTCGAGAACGAGTGCGCGATCTCGCCCTGGCCGCGCTGCTCGCGGAACTTGCCGTTGGTGAACTCGGAGACGACGCGCCGCCAGAAACGGATCGCGCCGGGATTGCGCGACTGCTCGGGGACGGTCCACTCCCCCGCGTAGCGCGCGAAGATGAGCATGGCGGCGCCGCGGCCGACGCCGCGGTTCCGGTAGGGCTTGCGGATGAAGAACTCGCTGAGGCGGAAGTGGCGCTTCGGGTCATCCGCGCTTGACGGGCTCCGCTGTACGACGGCGAAGCCAACCGGCTCCTGCTCGCGCAGCACCATGAATGCGGTGCAGCGATCGTCGTGGAACCAGCCCTGGATGATCTCCGAGACGCTCTGCCCGGTGACGGTGAGCGAGGGAAACACGCCGGTGGTGTCCGCGGTGAGGTCGGCGAGGTACTCGCCGTAGGTTTCTTCGATCCAGTCGCGATCGGACTGCGACGTGCGCGCTTCGCGGATGGTGATCGGCATTCCCGGTCCTGGAAAGAGAACGGCCGGGGGAAGTCGCGGGTTCTCCGCGTCATCCGCCCGGCCGTTCAGGCCTACTACAGCAATCGCTTACTGCGACGGAGGAGTTGTTTCCGTGGCAGCGGCATCGGCAGCAGCCGCGTCGGCAGAAGCATCAGCAGCGCCGGCAGCCGCGTCGGCAGCAGCAGCGTTCGCATCAGCGGCGGCAGCGTCAGTGGAAGCAGCAGCGGCATCCGCAGCGGAAGCAGCAGCATCGGAAGCGGCAGCAGCCGCGTCAGCAGAAGCTTCGGCAGCCTCATCCTTCTTGGCGCCGCAGGCGCCCAGCACGAGGGCAACCGCAATGGCGCCCCAGATCTTTGCATTCATCGTCAGTTACCCCAGTTCTTCAGTGAGAGTTAAGTGCACTTGCGCGGCGGCAACAGCCCAATTGGTACTTTGCCGTCCTGTCGCGTCGTTGGATTTTAACGGTAAAGCAGGGTCAAGCAAAAGTCGCCGTTTTGCGACAATCGCTTGCGCCGGTTACCCTTTCGGCCTGATTTCCTCGAGGTCGGGATATGGCAAAAAAGACACTCGCCGAGCTCTACGGCGACCACCTGAATGAGGTCATGGCGCGGTCCGACCGGGCTTTGATTGCAGGCAGTTACGATGGATTGATCACGTGCTCCGGGAGGCAGGTCTACTACTACCTCGACGACTCCACGTACCCGTTCCGGCCGAACCCCCGGTACCGGGCCTGGCTGCCGGATGCGAGCCCGGACTGTTTCGTCGTCTACCGCCCCGGAAGCCGCCCGAAGCTCGTCTTTACCCAGCCGGACGACTACTGGTACCTGCCGCCGGAACAGCCGGAGGGCTATTGGGTGGGTCATTTCGACCTGGCAATCGTGCGTTCCCCGATCGGAGCTGCGGCAGTCGGTCGGCAAGGGCCGCTGGGCCGTCCTGGGAGAGCCAGGACCCGCGACCGAGGGGCTGGGCGACTACGATCCCCCGGCGAGTTACGGGACACCTGGACTATGCCCGGGCGGTCAAGACGCCCTACGAGATCGAGTGCATGGCGCTTGCGACGGTCGCCGGAGTGCGCGCCCACCGGGCCGCGGAAAAGGCCTTCCGGGCGGGCGCCTCGGAGTACGAGATCCACCTCGCCTATTGCCGGGCGGCCGGCGCGCGCGAGGAGGAACTGCCGTACAACAACATCATCGGTTTCGATCGGCATGCCGCGGTCCTGCACTACCAGGTGCTGGACCGGGAGCGCCCGGCGGGCGTGAAGTCGTTCCTGATCGACGCCGGCGCGCAGCATGCCGGCTATGCCTGCGACATCACGCGGACCTACGCCGCCGAGGCCGGCGAGTTCCTGGACCTCATCCGGTCGGTGGACGCGGCGCAGCAGAAGCTGGTGGGTCGCGTGCAGCCGGGCATGGACTACCGTGACATCCACCTCGAGGCGCACCGCTCGATCGCCGGGATCCTCGTGACCCACGGCATCGTGTCGGGCTCGCCGGAAGCGGCCGTCGAGTCGGGACTGACCTCGGTGTTTTTCCCGCACGGCATCGGCCACCTGCTCGGCCTCATGGTGCACGACGCCTCGGGGTTCGCGGCGGCGCCTGCTGGCGGCACGCGGGAAAAGCCGGCGGGGCACCCGTACCTGCGACTGACCCGCGACCTCGAGCCGGGCTTTGCGGTGACGATCGAGCCGGGGATCTACTTCATCGACTCGCTGCTCGAGGCCGCGCGCGCGGACGCGCGCGGGCGCGACATCGACTGGAAGCGGGTCGAGGCGCTGCGACCGTTCGGCGGCATCCGCATCGAGGACAACGTGGTCGCACAGGCGGGCACGCCGCGCAACCTCACCCGCGAGGCATTCGCGTCGGCGGCCTGAGCCGTGTGCGTCGGCGTTGCTAGCTCGCGGGATCAGCGCTGCCGCAGCAGGTCGCGGATCTCGGTGAGCAGCACGACGTCGGCTGGCGGCGGCGGTGCCGCGGCGGGAGCCGGATTGCGCAGGCGATTGATTGCCTTGAGCGCCATGAAGATGGCGGCGGCGATGATCAGGAAGTCGATCAGCGCCTGGATGAACCGGCCGTAGCCGATGGTGACCGGCTCGCCGGTCACCGCGCTGTCTCCGAGCGTGATGGCGAGGCTCGCGAAGTCGACGCCGCCGATGATCCAGCCGAGCGTCGGCATGACGATCGCGTCCACGAAGGCCGACACGATCTTGCCGAAGGCGGCGCCGATCACGATGCCGACCGCCATGTCGACGACGTTGCCCTTCATGGCGAACTCTTTGAATTCCGAAATCAGGCTCATGGTTTTCCTCCCGGGATGGTGCCGGGTCGTAGATTCGTAGTTCCGCTCGGCGGAACTACGAATCTACGACCCGGCACCATCATGGCAAAAAAAAGCCGGGGATGTCCCCGGCTTCTCCATGGCGACCGGGGCGGCCGTAGCCGCCCACAGATTGGAAAACCTTCAGCCCGCCGCTTTCTTGCGTCGCTTCGGCTTTGCCGCGGCCTTGTCGGCCTTCGGCGCTGCTTTCTTCGCCGGCGCCTTTTCCTTCTTCGGCGCGGCTTCCTTCCTGGCTTTCTTCGCCGGCTTGTCGTCGCCGGAAGGCGCCACCGCCTGGGCCTGGCCCTCGACGAGCTGCATCAGCGCCATCTGCGCCGCGTCGCCCGGACGCGGGCCCATCTTGAGGATGCGCGTATAGCCGCCCGCGCGGCTCTTGAACCGCGGGCCGATGTCCTCGAACAGCTTCACGACCAGCGTGTCGTCGCGCAGCATGGTCCGCGCGCGGCGGCGGCCGGGCAGCGAATCAGTCTTGCCGAGCGTGATGAGCGGCTCGACGACCCGGCGCAGCTCCTTCGCCTTCGGCAGCGTGGTGCGGATCGTCTCCGCGCGGATGAGGGCCGCGCACATGTTCCGCATCAGCGCCTTGCGATGCGGGCTGTTGCGCGAAAGCTGGCGTCCCGACAGTTGGTGTCGCATCTTCTCTTTATCCCGTTACCGCGCTCAAGCCGTGCGCAGCTCGTCCTCGCGGCGCAGCGACGCCGGCGGCCAGCCCTCGATGCGCATGCCGAGCGTCAGCCCGTGGCTCTCCAGGACTTCCTTGATCTCGGTGAGCGACTTCTTGCCGAGGTTCGGCGTACGCAGCAGCTCGACTTCGGTGCGCTGCACGAGGTCGCCGATGTAGTGGATGTTCTCCGCCTTCAGGCAGTTCGCGCTGCGGACGGTGAGCTCCAGCTCGTCCACCGGGCGCAGCAGGATCGGGTCCGGCAGCGGGCCGGAATCGCGCGAGGGCGACTCGCCCTGCCCTTCGAGGTCGACGAACACGGTCAGCTGGTCCTTCAGGATTCCGCCCGCGCGGCGGATCGCCTCGTCCGGGTTGATCGTGCCGTTCGTCTCGATGTCGATGATCAGCTTGTCGAGGTCGGTGCGCTGCTCGACGCGCGCGGACTCGATGCCGTAGGTGACGCGGCGGACCGGCGAGAACGAGGCGTCGAGCTGCAGGCGGCCGATCGGGCGGCTCTGCTCCTCGAACTCCAGGCGCTGCACGGCCGGGCGATAGCCGCGGCCGCGCTCGATCTTGAGCGTCATCGAGAGCTCGACGGACTTGTTCAGGT
The DNA here is from genome assembly GCA_963817195.1 of uncultured Gammaproteobacteria bacterium. Lineage (GTDB taxonomy): Bacteria > Pseudomonadota > Gammaproteobacteria > Steroidobacterales > Steroidobacteraceae > SCUD01. The sequence goes on from CAWFNJ010000001.1 coordinate 292,010, forward strand.
TCGCGATCACCAGCTCGGGATTCACGATCGTGACGTCGTGGTCGAGCTGGATGTCGCCGGCCGTCACCGGGCCCGGGCCCTTCTTGACCAGGCGCAGCTCGACCGAGTCGCGCGTGTGCATCTCGATCGCGACCGACTTGAGGTTGAGCAGCACGTCGACGACGTCCTCCTGGACGCCCTCGATGCTGGTGTACTCGTGGAGCACGCCATCGATCTCGACCTCGGTCACGGCGCAGCCCGGCATCGAGGACAGCAGCACGCGCCTGAGCGCGTTGCCGAGCGTGTGGCCGAAGCCGCGCTCGAATGGCTCGATCACGATGCGCGCCTGGCGCGAGGCCGTCTCGGTGACCTTGACCGACCGGGGCTTGAGGAATTCCGTGGCGCTACCCTGCATTGGCGTCACCTGTTACTTGGAATAGAGCTCGACGACCAGGTTCTCGTTGATGTCCGGGAGAATCTGGTCGCGGTCCGGCAACGCCTTCAGCGTGCCGGTGAATTTCTTGTCGTCCACGTCGACCCAGTCGGGCCAGCCGACCTGGGTGGCGATCGCCAGCGCGGCCGCGATGCGGGCCTGCGCCTTCGACTTCTCGCGCACCGAGATGACGTCGCCGGCGGCGCACTGGTACGAGGGCACGTTCACCGCCTCGCCGTTGACCTCGATCGCCTTGTGCGAGACGAGCTGGCGGGCCTCGGCGCGGGTCGCGGCGAAGCCCATGCGGTAGACGACGTTGTCGAGCCGGCCCTCGAGGAAGCGCAGCAGGTTCTCGCCGGTCGAGCCGGGACGCCCCGCCGCCTTCGTGTAGTAGTTGCGGAACTGGCGCTCGAGCACGCCGTACATGCGGCGCAGCTTCTGCTTCTCGCGCAGCTGCACGCCGTAGCCCGAGAGGCGCGTGCGGCGGTCGCCCTTGATGCCGCCCGGCGGCACCTCGAGCTTGCACTTGCTCTCGAGCGGCTTGATGCCGCTCTTGAGGAACAGGTCAGTGCCCTCGCGGCGCGAGAGCTTGCACTTGGGACCGAGGTATCTGGCCATCGTTCTCTCGTCCTCAGACGCGCCGCTTCTTGGGCGGGCGGCAACCGTTGTGCGGGATCGGCGTCACGTCCGCGATGCTCGTGACCTTGAGCCCGCAGGCATTCAGCGCGCGGACCGCGGACTCGCGGCCCGGGCCCGGGCCGCGCACGTGCACCTCGACGGTGCGAAGCCCGTACTCCTGCGCGGCGACGCCCGCCTTCTCCGCCGCGACCTGCGCGGCGAACGGCGTGCTCTTGCGCGAGCCGCGGAAGCCGGAGCCGCCCGACGTCGCCCAGGCAAGCGTGTTGCCCTGGCGGTCGGTGATCGTGACGATCGTGTTGTTGAACGATGCGTGGATGTGCGCGACGCCGTCGGACACCTGGCGCTTGACCTTCTTGCGCGCCTTTGCGGCGAGCGGCGGCCTTGTCGGCGGCGCCCTTCGCATCCGGCTTTGCGTCAGCCTTCGCGTCCGGCTTCGCGTCCGGCTTCGTCTGCTTGGTTTCAGTTTCGGCCATCGTCAGACCTTGCCCGGTTGAACGTTAGTCTTCACCGCCGCGCGGCGCGGACCCTTGCGCGTGCGCGCATTGGTGCGCGTGCGCTGGCCGCGTGCCGGCAGGCCCTTGCGGTGGCGGATGCCGCGGTAGCAGCCGAGGTCCATGAGCCGCTTCAGGCTCATCGAGTTCTCGCGGCGCAGGTCGCCCTCGACCATGAAGCGCGAGACCTGAGTGCGCAGCGCGTTGACCTCGGGCTCGGTGAGGTCGCGCACGCGCGTCGACGGGTCGACGTTCGCGGCCTTGCACACGCTCATGCGCGCGCGCGCGGCCGATGCCGTAGACGTGCGTCAGCCCCACCCAGATGTGCTTGTTGACGGGAATGTTGATCCCGGCGATACGCGCCATGGCTACTTGACCTCGACCCGCGGAGAACCGCGAAGTTTACGTGAAAGAACCCATTTCTCTCAATACCTGTAACCCTGACGCTGCTTGTGGCGGGCGTCGGACGAGCAAATGACGCGCACGACGCCCTTGCGCCGCACGATCTTGCAGTTCTTGCAGATCTTCCTGACCGATGGACGAACCTTCATCTCAAGGACCTCTCTTGCCGGGCCCGCGCAGGTTGGCCTTCTTCATGAGGCCCTCGTACTGGTGCGACATCATGTGGGCGTGGAGCTGGGCCACGAAGTCCATGACCACGACCACCATGATGAGCAGCGAGGTGCCGCCGAAATAGAACGGCACGCGGGCATAGGACATCAGGATCTCGGGCAGCAGGCACACGAGCGTCACGTACAGCGCGCCCCAGACCGTCAGGCGCGTCAGCACCTTGTCGATGTACTCGCCGGTCTGCTGGCCGGGCCGGATGCCCGGGATGAATGCCCCGCCCTTCTTCAGGTTCTCCGCGGTCTCGCGCGAATTGAACACCAGCGCCGTGTAGAAGAAGCAGAAGAAGATGATCAGGCCGCCGTAGATCAGGAGGTGCAGCGGCTGGCCCCAGCCGAGCGCCGCGGCGACCGTCTGCAGCCAGCTGCCGGTCTCGCTGGTGCCGAAGAAGCTTGCCAGCGTCGCCGGAAAGAGCAGCAGCGACGAGGCGAAGATCGGCGGGATGACGCCCGACATGTTCAGCTTGAACGGCAGGTGGCTGGTCTGGCCCGCGTACATGCGCCGGCCGACCTGGCGCTTGGCGTAGTTGACCGGGATGCGGCGCTGGCCGCTCTCGACGAACACGCAGAATGCCGTGACCGCGCCGATCAGGATCAGCAGGATGATCGCGAACGCCGGGTTCATCTCGCCCGAGCGCACCTGCTCGAGGGTGCCGCCGATCGCGGACGGCAGGCCGGAGATGATGCCGGCGAGGATGATCATCGAGATGCCGTTGCCGATGCCGCGCTCGGTGATCTGCTCGCCGAGCCACATCAGGAACATGGTGCCGGTCGTGAGCGTCAGCACCGCCGGCAGCAGGAAGCTGAACGTGCCCGGGTTGATGACGACGCCCTGGTTCTGGAACGCGACCGCGACGCCGCGAAGCCCTGGAAGGCCGCCAGCACGACGGTGAAGTAGCGCGTCCACTGGGTGATCTTGCGGCGGCCCGACTCGCCTTCCTTCTTGATCGCCGCCATCGAGGGCACGACCACCGCCATCATCTGCAGGATGATGGACGCCGAGATGTAGGGCATGACGCCCATCGCGAAGATCGACAGCCGCTCGAGCGCGCCGCCCGAGAACATGTTGAACAGGCCGAGGATCGTGCCTTCCTGGCTGTCGAACAGGCGCGCGAGCGCGATCGGGTCGATGCCCGGCACCGGCACGAAGGTGCCGATGCGGTACACGACCAGCGCGCCCAGCAGGAACAGCAGGCGATGGCGCATCTCGGTGAAGCGGGTCACTTCACCGATCGCGAGCGCTGCATTGCCTGCCGTGGTCGCCATGGCTCCGGCCCTCAGGCCGCCTTGCCCTCTTCGACCCTGCCGCCGGCCTTCTCGATCGCCGCGCGCGCGCCCTTGGAGGCGACCACGGCGGGACCCTGCAGCGTCACCTTGCGCTTGATCTCGCCGGACAGGATCACCTTCGCGCGCTCGGTCTCGGCCGGCACCACGCTGGCGGCGAGCAGCGCCGCGAGGTCGATCAGCTCGGCCTTCACCTTGTCGAGGTCGGTCAGGGTCACCTCGGCGCGCGTCCTGCGGATCGCCGAGCGGAAGCCGACCTTCGGCAGGCGGCGCTGCAGCGGCACCTGGCCGCCCTCGAAGCCGACCTTGTGGTAGCCGCCCTTGCGCGCCTTCTGGCCCTTGCCGCCCTTGCCGCAGGTCTTGCCCTGTCCGGCGGAAGCGCCGCGCCCGACGCGCAGGCGCTTGCGCTTGCTGCCCGGACCCGGCTTCAAAGTGTTCAGTCGCATGTCATCGCTCCTTCGGGGCTCAGGCCTTCTCGACGGCGATCAGGTGCTTGGCGGCGTTGATCATGCCGCGCACCTCGCGCGTGTCGTCGACGACGCGGGAATCGCGGATGCGCCGCAGCCCCAGCCCGTAGACCGAGGCGCGGATGTTGTGCAGCTGCCCGTGCACGCTGCGGTTGAGGGTGACTTTCAGCTTCGCGTTGCTCATCGCCATCAGCCCGTGATCTCTTCCAGTGTCTTGCCGCGCTTCGCCGCGATGCGGTCCGGCGAAACCATGCGCTCGAAGGCATCGAAGGTCGCGCGCACGACGTTGATCGGGTTGCGCGAGCCGTAGCTCTTCGCGAGCACGTTGCGGACGCCCGCGCACTCGAACACCGCGCGCATGCCGCCGCCGGCGATCACGCCGGTGCCGTCCGAGGCCGGCTGCATGTACACGCGGGTCGTGCCGTGGCGGCCCTGCACCGCGTAGTGCAGCGTCGCGTTGGTGATCGGCACGTTGGTCATGTTCTTGCGCGCCTGCTGCATCGCCTTCGAGATCGCGACCGGCACCTCGCGCGCCTTGCCGTAGCCGAAGCCGACGCGGCCGGCGCCGTCGCCGACCACCGTCAGCGCGGTGAAGCCGAACTGGCGGCCGCCCTTCACGACTTTCGCCGTGCGGTTGACCGCGACCAGCTTCTCGATCAGGTCGTCGCCGGACTGTGAACGTTCCACTCGTGCCATCGTTGCCCCTCAGAACTTTAGGCCGGCCTCGCGGGCGGCCTCGGCGAGCGCCTTCACGCGCCCGTGGTAACGGAAACCCGACCGGTCGAAGGCCACGGACTCGATGCCCGCTGCCTTGGCACGCTCGGCGATCGCGCGACCGACGGCCTTGGCCGCCGTCGCGTTGCCGGTGCCCTTCAGCTCCGCGGCGACCGCCTCCTGCACGGTCGACGCCGACGCGAGCACCTTCGCGCCGTCCGGCGTCGTGATCTGGGCGTAGATGTGCTGCGGCGTGCGGTGCACCGTCAGGCGCGCCGTGCCGATCTCGCGGATCTTGGCGCGGGCGCGGGTCGCGCGCCGCAGGCGCCGGTCTTTCTTCGTGAGCTTCATGGCACTTACTTCTTCTTGCCTTCCTTCATCACGATCTTCTCGCCGGAGTAGCGCACGCCCTTGCCCTTGTAGGGCTCCGGCGGGCGGTAGCCGCGGATCACCGCCGCGACCTGGCCGACCTTCTGGCGGTCGGTGCCCTTGACGACGATCTCGGTCTGGCTCGGCGTCTCGATGGAGATGCCCTCCGGCACCGGGAAGTTCACCGGGTGCGAGAAGCCGAGCGTCAGGTTCAGGTTCTTGCCCTGCACCGCCGCGCGGTAGCCGACGCCGACCAGCTCGAGCTTGCGCTCGAAGCCCTTGGTGACGCCCGTGACCATGTTCGCGAGGTTCGCGCGCGCGGCGCCCGCGGCCGCGACCCGCTCGTTCGTGGCCTTGCCCTCGGCGACCGAGACGACCAGCGTCTGTTCCTTCTGCGCGACGGTGACGCCGTCGGCGAGCGGCAGCGTCAGCGCGCCCTTGGCGCCCTTCACGGTCACCGCGTCCGCGGCGATCGTCGCATTGACGCCCTGCGGCAGCTTGACCGGCATCTTTGCGATTCTCGACATGGTTCCTTCCTCAGGCCACGACGCAGAGCACTTCGCCGCCCTGCCCGGCGCGGCGCGCCTCGCGATCGGTCATGACGCCCTGCGGCGTCGAGACGATGGCGACGCCGAGGCCGCCCAGCACCTTCGGCAGCGCGTCCTTGCCGCGGTAGGAGCGCAGGCCCGGGCGCGACACGCGCTCGAGCCGCTCGATGACGGGCTTGCCGGCGTGGTACTTCAGCGCGATGACGAGCGTCGAGCGCCCGCCGTCCTTGCTGACCACGAAATCGGCGACGTAGCCCTCGTCCTTCAGGACGCGGACGATCGCTTCCTTGACGCGCGAGGACTGCACCCGGACTTCCGTCTTGCCGGCGGCCTGTCCGTTGCGGATGCGGGTCAGCAGGTCCGCGATCGGGTCGTTCATGCTCATGCTGCGCTCCTCACCAGCTCGCCTTGCGCAGGCCCGGCACGTCGCCGCGCATCGTCGCCTCGCGCAGCTTCACGCGGCCGAGGCCGAACTTGCTGTAGTTGCCGCGCGAGCGGCCGGTGATCGCGCAGCGGCTGCGGGCGCGGCTCGGGCTCGAGTCGCGCGGCAGCTTCTGCAGCGACTCGACCGCGGCCATCCGGTCCTCCTGGGAGGCCTTCGGGTCGCGGATCATCTCCTTGATCTTCGCGCGCCTGGCGGCGTACTTCTTCACCACCTTGGCCCGGCGCTTCTCGCGCTCGATCATGCTGGTCTTCGCCATCGGTCACTTCCTGAACGGAAAATTGAACGCCTCGAGCAGCGCGCGGCCACGCTTGTCGTCGCCCGCCGAGGTCGTGATCGTGATGTCCATGCCCCGGACCTGGTCGATCTGGTCGTACGCGATCTCGGGGAAGATGATCTGTTCCTTCACGCCGAAGCTGTAGTTGCCCTGGCCGTCGAACGAGCGCGGGTTGACGCCGCGGAAGTCGCGGATGCGGGGCATCGCCACGTTGATCAGGCGGTCCAGGAACTCGTACATGCGCGCGCCGCGCAGCGTCACCATGCAGCCGACCGGGAGGCCCTCGCGGATCTTGAAGGTCGCGACCGACTTCTTCGACTTGCGGACCGCCGGCTTCTGGCCGGTGATCTTCGCGAGGTCGCCGGTCGCGGCGTCCATGACCTTCTTGTCGGCCACGGCCTCGCCCACGCCCATGTTGACGCGTGATCTTGGTGATGCGCGGCACCTGCATGTCGGAGACGAGCCCGAGCTCCGAGCGGAGCTTCGGCTTCACGACCTCGCGATAGTGCTTCTGCAGCCTGGCTGATTCGGCCATCTCGATGCTCTCCGTTTACGCGTCCACCAGCTCGCCGTTCGACTTGAAGAAGCGCACCTTGCGGCCGTCCTTGAGGGTGCGGACGCCGACGCGGTCGGCCTTCTTCGTCGCCGGGTTGAGCAGCGCGACGTTCGACGCGTGCAGCGGCGGCCTCCTTCTGCACGATGCCGCCCTGCACGCCGCGCTGCGGGTTCGGGCGCTGGTGCTTCTTGACCATGTTCACGTTCTCGACCAGCACGCGGCCGTCGCCCTGCACGCCGACCACGGTGCCGGTGCGGCCCTTCTCGCGGCCCGCCGTCACGACGACGGTGTCGCCCTTGCGGATCTTCCTCACAGGACCTCCGGCGCCAGCGAGATGATCTTCATGAATGCGACGCTGCGCAGCTCGCGCGTCACGGGCCCGAAGATGCGGGTGCCGATCGGCTCGAGCTTGTTGGTCAGCAGCACGGCCGCGTTGCCGTCGAAGCGGATCAGCGAGCCGTCGCCGCGGCGCACGCCGCGCCGGGTGCGCACCACGACCGCGTCGTAGACCTCGCCCTTCTTGACCTTGCCGCGCGGGATCGCGTCCTTGATGCTGACCTTGATCACGTCGCCCACGCCGGCGTAGCGGCGGCGCGTGCCGCCCATGACCTTGATGCACATCAGCTCGCGCGCGCCGGAGTTGTCCGCCGCCTGCAAGCGAGTCCTGAGCTGGATCATGGCCCTGTACCTCCGCTCATTCCGCCGGCGCGCGCTCGATCACGCGCACCAGGGTCCACGACTTGTGCCGCGACAGCGGCCGGCACTCCGAGATGGCGACGGTGTCGCCCTCGCGGCACTCGTTCTTCTCGTCGTGCGCGAGCAGCTTGGTCGTGCGGCGCACGTACTTGCCGTAGGTCGGGTGCTTGATCAGCCGCTCGACCGCGACGGAGATGGTCTTGTCCATCTTGTTGCTGACCACCGTGCCGGTCAGCGTCTTCGCCGTCTTCTGTTCAGTCTCGACCGACTTGGCCATCACTTGCTCCCCGCCGCCTGCGCGCGGTCCATCTCGTTCAGGACGGTCTTCACCCGCGCGATCTTGCCCATCGCCTTCGCGTGCTGGTCCGGCCGCGCCGGCTGGCCGGAGGCCGCCGCCATGCGCAGCTTGAACTGCTCCTTGCGCAGCTCCGCGAGCTCGTCGCGCAGCTCCGCGCGGGTCTTGCCGCGCAGCGACTTCAGCGTCCGCGCCCGTTCCTTGACGTTCTTCCTGCTCATCAGCGCACCTGCCGCCTGACGAAGGCCGTCGACACCGACAGCTTGGCTGCGGCCAGCTTGAATGCCTCGCGCGCCGTTGCCTCCGGCACGCCCTCGATCTCGAACAGCACCTTGCCCGGGGTCACCTTGGCGACCCAGTACTCGACGTTGCCCTTGCCGCTGCCCATGCGGACCTCGAGCGGCTTCTGCGTGATCGGCACGTCCGGGAACACGCGGATCCAGATCTGGCCGCCGCGCTTCACGTAGCGCGTCATCGCGCGGCGCGCCGCCTCGATCTCGCGCGCGGTCATGCGCGAGCGGTCGGTCGCCTTCAGCGCGAAGTCGCCGAACGCGACCGAGCTGCCGCGGTGCGAGCTGCCCTTCAGGTTGCCCTTGAACTGCTTGCGGAACTTGGTCCGCTTTGGCTGCATCATGTCCTTGGTCCTTCAGCTCAGCCGGCGGCCGGCGCCGGCTCGGCGCCGGCGCGGGCGCCGCGACCTCGGCGGGCTTTTCGGCTTCCTTGGCCGCCTCGGCCTGGGCCTGGGCTTCCAGCGCCTCGGCCTCCTGTTCGTCGCGGTCGAAGACCTCGCCCTTGAACACCCAGACCTTCACGCCGATCACGCCGTAGGTCGTGCGCGCCTCGGCGGTGCCGTAGTCGATGTCGGCGCGGAAGGTGTGCAGCGGGATGCGGCCCTCGCGGGTCCACTCCGAGCGCGAGATCTCGGCGCCGTTCAGGCGGCCGGCGATGCGCACCTTCACGCCCAGCGCGCCGCTGCGCATCGTGTTGGTGACCGCGCGCTTCATCGCGCGGCGGAACATCACGCGCTTCTCGATCTGCTGCGCGATGCTCTCCGCGACCAGCGTCGCGTCGAGCTCCGGCTTGCGGATCTCGGCGATGTTGAGCCGCACGTCGGCGACCGCCATCTTCATGAGCTTCGCGACCTCGACGCGCAGCTTCTCGATGTCCTCGCCCTTGCGGCCGATCACGACGCCCGGGCGCGCCGTGTGGATCGTGATGTTGGCCTTGCGCGCCGCGCGCTCGATGTGGATCTTGCTCACCGACGCGTCGGTCAGCTTGGCGCGCAGGAACTCGCGCACCCGCCAGTCCGACAGGATGTACGCCGGGAAGCCCTTGGTGTCCGCGTACCAGCGCGACGTCCAGTCGCGCGTGATGCCGAGACGGATGCCGATCGGATTGACTTTCTGACCCATGTTCCGCCCTTACCGCGCCCGATCGGCGACGGTGACCCTGATGTGGCTCAGCCGCTTGACGATGCGGTTGCCGCGGCCCTTGGCGCGCGCGTGGAAGCGCTTCGCCACCGGCGCCGCGTCGACCTCGATGCGCGCGACCTTCAGCTCGTCGATGTCCGCCTCGTGGTTGTGCTCGGCGTTCGCGATCGCGGACTCGAGCACCTTGCGCACGATCTTCGCGCCCTTCTTCGGCGTGTACGCGAGCACCGCGAGCGCGTCGCCCACGGGCTGGCCGCGCACGAGGTCCGCGACCAGGCGGCACTTCTGCGGGGAGATGCGCGCGTGGCGCAGGATGGCTGATACCTGCATCGCCTTACTCCGCCGCCGCCTCGACCTTCTTGGCCGAGGAGTGGCTCTTGAAAATCCGGGTCGGCGCGAACTCGCCGAGCTTGTGGCCGACCATGTTCTCGGTGACGAGCACCGGCACGTGCTGGCGGCCGTTGTGCACCGCGATCGTGAGTCCCACCATGTCCGGCAGGATCATCGAGCGGCGCGACCAGGTCTTGATCGGGCGGCGGTCGTTCTTGTCGCGGGCCGCCTGCACCTTCTTGGCGAGGTGCAGGTCCACGAACGGGCCTTTCTTCAGCGAACGTGACATCTCGCTTACGCTCCCTTCTTGCGACGGCGCACGATGAATGCGTCGGTGCGCTTGTTCTTGCGCGTCTTCTTGCCCTTGGTGTGCCAGCCCCACGGCGAAACCGGGTGCGGGTTGCCCTGGCCCGAGCGGCCCTCGCCGCCGCCGTGCGGGTGGTCGACCGGGTTCATGACGACGCCGCGCACGGTCGGGCGGATGCCGCGCCAGCGCTTGGCGCCCGCCTTGCCGTAGCTGCGCAGGTTGTGCTCGTCGTTGCCGATCTCGCCGATCGTGGCGCGGCAGTCGACGCTGACCTTGCGCGTCTCGCCGGACTTGAGCCGCAGGATCGCGTTGCCCGCCTCGCGGCCGGAGAGCTGCGCGGACGTGCCGGCCGCGCGCGCGAGCTGGCCGCCCTTGCCGGGCTTCAGCTCGATGTTGTGCACGATCGAGCCCACCGGGATGTGGCGCAGCTGCATGGCGTTGCCCGCGCGGATCGGCGAGTCGGCGCCCGACTGCAGCTCGTCGCCGACGGTGAGGCCCTTCGGCGCGAGGATGTAGCGGCGCTCGCCGTCCTTGTAGCAGGAGCAGCGCGATGTACGACGGTGCGGTTCGGGTCGTACTCGAGGCGCTCGACCTTGGCGACCATGCCGTCCTTGTCGCGCCGGAAGTCGATCATCCGGTAGTTGTGCTTGTGGCCCGAGCCCTTGTGGCGGGTCGTCAGGCGGCCGACGTTGTTGCGGCCGCCGGTCGACTTGTGGCCGGCCACCAGCGCGCGCACCGGCTTGCCGCGGTGCAGGTGCGAGCGGTCCGGGCGCAGCTGGAAGCGCGTTCCCGGCGAAGTCGGCTTGAGTTGTTTCATTGCCATGTGACTGTCCCGTCAGGCCGCGGCGCTCAGGCGCGCTCGCTGCCTCCCAGTTCGATTTTCTGTCCCTCGGCGAGGCGCACGTACGCCTTCTTCCAGTCGGAGCGGCGGCCGAGCGAGCGCCCGAAGCGCTTCGCCTTGCCGGCCTGGTTGACGACGCGCACCGCGTCCACCTTCACCTCGAACAGGAACTCGACGGCGGCGCGGATCTCCGGCTTGCGTCGCGTCGCGGCGCACGCGGAATACGTACTGGTTGCCCTCGGTCGCGATGCGCGCGCTCTTCTCCGACACGTGCGGCGCGATCACGACGCCGGCCAGGCGATCCTTCGAGTAGCGCGCTCATGCCAGCTTCTCCTCGAGCATGCGCAGCGCGCCGACGGTCGCCAGCACCTTCGGGTAGCGCGCCAGCGAGATCGGGTCGAGGCTCGCGACGGTGCGCACGTCCACGTTCACGAGGTTGCGCGAGGCGAGGTGCAGCTTCTCGTCGTAGGCCTCGATCAGGATCAGCACGTGGTCGAGGCCGAGCTCGGCCAGCTTGCCGACCAGCATCTTGGTCTTCGGCGCCTCGAGCTCGAGCCCGCCGGTCACGACCAGGCGTTCCTGGCGCGCGAGCTCGGAGAGCATCGAGCGGATCGCGCCGCGGTACATCTTGCGGTTGACCTTCTGCGCGTAGCTGCGCGGCTTCGCCGCGAAGGCGCGGCCGCCGCCGACCCAGATCGGGCTCCTGATCGAGCCCGCGCGCGCCTGGCCGGTGCCCTTCTGGCGCCACGGCTTCTTGCCGCCGCCGCGGACCTCGGCCTTGGTGAGCTGCGCCTTGGTGCCGGCGCGGCCCGCGGCCGCATAGGCGATCAGCACCTGGTGCACGAGCGGCTCGTTGAACTCGCGCCCGAAGGCCGCGTCGGAGAGCTCGATCTCGGAGCCCTGGGCTCCGCCATTGACCAGCTTCAGCTTCATTGCGGTTGGCCCCCGATCACTTCTTCGCTGCGCCGACGGACTTGCGGCGCTTCTGCGCGGCCGCCTTGACCGACGGGCGGATCACGACACGTCCGCCCGGCGCGCCCGGCACGGAGCCGCTGACCAGCAGCAGGTTCCGCTCGAGGTCCACCTGGACGACCTTCAGGTTCTCTTCGGTGCGGCGCTCGCCGCCCATGCGGCCGGACATGCGCTTGCCCGGGAACACGCGGCCCGGCGTCTGGCGCTGGCCGATCGAGCCCGGGGAGCGGTGCACGACCGAGGCGCCGTGGCTCGCCATGCCGCCGGCAAATCCGTGGCGCTTCATGACGCCCGCGTAGCCCTTGCCGATCGTGGTGCCCGTGACGTCGACGACCTGGCCTTCCTTGAACAGGTCCACCTTGAGCTCGGCGCCGGTCTTGAGGTCGTCGCCCTCGCCCTCGGCGAGGCGGAACTCGACCAGCTTCTCGCCCGGAAGCACGCCCGGCTTGGCGTAATGGCCTGCGACCGGCTTGCTGAGCCGGGAGGCGCGACGGGTGGCGAAAGTGACCTGGACGGCGCGATAGCCGTCGGCCTTCGAGTCCTTCACCTGCACGATGCGATTCGGCAGGGCCTCGATGACCGTCACCGGCTGGGCGTCGCCCGCGTCGGTGAAAACCCGAGTCATGCCGGCCTTTCGGCCGACCAGACCTATGGTCATGATTTATATCCTTTTTTCACCACACCGGCTGCAATTGGCCGATGCTGTCCAAACTGCCGGGATACCCCGGCCCCGCAAAAAGCCGCCTAGTATAGCGGCCCGAAAAATCAGTTCAAGCCGCTCAGTTCAGCTTGATCTGCACGTCCACGCCCGCCGGCAGCTCGAGGCGCATCAGGGCGTCCACGGTCTTGTCGGTCGGGTTCACGATGTCCATGAGCCGCTTGTGGGTGCGGATCTCGTACTGGTCGCGCGCGTCCTTGTCGCCGTGCGGCGAGACCAGCACGGTGAAGCGCTCGATCTTGGTCGGCAGCGGCACCGGCCCGCGCACGGTCGCGCCGGTGCGGCGCGCCGTCTCGACGATTTCCCGCGCCGAGGTGTCGATCAGCTTGTGATCGAAAGCCTTCAGGCGGATGCGGATGTTCTGACTCGTGGCCATCTCGCGCTCCCTTTACTTCAGGACCTTCGAGACCACGCCGGCGCCGACGGTGCGGCCGCCCTCGCGGATCGCGAACCGCAGGCCCTCTTCCATCGCGATCGGGGCGATCAGCTCCACCACCATCTTGATGTTGTCCCCCGGCATGACCATCTCCACCCCCGCCGGCAGCTCGATGGTCGCCGGTCACGTCGGTGGTGCGGAAGTAGAACTGCGGCCGGTAACCCTTGAAGAACGGGGTATGACGGCCACCCTCCTCCTTGGTCAGCACGTACACCTCGCACTCGAAGTTGGTGTGCGGGTTGATCGAGCCGGGCTTGGCCAGCACCTGGCCGCGCTCCACTTCCTCGCGCTTGGTGCCGCGCAGCAGCACCCCGACGTTGTCGCCCGCCTGGCCCTCGTCCAGCAGCTTCCTGAACATCTCCACCCCGGTGCAGGTGGTCTTGGTGGTCGGCTTCAGCCCGACGATCTCGATCTCGTCGTTGACCTTCACGATCCCGCGCTCGATGCGCCCGGTCACCACCGTGCCGCGCCCGAGATCGAGAACACGTCCTCGATCGGCATCAGGAACGGCTTGTCGATCACCCGCACCGGCGTCGGGATGTAGCGGTCCATCTCCGCCACCAGCTTCACCACCGACTCGGCACCCAGCTCGCCCGGCCGCGCCCTCCAGCGCCTTCAGCGCCGAGCCACGCACGATCGGCGTGTCGTCGCCCGGGAACTGGTACTTGACCAGCAGCTCGCGCACTTCCATCTCCACCAGCTCGATCAGCTCGGCGTCGTCCACCATGTCGCACTTGTTCAGGAACACCACGATGTACGGCACCCCCACCTGGCGCGCCAGCAGGATGTGCTCGCGCGTCTGCGGCATCGGGCCGTCGGCGGCCGACACCACCAGGATCGCGCCGTCCATCTGCGCCGCACCGGTGATCATGTTCTTCACGTAGTCCGCGTGCCCCGGACAGTCCACGTGCGCGTAATGCCGCGCCGGCGACTGGTACTCCACGTGCGCCGTCGCAATCGTGATCCCGCGCGCCTTCTCCTCCGGCGCCTTGTCAATCTGGTCGTACGCCGTGAACTCGCCCCCGTTCTTCTCCGCCATCACCTTGGTCAACGCCGCCGTCAGCGTCGTCTTCCCGTGATCCACGTGCCCAATCGTCCCCACGTTCACGTGAGGCTTCGACCGTACGAATTTTTCCTTGGCCATGGCGCAGTTCTTCCCTTAAGAGGCTTTCTTGAGGACCGTCTCGGCGACGTTGTTCGGCACTTCGACGTACTTCTTGAATTCCATCGTGAACGTCGCGCGGCCCTGGCTCATGGAGCGCACGGACGTCGCGTAGCCGAACATCTCCGCGAGCGGGACGTCGGCGGTCACGACCTTCCCGGACGGCGACTCGTCCATGCCGGTGATCTGGCCGCGGCGGCGGTTCAGGTCGCCGATCACGTCGCCCGAGTATTCCTCGGGCGTCACGACCTCGACGTTCATGATCGGCTCGAGCAGCACGGGCTTCGCCCTGGCGAAGCCTTCCTTGAACGCCATCGAGCCCGCGATCTTGAACGCCATTTCGCTCGAGTCGACGTCGTGGTACGAGCCGTCGGTCAGCGCGACCTTCACGTCGACGATCGGGAAGCCGGCGATCACGCCGTTGCCCAGCTGTTCCTTGATGCCCTTGTCCACGGCCGGGATGTACTCGCGCGGGATCGCGCCGCCCACGATCTCGTTGACGAACTCGTAGCCCTTGCCCTCCTCGAGCGGCTCGAGGCGGATCCAGACGTGGCCGTACTGGCCGCGGCCGCCGGACTGGCGCACGAACTTGCCTTCCTGCTCGACGGACTTGCGGATGGTCTCGCGGTAGGCGACCTGCGGCTTGCCGACGTTCGCCTCGACCTTGAACTCGCGCTTCATGCGGTCGACGATGATCTCGAGGTGCAGCTCGCCCATGCCGGAGATGATCGTCTGGCCCGACTCCTGGTCGGTGGACACGCGGAACGACGGGTCTTCCTTCGCCAGGCGCTGCAGCGCGATGCCCATCTTTTCCTGGTCGGCCTTGGTCTTCGGCTCGACGGCGACCGAGATCACCGGCGCCGGGAATTCCATCTTCTCGAGCACGACCACGTCGTCCGGATCGGACAGCGTGTCGCCGGTCGTCACGTCCTTGAGGCCCACGGCCGCGGCGATGTCGCCGGCGCGGACTTCCTTGATCTCCTCGCGGTCGCTCGCGTGCATCTGCAGCAGGCGGCCGATGCGCTCCTTGCGCGAGCGGTTCGGCACGTAGACCTGGTCGCCCGAGGAGAGCGTTCCGGAATAGACGCGGAAGAAGGTCAGGTTGCCGACGAACGGGTCGTTCAGGATCTTGAACGCGAGCGCGGAGAACGGCGCCTCGTCGGTGGGCGCGCGCGTGGTCTCCTCGCCTTCCTCGGTCTGGCCCTTGACGTCGGGCACCTCGATCGGCGACGGCATGTAGTCGATGACCGCGTCGAGCACGGCCTGCACGCCCTTGTTCTTGAAGGCGGAGCCGCAGGTGACGATGCAGATCTCGTTCCTGATCGCGCGCTCGCGCAGGCCCTTGCTTGATGTCCTCGGTCGAGAGCGTGTTGGTCTCGAGGTACTTGTTCAGCAGCTCCTCGTTGCCCTCGGCGGCCGACTCGACCAGCTTGGTGCGGTACTCGTCGCACTGCGCCTGCATGTCCTCCGGGATGTCGCGGTACTCGAAGCGCATGCCCTGCGATCTCGTCGTCCCACCAGATCGACTTCATGCGGATCAGGTCGACGATGCCGGCGAAGTTCTCCTCCGCGCCGATCGGCAGCTGGATCACGACCGGGTTGCCCTTCAGGCGCGTGCGGATCTGGTCCACGCAGCGCAGGAAGTTCGCGCCGGCGCGGTCCATCTTGTTGACGAACGCGACGCGCGGGCACCTTGTACTTGTTCATCTGCCGCCAGACCGTCTCGGACTGGGGCTGCACGCCGGACACCGCGCAATACACGGCGACCGCCGAGTCGAGCACGCGCAGGGAGCGCTCGACCTCGATCGTGAAGTCGACGTGCCCGGGCGTGTCGATGATGTTGATGCGGTGCTCGGGGTAGTGGGCGTCCATCCCCTTCCAGAAGCAGGTCGTCGCCGCGGCGGTGATCGTGATGCCGCGCTCCTGTTCCTGCTCCATGTAGTCCATCACGGCGGCGCCGTCGTGGACCTCGCCGATCTTGTGCGAGACGCCCGTATAGAACAGCACGCGCTCGGTCGTCGTCGTCTTTCCGGCGTCGATGTGCGCGGAAATGCCGATGTTCCGGTAGAGCTCGATGGGCGTGGTGCGGGGCATGGCCGTCTCTTTACCAGCGGTAGTGCGCGAAGGCCTTGTTGGCCTCCGCCATGCGGTGCGTGTCCTCGCGCTTGCGCACGGCCGTGCCGCGGTTCTCCGCGGCGTCCATCAGCTCGTGGGCGAGGCGGTGCGCCATGGACTTCTCGCTGCGCGCGCGCGCGGCCTCGATCAGCCAGCGCATCGCGAGCGTCTGCCGGCGCGCCGGGCGCACCTCGACCGGCACCTGGTAGGTCGCGCCGCCGACGCGGCGGGACTTCACCTCGACCGCGGGCTTCACGTTCTCGAGCGCGGCCGAGAGCACCTCGAGGGCGGCGTCGCCCTGGCGGTTGGTCTTCTCGGTGATGCGGTCGATCGCGCCGTACATGATGTGCTCGGCGGCGGACTTCTTGCCGCTCGTCATGACCATGTTCATGAACTTGGCGAGCATCTCGCTCCCGAACTTCGGGTCGGGAAGGACGATGCGCGTCGGCGCGGATGTGCGACGGGACATTGCGGTCTCTCTCCGTTACTTCTTCGGGCGCTTGGCGCCGTACTTGGAGCGGCTCTGCTTGCGGTCGGTGACGCCGGCGCAGTCGAGGGTGCCGCGGATCGTGTGGTAGCGGACGCCCGGCAGGTCCTTCACGCGGCCGCCGCGGATCATGACCACCGAGTGCTCCTGCAGGTTGTGGCCTTCGCCGCCGATGTAGCTCGTGACCTCGTAGCCGTTCGTCAGCCGCACGCGGCAGACCTTGCGCAGCGCCGAGTTCGGCTTCTTCGGCGTCGTCGTGTAGACGCGCGTGCACACGCCGCGGCGCTGCGGCGAGCGCTGCAGCGCCGGCACTTTCGACTTGTACGTGGCCGCCGTGCGGCCGCCACGGATCAGCTGGTTGGTCGTCGACATATCGTCCTTCAATCCCCGCGGCGTCCGAGTTGCCGGACGCATGAAACGCCGGGCCGCCCAGTGGCGGCCCGGAAACTTGTTGTTTGGCTATATCCACCCCGCCCAATCAATGGGGGCGGGGCCCGAAAAGGCCCGCGATTGTAGAAACCCGGTATTGGACCGTCAAGGCAAGACTTGCTGCAGAAACGGCCCGGAATCGAGGCATCCGTGGCGGTTCGGGTGCGCTCGTTACGTGCTGATTTTCCTGGTGTTTTCTGTCAGTCCTACAGGCCGGACGAGCTCCGCAATGGCGAGTGCCGCCCGGTAGGGCTCTCCTGAGTCGCGGTTCGTGAGGATGACGATCGTCTGCCGGCGCTCCGGGAAGCGGACGATGGCGTTGCGGAACCCCGCGGTCTCGCCGGAGTGCCAGACGGAGTCCCCCGTGATCCGCCAGCCGAAGCCGTATGCGACCGAAGGGTCGTCCGTGGGCGTCGCCGGCGCGAACGCGAGCCGGCGCGATTCCGCACCGAGCAGCCGGTCGTCTGAGAGCGCGGCATCCCACTGCGCCAGGTCGTCGATCGACGAGTAAATGCCGCCGTCGCCGAGGACCGCGCTCGTCGGGCTCTGGTCCGTGCGCTTCCACGATCGAGTGACGTCGCTGTAGCCGTACGCCCGGTGGCAGACCGTGGATGATTCCTTCCTGATGCGCGACGGTCCCCGCCATGCCGAGCGGCCGGAAGATGCGCTCCCGCAGGAACTCGGCGAACGACCGGCCGGAGGCGCGCTCGACGATGAGGGCGAGCAGCGCGTAGCCGCTGTTGCTGTAGCGATACGCGGTGCCCGGTGGGAAGTACGTGCGTTCCTCGGTCTCGAGCAACGCCAGCACATCCGCGTCGTGGAGTTGTTCGGTCATCGACGCCGGGATGACGTCTTCGTAGTCGACCAGGCCTGACGTATGCGTGAGCAACTGGCGAATCGTGACCGCGTCGGCGGCCGGCGGAAGCGCCGGCAACCATTGCCGACGCGGTGTCATCGAGACCGAAGTCGCCCGTCCTCGACGAGCAGGAGGATCGCCGCGGCGGTGAATTGTTTCGTGACCGAGGCAAGCCTGAAATTCGTCGCCGGCGTGACGGGCGCGCCCTGCTCGAGCGTCGGCGAGCCCGTAGCCGCGGCGCACGACCGGCTCGCCGTCCTGCACGACGAGCACCGCGGCGCCCGGAACGACGCCGACATAGGCGCGCATCAGCGCGTCGAGCCCGGCTTCCGGGCAGCCCCCGCCGGCCCTGTTATCCATATGGATGAACGCACCTCGCCCGTCACTTAACATGATGCCCCGGCCGGAACGCGTCCGGTGGGCCTTGCTGATGCGGCGGAACGCGCCAACTATGCGGCAGCGCCGTCCGCGGAATACGCAGCCCGAACATAGGATGCCTCACCGGAGGTTACTGCCATGCGCAACCTGCTGACGTCCTTCGTTCTCCTTCTGCTCGCAGGCGTACCGGCAGCGCCGAATCGACCAGGCCGACGCCGGCGGACGAACGGAAAATACTGGCCCTTCACGAAGCCGGATTGAAAGCGCACATGGACGGCGACATCGATGCGTTTCTGGCCATCCAGGCGGATGACTTCCTGCTCGTGGATCGGGGTGAAGTCTCGTCGGTCTCGAAACAGGACCGAGCGCGATTTCCTGGGTCCCTACCTCGCCTCGACGAAGTTCGAGTTCTACCGCGACAAGGTACCGCCGCTGCGTGAAGGTCTCGCAGGACGGCACCCTCGGATGGGTGGCGGCGCAGATCGAAGCTCGCGGCGAGTCGGTGGGCCCCAACGGGCAGGCGAGGACGATCGAGGCCGTGTTCGCGTGGATCGAGCTCTACGAGCGACGCGATGAGGAATGGGTCTCGATCGGAAACGTCGATCCAGTTTTCCGCGTGACTGGCAGGATCGCGGCCGAGGCCGGCAGCCGCCGGCCGCGGCCTGGGATTTTACTCGCCACCGCCTCCTGCACCGCCGGCTCCTCGGCCACCACCTCGACGCTCGAGGAATCGAGGAAGCCGCGGTGGGACTCGTCCTCGCCGCGCGCGGTCCGGCGCTGGGTGTGGAACGAGAATCCCGTGCCGGCCGGGATGAGGCGGCCGACGATGACGTTCTCCTTGAGGCCGCGGAGGTCGTCCTTGATGCCGCGCACGGCCGCGTCGGTCAGCACGCGCGTGGTCTCCTGGAAGGAGGCCGCGGAGATGAACGAGTCGGTCTGCAGCGAGGCCTTGGTGATGCCGAGCAGCATCGGCTCGTACACCGCCGGCTACTTCTTCTCGGCCTTCGAGGCGGTCGTTGAGCTCGAGGATGCGCGCGCGCTCGAGCTGCTCGCCGCGGAGCAGCGTCGAGTCGCCCGATTCCTTGATCTCGACCTTGCGCAGCATCTGCCGGACGATGACCTCGATGTGCTTGTCGTTGATCTTCACGCCCTGGAGCCGGTACACGTCCTGGATCTCGCGCGTGAGGTAGTTGGCGAGCGCCGCGACGCCCTGCAGGCGCAGGATGTCGTGCGGGTTCGGCTCGCCTTCCGCGATCACTTCGCCGCGCTCGACGTGCTCGCCCTCGAACACGTTGAGCTGGCGCCACTTCGGGATCAGCTCCTCGTAGCGCTCGTTGTTCTCGCCGGTGATGACGAGGCGGCGCTTGCCCTTGGTCTCGCGGCCGAAGCTCACGGTGCCGGTCACCTCGGCGAGGATCGCGGGCTCCTTCGGCTTGCGGGCCTCGAACAGGTCCGCGACGCGCGGCAGGCCGCCGGTGATGTCGCGGGTCTTCGAGGATTCCTGCGGGATGCGCGCGATGACGTCGCCGACGGACACCTTGGCGCCGTCCTCGAGCGACACGAGCGCGCCCGCCGGCAGCGTGTAGACCGCCGGGATGTCGGTGTTCGCGAAGGTGACTTCCTTGCCCTTCGCGTTCACCAGCTTCAGCACCGGGCGCAGGTCGCGGCCGGCCGCGGCACGCTGCTTCGGGTCGAGCACCTCGACCGACGACAGGCCGGTGACCTCGTCCAGCTGCGACTGCACCGTCACGCCGTCGACGAAGTCGTTGAAGCGGATGAAGCCCGCGACCTCGGTGACGACCGGGTGGGTGTGCGGGTCCCAGTTCGCGACGATCTGGCCCGGCACCACGGCCTTGCCCTCGTCCGCGACGATGATCGCGCCGTACGGGATCTTGTAGCGCTCGCGCTCGCGGCCGAACTCGTCGATCACGCCGATCTCGCCGGAGCGCGACGTCGACACGAGGTGGCCCTTCTCGTGGCGCACCGACTTCACGTTGTGGAAGCGCAGCGTGCCCTTGCCCTTGATCTCGACCAGCGAGATCGCGGCCGCGCGCGAGGCCGCGCCGCCGATGTGGAAGGTGCGCATCGTGAGCTGCGTGCCCGGCTCGCCGATCGACTGCGCGGCGATCACGCCGACCGCCTCGCCGATCGAGATCAGGCGGCCGCGCGCGAGGTCGCGCCCGTAGCACATGGCGCAGACGCCGTAGCGCACGCTGCAGGTGATCGGCGAGCGCACGGTGATCTGGTCGACGCCGTGGCTCTCGAGCTCCTGCACCCACTGCTCGTCGATCAGCGTGCCGGCATCGATCAGCACCTCGTCGGTGCCCGGCTTCGACGACGTCGGTCGCGGCCACGCGGCCGAGCACGCGCTCGCCGAGGCCCTCGACCACGTCGCCGCCCTCGACGATCGGCGTCACCTCGAGGCCGCGCGTCGTGCCGCAGTCCTTGAGCGTGACGACGAGGTCCTGGGCGACGTCGACGAGACGGCGCGTCAGGTAGCCGGAGTTCGCGGTCTTCAGCGCGGTGTCCGCGAGGCCCTTGCGGGCGCCGTGGGTCGAGATGAAGTACTGCAGGACGTTCAGGCCCTCGCGGAAGTTCGCCGTGATCGGCGTCTCGATGATCGAGCCGTCCGGCTTCGCCATCAGGCCGCGCATGCCGGCCAGCTGGCGGATCTGCGCCGCGGAGCCGCGCGCGCCGGAGTCGGCCATCATGAAGATGGAGTTGAACGAGCCCTGCTGGACCTTGCGGCCCTTGCGGTCGGTGCCCTTCCTCGAAGCGCAGCTGGTCCATCATCGCCTTGCCGATCTGGTCGTTGGTGCGCGACCAGATGTCGACGACCTTGTTGTAGCGCTCGCCGTTGGTGACGAGGCCGGACTCGTACTGGTCCTGGATCTCCTTCACTTCCTTGCTCGGCGGTGCCGAGGATCTTCTGCTTCTGCGGCGGGACCATCATGTCGTCCACGCCGATCGAGATCGCCGCACCGGGTCGCGTACGAGAAGCCCGTGTACATCAGCCGGTCGGCGAAGATCACGGTCTCCTTGAGGCCGAGCGCGCGGTAGCAGGAGTTGATGACCGCCTGCACGCGCTTCTTGGTCATGTCCTGGTTGACGAGCTCGAACGGGAGGCCGCGCGGCAGCAGCTCCGAGAGCAGCGCGCGCCCGACGGTGGTCTTCACCAGCCGGCGCTTTTCCTTCAGCGCACCCTCGGCCGACTCTTGATCCACTCGACGATGCGCACCCTCACCGAGGCGTGCAGCTCGGCCTCGCGCGTCTCGTGCGCGCGGTGCACTTCGCGCACGTCGGCGAAGATCATGCCCTCGCCCTTCGCACCGGCGCGCTCGCGCGTCAGGTAGTAGAGGCCGAGCACGACGTCCTGCGACGGCACGATGATCGGGTCGCCGTTCGCGGGCGACAGGATGTTGTTCGAGGACAGCATCAGCGCGCGCGCCTCGAGCTGGGCCTCGAGCGACAGCGGCACGTGCACGGCCATCTGGTCGCCGTCGAAGTCGGCGTTGAACGCGGTGCAGACGAGCGGGTGCAGCTGGATCGCCTTGCCCTCGATCAGCACCGGCTCGAATGCCTGGATGCCGAGGCGGTGCAGCGTCGGCGCGCGGTTCAGCAGCACCGGGTGCTCGCGGATGACCTCCTCGAGGATGTCCCACACTTCCGGGCCCTCGCGCTCGACCAGGCGCTTGGCGGCCTTGATCGTCGTCGCGAGCCCGCGCAGCTGGAGCTTGTGGAAGATGAACGGCTTGAACAGCTCGAGCGCCATCTTCTTCGGCAGGCCGCACTGGTGCAGGCGCAGCGTCGGGCCGACCACGATGACGGAGCGGCCCGAGTAGTCCACGCGCTTGCCGAGCAGGTTCTGGCGGAAGCGGCCCTGCTTGCCCTTGATCATGTCGGCGAGCGACTTCAGCGGGCGCTTGTTGGTGCCCGTGATCGCGCGGCCGCGGCGGCCGTTGTCGAGCAGCGCGTCCACCGACTCCTGCAGCATGCGCTTCTCGTTGCGCACGATGATGTCCGGCGCGTTCAGCTCGAGCAGCCGGCGCAGGCGGTTGTTGCGGTTGATGACGCGGCGGTACAGGTCGTTCAGGTCCGACGTCGCGAAGCGGCCGCCGTCGAGCGGCACCAGCGGGCGCAGGTCGGGCGGCAGCACCGGCAGCATGGTCAGCACCATCCACTGCGGGCTGTTGCCGGACTCGATGAACGACTCGAGCAGCTTCAGGCGCTTGGTCAGGCGCTTGATCTTGGTCTCCGACGTCGTGCCCTCGATCTCGCCACGGACCTTGCCGGTCTCGGTCGCGAGGTCGATCGTCTTCAGCAGCTCGAGGATCGCCTCGGCGCCCATGCGCGCGTCGAACTCGTCGCCGTACTTCTCGATCGCCTCGAGGTACATCTCGTTCGACAGGAGCTGGCCGCGCTCGAGCGGCGTCATGCCCGGGTCGACGACCACGAAGGCCTCGAAGTAGAGCACTCGCTCGAGGTCCCGCAGCGTCATGTCGACCATCAGGCCGATGCGCGACGGCAGCGACTTCAGGAACCAGATGTGGGCGACCGGGCTCGCCAGCTCGATGTGGCCCATGCGCTCGCGGCGGACCTTCGACTGCGTCACCTCGACGCCGCACTTCTCGCAGACGACGCCGCGGTGCTTGAGGCGCTTGTACTTGCCGCACAGGCACTCGTAGTCCTTCACGGGCCCGAAGATCTTCGCGCAGAACAGGCCGTCGCGCTCCGGCTTGAAGGTGCGGTAGTTGATCGTCTCGGGCTTGCGCACCTCGCCGTACGACCAGGACTTGATCATCTCCGGCGACGTCAGCGCGATGCGGATCGAGTCGAAATTCTCGACCTGGGCCTGCGGCTTGAAGAACTTCATGAGGTCTTTCATTCGATCACCCTTGCCTGCTCGAGCTCGATGTTGATCGCGAGCGAACGGATTTCCTTGACCAGCACGTTGAACGACTCCGGCATGCCGGCGTCCATCGAGTGGTTGCCGTCCACGATGTTCTTGTACATCTTGGTGCGGCCGTTCACGTCGTCGGACTTGACGGTCAGCATTTCCTGCAGCGTGTACGAGGCGCCGTAGGCCTCGAGCGCCCAGACCTCCATCTCGCCGAAGCGCTGCCCGCCGAACTGCGCCTTGCCGCCGAGCGGCTGCTGGGTGACGAGGCTGTACGGCCCGGTCGAGCGCGCGTGCATCTTGTCGTCGACCAGGTGGTTCAGCTTCAGCATGTACATGTAGCCGACCGTCACCTGCCGGTCGAAAGCCTCGCCCGTGCGGCCGTCGGTCAGCATGGTCTGGCCGGACACCGGCAGGTCGGCGAGCTCGAGCAGGCCCTTGATCTCGGCCTCGCTCGCGCCGTCGAACACCGGCGTCGCCATCGGCACGCCGTC
>CAWFNJ010000002.1:0-86388 GCA_963817195.1 uncultured Gammaproteobacteria bacterium
GGGAGGGCAATCTTGTCGCGCAGGAACGCCTTGAGGCGCGTACGCGTCGTCGCGCGCCTCGGGATTGGGCGCGACGGTGACGCCCTGCTCCCGGATGGACGCCGTTCGGCACCTCGAGACGCAGCCGCTCCTGCTCGGCGGTCCGTCGAAGCCGTGATACGTGTCCGGATAGACGGTGATCTTCACCGGCTCGCCCGCGGCGAAGAGCCGGGCGGCCAGATCGATGCAGGGCCGCGGGGCAGTCCAGTCGTCGCTGCCCGCGATGAAGAGGCGAAGCGGCGCGGCGATCGCGTATCCGTCCTTCGCGCGCAGCGACTCGATGCAGCCTGGATAGAACGCGACGCCCGCGCGAAAGTACGGCGGCGACGGCGCGCGCTCCAACTGCGCGGCCACCGCGGGCGCTCGACGTTGAGCGCCGCGAGCACCGCGCTTCCGCCGTGCGACCAGCCGAGCACCGCGATACGGTCGGGCGCGACGTCGCGCGCGCCTGCAGAAAGGCGAGCGCGCCCTGCGTGTCGAGGCGCCGGTTGACCTGCGTGATCGTGCGCGGCGATTCTCGATCGTGCAGATCTCGTCGCGACCGCGCGAGCGGAAGCTGTCGGGGAACAGCACGACGTAGCCTTCGCGCGACCAGGAGCTCCGCCATCGCCTGATGCCGCAGCGACAGCTCGTCGCGACGCGACTTCACCGTGCTGTACATGCCGCCGCAGCCGTGCAGCGCGACGACCGCCGGCGCGCGCTCGTCGCTGCCCTCGGGCCGGAACAGCAGCGCCGAGATCCGCACCGGCGCGCCCGTCGCGGGATCGCGGTCGAACGAATCGAACGTCACGCGCTCGGGAACGAGCGGCGCGACGGCGGGCGTCGCGACCGGCGGATCGGCGAGCATGCGGCCGCGCGACCGCGAATCAGTCGCGCAGCCCGACAGCTTCGCGAGCCGAACGCCGCGCGCATCGCATTCCGCCACTGCGCGTCGATCATCGCGGTCAGTCGCGCGCTCGCGGAAATCGCCGATCGCCGCCAGGCGGCGAGCTTCTCGGCGAACGGCCGCGTGTACGCCGGCGACGTCGACGGCAGCACGCAGCGTCGCGTAGCCCGCGTCGCGCCACGCGGGCGCGGCGCGCGCGGCGGTCTCGCCGTTGAAGCAGACGAGCGCGCAGCGCGCGGCGCGCGCGCGGCGCACGCGCGCGATCTCGCCGCGCTCGGCGTCGCGGATCGCGGCGTCGAGGCTGCCCGCGCGCTCGCAGGCGACGATCGCGTCCCACAGTCCGACGCCGTGCGCGCGCAACGCGCGCGAGCCGCGCGCGGTAGGGGAGCGTCGGCGAGCGGCTCGTCGAGCAGCGCGCCCATCAGCGGCCAGAAATGATTGCGCGGATGCGCGTAGTACTGCCGCGCGGCGAGCGACGCCTCGCCCGGAAAGCTGCCGAGGATCAGCACGCGCGCGTCGCGGCGCGAGCACCGGCGGCAACCCGCGCTGCGCGCGGCGCGCGATGCCCGCGCGCTGCGCGCGCTCAGCGACGCGGCGTCACTCACAGCGCGTGCGGCCAGCGCCGACAGTCGCACGCGTAGTCGAGCGCGACGCCGGCGAACACCGCGAAGCCCGAGCCAGTGATTGTGCGAGGAACGCGCGGAAGCACGCGGCGCGCTCGCGCCTGCGGATGAGCCGACAGTGATACACCGCGCAGCGCGAGCGCCACGGCAAGCCCGACGTAGTACGACGGCCCCATCCGCCAGTCGCACGCCGACCCACGCCATGCCCGCGAGGTAGACCGCGTAGCAGAACATGACCGCGGCGACGTCGAAGCGGCCGAACGTGATCGCCGAGGTGCGCAGGCCGAGCTTCACGTCGTCGTCGCGGTCGACCATCGCGTACTCGGTGTCGTAGGCGATCACCCAGAACAGGTTGAGCGCGAGCAGCACACCAGCCGATCGGCGGCACGTCGCCGTAGCACCGCGGCGAACGCCATCGGAATGCCGAACGAGAACGCGATGCCGAGGAACGCCTGCGGCAGCGCGAAGAAGCGCTTGAAGAACGGATAGGCGATCGCGATCGCGAGCGCCGGGACCGACAGCAGGATCGTCGTCGCGGTTGATCGGCAGCACGAGCAGGAACGCGCAGGAGCGCGAGCACGGCGCCGACCGCCAGCGCCTCCCACGGCGCGATCTCGCCGGCGGCGAGCGGCCGGTCGCGCCGTGCGCTCGACGTGCGCGTCGAAATCGCGGTCGGCCCAGTCGTTGAACGCGCAGCCGGCCGAGCGCATCAGCAGCGTGCCGATCGCGAAGATGAGCACGAGCGACACCGCGCGGCGCGCCGAGCGCCGCGAGCCACAGCGCGGACAGCGTCGGCCACAGCAGCAGCAGCGTGCCGATCGGCTTGTCGAGCCGGATCAGCCGCTCGTAGGCGTCGAGCCGCGCGCGACGCATCGCCAGCGGTCGGCGCGGCTGCGGCGACGGCTCGCCGGCGTCGCGCTGCGCTCACAGCGGCAGCGCGAGCTGCTTCTTCAGCTCGCGCGGCGCGATCGTCGGCGAGCAGCGCTGCGGCGTCGGATAGCGCGAGCCGCACGCGCAGCTCGCGCTTCATCCGCGCGTTGGACAGCCGCCGCGATTCGCTCATGAACGACAGCAGCATCGGCGCGATGCGCTGCTCGGCCTCCTCCCACGACACGCGCGGCGGGCGCGGCAGGTGGAAGGCGTCGGCGACCGCGTCGAACCAGCCGCCCATCTTCAGCTCGGCGTCGTCGCTGACGTTGTAGGCGCGGTTGGGCTTGCCGCGGAACAGCGCGGCGACGGCGGCGCGCGCGAGATCGTCGGCGTGGATGTGATTGGTGAACACGTCGTCGTCCGGCGCGAGCACCGGCGTGCCCTGCCGGATGCGCTCGAGCGGCAGCCGCGTCTCCGCGTAGATGCCGGGCGCGCGCAGGATCGACGAGCGCGACGCCGTAGCGCGCGCGCCCACGCGCGCAGCCGGTCCTCGGCGGCGACGCGCCGCCGCGCGCGCGGCGTCTGCGCGCGGCGCGGACGCGTTTCGGCGACGCGCGCGCCGGCGCAATCGCCGTACACGCCCGACGTCGAAATGTAGACGAAGCGCTGTGGTATAATTCGCGCCCGCGCCAGCGCCGCGATCAGCTTGCTGCGTGCGCGGATCGTCGCGGCCGTCGGACGGCGGCGGCGCGAAATGCAGCACCGCGAACGGCGCCGTGCGCAGGCGGTCGAAGCGTGCGCGAGCGATCGAGGTCGCCGACGATCGGGCACGATGCCGTGCGCGCGCAGCTTCGCGACGTCGTCGGCGCGGCGCGTGAGACCGTAGAGCCGCACCTTGCGATGCGCAGCAGGTCGCGCGGTGCGCAGCGCGACGTCGCCGCAGCCGATCAACAAAACCCGGATCACGCTCGCGACCTGCGTCGTCGCGCGCATGACGCGCGACTCTCGAATCAGCGTCGTCGCCATGCCGCATCCAGATTACCATAAAGCCCAGCGATCACTCGTTCGCCTGCGACGACGACGAGACCGTGCTCGCGGCGGCGATGCGCGCCGACCTGATGCTGCCGTACGGCTGCCGCAACGGCGCGTGCGGAACGTGCAAGGGCAAGATCCTCGACGGGCAACGTCGACTACGGCCCGTACCAGGCGTCGACGCTGACCGACGACGAGAAGCGCGCAGGGCTCGCGCTGTTCTGCTGCGCGCAAGCCGCTGACCGATCTCGTGATCGAGGTGCGCGAGGTGCGCCGCGCCGGCGACATCCGGATCAAGCGGCTGCCGTGCCGGATCGAGTCGATCGACAAGCCCGCCCCCGACGTCGCGATCGTCGCTCAAGCTGCCGGCGAACGAGCGGCTGCAGTATCCTCGCCGGCCAGTACATCGATTTCCTGCTGAAGGACGGCCGCCGGCGCAGCTTCTCGCTCGCGACGCCGCCGCACGACGACGCGCTGCTCGAGCTGCACATCCGCCACGTGCCGGGCGGCTTTTTCACCGACCAGCTGTTCACGCAGTACAAGGGCCGCGAGATCCTGCGCTTCGAAGGGCCGCTCGGCACGTTCTTCCTGCGCGAGGAATCCGACAAGCCGATCATCTTCGTCGCCGGCGGCACCGGCTTCGCGCCGATCAAGGCGATGATCGAGCACGCGCTCCATCACGAGCATCGAGCGCGGCCGATGGTGCTCTACTGGGGCGTGCGCGCGCAGCGCGATCTCTACCTGCCCGATCTGCCCGGGCAAGTGGCAGCGGCGCAGCCGCAACTTCACGTTCATCCCGGTGCTGTCGGAGCCGCGCGCCGGAGGACGCTGGCCCGGCCGCACCGGCTTCGTGCACCAGGCGGTGCTGGACGATTTCGCGCGATCTGTCCGGCTATCAGGTCTACGCCTGCGGCGGGCCGGCGATGATCGACGCCGCGCGCACGACGTTCACCGCGACGCGCGCGCCTGCCGCCCGAGGAGTTCTTCGCCGACAGCTTCACCTACGCGGCGCAGCCGCCGAGCCGAAGCGCGTCGGCGCATGCGCGCAGCCGGCGGTGCGGCATCGGTCGCGCGCTCGAGCTCCGCGAGCGCGAGCTTGAGCGCCGCGGCGAGATGCGCATTCGCTTCGTCGTGCCGCGCCGAGCCGCGCCAAGCAGCTCGCCCAGCGCCACGTGCGTGCGCCAGCGGTCGTCGAGCGCGAGGCTCGCCTCGAGATACGTCTGCGCCTTGCCCCACAGCTGCGCGCGCTCGCACAGCACGCCGAGCGCGTAGAGCAGCGTCGCATCCTGGTTGTGCTCGAGCGAGCCAGCGCTCGGCCTGCTCGAGCTGCGCGCGTCGCGTCGGCCGGCGCGGCACTCGCGCGTAGAGCGCGACGAGCTCGGGATTCCAGTCGCGCTCGAGGCTGCGCGCGAGGATGTCGGCCGCCTCGCGATCGCCGCCGAGCGCGATGAAGCTGTGCGCGGCCGCGCGCGCGATCTTCGGCATGCGCTGCTCGGCATCGGACAGCCGGCTCCAGTACGCGCGCAAGCCCGCGGCGTCGTGCAGCCGCGCGCGAGCTCCTGCGCGTGCGCCGCCGCGCGGACCAGATCGCCCTCGCGTCGCGCCGTACACCTTGCGCTTGACGAGCTGGTCGACGAGCGGCGGAATCTCGGCGTAGCGGCCGCGCGCGCCTGCAGCGCGCGCAGCTCGAGCCGCAGCGCCGCGGTGTGCGAGCCCGCTTCCTTGCGCAGCGCCGCAGCATGCGCGAGCGCCTCGCGCGGCTGACCCTGCTCGAGCTTCATCTCGGCTTCGAGCATCAGCCGCGGCACGGCGAGGCTCGGCGCCTGCGCATCGGGCCGCGCGAGCAGCGCCTCGGCGGCGTCGAAGTCGCGCGTGTCGATCGCGGCGCGCGCGCGCGACCAGCGCCGACAAGCCCCGACGATTGCGGAATCGCCAGCGCCTCCTCCGCGAACTGGCGCGCGCTTGCCGTAGCGGCCTTCGAGCAGCGCGACCACCGCGGCGTCCTGCTTCGCGCGCGCGCGCTCGCGTTGCTGCTGGCGCGCCGGAACGCGCGCACTTCCTCGGGCAGCGCGCAGCGTGCGCACGACGATGCGCAGCAGCAGCGTAGCCGACGACGAAGCCGCGACGAGCAGCACGATGAGCAGCAGGTTGAGCGACAGCTCGACGCGATACGGCGGCGCGACGAACAGCGCGTAGCCGCGTCGTGAGCCTGGCCGCCAGCGCGACGGCGACCGCCGCGCGCGGCGAGCAGCAGGAACCAGAAGAGGACGCGCACGGCGGCCGGTGCGCTCAGCGCGTCGCGCGGCGCCGTCGCGGCTCCGCGTCGCGGCGCCGCGCGATCCTGCGCGAGCCGCAGCACGCGCACCGCTTCGAGGCTGCGCGTCAGGTCGGGCATCTCGCCGGGCATCGGCGTCGCCGCGAGCTGCTTGATCGTCGCCTGCAGCGCCTGCACCGGCTTCGCGCGCGTGTCGAAGTACTGCTTGAGCCAGCGTCGACCGCGGCGAGATCGGCCTCGAAGCTCGCGTCGTCGCGCGCGAGCAGCGCGATGCGCGCGGTCAGGAGCCGCAGCTTCAGGTTCTCGCGCAGGAAGTACTGCTGCGCGACGGGCACGAGCGGCGCCGCCGGACGGTCGGCGACTTCGATGCGGATCAGCTGCCTGCATGTCGTCCCAGATCTCGCGCAGCAGCCGCCGCCACGCGGACTCGTCGGCGGGCGGCGCCGCCTTGTCCGGCGCGGGCGGCGGCACGCGCTCGTCCATCGCGAGCGGCAGCGTGTCGACGGCGGCGATCGCCTGATCGAGCTTCAGGCTCATGCCGGCGACGTCGACGTACGGCACGGCCTTCAGCCGATCCATGTCGCGCGACAGCGCGCGCCGCAGCGGCACGAACTGCGGGCGGTCGAGGCGCTGCAGCTTGGCGTCGGCGAGCTGCAGCGCGGTGAGCGCCGACGGCACGTTGCCCGCGAGCTGCAGCTGCTGGCTCGCGACCAGCAGCACCTGCTCGATCTCGGAGAGCGCGATCTCGTCGCGCGACGGCGCGAGATCGCGGTACAGCGCCTCCAGCGCCGCCTGCTGCGCCTGCGATTCGGCGAGCCGCGCCTCGAGCAGCGCGATTTTCGCCTGCGCGTCGCGCAGCTCGGTCGCGAGCTGCGTCTGCGCCTTCGCGTCGGCCTGCGCCGACGACTCGATGCCGGCGAGCCGCTGCGCGACCTCGACGCGCAGCGCCTGCTGCGCGCGCCTGCCGTCGAGCCAGACAGCAGCGGCGGCGGCGACGGCGAGCGCCACCGCGCCGATCAACAGGGCCATCGAAACCGTGCGACTTGGCGACGCGGTGCGTCGGTTGCCGCGCGCGGCGCTGCGGCTCCGCTCGCGCCGCGGCTGCCGCAACCGTCCGGCGCGTCGCGGCTCCCCGCCGGTCGGGGGCGATGGACGGTCGGTCGGGATCGGACATGGGCGAGTCGGGAAGAGCGGCCGTCGATTCTAGCAGGCGGCCCTCGCGAGGCCGCGGCGCACTCGGTTTGCCACTCGGGTTGCCACTCGGCTACTGTCGCGATAATGCTCCGCCCGCGAGGACGGCGCGTTCGCTCGCCGGCACGCGCCTCGCTCTTCGCTTCCAATCAGCCGACCGTTCGCCGCCGCCAATCCCGTGTCGATTCTCGCCGCACTCGTCGCCATTGCGATCGCGCTCGCGATCGGCTTGATCGTCGGTGCGCGCCAGCGAAGGCGCAACTCGCGCCCGCTGGCGATTTCGCACGACTCGGCCGCCGGAGGCCGCGCCACCGGCGCTCGAGCCGGCTTCACCTGCTCCGGCGCGACGACTCCGCGCCCATTGCGGCGCCGTCCACTGCGGACCTCCGCCCGACAGCGCGATCGAGCGCGCGATCGCCGAGCGCGCGCGGATCATCCGCAGCCTCGAGGCGGAGACCGCGATGCTGCGTCGCGCGCAGGTCAGCGCGCGATGCGGCGCTCGCCCAACTGACCGATCTCGCCGCGGACCGCCGCCGCGTCTTCGGCGAGCTGGCGGCCGCGACGCGGCGAGACCGCGCGCTATCGGCAACTCGTCGTCGATCTCGAGGACAACGCGCCGCCGCCCTTCTTCGGCGCCGGGGCGCCCGACGACCTGAAGCTCATCGTCGGCGTCGGCCCGGTGCTCGAGCGCATGCTGCAGCAGCTCGGCATCACGACCTATCGCCAGATCGCGCGCTGGACCGAGCGCGACATCGACGAGTTCGACGCGAAGCTCCCCGAATTTCCCGGACGCATCCGCCGCGACGGGTGGGTCACGCAGGCGCGCGCGCTGCACGCAGAGCAAGTACGGCGACGCCGCCGTCGGCGAGGGACCGGTGAGCGCGACCTCGGGCGGCCGACGCGAGCGCCGCACAGCGCGACGGCGAGCCCGCGCAGCACGTCACGCGCGCGTGCGCTGATCCCGATCGCGATGCTCACCCTGGTCTGGGGCTGCAACTGGCCGGTGCTCAAGATGGGCGTGCCGGAAGTCGCCGCCGCTCACGTTTCGCGCGCTCACGCTGCCGTTCGCGCGCGCTGCGGCCTGCTCGCTGATCGCGAAGCTCGCCGGCGACTCGATCCGCGATTCCGCGCGCGATGTGGGGCAAGGTCGCGCGTGCTCGCGCTCTTCAACATCACCGGCTGGAACGGGCTCGCTGCTGTTCGGCCTCCAGCAGCTGCCCGCCGGGCGCAGCGCGATCCTCGCGTTCACGATGCCGGTCTGGAGCGTGCTGTTCTCGCTCGTGCTGCTGCACGAGCCGCTGTCGCGCGCGCAAGATCGTCGGCCTCGCGCTCGGCATGCTGGGAATGGCGTCTGCTGCTCGGCGACGACATCCGCCACCTCGGACGCACGCCCGTCGCCGCGCTCCTGATCCTCGGCGCCGTCGATCTCGTGGGCGTTCGGCACCGTGCTGCTGCGCAAGTGGAAGCTGCCGCTGTCGCAGAACACGTCTCTCCGGCTGGATGATGCTGCTGGGCTGGGTGCCGCTCGCCATCCTCGCGCCGTTCTTCGGGCCCGTGCTCGCTGCACGACCTGTCAGGCGGCGCCTGGTTCGCGCTCGCTCTACAACATCTTCCTCGCCGGCACGCTCGCGCACTGGGCGTGGTTCACCGCTCGCGCGCACGCTGCCGGTCGCGGTGTCGTCGATGTCGTCGCTGCCGGTGCCGATCGTCGGCGTGTTCTCCGGAATGCTGCTGCTCGGCGAGCGGCCGGGACCGGCCGAATGGATCGCGCTGGCGCTGGTCGTCGCGGCAATGGTCGCGGTGCTCTGGACGCCGAAGCCCGCATCCTCGCCGCCTGCGCCGGATAACTGAGGCGCGCCGCGATCGCGTCCGTCTGAACAGTACAACTGCCGCGGACCGAGTCAGGCCCGGATCTTGCTTTTTCCTTTCGCAGTTCCCGCGGACCATGGCCGGGAGCGATCTACGCGTGGGGAAAAGCAATGACAAGGACATCGGACAATCGCAGTTTCGTACGGGTCGCCACATCGGTCGTGGCGCTCGCTCTCGGCCTCGATGCTGTGCGCCAACGCCTTCGCGCAGAACGCCGCGCGCACCGCGCCGTCACCACGACCGAGGAGATGCGTCTTTGGTCGTTCGGCGATTGCGATCGTCGCTTTCCCTACGTCGGCACCCCCGAGCACCAGGAATGCGTCCGGGTCGTGGGTTCGCCCGAGGCGAGGGACGCGAGGGCGCTCCGCGTGTGCGAAACCTCTCACCCGACCGATCACGCTGAAAGGGAGCGCTGCAAGGCAACCTATCAGGCGAACAAGGAAAGAGCCGCGCGGGAAGCCGCCGGCATGCCGACGGCGGACCCGTCCGCCACGTCCCCGGAGATGATGCGCCGGGTCAAGGCGATCACCACCGCCGCCGTCGAGGAGCAGCGCGCAACTTCGCAGGCGCCGGAAGCCGCGGCGCCGGAAGCAGTGGTGCAGCAGAGCGGCGGAAGCACCCGCTCCCGAGGAGTCGACGTGGAAGGGAACGATCGTCACGGTCGTGCTCCTCGCCATTGGGGCGGGCGTCGGCGTCAACCTCAAGCGCCGCAAGCAAGCCCAGTCCGCGTAGTTTTCGCGTAGTTTTTTCGTTCACGCGGTCTCGGCCACACCGGCCGCGACCCCGCCATGCCCTGGCAGGGCGCGGGCTAAGCGTTGGCGGCGCTCGTCGCGGAATCGCGCTATCCTCCCGACCCCGCAAACTCCAGCGCAGCCCTTGCCTCCCTTTCCGGATTTCTTCGTCGTCGGCGCGCCGCGGTGCGGCACGACGTCGTTCTGCCGCTATCTCGCGCGGAACCCGCAGATCTGCTTCTCGCAGCCCAAGGAGCCGCACTACTTCACGCAGCTCACCCGCGACCCGACCGAGGCCGAGCTCGCGCGCGATTACCTCGAGCGCTGCTTCGGCCACTACGCGGAGCGCGCACCGCGCGGTCGGCGAAGGATCGGTGTCGTATCTCTACCTTCCCGCGGCCATCGAACGGATCCGGCGCATCAATCCGGAAGCGCGCTTCATCGCGCTCGTCCGCAACCCGCTGACCATGCTGCCGTCGTATCACCTTCGGATGCGGTTCCTGCTGCAGGAGGACGAGCCGGATTTCGCTCGTGCGTGGGCGCTCGAGCCGGCACGAGCGCGAGGAGAGAACGTGCCGCGGCACTGCCTCGACCCTCGTCTCCTCCTGTACAGCAAGGTCGCGCAGCTCGGCGCCCAGGTGGAACGGCTCTTCGCCATGGCCGGCCGCGAGCGCTCGCACGTCGTCGTGTTCGACGACCTCAGCGGCGGATCCTCTTCGGGTCTATCGCGGCGCCCTCGATTTCCTCGGCGTCGACTACGACGGCCAGACGCGCTTCGAGTCGAGGTACGAAAGCCGGATGTACCGGTATCGCTGGCTGCAGCGGATGCTGTTCGTGCCGGCCACGCAAGGGCGGCAAGATGATGGAGACGCTGCAGCAGCGCACGCAGGAAGTACAACCCGGACGGCTCGAAGAAACCCGGCCTCATCAAGCGAATCACGAAGTGGAACAAGGTCCCCGCGTCGCCGGCCCCACTGCCGCAGGCGACGAAAGACGTCGTGCGCGAAACGCTGCGGCCCGACGTGGAGCTCCTCTCGCGGCTCCTCGACCGCGATCTGACCGGCTGGCTCGCCACCTGAGTCGCCGGCTTGGGGTCACGGGCGGTCTTTTTCCCGTCCTGCTAAAATTGCAATCCAGCTCCCGAAAAATGCCCATGCCGGACCCCGTTGAAGCGAAGCGGACGGAAGACTCCGTCCGGCTTTTCCAGAATGACGTTCTGGAGGCGCTGACGCACGTGCATCCCCTCGTACCCCTGCTGTTCTGGGGGCCGGTTGCCGCAGTGCTGCTATGGCGCAGCGTCGCCGTCCACGGTCTCCCTGCCACCGGGCTTGCCGGGATTGCGGCCCTGGCGCTCTTCATCTGGACGCTGACCGAGTATTGCCTTCATCGCTTCGTGTTCCACTATCCCGCGCAAAGCCGCGCCGGCAAGTATCTCGTGTTCCTGTTCCACGGCGTGCACCATGCGACGCCGCGGGACAAGTCGCGTCTCGTCATGCCGCCCGCGGGCGGCATCCTCCTGTTCATCGTCCTGTACGCGATCTTCAAGCTGCTCGTGCCCGCGCCGTGGGTCGAGCCGTTCATCGCGTTCTTCCTGATCGGCTACCTCGCCTACGACTACATCCACTACGCGACGCATCACTTCCCGATGCGCTCGAAGCTCCTGCACTTCCTCAAGGTCTATCACCTGCAGCATCACTACGGGGCCAAGGGCGTGCGCTACGGCGTGAGCTCTCCGGCGTGGGATTGGGTGTTCGGCACCTATCCCGCCAATCCGCGCGCCAGTGGCGGCTGACCTCCGGCGCGTCGCGCGCCGTCTATGCGTCGCGACGACCCTCGTCGGTTTCGCGCTCCACGTCCCCGCGCACGCCGCAGCACCGGAGCGTTCAGCCGCCCCAGGACTTCATGGTCTCTGGGTCGACAACCGCGACGCCTCCAAGCACAAGGTCGCGGTGTGGATCGAAGAGTGCGACGGCCTCCTGTGCGGGCGGATCTACTGGCTCAAGAAGCCGACGTCGGGCGGCGCGCCGAAGCGCGACCAGAACAACCCCGACGCGACGCTTCGCGACCGCCCGCTGTGCGGTCTCAAGATCATGACCGGCTTCAGGCCGGGCGAGGCGCCGAGCTGGTACCGCGGTTTCATCTACAACCCGAACGACGGCCGAACCTTCAACAGCACGATCCACGTGGAGGAAGACGGCTCGCTGAAGATTCGCGGATTCGTCGGCGTGTCGCTCTTCGGCAAGACCGTGGAGTGGGTGCGGCCGCGGGAACCCCTGAATCGCTGCAGCTGATGGGCACCAAGCGCCACTAGGCGCGCCGGGCTGTCGCGACGGTCGGCGCCGCCGAGCGCGGATGCGCGTCGGCAGCGACGAGCGTTGCCGTGCCGTCTCCCATCCGATAGACGCGATCCGCGACCTCGACCAGCGGAGACTGGTGCGATATCGCCACGATGGTGAGCTCTCCGCGCAGCCCCTCGAGCGTGCGGCAGATCGCGGCCTCCGTTTCCGGATCGAGCGCGCTCGTCGCCTCGTCGAGGATCAGGAGGCGCGGCCGATGCGCCAACGCGCGCGCGATCGCGACGCGTTGCCGTTGACCGCCCGAGAGCTTGCCGCCGCGCTCTCCGACGATCGTATCCAGACCTTCGGGCATCGCCGAGACGACCTCCCAGATGCCCGCTGCGCGCAGCGCGGTCACGGCGTCGGCTTCGGTCAGCTCCGGATCGCCCAACGTCACGTTGTTGCGAACGGTGTCGTGCAGGAGCACCGTGTCCTGCGGCACGTAGCCGATCATCCGGCGCCACGCACGCCAGTCGACCTGCTGCCAGCGGCAGGTCGTCGATCCAGATTTCGCCTTCCTGCGGGCGCAGCAGCGCGGTGACGAGGTCGATGACCGTCGTCTTGCCGGCGCCGGACGAGCCGACGATCACCGTGATGCCGCCGGCGGGAATCGCGAGCGCCACGTTGCGCAGGATCCAGTGGTCGCGATAGCGAAAGCCCACGCCTTCGAAGCGGATCTCGCGCGCGAGCGCGGGCGAAACGCCGTCCGGCGGATTCTCGCTCTCGCTCTTCGCTCCGTCGATCGCCGCCCGCATCGACCAGTAGGCGCTCTCGCACGTGACCATCTTCTGGTACTCGCGCTGCATCCGGCTCATGTACAGGAGAACGCGCACGAGCAGGAACGCGAGCAGCATCACCGACGCGAGCGACATCCCGAACTCCACCAGCGCCACGTAGAGCCCGGACGCGATCAGGATCGCGAGCATCGGCTCCTGCAGCGCCCGCAGCGCCTCCTTGCTGAAGACGTCCTTCTGCAGCGCACGGTTCAACTGCGTCGTGTCGCCTTCGAGCAGCACGTTGGCGAGGTTCTCGCGGGCCATCGCCTTCAACGGCTTGACCGATTGCAGGTTGTCGGCGAGGCGCGCGAGCAGCGAGCGCAGGAGCTTGGTCTGCTTCGCCCCGGCGCGACGCGACTTGTGCACCAGCCGGTTCAGCAGGAAGATGAACACCACGCCGGCGGCGAGCGCCACGAGCGTCGCTCGCCACGACACGAGCAGCGCGATGATCGAATAGACCGTCGCCTGGATGCAAAGCGCGAGGACGGTCGCGCCGTAGAGATACGATTCGGCGCCGCGCGTCGCCTCGGTGGCGAGGCTGTTGGAGAGCGCCCCGATCGGCTGCCGCAGGTAGTATTCCCAGCGCGCACCCAGGAGCGATCGAATGAAGTCGAGGCGCAGATCCGTCGCCACGCGCGCGACCGTGTAGCCGACCTGCTTGTTCGCCGCCAGCACGAGCACGCTCTTCAGGACCATGCCGATGACGACGATCGAGAGGAGCACGCCGACCGTCGGCGTGAGTCCGACCACCGCCAGGACACGCGTCACCGCGGCGCCGAGCCCCGACGTCGCGCCCCGTCGCCGCCACGCGCGCTCAGGAGCGGCAACAGCGTCGTGAGGCCGACGCCTTCCAGGAGACTCGCGAGCACCAGCGCGCCCAGCACCAGCGCGCTTTGCGCGGGATAGGCGCGGCTGAAGGCGAGAAAGAGCTTCATCCGGGCGCGCGACGCGGGTGACCCCGTCTCAAGCGCCGGTGCCGAGCTCCGCGGCGACGATGCCCGCCGCCGACCGCAAGTCGGCGAACGCCGCGCTGACGGCGGAGATCTGCTCCTCCGTGTGGGCGGCGCTTACGCTGCAGCGGATGAGCGAGACGCCGTTGGGCGTGGCGGGCGGCAGCATCAGGTTGACGTAGACGCCGTGCTGCACGCAGGCTCTTCCAGAACGCGGAGCGCCTCCATCCGGTCGTTCAGCACCACGGCGATCACCGGGCTCGCCGGCGCGCCCAGCGTGTAGCCCATCGCCGTCAATTCCGCGTGCAGCCGCCGGTAGTTCGCAGCGAGACGGGCGCGGAGGTCGCGCCCCGCCGCGAGCTTCACGAGCGCCTGCCGCGTCGAGGCGATCGTCGCGGGCGAAGGCGAGGCGGTGAAGATGTAGGGACGGCTCGAGTAGCGGACGAGATCGAGCGCCGGGAGGTCGCTTACGCAAAAGCCCCCGGTGCCGCCCAGGCTCTTGCTGAACGTGCCCACGATGAAGTCCGCGTCCGCGAGCACGCCCACTTCCTCGACGAGCCCGCGGCCGCGCTCGCCCAGCACCCCCACCGAGTGGGCTTCGTCCACGAGCAGGTAGCCGCCGAAGCTCGCGCTTGACCTCCACGATCTCGGCGAGCGGCGCGCGATCGCCCAGCATGCTGTAGATGCCTTCGACCACGATCAGCGTGTCGGCCGCGCGCGCTCCGAGCCGGCGCATGCGCTTCGCGAGGTCGTCGACGTTGTTGTGCCGAAACCGGATGACCTCCGCGCCGGCCAGTCGGCAACCGTCGTAGATGCTGGCGTGGCAGTCGGCATCGAGCAGCACGACGTCGTTCTGGCCCGTGAGCCCCGCGAGCAGGCCGAGGTTTGCCTGATAGCCCGTCGAGAACACGATCGCGTCGCGCATTTCGTAGAACGCCGCGAGCTCCCGTTCGAGCCGGCGGTGATTCGAATAGCTGCCGTTCGCCATGCGGGAGCCGGTCGTGCCCGTGCCTTCGGTGTCGAGCGCCTGCTTCGCCGCCGCGACGCAGTCGGGATCGAAGGTCAAGCCGAGGTAGTTGTTCGTGCCGGCGAGAATGGTCCGCCGGCCGTGAATGATGCCTTCGGTCGGCGACAGGATGCGCTCGATCTCGACGCCGAATGGATCGATGCCGATCGTCTCGAGCTCGCGCCGCGCCGACGCCAGGCCCTGGAACTTGTCGAAGAGTCCCATCAGCTTGCCCGGACGAGCTGCTCGATCTGCTTCGCGAGGTCGCCGACGGTCTTCACGTCCGGAAGGATGCTGACCGGAATGGAGATGTCGAACCGATCCTCGATCTGCAGCATGAGGTTCATGACCTGGAGCGAGTCGAGGCCCAGGTCGCCCAGCAAATCCGTGTCTTCGCCGACCTCGACGCGCCCTTGCGTCAGCGTCGTGAGCTCGGCGCAAATCTCCGCCACGATCTGCGGATAGTCGACGGTAACGTTTCCTGTCATGGCGTTCATGGCTTTCGCGTGGCGTAGGCTCGGGCGAGGCCCTCTTCGAGCCCGACGGCCGCCCGCCAGCCCATTGTGCTGGCGTAGTCGTGACTATCGCACAACCAGTCCGGGTGGGTGATCTCGCGCACCTTGCCGGGGGTCAGCATCGGGTCGTAACCCAGAAGCCGCGCGGCCGCGAGATTGGCCGCGGCCGCGAGCTTCAACAGCGCCACGGGAATCGGCAGCCGATGGACCGTCGCGCCGCCGCGCAGCACGCGTCCCGCGACGGCGAGCACGGTGTCCCAATCGTAGCCTCCGGCGTGCCCGTCATCGAGCTCGAAGCTGCGGCCGTAGCCCGCGTCGGCCGCGAGCCAGCGCAGCACCGCGGTCGCGAGATCGTCG
This sequence comes from uncultured Gammaproteobacteria bacterium, assembly GCA_963817195.1. Taxonomy (GTDB): domain Bacteria; phylum Pseudomonadota; class Gammaproteobacteria; order Steroidobacterales; family Steroidobacteraceae; genus SCUD01. The sequence continues at coordinate 15,457 of CAWFNJ010000002.1, forward strand.
ACGTACAGCAGCGAAAAGCGCCCGGTGCTTCCCGCGGGCAGCGGCGCCAGCCCTCGCGCCACCCAGCGAAAAAGCGGCCGCAGCTCCTTCTCGCCGGGCCCATAGACGGCAGGCGGGCGCAGCACCGTCCAGCGCAACTGGTCCGGGGCGGCTTCCACCGCAACCTCGCCGTGGCGCTTGCTGGCGGCGTACGCCGACAGTTGGGGCATCCGCGCCGCCAGCGAGGAGATGAACAGGAATCGTGGTGCCGGCGTAAGGCTCGCGGCGACTCGCACGAGCCGGCGAGTGCCTTCGGCGTTGATCCGCTCGAACCCGGCGCGGCCGGCGCCGCGCACGGTCCCGGCGCAGTGAACGATCGCCTCGGCGCCGGTCACGAGCGCACGCAACGATGGCTCGTCGGCAAGATCGCCTTCGACCCATTCGACGCCGCGCTGCGGCACCGGCGTGCGCCCCGACCGGCGGCGATAGAGCGCGCGCACGCTCCACCCGCCCTCGACGAGCCACGGCAGCAGCGCCGAGCCGATGAATCCGGTCGCTCCGGTGAGCGCGACTTGGGGTTGGACGGTCAAGCAGACGACGCCGGGATCGAGACGTGAAAGAAACGGGAATGCCGCGTCGCGGCCGCCGGCCGCGCGGGCTACCGGCGCTTCGAGCCTTAAACCTACGACGCGGCCGAGGCGACCGCCGACTGGCTCGCGTCCCCGGCGCCGCTGCGCGCGGCCTTGCGCTCCTGCGCACGCCGCTCGAGGTAGTCCTCGCGCGCGGCGGCCCGCGACAGCTTGCCCGACGACGTGCGCGGCAGCGTGTGCCGCGGCACGAGCTCGATCACGCAGGAAATGCCGAGCTCTTCGTGAATTTCGCGATGGAGCCGCTGCGTGAGCTTGCGGCCTTCCGCCGGATCGTTGATGTTCGACTGCACGACGACCACGGCGACTTCCTCGTCTTCGGAACCGAGCACGAAGAACGCCGACGCGTCCATCGACCGCAGTTCCGGCTGCCGCTCGGCGATGTGCTCGATGTCCTGCGGCCAGATGTTGCGGCCGTTGATGATGATCATGTCCTTGTGGCGGCCGGTGACGACGATGCTGCCCTCGACCAGGTAGCCGATGTCGCCCGTGTCGAGCCAGCCGTCGTGCGACAGCGACTGGCGCGTCTGCTCGGGCTGCGCGAAATACCCGGACATGACGCTCGGTCCGCGCACTTTTATGCGCCCGACATGAAGATCGGGAAGGGGCCTTCCCTGGTCGTCGCGCACGGCGACCTCGTGTCCCGGCAGCGGCCCGCCGCAGCGGACGAAGCCGTTGACCCGGCCCGTGTCGCTGACCGGCGGGAATCACGCGCAAATGCTCCGCCAGGTGATCGGCGTCGATCCAGTCGACGACCACGCCGCTCTTGAGCGGCGAGAAACTGATCGCGAGCGAGCTTTCGGCCATGCCGTAGCAGGGGACGAACGCGCGGGGATCGAATCCGGCCGGCGCGAGCAGCTTGGCGAAGCGGTCCGGCAGCTCGGCGCGAATGGGCTCGGCGCCGATGCCGGCGATGCGCCACGCCGCGAGGTCGTAGCCCGCGACGTCTTCGGGACGAATCCGGCGCGCGCAAAGCTCGTAGCCGAACGGCGGGCTGAACGAGATCGTCGCCTTCGTGTTGGTCATCAACTCGAGCCAGCGGCGCGGCCGCATCGCGAAATCGCGCGTGTCGAGATAGTCGATCGAGCGCTGTGTCGCCATCGGCGCGAGCATGCAGCCGACGAGACCCATGTCGTGGTAGAACGGCAGCCACGAGACGCAGCGGTCGTCGGGCTTGATGTCGAGACCGTGATTGACCACGCCGGCGAGATTGCTCAAGGACCGCGTGCTGGGTAATGACGACGCCGCGCGGAAAGCTCGTGCTGCCCGAGGTGTATTGCAGGTATGCGGTTTCGGTCGGGCCGCTCGGGTGGAGCTCGACGTCTTGCTCCGGCAGCTCGTCGAAGTCGGCGGGCGTGCCCGTGAAAGCGAGGTCCATGCCCTCGGCTGCCTCGCGCAGGAAACGCAGGAACTGGGTCGACGCCGTGGCGACCGATGCCCCGCAACCCACGAGCAGCCCGCGCAGCCGGGCAACGTAGGCGGCATGGCCGCCCAGGTTCGCCGAGGCCGGCAGCGCCACCGGAACGAGACCGGCGTACTGGCACGCGAAGAAGAAGCGCAGGAAATCCGGGCTGGTCTCCGCGATCACCGCGACGCGCGCGCCGCGCTCGAGCTCGAGCGACAGGAGCCGGCGCGCGAGCTTCTGCGCCTCGATGCGCAGCGTGCGATAGGGAAGCACCGCGGCGAGCTTGCCGCTGCCCGCGTAGAAGTTCGCGCCCGTGTCTCCCTGCGCGGCGTAATCCAGCGCGTCGGCCAGGCTCGCGAAATCGGCACGCCGCAGCGGCAGCGAATTCACGGTCGGCGTCATCCGCGGCGCGGATCCAAAATCTGGCGTTCGATTCAGTTTGATTCCCCTCGAGGGCATCTCTCTACGTGCCTTGACCCAACCCAAGGCGTCGATGCGCTCGGCTCAAAAGAAAGACCTCGGAATCCAGCGCGGGGCCGTCCCATATGATTGAATCAGTTTCTTGGGACTGTTTTATGGTTGTCCTGCCGCTCAAACCGTAAGTTTAGCAGGTAATGACTCCAAAGTAGACCGTAACTGTAGCCAGCGCGTCAAGAAACTCGGGCCCGCCGACCGCTTCCTTGTAGGATAATGTTGCGATATCGACCACTGGCGGGCGGCGCGCCCGGGGGATTGGCCCCCGCGTTTGGGTTTTCCCGGAGCCTCATGCGGCAAGGCGCCACGCCATTCGGGCCTCGGCAGGCCGTTCCGGCCCCGCCGCGGCCCGCTGGAGCCACCCTGCTGGCGGGTCGGCGGCTTTCGGGTGCCACTCAGTTGCCACCCCGGCACCGCATCCGACCGACAAACCTCTTCCACCCCGGATTTGACTCAGGATCTCAGCGCCCATCCGCGTTACCGCCGTCGACAGCGATGCGGCGCTGGATCGGTTCCTGAGCGTTCCGGCGTGGGTTTTCGCATCGGACCCGGCGTGGGTCGCGCCGCTGCGCCTGGAGCGGCGCATGCACCTGTCGCCCAAGCACAATCCCTACTTTCAGCATGCCCGGTGGCAGGCATGGATCGCGTGGCGCGGGAGCAAGCCCGTCGGGCGGCATCAGCGCGCAGATCGATGCGCTGCACCTCGAGCGCTACGCCGACGCCACCGGCTTCTTCGGCATGCTGGATGCGGAGGATCGGCAGGACGCTTTCGCGGCGCTGCTTGGGACCGCGGAGCGCTGGCTCCGCGACAACGGGATGCGGCGCGTCCGCGGCCCGTTCGGCCTGTCGATCAACGAGGAAGCCGGACTGCTGATCGAGGGCTTCGACACCCCGCCCGTCTTCATGATGGGACACGCCCGGCCGTACTACTCGACGCGCATCGAGGCGCAAGGCTATCGCAAGGCGGTCGACACGCTCGCCTATACGATCCACGCGGATTTCCAGCCGTCGCCCGTGATGGCGAAGCTCGTCGCCGCGGCGCAGAAGCGCGTGCATGTCCGGCCGCTCGATCGGAAGCGCTTCGACGCCGAGATCGCGCTCCTGCGCGACATCTTCAACGATGCCTGGGCGGAGAACTGGGGATTCCTCCCGTTCACCGACGCCGAATTCACGGAGCTCGGCCGGAACCTGCGCTTTCTCGTCGATCCCGGGCTGATCCGGATCGCCGAGGTCGACGGCGAGCCAGCCGCGTTCATGGTGGTCATCCCCAACCTCAACGAGGCGATCCGCGGGCTCGACGGTCGGCTGCTGCCGTTCGGCTGGGCGAAGCTCCTGTGGCGGCTCAAGGTTCGCCACCCGAAGCACCGCCCGCGTCCCGCTGATGGGCGTGCGGCGGAAATTTCAGCGCACGCGCCTCGGTCCCGCGCTCGCCTTCCTCGTGATCGCCGCCGCGCAGCCCAGGACCCTGGAGCTCGGCGTCAAGGAAGTCGAGCTGTCGTGGATCCTGGAGAACAACGAAGGCATGCGCAGCATCATCGAGTCGATCAGGCGGCTCACGCGTACAAGCGCTATCGCATCTACGAACGAGAGCTCGATGCAGATTGACGACCCCCACGCTCACTGCGTTCGCTGCCCCCAGAGGGGGAGCACAGGCGCCCTTCGGACGGCCGGGCGGGCGCTGATGTCCTTTGCCGCCGTCGTGCTCGCCGCCGATCGCGGCCGGAACGATCCGGTGGCGCTCGCCGCCGGCGTCGCCGCCAAGTGCCTGACGCCGATCGCCGGCAGTCCGATGGTCTCGCGCGTCGTGCGCGCGCTCGAGCGTAGCGGACGCGTCGGACGCATCCTGCTCTGCGGCCCCGCCGAGGAGACGGTCGAAGGATCGCTCGACTTGCGCGAGATGACGACGGACGGCGACATCGGCTGGATCGCGCCGCAGGCAACCCCCTGCACGAGCGCCGCGGCGGCACTGGCCACGCTCCCGAGCGACGCGCCGGTGCTCGTCACCACGGGCGATCACGCGCTGCTCGAGGCCGAGATGGTTCGCCTCTTCCTGGACGAGGCTCTCGCCCGCGGCGGCGACGTCGCCGTGGCACTCGCGCCGTACGACCTCGTCCGCGAAGCCTATCCGCAGACGCGGCGCACCGTGCTCGAGTTCAGCGACGGCCGCTTCTGCGGCTGCAACCTGTTCGCCTTTCTCACGCCGCGCGGCCGCGAAATGGTGAAGGTCTGGAAACAGGTCGAGGACGATCGCAAGAAGCCCATTCGCGTCATCGGCCTCGTCGGCTGGGGCGCGATGGCGCGCTATGCGCTCGGAATGCTGAGCCTCGCGGACGGCGTCCGGCGGATATCGAAGCAGACGGGGATCGCGGCGAGCGTGGTCACCCTGCCCTTCGCCGAGGCGGCGATCGACGTCGATACCGTCGCGGACCTGGAGCTCGTGCGCGCGATCGCGGCTAGGCGGCAGTGACCCAGGCGGCGCCGGGCGTCGACGCGCGTTCGAGATCGGCCGGGCTGTCCACTTCGGTCCATCCCGTCGCCGGAATCTCCTGCGTGTAGACCGACCCGCTCTTCGCGAGAGCGTCGATCAGCGACAGGTACCACTGCGACAGCGCCGCCGGCGTGCGCAGCGCCCGGTCCATCGCGTCGCGGAAGAGGCGCGCGCCCTCGCCGCGGAAGGTCATCATCCCGATCGATTCCGCGTTCACCTCGTCGCGCGGGAGCTTCTTGCCCACCTGCAGCAGCCGATCGCCGTCGCGGATCACTTTCATGTCGTCGTCGTCGTATTGATCCTTGCGGCTGACGGCGAGCGTGATCGGGTGCTCCGGGCGCCGCGAGGAGCCGCTCGAGCACCGCGGCGTCGAACAGCGTGTCGCCGTTCAGGAGCAGGAACTCGCGCTCCATTTCGCCGCGCGCGACCCAGCAGCTGACGAGGTTGTCGGTGATCGTGTAGAACGGGTTGTAGAGGGTGCGGATGCGCCGCGGGCCGTAGCGTTCGGCGAGCCCCGCTTCGACGAGCTCGGCGCCGAAGCCGACCACGACCGTGATGTCGTCGACGCCGCAGCGCAAGAGCGCGTCGATCTGCCGGCCGATGAGCGGGCGCCCCAGCACCGGAAGCATGCATTTCGGCGCGCGCTCGGTGAGCGGCAGCAATCGCTTGCCTTGACCGGCGCTCAGGATAATCGCTTTCACTTTTCGTCCATTTCTTCGTTCGAGTCGCGGCCGAGACGGCCCGAGATCGCCCAAAAAAGCCGGCTAGTTTCGCCTACCGGAGCGAATAACTCAAATGGCCGCGTCGTCGCGAAGGCGCCTCGCCGGACCCGCCTCGGCGAAGGGCTCGAGCGCACGGAACCTCCGGGGTGCGGATCGACTCTAGACCCCTATAATGCGGCTGCCGCTGACCGCTCCGCACCGGATAACAGGACGGGAGGACGAAGCCTCGTTCCCGATGACCGACCCCGTTCCCACGAACTCCGACGCCCGAAGCCGAGGCCTTGCGGCCGACGCGGGTCACGACCGCGGCAAACGCGCTGGTGGATCGCCGTCGCCGTGGTCGGCATCGCCGCCATCGGCGCGGCGATCTGGTACGCAAGCGGGAAGCCGCTCACCGCCACGGCGACCGGGCGCCTCGCGTGGCGCCATGGGCGAGAAAGGCGGCAAGGGCGATGCCCCGCGCACGACGCCCGTCGTCGCCGCGCCGGTCCGCCAAGGCACGCTCGACGTCTACCTGTTCGCGCTCGGCACGGTGACGCCGCTCAACGCCGTCGTCGTCAGGAGCCGCGTCGACGGGCAGCTGATGAAGGTCGCCTTCGAGGAGGGCCAGATGGTGAAGGCGGGCGATCTCCTCGCCCAGATCGATCCGCGTCCGTTCGAGGTGCAGCTCACGCTCGCCAACGGACAGACGCGCGCGCGACCAGGCGCTGCTCGAGAACGCGCGCGTCGACGTCGAGCGCTATCGCACGCTGCTCGCGCAGGATTCGATCTCCAAGCAGCAGGTCGACACGCAGGAGTCGCTGGTGCGCCAGTACGAGGCCGCGGTGCAGGCCGACCAGGGCAACATCGACAACGCGAAGCTGCAGCTCACGTACACGCGCGTCGTCGCGCCGATCGGCGGCCGCGTCGGCCTGCGCCAGGTGGACCCGGGCAACATCGTGCGCGCCGCGGACGCGAACGGCATCGTCGTGATCACGCAGCTGTCGCCGATCGGCGTGGTGTTCCCCATTCCCGAGGACACGCTGCCGCGCGTGATGAAGCGGCTGCAGCGCGGGCGATCGCATCCCGGTCGACGCCTTCGACCGCGCGCAGAAGGAAAAGCTCGGCAGCGGGCCGGCTGCTGACCGCCGACAACCAGATCGACACCACGACGGGCACGATCAAGCTCAAGGCCGAATTCGCCAACGCCGACGGCGTGCTCTTCGCGAACCAGTTCGTCAACGTGCGCATGCCGGTCGAGACGCGGCCGAACGCCACGCTCGTGCCGACGGCGGCGATTCAGCGCGGCGTCGCGGGAACGTTCGTCTACGTCGTCAAGGACGACAAGACGGTGACGGTGACGCCGGTGCAGATCGGCTCGACGCAGGGCGAGGTCGACGTCGATCGAAAGCGGCGTCGCTCCGGGCGCGATGGTCGTCGTCGACGGCGCCGACCGGCTGCGCGAAGGCGCGAAGGTCGAGGTCGTCACGCGCGATGCGCCCGTTCCGGCGACGCCGCGAGGCGGCGCGGCGCGGGAAGCGCGGCGGCAAGGACGGCGGCAAGGCGGCGGCAAGCGGCGGCAAGGATGGCGCGGGCCACGCGGGAGCGCAGACTCGAAGCGACTGCGCACGCGCCGCGATGGCGACCGCTCGCGCCGAAAGTCGCTCTGACTCCCGATGAATCCGTCACGCCTGTTCATCCTCCGGCCGGTGGCGACCTCGCTGCTGATGGTCGCGATCCTGCTCGTCGGGCATCGTCGCGTACCGCGTGCTGCCGCTGTCGGCGCTGCCCAAGTTCGACTATCCGACGATCCAGGTCGTGACGCTGTATCCGGGCGCGAGCCCCGACGTGATCACCTCGTCGATCACCGCGCCGCTCGAGCGCCAGTTCGGCCAGATGCCGGGCCTGAACCAGATGTCGTCGACGAGCTCCGGCGGCGCTTCGGTCATCACGCTGCAGTTCAGCCTCGAGCTGCCGCTCGACGTCGCGGAGCAGGAAGTGCAGGCCGCGATCAACGCCGCCGGCAACTTCCTGCCGACGCGACCTGCCGCAGCCGCCGATCTACAACAAGGTCAATCCGGCCGACACGCCGATCGTGACGCTGGCGCTGACGCTCGACGCACGATGCCGCTGCCGAAGATCCAGGATCTCGCCGACACGCGGCTCGCGCACGAAGATCTCGCAGCTCGCCGGCGTCGGGCTCGTCAGCATCAGCGGCGGCCAGCGGCCGGCGGTGCGCATCCAGGCCAATCCGAAGGCGCTCGCCGCGTACGACCTGTCGCTCGACGACCTGCGCACCGCGATCGCCAACGCCAACGCGAATCAGGCCAAGGGCAGCTTCGACGGCCCGACGCGCGCGTCGACGATCGACGCCAACGACCAGCTCAAGTCGGCCGACGAATATCAAGTCGATGATCGTCGCCTACCGCAACGGCGCGCCGGTGCGGCTCGTCGACGTCGCCGACGTCATCGACGGCGCCGAGAACACGCGCCTCGCGGCGTGGGCGAACGACTCGGCCGGCGGTCATCGTCAACATCCAGCGCCAGCCGGGCGCGAACGTCATCGAGGTGGTCGACCGCATCAAGCGCCTGCTGCCGCAGCTTCAGGCGTCGCTGCCGGCCGCGGTCGACGTCACGATGCTGACCGACCGCACCGTGACGATCCGCGCGTCGGTGCGCGACGTGCAGTTCGAGCTGCTGCTCGCCGTCGCGCTCGTGGTGATGATCATCTTCGTGTTCCTGCGCAACGTGCCGGCGACCGTCATCCCGAGCGTGGCCGTGCCGCTGTCGCTGATCGGCACGTTCGCGGTGATGTACCTCGCCGGCTTCTCGATCAACAACCTGACGCTGATGGCGCTGACCATCGCCACGGGCTTCGTCGTCGACGACGCCATCGTGATGATCGAGAACATCTCGCGCTACATCGAGAAGGGCGAGTCGCCGCTCGAGGCGGCGTTGAAGGGCGCGGAGCAGATCGGCTTCACCATCATCTCGCTGACGGTGTCGCTCATCGCCGTGCTGATCCCGCTGCTGTTCATGGGCGACGTCGTCGGCCGGCTGTTCCGCGAGTTCGCGATCACGCTCGCGGTCGCCATCCTGCTGTCCGCCGTGGTCTCGCTGACGCTGACGCCGATGATGTGCGCGCGCCTCCTGCGCCACGTCCCGGTGCGCGAGCAGGGACGCTTCTTCCGCAAGAGCGGCGAGTGGTTCGACCGCGTGATCGCCGGCTACGCGCGCATGCTGACCTGGGTGCTCGACCGCCAGGGCGCGACGCTGCTCGTCGCGCTCGCCACGCTGGCGCTCACCATCGTGCTGTACATCGTGATCCCCAAGGGCTTCTTCCCGGTCCAGGACACCGGCGCGATCCAGGGCATCTCGGAAGCCTCGCCGACGATCTCGTTCGCCGCGATGGCCGAGCGCCAGCAGGCGCTCGCGAAGGTGATCCTGCAGGACCCCGCGGTGGAGAGCCTGTCGTCGTTCATCGGCGTCGACGGCACACAATCCGACGCTGAACAGCGGCCGCTTCCTGATCAACCTGAAGCCGCTCGTCGCAACGCGAGCGGCAGCGCCACCGACGTCATCCGGCGCCTGCAGGAGTCGCTCGCCGGCGTCGAAGGCATCGCGCTCTACATGCAGCCGGTGCAGGACCTGACCATCGAGGACAAGGTGAGCCGCACGCAATACCAGTTCTCGGTGGAGGACGCGAACGCGGACGAGCTCGCGCACTGGGTGCCGAAGCTCGTCGAGCGGCTGCGCCAGGATCCGCGGCTCGCGGACGTCGCGAGCGACCAGCAGGAAGGCGGGCTGCAGGCGTACGTCGAGATCGACCGCGCGGCGGCGAGCCGCTTCGGCATCACGCCGGCGATGATCGACAGCGCGCTGTACAACGCTTTCGGCCAGCGCCTCGTCTCGACGATCTTCACGCAGACCAACCAGTATCGCGTCGTGCTCGAGGTCGGGCCGGAGTTCCGCAAGGGCCCGGCCGCGCTCGACGGCATCTACGTCAATGCGCCGAACGCCAGCGCCGCGGCCGCAGCCGCCGGCGCGGGCGTCGGGCACCGCCGCGCCAGCGGCCGAGCGCCGCGACGCAGCAGGTCCCGCTGTCGGCGCTCGCGCGGGTCGTCGAGCGCACGGCGCCGCTCGTCGTCAGCCGCATCGGGCAGTTTCCGGCGGCCACGATTTCCTTCAACCTGGCGCACGGCGCATCGCTGGGCGACGCCGTCAAGGCCATCGAGGCGGCGCAGCGCGACATCGGCATGCCGGCGAGCGCGCAGGTGAAGCTCCAGGGCGCGGCGCTCGCGTTCCGCGCCTCGCTCGCCAACCAGCTGCTGGCTGATCCTGGCGGCGATCGTCACCGTCTACATCGTGCTGGGCGTGCTGTACGAGAGCTACATCCACCCCATCACGATCCTGTCCACGCTGCCGTCGGCGGGCGTCGGCGCGCTGCTCGCGCTGCTGCTCACGCGGCAACGATCTCGACGTGATCGCCATCATCGGCATCATCCTGCTGATCGGCATCGTGAAGAAGAACGCGATCATGATGATCGACTTCGCGATCGACGCCGAGCGCGAGCGCAAGCTCGCGCCGCGCGACGCGATCTTCGAGGCGTCGCTGCTGCGCTTCCGGCCGATCATGATGACGACGATGGCGGCGCTGCTGGGCGCGCTGCCGCTGATGATCGGCTGGGGCGTGGGCTCCGAGCTCCGCCATCCGCTCGGCATCACGATGGTCGGCGGCCTGATCGTGAGCCAGGCGCTGACGCTGTTCACCACGCCGGTCATCTATCTCGCGTTCGACCGGCTCGAGCGCCGGATGAAGGCGCGGCGCGAGCGCTGCGCGCGGCGCGGGCCGCGGCGCTCGGGCAGCGGGCCATGAGCGACGATGAACATCTCGTCGCCCTTCATCGACCGCCCGGTCGCGACGACGCTGCTCACGATCGGCGCGGTGCTCGCCGGCGCGGTGGCGTTCCGCCTGCTTCCGGTGTCGCCGCTGCCGCGGGTCGACCTGCCGACGATCTCGGTGTCGGCGTCGCTGCCGGGCGCGAGTCCCGAGACGATGGCGGCGACGGTCGCGATGCCGCTCGAGCGCTCGCTCGGGCCTCATCGCCGGCGTGACGGAAATGACGTCGACGAGCGCGCTCGGCTCGACGCGCATCGTGCTGCAGTTCGACCTCGACCGCGACATCAACGGCGCCGCGCGCGACGTGCAGGCCGCGATCAACGCGGCGCGGAGCTCGCTGCCGACGGGCCTGCAACGGCAACCCGTCGTATCGCAAGGTCAATCCGGCCGATGCGCCGATCATGATCCTGGCGCTCACGTCGGAGACGATGACGCAGGGCCAGATGTACGACGCCGCGTCGACGATCATCGCGCAGAAGCTCTCGCAGATCGACGGCGTCGGCCAGGTCCAGGTCGGCGGCAGCTCGCTTCCCGCCGTGCGCGTCGAGATCAATCCGCAGGCGCTCTACAAGTACGGCATCGGCTTCGAGGACGTGCGCGCGGCGCTCGCCGCGGCCAATGCCAATCGGCCCAAAGGCATGGTGGACGACGGCACGCGCACCTGGCAGATCGACGCCAACGACCAGGCGAAGACCGCCGCGCGAATACCTGCCGCTGATCGTCTCCTATCGCAACGGCGCCGCCGGTGCGCATCACCGACGTCGCGGAAGTCGTCGACTCGGTCCAGGACCTGCGCAACGCGGGATCGTCCAACGGCAAGCCGTCGGTGCTCGTGATCGTCAGCCGGCAGCCCAACGCCAACATCATCGAGACCGTCGACCGCGTGCATGGAGCTCGTGCCCGCGCTGCGCGCGTCGATTCCGGCGCGCCATCGATCTGCAGGTGATGATGGAGCGCACGACGACGATCCGCGCGTCGCTGCGCGACGCCGGGCGCACGCTCGCGTTCTCGGTCGCGCTGGTCGTGCTGGTCGTGTTCCTGTTCCTGCGCCACGGCCGCGCGACACTGATCCCGAGCGTCGCGGTGCCGGTGTCGCTGACGGTCACCTTCGGCGTCATGTATCTCTTCGGCTACAGCCTCGACAACCTGTCGCTGATGGCGCTCACCATCGCGACCGGATTCGTGGTCGACGACGCGATCGTCGTGCTCGAGAACGTCTCGCGCCATATCGAGGCCGGCATGCCGCCGATGGAGGCGGCGCGCGTCGGCGCCGGCGAGGTCGGCTTCACCGTGCTCGCGATGACGCTCTCGCTGGTCGCGGTGTTCATCCCGCTCCTGCTGATGGGCGGCTTCGTGGGCCGCTTCTTCCGCGAGTTCGCGGTGACGCTGTCGGCGGCGATCCTGGTCTCGCTCGTCGTCTCGCTCACCACGACGCCGATGATGTGCTCGCGGCTGCTGCTGCCGGCGGGCGAGCGGCGCACGGGCCGGTTCCACCGCGTGGAGCGAGCGCGCGTTCGTCGGCGATGCTCGAGGCTTACGGGCGCACGCTCTCGCTGGGCGCTCGATCACGCCCCGCTCACCGTGCTGATGCTGCTCGCGACCGTGGCGCTCAATGTCTTTCTCTACGTGATCGTCCCGAAGGGCTTCTTCCCGCAGCAGGACACGGGGCAGCTCATCGGCCGCATCCAGGCCGACCAGAGCATCTCGTTCCAGGCGATGCGGCAGAAGCTCGCCGACTTCATCGCGATCGTGCGCGCGGACCCGGCGGTGGCGAACGTCGTCGGCTTCACCGGCGGCGCAGCAGCGCAACACGGGCTCGATGTTCGTCACGCTGAAGCCGCTGTCCGAGCGCGAGGACAGCGCCGACCAGATCGTCGCGCGGCTGCGCCGCGAGCTCGCGCGCGAGCCCGGCGCCAATCTCTTCCTGCACGCCGGTGCAGGATATCCGCGTCGGCGGCCGGCAGAGCAACGCGACCTACCAGTACACGATCCAGGCCGACGACCTCGCCGACCTCGCGACGTGGGAGCCGCGCATCCGCGCTCGCGCTGTCGCAGCTCCCCGAGCTCGTCGACGTCAACACCGACCAGCAGAACAAGGGGCTGTCGACGTCGCTCGTGATCGATCGCGACGCCGCGGCGCGTCTCGGCGTGACGCCGCGGACGATCGATGCGACGCTCAACGATGCGTTCGCGCAGCGCCAGGTCTCGACGATCTACTCGCCGCGCAACCAGTACTACGTGGTGATGGAAGCCGCGCCGGAATACTGGCAATCCGCCGGATGCGCTCAACCAGATGCACGTCAGCGCGCAGGGCGGCGCGCAGGTGCCGCTGTCGATGTTCGCGCGGCATACGGCGACCGAGACCTCGCTCGCGGTCAATCACCAGTCGCAGTTCGTCGCTTCCACCATTTCGTTCAACCTCGCCGGAAGGCGTGTCGCTGTCGCAGGCGACCGCAGGCGATCGACGCACGCGCTCGCCCGCATCGGCGTGCCGACGACGGTGCGCGGCAGCTTCCAGGGATCCGCGCGCGCGTTCCGGGCCGCGCTCGAGACCCAGCCCATGCTGATCCTCGCGGCGCTCCTGACGCTCTACATCGTGCTGGGCGTGCTGTACGAGAGCTTCGTTCATCCGCTCACGATCCTGTCGACGCTGCCCTCGGCCGGCGTCGGCGCGCTGCGTCGCGCTGATGCTGTTCAAGACCGACTTCAGCATCATCGCGCTGATCGGCGTGATCATGCTGATCGGCATCGTGCAGAAGAACGCGATCATGATGATCGACTTCGCGCTCGACGACCGAGCGCGGCAGCAACGCGAGCGCGCGCGACGCGATCTTCGAGGCGTGCCTGCTGCGCTTCCGGCCGATCCTGATGACGACGCTCTCGGCGTTGCTCGCCGCGATCCCGCTCGCGCTCGGCACGGGGCGACGGCGCGGAGCTGCGCCAGCCGCTCGGCATCGCGATCGGCGGAGGACTCATCCTGAGCCAGCTCCTGACGCTGTACACGACGCCGATCGTCTATCTCTACCTCGACCGCCTGAGCGACCGGGCCGCGAGCCTGCGGCGCACGGCGCTGGCGGCGCGCGCGTCTCGCACGCACGTCCGGCGGACGCGCCGCAATGACGCGCGCCCGCTCCTTCGTGCTGCGCATCGTGCCGCCATCGTCGCCGTGGTCGCGCGCGTCGCGCTGCCGCGTCGTGCACCGTCGGACCCGACTACGTCCGGCCCGCCGCCGATGTCCCGCCCGCGTACAAGGAAGCGAAGGATGGCAGCGTCGCGGCCGCGCCGAGCGCGATTCCCGCCGGCGCCTGGTGGGAGATCTTCGGCGATCCCGAGCTCGAACGCGCTGGAATCGCAGGTCGTGCTCAACAGCCAGACGATTCGCGCCGCCGAAGCGCGCGTCGCGCCAGGCGCAAGCGCTGATCGACGTCGCCCGCGCGCCCGGGCTTCCCGACGCTCAACGCCGCCAGCACCAACAAGAAAGTCGGGCTCACCGCCGGCTGGGAGCTCGATCTGTGGGGCCGCATCCGGCGCAGCGTCGAAGCGAGCGAGGCCGGCGCCGAAGCGAGCGCCGACGACCTCGCGGCGGCGACGCTCTCGATGCAGGCGCAGGTCGCGCAGAACTACTTCCTGCTGCGCGTCCAGGACGCGGAAATCCGGCTGCTGCAGGACAGCGTCGCGCGCTACGAGCGATCGCTGCAGCTCACGCGAAACCAGTACGACGCCGGCGTCGCATCGCGCGGCGACGTCGTGCAGGCCGAGGCGCAGCTCAAGTCGACGCGCACGCAGACGCTCGACGGCGCAGTTGAACAGGGCGCAGCTCGAGCACGCGATCGCCGTCCTCGATCGGCAAGGCGCCCGCCGACTTGAGCATCGCCGCCACGACCGCCGACATGCGCGATCCCGGCGGTGCCTCCGGCGCTGCCTTCCGAATTGCTCGATCCGGCGGCCGGACATCGCCGCCGCCGAACGCCGGATGGCGGCGGCCAACGCGCAGATCGGCGTCGCGCAGGCCGACGTTCTATCCGTCGGCGCGTCTCTTCGCCGGCGGCGGCATCGACATCAGCTTCGCCGGCGGCATCGCGCTCGCCCAGTACATTCTCGACGGCGGGTTGCGCGAGGCGACGAAGGCGCAGGCCACGGCAGCCTACGAGGAGACCGATCGCCAATTACCGGCAGACGGTGCTCGTCGGCGCTCCGCGACGTGGAGGACAATCTCGTCGCCGTGCGCATTCTCGAGGAGGAGGCCGGCGTGCAGGCCGCGGCGGTCAAGGCGTCGCGCGAATCGGTGACGATCACGAACAACCAGTACCGCGCCGGCATCGTCACGTATCTGGCCGTCGTCGTCGTGCAGGCCGCGGCGCTCGTCAACGAGCGCGCCGACCTCGCCATCGAGGGCCGGCGCCTCGTCGCCAGCGTGAACCTGATCAAGGCGTTGGGGGGCGGCTGGCAGGCGCCCGCCGACCGACACAGGCGAGCGCCGCGAAGTAGGTACGAACGCGGCGGATAGCGCGCGCCGGCGCGACGCTCAGCTTGTTCAGGCCGGCGCCGCCGCGAGCGCCTGACGGAGGCGCCGCCCGTCTTCCGGAACGAAGCGGCCGCGGTCGAGCGAGTAGGCCCGCACCGCGACGCGCAAGCTTCCAGCCGTCTTCGCTGCGGCGGATCCGATAGAGGTGATACGTCGCGTAGCGGTCGACGTGCTTGCCGATCGCCGAAGCCGAAGGGACGCCGATGGCGAGGTTCCGGCCGCGCGCGCCGTCGAGATAGGCGGCCGCGGAAAAGTGCGCGTGGCCGTGCAGCGTGAGCTCCGCGCCGCGGCGCGCGAGCACGTCGCGCAGCGCCGCGCCGTCGCGCAGCGACTTGCGCCAGCGCACCGTGTGCGACGCCGGCGGATGGTGCAAGAGCACGATGCGGAACAAGCCGTCGCGCCCGGTTTGCTCGAGCAGCGCGTCGAGCCGCGCCAACTGCTTCTCGCCCAGGCGCCCCGTGGCGAGAAAGGGCGCCGACGGCAGCGCCGTCGACAACCCGATCAGCGCGACGTGCCGGCGAATGCGCAACGTCGGAAACGCATCGCCGCCCTCGCCTCGAGCTGCCGCATCGTCGCTGCGCACCGCGGCATCGTCGCCGCGCACAGCGGCGTCGTCGCCGCACATGTACGCCGACCATTGCGCGAACGTGTCCTGCCACGATTCGCGGACGTAGGCGTCGTGATTGCCGGGAACGACGGTGATGGTTTCCGGCGGGCCCAGCCGCCGCGAGCCACGCCGCCGCCTGCCGGAACTCCTGCGGCAGCCCGATGTGCGTGAGATCGCCGGTCACGGCGATGTGATCGAAGTGCTCGGAGTGGAGGTCCGCGCGCAGCGCATCGAGCACGTCGGTGCGGTGCTCGCGGCGGCGCCGATGGCGCCACGACAGGTAGCCAAGGAGCCGCTTGCCGATGAGCGCGCGCGGGCGCACGCCCTCGAGCGACGAGAGATGCAGATCGGACAAGTGCGCCAGCACGAAGTCGGCGTCCGAGCGCCGAACGACGAGCGCGACGCGAAAGCGCGCTCGTCCGCGTCGATCGTGAGCTCAACGGGTCGCATGCGGTTAGTATATGATGCCGCGCTTCGGCGCCTCTTGAACCGCGCCCCTCCGCCTTCGTCGCGCAGCGAAGCGCGACCTCCAGCGGCGCCTCCGCCGCTCGAACCCCGCAGGCCCGAAAGATCGACATCGACGACAACATGGTTGCAGTGGTCGTGGGCGACAGCCCCATCCGCCTGTGGGGCCTTACGCCCGCGGAACGGATCGAACGCCAGTTGCGAGCCGAACGCATCCCCGTGTCCCGCGACGGTCTCGCCGCCCCGCCGGCGACGGGAACGCTCCTGATGCTGCGCGGCGACTACCTCTACGATGCCCGCGTGATCCGCGGGCTCGCCAAAGTCCGCAACGCGATCCTCGAAGTGGAGGTCGACGGGCGCTCGCTGCCGGTGGCGGCGCATGTCGGCGTGAACGACGCACCGGTCGCCCGCGCGTCGCTCGACGGCGCACCGGATCGACGCGACGGCGTCGGGCATCGCCAAGGTCGGTCTCGCCGACGTCGCGCAGGGCTACGAAGCGGGGTTGAAGAAGCTCGATCGGCCCTTCGTTCTTCCGGTCACCGCGGAGCGGCGGCCCGCGCTCGAGCAGCTCACGTTCTCCGGCGCGTACAAGGGCGTCACCGATCTCGTCACCAAATGGCTGTGGCCCGTTCCGGCACAGTGGGTCACGCGCTGGTGCGTGCGGATGGGAATGACTGCCAACCAGGTGACGGCCGCGAGCCTCGTGCTCGTCATCGTCGCGGGCGTGCTGTTCGCGCGCGGCGAGTTCGCCTGGGGCCTTGTCGCCGGCTGGATCATGACGTTTCTCGACACCGTCGACGGCAAGCTCGCGCGCGTGACGATCACGTCGACCCAGTTCGGCAACGTGTTCGATCACGGGATCGATCTCATCCACCCTCCGCTCTGGTACTTCGCCTGGGGCGTGGGACTCGCGCTCGATCCGCCGGCGATCGGCGGAGTCCCGCTCGCCTGGATCTACTGGGCAATCCTCGCCGGCTACGTCGGCGGGCGTCTTTGCGAAGGCGCGTTCCAGCTCTTCATCGCGCGCTTCTCGATCTTCACGTGGCGGCCGTTCGACTCGTGGTTCCGGCTGGTCGCGGCGCGACGCAATCCGAACATGATCATGCTCACCGTGAGCCTGGCGCTCGGGCGCCCGGATCTGGGCCTGCTCGCCGTTGCAGTATGGACGGTCGCGTCGATGGTGCTGCTGCTGGCGCGGCTCCTGCTGGCCGCGCTCGAGAAGCACAACCGGGTGACGATCCGCTCGTGGCTCTCGGAGATCGGCGAGCACGATGGACGAGCATGCGCTGACGGCACGGGTGTTCGCCCACGCCGCTCCCACCGCGCGCAAGGCGTAACGGCGGCGGCGACATGCCGCCGGCAGACGTGTCGACGCCCGATTCCGCAACGCGCCTCGCGCGCCTCTCGATCGGCATCCTGCGCAACCCGGGAAGCGGCGCGAACCTCCGCGCGCGCGAAAGCGATGGAGCGACGCGCTCGCCGCGCATCGCGAACCTTCCCTGCCTCGAGGTGCACGATCCCGCTGAGCGTCGAGGCCGCGTTGCGCGACCTCGCGGGTCGCGGCGTCGACACGATCGCCGTCAGTGGCGGCGACGGCACCGTCAGCGCCGTCCTCAATACGATCTTCGCGCGCAACCCGTTCCCGCGGCTGCCGCTTCTCGCGGTGCTGCGCGGCGGCACGGCCAACATGACCGCGCGCGACGTCGGCCTCTCCGGTCGCCAGCATCGCGCGCTCTCGTCGCTGATCGAGGCGGCCTCGCGCGGCGGCGAAGGGCTGACGGTCACCAAACGCCCGGTCATTCGCATCGATCCCGGCGGCGGACGCGACACGATTCACGGGATGTATTTCGCGGCTGCGGCGATCTCCCAGGGCATCGACTACTGCAAGCGCAACGTGCACAAGATGGGCCTGCGCGGCGAAATCGGTCCCGCCGTCACGATGGCGCGCTTCGTCGTCGCGATGGCGCGAGGCGAGCGCGAGATCGTCGCCCCCGTGCCGATGACCGTCGCCGTCGACGATGCGCCCGCCGCGACCTTCGATTGCGAGGTCGTCCACGTGACCACGCTCGAGCAGCTGGTGCTGGGACTGCGGCCGTACTGGGGCGCGGAAGCGGCGCCGTTGCACTACGCGAGCGTGCGCGCCCATCCGCGGCACTGGCTGCGCGCGCTGCCCGGCCTCCTGCGCGGGCGGCCCAATCGCTTCGTCACGGAAGCGAACGGATACGAAAGCCGCAATGCGCATCGCCTGTCGATCGGGCTCGACACGCCGTTCTTCGTCGACGGCGAGCTCTTTTCCCCGACACCCGGCACGCCACTGTTACTCACCGATGGCGGGACGGCGGACTTCGTGACTCTGCGATGAATTCGCCGCTCGAAGAGGTGATCACGAGCGAGGTCGCCGCGCGCGCGCCGGACCCGGTGGTCGCGCTCGGCGAGAGCCTGCGCCAGCGCTTCGGGGCACATGCGCTGGCAGTGCTGTTCTATGGCTCCATCCGCCGCTCGCGCAACGACGAGGGCGGCATCGTCGATCTCTATGTGCTGGTCGACCGCTACCGCGACGCTTACTCGAGCGTCCTCCCCGCCTTCGCGAACCAGCTGCTGGCTCCCAACGTCTACTATCTCGAGGCGCCGTTCGCGGGACGCACCGTGCGCGCGAAGTACGCGGTCTTGTCTCTCGATCATTTCGAGCGCGGCATCGCGCACTGGTTTCATCCGTATCTTTGGGCGCGCTTCGCGCAGCCGTGTGGGCTGTTGTACGCCGCGGACGAGACCGTGCGTGCGCGCGTGGTCGGCGCGCTCGGGAGAGCGCTCACCCGCTTCGCGGCGAGAGTGCTGCCGCGCCTGCCCGACGAATTCGACGCCGAAGTGCTGTGGACACGCGGCCTGCTTCTCACCTACGCCGCCGAGTTGCGCTCGGAGCGTCCCGCCAGGATCGTCGCGCTCTACAACGAGTCGGCGAGCGGAGTTGCGCGCGCGAACCGAGGCGCTCGCGCGCAGCGAGGGCTGGAAGCTCGCAGCCGCAGGCCGCTATCGCAATCCGAGCACGTCGTCCGATCGCGTCGGCTCCGCCTGCAGTTGGGCCGCCTGCATCGTGCAGGGAAAGCTCTTGAGCGTGCTGCGGCTCCTGAAGGCCTCGTTCACGTTCGACGGCGGATTGCCGTACATCGTCTGGAAAATCGAGCGCCACTCCGGGGTGAAAGTGGCGATCACGCCGTTCATGCGCCGCTCACCCGCGCCTGGGCGCGATCGGCGCCCTCTGGCGAACGTGGCGCCTCGGCGGGTTTCGCTAGCGCGGCGCCACCATCCTCGTGCCAGGCTTTCGCGGGGCGTTCGGAGGCCTCGCCTACTTCGCGCCGGGACCGATATTGCGAGCCAGGAATTTCTCGACCCGGGTCCAGAAATCGATCCGCGTTTCCAGCTTGCGCCAGCCGTGGCCCTCATCCGGGTATTCGACCCATTCGACATCCGGATTGGTTCGCGTCACCGCATCCCTGAAGGCCTTGCCGTGCTCGATCGGAACGCGCCGGTCGATGCCGCCGTAGGCGAGCAGCAGCGGCCGGCGCACCTTCGCCGCCTGCTCCACCGGCGACGTGTCCGCAAGTTGCCGGGCATCGGCGAACCGATCGCCGATCAATTGCGGCATCTCGTAGCCTCGCGCCTCGTCGGAGATGTCGCTCCAGGCGATGTCGTACATGAGACCGATGTCGGTTACGCCGACCCAGTCGATTCCGCAGCGGTAGAGATCGTGGTGCCGGACGAGCCCCATCAGCGCGGCGTAGCCGCCGTAGCTCCCGCCTGCGATGCACACGCGCCCGGCATCGACCCAGCCTGAACCGATCGCCCAAAGCAGCCGCATCCGCGATGTCCTCCTGCATCGCCCGCCCCCATTGCTTCCACCCGGCCCGAAAGTGCGGGAAGCCGAATCCCTGGCTGCCGCGGAACTCGGGTTCGATCACGACGTAACCGCGCGAGGCGAGAAACTGTGCGTCCGCTTCCCACTGCCAATGCGTTCCTCGCACCCACGGCCCGCCATGCACTATCACGACCGCCGGCCGGGGCGCGCTCGCCTTGCCGGGCGGATGCGTCACGAGCACAGGGATCGACATGCCATCGCGCGCCGTGAACCGGCGATATTCACGCTTGCCCATGTCGTGCGGCTTGATCCACGGCCTCGACGCTGCGATCGAGATCAGCAGGCTCGTGTCGCGATCGTAGACGTAGTAGTGGGGCGGCTGCCGGTCCGACGAAGCGGTGACGAGCACCTGGGGCACGCCGATGCAGCGCCGACATTCGATGCGATTGACGGTTTGCGGCAGCGCGGCGTCCACTGCCTCCTGGGTTGCTCGCATCACGGGGTCGAGCCACATCGTGCGCAGCACGTCGGTCTCGTAGTGCACGCCGACCAGACGCCGCACGTCGTGGTCGTACACCACCGAGCCGCGGAAGTCGTAACCGTCGAGGGCGAGCATCGGTTCCGGCGAGAGCTTTCGCGTCCTGCCATCGACGACATGGAGTGCCGCCGTGCCGTCCCCACGCTGCGCGAGCGCCAGCAACTGGCCGTCGAACCCCATCCAGTACGGATCGGCGTACCGGTCCCCGAAGTAGTCCGCGTCCTGCCACTTGTCCCATCCGGCACCGGAAGCCGACTTTGCATAGACGCCCAACCGACCTCGATCCCGTGTGGTCACGATCACCGGGCGGCCCTCGGGATCCACGACCCAGCGGGTCACTCGCTTCGGCACGCCTTCGCTCAGGTTCTTCGTCGCGCCGGTTACCGTGTCGAGGCGCGCAAGCCGGGTATCGACGACATCGCCGTTGTTGGCGATCGTCTGACCCTGCACCAGCACGTCGTTCGAGCCGTCCCCGGGCACGCTGTGCAACCTCCACATCCAGGGCAGCGGCGCGTAGCGGCTGAGCGGAGCGCGCACATTGGCGAAGCTCACGAGGGGATCCACGAGGCGGCGGAATTGGGTTCCGTCGCGATTGATGGCCCACAGGCCCGGCGCGAGCGATCTGCCGAGGATGGTTTGCCGCTCGGGCGCATCGAACACGAGACGCTCGTCGTTCACCCATTGGTAATTCGACACGTTGGCATCGTCGACTCCCGCGACGACCCTGGGCGGGTCGAGCTCTTCGACGTCGAAGACCGCGAGTTGGGCGTATCCCGCCGGGGTGGCCACCGATACCGCCAGGTGACGACCGCTGGGCGAAAGCACGGGCTTTGCCATCACCGGCGGCCGGAAGAAGGCCTCGAGCGGAACGAAAGCGGGCGTCGCGTCGCCGGCCGGCTCCGCTCGCGACGGGCCGGCGGCGAAGGCCAGGACCCAGCACGCGAGAACAGCGATCGGGCGCAACGTCCGCGTCCGGCGGCGCGGAAGCCATGGAGAGGACGGTTGTGGCATAGGTCGAAGGACTCTGCCCCACTTCCGTGTGGACCTCAAGGGGCGGCGCAACACGCTAGAATTGCTCCATGAACGCCACGATCACCAAGTTCGGATACCCCGGATCGCTGCTGCGCGAATACCGGAGCTGGGTCGTCCTGCTGCGCCCGGCGCAGGTGACGCTCGGCAGCCTCGTTCTTGCTTGCAAGGAAGACGCGACTGCGCTGGGCGCGGTCTCGGCGGAGGCGTACTCGGAGCTCGCCGTCGCCATCGCGGATCTCGAACGCGCGCTCTCCACGACGTTCGACCACCAGAAGATCAACTACCTCGCGCTGATGATGGTCGATCCGCACGTCCACTTCCACGTGATCCCGCGCTACTCGGGCAGCCGCGAGTTCGAGGGCTCGACGTTCGGCGATGCCACGTGGCCGAAGCCGCCGGACGTCACGAGCGCGCTCGCGCTCTCGCCGGCGCAGATGAGCGCGCTGCACGCGAAGCTTCGCGCCGCGTGGCCGCAGCGTGCGGCCTTCGGCGTTGGCGATCGCTCGACGCCTGCCGGGCCTACGCCAAGCTCGGGAATCAGCGTCGGCAGCGGCTTCTTCGGCGAACCACGCGTCGAGGTTCGCCTTGCACAGGTCGCCCATCGCCTTGCGCGTCTCGTGCGTCGCGCTGCCGACGTGCGGCAGCAGCACGACGTTGTCCATCGCCAGCAGCGCCGCGGAATGTGCGGCTCGTCGGCGAACACGTCGAGACCCGCGCGCCTTGATCGTGCCCGCCTGCGAGCGCCGCGACGAGCGCCGGCTCGTCGACGATCGAGCCGCGCGCGATGTTGACGATCGTGCCCTTCTTGCCGAGCGCCGCGAGCACGTCGGCGTTGACGATGTTCTTCGTCGCCGCGCCGCCCGGACACGCGACGACCAGGAAGTCCGACTCCGCCGCGAGCGCCTTCAGGTCCGGCACGAATCGATAGGCGACGTCCTGCGGCTTGCGGCCGGTGTAGGCGACCTTCATGCCCATCGCCGCGACGCGCTGCGCGATCGCCTTGCCGATGCGGCCGAGCCCGAGGATGCCGACGCGTCTTGCCGCCGAGCTTGGTCGTGAGCTCGGGGCCGCGCTTCTCCCATTCGCCCGCGTGCACGAAGCGATTGAGCGCGCACGAAGCCGCGCCCGGTCATCAGGACCAGCGCCGACGGCGACGTCGGCGACGTCGTCGGTCAGCACGTCGGGCGTGTTGGTCACCTTGATGCCGCGCTTGCGGCAGTAGTCGACCGGCACGCCGTCGTAGCCGACGCCGAACACCGAGATGATCTCGAGCTTCGGCAGCGCGTCGAGCAGCGTCGTCGGCGTGACCGTGCCGCCGCCCTGCACCAGGCCGCGGATGCGCGCGCCCTCGCGCGGCGAGCAGCGCCGGCTTGTCGGCCGCCTGCGACGTAGTCGTGGCAGCGGTAGTCGGCCTTCAGCGGCTCGTAGAGGAACGGCGGCAGCGGCGCGGTGACGATGATGTCGGGCTGGGCATGGGTTCAGTCTTCGGTGTCGTGGAGTCGGGCGGCGAACCATTCTAGCAACCCGGCGATGAGGCCGGCGTCGCCGCCGGCGGTCGCGACCGCGCGCGAAGCCCGAGCGCGCGCGCGTGCTCGGCGATGCGCGGATGCGGCACGAACGTCGGGCATCGCGCGCAAGCAGCGCGCGCGCCGTCGGCGTCGAGCAGCGCGCACAGGTTGTCGAGGCCTTCGCTCGACGTGAGCGTCACCGCGTGCGACGCGGCCCTCGCGCAACGCCTCGGCGAGGCCGTCGGCGCCGCGCTGCGGCGCGCGCGCGCCGATAGCAGGCGACGTAGTCGACGCGCGCGCCGCGCGCGCGCAGCGTGTCGCCGAGCAGCTCGCGCCCGCCCTCGCCGCGAAAGATCGACGACGCGCTTGCCGCGCACGTCGCGCGAGCTCCGGCAGCGCGAGCAGGCCTTCGCTGTCGAACGTTGTCGTCGGGAATGCGCGACATCGGGGATGCCGACCGCGGCGAGCGCTTCCGCGGTGCCCGGCCCGGGCGCAAAGGCGACGAGCCGCGCGGGCCAGCTGCCGCGGATCGGGCACGCCGTATTCGACGGCGTTGGCGGAGACGAAGATCGCGAAGTCGTAGTCGGCGAGCGCCGCGTGCGCGCGCGCGAGCGGCGCGGGATCCGAGCGGCGGCAGGATGACGATCGCGGGAAAGATGATCGGCGTCGCGCCGAGCGCCGCGATCTTCTGCGCGAAGCCCGCCGCCTGCCGCGCCGGTCGCGTGACGAGGATGCCGACGCCCGGCGAGCGGCCCGCCGGTCGCGCGGGCGGCGTCGAGCGGATGGACGCCATCGCTGCGAGCGTGCCTCAGTCGGTCGACGAGGCGCGCCGCGCCGCGCGCCAGGAACTCGTCGGCGAGCGCGCGCCCGAGCGCGTCCGCCGCCTCGGCGTCGTCGCACGGCGCCGCGTCGCTCGCCGCGCATCACCTCGCTGCCGTCGCGGCTCGCGAGCAGCCCGCGCAGCCACAGCTCGCCCTGCCGCGCCACTCGGCGTACGCGGCGAGCGGCGTGTGGCAGCTGCCCGCACAGCGCGCGCGAGAACGCGCGCTCGGCGGTCGTCGCGAGCGTCGTCGCCGCGATCGGCGAGCGGCGCGAGCGCCGCGACGACGTCGGGGCGGTCGGCGCGGCATTCGATCGCGAGCGCGCCCTGGCCCGGCGCCGGGCAGGCTGTCGTCGGGATCGAGCAGCGACGCGATGCGCGTCGCCGAAGCCCAGCCGCTTCAACCCGGCGGCGGCGAGGATGATCGCGTCGTACTGGCCCTCGTCGAGCTTGCGCAGCCGCGTGTTGACGTTGCCGCGCAGCGGCTGCGATCGCGAGCATGCGGATAGCGCTCGCGCAGCTGCGCCTCGCGCCGCAGGCTCGACGTGCCGACGACGCGCGCCGCCGGGCAGCCCGGCGAGCGTCGCGATAGCGGTTGGACACGAACGCGTCGCGCGGATCCTCGCGCGCGGCGATCGCCGCGAGCACGAAGCCGTCGGGCATGTCCATCGGCACGTCCTTCAGCGAATGCACGGCGAGGTCGGCGCGGCCTTCGCGCCATCGCGACCTCGAGCTCCTTGATGAAGAGTCCCTTGCCGCCGATCGTCGGCGAGCGGCCGGTCGAGCACGCGATCGCCCTGCGTCGTCAGCCGAGCAGGTCGACGTCGCACGCCGGATAGAGCGCCGCGAGCCGCGCGCGGACGTGCTCGGCCTGCCACAGCGCGAGCGCGGATTCGCGCGTGGCGATCGTGAGCCGGCGCGGCGCCGGCGCATGCGTCGGGAGCATCGGTCACGTCGCCGATGTCGCTCATGTGGCTCCCGGATCGGCGTGCCGGTCGCTCGCGGCCGGTATCGCTATCATAGCGCCGCCGATCGCCCTCACCGATGGTTACTCGTCATGCGCATCGTCATCACCGGCGGCGCCGGATTCCTCGGGCGCCGCCTCGCCCGCGCGCTTCTCGCGCGCGGCACGCTCACCGACGCGCGCGGCGTCGGCGCGACCGATCGCGACGATCGTCCTGCTCGATGTCGTCGCCGCCGCCCGGACCTGCGCCGATCCGCGCGTCCGCGTCGTCGCCGGCGATCTCGCCGATCCGGCGCTCGTCGAGCGCGCGCTCACGCCGGACACCGACACCGTGTTCCATCTCGCCGCGGTCGTCAGCGGCCAGGCCGAGGCCGACTTCGACATCGGCATGCGCGTCAATCTCGACGCGACGCGCGCGCTGCTCGAGCGCTGCCGCACGCTCGCGGCGCCGCCGAAGTTCGTGTTCACGAGCTCGCTCGCCGTGTTCGGCGGCCCGTTGCCCGACCCGGTGCCGGACAACGCGCCGCTGACGCCGCAGTCGTCGTACGGCACGCAGAAGGCGATCGGCGAGATTCCTGGTCTACGACATGACGCGCAAGGGCTTCATCGACGGCCGCAGCCTGCGCCTGCCGACGGTCACGCGTGCGGCCGGGCAAGCCCAACAAGGCCGCGTCGTCGTTCGCGAGCGGCATCATCCGCGAGCCGCTGTCCGGCGTCGAGGCGATCTGCCCGGTGGCGCGCGACGACGCGGATGTGGGTGCCGTCGCCGCGCGCCGTCATCGCCAACCTGATCATCGGTCACGAAGCGCCGGCGTCGGCGTTCGCGCACACGCGCTCGATCAACGTGCCCGGCATCTCGTTCCGGTCGAGCGAGATGGTCGCGGCGCTGCGCCGCGTGGCCGGCGACGCCGTCGCCGATCGCGTGAAATGGCAATTCGATCCGGCGATCGACCGGATCGTCTCGACGTGGCCGGCGAACTTCGCGCCGCAGCTCGGGCCCGCGCTCGGCATGACAAGAAGCTGCCGCTCCTGGGCGACCTGCGTGACGAGTCGACCGAGGCCGTGCGGCTGGTGCTGGTGCCGCGCAGCCGGGCCGTGACGCCCGAGCTGCTGATGGAGCAGCTGTTCCGCCTGACCGAGCTGGAGGTGCGCCTCTCGCTCAACATGAACGTGCTCGACGCCACAGGCGTGCCGCGCGTGATGAGCCTGGCCGAGGTGCTCGAGGCCTATCTGGCGCACCGGATGGAGGTGCTGGTCCGCCGCTCGCGCCATCGCCTCGCCAAAGTCGAGGACCGGCTCGAGGTCCTGGAAGGCTACCTCAAGGCGTTCCTCGACCTCGACGAGGTGATCCGGATCATCCGCGAAGAGGACGAGCCCAAGCCGGCGCTGATGGCGCGCTTCGAGCTGACGGACCGGCAAGCCGAGGCCATCCTCAATTTGCGCCTGCGCAATCTGCGCAAGTTGGAGGAGATGGAGCTCGCGGCCGAGCAGGCGCGGCTGAGCGACGAGCGGCGCTCGCTCCTGGAGTTGCTGGCGGACGAAGGCGATAGCCTGCGCCGGGCACGGCTGAAGGAGCAGTTCCTGGCGGCCAAGAAGCAGTTCGGCGGCGGGCCCTTGGGAAGGCGGCGCACCAGCCTCGCCGACGCGCCGGTGATCGCGCCCGAGCTCCTGGAGGAGCCGGTCGAGCGATTCCCGGTCACGATTGTCTGCTCGAAGCTTGGCTGGATCCGCTCAGTACGGGGCGCTGTCGAGAATCCGGGCGAGCTGAAGTACAAGGAGGGCGACGGCGAGCGCTTCATTCTGCCGGCGCAGAGCAGCGACCGTCTGCTGGTCCTGGCCGCCGACGGGCGCGTCTACACCTTGGGCGTCGACAAGCTTTCCAGCGGTCGCGGGCACGGTGAGCCGATCTCGCTGGCGATCGACCTGGAGAAGGGCGTCGAGATCGTGGACCTGCGGGTCCACCGCGCCGACGGCCGGTTGGTGTTCGCGACACGCAAGGGCTTCGGCTTCGTGGCCGAGGAGCAGGAGATCACGGCCCAGACCCGCGCGGGCAAGCAGGTCGTCAACCTGACCCCGGGCGACACCTTGCTGGCGGCCGTGCCGGTCGAGGGAGACCACCTCGCCGTGACCGGCACCAACCGCAAGCTCCTGATCTTCCCCGTGGCCGACCTGCCTGTCCAGGCGCGCGGCAAGGGCGTCACGCTCATGCGGCTCAAGGATGCCGAGCTCGCCGACCTGCGCACGCTCGATCTCGCAACCGGCCTCGCCTGGCCCGTCAATGGGCGCGAGCGCCGCGTGCCCGACCTCACTGGCTGGCGCGGACCCCGTGCTGGTTCCGGCCGGATGGTGCCCAACGGCTTTCCCAAGAACAACCGCTTCGGCTGACCAATCGGCAGGTCAGTCACCGCGTAACCGCGCCGCCGCCGTGCGGGCGATCTCGCGCAGTGCCCGTGCGTCCTCGCGTTGCGGCAGAAGGATTTTCCCGACGGCGAAGCCGAACCGGCGCCGGTAGGCGATGACAATGACCACCACGGCGGCGATTTGCGCCAGCGCGTAGGCGAGCCCGGCACCGGCGAGCCCAAGGGGCGGCGTCAAGAGCCAGAACGCGACGGCCGCCACCAAACTGCCGGCGGCGAAGGCGGCAATGCCCCAGCGGGCGAGGCCCTGCGCGGAGAGGCAAGGGTAGAGCATGGTCGTGTAGGAATTGGCGAGTGCACCGATCATCACCAGGCGGAAGGCACCGGGCTCGGCGGCGTAGTCCTCCCCGAGGACGAGCCCGAGCAGGGGTCGGGCGAGCATCAATGCCACCAGCGCCACGACCGCCATCAGTGCCGTGACCAGCCGGGCGATGCGGATGGCGTCCAGGGCGGAGGCCTTGATGTCGGTCGCACGCACGCCGTAGCTGAAGATGACGATCCCGACGGCGGTCGCCACCTCGACCAGGATCTCGCCCAGGCGCTGCGAGCCGAAATAGATGCCCAGGGCGTCCTCGCCGAGCTGCCAGCTCACGATCCAGAAACCGATGCGGCCGAGCAGGATCAGGAGCAGGATGGCGATCCACAGCTCGCCGCCGTAGCGGAACATGCGGGCGACCAATGCGGGCTGGAACAGCGTGGCCGGACGGATGGCGCCGCTGACCTGCCAAAGGAGGTAGACGGCGGCCGCGACATGGGCCGCGAGCAGCACCCAGATGGCGGTGGCGAGGTCGAGCAGGCCGAGCGCCCAGAGGCCGATCGTGCCGGCCAGGACCACGGCACGCGAGATCAGCTCGGAGCGGTTCAGGCGGCCGAGGTCGCCGCGCCCGAGAAACACGCCCTGGCCAATACGCAGGCAGAGCATGGGTGCCACGTTGAGCGCCGCCACCAGCGCCAGGGGGCCATAGCCGGCGACGTAGCCGCCGGCCTCGAGCATCAGCCAGCAGGCGAGCACGCCGGCGGCCCCCAGGAGCAGCCAGAGGGCCATCAGGTGGGTGGTCACGGCAGGGTCGGCCGCCGGCTCCTGGCCGATCACCCAGGCACCCGACTGGCGGAGCCCCAGATCGAAGGCGATCGCCAGCACCAGGGCGGTCGACATGACGTAGCCGTAGAAGCCGAACTCGCCGACGGTGAGGCTGCGCGCCAGCAGGACGAACACGGCGAAGTTGGCTGCGCGCATCACCAGGCGGGTGAGCAGCACCCACACCGAGTCGAGCAGCATTGCCGAGTTCATAGGAATTGTCCCGGCAGACTTTGTCGCCGGACTAGATGCCGACCCCCGAATAGGCTTCCGCGAACAGGCGGTTGGCGCCGGCGAGGTCGAGCGGCTCGGGGTTGCCGCCGGCCGTCGGGTCGGACACTGCCATGGCTGCAAGCTCGTCGAACCGGTCGGTCGGCACGCCAAGCGCCTGGAGCGTGTGCGGCACGCCAAGCTCGGCGCGCAGGGCCAGGATCCAGTCGAGGAAGCCCTGGAACCCACCCTCGATGCCCAACCAGGCCGCGAGGCGCTCGATCTTGGGCTCGATCTGATTGCGGTTGAACACGAGCACGTAGGGCATGACGACGGCGTTGGTCAGGCCATGATGGGTGTCGTAGATGGCGCCGATCGGGTGCGAGAGGCTGTGGATGGCTCCCAGACCCTTTTGGAAAGCAGTGGCGCCCATCGCGGCCGCGGCCAGCATCATGCCGCGCGCCTCGAGGTCGGCCCCGTGGGCATAGGCGCGCGGCAGGGCGATCTTCACCAGCCGGATGCCCTCGACCGCGATCCCCTCGGCCATCGGATGCCAGGACGGCGCGCAATAGGCCTCGAGGCAATGGGCCAGCGCGTCCATGCCGGTGGCGGCGGTCAACTTGGGCGGCAGCCCCAGCGTGAGCTCCGGGTCAAGGATCGCGGTCCGCGGCATCATACGCGGGTGGAAGATGATCTTCTTGGTGTGGGTCACCTCGTCGGTGATCACACCCGCCCGGCCGACCTCGCTGCCGGTGCCGGCGGTGGTCGGGATGGCGACGACGGGTGCGATACCCTCGCCGCGCGCCCGGGTCCACCAGTCGCCGACATCCTCGAAGTCCCACAAGGGCCGTTCCTGGCCGGCCATGAAGGCCACGACCTTGCCGCAGTCCAACGCACTGCCGCCACCCAGCGCCACCACTCCGTCATGGCCACCGGCGGCAAACGCTCGAACTCCGGCCTCGACATTACCCGCCACGGGATTCGGCCGAACATCGGTGAACAGGCCACCCTCGCGCCCGCCAGCGCGCAGGATCTCGAGCAGGGCTGCGGTCACCGGCAGGGCGGCGAGCCCCGGATCGGTCACTACGAGCGGGCGGGCAATGCCGGCCTGCTCGCAGGCACGCGCAGCCTTGGCGAGGCTGCCAGCCCCGTAAACCACGGTGGTTGGATAGTTCCACGTGGTCGCAAGCTTGGCGACGTCGGGCTGCAACATGATCCCTTTCCTGCACGGTCCCGCTCCGTCCGCATAGCCCAGCCGATACGGCCGGGGAAGCGGGAGGTCATGCCGGCAGGATCACGCCGTTCCAGCATCTCTCCGGATCAGGCGAACAACATCAGGATCAGGAAGGTCAAGGTGACGACCCAGGCAGCGGCCACCACACCCAGGCCCACACCCACGGGCCGATCGTAGGTCCAATCGTTACGGCGCACGGTCTCGCGTTGCGCGGTCATCGTCCACATCCGCTGAAGCATTCGATGCGGAGGCTTCTGCGCCCGATCCAGCCCGGAATCTGTGGCGAAACCCACAGGCCAGCGGGTCGCAGCGCCAGCCGGCTGCGACTGCCGCTATTCTGTCGGCCGGATCGCGACACGCCACCGCCGCGGCCCGCATAGGGGAGCGCGGCTGGGATGCCCAAGGCATTCGATTTCTCCAACCCACCGTTCGACCGGCTGCGGCCGATGGAGATCGAGCGGGTGAGCCGCCTGGTCGACGTCGTGTTTCTTCCGCAAGGGGCAGACGGTGCTCGCGGCCGGCACCCTGCCCGACCAGTTCTACGTCGTGATCAAGGGCCTGATCGAGGAGCGCGCCGGCGCGGAGATCGTGGCGGTCCACGAGAGCGGCGACGGGTTCGACAGCGGCATCCTGGTGCACCAGACCACCAGGCACGACTTCGTCGTGCGCGAGGAGGCGATCTGCTACGCCCTGCCGATCGAGGACTTCATCGAGCTCACGGCCAACAACACGGCCTTCGCCGGCTTCTTCTTCAAGGACATCTCGCACAAGCTGGAGGCGCTGGGCCAGCGGCAGGCGAGCCCGCAGGCGCTGGGCGCCATGACCACCCGCGTGCGCCAGGCGCCGGTCAACCCGCCGGTGTTCGTGCCGCCGGAGACCACCCTGCACGAGGCCGCCGTCCACATGGACCGGGCCGGCCAGCGCGCGCTCCTGGTGCGCGACGGCGACGCGCATCGGCATCTTCACCGGCGTGGACCTCACCCGCACCGCCGTGGCGGAGCGCCAGCCACTCGAGACGCCGGTGCGCGATCTCGTCCACTACGGCGTGGTCGGCGATCGAGGAGGACAGCTTCCTGTTCGAGGCGGCCCTGCTGATGGCGCGCCGGCGCGTCCGCCACCTCGTCGTGCGGCGCGACGACGAGATCGTGGGCGTGCTCGATGCCGCCAACGTCCTGTCCTCGCTGGCCAACCAGGCCGACCCGATCGGCGCGCTGATCGACCGGGCCCAGACCCCGGCCGATCTCGCCGAGGCCAGCGAGCGGATCGGCTTCCTGGTCCGCCAGCTGCACGACAGCGGCACCAAGATCGGCTTCATCACCGAACTGTCGACCGACCTGCACCGGCGCGCCACCGCCGGGCTGTTCGCCAAGCTGGCCCCGCCGGGCATGGCCGAGCGGGCCTGCCTAGTGGTCATGGGCAGCGAGGGCCGGGGCGAGTACCTGACCAAGACCGACCAGGACAACGGCATCATCCTGGCCGACGGCTACGACCCGCCCGATTGGGAGGGCTTCCGCCACCGCTTCACCGCCGCCATGATCGATGCCGGCTTTCCCGCCTGCCCGGGCGAGATCATGGTCCGCAATCCCGCCTGGTCGAAGCCGCTCAAGGCCTGGTGCGACGATGTCCGCGCCTGGGTGCTGAAGCCGGACGAGCAGGCGCTGATGAACGTCGCGATCTTCTACGACGCCGCCGCCGGTCGCGGGCGACGCCGGCCTGCTGGAGCGGGCGAAGGACTATCTGTTCGCCTTGCTCGCCGACAACAGCGCCTTCCACGCCCGTTTCGCCCGGGCCATCGAGATGTTCGACACGCCGCTCGGGTTCTTTTCCACCTTCGTCACCGAGAAGGGGCCGCACAAGGACGAGCTCGACCTGAAGAAGGGCGGGCATCTTCCCGCTGATGCACGGCGTGCGTGCCCTGGCGCTGGAGCAGCGGCTGGTCGAGACCAACACCATCCAGCGCATTCGCCGGCTGCAGGCCCAAGGCGTGTTCGACAAGGCGCTGGGCGAGGATCTCGCCGCAGGCCTTCGAGTTCCTGCTGGGCCTGCGGCTGTCCGCGCGCTTGGAGAAGATGCGCCTGCACCAGCCCTTGGACAATTTCATCCGGCCGGGCGAGGTCACCAAGCTCGAGCGCGACCTGCTCAAGGACTCGCTGCAGATCGTCAAGCGGCTGAAGGAGGTGGTCCGCCACCACTTCCATCTGGCGATGTTCTGAGCACCGCATGCTCCAGAACCTCAAGCGCGCCTGGTGGCGCCGCCAGCTCAAGGAGCAGGCCTTTGCCTTCCTGGCCGACGCCTACGACGGCGACGAGTTGGTGAGCATCGACTGCGAGACCACCGGCCTGGACGTGAAGAGGGACCAGATCCTCTCGGTCGGGCGCGATCAAGGTGAAGGGCGATGCCATCCTTACCAGCGAGCGCCTGGATTTCTTGGTCCGGCCGAAGGAGCCGGTCTCCGAGCGGACCATCCTGATCCACCATATCCGCCCCGTCGACCTGGAGACTGCCGTGCCGGTCGACGAGGCGATCCGCCGCGTGCTGGAGTTCGTCGGCCCACGGCCGCTGGTCGGCTACTTCCTCGAGTTCGACGTCGGCATGCTCAACAAGTATGTCCGCCCGCTGATCGGGGCCGGCGCTGCCCAACGCCCAGATCGAGGTGTCGCGGCTCTACTACGACTGGCGCGCCGCCCAGGTGCCGCCGGGCGGCAACATCGACCTGCGCTTCGAGACCATCCGGCAGCGGCTGGACCTGCCGCGCCGCGCCGCCCACGACGCCTTCAACGATGCGCTGCTGACCGCGATGATGTACCTGCGACTCAAGGGCGGCTGGCGACCCGATCCGCCGGAGTGATGCCCGATCCGGGCGGACATGGGCATGGCGATCACTCTCCACTCGGTCTCGACCCGCCATTTGCGCGGTGCCCTGGCGCTGGCGTCGGTCGTCGGCGTCGCGGCGGCGCTGCTGCTGCGGCACCGCCTGGACTACGAGCTGCTGGTCGCCGCTGCCTGGGACGCCGCCGTGCTGATCTTCATCGTCTTGGTGCTGCGAGCCACCTGGCACTACGACGAGACGCAGATGACCCGCAAGGTCAGACACCGGGCGCCGAGCTCGCTGCTGGTGGGCTGCACGGCGTTCTGCGCCGCGATGTTCGGGATCTACGCGCTCCTGCTCCTGGTCACGGCCTCGGGCGATCCCGGCCCCGGCAAGGCGCTGATGCTGACGCGTGGCGCTGCTGACCACGGCCCTGTCGTGGGGCCTCGTGCATCTGCTGTTCGCGCTTGAATATGCCAAGCTGTACTACGTCGATCACCCCGGCGCCCAGGCCGCGACCCCGCCGGGCGGGCTCGAATTCCCGGGCGGCCACCTGCCCGAATACTCCGATTTCCTCTACTTCTCGTTCACCATCGGGGTCGCCTGCCAGACAGGCGATGTCGACATCTCGTCCCGGCACATGCGCCGGATGGCGCTGCTGCACGGGCTGATCGCGTTCCTGTTCAACACGGTGATCCTGGCCGCCACCATCAACATCGCGGCCAGCCTCAGCTGAAGCCCGACCAGTTCTGGTTTGACCTAACTCGGCGGGCGGAGGCATGCATCCGCCCGCACGGGACAAGGGGGCGAGCATGACCGAGCCACGATCCTATCTGCCGTTGTCGGGCATGGACCTGCCGCGGTTCGCCGGCATCCCGACCTTCATGCGCCTGCCGCACGTGCCGGTCGACGAGGCCGCATGAGGTGCAGATCGGGCTGATCGGCGTGCCCTGGGACGGCGGCACCACCAACCGGCCTGGCCCGCGCCACGGCCCGCGCCAGCTGCGCGACTACTCGACCATGATCCGGATGATCAACCAGGCGACCGGCCTACGCCCGTTCAACATGGTGCGCTGCGCCGATCTCGGCGACTGCCCGGTCAACCCGGCGGACCTGCAGGACAGCCTGGCCCGCATCTCCGGCCACTACGGCAAGCTCCGCAAGAAGGGGATCGTGCCGATGACCGCCGGCGGCGACCATCTGGTCTCGCTGCCGGTGCTGCGCGGGCTGGTCGGCAAGGGCGCGCCGGTGGCCATGATCCACTTCGACGCCCACACCGATTTCTACGACACCTATTTCGGCGGTTTCCGCTTCACCCACGGCACGCCGTTCCGCCGTGCCGCCGAGGAGGGCCTGATCGACACCAGCAGGGTGGTGCAGATCGGCATCCGCGGCACCGCCTACGACGGCGAGGACGTCGAATGGGCCCGCGCCCACGGGGTGCGGATCTTCATGATCGAGGAGGTCATGGACCGCGGTCCGGACGCGGTGATGGCCGAGGCCCGCGAGATCGTGGGCGACCAGCTCTGCTACGTCAGCTTCGACATCGACGGCATCGACCCCTCGCAGGCGCCGGGCACGGGCACGCCCGAGATCGGCGGCTTCTCGACCCACACCGCCCAGCGGATGATCCGCAAGCTCCAAGGCCTCAATCTGATGGGAGCGGATCTGGTCGAGGTCAGCCCGCCCTTCGACCAGTCCGGCATGACCGCCTGGGTTGGCGTGAGCATCATGTTCGAGCTCCTGTGCGTGCTGGCCGACGCCGTGGCCCGCCGCACCGGCTGAGCGGCAACCTCGCTTGGCCGCGGCGGTTCTTCGATGGTAGGGTCTTCGTCCGATTCCGACATCAGGGAGAACAGCATGAGCATGCAGGATGGCTACCTCGACCGCATGGCGGCTCGGATCGCGGAGTTCGAGCGCGCGCTACGGGGCTCGTCCGCCGAGCAGCTGGACGATCGTCGGCGCCGCGATCTCGAGGCCGGGCTTGCCACGGTCAAAGAGCGCTTTCAGGCCCTGCGCCGGGCGAGAGCCGAAGTGACCGACGAGATGCTTCAGAGCTTCACCGCAGAGCTTCGAGCGTCTTCGCGCGGCCTTCGGCGAGGCCCGCGTCGAGGCAGCGTGAGCGTGAGCTTCATGCGGCGTTAATAGGTCGCGACGAGGATGGGCGCTCTCACCCTGCGGAGCCGAGGCGCCTTCCCGTGCGGCAACATGCGATCACCTTGGTTTGTGCGGCGGCGGTGCTCGGCTTGCTCGCCTTCTCCACGGTCTCCGCGGAGGAGCCGCGCTGCACCGACGAGGCCGCAGGGCTGGTCGCCTGCATCGCCGGGCGGCTCTGCACCTGCGGCTTCGCAACGAGGCAGTCCGGCCACTGGACTGCCGGACGGATTCCGCTGGGATTGCGGCATCCTGCGCCCGAGCTGCGGGCCGCCAGTACCGGCCACGCTAGACCCTTGGCAGGGCGAGCTGCCTGATTCCTTGGAGATCGATCGCTCGAACACCATCATTCAGCAGGGAGCGGCCAAGCCACGGGGTTGGCCGCGCCGCTGAGGTGGTGATGAGCAGATCGAACTGGTGGTTCGCATCGGCCCTGGCGTTGGCCCTGCTGGTGCTGGAGGGTGCGGGCGCAGACGCGCAGCAGCGCAGCCTGACCGGCGGCGGCCCGGCGCCCGCCGGCTCGGATGCGTATCTGCAGCGCCAGTTGCGGACCCTGGAGCGGGCGGGGACCTCACCCGACAGTGCAGGGATCCTGTTGCGCCGCACGCAGCGGGACCTGATCAGCCAGGGCCGCGGGGTGTACCTGACGCCAGAGCAGGCGCGCATCCAGCGCGACCTCGACCGGGTGGGGCGCGATCTGCAGCGCGAAAAGCTGAGCACGGCCACGGCGCAACCCCCGGCGCAGCCACGCGGCGAGCGCCTGCCCGGCACGATCGACGACGCGGCGGCCCTGCCCAGCTTTGGCGGCACCATCACCCTGCGCCGGCTGGTCGGCCGTGCGGAGAGCGCGATGGCCGAGGGTCGCTCTGGTCAGGCGCGGTCGGACATCGCCACAGCGCGCAGCCTCGTGGGCTCGGTCGATCCGAGCTCGCCCGAGGACAGCCGAGACCTGCACGAGCTGGAGGCGCGGATGACGGCGGTCGAGCGGCGACTGGCGAGCGGCGGCTGATCGCGGTCGGCCCAGGCATGCGCTAAGTGGGTTCGCAGGATGGAACCTCGCGGAATGCGCCCATGCCCGCCCATTTCGATCTCCGGCCCGCCATGCCTGCCGACCTGCCGCAGGTGCTGGCAATCTATGCCGCCGAGGTGCGCCACGGCACCGCGAGCTTCGAGCTCGAGCCGCCCGATCTCGTCGAGCTGACCAGGCGGCATGGCCGGGTGGCGCAGCTCGGCCTGCCCTGGCTGGTGGCCGAGCTTCCCGGACGGCATCGGCGGGTTCGCCTACGCCACCAGCTACCGTGACCGCCCAGCCTACCGGTTTACGGTCGAGGACTTCGGTCTATGTCGCGGATTGGGCGCGAGGTCGCGGGCTCGGTCGCGCCTTGCTCGAGGCCGTGATCGCGGCGGCGCGCGCCTCCGGGGCTCGGCAGATGGTGGCCGTCATTGGCGATTCCGCGAACCATTCCTCAATCGGCCTGCACCGGGCCTGCGGCTTTGCCGAGGTCGGCGTCCTGCGCGACGTCGGCCGCAAGTTCGACCGCTGGCTCGACACGGTACTGATGCAGCGCGGGCTCTGAGCGCCGCGCGCGCAGGCCGCGTTGCGGCCGGCCGGCTGAACAATCAAGATCGCAACCGGTGAGCAAGGGGGAAACCGACATGCCGAGCCGCGATGGTGGTGCCGACCCGGCCGAGCTGGCACGGACGCTCACCGAGCTCGCCGAGAAGAGCCGCAACGTGGCGCAGCAGTTCATGGCGAAGCAAGCCAAGAGCGACGGTTTCCAGATCCCTGATCCTGGGGTTGTAGGCGACGCCTTCGTGAAGCTGTCGCAAGCGATGCTGGCGGACCCCGGCCGGCTGATGCAGGCGCAGATGCAGCTCTGGCAGCAAATGGGAGAGCTGTGGCAGCGTCAGATGCTGCGGGCCGGCGGTGAAGCTGCCGAGCCGCTGGTCGAGCCCGAAAGTGGCGACAAACGGTTCAAGGACGAGGCGTGGAGCGAGGAGCTGGTGTTCGACTACATCAAGCAGTCCTACCTCGTGGCGTCGCGCTGGATCCAGGATACCGTGGCCGAGGTCGACGAGCTCGACCCCGCGACGAAGAGCAAGGCGGAGTTCTACACGCGCCAGTTCGTCGACGCGCTCTCGCCCAGCAACTTCGCATTGACCAACCCCACCGTGCTCAAGCACGCGGCCGAGACCAAGGGCGAGAGCCTGCTCAAGGGCCTGCGGCGGCTCCTCGACGATCTGGAGCGCGGCAAGGGCGACCTCAAGATTTCGATGACCAACGAGGAAGCGTTCCAGATCGGCGAAAACATCGCTGTCTCACCCGGCAAGGTGATCTTCCAGAACGAGCTGATGCAGCTTCTACAGTACGAGCCCACCACTGACCAGGTCTACAAGCGACCTCTGCTGATCGTGCCGCCTTGGATCAACAAATTCTATATCCTTGACCTGAAGCCCAGGAACAGCTTCATCAAGTTCGCGGTCGACCAGGGGTTCACCGTGTTCGTGATCTCCTGGGCCAATCCGGGCCGCAGCCTCGCGCACAAGACTTTCGAGAACTATCTCGACGAGGGACCCTTGGCGGCACTGGGGGCCATCGAGCAGGCGATCGGCGAGCGCGAGGCCACGATCATCGGCTATTGCCTGGGCGGCACGCTGACCGCGTGCCTGCTGGCCTGGATGGCCGAGCAGGGTGACGACCGGATCAAGGCCGCGACCTTCTTCACCACCATGACCGACTTCGCCGAACCGGGCGAGCTCGGCGTGTTCATCGACGAGGAGCAGCTCGACCTGATCGAGAAGCACATGCAGGAGAAGGGCTATCTCGAGGCGCGCCACATGCAGCAGGTGTTCAACCTGATGCGCGCCAACGACCTGGTCTGGGGCTTCGTGGTCAACAACTACCTGATGGGCCGCGAGCCCATGGCGTTCGACCTGCTGTACTGGAACGCCGACAGCACGCGCATGCCCTACATGATGCACAGCTTCTACCTGCGGAACATGTACCAGAAGAACCTGCTGGTGCAGCCCGGCGGCATCACCCTGAAGGGCGTCCCGATCGATCTGGGGAAGATCGCGACCCCCTGCTACTTCCTCTCGGCCAAGGAGGACCATATCGCGCCCTGGGCCTCGACCTACCGCGGCAGCCTCAACTTCAAGGGCCAGGTGCGGTTCGTGCTCGGGGGCTCGGGCCACATCGCCGGTGTGATCAACCCGCCCTCCTCGTCCAAGTACGGCTACTGGACCAACGCGCAAGCGACCGGCGAAGCCCGAGACATGGCTGGCGACGGCGCGGCAGCACGAGGGGTCGTGGTGGCCGGACTGGGCGGCATGGCTGGCCAAGAAGAGCGGCGCCCAGGTGCCGGCGCGCGAGCCTGGCGCCGGCGGGTTACCGGCCCTGGAGCCGGCTCCCGGAGCCTTCGTCAAGGTCCGGGCGGCCGATTGAGCTTCGACAGCACCCGGCGGGATGTCGTGCGAGCCCGTCGTCCATTCCGGCACTGTGATCGGTTTGCACACCTGGACGTAGGTTTCAGGGAATTGCATCCACAGGCCTGGAATAGCCTGATCTGACCCGCGTCAGTCAGTCAGGTGTACCGAATACGGGAGCTGCGGTGAGGTCGGTCAATTGATGGCTGATCGCCCGCACGCCGCGAACGATCTTGGTCGGGTGTCGAGCATGATGCGTGATCAGACATGGCCGTTCGCGGGCAAGGCTCGCGTGTTCGATGCCCTAGCGTTTCCGCCCAACCGCCTCGGCTCCGTCGGCGCAAGCCGGCGGGGCCTCCCTTTTGCCGGCCGCCGTGGTAGGTCAATCGAGCATGCGAATGCCGTGAATACGAAGATGTCCCAGGCGATGATTTTCGCGCCCCGTACCGCCCCGTGGCCCTACTCGGGCCAAGGCGGCAAGAAGACTTGGTCCCGACCGCGGGTCCGAAGCAAAGGCGGAATCGGAACGAATGACCAGCCCAACAGCTGTGCACGGCCTCTCGACCAAGAGCGGCGATCTTACTGGAGACCCGGTGACAGCCGAGATCACCACCCATGTGGCCGCCCTGCGACGCTACGCGCTGGTTCTGGTGGGCGACCCGCACGAGGCGGACGACCTGGTGCAGGAGGCTCTGACGCGAGTACTGTCGCACATGCGCGCCTGGCGCCCCGTGCGCGACCTCCGGGCATACCTGTTTACGACCATGCATAACGTCTTCATCAACTCGACCCGCAAGCGGCACAATCGTCGCGACCATGTGCCGATCGAAGACGTCATGGGGACCCTGTCGTCGCCTGCCACCCAGCCACGGCGGCTGGAATTCCGCGATCTCCTGCAGGGCTTGGCCGCACTGCCCGAGCAGCAACGCGAGGTGCTGTTGCTTGTTGGTCTCGAGGGGATGAGCTACCTTGAGACTGCGCGGATTCTCGACGTGCCGATTGGAACCGTCATGTCCCGTCTATCGCGTGGGCGCGAAGCGCTGCGTCAGCTCATGACGCATGGCGCGGTTGCGCGGCTGCGTGTGGTGAAATAGCCATGACATCGAACGATACCGTTGCTTCCTTGACCGATCACGATCTGCACGCCTTCGTCGATGGCGAGCTGGATGGGCGGCGCTATCGCCAGATCGTGGCGCATCTCGCCAACGATCAGGCGGCCGCCGAGCGCGTCAACGGCTACCTGCGACAGCAGGGCGAATTGGCGGCGTTGCGCGAGCAGCTGGCCGACCTCGACCCCGTGGCGGACGAGATGACCGCGGAGTTGACCCGGCAGTTGGCGGGCTCGATGCGCCATCAGCGCCGCGTGCGCTACGGTGCGATCGCCTCGGCCCTGGCGGCCACGATGCTGATCGGCATGGTCAGCGTGTGGGGTCCCGACCCGAGCCTGATGGCGCAGCGGCTGGCATTCTCGCGGCAGGTCGCCGAAGCCGGCCCGCAGATGCTGTTCGGGCGGGATCCGCTCAGCGGGGCGGCCCAGCTCGTGACGGGCGTCAACGGCGATGCTCCGCTCCAGCTCGACGAGCAGCTGGCGGCCTATTCGATCCGCCGACCCGACCTCGCCGCGCACGGCCTGCGCTTTGTCGGCGGCGATGCGCTCCAGGGCGGCGACTCGCCGGCCATCCGACTGGTGTACGCGGACGACGACGATCATCGGGTGTTCCTGTTCGTGGGTGCCGTCGGCAGCAGCGCCGACGTGGCGCTGACGGTGGTGCCGGAGGGGCACATCTCGCTGAATTGGCGTCGCGGGCCCTTGGTGTTCGCGCTCATCGGCCCGAAGGACAGCGAGCAGCTGCTCGAGGTCATGGCATCGACCAGCGAGCTGCTGGCGATTCCGCCGACGGGCGACGGCGCCGATGTTCCGGCGATGGCGTCGGCACCCTCGATGTCGAACATGGTCGCCACCGACGCCACCGACCCGGTTGCCGTGCAGCAGGCCGACGGCGGGATCGGTCAGGCGAGTGGTGCGGGCGAAATCATCCAGCCGGAAGGCACCGTTCTTCCGGTCACTCCGGCGATGATCGTCGAGGGCGAATCCAAGCCACTCTGACGGCGAGGCTCAGGAAGCGGGTGATGGCTCGGCCAGCAGCTGGTCGAGCCCCACCTGCAACCGCTCCACTTGGTACGCCGGAACCATGAACGCCCAGCCGTCGAGCTTGCGGGCCAGCGCCGCCGACTGATCTGCAGGCTTGTCCGTGACCGGCGGCTCGCCGAGCGCGCCGGTCACCTTGATGGTCAGCCAATGCTTGGCGGTCTCGCCCTCGCCCAGGTCGGTCAGGGTGACATCGACCGCACCGCCGGCGAAGGTCTCGAAGCGGACGCGGCGCGCATCCGGCGGGACCGTGAGCTCCGACGCCGGTCGAACATCGTCCATGGTCAGCCCCGACAGGGCACCGGCGAGCGATTCGACCTTCACCGGGTCGAGCTTGCGGCCCTCCGGCAGGGTTGCGTCGGTGACGAAGTCGGCCGAGACGTCGGGCCGCGACAAGCGTGCGCGGCCACCCCTCCCGGTGGCTGCACGACCACGCGGGCCACCTGATCCAGCGGCACGTCGACAAGCTCGCTGCCGATCAGCGTCATGGCATCTGCCGGCAGATCCAGCTCGCCGCCGGCGAGCCAAGCCTGATGGTCGGCGGCCCGGCGCACATAGACGCCACCTCGGCCGCCACCGTAGAGGGACGGGCTCGCCTTGCCGACCACGGCCGCCGCCAGCGTCGCGCCATCGCCACCGAGCAGCTCGATCAGACGGGACGTGGCGCCATCAGCGCCGGGCTCGTCCAGCTCCAGCCGCTCCAGGCGCTTCGGATCAGCGGTCTTGGCCTCGACCAGCTGCAGATTGGCGAGCGCCAGGGCCAGGTCGCGCACCTTCGCCGGGTCGATCGGATAGTCCCGCCTTTTCAGCCAGGGACCAGCCCTGGTCCGTCGGCCGTCACCGTCAGCTTGCCCGCGGGCATGGTGATGCGGATCTCGCGGACGTCGTTCAGTCGGTCGAGCAGCCCGGGAAACATGGCCTCGCCGGCTGCTTCGACGCGAAGCGGGGTATCGCGCTGCGACACGGCGTGCGCCGCCAAGGCGATGCTCGCGACGGTGGCCAGGGCGAGGATGGCGAAGTTCCTGGGCGACATGTGAAGCTCTCGCGATTCAGGCCGCAGCCTGGTCGAAACGACGCCGGTAGCGCGCGCGCCGGAACAGCGCGATCACGATGGCGGCCGCCGCGACCAGGAGCGGCACCGCCGCGATGTTGAGGAAGCGGGTACGGTCACGCAGCCGCTCGATGTCCTGGCGCAGGGCGAGCTGGACGTCGCGCAGCTCACGGCGCGTGTCGAGCAGCTGACTGCGGAAGCCGTCGATCTCCTTGCGCTGGGCCTCGCTGAGCAGGCTCGGGTCGTCGCCTTCGCCGACCCGCAAGGAGCTCAGCTTGCCCTGCAGATCGTTCAGCCGCTGCAGCAGCTCCTGCTCCTTGGCACGGTACTGCGCCTCGCTGGCGCGCCGGATCTCCGCCACCTTGGTGAACGGCCGCACCGTCACCTCGCGGCCGCGCAGGCTGGTCAGTGCCTCGCTGCCGACCAGATAGTCCAGGGCGTTGGCGACCAGGTTGGCATTGTCGGCGATCGGGATGGCCACCTGCTGACCCATCATGCTCAGCCAGTTGCGGTCGTCGAGCAGATCGGTGTCGGCGACGACGATGATCTGGGCGGGGCTCCTGGTCTCGGCCAGATGCGCGGGCTCGGTCACGACGTCCTCGGGCGCCTTGTCGCCGAATGCCGACTTGAGCGGCCCGGAAATCCGCGCGGCCATCACCAGCTCCTTGCCGCCCGGCTTGAAGTCGCGGATGAGCGCCATCGGGTCGGGATAGAGCCGTACCTTGTCGGCCGGGATCGCCATCGCCTCCCCGCTCGAGCGGATCAGCGGCGTGAAGGTCGTCGTGGCGCCCTCGTGCGTCGCCAGCGCGCCGGCCGTGCCGAGATTGACCCGATTGAGCTCTGCCGTGACCACCTCGCCTGCGGCCAGATGGCCACGGTCGAGCGACAGCCAGGGCAGATAGTCGACCACCTGCTCGCGCCCGCCGCTCGGGAACGGACACCTGCCGAGCCGACTGCGGGATCGCCGACGACGGTGTTGGGGTCGAAATCGACGCCCCAGGCGGGGAACAGTTTCTCAAGGTTGGAGAAGGTGTCGCCCGGCATGCCCGGCTGCTGCTGCCGCATCGCCTGCGCCTCCGAGTGCGGGTCGACGAACACCAGCACCTTGCCGCCGCGCATCACGAACTGGTCGATGGCGTAGATCGTCTTCTCGCTCAGCGCCTGCGGATGCACGAGCAGCAGCGCGCCGACGTCCTCGGCGAACCGGTCGATGTCGCCTTCCTGGACCCGGACCTCGAAGAACTGGTTGAGCTCCTGCATCACCTGCCAGGGCTGGTACTGCATGGCCGGATCGGCATTGAGCGGCAGGCCGGTCACCAGCGCCACCACCGGCTTGTCGGGGTTGGCGAGGTTGTTGACCATCCGCGTCAGGTCGTACTCGAGGAAGGGCTCGCGCTCGGGCGAAAGCGTCGGCAGGACGTCGACGTCGTCGGTGCTGTTGGTGCCGGCGATGCCGAAGATAGCCGGCGCTCGCGCCGCCCTCGAGCGACAGCGGCTCCAGACCGAAGCCGACTGCCCGGTCCTCCTCGGGCGAGAACGGCTCCGGATCGATGATACTCGACCGCGATCTTGCCGTTCGAGGCCTCGGCATAGCTGCGCAGCAGATCGTGCACCCGATCGGCGTAGGAGCCGAGGAACGGGTTGGCGTCGCGAAGCGCGCGCGAGACGTAGAAACGCAGCGTGATCGGCTCCGTCGAGCTTGGCCAGCAGCTGCTCGGTGCCGCTTGACAGCGTGAACTGGCGGTTCTGCGTCAGATCGAGCCGCAGCCCGCGCAGGGCGAGGCTGCCATAGACGTTCAGCGCCACGAACAGGATCACCGCCAGCACGATGCCCGCGACGGTCAGCTTCTGGCGGTCGAGGTGGAATTGCCCCATGCGCTGCTTGGACCTTCAGGCCGCCTTCTTGAGGTCGACCAGCAGCGTGTTGAGGATCAGGCAGACGACGATCAGCGAGGCGAAGAACAGCAGGGTCGCCAGGTCGATCACGCCCTTCATCAGCTGCGCCGAAATGGCTGATGAAGCTGAACGAGGCCACCGTGTCGACCACCAGCGGCGGCGCCCAGGAGCGAAAGGCCGCGAGCACCAGATCGATGCCGCTCATCAGGAACAGGAAGCACACGGCGGCCGCCACCACGAAGGCGATCACCTGGTTCTTGGTCAGCGCCGAGACGCAGGCGCCGATGGCGATGAAGGCGCCCGCCATCACCCAGCTGCCGAGGTAGGAGGCCAGGATGACGCCGTTGTCCGGCTCGCCCAGCCAGTTGACGGTCAGCCACATCGGGAAGGTGAGCAGGAGCGCGATACCGGCGAAGGCCCAGGCGGCCAGGAACTTGCCGAGCACGGCCGCGAAGGTCGTGGTCGGCAGCGTCATCAGCAGCTCGATCGTGCCGGTGCGCCGCTCCTCGGCCCACAGCCGCATGGCGATCGCCGGGACCAGGAACAGATAGAGCCAGGGGTGGAACAGGAAGAACGGCGCGAGGTCGGCCTGCCCGCGCTCGAAGAAGCCGCCCAGGAAGAAGGTGAGCGACGCCGGTCAGCGCCAGGAAGATGACGATGAAGACGTAGGCCAGCGGGCGTGGTGAAGTAGGCCTTGAGCTCGCGGGCGAAGATGGTGCGGACGGAGTGCAGCACGGCCCGGCGCTCCTCAATGCGCGACGCTGGTGAGGTCGCGAAACACGTCGTCGAGCCGCCCCTGCTCGACCACGATCTCGTCGACCTCCAAGCCGCTGCGCCGCACCAGCTCGGCGACCTCGTGGCCGATCTCGCCGCCCGGCTCGGGCACCGACGAGCAGGCTGGCAACGCCGTTGACGGCCCCCACGACCTCGACCGACCGCACGCCGGGCAGGTCCGCCAGCATCGGCTGCAGCTTGGGCTGCAGGTTCGCGTTCACGGTCAGCCGCACCGCGTTGTGGTGCCGCGAGCGGCGCTTGAGCTCGTCGGGCTTGGCGTCGGCCACGATCCGGCCGCGCGCGATGATCACGGCCCGGGTGCAGATCGCCTCGACCTCCTCCAGGATGTGGGTCGAGATCACGATCGCCTTGTCGCCGGCCATCTCGGCGATCAGCTGGCGCACGCCATGCTTCTGGTTGGGGTCCAGACCGTCGGTGGGCTCGTCGAGCACCAGCACGGGCGGGTCGTGCATGATCGCCTGGGCGAGGCCGACGCGGCGCTTGAAGCCCTTGGAGAGGGTCTCGATCGGGCGGTGCGCCACTTCCTCGAGCTGCGTCCGCCCGATCGCCGCGTCGATGCGCCGCTTGCCGTCCTCGCCCGTCGAGCCCGCGCATCTCGGCCACGAAGCGCAGGAAGGCCAGCGACGGTCATGTCGCCGTAGAGCGGGGCACCCTCGGGCAGGTAGCCGACCCGCCGCTTGACCTCGATCGGCTGGCGCACGACGTCGAAGCCCATCACCTGAGGCGCTGCCGGAGGACGGCGTGATGAAGCCGGTGAGCATGCGCATCGTGGTCGACTTGCCGGCGCCGTTCGGGCCCAGG
Source organism: uncultured Gammaproteobacteria bacterium (assembly GCA_963817195.1). Lineage (GTDB taxonomy): Bacteria > Pseudomonadota > Gammaproteobacteria > Steroidobacterales > Steroidobacteraceae > SCUD01. The sequence continues at coordinate 60,384 of CAWFNJ010000002.1, forward strand.
AAGCCCAGCACCTCGCCGCGGGCCACCGTGAAGCTGATCTCCTCCACGGCGTGTACGGGGCCGAACCGTTTGGCCAGGCGGTCGAGCCGGACCATCTCGGTCATCGACCGGCAACTCCTGATTTGTTCTGGCGCCGCGAGCATCATGCGGGCGCACGGCGTCATATTCAGCCCGCGCCGACGTGATCAAGCCCCCACAAGGTGAATTTCGCTCAATGCGGGGCACCGACCCTTGGTCGGCGGCCCGGCCTGCGGCAGTCTGCGCTGACCGAGCGCACCAAGGCCACCGGCATGCCACCCGACCAGCCGATCACCACCGTGGAGATGCACACCGCGGGCGAGCCCGTCCGGATCGTCACGAGCGGCTACCCGCCGCTGCGTGGGCGCCACCATCCTCGGAAAAGCGCCGCTACGCCCGGGATCATCTGGACCATCTGCGACGGATGCTGATGGCCGAGCCGCGCGGGCATGCCGACATGTACGGCGCACTGCTGGTCGAGCCCGACCTGCCCGGCGCGCATCTGGCCGTGCTCTTCCTGCATAACGAGGGCTATTCGACCATGTGCGGCCACGCGGTGATCGCGCTCGGCCGCTTCGCCGTCGAGCGCGGGCTGGTCGCGGTCGCTGCGAGCCCGAGACCGAGGTGCGCATCCAGTGCCCCTGCGGCCTCGTCACCACCACCGTCGAGGTCGCCGACGGCCGTGCCGGCCGCGTCCGCTTCGCCAGCGTGCCGGCGTTCGCCTTCGCCCGCGACGCCGTGGTCGTCACCGGCCCGTTCGGGCCGGTCACCTGGACATCGGCTACGGCGGTGCCTTCTACGGCGTGCTGCCGGCCTCCGCCCTCGGGCTCGACCTGGAGCGCAGCCCGGTCTCGCGGCTGGTGGAGGCGGCGATGGCGATCAAGCATGCCGCCGCCGGCGCAGATTCCCCTCTCCCACCCCGACAGCCCCGATCTCGCCTACTTCTACGGGGTCATCCTGACCGACGACACGAGCGCCGACCCCGATGCCGCCACGACCAATGTCTGCGTGTTCGCCGACGGCCAGGTCGACCGCAGCCCGACCGGCTCCGGCGTCACGGCCAGGCTCGCCCTGATGCACCGCCGCCGTGAGGTCGCGACCGGGCAGTCGCGCCGCTTTCGCAGCATCACCGGCGGCGAGTTCGTCGGCCGGGTGCTGTCCACGACCCGGGCCGGCCCGCATCCGGCCGTGACGGTCGAGGTCGCCGGCGAGGCCTTCTTCACCGGCGAGGCGGTGTTCCGGCGCGAGCCGGCGGACCCTCTGGGCGGCGGCTTCCTGCTGCGGCGGTGAGCTCAGGAACCCGGGCGCATGGGCGGCCGTTGCGCCCCCACAACCGGAGAGAAGCATGATCCCGGCCACGCCGCCGTCCCCACCGACCGAGATCCCGCCACAACCCGGACCCGACATCCCGCCTCAGCCGCCGGTCGAGCTGCCGGGCCTGCCGGACGAGCCGATCATTCCGCCGCCCGCGCCGGACATCGTCCCCACACCGCCGCCCGACAACGTACCGCCGCCCGGTCGCGAACCGGCTTAGGCCGCGGACCGACAGAACTCGATCGCCTCAGAGCCGAACGTCGTCCTCGGTCAGGGTCTTGTTGCCGGTGAGCCGGATCTCGAACTCGGGAGCCAGGTCGCCGTCGGTGGTGGCGCGGACGATGGTGGTCGCCCCCTTGACGTAGCGCACCTCGCCCGGTGCGCCGGTGAAGGCAGCAGTGCCGCGCCAGACGAAGGGCTGGTCGCCCGGAAGGCTGGGATCCGCGTCGATGCGCGCGAGATCGAGCACGTCCTGGCCCGGCGCGAAGTCGGTGATCTGATCGCGACTTGCTCGCGCCCGGCGGGCTGTCCTGAACGGCGTCGAAATCGTAGCTGTCACGCCCGCCGCCGCCGGTGGCGACGTCCCGGCCCCGGCCGCCCTGGAACGCATTGGCGCCCGCGTCGCCGATGAAGCGGTCGGCCTTGGTCGTGCCGATCGCACCCTCGATGCTGGTGAGCAGGTCGGTCTCGCTGCCGCGCTTGGCGGTATCCGTGGTGCCGCTCAGATCGACGACGACCCGGGTCGCCGCTGAAGGCGAAGGTGGCGAGATCCACCCCGGTGCCACCGTTCAGCCGGTTGTTGCCCGGCCCGCCGTCGAGCACGTCGCTGCCGTCGCCGGCGTTCAGGGTGTCGGCGCCGCCCAGGCCCCGCAGCAGGTCGTTGCCGCTTGAGCCCGAGCCAGCGTGTTGCCGCCGGCGGTGCCGGTGCAGCACGTCGTTGTTGGCGGGGCACCGGTCGAGAGCGGCTGGTTGATCTCGATCGAGCCGATGTCGGGCAGGCTGCCGGCGGGCTGCGGGCGGGCGCTGGTGCCGAGCTGGCCGACCCTGCTGGCGGCCAGCGGATCGGCGCCGGTGAGCGCGGGATTGGCGACGTCATTGCGCAGGGAGACGACGCCGTTGGGATTGAGCAGCCCGCCGCCGGTCGCGGGGTCGATCGTGGCGAAGATAGCGGCTGCCGGCCTGTTCTCGCGGTCGCCGGCAACGGCGCCTGCGACGTCGCTGCCGAACACGTTGTGGCCGTTGCTGAACGCGATGCGCGGCTCCAGCGATGTCTGGACCTCCCGCGGGCTCACTACCGTCGCTGCTGTTGCCGGCGACGATGGCTGTTGCTGATGCTCAACCCGAACCGTAGCGGCGGACGTAGAGGCCACCGCTGGCATGTACGGTGCCAGCAGATGCCGTTACCGGTGATCGTGCTGTTGCGAACGAGCAGCGTCCCGGCAAGGCATGATGCCGCCACCGCCGTAGCTGCGCCGCGCGAATTGTTGGCGATCGTGCTGTCGGAAATGGTGACCTGGCCGCCGGTACTGTCAATGCCGCCGCCATAGGTGGCGTGGTTCTCGGCGATCGTGGTGCGCAGCGACGGTAAGCGAGTGCCGTTGGCGAGAACGGCCCCGCCCGCATAGGCGCCGTTGTCAGTCAGGCTCGAGTCCTCGATCAGGGCCGTGCTCTCGTATGCTGAGCAAGATGCCGCTCGCGTATGCGTAGAATGCGCGCCGCCGCTATTCCCGGTAAATTTGCTGCCACGGATCGTCAGCGTCACGATCGCCAGCGGCGGCAATGGCGCCGCCACTCGCCAAGCAGCTCGATTTCCGTCGAGACGGCCGGCGGCGATGTCGACCCGACTGCCCGCCGTAGCGAAGATGCCGCCGCCATTCCCGATCCTGAAGCCAGCGCTGTATGCGCCGGACGAGCTTTCGCTGACCGTCACCCGGCTCATGGTGAGATGGCCGCCGCCGAGCAGGATAGCGCCACCGTCCTCATCTGCCCCGGAGCGGCCATTGGTCAGGGTCAGATCGCGCAGCGTGACGTCTGTGCCGCCGCCAGTGATGTTCAGGATGCGGCTCGTTGGCGTTGCCGTCGATGGTGACGGCGCTGCCGTCGTCGTTCCGGTCGCCATCGATCGTGAGGTCCCGGGTGATGGCGAGCTCGCCCTGGGTCAGCACCAGCGGCGAGCCGCCCTCGAGATTGAGGGCAAACCGGATGATGTCGCCAGCGTTGGCCTGCGCCACGGCTTCGCGCAGGCTGACCTTGCCGTCGATCGGATCGATCAGGTCGGCGAGGGTGGTGACGGTGATGTAGGCCATGACGTTCGCAACCCCTGATTGTCGTTTACTGTTCCGCTAAGCTAAAGACGTCACGGGCTGATGGTCCAGCATGGATCGGAGACCCGCCGTATCCCGCTATGCCACAGCGTGAGATCGGTGGCCGACAGGTGCAAGAATGCGTCGGGCACGGGGATCGACCGGCGGTTGCAGGCCCAGGGACGGCCCAGCGGCCGCGGAAGCGTTGTCCCGCGGCCCGCGCAGCAGCGATAATCTGCTGCAGAAGCAGCTCTTGAGCTCCGTAGACGGATCATCGACTGTTCGTCCGAAGCACGAGGCGATGGGGGCAGGAGTCCTCGAAGCAACGCACGCCCACAGATCCCTAACGTCGAGGCGATCCGAATTGACCGACGAGGCGCTCCCCAAGCTGCACTTCATCTCCGGCCTGCCGCGCTCGGGCTCGACCCTGCTCGCCGGCATCCTGCGGCAGAACCCGCAGCTTCCATGCCGCGATGAGCGGGCCGATCGCCGGGCTGGTGACGGTGCTGCTCAACGCCATGGGGCCGCAGAACGAGACCGCCGTGTTCCTCGACGAGGAGCGCAAGGCCGAGCTCCTGCGGGCGATCATCCAGGCCTACTACCGGCCGCAGGCGCGGCAAGGCGGTGGTGTTCGACACCAACCGCGCCTGGTGCGCGCGGCTGCCGCTGCTGGTGACGCTGTTCCCCGAGGCGCGGGTGATCTGCTGCGTGCGCGACGTCGCCTGGGTCCTGGACAGCTTCGAGCGGCTGGTGCGCAAGAACCCCCTCTCGCCGACCAAGCTGTTCGCCACGCCGGAGGAGCGGCAGACGGTCTACAGCCGGGTCGAGGCGCTGGCGCATCGCGACCGGGTGGTGGGCTTCGCCTGGTCGGCGCTCAAGGAGGCCTATTACGGCGAGCATTCGCGCTCGCTGCTGCTGGTCGAGTACGACATCCTGTGCCAGCGCCCGCGCGAGACCCTGAAGCTGGTCTACGACTTCCTGGGCGAGCCCTGGTTCGACCACGATTTCGACCAGGTCGAGTATGACGAGCCGGAGTTCGACGCCCAGCTGGGTGCGCCCGGCCTGCACAGCGTCAAGAGCAAGGTCGAGTTCACGCCGCGCCGCACCATCCTGCCGCCGGACCTGTTCGAGAAGTACGCGACCCTCGCCTTCTGGCGCGACCCCAAGGGCTCGGCCGCCTGGCGGATCACCGCCCAGCCCGACGCGCCCAAGCCGGCTGCAGCGGCCAAGCCGAACTGATGGCGCTGGAGATCCGGCCCTACCGGCCCGAGGACCGTGACGAGCTCCTCGACGTCTGGGAGGCGGCCAATCGCGTCGGCCACCCGTTCTTCGACGAGGCCGAGCTCCTGGCCCGGCGCCGCCGGCTGATCGAGGTCCATCTGCCGGCGTCGGAGAGCTGGGTCGCGTGGGACGAGGGTCGGATCGTCGGCGGCATCGGCCTGGACGGCGCCTTCGTCGGCGGCCTGTTCGTCGACCCGGCGCATCACCGCCGCGGCATCGGCCGCCGGCTTCTCGACCACGCTACGGCGCTCAAGGGGCCGCTGACCCTGGAGGTCTATGTCGCGAACCCGGCGGCCCGGAGGTTCTACGACCGCTGCGGCTTCGTCGCGGTCGAGCGGCGCGAGGTCGACGATGACGGGCGGCCCTGGCCGGTCGTGGTGATGGTTCGGCCGCGCCACCCATGAGACATCGTCACCGTGAGCACGCGCGTTCTGCTTGGGCTGCGGTCGTGGGCCGCAGCCGGCGACGCGCCGAAATGTGGCGCTCAGTTCGGCTCGAAGCTCACCACCAGCGCCGGCTTCCAGAACTTGACGTTGCTCGAGAACGTCCCGCGCGTGGCGAGCAGCCGGTAGGTGACGTTGGCGCCGGAGTTGCAGTTGTCGACGCGCTGGATCGCGATCGGGAAGTTCGCGAAATTGCCGACGAAGCGGCCGAACAGATTCTGCTGGAAATCGACCTGCATCGCGGTCGAGTTGCGGCTCAGCGCGTAGACCACCGTCCCGGCGAACTGGGCGCTGGTGACATCGAACGACATGCGGCCGGTCGCGACCGCCCAGAGCTTGCCCTGCTTGGGGCAGGTCACGGTCACCGTTCGGACCACGTTGGGCGTCGCGGTGCTGATGGTGTTGATGTCGAAGCTGGCGCCGCTTTGCGACGAACCGAAGCCTGGCGCGGCCTGAGCGCGTGCGCGAGGGTCAAGCCGGCAACGGCGCCGAGAATGCATGCGAGCCGAGACATCCACCTCCCTGAGGCGAATCCTACATCGGGCAGGATAGCACGGTTCGGCCGGTGGCGATGTGGGATAGGTCACTGCGACCGGAGCGGCCGAGGGATGCCGACTCACGAGCAGTATTCGAGCACGCCCTTCTCGTCGAAGGCGATCCGCGAGCCGGCGCGGCAGCGGGTGGCCCGGCCGCCGCGCGCGACGTAGGCCGCCGCCGGCCCTGACGGGTTGCAGAACGACAGATAGCCGTTGCGATGGAACTCGACCTGGGCGCCGGCGGCACAGGCGGCCTTGGCGTTGCCGGCGTCGGGCGCGACCAGCAGGTCGGCGGCGGCCGCGATCCGGCAGGCCGAGACGGTGCCGTCGCTGGCCAGCAGCAGCTCGCGGCCCGGCTGGCAGGCCACCTCCTGCACGGCGGTGCGCTCGGCCAGGGCCGGAGGCGGAGATCAGGAGGGCCAGCGCAAGGGCCCCGAACGCGCGAACGGCCCATGCCGGCATGATGCTCTCCCAGTCGATCGCCCATCATCGGGCGGCGGCGCCGATCCGGCAAGGGCCGGCGCTGCTGCCGCGGCGCGTGGCTTGTCGCCCTGACGGCGCGCACTACTATGAGGCGCGAGGCACGCCGGTAATGCGCACGCCACCTGCGGCGTCGGCGCGGATGGGAGGAACGAGATGAGCAAGTTCGGGATCGGGCAACCGGTGCGCCGGGTCGAGGACCAGCGGTTCATCACCGGCCAGGGTCGCTACACCGACGATATCAACGCTCCCGGGCCAGGCCTATGGCTATGTGCTGCGCTCGCCGACGGCGCATGCGCAGGATCGCCAGCCTGGACGTCTCCGCCGCCAAGGCCGCGCCCGGCGTGCTGCTGGTGGTGACCGCGGCCGAGTTCGACGCCGCCATGCCCTGCCTGATCCCGATCACCAACCGCGACGGCAGCGAGCGCGCCGACCCGAAGCACCCGATCCTGTGCAAGGACGAGGTCAACTATGTCGGCGACCACGTCGCCTTCGTGGTGGCCGAGACCCGCATCCAGGCCAAGGACGCGGCCGAGCTGATCGAGGTCGAGTACGAGGACCTGCCGGCGGTGGCCGACACCGCCAGGGCGCTCGGCGCCGGGTGCGGCCCAGGTCCATCCCGAGGCCCCGGGCAACCTCGCCTTCGACTGGCACTATGGCGACGAGGCGGCCGTGCAGGCGGCGTTCGCCAAGGCCGCCAAGGTGGTCGAGCTCGAGCTGATCAACAACCGCGTGATCTGCAACGCCATGGAGCCGCGCGCCTGCGTGGCCGAGTGGAACGCCGCCGACGCCAAGCTCACCGTGCAGACCTGCACCCAGGGCGGCTGGGGCCACCGCGACATCCTCGCCGCCAATCTCGGCCTGCGAGCCCGAGCAGGTGCGGGTGATCACGCCCGACGTCGGCGGCGGGTTCGGGATGAAGGCGTTCTTCTATCCCGAGTACTCGATGGCGGCCTTCGCCGCGCGCGCCCTGGGCCGACCGGTGAAGTGGACCGCCGAGCGCGGCGAGAGCTACCTCTCCGACACCATGGGCCGCGACCACGTCACCACGGCGCAGGATCGCCTTCGACGCCGACCATCGCATCCTCGGCCTGAAGGTCGACCTGATCGCCAACATGGGCGCCTACTACTTCGCCTACGCGCCCTACATCCCGACCGGCGCGGCGCTGAAGGTCCTGCCCGGCGTCTACGACGTGAAGGCGCTGAGCTACGGCGTGAAGGGCGTGTTCACCAACACCGTGCCGGTCGACGCCTATCGCGGCGCCGGCCGGCCGGAGTCGATCTACTGCATCGAGCGGCTGATGGACTATGCCGCCGACCAGCTGGGCGTCGACCCGGTCGAGCTGCGGCGCAAGAACTTCATCCGCCCCGAGCAGATGCCGTTCAAGACCGCCGCGGGCGAGCTCTACGACACGGGTGAGTTCGCCAAGGTCATGGACACCTGCCTGAAGAAGGCGGACTGGGCCGGCATCTCGGCGCGGCGGGCCAAGGCGCAGGCCAAGGGCAAGCTGCGCGGCATCGGCATGTGCTACTACATCGAATTGACCATGGGCGATCCGACCGAGCATGCCGCGATCGAGTTCGCCGAGGACGGCCACGTCAACGTGCTGGTCGGCACCCAGACCAACGGCCAGGGCCACGACACGGCCTACGCCCAGGTGCTGCACCAGCCGGCTGAACGTGCCGTTCGAGAAGATCCGCATCGTCCAGGGCGACACCGACCGGATCAGGGCCGGCGGCGGCACCGGCGGCTCGCGCTCGCTGACCGCGCAGGGCATGGCGATCAACGACGCGTCGGACCTCGTGATCGAGCGCGGCAAGGCGTTCGCGGCCCAGCTGTTCGAGACCGCGGCGGCCGACATCCAGTTCCAGGACGGCACCTTCCGCGTCGCCGGCACCGACCGCGCGATCGACATCATGGAGCTGGCCGGCAAGGCCCGGGCGATGGCGCCGAGCCTGGGCATGGAGGGCGGCCTCGACGCCGCCGCCACCACCAACCTCAGCGCCTGGACCTTCCCCAACGGCTGCCACATCGCCGAGGTCGAGGTCGACCCCGACACCGGCACGGTGGAGGTCGTCGACTACAACATCGTCGACGATTTCGGCGTCGTGCTGAACCCGATGCTGGTCGAGGGCCAGGTGCATGGCGGCATCGTGCAGGGCATCGGTCAGGCGCTGCTCGAAGGTGCGGTCTACGACGACAGCGGCCAGCTGCTGACCGGCTCGTTCATGGACTACACCATGCCGCGCGCCGACAACATGCCGTCGTTCGACTTCTCGACGGTCGAGGTGCCCTGCAAGAACAACGCGATGGGCGTGAAGGGCTGCGGCGAGGCCGGCTCGGTGGGCGCACCCGCGGCCGTGATCAACGCCTTGGTCGATGCGCTGGCGGCGCACGGCGTCGACCATGTCGACATGCCGGCGACGCCGGAGAAGGTCTGGCGGCTGGCGCAGCGCCGGCTGGCGGCCTGAGCCGCAACATGGCCATCAGGCGGGGAACCGGGCACCGCCTGCCGTTGATCGGCGAAGCGATCGTCTTCTGCTTTTCGACCTCTCCCTCGTGCCAACTTGGCCCCCGCTCGCGGGGGCCATTTCTCTTTGCGATCGCCGCTTGGCGGGCATCACGCCGACACATCTGCCGAGGGTGGAACGACTAGAACGATTTTCGCGGTGTACGCGCCGAACTCGGTGCATGCTAGCGTGCTTCGCATGTGGGGAATGGAGGGGCCGATGACGGTCTTCCGCGAGGACGTCGCGGGCCTGGTGCCGACACTGCGCACCTTCGCGCGGGCGCTGACCGGCGGTGATCACGCGCTGGCCGACGATCTGGTCCAGGACACCGATGGTGAGCGCGCTGCAGGCGCAAGACCAGTACCAGCCCGGGACCAATCTCGAGGCTTGGCTGTTCACGATTCTGCGCAATCGCTTCCGCAGCCTGCGCAGTCGACGGCACGTGACCGCCGAAGTGGCACCGACGATCTCGAGTCGCTGGCCACGGTCCCGCCGGCGCAGGAGTCGCGGCTGGAGGTGATGGCCTTCCGGAGCGCCTTTCGCCGCCTGCCCCAGGCGCAGCGCGAGATGCTGGTCCTGGTCGGCGTACGAGGCATGTCCTACGAGGCGGCGGCGGAGTTCTGCGGCTGCGAGGTCGGCACCGCCAAGAGCCGCGTCCATCGGGCCGGACGGCGTTGCGGGCCATGCTGCTGGACGATGAGCCGGCGCCGAGCGCCACGTGGCGCGCCATCATCTCCCCCGGTCCGCCGCCACGGCAGGCGACCTACGGAGCACAGGCGCGGTCACTCGCGCCCACAGCACCCGTCGAGACGTAGCAGCCGGCCCGCTCGATCAACTTCGTCAGCTGCCCGTCGAGCCTGCGGGCAGCCGCAAGCGCGTCATTGAGGCACTGGTACGGCGAGCGCGACGCCGACGCCTCCGGCAGCACCGCACGAAGCGTGCCCGCGTCAGCGCCATCATGGCCGAGAGCCACCAGCAGTCGCTCCAAGAGCGTGTAGCGCGCCCGACAACTCTCGATCAGGGCCTGCTCGAGCTTGGCGTCGACGGCCAGGAGGAGGGCGGCTTCGTAGGCCGCCGCGCTACTGGCGCAGTCCGCACCGCTGCGATCCAGCTTCTGCCCGCATGATCATCATCTCTGAGCCGCTTCGCCACAACTGGCGGCCGCGCGTCCACGACGGCAATGTTCGCCGCCCTCCATCGATTGTGGCCTTTGCCACAGATCGCGGCAGCGCGGCGGAGTAGACATGGCTCGAGGATGCAGCGGGGCCGGCATCGTGCCGTTCGCTCTGCCGGCCCTATTGGTGAACCATGGGCCAACCCTCGTCGAGACGCTGCAGGTCCGGATGCACACGATGGCCGTACCATCGTGCCACATGCTTCGCCCTGCTGAAGCTCGCTCCACGCCACGCCCGAACGCATGCCGTCGGCAGCAGGCCTGGACGCTCGAGGAATGCGACCTCGGCGCCGCCAGTCCCCGGCATGCCGCTGCGGGCGAGCCCGCAAGGTCCCACGCGCCATGTTCGCCAAGCGCCAGTCCGATCGGAGCAGTGTCCCCTAGACGCGTCGATCATGGCCGGCGTCTTCGCGGCGCGGCGTCGACGGTGCGCGAACTGACCGTCATGTTCACCGACATCGCCGGCTTCACCCGAGCTCGCCGAGAGCCTGCCGCCGACGCTGGTGGCGCGTCTGCTGCGCAGCCACTTCCGCCTGCTGGCCCGGTGCATCGAGAGCGAGGACGGCCGGATCGACAAGGTCATGGGCGACGGGCTGATCGCGGTCTGGGAACAGGCCCCGCACGTCGAGCCGCCCTGCACTCCGGCCTTGCGCGCGGCGGTCGCGATCCGGGCGGCAGTCGGGGCCGACAACCTGGAGCAGGCTGCGACGCGGCCAACCGCCGATCCGCGTTGCGCGTCGGTATCCATGCCGGCCCGCTGATCGCCACGCCGCTCGGCGCCGCCGGATGCCTGGGCATGGTCTTGTGCGGCGACACGGTGAACGTGGCGCAGCGGCTCGAGGATGCGGCGCGCGACGTCAGCTCGGGACGGGCCGTGACCATCGTCGCCAGTGACGCCGTCGTGGCCCGTGCCGGTCGCGGCTTTCGCTTCGATGAGCTGGGCGAGCTGCCGGTGCGCGGACGACGCGAGCCGGTGCTCGCGTTCGAGGTGATCGAGCCTCGACGAGGACGGTTGCGCCGACGCGTGGGCCCAGAAGCTACCGGGTGACGCCTCCTCCGGAGCGGCTAGGCTCGTCGCAGGCAATATCCAGGCAGGGCCAGCCCGTGCGTCACTTGATCATCGTCTCGAACGGCGTCGCCCGATGACTGATGGGGTGGTGATCGTCGGCGCCGGACAGGCCGGCTTCCAGGTGGCGGCGTCGCTGCGCGCCGGACGGCCATGCCGGCCCCATCCGGCTGATCGGGACCGAGGCCCATCCACCCTACCAGCGGCCGCCGCTGTCGAAGGGGCTGCTACTGGGCAAGATGGAGCGGGAACGCCTCCTGTTCCGTCAGCCCAACTTCTATGGCGCCCAGGCCATCGAGCTTGCGGCTCGGCGACACGGTGACGGCGATCGATCGCGGCGCCCGTACGGTCACGACGGCGACGGCGGAGCGCATCTCCTACGACGTGCTGGTGCTGGCGACCGGCACGCGGGTTCGGCCGCTGCCGCTGCCGGGTGCGGAGCTCGACGGCGTGATGTATCTGCGCACGCTCGAGCATGCGGAGGAGCTGGCGCGACGGATCGAGCGGGCGCGCAAGGTCGTGGTCATCGGCGGCGGGTTCATCGGGCTGGAGGTGGCCGCCGCCGTACGACTGCTGGGCAAGCCCGTGACCGTGCTGGAAGCTGCCGACCGGCTGATGGGTCGGGTGGTGGCGCCGGTGATCTCCGCCTTCTACGCGGATCTGCATCGCGCGCGGGGCGTCGAGCTCGTTCTCGAGGCGCGGATCGCCGCGCTGCAGGGCGAAGGCGGACTGGTCGACCAGTGGCGTCATGGCGGACGGCTCTCGCCACGAGGCCGATCTGGTCGTGATCGGCATCGGCGTCCTGCCCAATGTCGAGCTGGCGCAGGCGGCCGGCCTCGCCTGCGCCAACGGCATCGAGGTCGACGAGCATGGGCGCACCAACGATCCGCCGATCTTCGCCGCGGGCGAATGCACCAGCCATCCCAACCGCTTCGCCGGCGGGCGCGCGCGGCTGGAATTGGTGCAGAACGCGGTGGACCAGGCCAAGGCGGTGGCGGCCGCGATCCGCGGCAGGCCCGCGCCCTACGACGAGGTCCCCTGGTTCTGGAGCGACCAGTACGAGGTCAAGCTGCAGATGGTGGGCATCTCGACCGGACATGACCGGCAGGCGATCCGCGGGCGACCCGGCGAGGGCAGGTTCTCGGTCTTCTACTTTCGCGACGGCCGTCTGCTCGCGATCGATTCGGTCAATCGGCCCAGCGACCACATGACCGGCCGCAAGCTGCTCGCGGCCGGCGTGGCGGTGAGCCCGACCCAGGCTGCCGACGAGGCTTTCGACCTGAAGGCGGCACTCGCCGGCACCGGGTAGCTCGCCGACAGGTCCCGGTCAGATCGCATCGGGCCGTTCGATCGCGGGCCGCCAGCCTCCTGCTTCGCGGCAGGCGATGCCCGTAACCCGCTCGCTGCCTCCTGGCGCCTCGAGCCGTTGCTCGTATTCGCGGCAGAACCGGCCGTCGGCGGCGCGGAAGGTGCGCAGCGGCTTGATCGCACCGCTGCTGCCGCTCTGCGGGTTGCGCCAAACGACACTCTGGCCCGAAACCTGCCGATCGAGGGCCTCGATGAACGCGGCGGCGCTGAGCTGGCGGTCCTTCGCGAAAGCCGCCACGACGCGCGCGGCGCCCTCTTCGGCCCAGTGTTCGGCCACCAGCACCGAGCCCGCCCCACAACGACCGCGGCCAGCACCGAGGCCGCGATCGGCATGGCCAAGCGCCAGGGCCGTACTCCGCGGTGGCGTGCCGCAAGCGCGGTATCGATCGCTGCCACGGCCCCCGGCGTGCCGGACGGGTCGACGGGAAAGGCCGCCAGTAGCAGCGCCCGATCAGCGGACAGGTCGGTGACATAAGCGGCCGCAACTGGGTCCGCGCGGCAGGAAGCAGCAACGGAACGCGCTTCCGCCGGGCTCAGCTCGCCGTCGACCAACCGCATCAGCTCGAGCTTCAGAACCTCTTCCATCACGCCAGCTCCAGCTCTCGCTCGCCCACGAATGCACACGACGTGAAGGCCGCGCGGAGCGCGTCGCGGGCCCGCGCGAGGCGGCTCGTGACCGTGCCTACTGGCACCTCCAGCAAATCGGCGACCTCCTGGTACGAGAATCCCTCGATCGCGATCAGCGTCAGCACGATCCGCTGTTCTTCCGGCAAAGCCTGGACCTTCACGCGCACCTCCTGCAGCTCCGTCCACACCTCGGCGCGCCTTGCACCGTCATCGAGATATTCCTGCGTCTGCCCATGCTCCGTGACGAGGCGCAGACGATTGGCCTGATCGCGGCAGTGATTGCGGTGCAGATTATGCGCGATCTTGAGCAGCCAGCGGTCGAGACTCGTGCCGCGGGCCCAGTCGTCGAGCCGGGTAATGGCACGCTCGCAGGTCGCCTGAACCAGATCGTCCGCGTCGGCGCGCGAGCCTGTGAGCAGGAGCGCGAACCGATGCAGAGCGCGGCAGCACCGCGACCATCTGTGCGCGAACCAACTCGTCCCCCGCCGTCATCGTCCCCCGATCCGTATCGGCCGCTCCGGTGCCTCGCCACGACAACACCCAACGCCCGGCTGTTCTTCCATGCGCCGGTTAAGAATTTGTTGGGGACCGGCGTGGAAGGATCCGCTCGAGCCGGGGGTTGTCTGGTCATGGCGGCGAACGGGATCGTCGCGACCGATGGACCGGAGAACGGCGATGACGCGAAAGAGCACGGTGCGCGTTGGACTTGCGGGTCAGACTGCGATTGTGGCGGTGCTGGCCCTTTGCGGGACGGCAGCACCCCTCACCTGGGAGCCGGGGGCGACCGGACTGGGAAATCTGGCGCTGCCCGTCGCGCATGCCGACAGCGGACGCGGCGGCGGTGACGATGGTGGCGGTGGCTCAGGCTCAGGCAGGAGCGGGGGCGGCGACGATTCGGGCTCCGGCGACGGCTCGGGCTCGGGCTCGGGTAGCGGCTCCGACAGCAGCGGCGACAATTCGGGCTCGGGCAACGCCGGCGATCACGACAGCAGCGGTTCCGGTGGCCGCGGCAGCAACGACAGCAGCGGGCACGGAAGCGGCGCCTCCGGATCCGACGCTCGCGGCGATGACGACAGCGCCGGACATTCCGGATCGGGCAGGCGTGGCGATGGGACGGGAACCACTGGCGGCGACCGGAATCGGCCGAGTGTCACGGTCCACCTCAGCGACCGTGAGCTCGATGCCGTCCTGCGCGGCGAGCGGGTACTGGTCGACGATCGTGGCCGGGTGCTCGAGGTCGAGATCGAGATCGAGCATGGCGTACGCACGGTGACGGCCAAGCCGCATGGCGGCGACTTCGCGCGCAATCCCGGGCCGATCGGCGACGTGAAGGCGGTCGATGCGGGGCGAACGGCGTCGAGCCAGGTTGTGGTCGATCCGCGCAATGGCGCTTTGGAGGTCGAGATCGAGCGCGGGGTCGCGGTCACCAAGCCGCACGGCGGGAATCGGCAGGCCGCCGTGCGGGAGCCGGTGCAGGTTGGCGGCAACCTCACGCCGGCTGAGGAAATCGGCGCTGATCCAGGGCGGCTGGCAATGAGCCCCAGGATGCGTCCAGCGACCTTCCTCATCGTGATTTTGACTGCCGGTTGCACCTCGACGGCGCAACCGTTGCCAAACGACGTGGCCGAGATTCCGGATTCGGTGATCCAGTACGCGCTGGAAACGACGCCGAGCGGGGAGGTGGTGAACTGGCGCACGGCGGAATCCGGCGTGCATGGCACCATAACCCCGGTCCGCACCTACCGCACCGCAGGCGGCTATCGCCGGGATTATGCGGTCACGCTGAGTGCCCCGACGGGGCGGGGCAGCACGTGGCAGGACAGGGCCTGCCGCGACGGCGACGGCGTCTGGCGGCTCACGTCGGCTGGCGCCTGAGCCTGCCGTTCAGGACGGTGCCGCGACCAGGAACCCCTTCGAGACCACCGGCCCGGTCGGCAGTCCGGTGGGCGATCCGCCTGGCGGTTCCAGGCTGACCTCCAGCAGGGCACCCACGCCGATCGCATCCGCGGACAAGCCCTCGAAGCTGCGTCGGTTGGCGCCAGCCGGGTCGAGCACTCCCAGGGAGACCGGGCGCGTGGCGCCGGCCGGGAGCAGCCAGAGCTCGGGCACGCGTCCCGGCTGCAGGCTGTCGGCGAGCTGGCGTGCACCCAGGGCAGCCTCGTCCGCGGCGGCGCTGACCAGCCATACCGGCCTCCCGTCGGCCGCGGTCAGCACGGCGACGAGGCCGGGAGCGGGCAATGGGGCGGTCACGACCATCGCCAACAGACCGAGCGCGGCCGCCGTGGCCATTCCGGCCCAACCGCGCCACAGGCCCAGCCGGCGCCACCAGGGCACCCTGGCCTCGCGGCGTGCTGCCGTCAGCGAGCGCCGAATTCTGCTGCCAGACCTGGGGTCGCGGCGCCATAGGCGCCAGATCCTCGGCCAGAGGCGCCAGCCGCATCTGCCAGGCGGCGACGCGCGCGGCGAGGTCGGGATTGTCCAAGAGGCGGCGCTCGGCCGCGGCACGCTCGTCGGGCGCCAGGGCGCCCAAGACATATTCTGCAGCCAGGAGATCAAGATCATCCCCCGCCGCCATTACTGCCCCTCCAGGCACAATCGGAGTCGCGACAGGCTGCGTCGCACCCAGCTCTTGACCGTGCCGATCGGGCGGTCGAGCCGGGCGGCCATCTCCTCGTAGGTGAGCCCGTGCTGGTATGCCAGGAGGACGCAGCGGCGTGGCTCGGGCTCCAGCCGCTCCAGGCAGGCCTGGAGCGCGCGGCGCGCCGCCGACGCCATGGCGAGATCGGGGCCGGCCGGCTCCACCACCGTGAGGTCCATGTCCTCGATGCCTACAACCTCACGCCGATGGCGGCGGAAATGGTCGAGGGCGGTGTTGCGCGCCACCGCCACCAGCCAGCCCAGGGCCGAGCCTCGGGCTGGGTCGAAGGATTTGGCCCGCTCCCACACCCGCAAATAGACGTCGTGCAGCACCTCCTCCGCCAGCTCGCGCCGGCGCAGCAGCCGCAGCAGCACCGCCATCAGCCGGCCACTGGTCTGCCCGTAGAGCACGGCCAGGGCATCGCCGTCGCCCGCCGCCACCGCCGCGAGCCACGCCGCCACCACCCGGTCGTCCAGCGTATCATCCCGCGCCCGCAGCTTCCCGCTCCTATCCGCCGCCCATCCTCAGGGCAGGTACGCAGGAGCGGGCCCGGCGGATGCAGCCGGCGGTCAGCGCGTGAAGCGATGACGCACGGCAAGATGGGCGCGGGCGGCCATGTCCGAGTTGCCGTCGCCGTTGCCGCTCATATGCGCGCGCATGGCCATGTGGGCGCGCGACGTCATGTCGGCGCGCGAGGTGGAGCTGTCGCCCGCCATCGCGGGCTCCAGAGCAATCTCGCTGAGTGGGCCCGAAACGATGTCGATCCGTAGCGAGAAATCCTCCTTGTCGTAGTTCCACACGAACACATCGTCGGCAAAGCGGTCGATCTTGGCAACTACGCCCCAGTGATCAATGGTCGCCCCCGCGGCTTTCTGCTCGGCGGAAAGGTCGTCATATCGGCTTGGCTCAATTACCTGCTGCCCAGCCTTGTGAACCAAAAAGATGTATGGCTTCGGAAGAAAGTAGAGGACGCCTTCATAGGCAAAAGCATAAATGCGGGCCAATCTGGCATCCGGGTCCTGTATTTGCTCATAAAGAAAGTTGTTCTTACCTAACTTGGTGAGATCGCCCTTGTTGAGGGTAAAACCCCCAAATTCCCGTCCAAACAGCTTGATCTGCGACGGGCTCAAAAGTGTCTCTGGCATGGCGCTCCACCTCCGGTCAGCAATGTTCGGGCCAATCGAACTTCCTGGTTATCGAACACAATCCGCCGCAGCCAGCCACGCGCCACCGTCCATCCTGCAGCGTTGGCAGCCAGGCCGCGATCTCGGTTGGTACGCAGGTTGCAGCTTGCGACGCGTCACCGGCCCGTCCAGGTTGATTCCGCGCCGGGCGAAGTTCACACCGATCACATCGGCGAATCGCCCGCCACTTATCTCCCAGTCGACCTCCGCCAGCGCCCGCCCGACGTCGGCGAAGTTCAAGGTCGCGGACTGCAGCAGCCGCCAAGCCGCAGCCAACCCGTACCCGGCCCAGTCCCGGGCGTCCTCGAGCACCCGCTTGAATTCGGCGTGGTGGCCGCGATAGGCGGCGGAGAATAAGTCGCGGACATCCTCCAGATCGGCGACCTCGTCGATCAGGGATTCGGCCAAATAATGCAGACGGGGACTGAGCAGCCCTTGCTCGACCAGCATCCGCTGGAACACGTCGACGATGGTGTCGAATACGGCGCCAGTCAGCACCTGGGACAGGTCGTGCGCCTCGCGGCCCTGGCCGGTGGAGTCGAGCCACGTCCCGTCCGCGGCGAGCTCGACGCCGCGCAGCTCGCCCATGGTTGCCGTGTTGGCGGCCCAGCGGATCTGTTCGGTCTCGGTCAGCTCGCCGAGGCGGTTGAAGGCGCTCGGGACATAGAGATTGCCCCTTGTCTGCCGCAGCAGGTCGTCCACCACGGCATCGAAGTGCAGGAACGGACACCAGGGCGACGAGGTCAGCCATCGAACTCGTGAAATGCCAGGAACTCGCCGGTCTGGGCCGCTCCGACCGGGACGCCCAGCTCGGCGAACAGGATCGCGTGGCCCAGTTCGTGCGCGAGCACGTCGAAGCTCAGGCAGTACGGCATGGCCAGGCTGGCCGTCAGCGGCGTATGGCCTGTCTCGATGAAGCCGAAGCCCGATTGCGCGTTGTCCCACTCGATGAGCGGGATCAGCTCCAGACGCGGCAACAGGTCTGCGAAGTGCCAGCGCACCTCGTGGCCGAGATAGTCCTCCCAGATATCGAGCACGCGCCGGACGACGCCGAACATGTGCGCGGCGTAGAATTCGCGGGTTCCCTCGGCAAGCCGGTCGAAATGGCCCCTTGCGTCGGGGCGGGCCGGCGGGCGCACCGGCCCCTGGTAGGGCGGCAGATACGGGTAGCCGTAGAGCTGCGCCTTGCGGACCGGGTCAATCACGTACATGCGCGGATCGCAGGGGCCCGGCGCCAATGCTACCCGGCCGCGCTGCGACGTAGACAGGTTCGGGATCGACGAACGCCGGAAGGGCCGGCGACTGCGGAAACAGCCTGAACCGGGTACCAAGTTGCCTGAGCCTGCGGTCCAGCTCGCGAGACATGTTAGCCGGCGGCCTCCCCACACCAATCGCACTCTATTAATTCGGCGACGTCCCGCCAGCGGAATCCACCTCGGATGGCCATGTGGCGACACTGCGCCAAGCCCGCTCCCGCCAAATCGCGCGCGCCAATTGCGTGGCGTCCGCGAACCCCAGCGAGCGAGCGTAGGCATCGATATCGCCGGGCGCAGGCAACTCGGCCAGCAGTGCGTGCCAGGAGACCAGCTCGTAGACGGCCATGTCTTCGAGCACGGGCTCGACTAGCTCCGCCAGGGCGTCCCGCTTCGCGATCGCGCGGGCGCGCAACTCTGCGTAGCGACCCTCGAGTCGCAGGATGTCGAGCAGACACCCGCGAGCCGCATGGGCGTCGACGGCGGCAAGGGCGTCGAGCCTCGCCTCATCGGAAACGAGACGGCCGAAGGCGTGCCGGTCGAGATCGAGGCTGCGAAGCCACAGCTCGAGGTCGCGCTGGCGAGCGAACCCTCGCTCGGCGCGCAGAGTGGTCAGCATGGCGCGCCGCAAGGGCTCGTTGGCATCAACGCCGCGGCGGAGGGCAGCCTGCAACGCAGCAAGTCGCTCGACCGCCCGCCGGCATTCTCGATCGCCGGCGCTCGCGGCCAAGCGGGCCTCGTCGAGGACAAGTTCATCTATTCGGTCAACGTCGGTCGTCGCGAACTCGAACGGGGCCAACAATGCCGCTCGCCAAGCGGCGCTCGCCTCCAGACGGAATTCGGCGATGTGAGGTGCAGGATCCGCCTCCAGAAAGGCGCGCATCGCTCCGAGCATTTCCAGCGCGTCCGCCCGCTTCAGATCGATGCGACCATCCGGCAGCCAGGCCTCCAGCGCGCCCAGATCCGTCCCGTCCTGATGTTCGGCGCCGGCAGCGGCCAGGAGCCTCGGGTAGCAGCGGTCGGAGAAGGGCAGTGCTTTCGCGATCGCCGCCAATGCATCACGTGACCGGCGCTGAATGACTCGCAAGTCAGCCGCACGGTCCAGTGTCGCCCGGATGTTGACCATGGCTTCCGAGGCGGCGACGTAGCCCGTCTCGGCCGGGCCATGCACGACCGCCACCTCGTCGTCGTCCTCGAACCTCTCGCCATCAAAAGGTGGAAACGTGCCGGCTTGGTAGGCTCGGTAGATGCGCCCGACGCCGACCATGCCGAAGCCGTCGAGCTCGGCGGCGCGAAGCGCGCCCATGCTGGCAGCGCCGAAGACATGAACGCCCTCACTGAGAGCGAACAGGATCTCCTTGTGCCAGCAGGCCGGCACCGCCCGAAAGTAGCCGTCGATGATCCCGATCGCCCGAGGCCGATCGGCCTGTACCAGCCTCAGGATGTCGCCTTGGCGCACGGGCGGGAGAATGACCGCATCCAGCGCCGCGGCCGCTTCCGCCGCCGGTAGGGTCGGCCCAAGGAACACGCAGCAGGTCACTGTGCGACGATACCTTGCGCTCGGCGGCCGGGGTGATAGTCCGCCGCATCGCTCGACCCCTCCAAGCCACCTACGAGCACACGCACCACCGGGATGCCTATGTCAGCCCGGGTCAGGTCGACGGCGGCGACGTCGCGGATGCCTCGTGCCGCAAGCGCGCTGAGGATACTTGCAAACTCGGCGCGCGCCGTCGGAGCGCCGCGATCCGCCGAAGTCGCCACAGGGAGCGGTACTGAAGCCTCGGTGAGCCATCGGAGCGCCTCGCGGCGCCGGCGCTCGCGCGGGGCCGCCTCGTAGAGCGCACCGCCCATATCGTCGCGAGAGCCCGCGATGAAGGTGAGGCGAGCCTGCAGCGCTTCCAGCAGGGCCCGGAGGATCGCCATCGCGGGCCGCGCATGGCACCCGGCCCCGAATTCGGGATCGGCGTCGTCGGGGTCGGTGCCGGCGACCAGGCACATCGGCGACCGGGATGCCGATGTCGGAGGTCGCGTCCCAGACACGAACGCACAGGCGCGCCCGCCAGATTTGCTCCAGAATCGTGCTTACGTCCGGATCATCGATAGTTTCCAGGTCGATCACGCTCGCGCGGCGCCGCGACGCCCCGCCCAGCCGCCAGAGCGTGACCGCGTCGCGCTCGATCAGCTCGGCCAGCCCATGCAGCAACGCCTCGTCGCGGTCGTTCCCGGCGCCGAGCCCGCTGGTCGTGACGGCGAGCCCGCCACCGAACCACTCCGACGATGGAGTATAGTCGGCGCTGACGCAGGCGAACGGGACCAGGATCCTGCCTCCTCGGCCGAGGTCCTCGCCCTCGATCCAGGCGATCGGCCCCGCTTCATAGACCCGGGCGGAAGAGCGCGGAAGGGCAAGTGGGTCCACGAACAGGCGCTCACCGCCGATCTCTGGGGCCGCGCCCACCACAAAGGTCCTGAAACGGTCTCGGCGTGGTGCAGCTCGACAGCTTCCATGATCGCCGAGACTTTGGCTGCGGCGAGAGTCAGCCCCTTGCCTTGCGAGACGGCGAGCGATCGGGCGTTGGGCCGTACGACGGTCACCACGGGCACCCCGACGCGGTCGAGGCCGGTGACGTTGGCGACCCGGGTGATTCCCATCCGCTCGAGGTGCGGCGCGAGGCGGGCCAGCGTTTCTTCCGGCGGGACGCGGCGGTGCGGTCCCTGCGGCACCTCGCCCTGACCGGCCTCAGGCGTTGCCATTGCCCTGGGCGGGCTGCAATGGCAGCCTCAGGCCGCCGATGGCGTCGAGCTCGGCCCTGGCCTCGCGCAGGTCGGGCGCGTCGAACCCTTCCGCAGAGCCAGAATAGACCCTCGTCAGCAAGTCGCGCGAGCGGTCCGCTTGGCCTTGGCGCCGCCACAGGCGCGCGAGGCTGCGTGGCCGCGCGCAGCGCAAGGGCGTTCGATCCCTGGTTGCGGGCGAGGTTCAGCGCCTCGCCGAAGCAAGCCTCCGCCTCGTCGGGGCGCGGTGCCGAGAGCGCCAGCAGCACCTCGCCGCGGCGCCGGTGCAGCTCGGGCAGCCAGATCGGCCAGGCGCGCTCCTCGGATTCGGCGATGGCCCGCTCGATCTCGTCCAGAGCGGCCCCGGCTCGGTCGGCCGCGACCAGCATCTCGGCCAGGAGGTCGGAGTAGATCGGGAAATCCTCGGGCGTCCCGGACGCCCGCTCGACTGCGAACGCTTCCCGATCATCGGCGATCCCTTCGTTGCGCTCGCCCGCAGCGGCGACGGTCCAACCGAGATACAGCCTGCCCTTGGCCAGATGATCGGCGAGCCCGCGCTCGCGGCCGAGGTCGATCATGCGCTGCGCCAGGGTGCGGGCCGCCTCGGGCTCGCGCCGGTAGCGGCGGAACGTCACCGCGATGTCGAGCGCGTGCAGTTGGCTACCGGCGTGACCCAGCCGCTCGCTCCATTGAGGGCGTCGAGGCAGAACCGCAGCGCACGCTCGTGATCGCCCAGATGCCAGAACACGAGCGCCGCCTCGCCGCTGCCGCAGACCGCGGCGTCGTGCCCGCCGAAGAAGTCGGCGTGCGCGCTGTAGTCGCCCTCGTCATAGAGCTTCAGTCCGGCCTCGATGTGCCGCCAGGAGCCCTGGAAGTCGCCGAGGTCAAACCGGGTCGCCCAAAGGCAGTGATGCGCCTGCAACAGCACGCCGGGGTCGGCCAGACGCTCGGCCAGGGCGAATAGGCGCTCGGCGCGGTCGAGTTGCGCATGGATGCCCGGCGAGATCCGCCACCAGCCCCAGAACGCGGCGACGTGATCGAGCGAGGGCTCGACCCGCTCGCAGAGCTCGACCGCCTCGCCGTAGATCGCCTCGACTCGCGGGGCGCCCGGCCCTTGGGTCAGAATCAGCGATGGGCCCAGCGTGACCAGATATTCGAGCCGCCGACCGTCTGTCGCCGCTTCCTGGGGCAGCTGACGCACGTGCTGCAGCCCGCGCTCGAGGTGGCTCACCGCCTCGACATGAGCCGAGCGCGTGACCGCCTGCCGGCCGGCCAGCATCCAGTAGCGAGCCGCCTTGTCATGGATCTCGGCCTCGGTGCAGTGCTGTGCCGCGAGCTCCGGGTTGGCCGCGATCACTGCCGGGAAGGACGCCTCCAGCGCCTCGACGATGCGGCCGTGCAGGCTGCGGCGCGTGCCGCGCAGCAGGCCGTCATAGGCCGCGTCGCGCACCAGGGCGTGCTTGAAGGCGAGCCGCTCGCCGGAGGCGTCCAGCGCGCAGCACGAGGCCCGAGCTTGACCAGGCGCGCCAGGGCGGCCGTGCAGTCGCGGCTCGGGCATATCGCGTGACCGCGGCCAGCAGCTCGCGCGAGAACTCGCGGCCGATCGTCGCCGCCACCTGAGCCACCTGCTTGGCCTCGCCCAGGCGGTCGAGCCGAGCGGTCAGCGAATCCTGGATGGTGGCAGGGATGACCACGACCTTGCGCGGCCTTGGCCGGTCGGCGAGGGCGAAGGCGACGCGCCCTGTGCTTCCAGCAGCGCCTTGGTCAGTTCCTCGACGAACAACGGGACGCCGTCGGTGGCGACCAGGATCTGCTCGCGCAGTTCGGCGTCGAGCGTGCGGCCCTCGGTGACGAGGTCGATGATCTCGGCACTCTCCTCGCGACTGAGCCGCTCGAGGGGCAGCGCGGTGGATGGTGTCCATGTCGAGCAGGTCAGGCCGGCATCCGAGCGAACGGCGATCAGGGCCAGCAGCGGCGCCTCGTCGAGCCGTCGCAGCAGCGGCCCAGCCAGTCGCGGGTTGTCGGATCGGCCCACTGCAGATCCTCGAGGACCATGTCGCCGGCCGCCCGGCCGCCATGTTCAGAGCGTAGGTCAGCGAGCACGTCGAGGGTGCGGGTGCGCCGTTCTCGGCGGCGCCAGCGTCGCGAGGGCGGTGTAGCGTGTCTGCGCGATGCCCAAGCAGGTCGGCCAGCATCTCGACCAGATCCGGCAGCTGCTCGCGGAGCGAGCCCGACATGCCGCTCGAGCCGCGCGAGCCGCTGATCTGCGGCTCGTCCTCGCGATCGATCCCGGCGCGACGCTCGAGCTGCTCGATCACCGGATGGAGCGGGCTGTCGGCGAAGTAGGGCGAGCATTGCAGCATGAGGATCCGATGGCCGGTCGCCTGTAGGCCGGCGACCAGCGCGCGCACCAGCCGCGACTTGCCGATGCCCGGCTCGCCGGACAGCAGCACGGCTCGGCCTTCGCCCTGCCGCACGTCGGCCCAGCGGTCCTCGAGGAAGGCCAGCTCCGTCTCGCGGTTGACCAGCGTCGCGGCCAGTGCGCACCTCGACGTCGGGCATCGCGGTGACGCCGGCCGCTCGCTCTCGATCCGCAGCACCTCGATGGTCTCGTCGATGCCGGCGAGCTCGGTGGCGGCCCAGCGAGCGTGGAATCGAACACGCCGTGCAGCAGACGATGCGTGGCGTCGCTCACGACGATCGAGTCGGGCGCCGCCAGGATCTGCAGGCGGGCCGCGATGTTGGGCGCCTTGCCCACCGCCCAGAGCTCGCTGCGCCGGCTGTCGACGCCGATCTCGCCGGCGACGACGAGCCCGGTATGGACCGCGATGCGAACCTGCAGTGGCAGGGGCAGCGGCTCACGGCCAGCTCGCGACCCAGACTGCCGACGGCCGGCACGATCTCGAGCGCCGCGCGCACCGCGCGCACCGCGTCGTCCTCGTGCGCGGTCGGGTAGCCGAAATAGGCCAGGATGCCGTCGCCCATGTAGTAGGCGACGGTGCCGCCGTAGCGGGTCGAGGGCCGCCGCGCAGCGCTGGCGATAAGCCTCGAGCACCTCGCGCATGTCTTCGGGGTCGAGCCGGTCGCTGAGCGCGGTCGACTGGCACAGGTCGCAGAACAGCAGCGTGAGCTGGCGCCGCTCGCCAGCCGGCCAGGGCGAGGCCGGCCTCGGCGAGGCCCGGCGGCTCTGGCGGCCCGTCGAGAGATGCACCGCACTGGCCGCAGAATCGCGCCTGGCTTCGTTGGCCGCGTGCAGGCTCGCGCAGGCGATCGCCAGCCCGGCGCCGCAGTCGGCACAGAACCGCCGCTCGGGCGCGTTTTCGGTGCCGCAGGCGGTGCAGCGCATCGTTCCTCCCTTCGCCTGACTTTGATCGCATCGGGCGCATCATGCTACGCCATTGATGGGCTGCACAGGTCTCGCATGGCGCGTGCGACAACAAGGCGCGGCGCCACTGGCGCCCGATGGCTTGCCGCTTGCGCGGTATTATGATCATACCGGTCTGTGGGATCATAACCTCGGGACACGCCGCCGAACGACCGATCCGCCGCGAGAGCAGGACGGGGTGGCTGACGAAAATGATCGAGAGCGAACCGATCCGGCGGCGCAAGCTGTCGCACGAGGTCCTGGACCGGCTGCTGGCGCGGATCACCCGTGGCGAGCTGGCGGCGGGCGAGCATCTGCCGTCCGAGCGCGACCTGATGAGCCAATATCAGGTCGGCCGTCCGGCCGTGCGCGAGGCGATGCAGGCGCTGGAGCGGATGGGCCTGATCGCGATCACGCACGGCGAGCGGGCGCGAATCGTGGCCCCCAGCGCCCGGACCATCATCGACCAGATCGGCCACACGGCGCGCCACCTCCTGGCGACTTCGCCGACCTCGCTCGAGCAGCTCAAGGAGGCGCGGCTGTTCTTCGAGGTGGGCGTCGTCCGCGCGGCGGCGGAGCATGCGACCGAGGCCGACCTCGCCTTGCTGCGCCAGCGTCTTGAGGAGCATCGGGCGGCCGCGGTGCGGCTGGCCGCCCGGCCCAGATGGACGAGTTCCTGCAGAAGGACATGGCGTTCCATCGCCAGATCGCGGCGATGACCGGCAACGCGATCTACGTGGCGCTGAGCCAGGCGATCTTCGATTGGCTGCCGAGTTCCACACCGGCCTGGTCCGTCTGCACGGCGCCGAGCAGCTGACCATCGCGGAGCACGAGGCGATCTTCGCGCGCATCGCCGCCCGCGACGGCGGGGCAGCCCTGGCGATGACCGATCATCTCACCCGCGCGAACCGGCTTTACCGTCAGTTCGAGGGGCGGCCGGCGGCTGACGCCCTTGCACGCCCAGCGGCCACATGGTATGCTGAGCATACAACCAGTCAAGGACACGCCAGGGAGAGCCCGAACGTGCGCCCGTCCGTCTCGCCGTCGAGGGCACCCGCTTCCTGATGATCTCCTCGGAGATCGAAGAGCTGATCGGCATGTGCGACCGAATTCTCGTCATTGGCCACGGCGAGATCAGGGGCGAGTTCGCACGGGCGCAGTTCGACCGCGAGGCCATCCTGCGCCGCGCCATGTGGGACGGCGTCAAGGGTGTGGCAGCGTGAGCCCGAAGACCAACCGCATCCGCATGCTGGCACTGCAATATGCGCCCCTGCTCATGTTCCTCGTCCTGCTCGCTATTTTCGGCTCGCTCTCGTACAGGTTCCTGACGCCCAACAACTTCATCAACATCGTTACCCAGGCCGCCCACATTGCGATCATCGCTATCGGCATGACCTTTGTGCTCCTGGCGGCCGGAATCGACCTTTCGGTCGGCGCCAGCATGTACGCGTCCTGTATTGTCGTGGCGCTCTACTTGAAGGGGTGGGACCAGAGCTTCGGCTTCCTGGTGGCGGGCTCGCTGGGCCTCGCCTTGGGCGCGGTCAATGTCTTCGTCATCACCCGCCTGCGCGTGCCCGCGTTCATTGCCACCCTGGCTACCCTGTTCATCGGTAGGGCGATCGCGCTCTATTTCTCCGGCGTCAAGATGATCCCGTTCGGGCCGTCCATGGCTGACT
>CAWFNJ010000003.1:0-149263 GCA_963817195.1 uncultured Gammaproteobacteria bacterium
GCGATATCGAAATCGGCATTTGACCGCAACTGCTCGGCAACAATCTCCAGCAATAGCGCCTGATAGTTGCCCATAGGCTTATAGCCATTGATCCAGGGCGCTCCCAATTCGACCAGAATTGCGCTGATATTCTGATGCTTAAGCTCAACCGAGCCTTCCGTACGGTCGTCGAGCTTCTGTAGCAACGCTCTTCGATGCGCAGTCTTGTTGTATTTCTGTCCGGTCAGCTCAAGGTTCAACATCTGGAAGTAATCGGCCACGACAGCCTCGACCTCCAGTCGGGACCACGACCGACGAACTTCGGAACCGGACTCTACCATCGTCAGTTGTTCTGCCTCACCAACTCGACATTCTGCTCTTCCCACCAACTCCAAAATGCGGTGGGATTCCGTAGCGACGGGAAAACGGCACTGCGCTGTAAATAGCCATCATTGACAGTCAGCCCGCCCCAAGCGGCAAGCAGCGGTTCCGTTACCCGGTATGCCCGTCCTCGGTACTCCCCGATTGGAATGCACCGCGTAGCACGCCCCGATTTTTCCGGTTTTCCCACAATGATCACATCGTCCGGCTTCTCTCGCGGCTCACGTCGCGTGTGGGCGTTCCTCGAAAAGTCGACCGGTGCGATCTGCCCTATCGGGTGGATGTCATCGACAACGAACAGGCCAATGATTGCGTAGATGAGCTTTTGCGCAACGACATCGCGCAAGCCTGCATAGAAGACGAGGACGTCGCCGCGCGCCAAGTAACGCGCGAGCTGTTGACCTTTGGGGCCGCGATCACCATAAGTCAGATTCTCGAAGTCCGGATCGAGATGAGTGCGGGTACCGATCAGGTGCGCTGGTAGCTTGACGCCAAGACTGCTCAACGCCGGCTCAGTGGCGGCATACTCTGTGCCGAGACCTGGCCGCGTTGGCCGAGTCTCCGGAATTGGCACATAGGCAAACTGGCCGGTGCGACCGTCGACAGGCCCGTTCCACCGACCCCCACCCTCACTCGAGTCTGCGGCTACTCGCACCAAGAGCCCATTCACGGTTTCGCGGCAGGCATCCATTCAGCAGCGCGGACGCCAAGTCGACTTAACCGGCTCGCACTGGGTGGACCCCTTCCGCGACGGTGACTTCACAGGTGTTGCCGAGGGCTGATAACGCTGACTGATCAATTCGACCAGTTCCTCGGGCCGATCCGTCTCCAAGTGCAAGCCTGTATAGAGGCGGCCGTGCCGAACGGGCGCGTCTTCAGTCGCTGATTGATTGGCGTCGCTGAGTTTTCCACCTTACCACACTTCACATGTCCGAAGAAACGCGAGCAGTTCGCCCTTTACGGCGGGCCCATCTGGGCCAGCGAACGACCGACACACGGTGTCGCCTTGCCGCAAGCGAAAAAGGCATCCAGCTCGGGTGTACGAATGTCCGCGCGCCAGTTGTCCGCGTGATTGCCGCCCGGAATATGCTCGTAGTGAAACTCCGGAAACGCGTACGAAGGTCGATCTACTGGTCGAACGTGGATAGGACCGTCCGGTCCTTGCAGTTCCGGAAATCGGCGGTAAGCAACCGCAAATGTCATCCTTTCCTCGATCTGCGCCGCGAACAGAAACCGCCGTGGAAACGCTTTGGACGAGGAGAGGCCGAACACGAAATCGCCCGGCCTCATACGGGCCGCATCGACCGCTTGCAGGGACCGAAGTAGATCCGGTCGACGTGCCAGGTCGGAACCGCGACCTTGCTAGGCTGAAAGTAATCCCGGTCGACCGTTGGGATGACGTAGACAAAACCGGTGGGCATTTCTTAGCGGCGCTCCAGCCCTGGATTCACTAACTTTGCCAATAGTCTTCTTCCCAAGACAGTACTTCCAGCAACGGCCTCACGCTTGGAGTCGTCCGTCAACCAACTCGACCTATTCCGGCGCTCTTCCGCCTAGCTCACCGCCTGACTCACCCCACCCTCCAAAATTGTCCTCGAAACCAGGCATGGGGAGCCTGTCGGAGGGACCAGAACAATGACGACCGCGAACCTGACCCTGCTGTTCCAGCCACCGCTACCGCTTTCAGCGACCTGCACAGTGACAGAACCACACCGGCTGTCTCCCCGGGTACAGGATCGCCGCTTGAGTTGGGCCACAATCACCAGCACTCCATCACCACAAGCCCAAGATTGCTGCCAGATGTAGGAGGACAGCCTGCCTATGCCATGGCATGTTGTCAGGCACCAGTCGAAAGATGGGAGGCAGAAGATGATCCAACGAATAAGCTTGCTCATTACTAGTCCCCAGAAGGAATACAGCAAATCCATCGTCTCTGCCAGAGTTACTTTCCCCTGTTTCAGAGATTGATCAGTTCCCCACCCTGCAAGCATAGTTAACTGCAGAAGTATCATTCCCCATTTATACGCTGCCCTTGCTTGGTCCTCCAAAGGACACCGGTCTTCCCAAACCTCCCATGTACCTCTCGTTCGTACTCTCTGCCCAGCATTGCCAATTGGAGCACATTCGGGACATAAAGATGTTTCGCGACGCAGAAAGACGCTGATAGGCAAGGCAGGATTCTCAAAGGTGAACTTTTGACTCTATTCAAGGTTCTATTTAGAACAACGATCAATCACCAGGAGTTGATGGCCGGCCCAGATTGGGTGTAGCCTCATCAACATCCGGAATCTGTTGTGCCTCACTGGTCTCTCTAAACCAGAATTACATGTCAGATGCGCGTCCCGAGATCGAAGAGGTCCGCTTCGGCACGCGCTACCGTCTGTAAAGCTTTCGCTTCTTCATCGTTCTCGTTCGGCCTCGGCAAAGTCCTCGGAATGTTGCATCATACCTCGTCCGCCCGCCGCCTTTTTCGGGGTTGTGTAAATTTTAAGTCGGTGGGCGGGGCGGGGAATTTTAGCATCTGAAATACTCCTCACTGCGAGCGTTGCGCGGAGGTTTCATGTGCTCTACGCACAAGTATGGAAGCGAAAGATGGAACCTCCTTTCCAGCTTCTCGTCGTTGACCAACTCCACGTCGATTTATAACGAGAATTCCTCAAAGGCACGAGGTCCATCGTCCTCCATGTCGCGATGGACTTGGCAAACGCAAGTGGATGTGTGCTTGGCTCATCAAATTGTCGATTGAAGCCGACGCGATAAGATCCGCCCGCACCGTCGGACGCGGGAGACTGTCTTCCAAGGAGGATCTGTTAGACGATGATTGGACTGACTGAGTTCGATCACATGAGCTACGCCCAGAGTCTTTTGAGTTAGTGCATTTTTACGTCGATTCGATGTCACCTGCAACCAACCTTCGGAGACACACCAATCACTGAGTCGACTCAGATGACGAACACAGAAATGTATTAGCTGGTCCAACAGCCCTTTGGTGAGCTACTTCACCAAGCTCTATAAGAAGAGACCCGCCCGTCTAAATGTGACAGAAGCTGCCCGAATGTCTTCACAGAGAATCCTGGGCGGTTCCAACTCAGATTTCACTAACGCTACAGCAGTAAAGCCCGGCAGCCAAACAGCGCTTCAGTCGCGCCCGAATTCCAATGCCAACTCAGTTCTGCACGTTCTTTGAGGTATCACCTTGTCCGCATCGTGTCCAAACGCGCAGCCCAATAGACAGGGTTTTTGAGGTGGCAGCTGTGTGCACTGCGCGTCGCGTCTTGAAGGTCAAACAGCCTGCCCACCAAAGCGTCCTTGGGTCATGGTCGACACTTGCTCGTAGTGCCATCCATTGCAGTCTGGGTGCAGACAGACTCGCCGAAGACGATCAGCAGTGTCCGTAGCAGCGGGGATGGCGCAGCGCCACTTCCGTCTCTGGCCCCGCTCTTACTCCGGCCTACACCAACTTGGCCTTTGAAATCATGTCCTCCCTCCGGTGCTGGCCGAGAAACACGCTCCAATGACGGTACTCCATCGGTAATCTGAATAAGACAGTACGTGACTCAGTTCCAGCTTCAGGAGAGAGCGTGGAAGTGGCATTGACCACGGAACATCAGGACTCTCATTGCCGTGAATGGCAATTCGTAGACATTTGTCCACTACCATAGCACGTATTCGGGTGAGGTGATCGACAATCGGTCACAAACTGATCTAGCTAGCGCTGAGCCCTTTGCCTGAAAGACAACCATAGCTTCCTTGGCAGCCTGACAGTGGGAGTCATCAGAAGTGACCAAACGCAGACCATCCTAGCCCCTCGCGATTCCTCTCGAGCAACTGCTCACACCCAAATGTGTTCCACAGCGCCAAATGTGCACTGTCTTTAGAACGGGCCTGGTCAGGGGCTGCTGAACTTCCCAGCTGCCAGGTGGTCACCAATTCAGACTGAGCCTCTTCATTCTGCTGTTGCTCTGAATCACCAGTGATCCTTATGACTGGAGAAATGGCCGCCGCTTGGCTTCGGGGAAGTTGGTGGGGTTCAGTGCTTTCGAAGCCGGAGCAACAAACCGCATGTGCCCGCCATTCTCGTTGTTCAGAATCCCGTGTAGATCGGGCTTGCGCTTCTGCTTCTCGATGAGCTTGACCAGGTCGCGCAGGCGCCGGCGCACGACTCGAGCATCGGCACCGTGACGTCCTGCCACCACTCGTCGGTCTGCACGTCCTGGATGAGCGCCATCTGCTCGCGCACCATCGGAATCGCGGACTTCTCCTCCAGCAGTCCGGCGATCTCCTTGACCTGATCGCGCAGCCGCTCGAAGCCCGGCTCGGAGCGCAGCAGGGCGAGCTGGAGGTTCAGCACCAGCAGGTCGAAGCGCTTGGCCTCTTCGTTTTCCGGGTCGAGCTCGGACGGCAGCCCGGCGACCTCGTGCGACAGCTCCGAGAGCGCCTCCGGCGACAAGACAGCCCACGCCTCGGGCTTGGCGTACTTCTCGACGAGGCGGCGCTGCGGCCGCACGACGAAGTTGTCGAGGTTCATCGCCGCACTCTCGCGGTGCAGCAGCTCGGCGAGCGAGCGGCGCACCTCGTCGTTCGTCTTCGGGTCGCCGTAGGTGGCTGCGGCCTCCCTGACGACCTGGCCGCGTGCTTCCTCGTAGCCCGATGGTCCAGCTCGCCGATCAGCTCCAGCCGCGTATTGAACAGCCGCTTGCCGAGCGACTCGCCAGCGAGCCCTCGGTGGTCGGGATGTTCTGGCTGAAGTACTCGAGGTTCTGGCAGTAGTCGAAGACGTAGAAGAACTCCTTGTGCTGGCCCGGCCCGAACAGGTCCGGGCAGAGCCGCGTGCCGCGGCCGAGCATCTGCCAGAACTTGGTCTTCGAGCGCACCAGCTTGAAGAAGACGAGGTTCACGACCTCCGGGATGTCGATCCCGGTGTCGAGCATGTCCACCGAGATCGCGATGTGCGGCGCCTTGTCCTTGTTCGAGAAGTTGTCGATCAGGCTCTGCGCGTACTCGGTCTTGAACGTGATGACGCGCGCGAACTCGCCCTTGTAGTGCGGGTAGTTGGCGTTGAAGCGCTCGGCGATGAACTCGGCGTGGTCCTGGTTCTTGGCGAAGAGGATCGTCTTGCCCAGCCGGTCGCCGCCCGCCACCGTCAGGCCCCGCGTCATCAGGTGCTCCAGCACCTTGTCGACGGTGTCCTTGTTGAACAGCCACTTGTTGACGGCCTCGGCCTCGACGCGGTCGGGAACGTTGCCGTCGTCGTCCCATTCCAGCGCGTCCCACTGGTCCTTGTCCTCTTCGGACAGCTCGTCGTACTTGATGCCCTCGCGCTGGAACTTGAGCGGCACCGACACGGCCTTCGGCGGCACGAGGAAGCCGTCGCGCACCGCCTCGTCGAGCGAGTAGGCGTCGGTCGGCACGCCGTTCTCGAGGTCGAACAGGCCGTAGGTGTTGCGGTCCACCTCGTCCTTGGGCGTCGCCGTGAGCCCGACGAGCAGCGAGTCGAAGTAGTCGAAGATGGCGCGGTACTTCTGGAACACCGAGCGGTGCGCCTCGTCGATGATCACGAGGTCGAAGTGGCCGACGCCGAAGCGGCGCTGGCCGTCGCGTCGTCTCGTCGATCAGCCCCATCATCGTCGGATAGGTCGAGACGAAGACGCGCCCCTCGGCGTCCTTCTCGGTGACGAGGTTCACCGGCGACGCATCGGGCAGGTGGCGCTTGAAGGCGTTCACCGCCTGGTTCACCAGCGCCACGCGGTCGGCGAGGAACAGCACGCGCTTGGCCCAGTTGCAGCGCATCAGCAGGTCGCGAGAGCGCGATCACCGTGCGCGTCTTGCCCGCGCCGGTCGCCATCACGAGCAGCGCCTTGCGGTCGTGGTCGCGCTCGAAGGCCTCGGCGATGCGGCGGATGCCGCGCGTCTGGTAGTAGCGCTCGACGATCGTCGGGTTGATCGTCGCCCGCCGCCAGCGGCTTGCGCGTCGTCGCGCCGCTGGATCAGCAGCTCCAGCTCCGCCTTCTTGTAGAAGCCCTGCACCGCGCGCGGCGGGTAGCGGGTGTCGTCCCAGAGCCAGTGCTCGTAGCCGTTGGAGTAGAAGATGAGCGGCCGCTGGCCGAACTGCCGCTCCAGGCAGTCGGCGTAGAGCTTGGCCTGCTGCTGGCCGACGCGCGCATCGCGCCGCGTGCGCTTGGCCTCGACGAGCCCGAGCGGCTTGCCGTCGTCGCCCCAGAGCACGTAGTCGACGAAGCCCTTGCCCTGCTGTGTTGGGCATGCCGCTGACCTCGAACTCGCGGTCGCGCGGCTGGTCGAGCGGCCAGCCGGCCTCCTTGAGCAGCAGGTCGATGAAGTAGTCGCGGGTCTCGGCCTCGGAGTAGTCGTGCGTGTCCGGCTGCGCGGCCGCCGCCTGCTTCGCCGCGGCCACCTCGGCGCGCAGGCGCTTCAGCTCCTCGTCGAGCGCGGTCTTGTCGGCCAGCAGCGCCGCGAGCTTCTCGTCGCGCTCGCGCAAGCCCGCTTCGAGCTGCTGCAACTGCTCGGCCGTCTGGCTGGGCGCCGGCGCGGCCTTGGGCAGCGCGGCCGGATCGAAGGCGAGCCCGGGCGCCGGGCGCCCGCATGCGCCCGTAGGTGCGCGCGAACCAGTAGCCGACATGGAACAGCTCGCGCACCGCCACCAGCGCGTCGTCCGGCGGGATCGCGCGATGGCTGTGCACGGCGCGGTTGCCGAGCGTGTTGATCACCCGCGCCTTGCTGAACACCGCCTCGCCGGCGGCCTGCTTGAAGCTCGGCTCGTGGATCAGCGCCGAGAGGTTGTCCTGATACGGCAGCTGGAGCGCCGCGTCGTGCTTGTACGCCCACGCCACCGCCAGCTCCAGCGCGCGCCGGGCGTAGAAGCAGGCCGTGCGCGGGTCGGCGTGCACCGCCGCCTCGGCCTTGCGCGGCGGCCTCGAACACCGCCGACCATTCGCGCTGGAGGAAGGCGAACTGGCTCATCGCTCGCCGCCTCCAGAAAGCAAGACGCCCAAGAATCGCCCTAGTGCTCGGTACGCGTTACCCGATGCGCCGGCGAGACCGCTCGCAAGCACCGCGACTCGCCGGGATCGGACCAGCATGTGATGACACTGCCCCCGAAAATCGCGTCAGCGCTCAGCCGACTCTCGAGATACGGCGTGAAGCCAGTCAGCAGGATCGACATCGCCACCATGTCGCGCATGTCGACCGCGCGCAGCGCGTTGGCCGGCGTGCCGCCGTGGCGGATGCCCGGGTAGTCCGAGGCGAAGCCGTAGAGGTTCTTCATCGCCTCCTTGAGCTTCTCGTGCGGCCAGGTGCCGACCTGGTCGCAGATGGCGCCGAGCGTAGTCGTCCGGTGACGCCGGGACGCGTCAGGCCGATCGCCTCCAGCAGGTTCACCTGCTTCTGGATGCAGGTCTTGATCCGCCCGTCGGTAGCAGTCGTGCCGCAGGTCGCGCACCGCGTTCTCGAAGTCCTTCATCAGCGCGTCGAGGTGCGCGTCCTGGCTGGTGAGCGCGCGCAGATCGCGCACGAGGCTCGCGAACACGCCGGGCAGCGTCGGGCACAGCATGCAGGGGCGGCGCAGGTCGTAGCGGAGGCTGAACTTGTCGATGAAGCCGGCGAGCAGGTTGAAGTAGCGATTGGACAGCTCGTCGCCGGCCAACTCGTCGAGCGCCGAGTGAGCCGCTTCGAGGAACGCCACGAGCGCGCGCTCGCCGGCGAAGTCGTTCGCGCTCGTCTTCTCGAACGCTCGCGGCTCTGCACGGGGTTGTCGATGATGTCGGCCAGGTCTTCGACCGACGGCTGCTTCTTCAGCGCCGGCGCGAGCGCGCGGTACAGCTCGCAGAAGATGTCCTCGGGGACGTCCTTCGTGGTCGATCAGCGGCAGCCAGATCTCGCGCCAGGTCTCGGACCACACGCCGATGAACTCGCCGCGCATGGCTACAGCTCTCCCCGGAAGGCGCGGTGCTGGAGCGAGGCGAAGAGGGCGTCGAGTTCGGCCAGCGACGCGCGATGCGTGCGATCTTCGATGCTTCGCGACCGCAGCGACACGTCGGCAAATTCGCTGCTGGAGCTCGACTGGCGGCAAGGGCACTCGGATCGTCTCGATCCGTAAGAGTGCTGAGTCTTCCGATGGTCGACCTGTCTGACGCGCGACCGCAGTCTGGCCTCTGTGCGATCAGCGCGTGCTGCAAGAACGCGTGCAAGGAACACGCTCGTCGCACCGAGCCGTTCGCGATCACGATGTGAAGCTGATGCATGCGTCTAGAGTTCGTCCGCCACAGCGGCCGCTGTCCAACGACGGCCGATCGCCCGCGCAATCGTCACCAGCATCGCCGTGCCGACGAGAGTCGATGTCCGGCTCGTACTCGGGCTCCGTGTCACGACGCGAGTCGTCATGCCGAGGACGTCTCCGGCTGCACGATATTGCTCGCGTCGTCAGATTCGGAACGTACCCGAGTGCGTCCTCCATTCGAGCCTGTCATGCCGAATGTCACGCCTTCGGACTGTCGGCCACAGTCTTCGAGCAGCTGGACTCGCCGGCCACCCCTTCGGATTCGTGGCGGGGTCGCCGAACATGTCGAGGAAGATGGATTGGGTGAGGGTGTCGAGTTGGGCGAGGGCGGCGCGGCGCTTGGCCCGCAGCGCGTCCGCCTTGTCCAGGATCTCCGCAATCCGCCGCTGCTCGGGGAGGGGTGGGAGCGGGAACTCCGATTCCATCGAGCAATTGCTCGGATGATCAACGGGTTGCTGGACTGTCGGCACCGACGCGCGACGCTGTACTCGGAATCGCTGCGTTTGACAGCAGCGTGATAGAAGAAGTCGAGCGTCGAGCATCGTCGCGTCGGGACGAAGCACGCGAAGCCTGCTGATCGCGTAGCTGCATCGAACTCGTCGCACGATGCACGCGCGTCCAAGTAGCTCCTACGATCGTCAGACAGCACAGTCGCCCGCGCGTACAGCTGCACGCGCCTCTGCGAACGCGCCTCGGTAGCACGCATGTGTCTCCGTTCCGGATCGATAGTCGACCTGAGCCCTCCTGATCGACCGCATCATGATCCGCTTGTACGCGGACACGCCATAGCGTCGTCTCGCACGCGGCGATCCAGCGAGTGCCATCGCGCAGAACTCCGCCAACGCGCTTCGCTGCGGCCAAGCGCTCATCCCAGCATCCCCTCCAGCTCCTTCATCCCCCGCTGGATCTCCTCCTCCAGCTTCGCGAGGTCGGCGAGGATCTCCTTCGGCGCGCGGTGCTCGACCGCCTCGTGCACCACTTCCTTGTAGCGGTTGAGCGAGAGGTCGTAGCCCTGCGCGGCGATGTCGGCCTTGGGCACGCAGAAGCTCTGCGCGGTGCGCGGGCGTTCGCGCTCGGCGCCGTTGCGCTCGGCCCAGCGCGCCAGCACGTCGGGCAGGTTGTTCTTGGCGTGCTCGTCCGCGCCGAGCGCGGTGCGCGGCACGGGGCCGAGCTTGTCTTCGGGCAGCAGCGGCGTGCGCTTGTCGTCGAGGCTCCAGCCGTCGGCCTCGACGTCGTAGAACCAGACCTGGTCGGTGCCGCCGGAGTTGGTCTTGGTGAAGAGCAGGATCGCGGTGGAGACGCCCGCGTAGGGCTTGAACACGCCGCCGGGCAGCTAGACCACGGCGTCGAGCTTCTGGTCTTCGACCAGCATGCGGCGCAGTTCCTTGTGCGCCTTGCTGGAGCCGAACAGCACGCCGTCGGGCACGATCACCGCGGCGCGGCCGCCGGGCTTGAGCAGGCGCAGGAAGAGCGCGAGGAAGAGCAGCTCGGTCTTCTTGGTCTTGACGATCTGCAGCAGGTCCTTGGCGGTGTTCTCGTAGTCGAGGCTGCCGGCGAAGGGCGGATTGGCCAGCACCAGCGTGTACTTCTCCTCCTCGCCGGCGTGGTCCTGCGCCAGCGAGTCGCGGTAGCGGATGTCGGGGTTCTCCACGCCGTGCAGCAGCATGTTCATGCTGCCGATGCGCAGCATGGTGTTGTCGAAGTCGAAGCCGTGGAACATGCGGTGGTGGAAGTGCTCGCGCAGCTTCGCGTCGTGCAGGATGTTCGGGTGGCGCTCGCGCAGGTACTCGCCCGCCGCGACCAGGAAGCCCGCCGTGCCGCAGGCCGGGTCGCAGATGACGTCGGTGGGCTGCGGCGCGGTCAGCTCCACCATCAGCCGGATGATGTGGCGCGGCGTGCGGAACTGGCCGTTCTGCCCGGCGGTGGCGATCTTGCCGAGCATGTACTCGTAGAGGTCGCCCTTGGTGTCGCGGTCCTCCATCGGCACGTCGTCGAGCAGGTCCACCACCTTGGCCAGCAGCGCCGGCGTGGGGATGGTGAAGCGCGCGTCCTTCATGTGGTGCGCGTAGGTGGAGTCGTCGCCGCCCAGCGTGCGCAGGAACGGGAAGACGTGCTCGCCGACGACGGCGTACATGTCGCCGGGGCGAAGTGCTTGAAGCGCGACCAGCGCAGGTCCTCGTAGGGGCGGCCCTTGGGGTCCTTGCCCTCGGGGAAGACCCGGCGCTCCATCGGCTTCTTGAGCCGGGCGGACTTGTTCTCCTCCAGCGTGTGCAGGTCGTCCAGCCGGCGCAGGAAGAGCAGGTAGGTGATCTGCTCGATCACCTCGAGCGGGTTGGAGATGCCGCCGGACCAGAAGGCGTTCCAGATCTGGTCGATTTGGCTCTTGATGTCGCCGGTGATCATTTTTGCCTTTGTAGTCGATGCAAGCAGGTCAATAGGGATCCGGAGGGCATTTCGGCACTGCGGTCAGTCAACTTCGGCGGATTCGACATCCTCTTCCTCTGCCTCCTCCGGCGACACGACCCGCAGGTACTCGGCGCGCACTTCTTTCAGCGGCCGCCGCCCATTCGGATCAAGCCGCCAGAAGTTCCAGCCATTCGTACTCTTCTTGCGGATGAATATCCCGGCTCTGGAGGGGCTGTCGAAAACCTGCCCGGCCACCTCGATCCGGCCGTCAGAGAGTATCCGCCCGGTATGGCCCGCCGTACTTTCCGGGACGGGAATGGAGAGCCTGCCCTGCAGTGAGGTAGCCAGCACCGATCAGATCAGCAATCTCGACGGTCACGGAACTGTCGGCCTGTTCCCTGTCGATGTTCACCTTGTGCCCCGGCGGCACCGGCCAGATGGCGAGAATGGCATCGATCGCCTGCTTGGTTCGTTAGATCGATGCCGGCCTCATCCCATTGCCTGGCGAATAGTCCTTCAGCAGCTTGCTGTTCAGAAGAACGACGTCCTTCTCCTGAAGATGCGCGGCCTTGCCACCTTCCCCGAGCCATGGACCGTTGGACACGGTGCTGTTGAGCTTCTTGGTCAGCAACGTCAGGTTGCCGAGCCGGTGGATTCGCGCATCGCGCTCCGGTTCCGACCGCCAGGGGGCAGA
Source organism: uncultured Gammaproteobacteria bacterium (assembly GCA_963817195.1). GTDB lineage: Bacteria > Pseudomonadota > Gammaproteobacteria > Steroidobacterales > Steroidobacteraceae > SCUD01. The sequence goes on from CAWFNJ010000003.1 coordinate 11,754, forward strand.
GGCCAGTGCTTGAGCCACGATTGAGGCATGACGTGTTCGATCGCGTAGCTCTCGCGCCGGATTCGCATGCCCGCGGCGGAGATCTGCCCCGGAATCCATCCGCGCCAGTGGTCTTCGATCGGACTCCAGCACCATGCGGACGCGCGCACGACTCAGCTTTCGGTAGACGGGCATCGCCTCCAGCTCTCTGCGCACCTCGTCATCGTCGGGCCAGTAGGCAACCTCGGAGCGCTGCGAGGCGAAGTACTCCTTCAGCGCCTGCCCGACCTGTCCTGCGGGAGCGTTGCGAATGACGGACACGACCTCCGCCATGATCTTGTTGTAGGACTTGGCGGTTGCCCGGATGAGCATGCGGCGAGTCAGCCAGCTCTCCAGCACGTCGAGCGGAGCTGTCGACTTCCTCCTGAGGCAGTGGACCGGACTTGTGGTCCAGGAGCGCCAGGAGCACCGGTTTGATGACCTCACTCTCCAGTGTCTTGACGCGATAGGCGAACAGCCCCACGCGATCCAGCGGGCCGTCCAGCCTCTCGGCCTTCTCCGATGAACTCTCGATAGATCGCGGCAGCCCGATGAATCTCCTGAAGGAGATCGAGCATCGGATGGCCGGCCTGATAGTCCGCATAGGCCTTGAACCGGGAGAACACCTCCCGCGCAACCACTTCTTCGCCGGTACGGGCAATCAGCCAGTGGTTCAGGAATACCGATGATCGCGGATGCTTCAGGCGCCCGACGTTGATCTCTTCTTCCCAGAACGCGGTCTCGAACTGCTCCCAGTACTTGCTGTAGGCCTCTTCGACGTCGGCGCCTTGTTCGAGCAGGCGCTGGAAGACGAAGTTCTTGATCAGGTCGGCGGCGGTCAGGACGGCACCACGTGCATTGAGCGTTTCGAAGATCTCCTGAGCGTTCTCGCTGGCGGTCAGATCTATGACGACGATCTGCAGCAGCTCGCGCGCACTGCGCTCGATGGCTTCCGCCCGGACCATGACTTTGTCCGGGCCGTCGGCGTTGAGCCAGGCGCGGCACTGCTGCGCGAAGTATTGATGCGCCTTGACCATGCGCGACGACCGGAACTTGAGCTTCTGGTAGTCGACCGGGGTCGGCGCTTCCATCACTTCGTTGAAAGCCGGGCGGTCGCGATTGGTAGGCCAGACCTTGAACCGGTCTTCCTTGTGTCGGCGAAACGCCTCGCCATTGGCGATGAGCGGCTCCAAGCGGGCGGCGGGCATCGTCGCGCCGACTATCGCAATTTCGGAGTGCAGTGCGTCCAGCAGGAGCTGGAGGGTTGTCAGACGCTGCTGTCCGTCGATTACGGTTCGCTGCTGCAAATCGCTCGTGGGGGTGTGCAATTGCTGCAGGACAACTGCCCCGAGGAAGTGGGGCGCTTGTGTCGTTTGCGGAGACTGAAGAAGCCGAGTTGCGACGCGTTCCAGATCCTTCCAGAGCGGCTCCCACTGCAGTTCTTCGTTCCAGACATACGGGCGCTGGAAGAGCGGAACCAGCAGGCGCTGGGGCTGCATGAAAATGGCTTGCGGTGTCCGGACTTGGGTATCCATCGATCGCGTGTCCCCGTTAGAAGTCGTATATCAAAGCCGAATCAGTGCCACCAATCAGCTTAGCCTTCGCCAATTGATTGAGCGCCCCGGCCACCTGCTCGACCGATAATTTCTTCTGGAATTAATTGACCAGATGATTGGTTAGCGTCTTCCTCTTCCTCGGCCGCTTGTTCTTCTCGGACCGCTTGAGCAGCTCCACCACGGCCTGCGCGTGCGCCGGGAGCTGCGGCTTGGGCGCAGGCGCTGAACGCGCCTGGCCGTCGCGCCGGCACTTGAACCCGCGCGCCACAGGTGCCGCACGCAGGGGATCGAAGCCCTTGTCGTTCGACAGGATGACGAACTCGGCCTGTGGCGTACTTGCAGATCCCCTCGCCCAGGTGACAGGCGATGTGGAAGTCGAGGGCGTTCCGGCCGTTGCCGTCGATGCGCACCAATTCGAAGCGCGAGCCCAGCGCAAGCGCCTGCTGGACGAGATCCGTCGGGAGCTTCGACTGCGACTCGCCGACGAAGACCTTGATGCACGCGTTGGGCGGCGCCTTGCTGAGGTCGAACCGCTGGATGTTCTCCAGGTCTACCAGGAGCACTAGGTCGTTCATTCTTATTGCCTCTTCTCCAGGAACGCCCGGGCACAACCGGTGGCTTTCACGGCCCACCTTAGTTAGGCTAAACGAATCAAGCACTTGGAAACGCATGCGCACGCAATCGACTAGCCCCCCTCGCCGCCTCCCTCCTCGCCCTCTCCGCCTGCGGCGACGGCGGCGGCGCCCTCTTGACCCCTGGGGATGACGACGACGACCCGCCACCCTCCGACTGCACGCCCACCACCTGCGGCGAGGTCCGCATCGCCCTGACCGACGCGGACGGGGACTTCCTATCTTATGCCGTGGACCTGGTCTCGATCCGCCTCGAGCGCAGCAACGGCGACGACGTGCAGGTGCCCCTCACCCGCCAGCGGGTCGATTTCGCCGAGCTGGCGGACGTCTCCGAGTTCGTCCTGGCGGAGGACATCCCGAACGGCGCCTACGAGCGGGCCATCGTGCGCCTCGACTTCTCGGACGCCGCGGTGAGCGTCGAGGTGGACGGCTTGCCGGCCGAGGCCGAGGTCGTGGACGCGAACGGCGACGCCGTCGGGATCGTGGAAGTCGAGATCGTGCTCGACGAGTCGAACCCGCTGGTGGTCGCCACCGCGACGCCCGCCCTGCTCCAGCTCGACTTCGACCTCGAGGCCTCGCACGAGGTGAACCTCGGCACGACGCCCTCGACCGTGACCGCGGCGCCCTTCCTGGTCGCCTCGCTCAGGCCGCGGGACACGCGCGAGTTCCGCGTGCGCGGCCCGCTCGTCTCGGTGAACGAGTCGACGGACCGATACGTCGTGAACCTGCGCCCCTTCGATCACCGCACGGCCGAGCACGGCGAGTTCGCGGTGCTGGTTTCCAACGACACGACCTGCGAGGTGGACGGCGAGGAGTCGACCGGCGCGGACTGCCTCGCCGCGCTCGCGGACCTGCCCGAGAACACGCTGACCGTGGCGCATGGCGTCTACAACGTCGCCGCGCAGCGCTTCACGGCCGAGCGCGTGCTCGCGGCCGGCAGCGTTCCGGGCGCGGACTTCGACACGGTCACCGGCGTGGTGGCCGCCCGGGACCTCGACGTGCTGACGCTCCAGGGCGCCACGGTGATCCGCACGGACGGCAGCGTCGTCTACGCGGGGGGCGGCATCGAGGTGACGGTCGGCTCGGACACGGACGTGACGCGGGACGGCGGCAGCGCCTTGCCGCTCAATCACGACTCGATCTCCGTCGGCCAGCGGATCCAGGCGTTCGGCGATGCCTCGTCCTCCGACTTCAACCCGACGCTCGACGCGCGGGGCGGCCGCGCGCGCCTGCTCGAGACCGAGCTCACCGGCTTCGTCGTGAACGCCGTCACCGGCGAGCTGCGGCTCAATCTCGTGTCGATCGAGGGGCGCGACCCGCAGTTCTTCGACTTCGACGGCACCGGCACCTCGCTCATCACCCAGGCCGACCCGCAGGACTACCAGGTGGACACGGGCACGATCGCCCTCGGCGACTTCGACGACGACGAGGGGGCGGCGGCCTTCGGCATCGTCGCGCCCTTCGGCACGGCGCCGCCGGACTTCGAGGCGGCGCGGGTCGTGGACTTCGAGGCGCTGCCGGCCTTGCTGGGGATCGGCTGGGGGTTCAACGGCACGGAGGCGCCCTTCCTCTCCATGGGCTCGAACGGCTTCGTGGTGGACGTGACGAACGTGGATCTCGGCGAGCGGCAGTTCCTCGCAGATCGGCCCGAGCCGGTTCGACATCACCTCGGACCTGCCCGAGCCGATCACGGTCGAGCCCGTGGACGCGGGCCAGAGGCTGTATGCGGTCGCGCGCGGGCTCGAGGTCGAGGTGTTCAGCGACTTCGGGGATTTCGCGGCACGCGTGAATGCCTTCCTGAACGGCGGCGCGAACATGCGCTCCTTCACGGCGCGCGGGGTGTACGACGTGGACACGACGACGGTGGTGGCGGATTACGTGGCGGTGTCGTTCCCGGCGCAGTAAAAGGGGACAGTCACCTTTTCGCAACTTGTTGATACAAGGGACGGTCACCTTCCCTATGGCACGAACCATGAATAGGAAGCCGAAAGTCGAGGCCGGCTCGGGAAACGTATTTGCGGATCTCGGTTTTTTGGACGCCGCTGAGCGCACGACCAAGACAGCCCTTGCCGTGGAAATCAACCGGACACTGAAGACTGGCGGCATGTCGCAGATTGCAGCCGCGCGGATCCTCGGGATCACCCAATCTAAGGTTTCGGCGCTCGCCCACTTTCGACTGGACGAGTTCTCCGTCGAGCGCCTGATGCACTTCCTGACAGCTCTCGGGCGCGACATACAGATCTCGATTCGCCCGGCGCGGGTCGCGCGTCAGCCAGGACGCATCGTAGTTGAGGCGCAGTAGCCCAGCGCTGAAAAGCGGACCTTCTGTGGAGAATCCCTACGCAGCTATCCGGCGCACCTTAGGCCGCTTCTGCTGCCGCGCCTGCCACAGGTCGTGATCTGCCTGCATCTGTACCCACATCTCGGCGCTGGTGCCGAGAGCCGCTTCGAGTCGCAGCGCCATCTCGGCACTGACTCCGGCGCGGCAGTTCAGAAGTGCAGACAAAGCTTGGCGCGAGACGCCCAGTCGGCTGGCAATCTCGCCAATGGCGAGATGCTTCGGCAAGTACTCGCGCAAGACTTCGCCAGGGTGGGCGGGGTTGTACATCTGGGACATCGCAAGCTCCTCGCAGCTGACCCGCACTGCATGAAACCCCCTCAGGTCCCCATGCAGTGCGTGCAGCTTCCAGCCAGGCGCGTGCATGTCCTGTGGCAGCCGAGCACGCTTCAGCGCCGTCACGATTAGACGCAAGCGCTTTGCGTGCGCCGGCTGAATCCCGGCGTTGGAACCCAGTTCGTAGAACGCCTTGAGGCCTTTGTGGCGAAAGGACCTGATCACTGTCGAGTGTAGTGTGTCACGTTACGCTTTACAACAGTCGGAGCTCTTGCACGTGCCAGCGTAGGGACTGCAGGCTGCGGTCGTCGGCTCGAAAAGCCTCACGTTTCGCCATAAATAAAGGCGTCGCACCAGCGGGGACGACTTGCTTCATTCAATTTCCCTGGAGATCCGTCGGAACTGCGCCAACCAGTGCAACCCCGGGAAGCTAAAGATTCATGCGGGATTGCCCGATCGCTTGCGACGTATTGCTATTGTCAATACACTCCGACGCGTTCGCCATGAAGAAATCATCCGCACCATCTCGGCGCGCCGGACAACAACGGAAGAGCGCCGCTTCCATGAGCAATCTTGAAAGGGTCACCAAGCGCCTTCGGCGGGACCGGCCGATGTTGTCGGTCACATTGCGCATGCCGGAAGACGTGCTGGACGACCTGAAGCGCGTTGCGCCTGCACTCGGCCACTCGGGTTACCAGCCCCTGATCCGCGCGTACGTGGGACGTGGCCTCCGCGCCGATCTGGCGAGGCTCGATGATTCTGACGTCCAGGCTCTCGTCTCCAGCCTCAGACGCCGCGGAGTCGATGAGGCGATACTTGCCGAAGCCCTGGCGGAACTGGTCCGGCATTCGATCTAAGGAGGGGACAGTCCCCTTTTCGTAAGTGCTTGATCTGACTTGATCCGGCGGCGCCTTACCTGGGCGTCCTCCTCGATGCCTGCCCCGCCCGGCTACAGCTCCCGCCTCGGGAAATTTTCCAGTTATTCGATCGGGTTCAAATGCCGGTACCTCCAGACCCTGTACGTTCGGCTGGTAGCTAGCCGCGACCGCGCCGGAGGAGGACAACCATGAGTGACAACACCGCCCGGCTGCGCACGCTGACCGACTTCTCCGACCGCCACGCGCAGGGCCTGGCGCGGCATGACCTGCGGATCCTGCGCGAGCGCTGCCGGCGCGCGAGCGACGGCGCGTTCCGGACGGTCAACGAATCGCAAGGCGTCGCGACCTCGAAGGGCGCGCGGCGGCTGATCGCGACGGTCGATCGCAGCTATGCCGACACGGCCTGGGCACGGCAAGAGCACCGCGACCGGCGCGGCACGTACGCCGGATGGCTGGTGCCGATCGTGGACGAGGACTCGATCGCGGTGTGCTGCGTGAGCCTCAAGGCGGAAGTGCGCTCGCCCGTACGGCTGCGCCGGTGGCCTTGGCTCGTGGTGCCCAAGCACGCCATTGCGCGCGGGCACCAGCGGCTGCGCGACGCGGACTGGCGCGCGATCCAGTCGGAGCTGCGCGAGGCGGCGATGCAGGCGGCAGTCGTGCAGATCCTCTCCATGGCGCTCGGACTCAAACAGTTCGCGATCCCGGCGCTGCATGGGCTGGTGATCGGCGACGTCGGCGAGCACTGCCTGCATGGCAAGACGTTCATCGTGCCGCCCTATTCGCGCCGCTGGGGTGACGTCTTCGACGCCTGGGTGCGGTTCCAGGCGCACCTGTCGCCGGAAGGCGCGCAGGCGATCGAGGCGATGGCGCTCGACCACGAGCTCCCCGCACTGCAGCCGACCTGCATGGCGCTCGCGGAGGAGTTGGATGCGTTCGACTTCCTGCGTGAGCCGTACGCGCTGGGTCGCGACCCGGTCGGGGATCTCTGGGAAGCCGCGCGGGACCAGCGCGACCGCACCACCTAAAGGGGACAGTCACCTCTAGAGGGGACAGTCCCCTTTAAAGGTGTCTGTCCCATTTCTATGATCGAGGCTGGCCAAGTGCGAAAAGGGGACGCTCACGCCAACAAAAAGGTTAGCGTCACCTTTTATTGCTGCGTCAGCGCCCGCCGCAGCGCACCGAAGCGCCGCCGGTACTGCGCCGGCGTCAGGCCGACGTTTCGCTGGAACAAGCGGCTGAAGAATCCGGCGTCCTCGTAACCGACCTCGTCCGCGATCTGCTCGACCGGCTCGTCGCCGGACTCGAGCATCTGCTTCGCCTCCTCGATCCGCAGCGTATGCACGTACTGCAAAGGCGGGAGGCCGGTGGCCTGCTGGAAGCGGCGCTTGAAGGAACGCTCGGGCAGTCCGCTCAACTGGATCATCGCGTTGACCGGCGCGCGCTCGCGGTAGTTCGTGGCGATCCATTCCTGGCAGCGGCCGATCGTGCTGTCGCCGGACTGGCGCGAGCGCGCAAGCCGCGCGTACGGCTGCGTGCCGATGTCGTGCCAGTTGATCAGGTGCACGCGCGCTACCTGCGCGGCCGCCTGCACGCTGACCATGCGCGCGATCAGGTAGATCGCGAGGTCGAGCCAGGTCGTGCCGCCGCCCGCCATCACCAGGCGCTGCTCGCTGCCGCTTGCGACCAGCGCGCGCCCCGGGCAGACCTTGACCGCCGGGTAGCTGCGCCGCAGGTCTTCGCTGAATGCCCAGTGCGTGGTGGCGTCGTGGCCGTCGAGCAGCCCCGCGTGCGCGAGCAGCAGGGCCCCCGAGCAGGCGGTGCCGATGACTGCGCCGCCGGCGTGGCAGGCCCTGAGCCAGGCGATTTCCGCCTCGAAGCGGCCGGCGAGCGATTCGCCCGGCATCACGTTGAGGTCCGGCACGCAGACGAGGTCCGGCACCGGGCTCGCGCTCAGTCCCGCTTCTGGGGCGATGCGGATGTCGTTGGCGACGGCGAAGCCGCGCGGCTCGGCGGCGACGATGCGCGGCTGCATGAGCTGCGGGCCCGGCGGGTTGCCGGCGTAGGCGTCCCAGTCGCGGCCGGCGGACATGAAGAGGTCGTACATCCCGAACACGACCGACGCCGAGCATTCCGGGTAGGCCAGCAGGGCCACGGTCTTGGGCGCTGGATTCATGGGGTCATGGCCGATCTGTCGGGTTCCTTGCCGATATCGCCTTAGCGACCGGTCCGTGTCGGGGCTATTGTGCGCACCGTCCACTCAGGATCAAGGCTTACGGCCATGCCCACCCCGCTGCAGCTCCTCCTCGACCCCATTTCGCTGACGGTCTTCGCGCTGTATGGCGCGCTGATCCTGCTCGAGGCGCTGTTCCCCGCACGGCCGCTGGTGCCGGTCAAGGGCTGGCAGTTCATGGGCCTGCTGTCGTTCGCGGCGTACTTCTTCCTGTCGTCGTACCTGCCGCTCCTTTGGACCGCATGGCTGATCCAGTACCAGGTGTTCGACCTCACGGCGCTCGGCACCTGGGGCGGCGCGGCGGTCGGCATCCTCGTGTACCAGCTCGGCGTGTACGTCTGGCATCGGTCCATGCACACCAGCGACCGCCTGTGGCGCGCCTTCCACCAGATGCACCACAGCGCCGAGCGGCTCGACACCTATGGCGCGTTCTGGTTCAGCCCGCTGGACATGGTCGGGTTCACGGTGGTGTACAGCCTCGCGCTCACGCTGGTCGTCGGCCTCAGCGCCGAGGCGGCGACGATGACCCTCTATGCCGCGAGCTTCCTGAGCGTGTTCCAGCACACGAACATCCGCACGCCGCAGTGGCTCGGCTACATCGTGCAGCGCCCGGAAAGTCATTCCGTGCACCACCAGCGCGGGGTGCATGCCTGGAACTACTCGGACCTGCCGGTGTTCGACCTCCTGTTCGGGACGTTCCGCAATCCGCGGGAGTACGCGCCGGAGCAGGGTTTCTACGAGGGCGCATCGGCGCGCGTCGGGGATCTGCTGTTGTGGCGCGATGTGGCGAGCGCGCCGCTCGGGCGCGCGGCGGACGCCGAAAAGGGGACGCTAACCTTTTCCAGCTGGTAAGCGTCCCCTTTTCCCCTAAAGGGGACAGTCACCCCTAGACGGGACAGTCCCCTTTAAAGGTGACTGTCCCCTTTCTATGATCGAGGCTGGCCAAGGGGATTCCCATGGACACCGACCTCGATACCTTCTCGCGCGAGCAGCTCATCGCCGAGGTCAAGAAACTTCGCGCCGGCATCCGCGAGCACCGCGACTCGACCGGGCATGAGCTCTGCTGGCATCACCCGCAGCTCTGGGGCCTGCTGCCGGAAAAGTCGGATCCGCAGCCCCGGGTGCCCGCATGGGCACAGTTCATGGAAGGTTGCATCCGCTACCGTCAGTCGCTCGACCGGCAGCTTCCCGACGCGCCGCGTACGAATGAACGCCTGGGAGACAATCGCAAGCGCTGACCGTTCCAGGGAGGATGCGATGGCGACCGTCATGACGCAGCCCACGCGGGCGCGTGCACCCGCGCACTTCCGGCCCTACCTGCCGGTGGCAATCTTCGCGCTCATTGCCGCGTTCGTCGGTTTCTGGGCCAACTACTACGGCCGCATCTTCACCGGCACGGTCACGACACCGCCCATCATCCAACTCCATGCGGCCATCTTCATCGGTTGGCTGCTGCTCGTGATCACGCAGGCGACGCTCGCCGCGCGCGGCCGGATGGCGATGCACATGAAGCTCGGGCGATTCGTAATGGCCTACGGCGTCTTGGTTGTAATCATCGGCCTCGTCGGGACGATCGCCGCAGTCGGCATGCACCTGGACGCCGGCCATCTCGAGCGCGCCCGGGCGCTCCTGTTTATTGGCTTCACGGACATGCTGGTGTTTGCGCCGTTCCTGGCCGCAGCGTGGGTCTATCGGCGAAAGCCGGAAGTCCACAAGCGGCTGATCGTCGTCGCGACCACCGCGCTGCTGATCGCACCCGTGCACCGCATGCACTGGTTCCTGGGCGGGCCGCCTGCGCCTGACGTGGCGGTACTGGCAATCTGGCTGCTACCAATCTACGTTGGGATGATCTACGACGGAGTGACGCAGCGTGTTGTGCACCCGGTGTACGTACTCGGAATTCTCGCGATCCTATTCATGAAGTATTGGCGCGTGCATATCATGCGCAGCGACGCCTGGCGTTCGACCGCCGATTGGGCCGTGGCGCTTTACTCGTGAGGTAGACCTGAAGGGGACGGTCTCGATGACCTGCGAGTTCCGCCGGGCAACCGACTGGAAGCACTGCGGGGCGATCGGCAGGGCCAGTACAGCATTCGCATCAATGACCAATGGCGCGTGTGCTTTCGGTGGACGAGCGGCGGCGCCGAGGATGTTGAGATCGTTGATTACCATTGAGAGATTGACCATGAGAAAGCAATCCCCTGTCACCCCCGGCGAACTCCTGTCGGAGGAGTTCCTGAAGCCGATGAAGATCACGCAGTACCGGCTCGCCAAGGAGATTGGCGTGTCAGCGCAGCGGATAGGGGATATCGTGGCTGGCAAGCGGACGATTACCGCGGATACAGATCTGCGGCTCTGCCGGTTTTTTGGGCTGTCGAACGGCTACTGGCTGCGGGCGCAGGCAGCGCGTGATACGGAAGTCGCCGAGCGCGAGATCGGCGCGAGTCTTGCCAGCATCCGGCCCTGGACGATGGCCGTCCGCGAGCCGAGCCGGACGTATCGTGTTCGCGCTGCCCGCAAGGCCGCCAAAGGACGCTAGCCATGACCCGCGACTGGATCTTCGTGCCGGTGATCGTCCAGGTGTTGCTGACGCTCCTGATCTACGTGCGCCTGATCAAGGTGAAGATCCGTGAGATGCGGGCGGGCAGCGTGAACATGGAGCGGCGCGGCCTGTACGAGGACGCCTGGCCGGCGAGTGTCCTGCAGATCAACAACAACATTCGCAACCAGTTCGAGCTGCCGGTGCTGTTCTATGTGGTGTGCATGGTGCTGTGGCTGCTGGACGCGGTGCATGCGCTCGCGCTCGCGGCGGCGACGGCTTTCGTGCTGAGCCGCATCACGCACGCGGTGATCCACCTCGGGTCGAACTACATCCCGAACCGGCGGCGTTCGTTCACGGTCGGCTGGTGGGTGCTGCTCTTCATGGCCGGGCTGGTGCTCTGGGAGCTCGCGCGGCGCGCGGCGGGGCTGGGGCCGACGTTCTAAAGGGGACAGTCACCTTTAAAGGCGACTGTCCCCTTTAGGAAAAGGTGAGCGTCCCCTTTAACCCTTTGGCGGCTAACTACTCGAACCGATAGCCAATCCCCAGGTGGAGTCCATAAGCGAAGTAGTCGCCGTTTCTTCCAGTCGCGCCGGAAACACGATCCTCCGACTCCCAAGCCGAGAAGTGCTGATCGGCGCTGAGCGTGAACTCGCCGAACCACCGCTCGCCGAAGCGCTGCTGGACGCCGCCGAACATCGAAACGATGATTTCGCGGTCAACCTCGGTGTGGATCTCGAAGGGGTCGCCGGTTGCGGTGGGGCCGGTCACGACGGGCACGTCGGTATCGGCCACGCCGACTCTTCCCCCCAGGAACCAGCGCCGGCGAGCATCGGCCGGTGAAAACGACCGCTCCACCAGGGCGCTGAGGATCATCTGTTCGGCCTTGGCATCGATCGGCTCGGCATCGGGGTCGAGCGGCAATCCGACCCGCCTCGCAGGCTCCTCGTAGTCGAACTCGGTGTAGTAGATGCCGAGACCGACGGACCAGCGATCGCTCAACGCATACATCCCATGGACGCCGAAGCCCGGCATGTCGTTCGCCGGTACGCCACTGGCGATGCTCGTGCCGGCGCGCAGTCCGACTTCGACCCGACCGGCTTCATCTGCCATCGCTGGCACGGGACCCAGGAGAGGCGCCAGCGCCGACGCCGACTTGAGGATTGTGTATTGGCCGGGCATGGCGCTTTCCTCCACGTTTTTCGGGGGCGGTGGCTGATTAGACGCCTGGGCGCAGGAAATCATTCGATCCGTGCGATTGATTCATGCGCATAGCACCGTCAAACCTCCAGCACCCCCAAGAATCGGGAGATCCTGCCATGACATCCCTGAAGGTAAACGCCGGCCTTGCGATGGCCATGGCGTCGGCCGTGGTCGGCGCGAACGAAATTGAACGTGTCCACTCCCCAGCACCATTCGAGGAGGCTTCGATGTATGTCGAGCAGAATGCGACTGACGGCGATACCGAAGTCGTAATCTCCGGCGTTGCCGGCGATGAAGGACTGCGCCGGCTGACCATCAGGTCGCCCGCCCACCAGCGGATGACGACCTTGATCGCCGAAGATGCCACTCCCGGAATGCGCGAGTTTCACTTCGAAACGCCAGAACCGCCCGGAGAGGCAGTGCTCGCGTTCTATCCGGAGGGCAAATACGTCCTCCAAGGCATCTCGATGTCGGGCGAGGAATTCCGGAGCGTCCTGACCCTGTCGCATGACCTGCCGCCGGCGGTGACCATTCTCCATCCGGCAGAGGATGCCGAGGTGCCCGCTTGGCGGGGGTTGGTCATCCGCTGGTCAGCGGCTCCCGGCATCGAACAATTCGTGCTGGAAGTCGAGAACGAATCGGCCGAACCGGAGCAGGCATTCACGGTCAACCTGCCGCCGCACGTGAGAAGCTTCCGGGTACCCGCCTCCCTGATGAAGCCAGGCGCCGAGTTTCAGGTCGGGATTCACACGGTCGCGGAGAACGGCAACATCGTTGCCGTCGAGTCAACCTTCGCGACCGCCGATTAAAAGGATCACGCCCTGCAGCCAACCTGCGCCATAAAGGTGACGCTAACCTTTTCGAAAAGGTGAGCGTCACCTTTTCTAAGCGCCGAGCTCGAACAGGAAGTCGACGTACGACCGCACCAGGTCATCCATCCCGTGCAGCTTCGGGTTGGTGGACTTGATCAGGCAGTACTCGTCCGGCGCATGCGCGCGGTCGCCGAAGCCGAGACCGAAGTGACCCGCCGGCAGCTTCAGCGGCTCGCCGGTGAAGACCGAACCGGGCCAGGAGCCGCCGGAGCGCGGCATCAGCATGGCGTCGATGCCGTAGGTCTGGTACACGCGAAGCTGCGTCTGGATCATGCGTGAATCGGCGGGGTCGACGTCACTTCAGTTGACGCCGCCATTGCGCACGATTTCGACGTCCTTGAAGCCGCGCTTGTCGAGGTGCGCCCGCACCTTCGTCGAACGTGTCCTCGGAGCGTCATGTCGGGCACCAGGCGGATGTCGATCTTCGCCGTCATCTTGGTCGGCAGGATCGTCTTGCCGCCGGGGCCGGTGTAGCCGCCGACCAGGCCCTCGATGGTGACGGTCGGGCGCGAGACGTAATCCTCGAGCGCCTGGCGCCAGTTCGCATCGCGCGCCCAGACCTTGGCGCCGGCGCCTTCGAGCGCCGTCTTCTCGTCGAGCCGCTTCGGCGAGTCGTCGAGCATCGCGTGCTCTTCGGGGCTGACGGGCCGGACCTGGTCGAAGAGACCGTCGATTGCCGGTTCGCCAGTCGGCGTGACGAGCGTGTTGAGCGCCTGGACGAGGCGCCAGGCGGGCTGGTCGAGGCGCGCGGCTTGGCTCGAGTGGATGTCACGCGAGGGCCCGCGGCCCCAGGCGGTCGCCGGAGGCGACCAGGTCGAACTCGATGTCGCCCTTGGAGCCGAGCGTGATGATGACGCTGCCGTCCAGTTCCTGGCCGTGTTCCGGCATGAAGATGCCGACGGTCTTCTCGAGCGCGGAGCGGACCTGCGGCGCGAGCACGATCTTGCGGAAAGTTGGGCGAGCCGACCTCCTCCTCGCCTTCGGCGACGAGCACCAGGTTGACGGGGAACTTCTTGCCGGCGCCGCGGATGGCATGCAGCGCGGCAAGGAAGGCGGCCTGCGGACCCTTCTGGTTGGTGGCGCCGCGGCCCATCAGGACGGTGCCGAGACCGGGCTTCTCGACGAGCTTCGCGTCCCAGGGCGGCGAGCTCCACTCGGCGGGGTCGACCTGCTTGACGTCGTACATGAAGTAGAGGCCGAGCGTGTGCTTCGCGCCGGCGTCGAGCGTCGCGAACACGCCGGGGTGGCCTTTGGTCGGGATGATCTCGGCGTGCTGGAAGCCGGCGTCGAGGGCGAGCTGCTTCATCATCTCGGCGCCCTCGGCCATGCCGATGTTCTCGGCGGAGATCGAGGGCTGCTTGATCCAGGCCTGCAGGCGCGCGACGGTTTCGTCGTGGCGACGCTCGATCTCGTCGTAGACGGCGCCGAGCTTGCCCTTGGCGTAGGCAGCAGGCGCCTGGGTGGCGGCCCAGAGTGCCGCACTGCCTGCGGCGGTGTGCGTGACGAAATCCCGACGCGTAATTTGGGACATCTCGTTCACTCCCTCATCCAAGCGCCTGCGTAATGGCGTCGATGTCGCTTTCATCATTGTACGGCGCGATGGAAACGCGGATGCGGCCGCCTCGCGCGCTGCACACGATCCGGCGGCCCGCAAGCTCTCGCATTGCATCCTCCGCAGATCGATCCGGATGAGACAAGGCGACAATGTGCGCGCATCCGTCCGCGTCATCGGGCGACCTGAAAGGCACCCACCCTCGCCTGCCCGCCCCCTCGACCAGCAGATCGCGCGAGCCCCGTCGCATGCGACTCGATGCGCTCGCCGCCGATGGCCGCCAACTCCTCCACCGCGGCCGCCAGGCAGGCGACGGATGCGTAAGACATCGTCGACTGTGTGTAGCGCCGCGCATCGTTCGCCATCTCGAGCGACGTGGCGTCGAAGTCGAAGGGATCAGCCGCACCCATCCAACCGGTCATGGGCGGCACCTGCTCGAGGAGCCTGGGAGACATCGCGGCGAGCGCGACGCCGCCGTGCCCGCCCAGCCACTTGTAGCCACTGCACACGACGGCATCCGCATCCCAGCCGCTCACATCGACGCGCCTCGCGCCCAGTTCCTGGGTCACGTCGACGATGAGATGAGCGCCCGCCGCGGATACGGCCTTGCCGAGGCGCCCAACGTCCACCGCCGTCCCGGTCGCAAACTGAACGCTGCTGACGGCGACGACCGAAGTGCTCTCGTCGATTGCGCCGATCAGCGCGTCGGTCAAGCTCTCCGACGAGCGATCCTCGACGAAATGCACGCGCGCGCGGCCCAGGCTCTGCTCGCGCAGCCACGGCCGGGTGACCGCGGGAAAGTCCGTCTTCACGGCGACGACGGTGCCGTCCTGTGGGACGCCGATCAGCATTGGAAGCTGGGCAAGGATCTCGCTGGCACCGCCGACGACGGCCATCCGCTCGGCGGGGCACGAAAAGAGCCTCGACGCCGCTGCGCGCATCGAGTCGAGGAAGCGCGCCTCGTCCTCGTCGGACATTTGGCTGTTGCCGTGGCGCGCAGTGTCGTCGATGAACCGGTGCATGGCCTGCACCGCGGGCTCGCCGATCAGGCCGAGCGACGCCTGATTCAGGTAGCGGTGCGTATCCAGCGTGGGGAAGAGCCGGCGGTCAATCAGTGAGGTAATCATTGCCCGTCAATTCAGGACTTGTCGGCCCGGTCGCGGAAAGTTCTAGCGCCGCTGGCGCTCGGCGAGGAACTGCGACCAGCGCTCGGCCCGACCTTCGGCGCCGAGCGCGAGGGCGTCGCGCCAGGCGGATTCGTAGTCGTAATGCCCGCGGCGCTCACTCTCGACCGCGACCTGCTCGTCGGCGAACGCCTGGCCCCAGAGTTGCACCCAGACGTCGTAGACGAACAGGAAAATGATCGGGTGTTCCTCGAACTCCCTGGGAACGAGGTCCGCAATCAGGCGATGGGCGAGCTCGTGGACCAGGGTCGCGCGCTTGGTGTCCGGCGGGTAGCTCGCGCGCATGTACATGGGCATGCGGTGATAGCCGGAGTTGCTGATCCCCTCGAACACGATGGCGCGGATGGGACCGGCCTCCATCTTGAGGCCCGTCGCCTGCTCGAGCGCGGCGCTGATCCGCTCGCCTTCGGTGCGCCAGATCTCGCGGTACTCATCCGTGGCCGCCGCGAACTTGGCGGATTCCGGCTCGAAGTCGATTTGCGGGAAGGCGCCGGCTTCGGACTGGATGAAGGCCAGGCAGAGCGCGAGGGCGAAGCGGCAGGCGGCTTGACGGGTCAAGGCGTTCCTCAGCAAAAGGGGACGCTTAGAACAACGAAAAGGTGAGCGTCCCCTTTTAGCGCCCGTCTAGCGGAGGCTCCAGTAGCGGGCGTCCTCCGCGTCGAGGAAAGCCTCGGCGCCCTCCCCCTGAAACATCGCGAGCGTCGAGTAGCTGCCGGCCTGCCGGCAGGTCGGCGCCGCGACGGTGATCGCGCGCGGCGCACTTTGGACCGGCCAGCCGGTACGGGCGTCGAACAGGTGCCCGTAGCGCTGTCCGTCGATCTGGAAATGCCGCAGCGCGTCGCCGCTGGTCGCGAGTGCGCCGGAGCTGAGCTCGATGCGCTTGCTCGCCTTGCCGACGTTTTCGATCGACTCGATCCTCACCTGCCAGGCGCCGCTCGCGGGTGCCGCGCCGGTGCAGCGCAGGTCGCCGCCGAAGTTGATGAGCACCGGGCAGTTCGTCTGCGTCCGCGCCCAGTCCGCGACGCGGTCCACGGCGTATTCCTTGCCGATGCCGCCGAAGTCGAGTTCCATGCCTTCCGGCAGGATGATGTCGGCCGGCTGCCAGCCGACGCGGCCCCAGCCGATACGCTTGAGCAGTTCCGGGATGCGCGCGGGATCGGCGCGCACCGGGCCCTGGTCGAAGTTCCAGGCGAAGCGCAGCACGCCCGAGGTCAGGTCGAAGGCACCGTCGCTCAGCCGCCAGAGCGCAGCGCCGAAGTCGAGTAGCCCCGCGGTTTCATCGTCGACGCGGAAACGCTTGCCGTGGCGCGCGTGGATCGCATTGACCACGCTCCCCGGCTGGTTGCGGCTGTACTTGCGGTCGATTCGGCGCGCCTCGCTGCGCGCGAAGTTCCCCAGGCGCTCCGCGAGCCGGGGGTCGTCGGTCTCGCAGCTCACCTCGCAGGGGCTGCCCAGGGCGGTGAATACGGAACGCCACAGCCCGCGCTGCTTGGTGTCCTGAATGGCGGAAGTAGTTTCCGGCAGGATGATGACGGCCTTGGTGAAAGGAGAGAGGGACACTCGGCGAGAGCCCCGACCGTTCGATGGTACGCGCGCCCTGAAGGTGCCGCTCACCTTTTCCCACCGGGGACTTCAAAAGGGGACAGTCACCTCTAGAGGTGACTGTCCCCTCTTGGTAACTACTTGATTCGGCGGAATTCAACTTGATGGGGACGGTCACGGTAGCGAAAAGGTGAGCGTCCCCTTTTGTTAGCGGAGGCACCAGAAGCGGATACCCTCGGCGGTCAGGAAGGCTTCGGCGCCCTCCCCCTGCAGCATCGCGAGCGTGGAGTAGCTGCCGGCCTGGGAGCAGGTCGGCGCTGCGACGGTGACGGAGCGCGGCGCGCCCGCGACCGGCCAGCCGGTGCGGGCGTCGAAGATGTGCCCGTAGCGCTTGCCCGTCGATCTCGATGTGCCGCCGCGCGTCGCCGCTGGTCGCGAGCGCGCCGGATTTCAGCTCGATGCGCTTGCGTCGCCTTGCCGAAGTTCTCGATCGACTCGATGCCGACCTGCCAGGCGCCGCTCGCCGGCGGCGCGCCGACGCAGCGCAGGTCGCCGCCGAAGTTGACGAGCACCGGGCACTTCGTCTGCGTACCCGCCCAGTCCGCGACGCGGTCCACGGCGTATTCCTTGCCGATGCCGCCGAAGTCGATCTCCATGCCGTCCGGCAGGATGAGGTCCGCCGGCTGCCAGCCGACGCGGTGCCAGCCGATCCGCTTGAGCAGCTCCGGGATGCGCGCGGGATCGGCGCACGACTGGCCCCTGGTCGAAGTTCCAGGCGTAACGCAACACGCCCGAAGTCAGGTCGAAGGCGCCCTCGCTCAGCCGCCAGAGCGCGGCGCCGAAGTCGAGCAGCCGCGCGGTCTCGTCGTCGACGCGATAGCGCTTGCCGTGGCGTCGCGTGGATCGCGTTGACCACGCTGCCCGGCTGGTAGCGGCTGTACTTGCGGTCGATGCGGCGCGCCTCGCCGCGCGCGAAATTCCCCAGGCGCTTCGCGAGCCGCGCGTCGTCGGTCTCGCAGAGCACCTCGCAGGGGCTGCCCATGGCCGTGAAGTCGGTGCGCCACAGGCCGCGCTGTGTCGAGTCCTCAAAGGCGGAATTTGTATCCAAACTGGACGATGTAGGCCGTGAGTGGGGGCAGGAGTTCGAAGCCGGCGAGATCCCCGACCGCCGAGCCCGGCGAGGGATCGCCCTCCTGCCGATAGTACTCGAGCCGCAGCGAGAACTCGCCGTAATCGGTCCGCCGGCCGTACTTGGCGCCGACCGTGTAGGCGTCGAAGTCGGCGAGCCGCTGGTCGGCCGAGGCGAACTCGGGCAGCGCGATCGCCGTCGAACAGCACGGTGCGGTAGAAGTCGGCCGCGCTCTGCGTGTACCAGCGCAGGTGCGGCTCGAGGTAGCGAGCGCTCGTTGATGTTCCAGCGATAGCGCGTCTCGATCGTCTGCGAGTCGACGCCCCAGTCGTCGGTCATGTAGCGCGCGCTGAGCGCCAGCGAGTCGCGGTCGAAGGCGTGGCGCCATTCGACGAAGCCGCTCTGCTTGGTGCGCGAGTCCGGCCGATGCTCCCACAGGTAGAGGAACGGCGTGCCGCCGCATCGGCCCGGCGACCGGTACGCCGGTCACGGGATCGACGACCGAGAGGATCTTGTACGGATCGGTGAGGTAGCCGTCGCTCTGGCCGTACGAATAGCTGACGCTCGATGAGGTCGCGCCGGCCGAGGAGCTGCGTGACGCCGATGAGCGCGTCGATGACGTCCTTCGACTGGTCGCCCCCGCCGCGGAAGTCGTCGTCGCCCTCGTCCTCGTCCTCGGCGCTCGGCCATCATCGGCGAAAAGCCGATCGGCGCGCCGCCGACCGGCTCGATGTCGTCCTGCGCGTAGGCGAGACCGACGTAGGCGGTCGTGTTCTTGAGGTTGAAGTCGCGCTCGAAGCGCGTATTCACGCCGAGGTGGAGGTAGTCGTACTCGCTGTGAAGTCGAGAAGCCGACGTTCCAGCGCGAGGACTCGCCGAGCGACTGCTGCCAGCCGCCCGAGAGCGCGATGCGCGTGTCGAGGAAGGTCGGGTCGAGCGGCAGCTCGCCCGGCTGGACGGTGTACGACGTTGCCGCCGGAGGCGCCGGTGAACGTCTGCAGCGTAGTTCGCCGGCACGGCGCCGTTCGGCGTCGCGCCGGTCAGCGAGTCGATCGTCAGGTTGAGGTTGAAGGCGCGGTCCTCGTCGAGCGCGCGGCGGACGCCGACGTCGAGGCTGACGTCGGTCACGCGGCCGTCGCTCTCGCCGTAATAAAGGAGCGAGGTGTCGATGTCCCAGTCGCCCGCTTCCTGCGCGACGACGGGCGCGGACGGCAGCGCGCCGAGCAGGCCGCAGGTCGCGGCCGCGAGCGAGGCGCCGATCGGCTTTCTTCAGTTGCATCCGCAGCCTCCGCCGGCGAAGCCGCGGCCGCCGCTGGAGGCTTCCTTGCTGAAGTAGATGTGGTCGTCGATCGCGGCGTCGTGCGCGTTCGGGCTGCATGTCGGCGCGCGCGTGCAGGTCGCGCTCCCAGGGCTGGACGGTGGTGCAGGCGCTGGTCGCTGCGGCGAGGCGAGCACCGAGGGCATGTGAGCATGGCATGGCGGATTCTCATGGCGCGCGTTCCTTGAGAAGTTGCTCGATCTCCTGCTCGCGGCCTTCGCGCTGCTTGTCGCGGAAGCCCGCGTGGCGCGCGCGGACGGTGCCGTCGCGGCCGATCAGGAAGCTGGTGGGCATGGCCTCGACGCCGAACTGGCTGCGCGAGCGCGCCGGCCTGGTCGTACTCGACGCGGAACTGCGCCGGGATTTTCTTCATGAAGGCGTCGGCGAGCGCGCGGTCCTGGTCGACGTTGACGGCGAGGATGACGAGGCCGTCGTCCGCGTGTTTCGCGTGCAGGCCGTTCATCCACGGGAAGGACTTGCAGGCAGGGCGCCGCACCAGGAGGCCCAGAAATCGACCAGCACGACCTTGCCCTGGAGGCTGTCAAGCAACGGCCAGCGCGGCGCGGCCTGCGGGAGGGGTGTTGCAGCCGCGCCGACGCTGGCAGTTGACATGGCAACCAGCAAGGCAAAAAGGAATCCGGTAACGCGCAAACGACCCTCCCGCCGCAACGGTTTCGCGTTGGACGTCGGGAGCAGCCTAAATCAATCGCTTATCAAAGGGGACGCACCCCTTATTCCCAAAAAGGGACAGACACCTTTAAAGGTGACTGTCCCCTTTAGGTAACTACTTGATTCGGCGGATCTCGGCGAGCAGCGCGTCGGGCGAGAGCGGCCTTCCCAGCAACTCGTCCATGAGCTGCTTCGTAGTCTTCTCGGAGCCGTAGCGCAGCAGCTTGTCGCTCGTCCAGGCGTGCCACCGCGGGTTGCCGGCGTCGAACGGGCCGATCGCCGCGGCGGTCGCGCGGCGCATCTCGGCGGTCAGCACCGAGCCGAGCCCGTAATTCACCATGTACCCCGGCCGGCTCACGAGCTGCACGCGCACCGCCCACCAGGCCACCTCGGGGTGCGGCTTGATGCGCAGGTACTCGCGCGTGATGTCGGTCCAGAGTGCGTTCGGGTCCTGCGCGGGGTCGCGCAGCATGCGAAGTTCGAACAGCGACCAGGCGACGTCGAGCATCGCGCTGCCGTAGAGGCCGCGCAGCGACACGCCGACCGGCAACTCGGTGCCGAGGTATTTCCGCTGCCAGGCCGGCTCGTACACGCTCCACGACGGCACGTCGGCGAACGCCTCGGTGAACAGCGTGTCGGTCCAGTCGGTGTACGCCGGGCGGTTGCGGATCGCGCTGATGTGCGTCGCGTGTCCGTTCTCGTGCACCAGCTCGTTGAGCGAGCCGAGGCCGCCCTCCTCGTAGCGGCCGACCACGCGCGCAAGGGTCTTGTCCCAGCCGCCATCGCTGCGCGAACCGCCCGCGCTTCAGGAAGTCGCAGTACGCGAGCGGCGACTTGTCCGGGGCGGTCCTTGATGTCGTACACGACGCCGAGCGCGGCGAGGTCGACGCCGAGGTCGAGGTAGAAGCGGTCGTTGACACTGATGATGTCGCCGCCCGGGAAGGCCGGCGCGAGGCGGCGGTTGCCCTCGCCCACCGAGTAGCGGTAGTCCCAGGGCTCGATGAGTTCCGGAAGGATTGGCATCCCGCCAGGCCTCGAGGATCTGCACCAGCCATTTCTCGACGTCGTCGACCGACACGCCGATCGCGCGCGCGGCAGCGGCGACGCCGGATCCGCTGGTCGATTCTTCCGCAGCCGCGAGCTTGATCAGGCGGCGGTACGGGCTGTCGGGCTCGTTGTTGCCGTTGAGCGCGGCCCACAGCGGGAGGAAGGCGTCGTGCAGCGCCTTGCGCCGCGCGGGATCCTCGAGGTCGTACCAGAGGCCGAGCGCGCCGCCGCGGTCGATGGTGCCGCCCTCGAACTGAGCTTGTTGCCGATCTCGCGGTAAGCAGGCGCGAGCGCGGCGGAGAGTCCTTCGTAGTCGAGCGACTTGTCGTGGCGGTCCGCGCAGGCGGGCCCGCCCGGCGCGTTCGCGACCGCGGGGCTCGGGTCGCCGAAGTCGGCGAGCGTCACGCGGATGGCGGCGAGCGCGGCGGCGTCGGCGGGCGGCAGCTCGGCGGGCTTCAGCGTCTTGAGGTTCGCGAGTGAGCGCCTGGTGACGGGTGAGCAGGCGCTCGGTCCAGTCGTCGATCTTCGGCGCCTTCCCATTCCTCGACGTGGCCGGGTTGAGGTAGGCGACGGCGTCGCGCGCGTCGAGGAATTCGAGGAACTCGCCTCGGTCGGCGCGAGCGGGCCGGGTCGGGAGCCGCGGGGCGGCACCGACCCCGCCAGGACAAGAGAGGACTGCAGACTCCGCACGGGGATGACTCCGGCGTGGCGGATTCAGCGCCGCAATGATACCAAGTCGGTGTCCGGGTCTCCCACGCCGGTGATCAGTGCCGCGCAACATCTGCGCCGCCATCATCGAGAAGGTGATGCCGTTGCCGCCATAGCCCATCGCGACGTAGCAGTTCGGGCAGACCCGGGGATCGCACCGATCGTCGGCATGCCGGTGGTCGAAATGCCGAACGATCCGCACCAGGCGAACTCGGCCCGGGTGTCGAGCCGGGGAAACAGCGCGCTTCAGCTTGCGTTCACAGCGACACCTTCTTGCGATTCAGGAGCGCGTCGCGCGCCGCCTCGTCGCTGAACTCCTCGTCCTCGCCGCCGCAGATGACGCGATGGTCCGGCGACGACGCGCATATAAAGGTAGGGATCGGCAGCCTCCCAGATGAAGCAGCGTGTGGGCCACAGTGCGCGCGGCTGGGGACGCGTGGCGATCGCCCAGGTCGAGAAGATCTTGTGCGTCTTGGTGCGCACCGCCTTCGGCATCTCGTAACCGGTGGCATAGACCAGGCTGTGGCACCGGATCGCGGGACCGTCCTTCGTGCCCGCCTCGACTACCGTGCGCGTGGCGTGAATGTCGGTGACTTCCACGGGCGCATACACGCGCGTGCCACGCGCGACGGCCGCTCGCAGGAATCCGCTCGCGAGGCGACGCGGATCCGCCGCGAAGTTGTCGTAGCTGAGGAGCGCGCTGCGGCCGCGCACGCCGAATCGCTCCCGGACTTCGCGCTGCTCGAGAAATGTCGTATTGAATCCCGCGCGGCGTCGCGCGTCGGCCTCGCGCAGCAGCGCGGCGCGATCGAGCACGTTGCCCGACATGTAAAGGTGTCCCTGTTGATCTGGTCCGCCTGGATCCCGAGCTGCCGCGATCGCTCGCGCAAGGCGTCGACCGCGAGCCGCGAACGTCGCCACATGCGCTCGGCTTGTCGCGGCCTCGCGGACTGCGCCAGTTTCATGAGCGGTTTGTCCAGTTCGTACTGGATCAGCGACGTCGACGCCGGCGTCGAGCCGCGCAACGCGCCGCGTCGGTCGACGACTACAACACTGCAGCCCGGCGTCCGACAACATTTCGGCAATCAGTGCACCGGAGATGCCCGCTCCGACGACGAGTGCATCGCACACAATGTCGCGCGACAGCTTCGATTGCGGCACGTGCGGACACCGGCGTGACTGCCAGATCGATCGACCGGTGCGGAGATTGAGCTTGCGGGTGGCAGCCACGCGCGAGACTAGGCACTAAATCCCGCGCGACCACAATCAGACATGCGGCAGGAGCACTCACTGTGAATCAGAAACCTTCCAAGGCCGATTGTCCGAAAGGCGATGTGCGCGCCGACAGGGAAGCGAAGCCGAAATCGCCCGCGCACGACAACACGCTCGGTGCGTTTCAGCAGGGATCCGGCAAGCCGAAGGTCCGTGTCGGTGCCGGCGCCGGCGGAGAAACCCATCAGTCGGCGCCGCGATCGGACGCTCCCCGCGGCGACAGCGACACGCTGACGACCAACTTCGGGCATCCCGTTGCCGACAACCAGAATTCGCTGCGTGCCGGGACGCGCGGGCCGACCTTGCTGGAAGACTTCATCCTGCGCGAGAAGATCTTCCACTTCGACCACGAGCGCATTCCCGAGCGCATCGTCCATGCGCGCGGATCCGGCGCGCACGGCGTGTTCAAGGTGACCAAGGCGATCCCCGAGCTGACGCGGGCCTCGATTTTCCAGAAGAAAGGCAACAGCTGCCCGGTGTTCGTGCGCTTCTCGACCGTCGCCGGCGGCGCCGGCTCAGTCGACACGCCGCGCGACGTGCGCGGCTTTGCCGTCAAGTTCTACACGGACACCGGGAACTGGGACCTGGTCGGCAACAACATCCCGGTGTTCTTCATCCAGGATGCGATCAAGTTTCCTGATCTCGTTCACAGCGTGAAGATGGAAGCCGACCGTGGCTATCCCCAGTCGGCGTCGGCGCACGACACTTTCTGGGATTTCGTCGGCCTGATGCCGGAAACGCTGCACATGATCATGTGGGCGATGTCGGATCGCGCGATTCCCCGCAGCTTCCGCATGATGCAGGGCTTCGGCGTGCACAGCTTCCGCTTCGTCAACGCCAAGGGCCAGGGCAAGTTCGTCAAGTTTCACTGGAAGCCGGTGCTGGGCCTGCAGTCCACGTGCTGGGACGAGGCCGTCAAGATCGCAGGCGCCGACCCCGACTTCCATCGGCGCGACCTGTACGAGGCGATCGACGCCGGCAACTTTCCCGGAATGGGACCTGGGCGTGCAGATTTTCGACGAGGCCTTCGCCGCCAAGCAGCCGTACGACGTGCTCGACGCGACCAAGTTGATTCCGGAGGAAGTCCTTCCGGTCGACCTGATCGGGCGCCTGACGCTCAACCGGAACGTCGACAACTTCTTTGCCGAGACGGAGCAAGTGGCATTCATGCCCTCCAACGTCATTCCCGGCATCGATTTCAGCAACGACCCGCTGCTGCAGGGGCGCCTGTTCTCGTATCTCGACACGCAGAAGTCGCGGCTCGGCACCGCCAACTTCCACCAGATCCCGATCAATGCGCCGCGTTGCCCGTTCCACAACATGCAGCGCGACGGAATGATGCAGACGCTGGTGCCCACGGGACGCGCGAACTACGAGCCCAACAGCCTGATGCGAGGCGGACGAGGACGCGCGGCCCGCGCGAGGCGCCGGAAGCGGGGTTCACCAGCTTCGCCGAGAACGGCGAGCGCAACGACCCGACGGAGAAGCTGCGCGTGCGGGCCGAGCTGTTTGCCGACCACTACAGCCAGCCCCGCCTCTTCTACCGCTCGCAGACCGAGATCGAGCAGGCGCATATCGCCTCTGCACTGGTGTTCGAGCTGTCGAAGGTGGGCTTGCCGCACGTGCGCACGCGCGTGCTGTCGCGGTTGCGCATCGTCGACGAGAAGCTTGCCAAGCGTGTGGCGGACGGGCTCGCAATGCCCCTGCCGCCGAAGGCGACCGGCGGGCGTGACCCCGTCAAGATGGAACTGTCGCCTGCGCTGTCGATCGTCAGGAACGCGAAGGACACGCTCGAGGGCCGCAAGGTCGGCATCCTGTTCGCGGAAGGGTCTGACCGCGCCGAGATCGCGCGGGTGAAGAAGGCGGCGAGCGATGCCGGCGCCGACCGTGATGCTGATCGCACCCAAGGTTGGCGGCATACCGGTCAAGGGCGGCACGCTCGAGGCGGACGGCCAGCTCGCGGGCACGCCTTCGGTGGTGCTCGACGCGATCGCGGTAATCCTGGCGCCGAAGGCCGCGAAGCAACTCTCGAACGATGGTGCCGCGGTGCAGTTCGTCATGGATGCGTTCGGGCACCTGAAGGCCATCGGCCACAACGCCGGTGCGCAGGCGCTGCTGGATCGCGCGGGTGTCGAGCCGGATGAGGGGGTGACGGACCTCTCCGCGGCGTTTGTGAAGGCGGCGGCAAAGCGCTTTTACGAGCGCGAGCCGAAGGTTCGCGACCTGGCCTGAAGCGGGCGGTTCAGCGCAGCGGGGCCGGCGCTTCGGTCGGCCAGTGGTCGTTTTCGATCTTGGGCAACGCCTGCCACTGCTCGTCGCTCAGGTCGCAGACAACGTCGTCTTCGTCGAACCGCAGGTGTTCGGGCGGCACGGCTCGCAGGGTTTCACCCGCGCCGCCGACGCCGCCTTCGCTGGTCACGACATAGGCCAGGCTCTTGTCGTCGCACTTCAGCATCGCGTCGACCACGGTTCCCCGGGTCTGCTCGCCCCTTCCCCGAACCGTTCCGCCAATGATCGAGTCGGCCGAGAACAGGGTGGGCACGCGCGCCCGGCGGCTGCGCTTGGATGCGTGCTCGCGGCTGTCCTCGTAGCGGGCGTGGCGGCCCAGCCAGCGCCATACGCCGAATAGGTTCACGGGCAGCAGCACGCCGTGCATGACGACAACGCTGAAATCCGGTTGTCCGCGCGAAGTTTCCGAGAAGATCCATACCGCGGACGCCAGGGCGTACAGGACGAAGCCCCAGCCCGTGACCCGCGCACCGAGATTGGCGGCGATCATGAGCGCGGCGAGTATCGTCGCCACCGCCGGGATCCAGTTGATTGTCATGCGGCTGTCTCCTTCGCGAGGCAAGGAGTGTAGCCAGCCAAGACTCCATTTCCTGTCGGAAAAGGGGAAAAGGTGACGCTAACCTTTTCTTAAAGGTTAGCGGTCACCGTTAGGAAAAAAGGGGACGCTTACGCTGGGGAAAAGGTTAGCGTCACCTTTTGTCAGCGGTTGAGGGCGAAGAAGGGGTGGTCGTCAGCGAAGGTCATGCCCTGGTAGAAGCCGGCGAGCTCGGGCAACACGGCCGGCAGCTCGAGCTCGGGCGCGATCTCCTTCATGATCAGGTAGGTATGGTCGCCGCGCGTGAACACGACCAGCCCGCGGTACGAATCCGCGCGCACCGGCAGCCCGGTCTCCGGGTCGCTGTTGAATCGCGCGGAACCGTGCGGCAGGCGCATCACCGCGAACCAGGCGGCCTGCCCCTCCAGCTGGCCGGGCTGCTCGGCGAGGATCTCCGCACCGGGGAGCTGGCGCGCGAAGAACAGCGGAAACGTCGCGTCGTGCAGCCAGTTGCGCAGGATCGCAACGTCGGTCTCGAAATCGTTGTTCGCGCCCGCGAGCACGTCCATGTTCGGAGTGCACACGACCCCGAACAGCTCGCCGGCCTCGTTCAGGAAGGTGACGGCGCCGGTCGAGCGGTCGAAGCTGTCAAACAGCAGCGTGCCCGGTCCGAGCGGCGACTTCGCGGTGAACAGCGCCCCCGGCGCGATGTACACGCCGCCGTTGAAATGCCCCTGCGGCGAGGCAATCGACGGCGTCGCAGCGAGCAACAGCACCAGGCTGGCGGCTGAGGCGAAAAGACCGTTGCGCAAAGGTGTGCGCATACGGCCTTCAGTCTCAGGTCTCGGGCCGCTCCCGCTCCCGGTACGGAGTCACAATAATTCGGGACAGCAGCAGGCCGGCTTACCCACGCCGCGGGCGCTTGCCAGCAACGTGACCGGCGTCGCGCTCTGATGCATATTGCCGCCGTCCAGGTGTCCTTTCCGCGGGGAGCTCCCATGCCATTTCCCAGACTCTTGCTTGTCGCTGCGCTCGCCCTGCCCGGGCTTTCGGCGACCGCCGATCCACCGCCCGTCATCGTGATCAACGGCGCGACCATCATCCATCCCTCGCGCACCGGCGCCGCCGCGGTTGAGCGGGACACGACGATCGTGATCGCGGGAGACCGGTTCCAGCTCGCGGGCACGGGCATCGCGCTCGAGCTGACGCAGGGCGCAAAAATCATTGACGCGCGCGGCAAGTGGGTCATCCCCGGGCTGGTCGACTCGCACGTGCACTTCTTCCAGTCAGGCAACCTCTATACTCGCCCGGATGTCGCGGACTTCAACGCCGTCGTGCCGTACGCGCAGGAAGTCGCGCGCAACAAGGCGAGGCTCGACGCGACCTTCAAGGTCTGGCTCGCAAGCGGAGTCACGGGCGTCGTGGACGTCGGCGGGCCGTTCTGGAACTTCGACGTGCGCGATCGTGCGATCCTCTCCGCCGCTGCGCCGCGCATGGCGGTCGCAGGGCCCCTGATTTCTATGGTCGAGCGTCCGCAACTCGATCTCGGCGACCCGCCGATCGTGACAATCACCTCGCCCGAGGCTGCACGTGAGTTCGTCGCGCGCCAGCTCGATCGCGAGCCGGACTACATCAAGGTGTGGTTCATCCACCAGAAGGGCGACGACCTCGCGGCGCAGGAGGCGATCGTGAAGGCCGCCGGCGATGCCGCGCACGCGGCGGGCAAGCGCCTCGCGGTGCACGCGACCGAGCTGGTCGTCGCCAAGGCGGCGTTGCGCGCCGGCGCCGATTTTCTGGTGCACGGGGTGTTCGATTTGCCGGTGGACAAGGAATTCCTGGGCCTCGCGAAGAAGAATCATGCACTCCTCTGCCCCACGCTATTCGTGATGGACGGCTACGGGCTCGCGCTCAGCAATACCTGGAAGGCGACGGCCGTCGAGACCGCGCGCGCGGACCCGGAGATCCTCGCGGCGATGAACGACCTCGACGAGATCCCGAAGGAGAAGCTGCCGCCGTTCATCGCCGAGCTGATGGCCGAACCCGCGCCAGCTCGCGTCGAC
Organism: uncultured Gammaproteobacteria bacterium; assembly: GCA_963817195.1. GTDB lineage: Bacteria > Pseudomonadota > Gammaproteobacteria > Steroidobacterales > Steroidobacteraceae > SCUD01. The sequence continues at coordinate 39,601 of CAWFNJ010000003.1, forward strand.
CGAGGTCGCGATGAAGGACCTGCGTCGGATCGTGGACGCGGACGTGGACGTCGTGATGGGCACGGACGCCGGCAACATCGGCACGGTCCACGGGCCCTCGATCCACCGCGAGATGAAGATGATGGTGGAGGCCGGGCTGACGCCGCTCGAGGTGCTACGCACCGCGACGGTCAACGGCGCGCGGGCGCTCGGCCTCGAGGGCCAGACGGGCGAGATCAAGCGGGGCATGCTCGCGGACCTCGTGATCCTCGACGCCGACCCGCTCGCGGACATCGGCAACCTTGCGAAGGTGCACCGAACGATCAAGGGCGGCGTAGTGTATGACCCTGAGGAGTTGATGAGAACGCTAAGCCGGTAGCTCCTGTTTCTTGCCCAATACGCCATATATGTGTATGGTTACTTGACCATATGTGGATCATGCTGCCCCAATGGCAGCGATCTTCGACTGGGACTCGGGCAAGGACGAGGAGAACCAGCGAAAGCACGGCGTTTCGTTCACCGATGCCCAACGTGCTTTCCTGGATTCAACATGCGTCATTGCCGAGGATGTTGCGCACAGCATTGGCGAGGAGCGCTTCTACTGCTTCGGGGTAGTTGACGGGCGCGTGCTCACGGTCCGCTTCACCTATCGCGAAGGCGTTGTGCGGATCTTTGGGGCAGGCTACTGGCGAAAGGGCCGGAGGTACTATGAAGAAGGACGATGGATATACCGATGAACCGATCGGTCCGGTGCGATTTATCAAGAATTTTCTGCCTCCACCGGATCAGCTGATCCTCAAGGAAGACGGCGTCAAGGTTACGATCTCGCTCAGTAAGCGCAGCGTCGATTTTTTCAAGTCGCACGCCCGCAAGTCGAAGATCCCGTACCAGCGGATGATCCGCCGCGTGCTGGACGAGTACGCAAGCGCCTATTCCGGCCGGAGCCGCCGCGGCTGACTGCACCGCAGTGACGGCACTCAGCACCGCGCGGCGTGTTCTACCTGGCCTCGCCTTCGTCGTCGCGCTCGCGCTCGCGGCGAAGGGCGTATCGCTGGCGACGGGCGGCCAAGTCAGCGCGATCCTGTGCGCGGTCTTGTTCGGCATCCTGTGGCGAAACCTCGCCGGCGCGGGCCGGTGGGCCGAGCCCGGTCTCGAGTTCGCGAGCCTTCGGCTGCTGCGGATCGGCATTGCGCTGGTGGGGCTGCGCCTCACGCTCGCGCTGCTCGCGGGCGTGAGTGTCGTCGCCCTGCCGGTCGTCATCGCGTGCATCGCGGTCGCGCTGATAGTGGGCGTCGGGCTCGGGTGGCTGTTCGGCGTCTCACCCGGAATCCGTCGCCTGCTGGCGGCCGGCACGGCGATCTGCGGCTGCACTGCGATCATCGCGATCGCGCCGCTCGTGAAGGCGCGCGAGCAGGACATCGGCATCTCGATCGCCTGCGTCGTGCTGTTCGGGTCGGTGGCGATGGTCGCTTATCCGTGGGCCGCGCATGCACTGTTCGGAACCGATGTCGCCGCCGCGGCGCTGTTCTTCGGTGCCTCGATCCAGGACACCTCGCAGGTGGTCGGCGCCGCGATGATCTACGCCGAGCAGTTCGACGCGCCGGAGGTGGTCGCGATCGCGGGGCTCACGAAGTTCCTGCGCACGTTCGGCCTGCTGGTGCTGGTGCCGGCCGCCGCGATGTGGATGGCGCGGACCGAGGCGAAGGAAGGGCGTGCGCGGACGAACGGACTGCGCGCGAGCGTACTGCCCGGGTTCGTCATCGCCTTCCTCGTGCTGGTCGGGGTGCGCACGGCGGGCGATGCCTGGCTCGACGGGCCGATGTGGCAGGCGTTCCTGGGTTACGCGCAGCAGGCCTCGGAGCTGCTGCTGCTCTGCGGCATGGCGGCGGTCGGGCTCGACATCACCTTCGCGCACCTGCGCGAGGCCGGCTGGAAGCCGCTCGCCGTCGCCTTCCTCGCCGCCATGGCGACCGGCGCGACCGCCCTCGCCTTCCTGCACGTCTAGGGGACGTTCACCATTTCTGCCCGTACGTTGTGCACGCGTCGGTCGTCAGATGAAGACAAGAACGGCAAGGATCTGGATCGTCGCCGCTGCAACGAGCAGCATGATGGTCGGCAGCCCGCGATAAATGCGTTGCTTGAACATGGTCGCCTCGTGTATCAATCGCACGCGCCTGCTCTGGCTAGCCAGCGCTGCAGGATTCACGTGGGAAGTTTTGGAATCCGACGCCCGGACACGAGGTGCGTGTGCGTCGTTGCGGCCATTCTACCCGCAACGCCTGTTGCTCGTACGTAAATCGCCGGAAGCGTGCGCCGGGTCGCAGATCCATCGTCAGACGTCGAGTTGACGCAAGGAGGCGTCGCAGCGCGCGACCTCGCGGGCGATTTCCTGCGGCTTCGCCCCGTCTTCGGCGGTCAGGATTCCGCGCTTCTGCATGTCGTGCCAAACGTCCAGGCTTCGAGCGTAAAGGTCGCGCGCCGTGCTCCAGTGCTGCCGCGCTCCGCCGTGCCGAGGGTCGTTGGAAGCGCCGAGCGCGGCATGGATCGCGGCGACGCGCATGTACACCTGGCCTCTAAGGCTGCTGTGCGTGCCGCTGGTCGGATCGGCCGCAATACCGTCCAGCAACGCGATGACCCTCGAGGTACTCGGCCAAGGCCGCGGAACGCTCGCCGAGATGCGCCTGCATCTCGCCGACACCGCCGCGCGCCATGCATGACACGAAAGCGGAGCGAACAGATCCTCCGATGACTCGGCACCCAACTTTTCAAGCTCGGCCAAGGCCCTGCGGTAAGTACGAGAGCGCCTGGGCGTGACTGCCGGACTGCGCGAGCAGGTCTCCCAATCCTTGCGTACGTGTACGCGACATCCGAGCGGGCGACCGCATTGAGCGGATCCTCGGCGAGCGACTGCTCGTCGAACGCGAGCTTCTTGCGGAAGCTCTGCAACGCGCCGTCCACGTCGTGAAGGACCGCGCGGTAGTCGCCGTCATTCTGGTAGGTGTTGGCCAGCAGGCGCCGGAAGTCGGCGCTGCTGGGATTCTCGGCCACCAGCGCTTCGCAGATCGCCAGCGCCTTCCGATTGCTCGCAAGGCCTCCCTGGAAGTCGCCGCTCAGGACCAGGGCCCGCCCGAGATTGATGTCGCGTGATCACAAGGCTGCGTCGAAGCTTCTGGTTGCCCGGGTCGGCCGCCACGAGCGCTTCGCGCAGCTGCGAGCGCCTTGCGATGGACTTCCTGCGCCCCGGCGGATCGCCGGAGCCTTCCAGCGCCAGGCCGAGCATGTTGTACGCGGCCGCCAGGTCGTGCCGGATCTCCAGGTTCTCTGGCTGATCGGCGGCCAGCTGCTCGTGGATCGCGAGTTCCTTGCGCAGATACTCCATGCCGCGCGCGGCTTCGCTCGTCTCGAGCAGCTGCGCCCCGATCTTGTGATAGCTGGCGGCCAGGTCGCGGCGATTCTGCACGTCCCCGGGCGCAGCAGCGACCAGCGCTTCGCGAATCTGCAGCGCCTTCACATAGCTCTCCATGGCCCCGGCGAAGTCGCCGAGATTCGCGGCGGAGTACGTCCTCGCCGCGCACGTCGCCGACCCGGTCGTAAGCGGCGGCGAGCTCGCGCTGCAGTTCCGGATCATCGCTGGCTTCGCCGGCGAGGCTGTCGAGGTAGGCGAGCCCGTCCTTGACCAGCCGCTCGCGTACCGCCGTGGCGCCGGACAGGTCCTTGATCGCGTCGTGATAGTCGAACAGCACCGAGCGCGCCAGCTGCGCGCACGTCGTTGAAGCGCCGCTCCGCCCGCGCCTTCTCCGCCATCGCGATCGCTTCCTGCGTCGCGCGCCCGCTCCGCCTGCCAGGTCGTCACCACGATGCCGCCGACGCAGGCTCAGCACGACGAGCACCGCGGCGACCGACGCTGCCGTGTTGCGCCGGACGAACTTGCCCGCGCGGTAGGCGAGCGTGTCCCGGCGCGCCAGCACCGGCAGCGCTTCCGAGGTGACGCCGGATGTCCTCGGAGAACTGCTCGACGGACGGGTAGCGCCGCTCCGGTTCCTTGCGCAGCGCCATCAGCACGATGTTGTCGAGATCGCCGCGCAGGCGGCGCCCGGCTCGTCGCCTCGATGACGGCGCTCGGCCGTTGCGGCTCCGTCTGCCCGATCGTGCGCGCCATGTCGTCCGCCGACTGCGCCTCCAGGCGGTACGGCAGACGGCCGGTCAGCAGCCGGTACAGCACGACACCCAGCGAATAGACGTCGCTCGCCGTCGTGACGGGCTCGCCGCGCACCTGCTCCGGGCTCGCGTACTCCGGCGTCATCACGCGCTGCTCGAGCATCGTCGCCGGCGACTCGCGCCGCTCGCCCGCCTGGAGGAGCTTGGCGATGCCGAAGTCGAGCAGCTTCGGCACGCCGTCGCTGCCGACGAGGATGTTCGACGGCTTCAGGTCGCGATGGATGACGGCGCGGCGATGCGCGTAGGAGACGGCGGCGCACACCTGGCGGAAGAGCTGCAGCCGCCCGGTGACGTCGAGCGCCTGCCGGTCGCAGTACTCGTCGATCGGCACGCCTTCGACGTACTCCATGACGAAGTACGGCAGGCCGTCCTCGGTCGTGCCGCCGTCGAGCAGGCGCGCGATGTTCGGGTGATCGAGGCTCGCGAGGATCTGCCGCTCGTTGCGGAAGCGGCGCAGCACGGCTTCCGTGTCCATGCCGCGCTTGATGAGCTTGATCGCGACCTGCTTCTCGTACTGCCGGTCGGCGCGCCGCGCGAGATAGACCGACGCCCATCCCGCCGCTGCCGATCCGCTTCGGATTTCGTAGTGGCCGATGGTCTGGCCGATCCAGCCGGTCAGGCGTCTCGTCGTCGAAGAGCCTTGCGTCGAGCGTCACGATCGGGGCCTCGATGAAGTTACCCGCCTCTCGATGACGCAGCCAGCAGGGCCTCGACTTCCCGGCGCAGGGACTCGTCGCCCGCGCACTGCTCGCGCAGGAATGCGTCGCGCTGGTCCGCGCTCGACGTCGAGCGCGGCATGAAATATCGATCTCGACGGCCTGCAGTCGCGCCGTGCTCCACGCTCAGTCCGCCCTGCGCAGTTCCGCGTACAGCCACGCCTTGGAAAAGGTCCAGTCGCGCCGCACGGTCACGACCGAGACTTTCAGCACCTCGGCGATCTCCTCGTGCTTCGAGCCCGCCGAAGTACTTGAGCTCGACGACCTGCGCCTTGCGCGCGTCGAGTGCCGCGAGCTTCTCCAGCGCGTCGTTGAGGTCGACGAATCTCACGCGTAGGTTCGGGCGACACCCAGCGCGGCCTCGTCCAGCTCCACGCGCTGCGCGCCTGCGCCCCGCTTCTGGCGCAGCGCCGCCTTGGCGTGATCGACGAGGATCTGGCGCATCGCCGTCGCGGCCACGGCGAGGAAGTGCGAGCGGTTCGCGAAGCGGGAACCGTCCTGGCTGGCGAGACGCAGGTAGGCCTCGTTCACCAGCGCGGTCGTCTGCAGCGTGTGACCGGCCCGCTGCCGACCCATGTAGCGATGGGCGAGGCGCCGCAGCTCCTCGTAGACGAGCCGCGTCAGCTTCTCGAGCGCGCGTGCGATCGCCCTGGCTCCAGGCGGCCAGCAACCGGGTTACTTCCCGTGGGCTGCTCGGACTCGTCACTCGATCTGCACCGGCTTCGGGACCCTTTCGGTCCCGATGATCGATTCCGGCCCGATTCGTCGTTAGTCAGGGTACGGACGCTGCGCGAGCAGAGTCAATTGGACATAACTGTCAGGGAGTTGCCGATGATCCGTTCGAAACCGTTTCGACGCTCACAGCCGCGGTCCTGGCCGCCGCCGCGTCGACGCTCGCCGCGCCTGCCGGCGCGGCCACCTATCGACGTCGGCGTGGCACCCTGCAGCCTGGATTCCCTGCCGGCGTGCGAGCCGGCGCAGGACTTCGCCGTGACGACTGACGGCGCGCTCGCGGCGGAGGTCGTCGCCGTCTGCCGCCAACTGCACGGCGATTAACGTGCGCTTCCGCGTGGATGGCGGATCTGACTTGACCTCCGAGGGCGTGGCAGCGGGCGCAAGCACCGGCGAGGTGAATCTCGGGCCTGTCACGCCGGGCACGCACACGCTCACCGTCGTGGCCGATGTGCCGACCAACTCAGTTCTGCGACTTCCGCGCCTGGTCCGGCACGCTGACGGTGACGGGCGCCGGCATCGCTCGCCGAGGATGTCGAATTCGTTGCTGCCGGGTGACACCGCTGACGGTCTCGACCGCGGTTCTCGGCTCTCCGCGCCCGGCGGGCATCGCGGCGACGCTCACGCGCAGCGGCTCCGCCGTCGGGACGGCGCAGTTTTCCGTGGCGACGTTTGGCGGGCTCCCCTCGGCAATCCCTGGCCCTCCGCCAATTCGCGCCGCGGCCTTCCTGGATCTTCAGCTGACGAATGCAGATGCGGGCGACACGATCGCCGGCGAGTTCCTGCCGCCGAGCCCGATCCAGCCGAGCCCGCCACCGATCCTGCCGCCGAGTCCGATCGTCCCAAGCGGTCCGCCGATCCTTCCGCTCCAGCCCGATCCGCCTCGCGTGGTGGACTGGCAGCGACTGGTCGCCGGTGTTGATACCTGGCAGCCCGCCGATCCTGCCGGCCTACGACAGCGTCCTGCAGCGGTTCAAGTTCGACTTCAGCGCGCTGAGCTCGCCGAGCGTGCTCCAGCTCGGCGGCACGGTGTTCGCGATGATCCCAAACTATTACTTCCGCGGCTTCGGCACGCCGGTGGACGCGGCGATGCTCAACATCGCCAAGGCCGGCCGCGCGATACCGCTCAAGTGGCAGGTGTTCGACGAGACCGTCGCGCCCGTGCTCGCTCTCGATCCCGGCATCGTCAAGGTCTCCTCGGTCGCGATTTCCTGCGGTGCCTCCGGCGGCGCGAGCGACCCGGTCGAGGAATACGCGCCGGGCGCGTCGAGCCTCGAGCACCTAGGCGACGGCGTGTACCAGCTCAACTGGAAGTCGTCGAAGGATTACGCGGGCAGTTGCCGGCGGCTGCGGCTCGACCTGGGCGAGCGCAATCCGGACGGCAGCGTGTTCTACCGGACGGCTGACTTCCAGTTCACGCGCTAGGCCGCCGATTGCAGCGGTAACGACACTGCAAGGGACGCCTCATGACACCAACGGGAGCATCGCAATGAAGCCCTCCAGACTCATCTTCGCCGCGTTCACTCTCGCGATCGCCGTGGCGCCTGCCCGGGCCAGCGGCCCGGCAGTCGAAGTCATCGCCCAGGGACTCGACAATCCGCGCGGACTCGGCTTCGCCGCGAACGGCGACCTGTATGTCGCGGAAGCCGGCAGCGGCGGCGGCGGCAAATGCCGGCCCTCGCCGGACGGCCAGCCGGTTGAGGTCTGCTACGGCGAGACCGGCGCATTGACGCGCATCGACATCGGCGGCAAGAAACCGCCACGGCGCGTGATCGAAGGCCTGCCGTCCATGGCGTCGGCTGGTGGCTTCGCGGCGAGCAGCGGCCCAGTGGACGTCCAATTCCGCGGCAAGACCGCGTTCGTCGTCATGGGCTGGGGCGGCGACCCGGAATTGCGGGCAGGCATCGGCGAAAAGTCGCGCCTGTTCGGTACGGTGCTGCTCGCGACGCCGGAAGGTTTGTACTTCCCGATCGCCGACATTTCTGCGAACGAGCAGCGGCACAACCCCGCCGGCGGGCCGGTGGACTCGAATCCGTACGGCGTCGTCGCACTTGCCCATCGGCGCATCGTCGCCGACGCGGGCGCCAACGCGCTTATCGAGTCCGGTTCCATGGACCTCCTGCAGCCGTGGCGTGAGCGTACCTTCGCTGTGCTACCGCCGACTTCGGTCGGAACGGAGGCCGTGCCCACCACCGTCACGAAGGGCCCGGACGGCCACTTCTACGTCGGCCAGCTCACGGGTGCTCCCTTCTTCCAGGGCGCCTCGACGATCTGGCGGGTTTCGTGGCAGGGCGACTCAGTCACGCCTTACGTCACCGGCCTCACCGCGGTCGTCGACATGGCCTTCGATCTCGACGGCACGCTGTACATCGTCGAGATCGCAAGCGGCTTCGTGCCGCCGCCCGGCGGCACCGGAGATCCCGGCGTCGGCAACGGCCGGCTGCTGCGCAAGCCGAAAAACGGCGCGCTCCAGGTCGTACTCGAGGGACTCGTGTTCCCGGCCGGCGTCGCGATCGGCCGCGATGGCGCCGTATACCTCAGCAACTTCGGGATCTTCCCGGGCGGCGGAGAAGTTCTGCGCGTCACGCTCGACTAGTTGCTGGAACGGCAAGGAATTAAGGGGGATGAAATACGCCATGAAACTCAGCGAACACGCACGAGCCAGACTCATAGCAGCCTCCATGGGCCTGGTAGGCGTGCTCGCTGCGGCGCAGACCGCGGCCGATACAATCGATTCCGCGCGTGCCAGATCCTCCGCTTGCCGCCGACCTCAAGGAACTGCCGGGCGATCTGCGCGCCGCTGCGGTGCCCGGACCTTCGAACCTCGGGGATTTCGTCCGAGATCCCGCCATGGCAATCGCCCTCGGCAAGGCGCTCTTCTGGGACATGCAGGTCGGGAGCGACGGCGTGCAGGCCTGCGCGAGTTGCCATTTCCGCGCCGGCGCGGATCCGCGCTCCCGGAACCAGGTCAGTCCCGGGCTCAAGCACATGCCGGAGCCCGATCTCGCCTACACGACGGGCAGCGGCCCCAATCACCAGCTCACGGCCTCCGACTTTCCGCTCAGCCGCCTTGCAACCCCGGGCATTCGGGGAGGCCTGGATGCCGCCACGGACAGCAACGACGTCGTCTCGTCGCAAGGCATTCATCACCCCGCCAGTGCGGTCGATCCGCTGGGCTTCCAGGTGGGCGGCGTCAACACGCGCCGAGTCGAGCCTCGCAACACGCCGTCGGTGATCAACGCGGTTTTCAACCACCGGCAGTTCTGGGACGGGCGGGCAGAGAATGTCTTCAACGGCGTCAATCACCTCGGCGAGCGTGACCCCGCCGCCAAGGTCTTTCGGGCGGACGATCCGTCAGCGACCGCTCGAAGGTGCGCGTCGCGCTGCTGAACTCCAGCCTCGCGTCCCAGGCCGTGGCGCCGATCGTCAGCGACATCGAGATGGCGGCGCCCGGCCGCACGCCGCAGGAGGTCGGACGCGCGCTCGCCGAGGGTCAGCGCAAGCAGGGCAAGAAGCTCGCGGCGGTTCGGCCCCTGGCGAAGCAGCAGGTCGCCACGACCGACAGCGTCCTGGGAACGATGAGCCGGTGGCCCAAGAAGGGCCTCGACTTCAATCGCTATGACCAGATGATCAAGACCGCATTCCACGAGCAGTGGTGGCGGTCGAGCAAGGTCATTCGCGTGAATGCGGACGGTTCGAAGACGCTGGTTGCGAAGAACAAGGGTGAGTGCGGAACCAGCAACTGCAGCGACGAACGAGTATTCGTTGATGCAGTACAACTTCGCGCTGTTCTTCGGCATCGCGGTCCAGATGTACGAGGCCACGCTCGTCTCCGACGACACGCCGTGGGATCGCTTCCGCAGGCAGCACGCGACCGCCACCGATCCGGCGCTGAACCCGTGGAGCAACCTCAACCCCGACCACATCAGCCGTCTCGCGCTCTTCGGCGCGCATCTCTTCAACGATCGCACGCGGAGCGCGACGAACATCCGCTGCTCGAACTGTCATGAGCAGGCCGAGCTGACGGATGCCTCCGGCCCGGCGGGTCGCCGACCTTGGAACCATGCGCAATCGCGACGGCAACATCATCGACCGGGGCTTCAACAACATCGGCGTCCGCCCGACCGACCGACGATCTCGGCGTTGGCGCCGCGACGCGTTCGGACCGCTGTCGCACACCCGGCGCGCCTTCCCGGGCGACTTCCCGCCGAATTTCGGCGGCGCCGGTGACGAAAGGCTTCGGAGTCGAAGGCGCCTTCAAGATCCCGTCATTGCGGAACGTCGCGCTGACTGCGCCCTATTTTCACAACGGTGAGGCCCGCACGCTGCGCGAGGCGGTCGAGTTGTACAGCCGCGGCGGCAACGTCCATCCGGTGCAGGCGATGGACGGCACGCTGATCGAGCCGCTCGGCGTGCCGACGCTGACGACGGAGGAGATCGACGCACTCGTCGCGTTTCTCGAGAGCCTGACGGACGAGCGCGTGCTCTACCGCCGTGCGCCGTTCGATCACCCGCAGCTATTCGTGCCCGAACGGGCATCCGGGTAGCTCATCCGGAGTGACGGACGCGAATGGCGACGGTCTTGCGGACGACAGGATGGTGGTGATTCCTGCAGTCGGCGCCGAGGGCGGCGTGCCGCTGCCGGGCTTCCTCGAAGGCGTTTTCGGTCCCGGACGAGGGTAGGACGGCTTACTGCTGCCAGCTCGCGTTGCGCTTCATCGCACCCCACTGCATGCGCTCGCCGCGCAGCCAGCCCCACAGCGCCTGCAACCGCCACCACGAGTTGAGCTGGCGGTAGCCGAGGTTCTCGAGCACCGAGACGGCGAACAGCGCGAGCAGGTGCCGCGCCTTGGGGTAAGTGTGAAACGACAGCTCTTCGAGCAGGAGAGACGTCGTCGAGAGCATCACGCCGAGCGCGAACGCAGCCGCGACGAAGGCGAGGAAGCTCATGCCCGTCATGCCGCCGGTCGCCCAGGCGATCGCCATCACCGCGAGGCCGACGACCTCGAAGAGCGGGCTCGCGAGCTCGAACACGATGAAGAACGGGAACGCGAGCCAGCCGGCCGTGCCGCTGCCTTTCGCGAACAGAAGCTTGCGGTTCTCCCACAGGCTCTCCGCGAGTCCGCGCTGCCAGCGCTTGCGCTGCTTCGCGAGCGTCGCAAGGTCCTCGGGCGCCTCGGTCCAGCACACCGGGTCGGGAATGTAGCAAACGCGGTAGCGCTGTCCGCGCGCCGAGAGATGGCGGTGCAGGCGCATGATCAGTTCCATGTCCTCGCCGATCACGTCCGCCCGGAAGCCGCCCGCCGCCACGACGGTCTCGCGGTGGAACACGCCGAAGGCGCCTGACACGATCAGGAGCCCGTTGATCGAGCTCCAGCCCAGTCGCCCGCCGAGGAATGCCCGCAGGTATTCGACGACCTGGACGAGTGCCAGCGGGTTCTTCGGCAAGCCGACCTTCTCGATCACGCCGCCGCGCACCTGGCAGCCGTTGACGATGCGCACCGTGCCGCCGCAGGCGACCGTACGAGGATCTTCGAGGAAAGGCCGCACGACGTGCTCGAGGCTCCTCACTTCCAGGACCGAGTCGGCGTCGCCGCAGTAGAAGATCGCGTGCCGCGCGGCGTTCAGGCCCGCATTCGACGCATCTGCCTTGCCCCCGTTCTCCTTGTCGACGACGCGCAGGTTCGGGTACTTGAGCGAGCGGTAGATCCCGCGCACGGGCTGCGTCCTGATCTGGACGCGATACGCCTCGGGAAACGGCGTGAGCTGGAACTCGCGGATCAGTGCGCCGAGCGTGTCGTCCTTCGAACCGTCGTTGACGACGATGATTTCGAAGTGCTGGTAGCGCAGCTGCAGAAGTGCCCGCACCGACGTCGCGATCGTGCCTTCTTCGTTGTAGGCCGGCACCACGAGCGACACCGGCATCTGGAGGTGCGTGTAGACGCGCTCGGCGGCGGCGACCCCGCCCATGTAGCGGCGCAGCCGATAGATCGCGATGAACGCGAGTCCGAGATAGATCGCGTTCAGCAGGATGAAATAGCCGAGGAAGCCCCATTGCACGGCCTCCAGGGCATGGCGGAGGACGTTCATTGGATGGCCGCTTCCGCCCGCACGTGTTCGAGCATGTCCCGCGCGTACACGTCACCGAGCTGCGCCAGGACCGCGTCGAGGTGGGCGGCCGTCATGCCCTTGAGCTTCAGGAGCGCCTGACCGGCGCGGTAGCGCACCCACCATACGCGGTCGCACATCAGCCGCACGACCGGCTCAACGTCGCTCACGGCGCCAAGCCGCCCAAACGCGACGGCGAGGCTCTGGCGCACGTCGGCGTCCTCGGCGCTTGCGTAGCGCACGAGCTCGGGAAGAAGTTTCGGATCCGTTACCACGAGGAGTGCTGCCGCGGCGATGTCCGCGTCTTCCGGGTGCCGGCGCAGCAGCTCGATTGCGACCTCGCTGCCGAGTACGGCATCCACGTGCGAGAGCCACGGCAGGAGCGGAGGGATCTTGGCAGGAGCGAGCGAGAGCATCAGCGCGCGGATCGGATCGCGGGCAACGTCCGCGCCCGCGTCGACGAGCAGCCGCGCCATCGCCTCGCCCGGCCAGCTCTCGCGCTCGGCGAGCTGGTTCATGATGCCGGGCATCGCGCGCTGCGCGTCGATGTTGACCAGGGCCGCGGCCGCGTAGAAGGACACGAGGGCGTTTGCTGCGGCGAGCTGCTCCTGGAGCGGCTGCCAGGACGAAGGGTCGCGCAGGTGACCGAGCGTGCGGATGCCGAGGATGCGTCGCCCGACCTGGCGCGAATGGAGGAAGCGCCGGGCCGCGACCTCGAAGCCGAGCGCGCGCGCAACGGCGTTCAGCCGCCCGGTCGCTTCGCCGCGCACGGCATCCTGCAGCGCATTCCACTCTTCCATGAGGTAATGCAGGTGACGGCCGGAGAGGCGTGGCAAGGCGGGCGACTCGCTCTCCTCCAGCGCGACCCGCGTGAGAAGCGGCCGCCAGGTGGCGATCACGCGCTCGTTGAGGCGCGCTTCGAACCGGTAGTAGCGCCGCACGAGGAGCGACAGCAGGAGTAGCGCGGCCGCGGTCAGCGCCGCGACCTCGGCGCTGCGCCACGCGAGCGTGACGATCAGCTCAGAACCGGTGCTCGAGTCCAACGCGCACCCGGTAGCGATCGTAGAGGTCGCCCTGCTCGAACCAGCCCGCGTCCCAGCTGATCCCCCAGGCGGCGCTCGTCCAGTGCTGGCCGCGCAGCGCCACACTTTTCGTGTCGGTCACCTGCACGTCGCCGGGGGCAACCGTTTCTGCTTCCTCGCCGAAGCCGACGACGATCGCCACGCGGCTGTCCTGGCCATAGTCGCGCGCGACATGCAGCAGGTGGCCAAAGCTCGCGTCGTCGATGTCGGAGGTTTTCGCCGCGTTGAGCGTGTAGCCGACGCTGAAGTCGTCGAGGTACTTCTCGACGGTTCCCGAGAGCGTGTCGACGTCGGCGTTCACGTGGCTCGCGTGGCGGAACCGGAAGCCGAGGCTCCAGGCGCCGGGCAGGCCGCGGCCGGCTTCGGCGGTGACGCTCCACTCGGGCAGGATCTCGGCGTCGGGCGCGAAGTCGGCGGAGAGTCCGTACGACCAGTCCTCGTTCAGCCGGTCAGCGAAGGCGAACAGGAGTTGCTCGTCGCGGGTGTCGAAGCGTTCTTCCAGGTGCAGGCCCGCGAACACGCGGCGTGCGCCGCCGAGGCGACGGTCGTAGCCGAGGGATGCGCCCTTCCAGGCGGGGCGATTGCCGGAGAGTTCCTCGTAGCTGAGATCGGCGGAGAGGCGGCTGCCGTGCTCGAGCAGGCGACGCTCGGCGAGCGCGGCGCGCCGATCCCGTGGCCAGGTGGCAAGCGGGAACTGCACGGCGGCGGCGGCGTAGAGCGAGTCGGCCGCCGCGAACTCGTCGAGCGCCTCGAGCGCGTTCGCGTTCAGGCGCCAGACGTCTTCGTAGCCGGGCGCGCGCCGGCGCGCGTCCTCGAGGTAGGGCAGCGCCTCGCGCGGCCGTTGCAGCGCCAGGAGTGCCTGCGACTTGCCGAGCAGCCAGTCGACGTTCGCGGCGTCCTGCGCGAGCAGGCGGTCGTACTGCTCGAGCGCGCGCGCGTGTTCGCCGGCGCGGGCGCAGGACCGCGCGAGCGCGTCCCGGGCGTCGCTGTCCTCCGGCTTGGCGGCGACCTGGGCATCCAGCGCCGCGTCGCAGGCCATCGCCGGCGAGGCCGCCAGCACCGCCGCAATAAAAAAGGTGACGCTAACCTTTTCGAAAAGGTTAGCGTCACCTTTTAGAAAGGGTGAGCGTCCCCTTTTCATGCGGGCCGTCCGGGACCGATGCGGCGGCGGATGCGGGCGACCAGCTCGGCGGGGCTGAAGGGCTTGGTCAGGTAGTCGTCGGCGCCGAGACTGAGGGCGCGCACGGCGTCGTGTTCGCGGGTCCGCGACGTGAGGATGATGACCGGCGTCTTGGTCCAGTCCTGGTGCGTGCGCAGGCGCTCGAGCAGCTCGAAGCCGTCGGTGTACGGCAGCATCACGTCGAGCAGCACGAGGTCCACGGCGTCGCCACGATCGATTCGCGCAAGCGCTTGGCGCCCGTCGGCTATCCGCTCGACGGCAAAGCGCTCCTTCTCGGCGAGGTAGCCGAGCAGGTACGCCATGTGCTCGTCGTCCTCGACGATGAGGAGGCGCTGTGTGCCTTCGTTATCCAAGCTCTTGACCCGAAACCGGTTTTGGCAATAGTAGGGCTCTGGGACGCCGGATTATGTGAACCGCATCCCGGAAGGGCGGCACGTGAACGATTCTCGTGACGGACGCATCGCGGAACTTGAGGCACAGCTCGCGGAACTGCGCGAAGCGCTCGCCGAGGCGCGCGGGCAGGCGGAGGCCGCAAGCCGCGCCCGCAGTGAGTTTCTCTCGAACGTGAGCCACGAGGTCCGCACGCCGATGAACGGCGTGATCGGCATGACGACGCTCCTGCTCGACACCGAACTCGACCGCCGCCAGCTCGAGTACGCGGGCGTCATCCGCTCGAGCGCCGACGCCCTGCTCCTCGTCATCAACGACCTGCTCGACTATTCCAAGATCGAGGCGGGCAAGCTCGAGCTCGAGCAAATCGAAATGGACCTGCGCGCGCATGTCGAGGAGGTCGCGACCACGCAGGCGATTGCGGCAGCGACGAAGCGGCTCGAGCTAGTGGTTGACGTATCGCCCGACCTGCCCGAACGCGTGCTGGGCGATCCGGGTCGCATGCGCCAGGCGCTCGCCAACCTGGTCTCGAACGCCATCAAGTTCACCGCTGCGGGCGAGGTATCGCTCCGCGTCGCGCGCGAGAGCGGGCCGGTGCGCGACCTGATCCGCTTCTCGGTGCGCGACACCGGCATTGGCCTCACGCCCGCGCAGCAGGCAAAGCTGTTCCGGCCGTTCGCGCAGGCGGACGCCTCGACCGCGCGCCAGTACGGAGGCACCGGCCTCGGCCTCTCGATCGTCAAGCGTCTCGCGGAACTCATGAGCGGCGAGGTTGGGGTGCAGAGCGCGCCCGGCGCCGGCTCCACGTTCTGGTTCACGGCGCGGCTGCCGGCCTGCGCGCGCAAGTCCGAGGCGCCGATCGCGGCCGCGCCAGTGCCGCCGGAGGGCCGCCGCGTCCTGGTCGTGGACGACAACGACACGAACCGGCGCGTGATCGGCGAACTGCTGGACGGCGCCGATTACGACGTCGAGACGGCGGCGTCAGCGATCGAGGCGCTCTCGGTGCTGCAGCGCGCGGCGGAAGGTGGCACGCCGTTCCAGGCCGTGCTGACGGACCACCGCATGCCGGGCATCGACGGCCTCGAGTTCGCGCGGCGGATCCGCGCGATACCCGCGATCGAGGCGACGCGGCTCGTGCTCTACAGCTCGATCGACGACAAGTCCAGCCGCCATGAGCTTCGCGAACTAGGCTTCGCCGGCCGCCTTTCCAAGCCGATGCGGCGCGCCGAGCTGCTCGCCACGCTCGAGCGCGTGCTCTCGCACGCGGCGCTCGAGTTCACCCAGCGGCTGCGGGCGATCGTCACGCGCGACCTGATCGTCGAGGACCACCAGCGGCGCGGCCGCACGGTGCTCTTGGTCGAGGACAACGCGACCAACCGGCGCGTGGCCGAGTTATTCCTCGAGCGCGCAGGCTGCGCGGTCGTACTCGCGGCCGACGGCGGCGATGCACTCGCGGTGCTCAAGGACCGGCGCGTTGACCTCGTGCTGATGGACGTGCAGATGCCGGTCATGGACGGGCTCGAGGCTACGCGCCGCATCCGGCAGGAGGTGCCCGGGGGTGCGCGCGTGCCGATCGTTGGCTTGACGGCAAACGCGCTGAAAGAGCAGGTCGAGGCCTGTCGTGCAGCCGGCATGGACGACGTGATCGCGAAACCGATTGAACGCGAGCGTCTGGAAGCGGTGCTCGAGCGCTTCGCGCCTGCGGTCGGCGTCCGCACCGGGCGCCACGTCATTCAACCGCGCGCCGAGCGTGCGCTGCCCGAGCGCGCGGCGCCAGGCGGCCCCGAAATCTCGGTCCCGCGTTTTCGCGAGGTGACGATGAGCGATGCGTCCCTGGCGCGCGGCCTGGTGGAGAGCTTCGAGCATAGTACGCGGCAAGCCTGTGCTGACCTCGAGACCGGGCTCGAGCGCAGTGACTTCGCGCTCGCAAAGCGCGCGGCGCATACGCTGGCCGGGGCAAGCGCCAACATGGGCGCGGCGCGGCTCGAGGAAATTGCCGCGGCGATGGAGCAAGCGGCGGCCCAGTACGACAGGGTCACGCTCCAGTCGCTCATGGCCGCTGCTCGCGAACGCAGCGACGCCGCGATCGCGGAGCTTCGATCCCTTCTCTAGAGCCGGCGTGTTTTCCACGTAAAGATGATGCCGGCCCACGGTCCGCGGTCAGGGGGGATTGACCGGACGGAAACGCGGGCCGGCATCAGCCGTTAGCAAGCCATCACGCGAACGCGCGGACGGCGAAATACTGCACGACTGCCGTCGCTGCCAGCAGCAGCGAGGTCGGCAGTCCGCGGTACAGCAGGTTCGTGAACATCGTCTTCTCCTTTGTTCTAGGCCGCGTGCTTCCTGAGCTGCGCGCGGCGCCGGAGCTCCGCGTGCTCGCTCGCCTTGCGCGCTCCGGCCGCATCGCCCTGCAGCTCGAGCGAGCGCGCCGTGAGCCGCCAGTTGTGCGGGCTCACGGGCTTCAGCTCCGTGCGCTCGGCAGCGAGCGCGCGCGCGACCCGGCCATTGCCGGCAGCGAGTGCGGCGCCGATCACCGTCAGCTGCACGAGGTCGCGCTGCGCGTGGCTGCCGCCGATGCGGTACGAACGGCTGCGCACCGGCAGCAGCCGCTCGAGCGCGTCGGCCGGCCGATTCGCCGCCATCGCGACGATCGCGAGCGCGACCGGCAGGCCGACGGCGCGCACGTTCTCGGCGTTCGTCCCGACGCTGGACGCGTTCCGCTCGAGCGCCGACAGCATCCGGTTGGTGTCCTGTTCGCGGCCCGCAAAGGCGTAGGCGAGCAGCGCATGCAGGTCGTTGAACACGTAGAAGCCGCCCTCCGCCGTCTGCGACCAGCAGTCGGCGAGCTCGGCCCAGCGCGTGCCGACCGAGCCGCCGCGCAGCTGGATGCGCGCGAGCAGCTGCGAGGCGTCCACCAGCTCGAGCGCGAGGGCGGTGGACTTCGGGTGCACCAGGCGGTCGTAAGTGTCGAGCGCGGCGGGAATGTCGCCGAACTCGAGCTGGTGCAGCGCGAGGTGCCACCAGTTGTGAAAGGCGAGCGCGCTGTCGGCCCAGTTCGGCGACGTGGCGTTCAGCCACTCGACGCCGTCGTGCACGCGGCCCTGCATCTCGAACACGTGCTGCACCGCGTGCACCGCCCAGGGATCGCGCGGGTTCAGGCTGAGCGCGTGGCGGCCGACGTCCTCGGCGCGCTGGTAGTTCGCGGTCTCCTCGAGGCCGAAGGCGTGCATGCCGAGCAGGAAGCCGTAGCCGGGCAGCTCGGCGTTCCAGTACGGCAGCGCATGCGCAACGTGGTCGCGCAGCAGGATCGAGTCGCCGAGGTAGAAGTCGATGATGTGGGCCGCCTGGATCGCGACCAGGTCGCGCGGCTGCTCGACCGCGATCGCGCCGTACAGGTGCGCGGCGTGCTCGAAGCGGCCCTGCGACCAGGCGCGCGCGGCGGCGACGTGCGCCTGCTCGCGGGGGGTGGCGTGATCGCCGAGGCGCTCCATCGCCGCGACGCTCGCTTCGATCAGGGGCAGCGCGCCCTTCTCCGAGGACATGACGGCGAGATCGGCGCGCAGCGCATGCGCCATCGCGAAGTCCGGGTCCGCGACGAGCGCGGCATCGAGCGTCTCGAGCGGATTGCCGAAATAGCCGAGCGTCTCGCTGGTAGCGAGCTCGTAACGTTCGAGCGCGGCGGCACTCTCGGTCGACACCGGCAGGCCGCGTGAATCGTTCAGTCGCATGGCGAAGTCCTCGTCCGTGGGGCCAGTCCCACGGGCGCCTTTTTACAGGTGCGCGCGTGACGGTCCCGTGACAGGGCACGTGAAGCTTTCGTGAAAATCTTAATCCTCCTAACGCTTTGTTTTTATTTAAATTAATTCCTGATGCGTCGCAACAAAAGTGGACAAACCACACCCAAAAGGGGGACCCTTCCAAGAGAACAGCCACATTAAAGGTGACTGTCCCCTATTAAGAAGGCTCTCCAGGATGCTGCGGCTGCGACTGCTCGGTAGCTTCGAGCTCCGGGGCCCGGGTGACCGGCCCCTCAAAGTAACGTCACGCAAGTGCCGCGCCCTGCTCGCGTTCCTCGCGCTGCAGGACGGAGCGCGGCAGAGCCGCGAACGCCTCGCGGCGCTGCTCTGGGAAGAAGCCGACACCGAACTCGCGCGCTCGAGCTTGCGCCAGGCGCTGACGGCGCTGCGGCGCGCGCTGCCCGCGCGCCTGCAAGGCTGCATCGACGCCGATGCGCAGCAGGTCGCGCTCGATCTCGCGCAGGTGGAAGTGGACGTTCGCGCCCTGCGCGGCCTGCTGGCCGAGGGCAGCATCGCCTCGCTGAAGGCCGCGCGCCCGCTCGGCGCACACACGCTGCTCGATGGCTTCGACGCCCGTTCGGGCGCCTTCGACGAATGGCTGGCCGCGGAGCGCCGCGGGCTGCGCCGCCAGCTGGCGGTCGCCGCCGCGCGGCTCGCCGCGCTGTGCCGCGAGGCCAACGACGTCGACGGCGAGATCGACGCCCTCAACTGGCTGCTCGCGATCGAGCCGCTGCAGGAGGGCGCGCATCGCGAACTGATGGCGAGCTTCGCGCGCACGGGACGTTACACCGAGGCGCTCCGCCAGTACCAGCTCTGCCGCACGATCCTGCGCCGCGAGCTCGATCTCGCGCCGGATCCCGCGACCGAATCGCTCTATCGCGAGCTCATGAAGAAGCGCCGCGCCGGCGGCCCGCTGTACGCGCTGCCCGGCGCCGAGCCCGAGGACGAGCTGTCGACGACGTTCGCTGTCGAGCACGCCGAGCCCTCCTTCGTGGACGATCGCGTGATGCAGCCGGGTGTCGTGCTCGCGATGCGCCTGCCGGATCTCGGCCGCCGGCGTCGCGCGCTCGATCCGGAGGAGACCCGCGAGTTCACGCAGCGCCTGCAGAAACTCTTCGACGAGACCGTCGTGCTGCACGGCGGCCGCGCGGACCGGCTCTCGGGCGAGACCCTGCACGCAGTGTTCGGCCTCGAGAACCTCACCGGCAACGAGGCGCAGCGGGCGCTCGGCGCCGCGCACGCGCTCCAGCAGGCGTTCGCCGCCAACGGGCTCGTGCCCAGCTCACCGGCCATCGGCATCGCGCAGGGCTCGCTCTTGCCGACGCGCATCAACGGCCCGTTTCCGCTCGCCGGCAACCCTATCGGCGATGCCGATACGCTCGCGGGCCGCGCCGCGCCGCACGAGATCCTGCTGGCCGATGACCTGCGCCGCGCGATCGGCACGCGGCAGGTGCTGTTCGCCGGCCGGCACGCGGAGCTCGCGCTGATGACTTCGCTGCTCGAGCGCTGCGTCGCGTCGCGACGCGGCCGCACGATCGTCACGCGCGGCGAAGCCGGCATCGGCAAGACGCGCCTGCTCGAGGCGCTCGCCGGCATCGCGCGCAACCAGGGCGTCGCCGCCCATCGCGTGCAGGTACTCGACTTCGGCCAGGTGAAAGCGCGCCGCCCGCTGGCGGCGCTGTTCGCGAGCCTGCTCGGCGTCGGGCCCGACGCGAGCCCGGCCGAGCGCGGGCAGGCGGTCAGCGCGGCGATCGCAGCCGGCCGCCTGCCGGCGGAGAGCATCCTGCACGCGAGCGGACTGATCGGCGCGCCGCTCTCGGCGGACCAGGCGTCCATCGAGCGCAATCTCGACGCGCAGGCGATCGAGCATGGGCGCATGGAGATCGTGCGCCAGCTGATCGAGTCGGCTTGCAGCCAGGCGCCGCTCCTGCTGGTGATCGAGGACCTGCATTACGCGGGCAGCGAGGAAGCCGCGCGGCTCGGCGAGCTTGCAGCTGCGGTCGTCGCCCAGCCGGCGCTGCTCGTGCTCTCGACCCGGCCCGACGAGGACCCGATCGATGCCGCCTGGCGCGCACGGGCGCGCGGCTGCCCGCTCACGACGCTCGATCTCGCGCCGCTGACCGACGAGGAGTCGCGCGAGCTCGCGGCGAACTACCCGGAGTTGCCGGCCGAGACCGTGGATGGCTGCATCCGCCGCGCGCAGGGACATCCGCTGTTCCTCGACCAGCTGCTGCGCGCCGCGGAAGCCGGGGAGACCGCGATGCCCGCATCGGTGCAGGCGCTCGTGCTCGCGCGCGTCGAGCGGCTCGAGCGCGAGGACCGGCAGGCGCTGCACGCCGCCTCGGTGCTCGGCCTGCGCTTTCCGCGCGAGGCGCTCGCGGCAATGCTCGGGGGCGCCGCCTGCCTGCCGGATCGGCTGGTCGACGCCGGGCTGCTCGACATCGAGGGCAGCGAGATCGTGTTCGTGCATGCGCTGATGCGCGAGGCGGTGTATGGCTCGCTGCTGAAATCGCGGCGGCGCGAGCTGCACGCGCAGGCAGCCGCCTGGTACGCAGGCCGCGAGCCGGGGCTGCGCGCCGGGCACCTCGCGGAAGCCGGCGACCCGGGTGCGGCGCGCGCCTGCGTCGACGCGGCGGTCGCCGAGGCGGAGTCGTTGCGGCTCGATCGCGCGCTCGAGTTCGCCGCGCGCGCGGGCATGCTGGCGCGCGAGCCGATCGACCTCTGCCTCGCGCGCTCGTTGCTCGGCGAGCTGCAGACGCGCACCGGCCACACGCACGACGCGATTGCCACGCTGCGCGAGGTCATCGACTTGCGGCCCGATGCGCTGATGGAAGCGCGCGCGCGGCTGGCGCTGGCGAATGCGCTGCGGATTCTCGACCGGTATGACGAGGCCCTGGCGGCGCTCGACCGGGCCGCGGCGGTGCTCGCCGGCCATGATCGGCCGGAGCTGCTCGCGCGCATCTGGTCGCTGCGCGGCAACATCCATTTCCCGCGCGGCGAGCTGGAAGACTGCCTGATGGCGCACGAGCGCGCGCTCGCCTTCGCGCTCAAGGCCGGCTCGCCGGTGGACGAGGCACGCGCCTTCGGCGGCGTGGGCGATGCGCTCTACCAGCGCGGTCGCATGCGCAGCGCGCGCAACCACTTCGAGAAGTGCGTCATCGAGGCGCGAGCGCACGGCGCGGTGGGGCTCGCGCTGTCGTATGCGCCGATGCTGGCGCTGACCCGAGCGATCTGCGGCGAGGCGCGACGCGGGCTCGAGGAGTCCGCCGAGATCGCCGGCGAGGCGGCGCGCTTCGGCGACCCGCGATCGGAGGTGCTGGCGCGGCTGATCGAGGCGATGATCTCGCTGTATCGTGCGGATTTCGAGCGGGTGCGGCTCACCTGCGACCGCGGGCTCGTGCTGGCGCGGCGGCTCGGCGCGCGACGCTTCGAAGCGGAGCTGATGGGAATGCAGGGGCACGCGATCGGCGAGCTGGGCGGCACCGCGGACGCGCAGGTGCTGCTGCAGCGCGCGGCAACGCTCGCGCTGGAAGTCGCGCGCACCTACTGCGGGCCGTGGTGCCTGGGCGTGCAGGCGCTGCACACGCCGAACGTCGAGCGCGCACGCGAGCTGCTCGCCCAGGGTGAGGCGCTGCTCGCCGCCGGCTGCGTGAGCCACAACCACCTCGAGTACCGGCGCGTGGCGATCGAGTTCGCGCTGCGGCACGGGGATTTCCGCGAGGCGCGCCGGCACGCGCAGGCGCTGGCGGACTACACGCACGAGGAGACGCTCGCCTGGAGCGAGCTCATCATCCGGCGGGGCCGGTTGCTCGCCGACCGTGCCGAGCACCCGGAGCGCGCGGAACCCGCGGGTGCGCGCGAGGCACTGCTTCGCGACATCGAGGCCGCCGACTTCCACTGGCTCCGCCGCGACCTCTAGAGGGGACAGACACCTCCAGAGGTGACTGTCCCCATTGAGTTTCTTGCGATTGACGCTATCAAGCTGCGATTGTCGGCGGATATCGACGGGCTAGTCTTTGCGATATGCCAAGACACGCTCGCTTCTTGCTGCCCAACGTTCCCCACCACGTCACCCAGCGAGGCAATCGACGCGAAAATGTTTTCTTTTCCCGCACCGATCGACTCGCTTATCTGCAATTGCTACGAACGCACGTGGAGCGTTACGCGATTGAGGTGGTCGCCTACTGCCTGATGCCGAATCACGTCCACCTCATCCTCATACCGGCGGACAAGGACCAACTTCACTGTGCGATGCGCGCGATTCATGGCCAGTACGCCCAGCGAATCAACAGGATTCGCGGCCAGACGGGTCATGTCTGGCAAGGTCGATATTTCTCGTCACCGCTCGACTCCACCTACTTCGTCAACGCCGTCCGCTACGTCGAACTAAACCCGGTGCGAGCCCGCCTAGTTGCCCAGGCTGAGGATTACGATTGGTCCAGCGCAGCCGCGCATTGCGGGCTTCGAAGCGACCTCGTGGTGCAACCTGCGCCTCGGTCGCGGCTACTACCCGAAATTGCGAGCTGGTCGCGCTGGCTCTCAGAAGGAGTGTCGGACGAGTCGCTGGCGACTCTGCGAAAGCACAGTGGGCGAAATTTGCCGTGTGGCTCGCCGGAATTCGTCGCCCAATTGGAGAAGGTCGCCGGGCGTTCCCTCAGATACAGGGCGATAGGTCGAGACGCAGAAGAGTCCAAGGGTGACTGTCCCCTCTAGAGGTGACTGTCCCCTTTGACTTGCGCGGCGACGACGCGGTCTTCGAAGCCACTTCGCTGCATCCAGGCACGAACAGCTTCCAGCGCCGGGGCGTCGCCCGCCTTCACCGCGGCCTCTGCCAGCATCCGCAAGTCGGGCGTGTCCCGCTGGGTCTCAAAGTTGAGCCGTGCAAGCCGCAACGCCGCGGCCGGGTCGTGCTCCACGTAGAGCGCCAGCTGCGCTTCCTCTCGCAAGTGCGGCGGCAAGCCTCGGCTGCGATCGTCGTCGAGCATCTCGACAAGCTCGCCCAGGCTCGCGACCGCACTCAAGTCCCCGAGCACCTTTGCCGCGCGCAGCCGCAGCACAAGTCGTGCAACGGATGGATCGGGTGCCTGGGCGAGCGCATACGCGCGTGCCACCTCGCCCCGCTCGAGCAACAGCCCCGCCAGTCTCGTGCGCGCTTCCTCGTGACTGGTGTCCAGCGCATGGGCGCGTTCGTGGAGTGCCAGCCCCGCCGTGAAATCGCCGGCGCGCAGCGCTAAATCCGCTTCCGTCAGTAGCCGCCAGCGCGCGAGTTCCACGTCGCCGTCGGTGACATCGCCCAGCGCCGCGATCATGCGGCGGCCGCGATCGAGCGAGCCAGGTCCGGTCAGCGCGGAGGCGAGGCACACGGTGCCCGCCTGCAGTGCGCCAATCTCGATGACCAGCCGGCAGTCGTTGCGCGCCCGCTCGAAGTCCCCTGCCAGCAGGAAGAGATTCGCGCTCATCAGGCGCGCTTCCAGATCCCGAGGGTTCGCGGCCAGCAGGCGATCGAGCTGCCGGCGGGCGCCAGCGAAGTCGTGCCGCGACTGCGCCTCGTCTGCAGCCGCGATCCCGGGACGCTCCAACGCCGCCGATCGCTGGCGATACGACTCGTGCCCAACAGCGAACCCTCCGTGCAGCCAGGCGGCCGCGGCAACGACCGCGGCCGCCCGGCGCAGGCGAGAGCCCACGCGCTCCCGTCCCTGGCTCAACTGCCGGACCCCGGCAGCGGCGTGCGCAGGTACGGAAACGCCGTATCGAAGTCCGCTGCGCTGACCGGCGCACCGTCCGTGAACGGCGCCGTGCCGACCGGCGCATCGCCCGGCTCGCACAGCCCGAGGTCCACATCGCTGCCGCCGATCGTGAGCGGGTGGCACAACCGGCCCATCACCACGCGGAGCGCGATATCGACCACGTCGTCGCCCGGACGGCGCCCGTTCGGGAATCCGGCCAGGTCGCCGCCGGCGACGCCGAAGGTGCTCTGCTTCACGGCGGGGGTCGTTGCGATGGCCGTGTTCAGCCGCACCATCTCCGAGGCCGTGACCGAGGCCTGCTGGTTGACGCCGGTGAAACCGGTCAGGAACGCGGTGACGAGGTCGAGCCGCGGCAGGTTCGAGGGCGCGAGGTTCGGGATGTTGGTCCCGAGGGTCGCGTTGACGGCGTCGCGGAACAGGACGTCGAGCAGCGCCGGCAACGTCGGGTTCGTCACGTAGGTGGCGAACTGTCCGTCGTTACGCGGCTCGCTGCGGTTGAAGCGGTCCTTGTCCGGCAGGCCGATGACGACCTCGTTCACCAGCGGGTTCGAGAGCCGGGACACCTGCTTCCACTCGTTGTCACCGCCCTGGACCGGCAGCGACGCCGTCGTCCACGCCCCGATCACGCCATTGCCGCGCGAGGTGAGGCAGGACTTGGGAAGCTCGAGGGCGAGCGTGGTGATGTTCTTGTCCGCGATGATGTCGTTCGCCGGGTCCTGCTGGATGCCGCCGGGGAATGCCGAGCCGTCCACCGGGACAAGGTTGACGAGGTCGAAGACCTTGCCGAGATTGACCACGAACGACTCGTTGCGCTGGCCGACGAACACGCGGCCCGTCGCGCTGCAGTTCGGAATCGTCACCTCGTAGATGAAGCTGCGCGCGTAGTCCTCATAGGCGTCCACGCTGCCGAAGGTTTTGGTGCCCACGAAGTCGTAGGGCTTGACGAACGACGTCGAGCCGTCCGCGACCCGGCGCAGGAACGCCGCGTTGCCGGTGCGCCGGTCGCCGCGGACCTGCCGCACCGAGTACGACTCCCGGAAGTTGAGGAACGATCGGTCGCCGGCCGATACCGGCCCGATGTTCTTGAGCGGCACCGCCACCGACTTGTTGCCGATGTTGAGCTCGATGCCCTCGCCCGCGGCCGCCAGTTGGTTGCGGAACTGGAACTGGTAGGTCAGGTCTTCGCGCGCATCGCCGTTCTGGTCGATGTGGATCTCGTACAGGGCGCGGTCGTCGAGCGCGAAGTAGTTGGGCCCGCCGTAGGGGTCCTGGAGCGGCAGGTAATTGGCGATGATCGTGACGTACCCGGCCCGCCCGGGCTCGTAGCTCCTGAACATGTAGAAGTCGGTCGCGTCGACGGCCGGCGTGCGGGTGATCGCGGGCGCCTCGCGGTGACTCGATGCCTGGACGGCGGAGGCGGCAAGGGCCGCGACGATGGCCGCGGCAAGCTTTCGGTTCGGGGTCTTCATGGTGTCTCCTGGGCTCGCTAGGGAGCGTTTTCTGCCTGTGCGGAGACTGGTACGTGCCGGGCGGACGATCGGATGCAGCAGGGTCCGTCCTGCATCCAGTGCGGGAGCCGCTGCGTATACTCGATTGATGACCGCGGTAAAGAACGGCCCTGAAGATGCCGAGATCGCGGCCTTGCTCGTGGCCTCGGCAGGTCGCGACCGGGTTGCGTTCCAGCGCTTGTACGAGCGGACCTCGCCAACGCTGCTCGGCTGCCTGATGCGCATCCTGCGCGACCGGGCGCTGGCGGAGGACGCGCTGCAGGACGTCTACATCCAGGTCTGGAACCGCGCCGGGCAGTTCGAGGGCTCGCGGGGCTCCGGCTGGGCGTGGCTGGTCGCGATCGCGCGCTACCGCGCCATCGACGTCAAGCGCCGCGAGGGCCGGCTGGCCGGAGGCGGCGAACTGGAACTCGACGAGGTCGCGGCCGATACGGAGCCGCACGAAGGGCTGATGTCGCTGGGACGCAGCGCCGGCGCTTCGCTCGAGCGCTGCCTCGGGGCGCTGCAGCCGCGCCAGCGGGAATGCATCGTGCTCGCCTACGAAGGCGGGCTTACTCACAGCGAGGTCGCGGTTGACCTCGGCGAATCGCTCGGCACGGTCAAGAGCTGGATTCGCCGCGGGCTCGCGGCCCTCAAGCGGTGCCTGGAATCATGAAGCGCGACGAGCCGGAAAACCTGGACCTGCTGGCGGCCGAATACGTCATCGGCACGCTGACGGGCGGCGCGCGCAGGGCGTTCGAGCGCAGGATGCGCGGCGAGCCCTTCGTCCTGCGTCGCGTACAGGGCTGGGAAGAGCGCCTGACGCCGCTCGCCCTGGCGGTGCCGCCGGTCCAGCCCTCGGCTGCGGTCTGGCCCGCGATCGCGAAGCGGATCGGCGCCGGCGCAAGCCCCAGCCGATGGCGCGCGCTCGCGGCCGCGCTCGCCGCCATCGCGGTGCTCGGTATCGGTTGGATGCTGTGGGAGGACTTGCGTCCTCGCGAGCCGCAGGCGACCGCGATGCTGGCCATCGAGGAAGGCACGCCGCTGTGGCGCGTGGACCTCGCCGCGGACGGCGATTACCTCGAGGTCGAGGCCGTCGGCGACGTTGCCTATCCGTCGGATCGGGCGCGCGAGCTCTGGGCGCTGCCCACCGGCGCGGCGCCGGTGTCGCTCGGCCTGCTGCCCAAGTCAGGCAGCATTCGCGTCGCGCTCAACGACCGCCAGCGCGCCGCGCTGGCGCAGTCCGAACAGGTGGCTGTCAGCGACGAGCCGCAGGGCGGCTCGCCGACCGGTGCCCCGACCGGCGAAGTGCTGGGCGTCGCGCCCATCGCGAGGACCTGAGCGCCACCTAAGAGGGGACAGTCACCTCTAGAGGGGACTGTCCCCTTTAGATAGAGGGGACGCTTAACCTTGGGAAAAGGTGACGCTAACCATTAGCAAAGCCCCTTTTTTTTACATCGTGACGGTGACCGGCGAGTCGAGGGTCATGCCGACGACGGTGCCGGCGGGAAGGACGACTTCCTGGCCGGTCTTCTTCGCCGCGACGGTGCCGGCCGCGGCGCCGATCAGCGCGCCGATGACCTTGCCCTGGTCGCTGTCCAACTGGTGACCGATCACGCCGCCGGCCACCGCGCCGCCGGCGATCTTGGCCGTGTCGCGGCCCTTGTCGCTCTTGTCCGCGACCTGGGTGATGCGCGCGTTGATCGGGCGATCGCCGCCCTCGAACATCAGGCTGTCGAACGTGAGGCCCAGCGTCGGCTTGCCGCCGATCGTCTTGCTGCCCGAGATCACCTGCGTGATCGAGCCCTGCACCGGAGACCCCGCCTTGGCGACGACCTTGCCGTCCACGACGATGTCACTGGTCAGGTTGCCCGTGAGGCGTTGCCCGACCGTCGCAGTCTTGGTCGAAACCGCAGCCGGGAGCTGCACCGAGATCGACGTGCCGGCCGGGACCGTGTAGTTCCTCGGGCCCGCCGCGACCGGCGTCGGCGCGGGCTTGGCACGTGCGGGCCTGGTCGCAGCCGGCTTCGGGGCTGCCGGTTTCGGCTGGCTCGCCCTCGCAAGCGCGGCTTCGCGGTCAGCGAGCTCCCGCTCCTTTTCCTTCAGCGCGAGCTCTGCCTCGCGGCGCGCCAACTCCTCTTCACGCGCCACGCGCGCAGCTTCTTCCTCGGCCGCGGCCAGTGCCGCCGGGTCGTCTGCCGCGACCGGCTCTTCCGCGGGCTTCTTGCCGCAGGCGGCGAGTGCGAGCGCAGCCAGCGTCAGCGGGATCAGTGCATTGAATGTTCTCGAGGACATAGTCGAAATCTCCATGTTCGGACCGCGCTCATGATACCGCCCCGGGCACCCTGCGTTCCGCAGGAAAAAGTGTCTGACTTCACGGTAGGAGTCATTCCCTGAACAACGCCTGAACCCAAAAGGGGACAGTCACCTTTAGAGGGACTGTCCCCTTTAAAGGTGACTGTCCCCTCTTAGGTGGCGGCGCTCCCAGGCTTCGATGGCAGGGAGCTGGGAGAGCAGGTACCCGAGCTCGTCGATGCCGTTCACCAGGCAATGCCGGGCGAACGGGTCGATGTGGAACGGCGCAGCCCGACCGTCAGGCAACCGGACCTCGCTCGCCGCCACGTCGACCTCAATCTCCGCCCCGGGGTGCGCCACCAGCCAGGCATGCGCCGCCTCGCCGAGCCGCACCGGGACGAGCCCGTTCTTCAGCGCGTTGCTGAAGAAGATGTCCGCGATCGAGGTGCTGATCACCGCGCGGAACCCGTAGTCCCGCAAAGCCCAGGGCGCATGCTCGCGGGAAGAGCCACAGCCGAAGTTCGGCCCCGCGACCAGGATCTCGCAGCCCGCCGACTCCGGCCGGTTCAGCACGAACTCCGGCCTCGGCCGACCCTCCGCGTCGACGCGCCAGTCGGCGAACAGCTGCTCGGCGAAGCCGCCACCGCTGGTGGTCGTGAGAAAGCGCGCCGGGAAGATCTGGTCCGTGTCGATGTCCGACTCCGGCAGGACCACGGTGCGCGAGCGGATGAGCCGGACCGGTTCCATCAGGCAACGAACTCCCGCGGGTCCGCCACGCGCCCCGTCACCGCGGCGGCCGCCGCCGTCACCGGGCTCGCGAGCAGCGTGCGCACGCCCTGCCCCTGCCGCCCCTCGAAGTTCCGGTTGCTGGTGCTGACGACGTACTCGCCCGGCCGCGCCGTGTCGCCGTTGATGCCGACGCACATCGAGCAGCCGGACTCGCGCCACTCCGCGCCGGCATCGAGGAACACGCGGTCGAGTCCCTCGGCCTCCGCCGCCTTCTTCACCTGCTGCGAGCCCGGCACGACCAGCACGCGCAGGCCGCGCGCGATGCGCCGCCCGCGCAGCACGCCCGCCGCGGCGCGCAGGTCCGACAGCCGCGCATTCGTGCAGCTGCCGATGAACACCACCTGCACCGCGCGCCCCAGCAGCTTCTGCCCCGCCT
Organism: uncultured Gammaproteobacteria bacterium; assembly: GCA_963817195.1. GTDB lineage: Bacteria > Pseudomonadota > Gammaproteobacteria > Steroidobacterales > Steroidobacteraceae > SCUD01. The sequence goes on from CAWFNJ010000003.1 coordinate 68,497, forward strand.
CCAGACCCATGTACCGCAGCGCCGGGCCGTCGCCCGCGGGAATCTCGCCGCCGACCGGCATCACCATGCCCGGGTTCGTGCCGTAGCTGATCATCGGCTCGACGCCCGCCGCGTCCAGCGCGCACCTCGCGGTCGCAGGCGGCGCCGGGATCGCCCGCAAGCGCGCGCCAGCGCTCGACCGCGCGCTCGAAGTCCTCGCCCGCCGGCGCCCGCGGCCGTCCGCGCAGGTAATCGAAGGTGACCGAGTCCGGCTCGATCATCCCCGCCCGCGCGCCCGCCTCGATCGACATGTTGCACACCGTCATGCGCTCTTCCATCGACAGCGCGCGGATCGTCGCGCCCCGGTACTCGATCGCCTGGCGTGCGCCACCGGCGATGCCGATCCGGCCGATGATCGCGAGCACGAGGTCTTTCGCGCCGACGCCCGCACCGCAGCGCCCCCTCCACGGTGATCGCCAGCGTCTTCGGCTTGCGCTGCAGGAGGCACTGCGTCGCGAACACGTGCGCGACCTCGGTCGTGCCGATGCCGAAGGCGAGCGCGCCGAAAGCGCCGTGCGTGCTGGTGTGGCTGTCGCCGCAGACGATCGTCATGCCCGGCTGCGTGAGCCCGAGTTCCGGGCCGATCACGTGCACGATGCCGCGCCGGGCATCGCGCAGGCCCAGCAACTCGAAGCCGTACTCGCGCGCGTTGCGCTCGAGCTCGCCGATCTGCCGCGCCGCCGACTCGAGCCGGATCGGCAGGCCGCCGAACACCTGGGCGCTGTCGGTCGGCACGGCGTGATCGAGCGTCGCGAGCGTGCGCTCCGGCCGCCGCACGCCGAGGCCGCGCGCTTTCAGCTGGGCGAAGGCCTGCGGCGAGGTGACCTCGTGCGTGAGGTGCAGGTCGATGGCGAGGACCGCCGGCGTTTCCGCGGTTTCGGGCACCACTTCGTGCGCGCTGCCAGATCTTCTCGAACAGGGTCCGCGCGCTCATGGAACGGCCCAGTGTATCGGCTCGCGCCGCCATCCTGTCGCCGCCATGTATACCGTGTCCCTCGCCAATCTCGATATTGCTGCCCTGTTCGGCCTGAGAGTATGATCGCTGCGCCCGATTTGTATACAACGCCGGGGGTCTTCCATGCCGCTGCTCACTCGCCAGACGACGGTTCTCGGGCTCGCAATCGCGGCGGTGTTGGCCGCCTCCGATGCCGCGGCACAGACGACGACCGCGGAGCTTCCGGAAGTCGTGGTCACGGCGCGCCAGCGCGCCGAGCGCATCGAGGACGTGCCCGCGACGGTCCAGGCCTTCACCGAGGCGGACATCCAGTCGGCCGGCATCGAGCGGCCGGCAGGACTTCATCGCGCTGACGCCGAACGTCTCCCAGGTGCAGACCGCCGAAGCCGGCGACATGCAGGTCGTGATCCGCGGCATCAACACCGGCCGCGACGCGGAGACGAACTTCGCGCTGGTCGTGGACGGCGTGCTGCAGACGAACCCGAATGCGCTCAACCAGGAGCTCACGAACGTCACGCAGATCGAGGTGCTGAAGGGACCGCAGGGCGCGCTGTACGGAAGGAACGCCGCTCGCCGGCGCAATCATCCTGACGACGCGCAAGCCCGGCGAAGAAGCCGGAGTTCGAACTCGAGCGCCGGTTACGGCAGCGACAACAGCCTACAAGGGCAGCCTGTACGTCGGCGGCCCGATCGGCGGCAGCGGTCCAGGGCAGCCTCTCCGCCTACACGCGCAGCACCGACGGCCAGTGGGACAACGCGTTCCTCGGCTGCGACGACTGCGTGGATTACTTCGAGGAGACCGGCGCGATCGGGCGCCTGCGTGTTCGGCGCCGGCGACTCCGGCGAGATCGACGTCAAGGCCAAGGTCTCGACGATCGAGTCGGGCGCGATCAACTTCAACGCCTCGCTCGCGCTCGCCGAGGCCGCCGCCGTTCCTCGGCGCGCCGCCCTTCCAGGAGGACGCGAACGCCCACCCGTTCCATCTACCTCAACAACGTCAGCCCGGTGAACGAGCAGGACAACCTCAACGTCTCGATCAAGGGCGACTGGGACGTCGGCGTCGGCACGCTGACCGCGATCGCCGCCTACAACGACCAGGACAATTTCTTCCTGACCGACGGCACCAGCGCCGCGTTCTTCCTGTACAGCGCTCACCGCCTCGTGCCAGCGCGTCGAACGACGCGCGCGCCGCCGACACGCCGCTGCCGCCGCCGTTCTTCTACGTCACCCCGAACGGGCGGATTCGTGATCGAGCTTCCTGCCGCCGTACAGCCCGACGACCTGCGACGGCTACCAGTACCAGCAGCGCGACCAGGAGGACATGAGCCTCGAGGTCCGGCTCACTTCGCCCGGACGACCAGCGCCTGCGCTGGCTGGCGCGGCCTTTACTACGCCGACATCGACCGCCACGTCGTCGTGTCGCAGGGCTCGGACTCCGGCGGCGGCTTCGTGCGCGCGGCGCTTCGTCCCGACCGGCGAGCCCGAACCCGACCGACCTGCTGTACGACGACGACTTCACGAGCAAGGTCATCGCGGGCTTCGGCCAGCTCGCCTACGACATGACGGAGGGCCTCGAGATCGCGCTCGCGGCGCGCTACGACCGCGAGGAACGCGAGGTGGACAACAACGTCCCGCGCGTGGCGCCGCAGACGCCGGGATTCACCGGCAGCAACACCTTCATCAACCCGGCCTACGTGGTCGATCCCGACGCTGACCGAGATCCCGAGCCGCTCGCGCGATTTCGACGCAGTTCCAGCCGAAGGTCTCGATCAACTGGAAGGCCAGCGACCAGTGGTCGTTGTACACGTCCTACGGCTACGGCTTCCGCTCCGGCGGCTTCAACTCGCAGGGCAGCGCCGCGACGGTCGAGACGTTCTACAGCGGCCTCTGCCTCGGCCCGACGCAGGCGGCCGCCGATCCGTTCTTCCCGGTCTGCACCGGCGACAACCGGAGCCTGACCGGCGTCAACGACGATTACGACAAGGAAGTCTCGAAGGCCTTCGAAGCTCGGCTTCAAGTCGCAGCTGCTCGACAACAGGCTGTCGTTCAACGGCGCGATCTACCAGACCGACGTCGACGACATGCAGTTCTTCAACTTCTTCGCCGGGCCCTTCGGGCTGCTGCGCGTCGTGACGAACCTCGACGAGGTGTCCATCCAGGGCTTCGAGCTCGACTTCAGGTGGCTTGCAACCGACAACCTGTCACTGTTCGGCGGCTACGGCTACACCGACGGCGAGATCGACCGCTACGACGGCCGGCCGTACACCGCCGGCAACAAGATCCCCTACGTCCCGGAGTACACGGGCAATCTCGGCGCGAGTTGCGCCTACCGATCGGCGGCGGCGACCTCGAGTTCGTCACGCGCGTGGACGGCAGCTTCGTCGGCGACACCTGGTTCCATCCGGTGCAGGACGAGCTGGTGCCGAATCTGTTCACCGGCTTCGGCTTCGGGCAGGGCGAGTTCTCGCAGCAGATGCGCGACTCCTACGCGACGGTCAATGCGCGCGTCGGGCTCGAAGGCGAGCGCTGGGCGCGTGACGGCCTGGGGCCGCAACGTCACCGACGAGGAGTACCTGCAGGAAGTGATCCCGGCGCCGGAGTTCGGCGGCTCGTTCATCCACGACTCGGCGGGCGACGCCTACGGCGTGGACGTGCGCTACTCGTTCAGATGACTGCGCGGCCCTGCAGCGCCGCGTAGCGTTCGCGCGGCATGCCGAGCAGGTCGAGGTAGATCTCGTCGTTGTGCTCGCCGAGCGCGGGCGACGGCGCGCGGATGCCGACCGGGCGTCGCCGACAGCTTCGGCACCACGTTCTGCATGCGGATCTTGCCGAACTGCGGGTGCGGCACCTCGACGATCGCCTCGCGCGCCGCGAAATGCGGATCCTCGAGCATCTCCGGCGCGCGGTAGATCTGCCCCGCCGGTACGCCGTGCTGCTCCATCAATGCGAGCACCTCGAGGGTCGTCTGGCCTCGCCGTCCAGCGGCCGATGAGCTCGTCGAGCTCGGCCTGGCGCGCGCCGCGCGACTGGTGGTTCTCGTAGCCCGGATCGTCGGCGAGCGCGGGATCGCCCATCGCCTCGCACAGCCGGCGGAACACCGTGTCCTGGTTCGCGGCGATCAGCACCAGGCCGTCCGCGTCGGGTAGACGTTGGAGGGCGCGACGTTCGGCAGGATGGCGCCGGTGCGCTCGCGGATGTAGCCGGTCTTGTCGAACTCGGTGACCAGCGACTCCATCATGCCGAGCACGGCCTCGTAGATCGCGGAGTCGACGACCTGGCCCTCGCCCGGTGCGCTCGCGATGGTGCAGCGCCGCGAGCGCGCCGACGCAGGCGAAGGTCGCGGCCAGCGAGTCGCCGATCGAGATGCCGACGCGCGCGGGCGGCGAGCCCGGGTCGCCGACCACGTAGCGCAGGCCCGCCCATCGCCTCACCGATCGCGCCGAAGCCGGCGCGTGCGGCGTACGGCCCGGTCTGGCCGTAGCCGGACACGCGGATCATGATCAGGCGCGGATTCGCGGCGTGCAGCCGCTTCCAGCCGAGGTTCCATTTCTCGAGCGTGCCCGGGACGGAAGTTCTCGAGCAGGAAATCCGACTTGGCGGCGAGCTCGAGCAGCAGCGCCTGTCCTTCGGCCTGGCGCAGGTCCAGCGTGATCGCTTTCTTGTTGCGGGCGATGACCGGCCACCAGAGCGAGGGCTCGCCGGCTTTCTGCCGGCCCCAGACCCGCATCGGGTCGCCCTGCCCCGGCGGCTCGATCTTGATGACCTCGGCGCCGAGGTCGCCCAGCAGCTGGCCGCAGAACGGGCCGGCCAGCAGGGTGCCCAGCTCGAGCACCCGCAGGTCCCCCAGGGGCCCGTGCTGAAAACCGGTCGCTGCCATGATTTGTGTATACAATCTAATCCCATTGACCGTCAACCAAGCGCCTGAAGCTACGACGGCTTGCTGATCGTGTATACAATCAGAGCATGACTTCGCGCGCCGCCGCATCGAGATCGTCGAAGTCGGACCGCGCGACGGGCTGCAGAACGAGCCCGAGGTGCTGTCGCTCGCGGTGAAGCGCGAGTTCATCGAGCGCGCGGTCGGCTGCGGCATCCGGCGCATCGAGGTCGCGAGCTTCGTGAACCCGCGGCGCGTGCCGCAGATGGCGGACGCCGACGAGCTGGTCCGCTCGCTGCCGCGCCACGACGGCGTGCGCTACATCGGGCTGGTGCTGAACCGGCGCGGCTTCGACCGCGCGCTCGCCGCGGGCTGCGACGAGATCGGCATGGTCGTGGTCGCGAGCGACACTTTCAATGTCCGCAACCAGGGCGCGACGACCGCGGAATCGACCGCCGCCTGGCTCGAGATCGCGCGCGCGGCGCAGAGAAGCCGGCGTGCGCGCGCAGGTCACGATCTCCGCCGCCTTCGGCTGCCCGTTCGAGGGCGAAGTCGCGCCCGAGCACGTGGTCGCTCTCGCCGAGACGCTCGCCGCAGGCGAGCCGGTCGAGATCGCGATCGCCGACTCGATCGGCGCCGGCGTGCCGAGCCAGGTGACCGACCTCGTCGGGCGGATCCGGGACAAGCTGCCGGGCCTGCGGCTGCGCTGCCATTTCCACAACACGCGCAACACCGGCATCGCGAACGCGTTCGCGGCGGTCGAGGCCGGCGTCGAGGTGCTCGATGCCAGCATCGGCGGCATCGGCGGCTGCCCGTTCGCGCCCGCGGCGACGGGTAACATACCGACCGAGGATCTCCTCTACATGCTGGCCCGCATGGGCGTCGAGACCGGCATCGATCTCGAGCGCACGATCGCGACCGCGCGCTGGCTCGAGGAGACGTTTGGCCGGAAAGTGCCGAGCCTGTTGACCAAGGCCGGGGGCTTCCCGGCTGCGAAGGAGACGCAGTGAGTTACAGACTCGGCATCGACGTCGGCGGCACCTTCACCGACCTGCTGCTGGTCGACGAGAAGAGCGGCCGGACCTGGAGCGCCAAGGTCCCGAGCACGCCGAAGGACCAGTCGGTCGGCGTGCTGAAGGGGCTCGACCGCATCTGCCGCCTCGCCGGCATCAAAGCGAACGCGATCGAGCACGTGATGCACGGCACGACCGTCGCGACCAACACCGTGCTGACCAGCTCAGGCGCAAAGGTCGGCCTGGTGACGACCAAGGGCTACCGCCAGGTGCTGCAGATCGCCCGCTCCTACGTGCCGGGCGGCCTCGGCGGCTGGGTGATCTACAACAAGTCGCTGCCAATGGCGCCGCTCGCGCTCACGATCGAGGCGGACGAGCGCGTGGACGCGCGCGGCGAGGTCGTGCGCCCGCTCGACGAGGGCGCATTGCGCGCTGCGCTCGCGAAACTGAAGAGCGCGAAGATCGAGGCACTGACCGTCTCGCTGATCAATGCTTTCGCGAACGACGCCCACGAGCGGCGCATCCGCGAGATCGCCGCCGACGCGCTGCCGGGCGTGCCGGTGTCGCTCTCCTCCGAGGTCGTGCCCGAGATGCAGGAATACGAGCGCACGGTCACGACGGTCGCGAACTCGTACGTGCGCCCGGTCGTGCAGCGTTACGTGAACAATCTCAAGAACAAGCTCGCCTCGAAGGCGGGCGAGGTGAAGCTGCACATCCTGCGCTCGGACGGCGGGCTCGCCTCGGCCGCCTCGGCCGAGGAATACCCGGTGAACCTGCTGATGTCCGGTCCCGCGGGCGGCGTGACGGGCGCGCTCTGGGTCGCCCTGCAGGCGGGATTCCCGAACCTGCTCACCGTGGACGTCGGCGGCACGTCCACCGACGTCGCCTTGATCATGGACGGCAGCCCGCGCCTGCGGCGCGAGACGACGGTCGGCGACGTCACCGTGCGCGCGTCATCGGTCGACATCCGCTCGGTCGGCGCGGGCGGCGGCTCGATCGCGCACGTGCCCGAGCTCACCAAGGCGCTGCGGGTCGGCCCGCAGTCGGCGGGCGCGGACCCGGGACCTGCGGCCTACGGGCGCGGCGGCGCGGAGCCGACGGTGACCGATGCGAACGTGGTGCTCGGCTACCTGCCGCCGATGCAGCGCCTCGGCGGCGACCTCGAGCTCAAGCGCGACCTGGCGGCCTCGGCGGTCGTGAAGATCGCCGTCGCGCTCGGCAAGTCGGTCGAGGACGCGGCGCAGGGCATCTACGACATCGTCAACGAGAACATGGTCGGGGCGCTCCGGCTGGTGTCCGTCGAGCAGGGCCACGACCCGCGCGACTACGCGCTGATCGCCTTCGGCGGCGCGGGCCCGCTGCACGCGAACGCGCTGTCGCGCCTGCTCGGCTCCTGGCCCGCCATCATCCCGCCCGGGCCGGGTGTGCTGTGCGCGCTCGGCGACGCAACGACGGCGCTGCGCGACGAGTCGGCGCGCACCTTCATCCGCAAGTTCAGCGAGACCGACGCCAAGGAGATCGGCCGCATCCTCGGCCAGCTCTCGGCGACCGCCGCGGCGGCACTCGAGCGCGAGAAAGTGCCTGCCAAGGAGCTGCAGCGGAGTTTCCAGGTGGACGTGCGCTACCACGGCCAGGGGCTCCGGCTCACGATCGACGTCGATCCCGCGGACCTCAAGAAGCGCGGCCTCAAGGCGATCTCCGATCCCTTCGACGCCGAGCACAAGCGCCTGTTCACCTTCGCGCTGCCGCTCGAGCACGAGTTCGTGGCGCTGCGCGCCGTGGTGCAGGGCCGCGGCATCAAGGTCAAGCGTCCGGCGATCGCGCGCGGCAGCCGCGACCCGAAGGCCGCCGCGGTCGGCCGGCAGCCGGTCACGATCGACCGCAAGAGCCTGCGGGCAACGGTGTATGACCGCGCGAAGCTCAAGGCCGGCAACCGCATCAAGGGGCCCGCGATCGTGATGGAAATGGATTCGACCACGGTCGTGCTGCCGAAGCACACCGGGCTCGTCGACCGCCTCGGCAACATCCTGATCTACCCGGACGGCCACAAGGGCCTCCGCTAGGAAACCGCCATGCCCGCGAAGATCGTCCAGAAGAACCGCAAGCCGTTCCGCAAGCTGAAGGTGGACAGCGTCACCATCGACATCATCGAGAGTGCGCTCAGGAACGCGCGCTTCGAGATGGACACGGTGCTGTTCCGCACCGCGATGTCGCCCGGCATCCGCGAGCAGCACGACGAGTTCCCGCTGATCGCGAACCTCGAGGGCAAGATGGTGGTCGGCCAGTTCGGCTCGTTCATCCACGGCTTCCTGCAGGGCTACGACGGCACGGTCGAGGAAGGCGACGTGTTCCTTACCAACGATCCCTACTCCTGCAACGGCGCGATCAGCCACATCAACGACTGGCTGTTGCTGATGCCGGTGTTCAAGGACGGCCGCGTGATCGCCTGGGCCGCGATGTTCGGGCATATGACCGACGTCGGCGGCAAGGTGCCGGGCTCGCTGCCGACCGACGCACGCACCTTCTACGAGGAAGGCATTGCCGTGCCGCCGGTCAAGATCATCCGTGCCGGGCAGCTCCAGGACGACGTGCTGAAGGTGATCCTGCACAACTGCCGGTTGCCGACCTGGAACTACTCGGACTTCCACGCGATCGTCGCCGCTCTGCGCACCGCTGCGATCCGCTGCGTCGACCTCTCGCGCCGCTTCGGCGACGACGTGTTCTTCTCCGCCATGGACGCCATGCTGGAGCGCAACAAGCGCGCCATGCGCGAGCTGATCCGCCGCACGGTCCCCGAGACGAAGCAGTACTTCGAGGATTACGTCTGCGACGACGGCATGAACATGGGGCCGTACAAGATCGCCTGCACCATGTGGCGCGAGGGCGACAAGTGCATCTTCGACTTCACCGGCACCGACCCGCAGTCGATCTCCTCGATCAACTTCCTGCTGAACGAGGAGATGTTCAAGATGTTCGCGGGCGTGTACATGATCATGGTGTTCGACCCGCAGATCCTGTTCAACGACGGCTTCTACGACCTGATGGAGGTGCGCATTCCCGAGGGCACGCTGCTGAAGCCGCTGAAGCCCGCCGCGCTCTCCTGCCGCACGCACGCGCTCGGCCGCATCTTCGACGTGCTGGGCGGCCTGCTCGGCCAGGGCAATCCCGCGTTCATGTGCGCGGCCGGATTCTCCGACAGCCCGCACTTCATGTACTCGGGCTACGACAAGAATGGCGAGTGGTACCAGCTGTACCAGATCGGCTTCGGCGGTATCCCGGGTAAGCCGTTCGGCGACGGGCCCGACGGCCACTCGCTGTGGCCCTCGTTCACCAACGTGCCGAACGAGTTCCTCGAAAGCTACTTTCCGCTGCGCATCGACACCTACGAGACGATTACCGACTCGGGCGGTCCCGGAAAATTCCGCGGCGGCAACGGCATCCGCATCGGCTACCGCTTCCTCGAGCCGGGCGAGATCTCGATCCACGACGACCGCTGGCTGACTTATCCCTGGGGCGTGAACGGGGGACTTCCCGGCGCGCGCAGTCGCAAGCTCCTGAAGCGCGCGGACGGCAGCGAGCAGCTCCTGCCCTCGAAGACCGATCGCGTGAAGGTCGAGCCGGGCGACCTCGTCGTGTACGAGACCTGGGGCGGCGGCGGCTGCGGCGACCCGTTCGAGCGCGAGCCCGCGAAGGTCGCCTTCGACGTCGAGGCAGGACTCGTCAGCGAGGGCGGCGCGCGCCGCTACGGCGTGGTGATGAAGTCTGGACGCGTGGACGCCGCGGCGACCAAGTCGCTGCGCGCCGAGATGGCGGCGAAGCGCGGCGCGGCTTCCCTCTTCGACCGCGGCTTCCGCGACATTGCCGAGCTCAAGTCGCGCTGCAGGTCGGAGACCGGGCTCGAGCCGCCGGCCGCGCCGCAGTTCCAGTCGCGCGCGCGGGTTCGGCGCCGCACAGCTGCGGGCCGGGCCTGACGCTACAATGCAACGGCAGGGGGAGCACGCGGTGCGCGCAGTCGACAGGGCCTACGACGCGGTACGGACCGGCATCATCGCCGGGCGCTACCTCGCGGGAGCGCGCCTGACCGAGCAGGAGATCGCGACCGCGGTCGGCGTCAGCCGCACGCCGGTGCGCGAGGCGCTCCGGCGGCTCGACGCCGAGGGGCTGGTCGAGTTCACCCCCAACCTCGGCGCCGTGGTGACCGTCTGGTCCGAGGCCGATTCCGACGAGGTCTTCGACCTGCGCGCGATGCTCGAATCGTACAGTGCGCGGCGCGCGACGCTGCGCGCCACGCCGGAGCAGATCGCGGAGCTCAAGCGCCTCGCCGAGACGCAGCATCGCGAGTCGGTCGAGCGCAAGGCCGGGCATCTCGAGCGCATCGCCGAGCTCAACAGCCAGTTCCACCGCCGCCTCCAGGAAGCGGCCGCGAGCGCCCGTCTCGCGCGCGCGCTCGCCGCGCTGATCGAGGCACCGCTCATGATGCGCACCTTCCAGAAGTACACGCCCGAGGACCTCGAGCGCAGCTCCCATCACCACCTCGAGATCGTGCGCGCGCTGGAGGCGCGCGACCCGGACTGGGCCGCGTCCGTGATGCTGTCGCACATTCACGCGGCGCGCGGTGCGCTGAATCGCTGATCCGGGCGCTGACATGACCGCCGCCAACGATCGCCCGCGCCCGCCAGCCGGACGCTCGCGCCCGGGAGCAGGCCGGCGCTGCTGGTCGTGGATTTCGTGCGCGCCTACCTCGAGCCCGGCTCGCCGCTCTATGCGGGCGTCGAGGACGCGCGCGTCGCGGCCGCGCGGCTGCTCGAGCGCGCGCGCGCGGCCGGGATCCCGGTGATGCACACCAACGTCGCCTACGAGCCGGGCGGCGCGGACGGCGGTGTGTTCTTCAGGAAGCTTCCGGCGCTTGCCAGCTTCGAGCGCGGCCGGCATCCGGAGCTGGCCGCGTTCGCGGCCGGCCTCGAGCCGCGGCCCGGCGAGCCGGTGTTCACCAAGCAGTACGCGAGCGCGTTCTTCGGCACGACGCTCGCCGAGTCCCTGCAGGCGCTCGGGATCGATACGCTGCTGATCGCAGGCCTCTCGACTTCCGGCTGCGTGCGGGCGAGCGCGGTGGACGCCTGCCAGCACGGCTTCGTGCCGCTGGTCGTGCGCGAGGCGGTCGGCGACCGGCACGCGGCGCCGCACGAGGCGAGCCTGTTTGACCTGCAGGCGAAGTACGCGGAGGTCGTCAGCCTCGCCGACGCGGAAGCCTATCTCGCTCACATCCCCATGTAGTCTCTGCCCCGGAGGCGTTCGTCGTTGTAGAGGAGCACGTTGCCGAGCCGCTCGTGATCCTCATCACCGGCGCAGGACCCAACGTGCGGATCGCGCGCCAGGTTGTCGTAAAAGATCGTCCCGTAAGTAATGTCATCTTGTTGCTCAAAATTGCCCTGCGGGTCCGAGATCGTGATCCTGGCGGCATGGAGGTAGCCCCAAGCTGCACGAAAACTCGGCTCCCGGCTGGCCTGCCAACGCGTAGACGAGACCCAGAGATTGCCGTAGAAGTTGTTGATCAATGTGTTGTCTTCGGCCGTCAGGTCGACGGAGCCCGAGTAGATCCGGGGGTCGCAAGCGCCGCCCTCCAATTCCCGGTAAGGATAGCCTGCCTCGATCACGACGCCGGCGACGGTATCTCGAATGATATTTCCCTTGAGAAGTGCGTGGATGTTGCCGGTCTCCTGTGTGTCGCCGGGAAGTCCGGGCTCGCGAAAAATGATGAGCAAATGCGCGGCAAAGTAGTTGCGGGCCAGGTCGTTGTTCTGGACATCCGCGACAAGCTGATCGCCGTGCTCCGGAATGAACACGCTCGCACCGTTGAGGAGCACGCCGGCCCCCTCGTTGTCGACCGAACGGTTGCCTTCGAACAGCACGTTTGAGGGAGACTCCAGATAACCGCCCGCGAAGATCGCGCCGGTCTCCAGCTGGCTGAAGTGATTCCCGATCACCTCGCCCGAAGACGCGATCGACTCGAGCCCGATTCGTCCGCTGGTGCGAAACACATTGTTTGAGACCCGATAGTCCTGGACGCGCCGGAGGGTCAGTTGCGTGGCCAGGGAGTCGGCGTGGGTGAGAACAAGGTTCCGAATCGTCACTCTATTGATGACGACTCCATCGGCTCGACCGACCGAGATCAGCGGCTGGGCTCCGAGGCTGGCGCTCGCCACAATGAGCGTTTCGGTGCCCGGCAGAACCTCTCCGGTGGGGAGGCCCGTCGGGGTCTTTGACGAGCTCGCTCGAGCCACGAAGGATCAGCGACCGGTTGATCACGAGCGTGGAATTGACCACGTAGCGCCCTGGCGCGAGGCGAACGGTGACGGCGCCCGCCGTCGCGCGCGCTTTGTTCAGCGCAGGCGGCAGACTCCTGTAGGGGAAATCATGACTGCCGTCACCGCCAGGCTCCGCACCCCTGTTGACATAGATGACCGTGCGAGCGGGATCGACGCCCGCTGCCGTGACAGCTGACGAGGACGCAGTCGCTGCGACTGCGAAACAGAGCAAGACCAGAATGAAACGCATGCAATCCCCCATTGGCGCGCACGCCAAATTTTCTTGAGCGCGGACCGTTGCCGCGGCCATGAGCCTTTTGAAATCTGCGTCGTCGCCGACGCTTCGTAGGGAGGCATGGCAGGTCTCTCGTGGGAGGCCCGCCTTTTCTAGTAGTTCGGCTACGGTGCGCCGACTGGGCAGGAAGTCAAGCGTTGGTCAGAGTCCGAGCTTGACCGTCAGCCGAAGGGTCCGCGGCTCGACCGGGTGGAAGTGGATGTCCTCGACCGGCGCCGCCTCGCCCGGCAGCTGCGACTCGTAGTAATAGCGGATGTCGCTCGCGTCCTCGTCGAAGGCGTTGAACAGGCCGAGCGTGAGCCGCAGGCGCTCGCCGAAACGGCGACCCGCCTCCAGGTTGACGAGCGTCGAGCCCGGCGCGCGCACGCTGTTGTCCTCGATGAGTGCGGAAGGTCCGAGATAGCGCAGGCGCGCGCCGCCGAACCAGCCGCTCTCGTGATCGAAGGTGACGCCGAGCGACGCCACGCGCTCGACCGCGCCGGGAATCCGGTCGCCCGCGGGGTCGTCGTCGCGGAAGCGCGGCTCCGACCAGGCGAGGTCCGCGTCCACGATCATCCAGTCGGTCGGCCGCGCGTACAGGCCGAGCTCGACGCCGCGCCGGCGACTCGGGCGGCTGGCCTCGGTCGTGCCGCCGTCGCCGACGAACAGCAGCTCCGAATCGATCTCGAGCTGCCACAGCGCGAGCGAGAGCTGCATGCGCGGGATGAGCGACGTGCGCAGGCCCGCTTCCATGCCGTCCGCTTCGACCAGCGGCGTCACCTGATCGACCGGCGTCACACCATCCACCGGGTCCACCATAATCGTCGCGCCGCGGATGTCGTTGCCGTGGAAGCCCTGGCCGGCGGACACGAACAACTCCGTCTCGCGCCAGGGCCCGAACACGAGCGAGAGCTTCGGGCTCACGAGGTCGTCGTTGCCCGAGCCCGAATTTGCATCGAGATCGCTGTCCACGTCGTAGTCGATGCGGTCGTAGCGCAGGCCGACTTCACTGCGAAACGTCGGCGTCCAGCGCGTCTCGAGGCCCATCCACGCCCCGGTCTGGGTCTGGCGCACCTCGTCTTCGCGGATCGTCGTGTGGCGCTCGCGCGCGGTCGTCAGGTAGAGGCCGACCGGCGAGATGTCGTCGTGCCGCAGCTCGATGCCCGTGTTCAGCGCCCAGCGCCCGTCGCCGGAGAGCGGTTGCGACCAGGCGAGGCTGCCGCCTGCCGCGCGACGGTCGTCGAACTGCTCGAACTGGTCGCCGTTCACCGGGTCGAGCGCGTAGGTGAAGTTCGAGAACAGCTCGAGGTGATAGTCCAGGGCCCAGGCGGAGTACTCGAGCTCGCGCTCGCCGAATGCCCGGTCGCCCGACAGGGACAACGAGTAGCGATGCGACTCGCCGCCGTTGGTCGGGTCGATGGTGCCGAAGCGGCCGATCGTGCCGTCCTGCACGGCGCGCAGCGGCACCTGGTCGGTCGCCGTCCACTCGCTGTCGTAGGCCATGAAGTCCAAGCGACCAGCTGCCGGTGTCCGTCGCGCGCGAATAGCTCGCGACGCCGTTCACCTTGCGCAGGTCCTGCGGCAGCTCCCAGGGACCGTCCGTCGTGTTGTATTCGAGCGCGAGCAGGAGATCGCCGCCCGCGAGCGGGACGGAACCCGCGCCGACGGCGCGGACGTACTCGTCCTCGCCGGCGGTCAGGGAGACCGAGGGATCGAGCCGCTCGAAATAGTGAAGCTCCGCCGCGCCGGCGGCGGAGAAGTTGCCAAGCTCGGGGTAGTACGTGCCCTTGTGGTAGTCGACGCGCTCGATCAGCTCAGGGATCACGAAGTTGAGATCCATGTAGCCCTGGCCGTGGCCGTGCGTCGGCATGTTGACCGACATGCCCTCGACGCGGGTCAGGAAGTCGGTGCCGTGATCGAGGTTGAAGCCGCGCAGAAAATACTGGTTCGCCTTCCCGTCGCCGGTGTGCTGCGTGACGATCAGGCCGGGCACGACTTCGAGGATCTCGCCGGCTCGAAGCAGCGGCCGGTTCTCGAGCTGCTCATGCAACACGCTGCCTTCGCTGGCCGCGCGGGGGATGCCGGCGAGCGCGATGCGGTTGGCCGTGACGACGACTTCTTCGAGACCGGTGGCGGTCACCCCGCCGGCGAGCGCCTGTCCCGCCGCGAGAGCGAGCGCGCCGCCCGCCAGAAATCTAGCGCCCATGAAGATGCCCCGTTCCCGTAATGCTCCTTCTACGTTTCAGACCATAATACGGATGCATGGGTCCGCTCGCCGGCATCAAGGTCCTCGATCTCAGCCGCATCCTCGCCGGACCCTGGGCGACGCAGTGCCTCGCCGATTTCGGTGCCACGGTCTGGAAAATTGAAAAGCCCGGCAGCGGCGACGACACGCGCCACTGGGGTCCGCCCTGGATCCCGGACGGCAAAGGCAAGGCGACCATCGACTCCGCGTACTACGCGAGCACGAACCGCGGCAAGCATTCGCTCGCGATCGATTTCACGAAGGCCGCGGGCCAGCAGCTGGTCCGTTCGCTCGCGCTGCGCGCCGACGTCCTGATCGAGAACTTCAAGGTCGGCACGCTCGCGAAGTATCGGCTCGGCTACAAGTCGATGAAGGGCGTGAACCCGCGACTCATTTATTGTTCGATCTCGGCCTACGGCCAGGATGGGCCCGCGGCCGCCGAGCCCGGCTACGACGCGATGATCCAGGCGGTCTCGGGACTCATGAGCGTGACCGGCGTGCCGGACGGCGAGCCGGGTGCCGGCCCGGTCAAGGTCGGCGTCGCGGTGTCGGACCTCATCGCCGGGCTCTATGCGGCAAACGCGATCACGGCAGCGCTCGTCGAGCGCGAGCATTCGGGCCGGGGCGAGTACATCGACCTCGCGCTGCTCGACACGCAGATCGCCGCGCTCGCGAACCAGGCGCTCAACTACCTGGTGACCGGCGAGTCACCGCGCCGTCGGGGCACGGCGCACCCGAACATCGTTCCCTACCAGGCGTTCCGGACTAAGGACTCCTGGCTGATGCTGGCGGTCGGCAACGACCGGCAGTTCCAGTCGTTCTGCAAGACGGCGGGTGCGGCGAAGCTCCAGCGCGACGCGCGCTTTCGCACCAACGCCGGGCGCGTCGAGCACCGCAACAAGCTCGTTTCAGAGCTCGAAAAGCTGTGTCGGAAGAAGACTACGAAGGATTGGGTGAAACTGCTGACCCGGGCAAACGTGCCCTGCGGGCCCATCAACAGCCTCGCGGAAACCTTCGAAGAACCTCAGGTGAAGCACCGCAAGCTGCGCTTCGAGCTGCCGCACGCGGCGGGCGGACAGCTGCCGCAAGTGCGAAATCCCGTGGTTTTCTCGCGAAATGCGCTCGAATACTCCAAACCTCCTCCACTCCTCGGCGCCAACACGGAGGCCGTGCTGGCCGCCGAACTCGGCCTTTCGGCGGATGAAATCCTGTCGCTGTTGAGAGACGGCACAATCGGCAATCGCGCGGCGAATGGTGTTTGATGTGACCTGCCGGTACCGGCAAGAACAGAGTGAAGGAGAGATTTCATGAAGATTCGTCACGCCATTATCGCGAGCGCCGCGCTCGCCTTCGGTCCCGCAGCGCTAGCCCAGGAGGCCCCGCAGGCTTCTTCGGACTGTGCGTCCCTGCAGGCGCAGTTTGACCAGGCCGCCGCCGCCGCCACCGCGGAGCAGCTGAGCCAGGCCAAGGCCGCCCGCGATGAGGGCGAGAAGCTTTGCGCGGCTGGCAAGACCGCGGAAGGCTCGGCCAAGCTGAAGGAAGCGATCTCGCAGATCGGCCAGCCTTCGCAGCAGCCGTCGTCCTAAGACCGACTGACTTAAGAGTCGATCAAGGCGGCCGGGTCACCCCGGCCGCTTTTTTTTGTCTGCAAAAAGGGGACGCTCACCTTTTCCCAAAGGTAAGCGTCCCCTTTTCTTAAAGGTGACCGTCCCATTTAGGAAAAGGTGAGCGTCCCCTTTTATTAACGCCAGAGGCGGCGGCGGCTGCCGCGCAGGAGCCTGGTGACGAGCTGCTGCTTGCGCCGCTCGAGGTCGGCAGGCCGCGGCGGGTGCTTGTTGTCCTTGGTCCGCTCATGAAGGATCGCCTCGGCCTTCATCGCCGCCTGGCGGCGACGAACGTCTTCGAGCGAGCCGCCCTTCGGCACGATCGCGACTGCGACCTGGCAGTCCATGGCGGCCGCGAGCTTGTCGAGGCTCGCCAGGGTGATTCGCCGCTGTGCCTCGGCACGCTCCATCTGCTGCACCGTCGCGCGCGAGACACCCGCGCGCTTCGCGAGCTGCGACTGCGAGAGGCCGAGCGCAGTGCGGATCTCACGCACCCAGCCCGCGCGCGGGACTGCGCCGTCCTTCATGCGCGGGAAGGCGCGGGACTCGGTGGCTAGGCGCGCACGCTGGCCGAGGGGGCCAAGGTGCGGGATCTGGGCTTTTCGCGCGGGTGTCCGGCTCACGGCTTCGCTCCCCTGGATGCTCAAAGGCATCCTATCGGGCGCGCTCACGTGAATGCAATGGCGGCCCCGGATGTGGCTGTCGCCACATCCCGGGGCCGCACGGTACTGGGGTTACTGCGGCGCCTTCTTGTTGCTGCGGCGCGCGATCAGCCAGAACACGAGCGCCAGCACGAGCAGCAGCACGAGCCACATCCAGAGATTGCTCGACTCCTCGGCAGGCGGCGGCGCTGGCGCTGGTGCCGGCGCAACTTCCGCGGCCTGCACAGGCTCCGCCACCGGCTCCGGCGCCGGCTCGGCAGCCGGCTCAGCCGCCGCTGCGGGCGCTTCTGCGGCCGGAGCTTCCGGGGCCGGGGTGGCCGCGACTACCGTTTCAACCGGCGCGTCGGGATTCGCGAGCACGGCCTCCACCTGCTTCTCGGTCAGCACCTGCGGCGGGGCGGCGGTCACGATCGTCGCCGTGATCTTCTGCCCGGCATCCAGGTCGGTCACCTTGACCGGCTTTTCATCCAGGAAAAGCTTGATGTTGCGGTCGTTGATCGACTTCTGGTTGAAGTGATAGGACTTGCCGGTCCCGGTGTCCCTCACGATGATGGACGTCCCGGTCCGCTTCACTACCAGCGCTTCCTTGACCTCGGTGACATACACCGGCCGCGACGTCGTCGTGCGTGGTGACCGCCGCCGTGCCCTTCATGCCGGCCTTCAGGTCCGATACCGCCAGCGACTGGCCGTTGACCGTGAAGCGGAAGTCGGGCGGCACCGTAATCTCGCGCGTGCCGAGCTCGTCTCTCACCACCAGCTGGTTGCCGACCACCGAAATCACCTCGAAATTGCGCACCTCGGTCGTGCTCGTCGTCTGCGCGACTGCACTCCCCGAGGCCAACAGTGCGATCGCCAGCAATGCTGCGAGCGCTGTCCCGTGTCTTGCCTTCAACATCTCCCTCTCCTTTGTTGGTATCGCAGAACACGGAGGATCGCTCCGCCTGCACTCCCCTGAAACCTCAACCTGAACTCGATGCGCCCGCGAGCGGCTACTTCGTTCTGCGGCGACGCACGAGCACCCATACGAGGGCCACGGCGATGATGAACACCAGCAGCATGAAGAACGGGTGCTTGAAGAAGGGCTTCGGCAACGTTTCAAAGTGCGAAGGGGAATCGGCTGGCGCTGGTGCCGGCGCAACTTCCGCGGCCTGCACAGGCTCCGCCACCGGCTCCGGCGCCGGCTCGGCAGCCGGCTCAGCCGCCGCTGCGGGCGCTTCTGCGGCCGGAGCTTCCGGGGCCGGGGTGGCCGCGACTACCGTTTCAACCGGCGCGTCGGGATTCGCGAGCACGGCCTCCACCTGCTTCTCGGTCAGCACCTGCGGCGGGCGCGGCGGTCACGATCGTCGCCGTGATCTTCTGCCCGGCATCCAGGTCGGTCACCTTGACCGGCTTTTCATCCAGGAAAAGCTTGATGTTGCGGTCGTTGATCGACTTCTGGTTGAAGTGATAGGACTTGCCGGTCCCGGTGTCCCTCACGATGATGGACGTCCCGGTCCGCTTCACTACCAGCGCTTCCTTGACCTCGGTGACATACACCGGCCGCGACGTCGTCGTGGTGGTGACCGCCGCCGTGCCCTTCATGCCGGCCTTCAGGTCCGATACCGCCAGCGACTGGCCGTTGACCGTGAAGCGGAAGTCGGGCGGCACCGTAATCTCGCGCGTGCCGAGCTCGTCTCTCACCACCAGCTGGTTGCCGACCACCGAAATCACCTCGAAATTGCGCACCTCGGTCGTGCTCGTCGTCTGCGCGACTGCAGCGATCGGCCCCAGGAGCACCAGCGTGAGCAACAGCGACAGGCCGCCGCTCGGCTTGATCTTTTTCATTACGCGTTTCCCCTCGTCAGTTGTTTTCCACCGCAGCACGGGCCGACCGCACGGCGAGTCGCCCCCGCAACCAGTAGTCAGTCCACTTCGACGCATAGCGTAGACGGATCGGCGGCGTCCGGCGACTCATCGCCGAGCGCCAGCGGCTTCAAAGGTGGCAGATGCAGCAATCGCGGGCATCTCTCCTCGACATTGCGAGTCTGAGGCGCCGGCGCCCCGCGGCCGCGGACGCTTGAGCCATCGATTTGCCCGCCGGGACTGCGGTACCGTGCTTTCGTATATACAGCACGGCTCGACGGGCGGATTTCGCCAACCGGTCAAGGGCCCTCTGGAACGACCATCGGCCTCTGCCCGGACCAGACTTGGCGTCGGCAACATGGCCGCGCCCATTTGTATATACAGATAGGATTGCGCGCGCCCGTCGGCTCAGGCCTTGCAGGCAGTTGTCGATGCAGGGATATAGGCAGCGGTCGGCGGCCTCAGTCCGCGTGGAATGCTCGCAACGATCCAGGGGATCTGCAGCGTCTCAAGCCACAGGTCACGACACGCGCCGAGGCGCAGGAACGGCCGTAACCGGGAAACCACGGCTATAGCGGACCCAGCGGCGAGTCTTGCCGCATGCGGCCGTTCCGCCTGGGCGGTTGTCCCGAGCCGGTTACGGATGAAATCGGATGTGTACGATCATCCGATTAGCACCTACGGTGCTGCAGGGCATGGAGACGAGCCGACAGCCGCGCAGAAGCGGCCAGTTTGCGGGTTTGACGCGCCCGCGACGGATTCAGCTCGAGGCGTCCTTGTACGCCCGGAGCACCGCGTTCATGCGCGTCTGATAGCCGGGTCCCTGGGCTTTGAACCAGCTCAAAACCTCCGGATCCACTCGCAGCGAAATGGCCGATTTCCGGTGGCTGCGGCTCGCGGCGTGGCGGGTGAATCCGCGCACGGCATGAGCAACCTCGACGGCCGCGGCGGCTGCGGCTTCGGCGCGCGGGACGATTCCCGGGGCCAGGCTTTCGACCTGGCCCGGCCGGGCAAATCGCGAAAAGAATCCGGTCTTCAACGCGGGCTCCGATGGGTCGTTCTGGAGTATTAAGTCAAGGGTAATTGTATATACAAACCCGACTGAAGGCCACCCGGCGTTTGAGATCACAGGACTTCACCCTGGGAGCATCTCATGCGCTTCAAGACCCTTCGGGCCGTCGCCGCCCTGACGGCCTGCCTGCCCTTCTTGGCCGTCGCCGGGCCGGCCATCGAAGTGGAAATCCTCGACCGGAGTAGCGGGAAGAGTCCTGCCGGTCTACTGGCATGACGGCGAGCGCCACGTCGCCGGCGAGCCGGGTCGCGAGTACGAGATCCGGCTCAGGAACCGGGACGGTGGTCGGGTACTGGCGGTGACTTCGGTGGATGGCGTCAATGTCATCACCGGGAAAACCGCGTCGCCCTCGCAGAGCGGTTACGTGCTCGACCCCTGGGGACTGGTCGATATCGACGGCTGGCGCAAGAGCATGGACCAGGTGGCGGCGTTCTATTTCACCGCCCTGCCCGACTCCTATGCCGCGCGCACCGGACGTCCGGACAACGTGGGCGTGATCGGCGTCGCGCTGTTTCGCGAGCGCGAAGTGATGCCCCAGTATCGCGACGATTTCGCCTGGCTCGACCGGCCGGCGGCCGCACCCGCGGCGGAAGCGTCCGCGGACGCGAAGGCCTCCGGGAGCGCGCGGCAAGGAGGAGCGCCTCGGCACTGGACATGGCCAGCGGCTCGATTCGGGTGCGACATACACGCACTTCGAGCGCGCGACAGAGTCGCCTGAGGAGGTCATCCGCATCTACTACGACTCGCGGAAAAACCTCGTCGCCCGCGGCGTCATTCCGCGCTCCCGCGACCGTTACGCCTGGCAGCAGCCCGACCCCTTCCCGAACGGCTTCGTCCCCGACCCGTAAAAGGGGACGCCGACCTTCAAAAGGGGACAGTCACCTTTTCCGATTACTTGCCGCTGTCGCTCGTAACAAACCGGCGGGAAAAGGTGACTGTCCCCTTTTGAAGGTCGGCGTCCCCTTTTAGGATGCGGGGAGCGGGCACTGCCATGACCGAGCTCCTGTTCAGAGACGATGCGTACCTCAAGACCGCGACCGCGCGGGTCGTGGCCGTGAGCGACGGCAAGGTGGAACTCGACCGCACGATCTTCTATCCGCTCGGCGGCGGCCAGCCGGGCGACACCGGCTTCCTGATCCGCGACAACGGCGAGCGTGTCGTCGTCGCGGACACGCGCAAGGGCGAAACCCCGGGTGCGGTCGCGCCACTCTCGTCGCCGCGGGCGCCGCGCTTCCCGAGGTCGGCGAGCCGGTCGGCCTCGAGATCGACTGGGAGCGTCGCTACGCGCTCATGCGCCTGCACACCGCGCTGCACGTGATGTCCTGCGTCGTGGTCGCGCCGGTGACCGGCGGCAACATCGCGCCCGACAAGGCGCGGCTCGATTTCGACATCGACATCAGCGCTGCTCGACGCGGAGCGGATCGAGCAGCGAGACCAACGAACTGATCGCGCGCGGCGTCGCGACCGAGACGGTGTGGATCACGGACGCAGGAGCTCGACGCGCGGCCCGAGCTCGTCAAGACCATGAGCGTGCAGCCGCCGCGCGGCGCCGGGCGCGTGCGGCTGCTGCGGATTCCCGACATCGACCTGCAGCCCTGCGGCGGCACCCACGTCGCCAACATCGCGGAAATCGGCGGCGATCCGGGTGCTGCGGATCCGCAGCGAAGGCAAGCGCAACAAGCGTGTGGAGATCGCGCTGGCGGTCTGACGCCCGGGGACTGTCACCTTTTCCGGCTCTGCGGAAAAGGTGACAGTCCCCTCTTACGCCCTATCCAGCTGCCGCGCCGGCACGAACATGAATGGCAGGCTGAGCGCCACCGTGACCGCGGCGAGCGTGATGAGCTCGGCGTAGCCGGCGCGGTCCATCAGCGAGGCCGCGATCCAGGGCCCGGTGGCGAGGCCCATCTTCGACACGAATCCGCCGAGCGCCGCGGTGCGCCCGGCCTGGTCGAATTCGGCGCACATGCCGAGCACGTATGACGCAACGAACGACCAGGTGATGCTGGTCACGCAGTTGGCGAGCAGGAAAACTCCCGGCAACCCGCTCCAGTGGAAGGCGAAGCAGCCCACTGCGGTCAGCACCGTGGCGATCGCGAGCGGCCAGGCGCGGCCGAAGCGCGTCCCGAAAACGATTACGGCCAGGCAGCCAGCGATGCCGACCCAGGTCGCGAGGCCGAGCACCGTGCTCGCGTACCCGGTCCCGAGGCCGAAATCCCGCGCGAGCGGGATCATGTACACGAGCAGTGCCATGTTGCCCGCCTGGAACAGGAACAGCGCCGCGGCCGTCGCCGCGAGCAGCCCCTTGCGGATGCCGCCGCTCGCCGCGGGCCGCGCCACACGGCCGGCAGGATAGCGGTCGAGGAACGGCAGCATCAGCAGCGCAACGAAGCTGAACGCAACCAGCGTCACGAACAGCACGCCGTGGCCGTACACTGGCACGAGCCTCGGCAGCACCATCACGCCGAGGCCGCCGAGCCCGAACTGCACGGCGAGCAGCATGCCGAACACCCGGTCCGGCGAGCGCGTGCGCGCGAACACCGAGTACGCGACGCCGACCAGGGCGCCGCCGACCGTGCCGTGCACGAAGCGCAGCGCCATGAGCGTCCCGGGCTTCGCCACCAGGATCGACGCCGCGTCGAGCGTCATCAGCACGACGAGCGCACACGCGGCGAAGGCGCGCCAGCGCACGCGGCCGACGATCGCGACAGCGAACAGCGCACCGAGCGCCGCGCCGTAGATGTTCAGCGAGCCGACGCGCCCGGCGTCGCCCTGGCTGAAGCCGAGCCCGTCGACGAGGCCCGGCACGAGCGCCGCCATGATGTTGACGTAGAAGAAGCCCGCGGTGGCGAGGAAGGCGAGCAGCGCTGCTGCCAGCAGCCCGTCGGGCGGAGCGGTCGGGAAGCGCCTCGCGTTGCCTGGCGCGTCAGCCGTCATCAGGCTCCTTGTCCGAACAGACGCTGCGCAGCCGGCTCGTCTCGGCCACCGCGCGCGCCCAGCGGAACACGCCGCCATCGCTCACGTAATAGTAGACCGCCTTGTTCGGCGGCATCGCCACCGTGATGCCTCCGAAGCCGGACATGTACGGGATCCACGCGGGCGCCTTGCAGTCCGCGTACTTCGCGATGTCCCAGGCCCAGACGCCGTTGTTGTAGCGGAAAACGTCGTCCGGCGTGCGATAGCCCGGATCCTCCGGGTCGCGATGCAGCGCGGCACGCACCATCTGCGCATCGAGGAGCTGATCCTGGCCGAGCTTGCCCTCGCCGAGCGAGAGGAAGCCGCCGAGCTTGACGAGGTCGTCGCGTCGCAGCACGAGGCCCCAGCCGGTGAACGGCTGCGCCGGCGTCGTCCAGCGTCCGCCGCGGCACGGCGAGCTCCGGGCTCAGGCCCAGCCGCCTGAACACCGGCACGACCAGCAGGTCGCGATAGAAATCCGCCCCGTCCCCGTTCTTCTGCCGCCACCAGGCCGCGAGCGCAGTGCCGAGCAGGTAGGTATCAGTCGTGTGGTAGACGAAGCGCCGACCCGGCGGGTCCTTGCGCGGGAAGCGCGTGCAGGCGATCCGGACCTTCTCGGCGTGCGTGGTCGACAGGAAGAACCGCTCGCTGTTCATCGCATTCTCGTCGGCCTGGTCCTCCGTCGAGTCGTAGCGCCCGGTCGCCATGTCGAGCAGATGCTCGAAGGTGACGCCCTCCCAGCCGCCCGCCGCACGGCACTCCGGCACGTAGTCCACGAGCAGCGCATTGCGCACGCCCGGGTGCAGCTGCTCGGCACGCATGAGCGCGAAGCCCGCCATCACCGACTTCGCGAGCGAGTACGACGGGAGCAACATCTCGTTGCAGTAGGGATAGTGCCCGGCGCGCGTGTCGCAGCCGCCCGCGTAGTGCACGCCGCGCAGCAGCACGCCGAAGGCAGTCATGTCGTGCGGCGCGATGTCCTCCACCGAGCCGAAGCTGCCGGGATCGAGTCCGGTGTAGTCGCGGCGCAATGTCTCGATCGGCTTGACCGGCAGGCGCCGCGCGGTCTCGGTGCGAAACGCGGCGGTGACCGCCGCCGCGTCGATGCCGGCGTCGGGCACACGCGACGCCGCGGCCGTGCCCCAGGCGTCGAACTGGAAGTACCAGCAGGTTTCCTGGGAAATCTGGTACGCGACGCGCGAGACCTCGGACTCGCCGCGGAAGCGGAAGCTCAGCACGCCGTTGTGGATGCAGTTCGCGTTCCTCTCGATGAGCGCGAACGGCACCGAGGCGCGCGACCAGCCCGAGTCGCCGTCCTGCCAGGTGCGTCCGGGTCCGACGATCCAGTCCCACCACTCGCCATCGCCCGCGACGATGCCGCGCTCCACGGGCACGAGATGCCCGTCCGCCTGCACGAAGCCGAAGTCGAACGCGGGCGGCACGGCCCAGGCGCCGTCGGCGGTGGCAATCTTCCAGCGATCAGTGAGCAGCTTCGAGCGCGCGTCCTTGGGCGCGACCGTGAAGCGCAGCCGCCCCGTGAAGGTCGCCTGCGCGGCTTCGGCGCCAAACGGCATCGCATGGGCAGCGAGGCTCACTGGCTGGTCGTAGCTCTTGTCCCCGTCGAAAATCGCGGCATCGAGCGCCGCGGTGCCGGCGCGCTCGGCGCTGGCGGCGGATACAAGCGCGAGGAGCGCGAGAAGCGACGCGGCGGTGCGCGTCATTCGACGGCGATGCCGTTGTGCGCGAGCTGGCGCGCGAGCGGGGCGAGTTCCTGCCGGTAGTTCCGCCACAGGTCGACGGACTCCCGGTAGATCGGCTGGCGCACCTGCGCAGCGCTCGCGGTGGCCGTCGGCGCCGGGTTCTCGTGGAAGCGCAGGCATGCCGACTGCCAGTCGAGGCCGCAGTGCTCGAGCAGCCGGCGCGTCGTGCCCTCCTGGTCCGCCACCAGCGCCTCGTAGTCGAGGTCCAGGAAGCGGCCCGGCAGCAGCGCGCGCCAGTAGTTCATGAGCCGCGAGTAGGCGACGTAGTAGCGGCCGAGGTCGTCGAGGTCGTAGGAAAACGGGTAGCCCATGCGGAACAGCGTCTTGTACATCGCGTAGCAGGACGCCATCGGATGGCGGCGCACGTGCACGATGCGGGCGTTCGCGGCAGCGCTTTCGCGATCAGCCCGAGGTACAGGAAGTTGAGCGGCGTCTTGTCGACCACGAACCGGCGCGAGTGCCCGTAGCCCTGGATCGCGGTCCAGTAGGACTCGCCGAGCGCCGCGGGATCGACGTGCGCCGCGGCCTTGATCAACTCTTCCTTGCCGCCGGCGGGACCGGCCGTGCGCGTGACCGCGAGCGCGAGGTCGCTCACTTCGCCGACCGTCGCGACCTGCTCGTGGCGGATCAGGATCCGCTCGACGAGCGTCGTGCCGCTGCTCGGCAGGCCGACGACGAATATCGGGCCGTCGACCTCGAAGCCCGTAGTCGGCGAGTCGTACCAGGCGCGATCGAAGGTCCGGACGATCGAGGCGATGGCCTGCTCGTCGGTCTCGACGCGGTAGGAGAGCACCTTGCGGCGCGCACTCGCGCCCTGCGCGAGCGCCGCGAAGGACTCGGCGTACTGGCCGAGGTCCTCGAGCTCCTTGGCAAGCGCATAGTAAAGCGCGACCGGCGCGGTACCCGGCGAGCGTGCGGCGAGCGCGGCGCGCAGCGGCGCGACGTGGTTGTGCCCCGGCACCTGGCGCCGCAGCGTCGCCCGGTTGTACCAGGCATCGGCGTCCTCCGGCGAGCGCCCGATCAGCTCGTCGAGGATTTCCTCCGCCTCCGCCATGCGGCCGACCGCGATCAGCGCGCTCGCCTTGGCGTAGGCGGCCTGCGGCGTCGTAGGGCTTGAGCGTCGCGACGCGGATGGCGCAGGTCGCGGCCTGCTCGTGCTGGTTGAGGTGCGTGTGGAACATCGCGAGGCGGCGCCAGGCGCCGCTGTCCGCGCCCGCGGCGCTCTCGATGTCCGTCAGCTTCGCCCGTGCGCCCGCGATGTCGCCGGCGTGCATGCGCGCCTCGATCTCGGCGAAGCGCGCAAGGTTGTTCGAGGGATCGAGCGTCAGCGCGCGGCGCGCGGCATCCAGCATGCCGCGGTAGTCGCCCCCCTGCTGGCAGATGCGCGCCGCGATCAGCCAGCCCTCGGCGCTGTCGGGATGCCGCATCAACAGCGAGTCGCAGAGCGTGCGGGCCTCGTGGATCTGGCGGCCCTGCAGCAGGCCGTCGATTCGGCGGATCTCGACCGTCATGTCGGTGCCGTCTCGGGATTCGGTCATGCCGGAGAGTGTACGCAGCGAGGCGGGAAGAATGTGAAGGGGACGCTCACTATCGCAAAGGGGACTGTCCCCTTTGCAAGGCAAAGGTGGACTGTCCCCTCTTCGCCCTCAGCTGTCAGAAGGAGTAGTTGAAGGACAGGCCGATGGTCCGCGGCAGCGAGATCAGGTCCTTCGCGCCGTTGCCGAAGTAGCCGACTGCCGGCGCCGTGCCCATGTAGATCTCGGTGAAGGTGCCCGGTCACGCCTTCCTCGTTGAAGATGTTCTTGACCCAGAGCGATGTGTTCCATTGGTCCGCCGCGAGCGTAAACGCCGTGCCCCAGATCTGGAAGCTCTCGAGTCGGCACGTTGAAGCCTGTTTGTCATGGCCGATCGCGTTGCGCGTCTCGGACTGGTAGTAGCCGTCCAGGTGCGCGATGAACTCCTTGTCGCCCAAGACGCCCGTGCGCCAGTCGAGCGAGGCGTTCAGCGTAGTTCTCCGGGGCGCCCGGCAGCGGCTTGCCGTCACTCGATAGACACAGCGTCCCGACCGGCGACGATGAAGTCGGCGGTCAGCTGCGCGTCCGTGTAGGCCCAGCCGAAGCCGTAGGTCACGTGGTCGCCGACGTCGCCCGAGAGCTGCAGCTCCGACGCCCTTCGATTCCGCGCTCTCGCCGTTCGCCACCGCGAAGAAGCCCCAGTTCGGCGTCGCCGTGTTGAGCTGCGGGTCGTTCCAGTCGACCAGGAACGCCGACAGGTCGTAGCGCAACGCCACCGAGCATGCCCTTGATGCCGATCTCGTAGTTCTCGACCGTGTCTGCGACGTAGAGCTGCCAGCCGCGGCTCTCCGCGAAATTGCCCTCGAGCGGCACGGCGTTCGAGCCGCCGCGCCGGTAGCCCTCGGAGTAGGTGGCGTAGACGAGGTCGTCGTCGCCGATGTCGATCGCGACGTTGGCCTTCAGGAGGACGTCATCCTCGCTGGACTGAAAGGTCGCGCGGGTCGGCTGCGACAGCGAAGCGTAGAGCGGCACGTCGATGAACGTGTCGTTGCGCGACTCGTTGTCGAACTAGCGCGCGCCGCCGGTCAGGTGGACGCGGTCGCGTCACGTGCCAGGTCAGCTCGCCGTAGATCGCGCGGTCCTCGAAGGACTCGTCGCGGCGGTAGATGAAGTCGCGGTCGCCGGTGACCAGGAAGTCGAGGTCGCCGAACAGGTCCGCGGCGTCCCACCAGCGCTTGAAGCCGCGCAGGAAGCTGTCCTGCGACGAGAACAGGTCCTGGTCCTGGTACCAGAGGCCGACGACGTAGTCGACAGGGCCGCCGGTGTCCGACACCAGGCGCAGTTCCTGGATCAGCGCCTTGTCGCTCCAGGTGCGCACGGCCGAGGCCATCGGCCGCGGGTAGTTGTAGTAGAAGGGACAGGAACCCGGCCTGCGCGTAGAAGCCCGTGTTCTCGCTGGTGCTGTCGCCGCGAGTGGTCGTAGTACGAGGTCGAGGACGTCAGCGTCGCGAAGCCGAGGTCGATGTTCATCTCGAGCGCGCCGAGCAGCGGCGTCGCGCGTCGAGGGCTCGAGCTGGATCGAGCCGTTCTCGTAGTCGCGGTACGGGTGTGCCGAAGCCGTCCGCGCCCGGCGTCTGCTGGCGGCGCCCGCCGACGTCGTCCGACTGCGCGAAGAACGACAGCGTCGCGTCGAAGGTGTCCGACGGCTCCCAGCGCGCCGCGAAGCGCGCCGTACCAGATCTCGACGTCGTCGGCGTCCTCGACCTGCGCGGTACTCCGTGGCCGGGTCCAGCACGCCGTTCGGCGCGACCGGCAGGCCCTCGTCGTCGAGCACGTACAGGTTCACGTAGTCCGTGAGGCCCGGGTAGTCGGCATACGGTGAGGTTGAGCCGCAGCGCGAGCGTGTCGCCGACCGGCATGTTCAGCGTGAGGTCACCGGAAGCGCCGATGCCGTCCGAGCCCTCGACGCGAGGACAGCGCGCCGCCGACGCTTGCGCCGAACTCGCCGAGCTCCGGCGGGTTCATGACGTAGCGCACCGTGCCGCCGAGCGCGCCGGAGCCGTACAGCGTGCCCTGCGGGCCGCGCAGCACTTCGACGCGCTGGATGTCCTTCAGCAGGAAGTTCGCGAAGATCGGCGTGTCGTCCACGTAGGTCGAGACCGTCGCGACCGACGGAGACGGCGTAGTCGCCGAGCGCAGCGCTGTCGACGTTCAGGCCGCGGATGCGGATGCTGCTGACGACCGCGGCGTTGCGCTGCCCGCGGTCGACGACGCCGACGCCCGCGATGCCGCGCAGGAGTTCCGGCGAGTCGAGCGTCTGCCGCAGCGCGATCTCGTCGCCGGACACGACCGAGATGTTGTACGGCACGTCGAGGATGTCCTGCTCGCGGCGCGTCGCGGTGACCATGACGGGCGCGAGCTCTGCCTGCGCCTGCGCCTCCTGCGCGAGCGCGGGACCGGCGAGGCCGAGGCCGGCGCCGGCGAGCAGCGCCTGCGAGATGGCGGCGGAGAGGGCGGAACGCGGAATGCGGCGATCAGTTTGCCATGGCAGTGGTCCTCAGGGTTTCCCGGGCCGGCGCGGCAGGCGCTCGAGCGGTCCCAGGTGGGCGAATGCGCCGGCGCGGTGTGCGCCGGGCGCGTAACAGGGATAGTCGACGTGCGATGTCGCGGAAGCTCTTGAGCGGCTGGCCGAGTCCGTGCCAGCCGCGCTCGCGCACGGTGGTCACCAGGTCGAGGTCGAGCTCGAGGGCGATGATCTCGCGCGCCGGTGCCGGCGACGTGCACGCGCCTCCCCGCCCGGCCCGAACACGCTCGAGCGGCCGTAGCCGAGGTTGCCGGCGCAGTTGAGGTCGACGAAGTAGCACTGGTTCGTCGCGGCGCTGGCGCGCGCGATCGAGATCTCGACGTCGCGGTCGATCGTGTTCGTGAGGCTCGGGTGCAGGATCACCTCGGCGCCCATCCAGGCGAGCGCGCGGCTCGTCTCCGGGAACCACATGTCGTAGCAGATCGACACGCCGAAGCGGCCGACGCCCGGCACGTCGAACACGGTCGCGCGGTCGCCGGAGGCGACGCCGTTCTCGTAGGGCGTGAACGGATAGATCTTGCGGTGGCGGGCGACGACCTGGCCCGCGGGATCGATGACCGGCGCCGTGTTGTAGATCTTGTCGCCGGCGCGCTCGTAGAGCGAGCCCGGCACGCAGCCAGAAGCCATGCTCGCGCGCGATGGCGCGGTAGCGATCCTCGGTCGGGACCGGGCATCGGCTCGGCGCGCTCGAGCGAGACGCCGTAGGTCGCGAGCTCGGCGAGCAGGACCATGTCCACCCAGGGAAAGCGACGCCGGATCGTCGCGATCTCCGCCGCGATCGCGTCCAGGTTGTTGCCGTGCCCCAGCTCGAGCTGGAGCGCGGCCAGTCCGAATCGCCGCATTTCGTCCCCCCGAAACCGCCGCAAGGATGACGCGGCGCCGGGGTGGCCAATAGGTCCAGTTAGTGCCTTTCGATGGGGCCAGTTTGGCGGCGCGACGAGCCCAGAGTCGATCAGTCGCCCGTCGGCGCTAACCCAATGAATCCGCTCGCCTTCCAGGACGATGCGGAACCGCGCTACCTGGGCGTAGGACCATTCGCTCCACTGGCGGCACCAGAATTCGCCCTCCAGCCACCAGCGGCCTTCGTCCCGGTCCTCGTTGGCGAAACCGGCCCGCCCGCTCATGCGTCCGTCCGCATGCAGCTCGATCGTCAGCGGATCGCCGTAGACGGTCTTGCAAGAGAAGGGTCATGCCCGGGATCTGGTCGCGCAGCTCTGCTCCGTCCAGGCAGGTAAGCGGCTCCACCGGCCTGTCGCTCGCGCGCGAGCAGCGCGCGGAACGTCCGGCCGAGCGCCTCGACGCCCGGGCCGGATGCGCTCCTCCGGGATGCCGCTGACCGACATGCGGAACACGTTCCGCGGCGCGCTGCCGCCCGAATAGAAATGCGAGGCCGGCTGGATCAGGACGCCGCGCGTCTCGGCAGCGGCCATGAGCTCCTGCACGTCGACGGATTCCGGACCCGTCACCCAGTAGGCGGTGCCGCCGCGCACCGGCGGGATGTCGATGAGGTGCACCAGGTAATGGTTGAGCGCGTCGCGCAGCGCCAGCAGGCGCTGGCGGAAGATCGCGCCGACGCGCGCGGTGATCGTGTCGTAGTGCCCGAGCGCGAGCAGGTGCGCGGCGGTGCGCTGCACCGACAGCGGCGGGTGCTGGGTCGTGATGCGCCGGAGC
Organism: uncultured Gammaproteobacteria bacterium; assembly: GCA_963817195.1. GTDB lineage: Bacteria > Pseudomonadota > Gammaproteobacteria > Steroidobacterales > Steroidobacteraceae > SCUD01. Next base: position 98,863 of record CAWFNJ010000003.1, read on the forward strand.
GCGCGCGCCGCACGCACGAGCGAAGGCGATGCGACCAGGACGCCGAGCCGGAGTGCGGGCGCGAGCGGCTGCAGCAGGGTCGCGACGTAGGCGACGCGGCGGCCCTGCCGCGCCGGCGCGCAGCGCCGGCGGCGCCCCGCCGAGGTCGTCCGCCTCGCTCTCGAAGTCGTCCTCGACGACGATGAAGTCACGCTCGGCCGCGAGCGCCATGAGCGCCGCGCGCCGTCGCGCGCGAGAGCGCGACGCCGGTCGGCCGCTGGTGGCCGGGCGAGACGTAGACGACCCGGCAGTCCGGCGATCCGTTCGTCCACCACCATCCCGTCGCGGTCCACGGGCTGGAACACGATCTCGGCGCCGCGTCGCCGCAGCAGCGCGACCAGCTCCGGGTTGCCAGGCTCCTCGACGGCGACGCTCGCGCCGGGCTCGACGAGCAGCTCGACCGTGAGGCTGCAGCGCCTGCTGGCCGTCCGCGGTGACGAGGACCTCGTCGGGCCGCGCGTGGATGCCGCGGCGCGGCAGGACCTTGCTGCGGATTTCCTGTAACAGCCGCGCGTCGTCGGCGTTCGCGGTGTCCGACGCCCAGTCGCCGATTTCCGGCAGCGAGAGCGTCAGCTTGCTCGCCTCGCGCCATTCCACGACCGGGAACAGCGAGCGGTCGAGCTGCGAGCCGACGAACGGAAACGGAAACTGCTGCCAGTCCGGCGGCACGACCATCAGCCCGCTCGATCTGGCGCGAGCCGCCGAGCTGTCGCTCCCAGATCGGCGGCTCGACCGGCGTCGGCTCGCCCGCGGCACGCAGCTCGTCGCGGCGGATCGCGGCGTAGCGCGCGTTGCTGACGTAGATGCCGCTGCGCGGCCGCGCTTCGAGGTGGCCGTCGGCGACGAGGCGCTGGTAGGCCGCGGCGACCGTGTTGCGCGATACCTTGAGGTGCCGCGCGAGCGCGCGCGTCGACGGCAGCTTCTGCGTCGGCGCGAGCGAGCCGACTGCGACGCGTTCCACGATCCGCTGGCGGATCTGGTCCTGCAGGTTCAGCGTCTCGCCGCGGTCAATGGTGAGGAAGGGGAAAAGGGGACGGTCACCTTTTCCTTCGAGTCCCTTCGGAGATCGAAGGTGACCGTCCCCTTTCTCCTTCTTCCTCATGCCAGCCTCGCCCGCATCGTCCGCTGCAGCAGGATGACAGCTGATCATGGCCTGGAGCCAGACGCTGACGACCGACACGTACCAGACCTGGTCGATCCGATGTCCCGGCACGGTCGACAGCCAGATCGCCGGGACGCATGAAGGTGACGATGCGCGAGGCAGTCGCGGCCAGCGCCGGCCAGGTGTGGCCGAGGCCCTGGAAGATGCCCGGAGCAGGTGAAGATGAGCGCCGAGGCGACGAAGTTGAACGAGACCAGCCGCAGGAAGTGCGAGGCGACCTCGATGACGGCCGGGTCCTTCGTGAAGCCGACCACCAGCCACTCCGGCCGCCACTGGCACAGCAGGGTCAGCGCGAGCATCAGCGACGACGCTGATCTTCGCGGCCGACGGAAAACGTCTCGCGCACGCGGCCGATACTGTTTCGCGCCGTAGTTCTGCCCGGCGATCGGCCCGGTCGCGAACGCGATCGCCATCGCCGGCAGGAAGATCGACTGCATGAGCCGCGTCCCGAGCCCGAAGCCCGCCTGCGCCGCCGCGCCGAAGTCACGGATCACCCAGTAGATGACCGCCATGTACAGGAACATGAAGCCGAACTCGCCGCCCGCGGGCAGGCCGATGTTGATCATGCGGCCCCACACCGCAAGGCGCGGCCGCCAGCTCGCAGGCCGGATGTGGATGTACTTCTCGAGCTTGCGAAAGTAGCAGCGCGAGCAGCGCGTGCCCACGGCGATCGCGATCGTGCTCGCGAGCCCCGCTCCGGCGACGCCCATGGGCTGCCCGTGAGCCAGCCCGCGATCAGGATCGGCGCCAGCAGCGCGTTCAGGAGCACGGTCACGATCTGCACGATCATCGTCGGCTGCACGACGCCGGTACCGCGCAGGCCCGACATCATCACGATGTTCACGTACTGCAGCGCGAGCCCCGGCATGAACCAGTAGAGGTAAGTCGTGCCGGCCTCGATCGTCGCGGCGTCCGCGCCCACGGTCTCCATGTAGGAACCGGCGAGCAGATAGCCGCCGACGAGCGTCGCCGACCGTGCAGAAGAGTGCGAGCGAGAGCGACTGGTTGAAGACGAGGTCGGCGTCGTCCGTGGTCCTTGCGACCGACCGCCTGAGCGACCAGCGCCATCGTGCCGACGCCGAGCGTCTGGGTCAGCGCCATGACGACGAACATCGGCGTGCCCGCAGCACCGACGCCCGCGAGCGCGGCGTCGCCGAGCTGGGCGACGAAGTACAGGTCGATCAGGAAATAGAGGGTCTGGGCCAGCATGCCGGCCGCGATGGGCGCGGCCATGGCAACGAGATGCCCGGGAATCGGCCCTTGCGTCAGGTCGCGCATGGAGAGGCGTAGGATGGTACACGACCCCCTTCGGGGCCCTACAAGAAGCAAGGGAGAATCGAGATGACTCATTGGAAAGCAGCTGCACTCGCGGCGGCCGGCCTGTTGCTGGTTGCCGGATGCGGCGCAAAGCCGACGGACTCCGCCGCCGTTGAGCAGCAGGCCAAGGCCGACGTCCGGGTGTTCATACCCGCGTTCAACAACGGTGACGTCGAGACGCTGGTTGCAATGTATGCGCCGGACGCGGAAGTGATGGCACCCGGCAACCCGCGCGCAGCCGGTCATGACGCCATCCGCGCAGTCCTGACCAAGGAAAGCGCTGCCATGAAGGCGGCCGGCGTCACCCTCGAGCTCAATGACGACGACAAGGCCGCGGCGTCAGGCGATCTCGGGTATCACTCCGGGTCTTTCGTGGTGAAGGATGCCACCGGTAACGTGATCGACAGCGGCAACTACCTGGCCGTCCTGCAGCGCCAGGCGGATGGCAAGTGGCTGCTGCTGCGCGACACCTGGAACTCGGATCGCCCGCCGCCGGCGCCGGCGGCCGCGACGCCCGCCGACGCCGCGCCGGAGGCGGCCCCGGCTTCGTAACGAAGATTCTCGTCAGGGAGAAATCACATGCGCAGGAAAATCGTGTCGATCGGCTGGATTGCCATGGCCTTGGTCGCGCTCGCGGGCTGCGGACAGCCGAAAGGCGTCGACCCCGCGGCGGTCGCGGACGAAATGAAGCGCGGCGCGCGCGAGTTCGTCGCGGCCTACAACGCGGGCGACATGGATACCGCAGTCGCAAAGTTCGCGACCGATGCAGTGGTCATGCCGCCGCAATCGCCCGCGTCCACTGGCAGCGAGGCGGTCCGCAAGCTCTGGACCGAGGGTAGCGCGTCGCTCAGGGAAGCAGGCCTTGCGGTCGTGCTCGGTGACGATGACACGGCCGGCGCTTCCGGCGATGTCGGCTGGCACTCCGGTTCTTATACCTACAAGAACGCCACCGGACAGGCCGAGCCTGGCGGTTACTACATGGGAGTCTGGGGAAACCGTGACGGCAAGTGGCTCATCGTGCGCTTCATGTGGAACGAGGACCACCCGCCGCCGGCGCCTGCTGCGGAACCGCCTGCCGATGCCGCAGTCGGCAAGGAACCGCCACCCTGAATCAAAGGGGACAGTCACCTCTAGAGGTGACTGTCCCCTTTTAGAACTTCCAGATGACGCCGACGGACGGGATGAGCGGCAGGGTGCCGCGCGCCTCGACGTCGAGGAAGACCTCCTCTTCCTCCTCGTCCTCGAGCTGGTACTCGACGCAGCAGTCGTTGTTGCGCTTCGCCAGGTTGCTGGCCTCGACGAAGGCCGTCAGCTCGCCGGCCGAACCGAGGTCGAAGCGCCGTGCAATGCGGGCGTCGAAGCGCAGGTAGTCCGACACGTTCTCGGCGTTGCGCCTGGCGACATCGACCAGCGGGAACGGCTCGAGCGTCGCGAGCTCGACTTCCGTCGTTGGCCACCCGCGATGCCAGGCGGCGGCGAGCGACGCTTCCCAGCTTTCCCCGCGCCAGGTGAGCCCGCTGCTCGCGTAGTCGCGCTGGTCCCAGCTCCGGTAGAGCCATTCGCCGTCGACGCGGTCGCGCACGCGCGAATGCGTATAGGCGATCCATGCCGACAGCGCCGCCGTCTCGTAGCGGAGCGATGCCTCGACGCCTTCCGCGAGCGCCTCTTCCGGCGCAATCAGGATGCGGTCCGGCTTGAGTTCCGGCAGCACGACGATCGTGTTCAGCAGGTTTTCGTGGCGCGCAAAGGGATGGTCGTAGTCCTTGCGGTACACCTCGGCGCGCATGGACAGTGAGTCCGTCAGGTCGTACTCGATGCTCGCCACGGAGTGAGTCGCGCGCTGGGCGCGCTGAAACGTGGTATCGCCATCCGGCACCTGCAGCTCGTTGATCGCCTGCTCCTGGTAGTAGCGTCCCCATCCGAGGCGGACGCGCGTGCCCTCGCGCGGCTGCCACATGAGCACTGCGCGCGGGCTCCATTGCGATGCATCGCGCTCGGACAGCGTCCCGCGGTCCCAGCGGATCCCGACGTCGGTTGCGATGGCGGCCGAAGGCTCATAGCGCCAGTTCAGATAGGCGCCCGCGTGATACCCGGACGGGCGCAATCGCAGGTCCCGCGTCCTCGTCGGCTCGCTGGCCGCGCCCGGTGTCAGGAACAGGAGCGCGAATTCGGCCTGGTCCGCGTAGTCGTAACGGCCCCGCTGCTCGCGCCATTCCGCACCCGCCTGGAGCAGCGCGCGCGCGCCGAGCCGCCGCCAGCCGTCGGCCTGGATCGTGTAGATCGTGAAACGGCGCTCGTCGGTGAGGACGCCGCTGCCGACGCCGGGCAGATCGGCGCGGCCCGAACGCTCGCTTTCCAGCACCGTGTGCGCCGCCAATACGCGCCCGCCAAAGCCGTCGGGCGCGCCGAGATCGAGGCGCAGCCAGAAGTACTGGTCGAGGTATTCCGCAACCGCTTCCTCTTCCTGGTCGCTGTCGTAGGCGAGTATCTGGTCGTCGAACGCGAGGGCATTGGCCGACAGCGCAAGCCAGTCATTGAAGCGGTGGCCCGCGCGGGCGTAGAAATCGTGATATTCCGGGTCTCCAAGCGGCGAATCGACGAGGTCGAAGAGGAGATCCATGTTGCCGCGCCGTGCGGCGACCGCCCAGTCGGTGGTGCCGGACTCGGTGGTGCCGTCAAGCGATGCGCCGACCGTGAAGAGCGAGGCGACGGCCTCGCCCTGGATTCCTTCGCCGGCGAGCCGCGGCGCGATGTCGACCACCCCGCTGCTGCGGTCGCCGAAAGCGACCGGGAAGCCGCCGGTGTATACGCGGATGTCGCTGACGATCGCCGGATCGATGCTGCTGAATACCCCGAAGAAATCCTTCAGGTGGTACGGGTCGTAGAGCCGCAGGTCGTCGAAACGCACCAGCGTCTCCTCTTCGGTTCCCCCGCGCAGGTGAAAGCGGCTGGAAAAGTCGAAGCTCGCAACGCCCGGCAGCCTGGAGACCGCGCGCACCGGGTCTTCGCCGATGTCCGGCAGCGATTCCAGCTCCGCCGAGCTCAGCACTACGGGCGGAATCGCCGTCCCGTCCCCGAACAGGTAGTGACTCGCGCTGACGACCACCGCCTCGATCGGTGTGGGTGCCGGCGTGCGGGTGGAGCCCGGCGTTGCGTACCGAGGCGCGCGCGGCGGCTCGCGCACCAGCATCAGCGTCTCGCCCGGCCCGTCGGCGACCGTGATGCCGTGCGGTGCCAGGATCTCGGCGAGCCGGCTACGCGTTTCGAGGGCGCGCGGCTCGCGCTCGACGCGCATCCACGGCTTCACGAGGTCGCTGCTGTAGAGGATCTCGACGCCGCCCGCACGCAACTCTTCCAGCACTTCCTCGAGCTCAAGGCCGCGCCAGGCAGTCGCCTCAGCCGCGGCCGCGAGCGGGACCAGCAGGAGCGCGAGCGTTTTCACGGTCCGGGCGGCTAGTCATTCCTGGAACGAATTTCGATGGTATCCCCTTCGAACTCGACCCACAGGTCCGTCGTCGCCAGCATGGCTTCGAGCGCCTCCACCGGCGCGAGGTGGCGGATCTCGCCGTGCAGGATCACGGACGCGGCCCGCTGCTCGACCTGGGGCGACTCGTAGCGCAGGCGCCGCCCGGTCTCGCGCGCGACCCAGGCGATCAGCGCGGACGCCGGCTGGCCGTCCATGTCCGGCATCGGCGCGATCGCCTCCGCCCATTGCCAGGCGGGGTCGCTCGGCGGAAACGCCACGCGATGAACGCTGCCGAGGCCGTCTATCGAGACTTCCTCACCCGCCCGTCCGGTCAACGAACGGCCGCCATGGTCGACAATGACCGCGCCCTCGCGCACGCGAAGCCGAAGCGCCGTCCCCGCGACCTGCAGCTCGAACTGCGTGCCGACGTCGCGCGCCGTGCCCACGGGCGTCACGATCTGGATCCCCGCCTTTGCGGGCCGCGGTCCACTGTCCAGGTAAGCGGTGCCGCGCTGCAGGTACAGCCGGCCGGGCGCATCGAACATCACCTCGGTCTCCGGCGCGATCCGCAGCGACTCGCCGGCTGCGAGTGCAATCGCCGCGCTGCCGCCCGCGCGCGCGCGGATCCGCGTGCCCGCCACCAGCCGTGCCTGCGCCGCAACGACAGGCCGCCAGGCGTCGCCGGTCGCAACCTCGACGTCGCCGATGATGCGTGCCACGCGAGCGAGCTCGCCCGGGTGCGTGGTCGGCGATGTCCAGCGCAGCGCCAGCGCGACGCCGAACACGACCGCCGCCGCGGCGCCCGCCATGAGCAGCCATCTGCGGTCGCGCCGGCGCGCGGACTTTTCGCGGAAAGCGGCGTGCGCCGCACCGAAAACCTGCTGGTAGGCGTCCTCCGGCGGCTCGAAGCGCCGCCCGGCGCTGCGAATCAGTGATTCGACGATGTCCGGCTCGGGTTCCATGACTCTCCTCAGATCATCCCGCCAATCGCGTCGCGGAATGACTCCCGTGCGCGCGTCAGGAGCGATTCCGCGGCCTTCTCTCCCAACTCCAGCCGCGCCGCGATCTCACGCACCGACAGCCCGTCGATGTATTTCCACTCGAGCGCTTCACCATAACGGCCCGGCAGTGCATCGAGCGTCGCCTCGACGATGCGATGAAGCTGCGCGTGCTGCGCCCCGGCTTCAGGCCCATCGCTCGCCGGCGCGGCGAGCGACTCGAGCACGGCACGCGCGTTCGGCAGGTCCTCCAGAAGCACGACGCGACCGCCAATCCGATCGTGGCGCCGGAAATGGTCGGCCAGGACGTTGCGACATATCTGGCAGAACCAGGTGTAGAGCGCCGCCTCGCCGCGGTAAGTGTCCAGCCGCTCGATCGCCTGGCAGAAGGTCTGCTGCACGATGTCCCGCGCCCCCTCCGGGTCGCCCGGCATGCGCGCCAGCGCAAACCGATACAGGCGGGGAAAGAAGCGGTCGAACAGCTCGCGGAATGCCGCCTCGTCCCCGCCCAGGATGCGGCGGGCGAGCGCCCGGTCCAGGTGAACGAGCTCAGCCATCAGGAGATTAGACGCCCTTCAGGCGGCAATCCTTCGGATCGCGAAGGATTTTCACGTAATGAGCGTCGAATAGCTCACGAGGCCCAGAAAACCGGTCAAAGGAGCACCTAATGAACGCCTTGATTCGACCCATGATCCTGCTGGCCGGCGCGCTCGCGCCGTTCGTAGCCGGCACGGCCGCCGCCGCCGCCGACGGATTCACGCGGCAGTTTCCCCTGCAGGCCTGCGATTTCAAGCCCTGGGGTGGCAACGCCTTCTTCAGGCTGAAGCCCAACCGTCAGCTCTACCTCAGCAACGTACGCTGCGTCGCCGAGAATGAGTGCGATGAGCTCGAAGAGGTCTGGATCACGGTGCTGCCCGAGACCCGCCTGGTCGAGTTCAGCCAGGATGGCCGTTCATACTCGGTACGCACGCGCGTCGTCCAGGAATTCGAGACCGCCGACGGGGAAGTCGACGAGATCTCGTACAACTTCTTCGCGACCTGCGCGTCGATGAACGACGTGTACTACTTCGGCGAGGAGGTATTCGACGGCGAAGGCAATCCGGAGGATGACGCCTGGCTCGCGGGCGTCGACGGTGCGCGGCCGGGACTCATCATGCCGGACCGAGCCTTCCTGCTCGGCTCCAAGTACTACCAGGAGCAGGCGCCCGCCGCGCAGGATCGCGCGCGCCACACGGCGCTCGGACTGGAGATCGAGGTCCCTGCCGGGGTGTTCCAGAACTGCGTCGAAATTACCGAGACGTCGCCGCTCGAGCCTGGCGAGGAATCCATCAAGGTTTACTGCCCGCACGTGGGCCTGGTCATCGACGAAGAGCTCGAGTTGATCGCAGTCTATGAAGACGCCGAACCGCCCGAGGTGGAAGACTAAGACGGCAACGGGACGTTCACCTCGCCAGTGAACGTCCCCATTCGCTTCAGTCTTCGAGTCTTCGATCCTTCCAGTTCCACCACTTCAGGAGCTCGGGCCTCGGCTCGGGAGTGCGCGCGGCATAAGTCGCGCAGCGGAACGTGTACAGGAGGCAAGGCTCCTGCTCGTGTCCGGTGATTCTCTGGAGTCGCTGGAAGAGTTGTTCTGGATTCGAGTCGGCGAGGTCTTTGATCGAGTGGATTCCCAGGTGCCTGAGATCGGCGGCAACGCCGGGCCCGATCCCGGGTAACGTGGTCAGCTCGTCGTGCATTGGCAGGTTCCTCCTACGGCTTGTCCACGCTTCAATAATCTACACCTGTCGCCCCGGCAGGCAAGCACAAATACGGGGTGCGCGACACTCGCCTTGAGCGCTGGCCAGGTCCGTGGTTGGCAGTAGCACGCAAACATGGCTGAATGCCGCACATGCGATTGATTTTGCTGCTTGCGGCCGGCTTGTTTGCCGCCTGCTCCCCGCCCGTCCAGCCCGCCGCGCCCGCGGCTTCGACTGCCGCTGCGGCCACGGGAGCACCCGCCCGGCTTGGCTCCGGAGTCGCGGCCGCCAATCCCTACGCCGTGGACGCCGGCCTCGAGATCCTCGCGGCCGGCGGCTCGGCGGTGGATGCGGCGGTCGCGATCCAGGCCATGCTCGGCCTCGTCGAGCCGCAGAGCTCCGGCGTCGGCGGCGGCGCTTTCCTCCTCTACTACGACGCACAAACGCGAAAGGTCACGGCCTTCGACGGCCGCGAGGCGGCGCCGAAGGGAGCAACTGCCGACATGTTCCTCGACGCGAACGGCGAACCGCTTTCGTACAGTGACGCCGTGCTCTCCGGCCGCTCGACCGGCGTGCCGGGTGCGATCGCGATGCTGGGCAGCGCGCATGCGCGCCACGGCACGCTGACCTGGGAGAGGCTGTTTGCGCCGGTGATCCGTGCTGCGGAAAACGGCGTCGCCGTGCCTAAGCGCATGGGGCGCTTCGTCAACGGCGACTACGCGCAGGCGGGAGAGCCGGACGTGCGCGCGCTCTTTTCGCGCGCCGACGGCAGCCCGCTGCAGGCCGGCGATACGTTCCGCAACCCGGCGTATGCGGCGACCCTGCGCCGCATCGCGGGCCAGGGTCCGCGCGCACTGCTCGAGCCGCCGCTCGCCGACGCGATCATCGCGCGCACGCATGCGGAGCCAAAGCCGGGCTCGCTCACTGCGGCCGACTTCGACGCGTACCAGCCACGGGTCTCGGAGGCCGTTTGCGGGCCGTATCTCGTCTACCTGGTCTGCGTGCCGCCGCCGCCGTCCTCGGGCGTGTCGCTGCTGCAGATGCTCGCGATCCTCGATCGCACGGACATCGCATCGCGTGGACCGGCGGATCCGCAGGCCTGGTTCCTGTTCGCGATCGCGAGCCGGCTGATGTACGCGGATCGTGACAAATGGGTGGCGGATCCCGAGTTCGTGGACGTCCCAGTGGAAGGCTTGTTGGCGCCGGAGTATGTCGCGCGTCGATCCGCGTTGATCGGCACCATGGCGGGCCCTGCTCCTGCTGCCGGCAACCCGGTGCCGATCCAACGCGGGGCAGATGCAACAATCGAAGCCGCGGGCACTTCCCATTTCGTGGTGAGGGATCGCGCCGGCAACATCGTCTCGATGACCACGACCGTCGAGTCGCTGTTCGGCTCCGGCCGCGCGGTCGACGGGTTCATGCTGAACAACCAGCTCACGGACTTTTCCTTCCGTCCCGTGGTCGACGGTGCGCCAGTTGCGAACGCGGTGGCGGGCGGCAAGCGGCCGCGCTCCTCGATGGCGCCGGTGATCGTGCTCGACGCGACCGGTGGCGCCGTGGCGGCGCTCGGCTCGCCCGGGGGCACTGCCATCCTGGCCTACAACGCGAAAACGATCGTGGGACTGCTGGCCTGGAAACTGCCCCTGCAGCAGGCGATCGAGCTGCCGAACATGATCGCACGCGGCGAAGAGACTTACGGCGAGGTGCCGAAGCTGGCGCCGGGCGTGGCCGATGCGCTGGCGGCGCGCGGCATCGTCGTGAAGTCCGGCCGCGGCGAGGAGTCCGGCCTGCACGGCCTCGTCGTCGCGCCCGACGGCAGCGCAACCGGCGGCGCCGACCCGCGCCGCGAAGGCGTCTGGAAAGCACTCCCCTAAAAGGGGACGCTCACTTTTTCTAAAGGGGACAGTCACCTCTAGAGGTGACTGTCCCCTCTTACGTGGTCGAGAGCAGCGAGAGCAGCTCTTCCTGCGCGGAGTAGCGCTTGCCGGCCTTGGGCGTCTGCTGGCGGTAGCCGCCCTCGCCGTCCATGATCCAGCTCTGGCAGTTGTCGTCGAAGTAAGGCCGCAGGCCTTCCTTGATGACCCGGCGCTTCAGGCGCTCGTCGAGCACCGGGAACGCGAGCTCGATGCGCCGGAAGAAGTTCCGGTCCATCCAGTCGGCCGAGGACAGCCATACGTCGTCGGCGCCGTCGTTCCTGAACCAGAACACGCGCGTGTGCTCGAGAAACCTGCCGACGATCGAGCGCACGCGGATGTTCTCTGACAGGCCCTCGATGCCCGGTCGCAGCGCGCAGATGCCGCGCACGATCAGGTCGATCTTCACCCCCGCCCGCGACGCCGCATACAGCTCGTCGATGATTCTGGGCTCCAGCAACGCGTTCATCTTCGCGACGATGCGTGCTGGCCGGCCTTCGCCCGCAATCCGCGCCTCGTTGCGGATCGCCTCGGTCACCCGCTTATGCAGCCTGAACGGCGACTGCCACACGTGCTTCAGGCGACCGGCGCGCCCGAGGCCCGTGAGCTGGGTGAACACTTCGTTGATGTCGCCGCAGATCTCTTCGTTGGCGGTGAGCAGCCCGAAGTCCGTGTACTGCCGGGCCGTCGCCGCGTGGTAGTTGCCGGTCCCCAGGTGCGCGTAGCGGCGAAGCACTGCGCCGTCCGGCCCGGGCTCGCGCCGCACGATCAGCGCCATCTTCGCGTGGGTCTTGTGGCCGACGACGCCGTAGACCACGTGCGCGCCCACCGCCTCGAGCTGCGACGCCCAGTTGAGGTTCGCCTCCTCGTCGAAGCGCGCGAGCAGCTCGACCACCACCGTCACTTCCTTCCCGGCACGCGCGGCGTCGATCAGGATCTGCATCAGCTCCGAGACTGCGCCCGTGCGGTACACGGTCTGCTTGATCGCAACGACCCTCGGGTCCGTGGCGCTCGAGCGGATGAAATCCAGCACCGGCGTGAACGACTGGTAGGGGTGGTGCAGCAGGATGTCCTGGCGCGAAATCGTCTCGAACAGATCCTCGTCGCCCACCTCGAGCGCCGCCGGCACCGAGGGCACGAACGTTGGGTACTTGAGGTCCGGCCGGTCGATCACCGACAACACCTCTCGCAGGCGATAAAGATTCACGGGCCCATCGACGTGGTACAGGTCCTGCTCGTCGAGCTGGAACTGCTGCAGCAGGTAATCGATCATCGGGGCGGAGATTTCCTCGACCACCTCGAGGCGCACGGCGTCGCCGAAGTGCCGTTGCATCAGCTCGCCCTGCAGCGCGATGCGCAGGTTCTTGATTTCTTCCTCGTCCACGAACAGGTCCGAGTTGCGCGTCACGCGAAACTGGTAAGCGCCCTTCACCGTCATGCCGGTGAACAGCTCCGCCACGTGCGCGTGCAGCACCGAGGTCAGGTAGACGAACGAGTACTCGCCCTCCGCGATCGCGGCCGGCAGCCGGATCGCGCGCGGCAGCACGCGCGGCGCCTGCACGATCGCGACGCGCGAGCCGCGCCCGAACGCGTCGCGGCCCTCCAGCTCGACGATCAGGTTCAGGCTCTTGTTGAACACCCGCGGAAAGGGATGCGCCGGGTCGAGCCCGATCGGCGTCAGCACCGGCAGCACCTCGCGCTTGAAGTAGTCGTGTACCCAGGCGCGTTGCGCGTCGTTCCAGGTACCCCGGCGCAGGAAGCGGATGCCCGCATTCGACAGCTCCGGCAGCAGCGCGTCGTTCAGCAGCTCGAATTGCCGGGTGACGAGTTCGCGCGCCTCGCGCGTGACGATCGCCAGCGTCTCCTTCGGCGTCATACCGTCGGGTCCCGGATCGGTGATGCCGAGCTTGATCTGCTCCTTGATGCCGGCGACGCGGATCTCGAAGAACTCGTCGAGGTTGGAGGAGACGATGGTCAGGAAGCGCAGCCGCTCGAGCAGCGGCACGGCCTCGTCCGCAGCCTGCGCAAGGACGCGGCGGTTGAACGCGAGGATGCCGAGCTCGCGGTTGAGGAGCGGCACTTTCGCAGCGTTGTTTCCGGTCATGCGAGGCACGAGGATCCGGTTCCCAGGTTACAGTCCGATGACAGGGCCAGTTTACGCGCCGCGCGGGCGGGTGATACCGTGCCCGGCGCATGGCGCGCCACGATACCCTCGCCGCGGTCGACCTTGGATCCAACAGCTTCCATCTCCTGGTCGGTCGCATCGTGGACGGCCAGGTCTATCCGCTCGACACGCTGCGCGAGCAGACCCAGCTCGGCGCGGGCCTCACGGCCGACAAGCGCCTCGACCGGGCGAGCCAGGCGCGTGCGCTCGAGGTGCTCGCCCAGTTCCGCGAGCGGCTGCGTGGCCTGCCGCGCGACGCGGTGCGCGCCGTCGGCACCAACGCGCTGCGCATTGCGAAGAACTCGCCGGCCTTCCTGCGCGAGGCGCGCGAGACGCTCGGCTTCCCGATCGAGGTCATCGCCGGCCGCGAGGAAGCGCGCCTCATCTACCTCGGCGTAGCGCACGCGCTGCCGCCCGCCGAGAACCGGCGACTCGTGGTCGACATCGGCGGCGGCTCTACCGAGCTGATCGTCGGCCAGGGCCTGAAGCCGAAGCTGATGGAGAGCCTGTACATCGGCTGCGTCAGCTCCAGCCTGCGGCACTTCCCGGATGGCCGCATCGACAAGAAGAGCCTGAAGGCCGCGGTGCTCGAGGCGCGCCAGGAGCTCGCTGTCGTCGCGCAGCGTTATCGCCGCGCGGGCTGGCAGGAGGCCGTCGGCTCCTCGGGCTCCGCGCGCGGCATCGAGGCGATCCTGCTCGAGAACCGGTGGACGTCCCAGGGCATCACGCGCGAAGGCCTCGACCGGCTGTGGGATCTCCTGCTCGACGCGGGCCGTGCCGACGCCGACCGCATCCCGGGCCTCAAGCCCTCGCGCGCGGTCGTGCTGCCGGGCGGCTTCGCGATCATGTACGCGGTGTTCGAGGAGCTCGACGTCGAGCAGATGGCGGTCTCCGAGGCGGCGCTGCGCCACGGCGTGCTCTACGACCTGCTCGGGCGCGTCATGCAACACGACATGCGCGAGGCGACGGTGGTTCAGTTCATGCGCCGCTACCACGTCGAGGCCGTCCACGCGCAGCGCGTGCGCGACCTTGCGCTCAGGATCTACGACCAGGTCGCGGGCAAGCCCGCAGCCAACGGCGATGACCCCGATCGCCTCCTGCTCGACTGGGCCGCGCGGCTCGCCGAAGTGGGGCTCTCGATCGCGCACGCGCAGTACCACCGGCACTCGGCCTACGTGCTCTCGAACGCCGACATGCCCGGCTTCTCGCGCGTCGAGCAGCAGCGACTGGCGCGCATCGTGCTCGCGCACCGCGGCAAGCTGGAGAAAGTCGCGGGCGACGGCCTCGAGGATGCTGACTGGCGCCTCGTGTTTGCGCTGCGGATCGCTGCCACGCTGCTGCGACGCCGCACGCGTGTGCGGCTGCCGGCATTGCGCGCGATCGCCGGCGACTCGCGCTACACGCTCGAACTGCCAAAGTCCTGGCTCGCCCGCAACGCCCTGACCGCGGCTGCGCTGGAATCCGAGGCTCGGTACTGGGAATCGGTCGGCCGGCAGTTTGCCGTGCGCCGCATGTCGTAGCCGTGGAGCTCATCCTGTGGCGGCATGCCGAGGCCGCGCCCGGAAGCCCGGACGCGGAGCGGCCGCTCACGGAGCGAGGCCGCGCGGACGCCGCCCGGATGGCGCGCTGGCTCGCGCCGCGGCTGCCGCGCGAGCTGCGCTTCGTCGTCTCCCCCGCGCGGCGCGCCCAGGAGACGGCACGCGCGCTCGGCCGCACGTTCGAGACCGTCGAGGGACTCGCGCCCGGGCACCGACGTCGCGACGGCGCTCCGCAGCGCGGGCTGGCCCGATGCCGGGCAACTGGTGCTGGTCGTCGGCCACCAGCCGACGCTCGGCGAGCTGGCGTCGCGCCTGCTCGAGGGCCGCCGCACGGCGGCGGCGATCGGGACGGGTGCGGTCTGGTGGCTGCGCGGCAGGGAGCGCAAGGGCCGCAGCGAAGCGGAGCTCCTGCTCGCGCTCGAGCCGGAGATCCTCGCGCGCGGGACCTAAAAGGGGACGGTCACCTTTTAGAAGGGGACAGTCCGACCTCTGAAAGGTGACTGTCCCCTTTTAGGTCGGCGGCGCGGCGATGCGGTCGCGGATTTCCTTGAGCTTCGCCTGCACGCGCGCGGCGTTGCCGGGACCCATGCGCAACAGCAGCTTGCGGCCCGTGGACTCGGCCTCGAGCGCGGGGTCGGCAAACACATAGTAGACGCTCGGCTGCGCGAGCGCGATCGTCGCCGGCGCCGCAGGCGCCGACAACAGGTGGTCGATCACCTCGATCACGCGATCGTTGAAGTAGCTATCGGGATTGCCGAGGTCCTCGTAGGCCTTCTGGAACTGCGGGTACAGGCGCCGGTAGAGCGCCGCCGTCGCGTCGGCGTCCAGCGAATCCACGAGCTCGATCCAGGGCGCATACCGCGCGAAGTTGGCGGCGCCGAGGACGATGGCATCGCCCTCGCCCGCAGTGACGAAGCTGCCGCCCGGCGGCTTGGCGGGATTCATGCGCGCCGCGACATCTCCGCGGGCAAGGCCGTCCACCGTCGCGACCAGCTTGCGGACGAATTCCTCGGGCACGAACATCGCCTCGAATCGCGGTGTGCCGATGAGCGTCGCCACCTGCTCGGTCGCGGAGAGGTTCGGATCGATGTCGTCGGGCGTCACGATCGGGTTCTTGATCGCGGGCCCAGCCGCCGCGGGCGGCGCGGCCGGCACATCGGCCTCTTCCTTGCCGCGTTTCTGCCAGTACCAGGCGCCCGCCGCGATCGCGAGCAGGACCACCCCGCCCAGGATCCAGCGGCCGAGATTCTCGTTGGCGGAAGCAGGATGATCGCGTTTTTCGGCGTACATGGGGCTCACTGTAGTTGATACCGTCCATTCCGGCATCATCCTGAAAGACCCCGGCCGGCCCGAGACGGTTCCCTTGACCCGGATTCCCCTGACGCCCGAGATGCCCCCAAAGGACTGCGCGGACTGCGCCTTCCTGCTGGATGCCATCGGCATTCCCTACGAGCGGCGCACAACGGCGACCGGCGCGAGCCTCTGGGTCGAGCCGGAGTACCACGCGCGCGCGGCGCGCGAGCTCGGGGCCTACCTCCGCGAGAACCGTCGCCCGCAGAAGCCGCCCGTCGTCTGGCCGCGACACCCGCACGCGATGTACGGCGTGTTCGGTTACGCGGCCGTGCAGGTCGCCGTCGCCTGGGCGGTTGTCGTGCACCTGTTCGACAAGGGCTGGCGCTCCGCCGGCGTGCTGGACGCGGGCTTTCTCGAGCGCGGCGAATGGTGGCGCGTGCTGACGGCGCTGACGCTGCATGGCGACATGCTGCACCTCCTGTCGAACCTCGCCTTCGGCGCCCTGTTCGGTTATCCGGCCGCGCGCCTGTTCGGTCCGGGCGTCGCGTGGCTGCTGATCCTCGTGGGTGGCGGGATCGCCTACGGCGTGGATGCCCTGCTCCACCCGCCCCAGCACTACCTGCTCGGGGCTTCGACCGCGGTGTTCACGGCGCTCGGCCTGATCGCGGCGTACGGCTGGCGCCGTCACCTGCGCGACTGGACGCCCTGGCTGCGCAACGCCTCGCCCCTCGTCGCCGGCATTGCACTGCTCGCCTTCACCGGCACCGGCGGCGAGAACACCGACATCCTTGCCCACCTCGCGGGTTTCGCCGTCGGCGCCGGCCTCGGCGGGCTCTGCTCACAATTGCCGATGCCCCCACCCGGTCGCGTCGGGATCCAATGGGCCGCCGGCCTCGCCGCGCTCGGCCTGCTCGCCCTCGCCTGGTTTCTCGCGCTGCGTTAGCGCTGCGCCGATGAGCTTCTGCGGCGCGCGCGAGGTGGCGGGGTCCTCGCGAGCGAACTCGTAAGTTCCGGCGGAGTTTGCGAGCGAGGAACCGCCGCCGGATCCCGCGCGCGCTGCTGGAGCACAATAGCGCCGTGACGCTTCCGTACAGCGACGCCTGCGACCGCAACAAGGACCCGATCCTCGCAGTCCTGCGCGAAGCCTTCGCCGACTGCACCCACGTGCTCGAGATCGGCAGCGGCACCGGCCAGCACGCCGTGCACTTCGCGACCGCGATGCCGGGCATCGTGTGGCAGCCTTCCGAAGTCGCCGAGGCGATGCCTGCCCTGCGCAAGCGTATCTTCAACGAGGGTCCTTCGAACCTGCGCGCGCCGGTCGTGATCAACGTCACCGCGCACGCCCTGGGACGTGCGCAAGGTGGACGGCATCTTTACCGCGAACACGCTGCACATCCTGCATTGGCTCGAGGTCGAGGCCTTGTTCGCCGGGCTGCCCGCCGTCGCAAAGCCCGGTGCGGTGCTCGCCGTCTATGGGCCGTTCCGCTACGGCGGCAAATACACCTCGGAAAGCAATGAGTCTTTCGACAGGATGCTGCACGCGCGGGATCCGGGGTCGGGCATCCGCGACTTCGAGGCGGTGGACGCGCTCGCCCGCGCGGCGGGATTCACGCTCGCCGCCGACCATCCGATGCCTGCGAACAACCAGACGATCGTCTGGAAGCTCACCGCACCCGGCTGAGCGTCTCAGAGCGCCGGCTTCAGCACCATCAGCGCGAGGCCGAGGAGCGGCGTCGCCGTCGCGACTGCGCCCCAGACGTCCCATTGCCTCGACAGGCGGTGGTAACCGACGTAGTCGAAGGCGCCGCCCGCCGCGGCCGCCTGCGCCTGCTTGTGCATCTGCCGCTGCAGCGGCGCGAGCCGGATGCCGAACACGAGCGCCCGAGATGCCGAACAGCACGAGGGTCCACAGGATCCAGCCCGTGCCGAGGATCGGGAAGCCGCCCTGGATCGCGGCAAAGATGCCGCTCGCGAGGATCAGGAACACGCCCGGAACGGTGAACAGCCGGTCGCTGCGAATGACGCCGGCTATCGCGTGCGCGATCAGCCGCGGATCGCGGGTCGCGAGCGCGTGCTTGTGCCAGAACACGCCGGTCACGATGTTGCCGAGGAACATCACGACGGCGATCACGTGAATCAGCTTGAGCCACAGGTACATCGCATCAACCTCCTGGCGGCGGCCGCCGCCACCGTTGCCGGGCAAGCCAGCGCATGAACGAGCGCGGCGCGAGCCGCTTGAACCGCCACAGCCAGCGGTAGTCCGCCGGCAGCACGAGATGCATCTCTCCCGCCGCGGCGCGGGCGAGGATTTCGCCCGCGATGGCGTCCGCGGCCATGCTCGAGCGATCCATCAGGCGGCCGGCGGAAGCGCGCAGGTCTTCCGGGGCCCGCGCATGCTCCATCAGGCGCGTGCGGAAGAAACCCGGCATCGCGACCGCCACCTGCACGCCGTCGGCCGCGAGCTCTTGCTGCAGCGTCTCCGACAGCGCGACGACCGCGGCCTTGGACGCATTGTAGGCGCCCATGCAGGCGGCGGACATGAACGCCGCCGCGCTCGCGACGTTGACGATCAGCCCGCGGCCCGCCGCGGTCATGTGCGGCGCTTCGGCCCGGCAACTGTGCACGACGCCGAGCACGTTGATCTCGAGGATCCAGCGCCAGTCCGCGGTTGGTGTCTCGTCGAGCCGGCCGGCGGCGGCGACGCCTGCCGAGTTCAGCGCGAGATCGAGCCCGCCGAGGCGGCCCGCGAACGCATCGACGGCGAACTTCACGGCCGCCTCGTCCGTGACGTCGACGGCAAACGCCTCGCAGTGCGGGCTGCCGAGCGCGCGCAGCGCCTCCGCCGCGCTCGCGAGCCGCGGCTCGTCGCGATCGAGGAGTGCAAGGTGCCAGCCGCGCGCGGCGAGGAGCTCGGCGGCCGCGAGGCCGAGACCGCTCGCACCGCCGGTGATCAGGGCGCGGCGGCCGGGGAATCGTGCGTCGAGCGCCTCGAGGCTCAAGAAGTCGCGGGCGCGACCTTCTGCGCGACCCAGCCGAGCACCGCGCCGGCGATCAGGTGCATCCAGATGCCCTCGATCAACCACCAGCTCCAGATCTTGCCCGGCAGGTTGAAGACGCCGTAGTACCCGAGCGCCGCGACCAGGCCGAAGATCCATCCGACGACACCGTACTTCACGCCGCGCACGAGGCCCGAGCCCGTGAACGAGGACCGGATGATCGAGTAGATGCCCGCCAGCAGCAGGGAGCTCAGGATCCCGATCGGGATCCACAGTTTCATGAGCGAGGCCATGTCCGGAGGCACGGCGCTCAGTTCCGGGCGCCAGAACTGCGCGGTCTCGCGGTACAGCGGGCCGAGCACGCCGTCGGGCGAGTGGATGAAGGCGCCGCCGACGAATGACAGCAGCAGGAACGTCACGTAGTAGGCGACGCCGCCGATGAAGGCGATCTTCCAGTTCATGGGCCCCCTCCGATCGGTGCCGGGTCGTAGATTCGTAGTTCTTGGCCGGACGCCCAAGAACTACGAATCTACGACCCGGCACCGGTGGAAGATGTTGCGCCGGCGGCGGCCGCCAGCGCAACTGTTTACCATCAGGTCAGAAGCGGTCCGCGTTCATCACCTTGGTCCAGGCCGCGGCAAAGTCCTTGACGAACTTCTCCTTTGCATCCGTGGTGGCGTACACCTCCGCGAAAGCGCGCAGCTGCGAGTGCGAGCCGAAGATCAGGTCGACCCGCGTGGCGGTCCACCGCAAGGCATTGGACTTGCAGTCGCGACCTTCGTAGGCGTTGTCGCCGGCGGGCTGCCATCGCGTGCCCATGTCGAGCAGGTTGACGAAGTAGTCGTTCGACAGCGTGCCGACGCGCTTGGTGAAGACTCCGTGCTTCGAGCCGTCGACATTCGCGCCCAGCACGCGCAGCCCGCCGACGAGGACCGTCATCTCCGGCGCGGTCAGGCGTAGCAGCTGCGCACGGTCCACCAGCGCCTCTTCGGGTTGCATGAACTGCAGCTTGTTGCTGCTCACGTAGTTGCGGAAGCCGTCGGCGCGGGGCTCGAGCGGAGCAAAGGACTCCGCGTCGGTCTGCTCCTGCGACGCGTCCATGCGGCCCGGGCGGAACGGCACTTTCACGTTGACGCTGGCCTTCTTCGCAGCCTTCTCGATGCCGGCGTTGCCGGCCAGCACGATCAGGTCGGCGAGCGACACCTTCTTGCCGCCTTTCGCCTTCTTGTTGAAGTCCGCCTGGATGCCTTCCAGCTTCTTCAGCACTTTCGCGAGCTGCGCCGGCTGGTTGACCTCCCAGTCCTTCTGGGGCGCCAGGCGGAGGCGCGCGCCGTTCGCGCCGCCGCGCTTGTCGGAGCCGCGGAACGTCGAGGCCGACGCCCACGCAGTCGACACGAGCTCGGACACGGAGAGGCCCGACGCGAGGATCTTCGCCTTCAGCGCGGCGATTTCCTTGTCACCGACCAGCTTGTGGTTGACCTTCGGAATCGGGTCCTGCCAGATCAGCGTTTCCTTGGGCACGAGCGGCCCGAGATAACGCTCGATCGGGCCCATGTCGCGGTGCGTGAGCTTGAACCAGGCGCGCGCGAACGCGTCGGCGAACTGGTCCGGGTTCTTGAGGAAGCGCCGCGAGATCTTCGCGTAGGCCGGGTCGAACCGGAGCGAGAGGTCCGTGGTCAGCATCTTCGGCGGGTGCTTCTTCGACTTGTCGAAGGCGTCCGGGATGATCGCGGGACCGTTCTTGGCCTGCCACTGCTTCGCGCCGGCCGGGCTCTTCGTGAGCTCATACTCGAATCCGAACAGGTTCTCGAAGAAGTTGTTGCTGAACTTGGTCGGCGTCTTGGTCCAGGTGACCTCGGGCCCGCCGGTGATGGCATGGGCGCCGATCCCGGTCTCATACTTGCTCTTCCAGCCGAGGCCCTGGTCCTCGAGCGCGCCGGCCTCAGGCTCCGCACCGACCAGCGACGGGTCGCCCGCGCCATGGGTCTTGCCGAAGGAGTGGCCGCCTGCGATCAGCGCGACGGTTTCCTCGTCGTTCATCGCCATGCGCTTGAACGTCTCGCGGATATCCTTCGCCGCGGCGCGCGGGTCCGGATTGCCGCCCGGCCCTTCCGGGTTGACGTAGATGAGGCCCATCTGCACCGCGCCGAGCGCGTCATGGAGCTGGCGCTCGCCGCTGTAGCGCTCGTCGCCGAGCCAGCTGCCTTCGGGACCCCAGAACAGTTCTTCCGGCTCCCAGACGTCCTTGCGTCCGCCGGCGAAGCCAAAGGTCTTGAAACCCATCGACTCGAGAGCAACGTTGCCCGCGAGGACCATGAGGTCCGCCCAGGAGATCTTGCGGCCGTACTTCTGCTTGATCGGCCACAGGAGCCGGCGCCCCTTGTCGAGGTTCGCGTTGTCCGGCCAGCTGTTGAGCGGCGCAAAGCGCTGCTGCCCGCCACCGGCGCCGCCGCGGCCGTCGGTGGTGCGGTAGGTACCCGCGGCGTGCCAGGCGAGGCGGATCATCAGCCCACCGTAGTGGCCGAAGTCAGCCGGCCAAAAGTCCTGCGAGTCCGTCATCAGGGCATGCAGGTCCTTGATCACGGCCTTGAGGTTCAGGCTCTTGAACTCTTTCGCGTAGTCGAAATCCTCGTCCATCGGGTCGGACAGCGAGGAATTGCGGTGCAGCGAGTCGATATCCAGCGTCGTCGGCCACCAGTCGCGGTTCGACCGCGGTCGCGTTCCGTGCATGACCGGACACTTACCCTCACTCTTGGTTTCGGCTGAAGCTTCCTGGCTCATTGAAATTTCCTCTTGAAGGTCGGGTCACGCGCGCACTCATGCGCGGGGGGCGCACAGGATGCACCCGCAAGGCTAATTCGTACAATCAATTGTAACTATGGTTTTGATAGACTACGCCTATGAACCTGCGCGACCTCGAATACCTCGTCGCGCTCGCCGAAGCGGGGCATTTCGGCCGCGCGGCAGAGCGCTGCCACGTCTCCCAGCCGACCCTTTCGGCGCAGCTGCGCAAGCTCGAGGAGTTCCTGGGCGTCGCCCTCGTCGAGCGCCGGCCGCGACGCGTCGCGCTGACGGCGGCGGGCGAGGCGGTGGTCGAGCGCGCCCGTCGCATGCTGCGGGACGCCGAGGACATCCGCAGCCTCGCCCGCGCCAGCCAGGACCCGCTCTCCGGGACCCTGAAGGTCGGGCTCATCCCGACGCTCGGGCCCTACCTGCTGCCGCGGGTCGCACCGAAGATCGCGAAAGCGCTGCCGAAGCTCTCGCTGCTCCTGCACGAGTACCAGACTGCTCCGCTCGTCGAGCGCACGCTTGCGGGCGAGCTCGACCTCGGCGATCCTCGCACTGCCCGCGGAGACCAAGGGCCTTGCCACGCGCTCGCTGTTTGACGAGTCGTTCCTGGTCGCGATGCCGCAGCGCCACCGGCTGGCGGCGAAGAAGCGCGTGAAGACTTCCGACCTCGAGGGCGAGAAATTGCTGCTGCTGGAGGAAGGCCATTGCCTGCGCGACCAGGCGCTCGAGGTCTGCGAGCACGTCGGCACCGAGGAGCAGGCGTTTCGCGCGACCAGCCTCGAGACGCTGCGGCAGATGGTGGCTTCGGGGCTCGGGCTCACGCTCCTGCCGGAGCTCTCGGCCGCCGGGCCGTTCGCGTCGGCGCGCGGGCTGACCGTGCGGCCGTTTGCAGCGCCCGCGCCGAACCGCATGATCGGCGCGGCATGGCGGCGTTCCACGTCGCGCAGCCACGCGATCGCGGAAGTCTGCGACCTCATCGCACGCGCCGCCTGAAACTCGCCGTTTGCGCAGCGGCCGCGGGAGCGGCTGAGGCGTCGCGGTGTTATCGTCCGGGCGGATGCGCGCACTGTTGTTCGCCCTCCTCTGCCTGGCTGCGGCGTCTGCCGGCGCCGCGGACGCGCTGCCCCGCCTCAACCTGCTGCCTGGCAGCCTCACCGTCTCCGGCGTCTCGGCCGGCGGCTACATGGCAACGCAGTTCCAGGTCGCCTTTGCCAAGGACGTGATCGGCGCCGGCATCGTCGGCGCAGGGCCCTGGCTCTGCGCGCAGGGCGTCGTCACGCGCGCGATGAACGACTGCCTCGAAGGCACGGCAGGCGGCCCGGACGATCGCGCGCTGGTCGCGGCGCTGCGGGCCAGCGCAGCCGCGGGGGTGGTGGACGACCCTTCGTGGCTCGCGCCGGACCGCATCTGGATTTTTCATGGCGCGAAAGACGCGAGGATTGGCGATGCGGTCGCCGACGCGTTGCTGAGGTTCTACAAAGTTTTCGTGCCGCTGGAGCGGATCCGATTCGAGACCCGGGTGCCCGCGGCGCACGGTTTTCCGACGCTGGCGGAGGGCGGCGCCTGCGGCGTGGACGCACCGCCGTGGATTCTCGCTTGTGACTACGACGCCGCGGGCGAGATGCTGCGGCATTTCTACGAACAGCTCGCAGAGCCAACGGGCGAGCCAACCGGCACGCTGCGTGAGTTCGGGCAGTCACGCTACGTGGAACGCGGCGCGCTCGCCTCGATGGCGGAGACGGGTTTCCTCTACGTGCCGAAGGCTTGCGCGGCGGGCGAGCGATGCCGGGTTCACGTCGTCTTCCACGGCTGCCGCCAGGGCATCGGCTTCATCGGCCGGACGTTTGCGCGCCAGGCCGGCTACAACCGCTGGGCCGACGCCAATCGCATCGTCGTGCTCTACCCGCAGGTGGAGAAGAGCCTTTTCTGGCCCGTCAATCCGCGTGGCTGCTGGGACTGGTGGGGCTACAGCGGCCCCGACTACGCCGCACGCAGCGGCGCCCAGCTTTCCGCCGTGCGGCGGATGCTCGCCGCGCTCGGCTTTAGCTAGGCGTCTCGACGGCGCTCTTGACGGTGCCGGGTCGGTCAGATTCGTAGTTCTTGGCTGGATGGCCAGGAACTACGAATCTACGACCCGGCACCGTCAGTTGGCGGGTGGCGGCGAGCCCGGAGGCGTCCCGCTCGCTGCGGGCTTGCCGCGGCGGCGGAAATACCAGATGAGCCCGGCCGCACATGCGATTCCGAGCAGCAGGCCCAGATTGCCGAGACCCAGGATCCGGCCGAGGATCCCGCCGACGAACGAGCCGGCGATGCCATAACCGATCGTGGCGAGCCAACTCATCGGGTCAGGGCCGGGCAATACCAGGCGCGCCAGCGCGCCGACGATCAGGCCGCCGACCAGCAGATAGATGACGTAAAGGACCAGCACTCCGATGCCGACTCCGAGCAGAGTGCCGGACGCCGCGGATGTATCCATGCCGTTGACCTCCACGCGGCGCCACGCCGCGGTAGCACGGTAGCAGACCGGCGTGCTCGCCGTCTTCGAGGCGGTATGCTGGCCGCAGTCCAGACCCGCCGCCCTTTCGAGGAGGACCAAATGATTCGTAGTGCGACAAGCTTCCGGGAGCTCTGGATCGCAGCCACGTGCTGCGCGTCCATTGGCGCAGCCGCAGCGGCATCTGCTGCCGACGCGGTCCATCCCGTGAAGATCAGCAAGGCACAGATCGGCCGGCACGATCTTCGAAGACTACCAGCCGGTGGTGAAGACGGAAGACGGCAACACGACGCACGACGTGGAAGTGTTCCTGTCGAAGGACCGGAAATTCGACGCCGGCATGTACCGCTCAGGGAAAGTGCGGGCCGAGATCAAGACCCCCTACGGCGTCAACGAGTACATGCATTTCCTCGCGGGTGGCGTGACGCTGACCTCGAGCGACGGCACGGTGACCGAGGTGCGCGCCGGCGACTCGGTCGTGATCCCGGCGGACTGGACCGGCATCTGGGACACCGAGGGCTACACCAAGATCTACGTGATCTACTCGCCGGTTGGGCCGATCACGGAATAACGGCGTCAGAAGCGCGCGCGGTACTCGGCGGGGGTGATGCCGAGCTGCTGCTGGAATGAGCGCCGCAGCGACTGCTCGTCCGCGAAGCCGGCCTCGCGCGCCACCTGCTTGAGACGCGACGCACCGTCCTCGATCCGGCGGCGCGCCCGCTCCACCCGCAGCCTGCGCACGTAGGCGCCGGGGCTCGCCCCGAGCCGCGCCCTGAACAGCCGCGCGAAATGCCGCGGGCTCATGCTCATGCGCCGTGCGAGTCCCTCGACCGAGAGGTCCGAGCGCGGGTTCTCGAGCATCCACAGTTCCAGCTCGCCGAACAGGTCGTCGCGCCGCTGCGCCTCGAGGTGCCGGCTGAACTGCGACTGGCCGCCGGGCCGCTTGAGGAACAGCACGAGCTCCTGCGCGACCGCGAGCGCCACCGCCTTGCCGTGGTCCTGCTCGACCAGGGCGAGCGCGAGGTCCATGCCGGCCGTGACGCCGGCGGACGTATAGATGTTGCCGGCGCGCACGTAGAGCGCGTCCCGGTCGATGCGCGCCCTCGGCGCGAGCGTCGCGAGTCGGTCGAGGTAGGCCCAGTGCGTTGTCGCCGGCTTGCCGTCGAGGAGCCCCGCCGCCGCGAGCAGCATCGCGCCATTGCAGATCGAGCCGAGCCGCTGCACGCGCCGCGACTGCGCCGCGAGCCAGGCCAGCAGCGCCCGGTCCTTCGTCGCCGCCTCCCAGCCGATGCCGCCGGCGACGAGCAGGGTGTCCGCATCACGCACGTCTGCGTAGCGCCGGGCTGCGATGAGCCCGAGCCCGTTCGACATCGCAACCGGGCCCGCACGCGCCGCGACCAGTTCGGTCAGGTAGGCCGGCCGACGCGCCCCGCGGTGCTCGACGAGCCAGCGCGCGGTGCGCGCGAAGACCTCGAGGGGGCCGGTGATGTCCAGCACCTGGGCCTGCGGGAAGCCGAGCATCACGACGCGATGAGGCTGTGCGCGGGCACTCGGGCGTCGGTCGGCTTTCATGGAGGCAACGATAGCGGGGCTGGGACGGACGGAAACCAGTATGGCAGGAATTGACGCTTCTATGTCCAATCTGCCACGGGCGGTCCCGCGAACATGGCCCGATCAGTGCGCGGAACTCCGCGCCGGAGGAGAAGCCATGCATCGCCGTCAGTTCATCGGCACGACGCTCGCGGCCTCGGTCGCGCTGTTCGGGAACGGCGCGCGCGGAGACCGCGCAGCCCGCGCCGCCTGCTCCGCTGCCGAAGCGCGACAAGGTCAAGGTCGCCTTCATGCTTGGCGAAGGCGCCAACGTCATCGACACCGCGGGCCCCTGGGAGGTGTTCCAGGACACCGTGGTGCAGCACCGCGACGCCTTCGAGCTCTACGCTGTCGCGCCGACGGAGGATTTGCTGCGCATGACCGGCGGCCTCACCGTGAAGCCGGCGTACAGCGTCCGGAACGCGCCGCAACCCCACCTGATCGTCGTCCCGGCGCACAAGTCGACCGCCGACTCGATCGCCTGGCTGCGCGAGGCGAGCGCCGGCACCGACGTCACGCTGTCGGTCTGCACCGGCGCGTTCCAGCTCGCCAAGGCCGGATTGCTCGAGGGAATCCCAGCGACCACGCATCACGATTTCTGGGAGGAGTTCCACTCGAAGTACCCGGACATCGAGCTGCGCCGCGGCCTGCGCTTCGTGGACAGTGGTCACATCGCGACCGCCGGCGGGCTCACGTCCGGGATCGACATGGCGCTGCACATCGTGTCGCGCTACTACGGCGTCGAGACCGCCGAAGCCACGGCCGCCTACATGGAGTACGCCAGCGACGCCTGGCGTGCCTGACGGTGCCGGGTCGAGATTCGTAGTTCCCGGCAGCCGGGACTACGAATCTACGACCCGGCACGTCAGACGACGGCGGTCGCCTCGATCTCGACCTTGGCGCGTGGCTCGAGGAGGCCGGCAACGACCACCACGGACATGGCGGGAAAGTTGCGACCGACCAGCTCGCGGTAGGTGGCGCCGATCTCCGCCAGCGCGGCGTTGTACTCGTCGCGGCTCGTGACGTACCAGGTCATGCGCACGAGGTGCTCGGGGCGCGCACCAGCGCAGGCAAGCACGGCAACGACGTTCGCAAGCGCCTGGCGCACCTGCGCCGCGAAGTCGTCGCTCGCGAAGCGCTGCTCTGCGTCCCAGCCGATCTGGCCGGCGACGTACACCTGCCGGCCCTCGGCGGCGATGCCGTTCGCATAGCCGCGCGGCCGCGACCAGCCCGGCGGCTGCAGGACCTCGCGGCTCATCGCAGGAGCTCCCGCCCGATGACCAGCTTCTGCACCTCGCTCGTGCCCTCGTAGATCCGAAGCGCCCGGATCTCGCGGTACAGCCGCTCGACGACGGCCCCGCGCACCAGCCCGCGCCCGCCGAACATCTGCAGGGCGCGGTCGATGATGTCCTGGGCGTTCTCGGTCGCGGCCAGCTTCGCCATCGCCGCCGCGGCGGTGAACGGCCGCCCGGTGTCGCGCAGCCAGGCGGCACGGTAGGTGATAAGCGCCGCCGCATCGAGCGCGGTCGCCATTTCCGCGAGCGCAGTCTGCGTGAGCTGGAAGTCCGCCAGCATCTTGCCGAACATGCCGCGCGAGCGCGCGTGCGAGAGCGCCTCCTCGAGCGCGCGCCGCGCGAACCCGCAGGCTGCGGCGGCGACCGAAGTCCGGAACACGTCGAGCGTGCGCATCGCAAGCTTGAATCCCTCGCCCTCCGCGCCGATGCGCCGCTCGGCAGGGATCCGGCAGGTGTCGAACTCGATGCGCGCCAGCGGATGCGGAGCCATCGCGTCGATGCGCTCGGCGATCGTGAAGCCGCGGTCCGACGGGTCGACCACGAACGCGCTGATGCCGTCGGCGGAGACGCTGCCGTCGGTGCGCGGCCGGCCCGGCGAGGTGCGCGCGAACACGCAGTAGAAGTCCGCGATGCCGCCGTTGCTGATCCAGGTCTTCGAGCCGTTCAACACGTAGGCGTCGCCATCCCGCCGCGCGGTGGTCTGCATCGCTGCGACGTCGGAGCCGGCCTCGGGTTCGGACAGGGCGAACGCGGCGATCGCCGTGCCCTCCGCGACCCGCGGCAACCAGGTGGCGCGCAGGCGCTCGTCGCCGGCGAGCGAGATCGGCGCGCTGCCGAGGCCCTGCATCGCGAAGCTGAAATCCGCCAGTCCGTCGTGCTGCGCAAACGTCTCGCGCAGCACGCAGATCGAGCGCACGTCGAAATCCTCCGACGCGCCGCCGTCGGCTGCGCGCAGGCAGTGCCGCAGCAGCCCGGCCTTGCCGAGCCTGCCCACCAGCTCCCGGCAGCGCCGGTCCACGTCGGCGCGCTCGGACGGGTGCGTGCCCGCATCCAGGCTCGCCGTCGCCCACCGGCCCGCCTCCGTCGCGAGGCGGCGGTGCTCCTCGCCGAAAAACGGCCATTGCATGCGCTCGTCGTGATCGCCCATCAGTCCCCCTCGAAGACCGGCTTCCGCTTTGCGGCAAAGGCCTCGTAGGCACGGCGAAAATCCTTGCTCATCATCAGGCCGGCCTGCGCGCGCGCCTCGGCGTCGATCGCCTCGTTGACGCCCATGTTCCACTCGAGATGCAGCATCTTCTTGGTGAGCGCGTGCGCGAGCGTCGGACCGCTCGCGAGCTCCGACGCGAGCTTCGCAGTCGCCGCGGCCAGCTCGGCGGCCGGCACGACGGCGTTGTAGAACCCGGTCCGCTCGCCCTCGGCGGCGTCGAAGGCGCGGCCCGTATAGAGCAGTTCCGCCGCCCGGCCCTGCCCGATCAGCCGCGGCAGGAGCGCGCAGGCGCCCATGTCGCAACCGGCCAGCCCGACGCGCACGAACAGGAAGGCCGTCTTCGCCGCCGGGGTCGCGAAGCGGAAGTCCGAGGCGAGCGCGATCATCGCGCCCGCGCCGGCGCACACCCCGTCGATCGCCGCGATGATCGGCTGCGGGCAGGCGCGCATGGCGCGCACCAGGTCGCCGGTCATGCGCGTGAACTCGAGCAGCCCCTTCTCGTCCATCTTCGTGAGCGGCCCGATGATTTCGTGCACGTCGCCGCCCGAGCAGAAATTGCCGCCGGCGCCGTCCACCACGACGGCGCGCACGCCGCCACCGTCGTGCAGCAGCCGGAACAGGTCCCGCAGCTCCGCGTAGGACTCGAAGGTCAACGGGTTCTTCCTGTCCGGGCGGTTGAGCGTCAGGTGCGCGACGCGGTTCTCCACGCGCCAGAGGAAATGCTTCGCCTGGTACGCCGCCAGGTCCGGGATCTCGGTTTTCATGCGTCCCGCTCCTCCAGTGAACGGACATGCGTCTTGAGCCGCGCGAGCAGGGCAGCCATCGTCGCCATCTCGCGGCGCGACAGCTCGCCGAAGGAGTCGACGATCCAGCGCTCGTGCTCGGCCGCCATCGCCGTGAAGCTGCGCCGTCCCGCGGCGGTCAGCTTCACCATGATGGCGCGGCGGTCGCCCGGGTCCGGGACGCGCTCGACGAGCCCTTCCTTCTCGAGCAGGTCGGTGATCCCCGTGACGTTGCCGCCGGTGACCATCATGCGCTTCGACAGCTCGCCCATCTTGAGCCCTTTCGGGGCACGCTCGAGCTGGGCCATGAGGTCGAAGCGCGGCAGCGTCGTCGCGTAGCGCTCCTGCAGCAACCGCCGCGTGCGCGTCTCGACCAGGCGGTTGGTCGCGAGCATGCGCAGCCACAGCCGGATCGCGCCGTGGTCGTCGCGCATCAGGCGGGTCTCGGCATCCATGGCGTCGCGTGCGCTCACGTCACCTCCCCGCCCGCGACGGCAAGGCTCTGCCCGTTCATGCTCTCGCTGCCCGGGCTGCAGAGCCAGAGCACCGCGTTCGCCACTTCTTCCGGCTGCACGAGGCGCTGCTGGGGATTGAAGGAGACGAGCGATTCGCGGGCCTCGGCCTCGCTGCGCGCCGTCTTCTCGCTGATGTTGCGGATCGCATCGCGCACCACGCCGGTCTCCGTGTAGCCGGGGCAGACGGCGTTGACGGTGACGCCGGTCTTCGCGACCTCGAGCGCCAGCGCGCGCGTGAAACCGACCAGCCCGTGCTTGGCCGCACAATAGGCGGTGCAGTAGGCATAGCCGCGCAAGCCCGCCGTGCTCGCGACCGAGACGATGCGGCCCCAGTTCGCCGCCAGCATCGCCGGCAGCGCCGCGCGCGTGCAGTGGAAGGCGCCGGTCAGGTTCACCTCGAGCATGGTGCGCCAGAAGGCTTCGTCGGTCTTCGCGAGCGGACGGCTCTTCGCGAGGCCGGCGTTGTTGACCAGGATCGAGATCTCGCCGGCGGCCGCCCGCGCCTCGGCAAAGGCGCGCTCGACCTGGGCTGCGTCCGTGACATCGGCGGTGACGGCGAGCGCGCCGCCCGGCAGCGCCGCTGCGGCGGCTTCGAGCTCGGACGTCGTGCGGCCGAGGAGCGTCACGCGCGCGCCGGCATCGGCGAGCGACGCGGCGATGGCGACGCCGATGCCGCGTCCGCCACCGGTGACCAGGGCGTGACGGCCGGCGAGCGGTTGTGCGACGCGGGCCAACTACACCGCTCCCGCCATCTGTGCCGCGCGCTCGAGGTTGCGCTCGAGCTGGCGCTGCGCCGAGCGGTATTGCGGCGGCCACCACTGGCCCTGCCAGTGCTGTTCCGCCGCCGCGCGCAGCGTCCAGGCGGGATCCGCCAGGTGCGGGCGCGCGAGCGCGCAGAGATCGGCGCGGCCCGAGGCGACGATCGTGTTCGCGTGATCGGCCTCGAAGATGTTGCCGACCGCAATGGTCGGGATGCCGACGACGTTGCGCACGAGGTCCGAGAACGGCGTCTGCCACATGCGTCCGTACACGGGCTTCTGCCAGGGCACAGTCTGGCCGCTCGAGAGATCGAGCAGGTCTGTGCCTTCGGCCTTCATCGCGCGGGCGACGGTAATCAGCTCGTCCTCGGTGAGGCCGCCGGGCGCCCAGTCGCTCGACGACAGCCGCACGGAAAGCGGCTTGTCCGGCCAGGCAGCACGCACGGCGGCGAGCACCTCGAGCGGGAAGCGCAGGCGGTTTTCGATCGCGCCGCCGTACGCGTCGGCGCGCCGGTTCGTGAGCGGCGAGAGGAAGCTCGCGAGCAGGTAGCCGTGCGCCATGTGCAGCTCGAGCAGGTCGAAGCCGGCCTCGCGGCCGTAGCGCGCGCTCGCGACGAACTGCGCGGTCACCGCGTCCATGTCGGCGCGCGTCATCTCGCGGGGCGGCGTGCTGATGCCGTCGAGATAGGGCAATGGCGAAGGCGCGAGCGTCTGCCAGTTGCCGGACGGCAGCGGCCGGTCCTCTTCCTCCCAGCCGAGCTGGGTCGAGCCCTTGCGGCCGGAATGCCCGAGCTGCAGGCAGAGCTTCGCGCGGCTGTGGGCGTGCGCGAAGTCGACGATCCGCCGCCAGGCGTCGCGCTGCGCCTCGTTCCAGAGGCCCGTGCAGCCGGGCGAGATGCGCCCTTCCGGCGAGACGCAGGTCATCTCCGTGAACACGAGCCCGGCGCCGCCAGTCGCGCGCGCGCCGAGGTGCACGAAGTGCCAGTCGTTCGGCAGTCCGTCCACGGCCGAGTACTGCGCCATCGGCGAGACCACGATGCGGTTCTCGAGCGTCGTGCCACGCAGCTCGAGCGGCAGGAACATCGGCGGGCGCGGCGGCGAGGCGTGCTGGCGGGCCGCGAGCTTCGCCTCGACGTCCGCGACGAAAGCGGGATCGCGCAGCTTGAGGTTCGCGTGGCCGATGCGCTGGCTGCCGGTCAGCAGGCTGTAGGTGAACTGCCAGGGCTCGAGCCTCGTGTAGCGGGCCACGCTCTCGAACCAGCGCATGCGGTTGCGCGCCGCGCTCTGCAGCTTCAGGGCCTCCGTCTCGCGCTCCTCCTGGTAGGCCGCCAGTGCGCCTGGAATGTCGCTGCTGCCGGCCGTGCGCGCGACCAGGGCGATGGCGTCCTCCATCGCGAGCTTGGTGCCGGAGCCGATCGAGAAGTGCGCCGTGTGGGCGGCGTCGCCGATCAGCACGCGATTGCCGTGGTGCCAGCGCCTGCACAGCACGCGCTGGAAATGCGAGCCAGGCCGAGCCGCGCAGGTGCGCGGCGTTGCTCATGAGCGGGTGGCCGTCGAGGTATTTCGCGAACATCTTGCTGCAGAATGCGATCGACTGGTCGTGACTGGCCTGGTCGAGACCGTGTGCGCGCCAGGTCTCCTCGCGCGTCTCGACGATGATGGTCGAGAGGGTCTTGCTGAACTGGTAGGCGTGGATCTGGAACCAGCCGTGCGGGGTTTCCTCGAACGCGAAAGTGAAAGCCGGGAACGGCTTCGTCGTCCCGAGCCAGATGTAGCGGCACTCGCGGGTGTCGAGGTCGGGCTGGAAAAGCGCTTCGTGGCGCTTGCGCGTGCGGCTGTTGACGCCATCGGCGGCGACCACGAGGTCGGCGTCGGCGAAAGCCGCGTCGTCCTCCACCTCGTGCTGGAAGTGATGCACGACCCCGAGGTCCCTGCCCCGCTCCTGCAGGAGACCGAGCAGGCGCTTCCTCTCGATGCCGCAGAAGCCGTGGCCGCCGGTCGTGGTCGTCGTGCCGCGGTAGTGGACGTCGATGTCGTCCCAGTGATGGAAGCTGCCGGTGATCGCCTCGTGCGAGGGCGCGTCGGCGGCCCGGAAGTTCTCCATCGTGCGGTCGGAGAACACGACGCCCCAGCCGAAGGTGTCGTCCGGCCGGTTGCGCTCGTAGACCTCCACCCGGGCCCCTGGTGCGGCCTTGCGAAACAGCAGCGCGGCGTACAGGCCCGCCGGCCCGCCGCCCATGCAGACGATGCGCTTCACCGTAACATTACAAGCCTAAATAGTTTAGATGTCAACTAACTGGGCGGTGCCGGGTCGTAGATTCGTAGTTCCGTGACGGGGTTCAAGCCGGAACGGAACTACGAATCTACGACCCGGCACCACGGAGGGTCTTGCGGGACAGTTTCCCGGTGGCGGTCTTGGGCAGGGCTTCGAGGAACTCGATGACTCGCGGATACTTGTAGGGCGCGATGCGCCGCTTGACGAAGTCCTGCAGCTCCTTGACCAGCGCGATGTCCCCTGCCCGCCCGGGCGCGAGCACGACGCAGGCCTTCACGACCGTGCCGCGCTCGGGGTCCACCGCGCCGACCACCGCGCATTCGCGCACCGCCGGGTGCGCGAGCAGCGCCCACTCCACCTCGGGCCCGGCGATGTTGTAGCCGGCCGATACGATCATGTCGTCGGCCCGCGAGACGAACCAGAAATAGCCGTCTTCGTCCACGCGATAGAGGTCGCCGGTGACGTTCCAGCCGTTCTTCACGTAGTCGAGCTGGCGCGCGTCGTCCAGGTAGCGGCAGCCCGTCGGTCCGGTGACGGCGAGCCGCCCGGTGCTGCCGCGCGGCAGCTCGCGCCCCTCCTCGTCCAGCACGCAGGCGCGATAGCCCGGCAAGGGCTTGCCCGTCGAGCCCGGCCGGATCTCGTCCCCGCTCGCCGAGATGAAGATGTGGATCATCTCGGTCGCGCCGATGCCGTCGATGATCCGGATGCCGGTTCTTTCCAGCCACAGGTCCGAGACCGCCTTCGGCAGGAATTCACCCGCGGAAACACAGCGCTTCAGCGATGCGAGATCGCGACCGACGACCTCGCCCGCGAGCGCGCGGTAGGCGATCGGCGCCGTAAACAGGCAGGTGACGCCGTGCTTCTCGACGGCGGCGAGCACGGTCGCCGGCGCCGGCGCTTCGATCGGCACGGTCGCCGCGCGAAAGCGCAGCGGAAACACCAGCAGCGCGCCGAGCCCGAAAGTAAACCCGAGCGGCGGGCTGCCGGCGTAGACGTCGTCGGGCGAGGTCGCGAGCAGGTGCCTGCCGACCACGTCCGCCATCACCAGCACGTCGCGGTGGAAGTGCACGCAGGCCTTCGGCTGCCCGGTGGTGCCCGAGGTGAAAGCCAGCAGGCAGACATCCTCGGCCGCAGTATCGACATTCTCGAAACGGTCGGGGGCTGCCGCCATCCGCTGCTCGAGGTCGCCGTCACCCCAGGTGATGACCGTGCCGACGCCGCCCAGGACGGCGACGGCCTTGAGCTCGGCGAGCAGCCGGTGGTCCGACAGCGCGAAGGCCGGCTTGGCCTTGTCGACGATCGCGGCCAGCTCCGGCGCGCGCAGCATCGGCATGGTGGTGACGGCGATCGCGCCCGTCTTCATCACCGCGAGCCAGGCCGCGTAGAGCTCCGGGCCGTTGTAGCCGCGCAGCAGCACCCGGTTGCCGGGGACGACGCCCGCATTCGACGAGCACGTGGGCGATCCGGTTGGCGCGGGCGAGGAGCTCGCGATAGGTGATGCGGCCTGAGTCGGTGAGGATTGCCGGCCGGTCGCCGTGGCCTTCTGCGACGGCATCGTCGAGCAACACGGTCGCGCAGTTGATCCGCGCGGGATACTGCAATTCCGGCAGGTCGAAGTGCAGCCGCGGCCACTGGTCCTGCGGCGGCAGCCGGTCCTTCGCAAACGTATCCACGGCCGCATCTTAATGGTGCCGGGTCGTCAGATTCGTAGTTCCTGAGAGGCGCGTCTCCTTCAGGAACTACGAATCTACGACCCGGCACCATAGAATCGCGCGATGCCGGCGTATCTGGAGACGGAACAGGAGCTGTCGCGGCTGGCCCGGCGCGCCGCGGGCATGCGCGGCGGCCCGCGCCTCCTGATCGTGCCGGGCATCATGGGATCCTCGATCGGCCACCTGCGCAAGAACGGCGGCGTGGACGTTACCTGGTTCGACCCGGTCGAGATCGCGCAGGGCCAGCTCGTGAAGCTCGCCATGCCAGCCGGCAGCCGCTACGGGGCGGTCGGCGTCCTCAAGTTCGCCTACGAGCGCCTGCGGCTCGTGCTGCGCATCGCCGGCTTCGACGCCGTGTTCTATCCCTACGACTGGCGCCGCGACATCGGCTGGAACGGCCGCGAGCTCGCCGACCGGCTGCTGCGCGAGAAGCGCCAGGACGTCGTCCTCGTCTGCCACAGTGCGGGCGGCCTCATCGCCCGCGCGGCGCTCGCGCACAAGGGCGCTGAGCGCATCGGCCGCGTGATCCAGCTCGGCACACCGAACAAGGGCGTGTTCGTCGCAGTGCAGGCGCTGCGCGGCACCTACCCGCTCATCCGCCGTGTGGCGATGCTCGATCTCAAGCACAGCGCTGACGACCTGGCGCGCAAGATGCTGACGACGCTCCCCGGCCTCTGCGGCCTCCTGCCCGCTGCGCAGCTCTGCAAGGACTTCGACCCCTTCGATCCGGGCCAGTGGCCGGACGGGCCGCGACCCGCCGCCGAGCTTCTCAATAGCCGCGCGCGAAACCATCGCCGCCCTGCCGCCGCCCGACGAACGATTCCGCCTGATCGCGGGCTTCGGCCAGGACACGGTGCTGGGACTGCGTCGCTCCGGCCGCACGCTCGTGTTCGGCCGCGGGCCGGCGGGCGACGGCACGGTTCCGCTCGCGCTCGCGCAGTGGCCGAAGCTCCCGACCTGGTACGTCGAGGAGAGTCACGGCTCGCTGCCCGGCAACGCCGAAGTCGGCCGCGCGGTCGCAGACCTCGCGCGCGGCGACAAGACTGACGCCCTGCCCCAGGTGCTGCCGCGCCGGCGCGGTGTGCCGACGCTCTGGCAGGAGGACCTCCGCGCCGCGCCCGAGCCGAAGATCGCCTGGGGCGATCTCTCCGAGCGCGAGCAGCGCGAGTTCCTGCACGAGTTCATCGGCGTCACGCTGCCCTCCACCTCCGCAGCCGCGCCGAAGCGCGAGGCTGCGGCGAAACCCGTCGAGCTCGCTTTCCTCGAAGGCAGCATCACGCAGAGCAACGCGTCCGCAATCGTGCTCGGCGCATTCGCGAACGTCGAGCCCGCGGGCGCCGCCCTCGCCGTCGACCGGATGCTGCACGGCGCGATCAGCGACCTCGCGCGGCGGCGCGCCATCAGCGCCGCGGCCGGCGAGGTGTTCGTGCTGCCCGTCGGTCGCCGAGGGCTCGTCCCGCGGCTCGTCGTCTTTGGCGGGCTCGGCCATTTCGGCCGCTACGGGCCCGACGTGCAGCGCCTCGCCGCGGCCAACGTCACCCGCACGCTCGCACTCGCCGGCATCGACAACTTCGCGATGGTGCTCTGGGGCACGGCCTCCGGGGCCGCGCCCGCAGACGCGGCGCGTGCCCAGCTCGAGGGCGTGCTGACGGCACTCGCGGACCTGCAGCCCGACCAGCGCCCGAGACGCGTCACGATCGTCTCGCGCGAGTCAGCGACGCCTCGCCACCGCGCGGCGCGTGGCGGAGGACCTCTTGCGCCTGCACCCGGCGGCGCCGCTGCTTCACTTCGCGCGCGAGCGCAAGCCCGCGGCCCGCAAGCCCGCCCGCGAGGTCAAGCCGACGGCGACGCCGCTCGCCTGGCTGTTCGTGCAGGAGACCGCCGCGCAGTTGCGCGTGGCGCTGCTCGGGCCGATGCCCAAGGCGACGGCGCTGGTCGCGAACCGGCGCCTCGATCATCGGCTGCTCGAGCGCGCGCACTCGCGGCTCGTGCCCGGGATCTCGTCGGCGACCTCGACGAGTTCGGCGAGAAGCTCGGTGAGCTCCTGCTGCCGCCTGAGATCGCCGAGGCGCTGCCCTCCGTAAAGTCCTCGCCGATCGTCGTGGTGCACGACACGGCGAGCGCGCACTGGCCCTGGGAGACGCTGTCGCTCAAGGGCTGGGCGCCGGCTGCCTCGAAAGGCCTCTCCCGTCTCTATGCCGCCGAGGGCATGTCGGTCGCCAAGTGGCGCGAACAGCGCCGGCGCGCGCGCGAGTTCAACGTGCTGCTGGTTGTCAACCCGACCGGCGACCTGCCGGGCGCGGTCGAGGAAGGCGAACGCGTCGCCGCCATGCTGACCCAGCTCGAGGGCGCGGGCATCACCGCGATCCGCGGCGCCGACGCGACACGCGCGCGCCTGCTGGCCGAGTTCCGCTCCGGCGACTACGACGCCATCCACTTCGCGGGCCACGCCTGGTTCGACGCCGCAGCGCCCGCCTCGAGCGGCATCCTGTGCGCTGGCGGCCGCGTGCTCTCGGGCGCCGACCTCGCGGCGCTGGATTCCGTGCCGGCGTTGGTCTTCTTCAACGCCTGCGAGTCCGGGCGCCTGCGCGCGACGGTCAACCCGCTGCGCCAGCTCGACCGCAGCGTCGGTTTCGCCGAGGCCTTCCTGCGCGGCGGCGTCGCGAACTTCATCGGCACCTGGTGGCCGGTGTCGGACAGCGCGGCTTCCGCCTTCGCGACCGCGCTCTACCGCGATCTCGCGCAAGGCGAGTCGATCGGCAATGCGCTCGCTACCGCGCGCGCGGCCGTGCGCGCGCTGCCCTCCGCCGACTGGGCGAACTACCTGCACTACGGCAGCTACGACTTCACGCTGAAAGCGCCGAAAGGTTAGGTGCGGCATGGCGCGGATTGCGAGCCTGCACTTCTACCCGGTGAAATCCTGCCGCGGGATCGCAGGTCGACTCGTTCCGGATCACGGACACGGGGCCCGAGTGGGATCGCCGCTGGATGATCGTCACGGCGGCGGATCGCCGCTTCATCAGCCAGCGCTCGCACCCGTCGATGGCACGGATCGCGGTCGCGATCGAAGACGGGACGCTTCGTCTCGCCGCGCCCGACCGCGAGCCGCTCGAAATCGCCAGTGGACCACGAGGGCGTATCGTCGCCCGTCACCGTCTGGAACAGTGAGTGCCTGGGCGTCGATGCGGGCGATGCGGCAGCCGACTGGCTGTCCGCCGTGCTCGGCGAGAGGCTCCGGCTGGTGCGCCAGGATCCCGCACGGATACGACTGGCGAACCCCCAGTACGCCGGCCCCGCTCCGCAGCCGGTTTCCTTCGCCGACGCTTACCCGATCCTCATGATCTCGCGCGCCTCGCTCGAAGAGCTGAATTGCCGGCTGCCCGCGCCGATCCCGATGGCACGTTTCCGTCCCAACGTGGTGATCGAAGGCGTGCCTGCGCACACGGAGGATGCGATGACGCGCTTTCGCGCGGGGCCGGTCGTGCTGCGCGGCGTCAAGTACTGCGACCGCTGCCCGATCACGACCACCGACCAGCAAACCGGCGTGCGCGACGCGCGCCAGGAACCGCTGCAGGACGCTAGCGACCTACCGCCACGACTACGTTCTGAAAGGCGTCATCTTCGGGCAGAATTGCGTCATCGAGTCGGGCGTCGGCGAAATCCTCGCCGTCGGCACCGAACTGACGATCGACTAAAAGGGGACAGTCACCTCTAGAGGGGACTGTCCCTTTAGGTAAGCGTCGTTTTTCTACCAGGTGTAGCGGACACGGTAGGTGATGACCGCCTCGCCGTCGGCGGCGATCTTCACCGGGAACTCGATGGTCTGCGCGTCCTTCTTCTCGGAAGGCTGCGACTGCTCGACCAGCGACCACTGGCTCCAGCGGTAGAGATTCTCGCGCACCACGACCTCGACGGCCTGGTCCTTGTGGTTGCGGACCTTGATCTCGAACGCCTCCTCCATCACGCGGCCCTTGGTGTTGACGGTGAAATCCGTCTGCCGGCGCTCGCCGACCACGTCGAAGGCCGTGCCGAGCCTCACCCGCACGTCTTCGTCCTTGGGCGTGTGCTTGATCGTGTCCTCGCCGATGAACTCGAGGCTGCCGTCGGCCTTGTCCTGCTGCGAGACGCGGATGCGGCCCGCAGGCAGCGGCATGCCCATGCCCGAGGTCTTGTCGTTCCGGAACTTCAGGAACACGTCCACCTTCGTGTTGCCGCCCGGGCCGAACTCCGGCTCCTGCACGAGGCCGCCGTAGAACTGCATCCCGCTCGTGCCGTCATAGACGAGCTGCTTCTTCGCCGGCACCCGCGTCGCGGCGTCGAACAGCTCGATCTGCTTGGTCGAGTTGTTCGGGATCGTCGCGGGACGCCCGAGCGTGTACAGGTGGTACTCGAAGAATGCCTTCTCCTCGAATCCAGCCGGCGCAGAGGCCACTTCCATTGCCGCCATGTCCTGCATCTTCGCCCGCAGGACTTCCGGCGGCGGCTGCGCACGGTTCACGTCGCCCGCGATCAGCTTCAGCTTCGCATCCTGGTAGCGCGCGCCCGACTGGTTGAGCAGGCTCACCCAGGCGCCAACGTCCACGAAGCCCGAGTTCGCGTCCGCGCCCTCGGTGAAGATCAGGTTGTAGTCCGCCCACCAGGTGATGCCGCCCGTCTGGTAGGAGACGCGCACGTCCTGCAACCCGCCCCGGCCCGACACGACGTCCCACTCGAGCGTCGGCCGCGTGATGAGGCCGCCCGGCAGTTCGCCGAAGCTGACGTTGCTCCATTCGCGCAGCGCATGGATCCGGCCGTCCGAGCCGCGGATCACGAGACCGTCATTGGAAGAGACCAGCGTTCCGTCGATGAACTTTCACGCCGTCGCCGCTCTGCTGCTCGACGCTGACGCCCCGGTCGATGTAGCGCGAGAGCAGCTTCTCCTGGCTCACGAGGTCGAACTGGAAGCTCTGCTCGAGCACCTTCGTCCCGTCGGGATCGGTGAGCGAGAGGAACTGCACCGTGGTCGGGTCGATGAGCGCCGCCACGTCCGTGAACTGGATCGTGCCGCGCCCGCGCGGGATCTGCAGCTCGCGGTCGAGGCGCACCAGCGCAAAGCCCGGAAGCTGGTTCGCCATCGGCGTTCCCATGCCCGGCAGCGGCCGGTACCACTCGGCGGGAATCCCGCCGGGCTGGGCCGAGCTGTAAACCGTGAGCGAAGTCCCGGTATCCGCGGCAGCGGCATTGAGCGCGAGCAGGACGCCGGCGACGAGCAGGCCGGAACGTGAAGCGGACACGGACATAACGAGCCCTCCTTGGGCGGCGAATGCATAGAATAAACGGACGCGCCCCCGGAGACGGGTCAATGCCGACGGAAATTTCGCCCTGGATCAACCGGCTGCAGGGAGCACCGGCTCGCAGTCGGGCGTGGTGACCGCCCTCGTCATCCTGCTGGTGGCGCTCGTCTGGGTCGCCTGGCGCTGGGGCATCGCCGAGGACCGCATGGCCATGCTCCAGAAGCAGGCCGACGCCGGCTTCCTGCAGGCGCCCTCATCGAACCGCACGGTGCGCGTGGACCTGCGCGCGCCCGCCACGGTCGTCGATCGGCGGCGGCGACTTCCCCGAGCGGATCGACTTCCTGCTGAACGCCCGCACCGACCGCTACGCGCGCTTTCGCGTGAGCCTGCTGCGCGAGGACGGCACGCTCGCATTTCGCGCCGACCAGATGGTGCGCGACTCGAACCTCGACCTGCGACTTTCGCTCAACAGCTCCGTGCTGCCGGAGGGCGCCTACGTGCTGCGCGTCGAGGGCTACGGGCGCCGTGGAGCAATGCAGCCCTATGCGGAGGCGCGGGTGCAGGTGTCCGGAAAGTGACGCTTGCCGAACGCGACTTCGCCGGTCGGCCGCTTCCTAGAGACTGAACAGCACCCAGCGATTTTCGCGAGCATCGCGCTACAGCGGCGCGTCTGCCTTGCACAGGCCCACCTTGTCGCCGTGCTCGAGATGGTCATCCATTGCCTCTGGGAAGGCAACGCTCGCCGTGTGGGCGCCGCTACCCTGGCCATGGCAGACGAAGACGTGGTCGAGTTCCAGCCGGAAACCCTGGTAGTAGTCGCCCGCGATCGGGAACGCCGTGCCGGCCAATACCGTGCCGTTGCCCGACACTTTCGCGCCGAGGATCTTCCACCTGGACATCTGGAGCACACCCTGGCTCTCCAGGAACTCGGACATCAGCATCCACCCGAGGCCGCGGGTAAAGATCACTGCATCGTCAACGCCCTGCGTGAGCAGACGCGATGAGCCGGTGATGACCTTACCGTCATGGGACATGGAGTAAGCGGCCGTCTCGCGGTCTTCGCAGACCTCGCTCGGCTCGCCGGTCTCCCAGTCGTAAATGACGTAGCAGATCTGGCCCGGGTACCGGCCGATGTTGACCACGCCGTCCTGCGTCGTCCATCGGTAGGCGTCCTTGTTGGCAACCCCCGCGCCCGAGCCAATGGCTATCGTGCCCGTGCGGTTGACCGCCATCACCTCGCCCACATAGCCAAATGGATTCAACGGCTCGTCGTCAGTCAGCAGCATCTGCTCGTTCCCCTGCCAGATCGAGCCGACGCGGAAACCTGATGCCGACGAGATTTCCTCCCAGCCGCCTACGACGAGGCCGTCGCCCGAAATCGCATTCGCCCGCGCCGCCCCCTCGCTCGTCTTGCCGAGGGCCTTCATGCCGCCCTTCGCCGTCCACTTGAAGGCAACGGCATGAGAGCAGTCTTCGAACGCAAGGCCCGCGGCGGCGGTGCCGTCTCGATTCAGGTCGTACACGGTCGTGTGGTAAGTGTCGCAGCCCTGGAATCTGCGCTCGTTGGCGATCGACCGCCAGCCGCCTTCCGGTGTCCAGAGCGCCGCGCGCTCCTGGTCGAGCGTGCCGAAGGGCGTTTCGACGGGCTTTGCGATCGAGCCGCCGATCACCCGGCCGTCGCCGGAAACCGCGCCGATGAATCCCGACGCCGCCGATGTTCCGCATGCCGCGCTGGCCGGTCCAGGTCCAGAACGGGGACTGG
This sequence comes from uncultured Gammaproteobacteria bacterium, assembly GCA_963817195.1. Classification (GTDB taxonomy): domain Bacteria; phylum Pseudomonadota; class Gammaproteobacteria; order Steroidobacterales; family Steroidobacteraceae; genus SCUD01. The sequence goes on from CAWFNJ010000003.1 coordinate 139,938, forward strand.
AAGGGCCCGTAGACGCCGGCGACCCGCGCGCCGCCGTCGGAAAGGTCGGACGGCAGCGTGAACGGCAGGTGCGTAAATTCAGGTGCGTCCTCGATGCCATTGACGGCGATGCGGATGTTGCGCGTCTCGCCGGCTTCGAGCGTGATCCGGGTCGCGACGCAGGGGTCGTCGGCAGTTGCATCGCCGCTCTCGCCCGCGTTCCAGTTCTCCTCGGGCCCGAGCAGGATGGCTTTCGGCGTGCTGAAGCCGCCGGCCCCAAGCTCGTCGATGTGCACGCGGTATTGAACTCCCGGCGTGAGACCCTTGATGACAAACCTGCCGTCCGGGCCGACCAGGCCTTGCGTCCGGTCGCCTGAGATCCGGGACACGGCATCAAAAGGATTCGCGACCCTCCGGGCGATGACGTTGACGCCCATCAGCGGACTCGTGCCGTCTGTTGCCACCACGCGCCCGGCGATCGTGCCGGTGCGCTCGCGGAAATCGTCCGACGGGTAGAGCGAGGCGAGCGCCGCCTTGTCGTCGGCGACGTTCACCGTCGCCATTCCGGGGCTGTTGTAAAGCGGGCTCGACGGATACGGGTCGATGAACGGGTACATGGTCTCGACCTGGTCCGCGGCCGGATAGTCGGTGGCGTTCGGCGCGCACTGGTCCGGCCCGGCGCGCTCAGGGCCGGCAGGCAATCCCCAGGCTTCGACCGGCTGGTTGCGGAAAAGGAGGCCGTTCGCCTGTGAGTGCGCGAGTCCGATTGCGTGGCCGAGCTCGTGCGTGATGACGCCGGAAAGCGGCGCGCCCTGCACGACCTCCTCCACGCCCTCGCCCTGGCCGGTGATGATGACCCAGCCCTCGATGATGCGGGTCGAACCTGGGTGCTCGAGGAACTCGGGCGTGGCGATGCCGAGAACGCCGAAGCCGACGCCGATGAAATCGGTCAGAACGGTGCCGTCGGCATCGAAGATGACATGCAGCCCGCCGCCGTTGTCGGCGCCGATGATGCTGCCGGCATTCGCACCAACGATGTCGCCGAGGCCGAGGTAGCCGAAATTGCCGGCCACTTGCGCGCGGAAGTTCGCCATCGGAACGGAAGTCCACTCATGCAGCGACTTCGCGACGAGTTGCGTCGCCAGGGCATTGTCGACGACCCCGAGCGTGCCGAGATCGGTGTACACGTCCACGATGCCAGCCCAGTGCGCCGGGCGCGGTCCCTCGGATGTCGGAACCACGATGAGCGGGCCGCCGGCCATGGCCGGTGCGGTGACCGCGAGCGCGGCCGCAGCGAGCATTGCGGAATCGAATGCTCTCTCAGTTCGCATCGGTGCTGGCTCCCGGCGTCAGGTTTTCCTTGATGGCGCGGCGCAGGAAGCGACGCAGCGCGTCGGCGTTGACCGGCCCGCCTTTCGCTTCGAACATCCTCCGCTCCTCGGCAGTCAGCCGGCTCTGGTCGATCGCCGCATTGGCGAACAGTCCGGCGTTGTCATGGGCATTCGCCGCGAGGCCATTGCCGATACCGAGCTTGCCGTAGCCGAGCCCGACGGTCGTCTGGAAGCCGGTCACGCGCGCTTTCGGGTAGAGGAACAGCAGGCTCGTCTCGCCGACATTCCAGACCGGCCAGCCTTCGGGCCGGCTGCCGAGATAGACCTTGCCGTTTGGCAGGGTGCGGGGCTCTGCAAGGCCGAACTGGCGAAACGTGTACGTCTCGTCCTCGGCGCCGCGAAACCGGTCCACGACGCGGATCGTCACCTCGGTGAACGGCATTCCGGCCGGGCGTGAATCCGTCCGTCACTTGCTCGACGCGACCTGCGACGATGGTCTCGGAGTGGTCGATCAGGTCGACGATGTTCAGCGGCCGGACGGTGGTCGCCTGAAGCGGCAACGCAACGCATAGCAACGCCAATAGCGCGGGCAAGCGCGCGCGCCTGCTAGACACGGACATTGGGAGATCCCCCTTCGGTTCGCCTTCCAGCGAGTCGCGACGGCGACTCACTGGGCATTTTCTGCGTCGTCAGGTACCGTTGACTGCACAGAACTGCGCAATCCGGGCGCAATCGCGGGCACGGAGTGAAGAAAAGCGACGCCGTCGGGCTGCTCGCGGGACGCGGCTGGCTCTCCTTCACGCCTCCCGCGTTCCGCGACAGCGTCCTGTCGCGCCTGCGGCTGCGGGAGTACCGCAAGCGCGAATCCGTCTACTCCGCGGGCGATCCGACGAGCGGGCTGCTCGGGATCGTGAGTGGCGGCGTCGAGATCGAAGTTCCGCCCCCTGGTGCGACGTCCCATCTCGTGCACTACGCGTCAACGGGCTTCTGGTTCGGCGAATGGTCTTTCATCGTCGGCGTCCGCCGATACGGATCGGTTGCTGCCACCCGGCCGACGATCCTCAGCCTGCTGCCGACGGCGGACTGCCGCGCGATCCTGAAGGCGGATCCGTCCGCCTGGCAGTGGTTCGCGCTCCTGAGCGCCATGACGACCGAGTTAAGCGTCGGCTTCGTGACCGACTCGCTGCTTACAGACCCCGCCCAACGGCTGGCCGCACTGCTGCTGCGGCTTTCCGGCATGCGAAGCATTGCCTTCCAGAACCGTGAACCGTCCAGGGTCTACCTGAGCCGGGAAAAGCTCGCGCACCTCGCGGGACTGACGCGCAATTCCGTGATTCCCGTGCTGCGCAACTTCGCGGAGCGCGGATGGATCGAGATCGGTTACGGCTCGATCCTCGTCATGAACGTCAGGGCCCTGGAAAAGAGCATCTCTTGAGCAGTCCGCCGCCCGCCGCAGCTGCGCTGGTCTGTCTCAGGGCGCAAAGGAGGAATCCATGTCGCGCGCGTGTATGCAGATAAGACTGGCGGCGTTCGTATCGGGGCTGTACTGGTTGCTCGCTCTGCCACCTGAGGCGGCTGCGGCTCCCTCCAACCCGGATGCCGGCGATGTGCCGTCGCACCGCCCGCGCATCGGGCTCGTGCTGGCCGGGGGCGGTGCGAAGGGCGGCGCTCATATCGGAGTCCTCAAGGTGCTCGAGGAACAGCGTGTGCCGATCGACTGCATCGCGGGCACCAGCATGGGCGCCTTGATCGGCGCCGGTTACGCGTCGGGTCTGCCGGCGGCCGACCTCGAGGCATTCGTGACCGGTATCGATTGGCAATCCGTCGTCGGCGGCGTGGGCCGCCGGTCGCGGCAACCCATCGAGGAGAAACGCCTCGAGACTGCCGCGAGCTCGCACTTCGCTTTGGGTGTCATGCAGGGCCAGATCGTCACACCTGGCGGACTGACCGACACCAGCGCCATCGACGACCTGCTTCGCGGCTACGTGGCCCGCGCGCGCATGGTGCCGGATTTCGACCAGCTGCCGATTCCGTTCAGGGCCGTTGCCACCGACATGGTCTCAGGCCAGATGGTCGTGCTCAAGAGCGGTGACCTGGCCACCGCCATGCGCGCAAGCATGGCGATACCCGGGGCGTTCGCACCGGTCACCGTCGACAAGTACATCCTCGCGGACGGCGGAATGGTCCGCAACATTCCAGTGGACATAGCCCGCGAGACCTGTGCGGACGTCGTCATCGTCGTGAACCTCGTCGAGCCTCCCACTCCGCCGGAGCGGCTGGTACAGGCTACCCAGCTGCTTGCGCGCAGCATGGACGTAATGTTCGAAGCCAACGAGGTTGCTCAGCTCAAGACTTTGACGGAACGCGACATACGCATCGACGTGCCGATGGGCGACATCGGTACCGCCGACTTCACGCGCATACCCGAAACGATCCCGCTGGGCGAATCGGCGGCCCGCCTCGTCGCGGATCGCCTTGCGACCCTCGCGGTGCCCGAACAGGAGTACACAGCCTGGCGGGACCGCGTGACCACACAGCAGGCCGTCGATACGCGGGTTGCGGAGGTCAGGGTCGAGGGGCTCAGTCGGGTGAACGCGGACTACCTGCGGCAGTTTACGGAGATTGAGCCGGGCGACACCGTCGACATCGCGGCGATAAGCGCGGACGCAGGTCGGATGTCGGCTCTCGACGACATCGAGTCGGTCGCGTACCGGTTCGAAGGCGATCTCGGCAACCCGGACCTCGTCTGGCTGCCTAAGGAGATCTGCTATCGGACGCGATGTCCTCCGCCCGAGCCTCGGCTTGCTCGCGACCGGCGGGGGAAACCACAACTTCCAGATCGGCGTTCAACATGTGCGTGGTTGGCTGAATTCCCGCGGAGGCCAGTGGCGCAACAACGTCCAGGCGGGATACGAGACGCAGCTGACGAGCAGCTTCTACCAGCCCTTCGACATCGCCCAGCGGTACTTCGTGGAGCCCGAAGTCTTCGCTATCCGAACCTCCGAGGATCTCTTCATCGACGGCGACCGGATCGCGACATACCAGTTCATCGATCTTGGTGGTCGTATAGATTTCGGATTGAACGTCGGTCGGTCCGCCCAGATGCGGCTCGGCTACGTGACGACCCAGCGCCGCGCAGAGGTGAAAACGGGCCTGTCACAACTGCCGGAAGTCGATACACGGGACGCCGGACTCGCGGTTTCGGCATTTTATGATTCCCGCAATGCGGTCAGGGTCGCAACGGAGGGCGTCGCGGCAGCCGTCGAATACCTTCAGGCCGACGACGCGCTGGGCGGAGACCGGGAGTGGGAACGGATCGAGGCTGGTGTGCGCACGGCGATTCCGGTTGGCAAGAACTTCATGTGGATCAGCCTCGCTGGCGGCGCTGACCTCGGCGACGAGCTGCCGGCCGATCGGGCATTTTCGCTGGGCGGCCCGACGACGCTCCCGGCCTACCAGCTCGATGAGTTGCGGGCTCGCAGCTATGCGCTCGCCGATGTCAATTTTGTCTGGCGCCTCAAGGAACTGGTGGCGGTCAAGAACCAGGCGATTTACGGCGGCCTCGGCGTACAGGCCGCCGGCGTCTACGACCGGGTAGACTCCGTTGACGACGACGAGATTTTCGGCCTTTCGGGTTACCTCGGCGGTCCAACGCCCATCGGGACGCTGGTTCTCGGCGCCGGTGTCGCCTCGGACTCGTGGGCTGTCTGGCTATCGTTGGGTCGACCGCTCGGCAGGGGCTCGATACTGGACAATGGTCTGTTCCAATGAGCTGTCGAGCACAAGAAAGCGATGTATGAGGCCGCGCACTCATGCCGTTACCTAGAAACTGAACAGTACACCCGCGATCGGGCCGTCGAAGGTGACGTCGGTTTCGCGCCCGTCTTGCTTCGACTTCGGCTTCCATGTGGCGCCAGCCCAGGAGCACCGCGTTGTCGTTATCGCCGCCAAATTTCCAACCGAACCCTGCGAGCGCGTTCCAGCTCGACTCCGTGTCGCCCGTTCCGATGTCTGCGCGCACGTTCAGCAGCCAGCGATCGTTGAAGTGGTGCGTATACCGGCCCCCGACCATGAAGTCGGTAAAACTCTTGTCGTTGCGGCGGCTGGATCGGCTCCGGCAATACCGGCGCAGAAAACGTCAACTTGAGGGTCATATCGACAATGCGTGCACCTGCGAATGCGGTGAACGGACCGCTAGCGCCTCCTGGCGTGTAGGTGGCGGCGAACTCATAGAGCCCGGTGTCGAGATCGCTATCAACGGTGATCGGACCTTCGGTCGCGTCGTCACTCAGGGAGAGATAAGTCGCATCGACAAACATGCCCCACGCGCCCCGCTGACCTTCGAAGTGCAGCATCCCGCCTAGTTCGAGCTTGTCCAGAATGTCGTTGAATCTGGCTGTCCCGCCGATCTCCTGACCTCCTGGAAAGGTGACGTCGGTGGTGATATCGCTGCCCCACAAGTACGGGGTGATACTCCAGCGCCAGCTCGAGGTGCCTTCTGCGATGACCTCCTGCGCGACGGCGAAACCGCAAACCGAAAAGCCGAACAATCCGCATGCTCCGAGCTTAATCGCAATCGCCGACGACTGCGCGGCCATGACGTACGTTGGTTGTCATCGTGCAATCCTCAACGTGAATTGAGCGCCGACCTCACTTCGCCGTGCCCTCGCGGGCCTGGCGGGCCTTTGGATCGGTGCAGTTGATGCGCCCCGACTCGGGCAGCTTCGCGTTGTCCAGCTGGCAGCTGAGGCGCGACGCATACTCCTGGATCTCCGCCTGGAACTCCTTCATGTCCATCCGCTCTTCCTTCTGATCGTCCGCCTTGCGTGCTCCGCTCGGGATGACGATCGCACCAAGGACGTCCTTGGACACGCTGTCCAGCAGTTCGGCCTCGAACGTCATCTCGATGATGTCGATCTTCGAGAGCGTTTCCTTGAGCGCGTCGGTGCCGAGCTTGGCGACTGCGCCGACCGGGGTATAGGCGAGAACGCCGCGCTTCTTCTTCTTCAGGTACAGCTCGGTTAAGCCCATTCGCACGAACAGCACATCGGGCCCCGGTTGTTCGACGACCTTGTACCTGTCCGCGTTCTTCCAGCCTCTCCTTGGCGACGCTGCGCATGATGGACGCGAGCTCGGCAATATCCTCGGGCTTCATGCCGCGGTACTCGGAGTCGGCGCTGAAGAGGATCTCGGGTTGATCCACCATGACGGCCTTGTAGCCTACGGCGCGCTCGTACGCGCCTGGCGCGACGAATACGAGCTCTCGTCGCCGGTCGAACTCTTGACCGGCTTGAGCTTGCTGTAGTCGCTCAGGAAACCTGATTCGGCAAAGGCCATGCCCGACAGCAACGAGAGGGTGGCTCCTGCGACCAGATTGGGAGTTTCATGTTGCCTCCACAGTGTGGGTGGTAGGTTCGCCACGCCCGTTATACGCCCAATTCATGCCCCAAGGAATTTCAGTCGTCCGGTCGCGACTGTCATCAATTCGACACAAAGACTCCTACGGGCGAGGCATTGGGGGGCGCGCCCAGGGAAAGCCCGATCTATCCGTTACCGATTGAGGTGTGCGAGTGCAAAGTGCATCGGATCTGCTGACACCTTGAGCATGCCTACGAATGGCCCATCCATCTCCAATATTAGAAACAGGGCGCTGCCAGCCGATACGGCGCAAAAGAAGAGGACCATGACGACCGTTGAATTTCTTGCAGCCACCAACCCGTAGCTTACGAACGTGATTGTCAACCAAAACAGCAAGACCACAAGAAAAAGCCCTGAGACCGATGCTCCACTGTAGGCAGACGCCAGCCACCTGGCTTCCAGTATCTTTTCGGCACTTTCCCCCGCACGGGCCTGAAACCACCGCTGAGAGTCATCGCGCGGCGTCAGAGCCCGAATCTGCTGCGCAAGTCCTTCGGCATCTGGCGAGAGCTTCGACGGATCGAGTTGCACGGGCCGGGACGAGCCCTGCGGCCAGATCATGGCGATACGGCGTGCAACAGCGTCTTTCAAGTCGGCGCGAAGCTCACTGGTTTCGGGGCCGTAGCGGGCAAACAAGCGGTCGAGCGTGAGGATATCCCTGGCGCTAGATTCCACCGCGAAAGTCACTTCATCAAAGGAGCTCTTGGCGGAGGCGGTGACGAGGCCAAGGATCAGCGCGGTCATCGTGGCGACCACCCCAATGGATTGCCTGATCGTCTCGGAGGATTCGAGGTCGAGATCATGTTTCCTTCTCTTCTGCAACCAGAACCCGAAAAGTGCGCCTCCAAACGTACATGCAAACACGATCGCGCCGACTACCGTGGGACTCATCGTGCCGTCTCCATGCGTCGACTCAGGGCGGAGGAACTGGCATGTAGATTGGCCCACCGCTGCCATACGCCTGCATGTAATACGTCTGTCCACACTGGTAGTACGTCACGCCGTTCTTGTTCACCACATTCGGATTGCACGGTAGCGAAGCATTTGGTGGCGGAGGTGTTGCAGGCGGTGGCGGTGCCTCTGACGACGGTGGTGGTCGGCGCAGGCGCCGGAGCAGCGGCCTGCTGCTTGGACGAGGCGGCCGCGCTGCCTGCCGCGGCACCCACAACCAATCCAGTGACGAGCGCGGCCGCCTCGTCATTGTTGTTGTCGATAATAGTAGCCGCCGTATGGAGGAGGTGGCGGAGGCGGATAGTAGTAAGCGCCTCCGCCCGAGTTGTATGCGTTTGAATAGGTTTCCGCATTCTGATTGGCCGTCGCCTGGCGTGACTGTTGATTGCTCGATGAGGTCTGCTGACGCGTCTGCTGATTCGCAGACGAGGTGCTCTGTGCGCTCGTCGCCGTGCTCTGCCGCGACTGCTGGTTGGCCGACGTCGTGGTCGTCGCCGTGCTCTGCCGCGACTGCTGATTTGCGGACGAGGTGCTCTGAGCGCTCGAAGCCGCCGCCTGACGCGACTGCTGAGCGCTTGCCGTCGCCGCCTGTTGGGACTGTTGGGCGCCCGAGGCGGCTGCCTGGCGTGATTGTTGGGCACTCGCCGTAGCCGCCTGCTGCGACTGCTGAGCACCGAAGCCGCCGCTTGTCGCGACTGCTGCGCGCCGGCTGCACCGCCCTGTGCCGTCGCGGCGCGACTTTGGGCGCTGGCAGCAGCGCCTGAAAAGTCACCACCCGAGGCGGCGCCCTGACGAGAGAAGCTACCTCCGCTGCGCGCCGACGCGCTGGCACTGCCGCGCGCCGAAGCACTGGCCGAGCCGCTCGGACGGTGCTGTGCACCTGCATCTTGAAACTGGACCAGGATCCACAGCGCGGTCGCGACGAGCGACATGGCCTTCATCCAGGGTTTTGCGGTCATGGCTCATCCTCCTCCACCGTCGCATCACCGGGCGGCGTGGCGCCGGCCAACGTCGGGATCTGTACCTCGAACGCAATCTGGCGCGCACCCCGCGGCGCCTCGAATGCGAAAGTCTGTCGCTCACCTTCGGCTCCAGGTTCCAATCCGAAAACTGGGCCCAGTATTGCGGCCGGCCCATGTCGGGATACGTCAAGACGATTCGCAACGGAAACGGACGCTCGTCGTCTGCGATCCAGACCTGGAAATCCATTGCTTTGGTGCGTCCCGCGATGTGATGCGCCGGCTCTCCCAGCACGTCCGTCCGCTCGACGTACGCGACCGATTGCAGGCGGCGCTCGAGTTCAGCCGGGAAGCGCGTGGTGAGCAGCGGAGCGAGCGGCAACCGCATCTGCAGGTCGCGCACAAAATAGACAATGGCATCGTCGACGGAGCCCGGCTGATCGGCCTGTGCGTAGACGCCGGCCTCGCCGTCCCAAATCGTCATCTTCGAGCCGTCAAACGTCACGGATTGCCCGCGCCCGTCCGCGCTCGTTTCTTCGATACGCAGACGGTTGGGTCGCTCCAGCGTGACCTTCCGAGTCTCCAGGAACTCGATCTTCTGTCCGCTCTCCTGCACGACATCGTAGCCGCCGTGCATCTTCGCGCTGAACGCTAATCGTCTCAATGATATAGAACGAAAGGTGGCCAC
>CAWFNJ010000004.1:0-32078 GCA_963817195.1 uncultured Gammaproteobacteria bacterium
TGGTGCCGTCCGGGATGTCGCGCGTGCGGCGCTCGATTTCCGCCGGGGTCACGACGATCTCGCCGTGCCAGCCGTCGAGCCTGGCGGCGTACTCCCGCACGGCGGGTTCACCCCGTCGCTCGATCTCCGCCAGCATCTCTGCGGCAACGGTGCGCGCGGCCGCGGTTTCGGACTCGGGGGTCTTCGAGGCCTGCTTCAGGTAGTGGATGGCCATGGCGCCGCGCGGGAAGCTGGTCGAGGCGGCTTTATAACCTCCCCCGGCTCTGCTTGGGAAGCGCCGGCGCTCGGCGCCTAGAATGCCCTGACGGACGGACCAGGAGGAACGGACATGACGGCTTCCACGGACGAAGTGCGCTTCGTCGTAGCGGATCGCGTGGCGACGATCACCATCGACCGTCCCGACGACGAAAACCGCATGACGCCAGCGGTGCTCGCGCGGCTCGGGGCAATCGCCGACGGGCTCGCGAGCGATTCCGGGACGCAGGCCGTGATCGTCACCGGCGCGGGCGACGCCTTCTTCTCCGCGGGCATGCTGAATCCGAAACTGCGCGCGACGCTCACCAAGGACGAGATCCTCGGCATCGTGCGCCTCGGCAACGCGGTCTTCGACCGCATCGAGGCGCTTCCCCAGATCACCATCGCGGCGCTCAACGGCACGGCGCGCGCCGGCGGGGCGGAGCTGAGCCTCGCCTGCGATATCCGCATCGCGGCGTCCCACGCGACCTTCGCGCTACCGGAGGCGAAGTGGGGCGGCTTCCCGGGCGCGGGTGCGCCGGTCCGGCTGCCGGGCGTCGTCGGCCGGGCGCGCGCGCTCGAGATCATCTGCACGGGGCGCGAGCTCCCCGCGGAGGAGATGGAACGCGCGGGCCTGACCCTCGAGACGCACGCCGCGGACCGGCTGATGCCGGCCGCCCGCACCCTCGCCGAACGGATCGCCGCGAGCGGTCCACTGGCGATTCGCGGCGCGAAGCGAATCGTGAACGTGCGCACCGAGTCCGGGTTCAAGGCCGCACGCGAGCTGTCGGACGCTCTGCGTCACGCGCTCGAATGGACGGCTGACATCGACGAGGGCGCGGCCGCGCATCGGGAGGGGCGCACGCCGCGGTTTACCGGGCGTTAGCGGACCGGGTCGCCTGGCTACGCCCGGTTGCGGCACCACCCCTGCCGGGGTGATGCCGCGGCGTGTCTACTCTCCTTCGCCGATCGGTTCCTTGTTGGTGGAAAGACCCATCCACCCGGGATGATCGGAGTCGAGCCGCGCGTAAACGGGTTTCTCGTTCCGCACGATATCCACGTAGTTGTGCAGATCGGCGAAAGGCACGAAGATCGCTCCGACGTTCCCCGCAACGTTGTAGACCGGTGTTGCCGGCACCGGGCTGGTCGGATGCAACCCGTAGACGATAAGCCGCGAGTTGTCGGCACCGTAGCAGGCGACGTAACCCTGGATCAGGATGTTCGTCCCGCCCCAGGTCGCCTGATTCTTGTAGCCCGAATTGAGGATGTAGCTGCTGACTGCAAACGTCTTGAACGGCATGGTTGGACCTCGCTAAGAAGAAAGTGCTATCGCGCTCCTCGCGTGCGCAGCTTCTTAACGGCCCTGTCTGACTACGCTTCCAAGTTACTTCGTGGCCGGATCGCCGGTCAATCTGACGGTCGGCCTAATCCGCGGAGCGACCCGCGGACAGCTGCTCAGCGCGTCGCGCCGCCCTGCGCACCGAGCTCGCGCACGAGCTTCTGGAACGCCGGCGAGCTGCGCACCAGCTGCCCGCCTGCGGTGCGCAGCCGGTCGACGGCCTCGGACGGCAGGCTAAGCGTCGTCGGCAAGTTGAGCAGGTATCGGCGCTCCTCGGCGTCGGGAAGCTCGTCGAAGCTCACGTTCACGGCGCTGAACTCGATCGCCGGCAGCGCGTTCCCGCCCGGGGCCCGGGCGCGGCGCTCGGCTTCACGACGCAGGGTCCATTCGGTGATCAGGTCGTCGAGCGCGTCGAGCGGTTCGTACGAGTAGCGGTCGATCGGGACGCTCACCGCCTGCAGGAGCACCGCAATGTCCGGCGGCGGGAAGGTCCTTCTCCCACCCGAGATCCGGCTGCGAATGCGCGTTGACCACGACGATCGCGATCCGCTGCAGGCCGTCGATGCCCATGGCGGCCCGGAACGCGCGACTCGCCTCGAGCTCCTGGAGCTCCTCGATGATGAGGTGGAGACCGAGGTTGTCCGCGATCCCGCCGTGCACTCATGGGGGTCCTCCTGCAGTGCCGCCCTCGCCTCTCAGGGCCAGCACGCGACCGGTTAGTTCTGCCACTCGAAAGCGAAGATCTTCTTCCAGTCGTCCTTCATGCTGATGACGATCCACCCCTTCTTTTTCGCCTCGTCATACAGCGCCTGCGTAAATGTCCCTACCTTGCTGTTACGCAGTCCTTGCGCGGGGCCGTACGCGTATTCGCGCTTCGCGTCGTCGTGAAGCACCAGCATTGCGAGCCGCGCGCCGTCACCGGCCGTCGTGTACTCGAGCATCTGGCGGTCGCCGGTCGAGTTGCCGAACGCGGCGTACGGCCGGCGGCCGATCATCAGGTGGATGCCCTGAGGCTTGCCGGCGTCGTTGTCGTTCAGCAGGAGCTTCGGTTCCTTGGTGAGAAACGGCTTCCCGTCCTTGCCGTAGCCGTACCTCGTGCCGCCGGCGGTGCCGACCACCTGCTCGGGCGGAATGCCGTAGGTCTGCTCCGCATACACGCGCACGAAGTCCTGCCCGCCGCCGGTGACGATGTAGGTCTTGTAGCCGTTCGCGCGCAGGTACTTCAGCACCTCCTGCATCGGAAGGTAGGTGAGCTCGGTGTAGGGCCGCTTCCAGCGCGGGTCCTTGGCCTCGGCGAGCCATTTCTTCGCCTCGGCCTGGAAGGTTTCCACCGACATGCCGGTGGAGGTGGCGGCGAGAAGCTCGATCAGGTCCTTCTCGGTCAGCTTGGCAATGGCCGCTCGATCGCCCTTCAACACTTCCAGCACGGTCGAGAACGGGGCGACCTTGGCCAGCTCCGGCTTGGCCTTGACCACCGCCGGCACCCTTTCGAGGACGTACATCACCTGCGTGTACATCGGGTGCTCGACCCAGAGCGTGCCGTCTTGGTCGAACGTGGCGATGCGCTCGGCCGGCGGTACGAACCTCGGACTACCTTGCGTCGTGGTCGCCTGGACGAACTCGACGATCGCCTTCTTGGCCGGACCGTCATTCCATGAGGGCAGCGGGTCGGTCTGCGCGAAAGCCTGCCCGCCGAGTGCGAGCGAAGCAGCGAGGACCAGCAGGCCCGCAACCATGGGGAGCATAGAACGCTTCATCACGATCTCCCGTCAGAGGTCAGGAAAACGGACGGCCCTCTTTCGGGCCCCCGCTCAGTCGTCAAAACGCGCCTCGTCTCCCGGTCATTGGCTCGGATTCCGCTGACCCATCTGCTTGACCTGTTGCAGGACCTGCGTGAGGTTGTAACTCGCCGGATCCTGCACCGGCGGGAACTTAACGTAGGACTCGAGCTCTTTCAGCCAAAGGACTTGACCGATCGGCAGCATGTTCCAGTTGCAAATGTACGCCGTGCTCGGGGCGGCAAGGGCACCGCCGTAGCCGCGATTCAATGATAGTCGTCTTCCCGTTGATGGCGCACCGCCAGGATGCTGGCGGCCTTGCATCTGCAAGGACTCTGCAATGGCGGCGCCGCTTATCGGGCGGCCACCGTGCCGAATCAGGGCTCGGGTTCGCTGACGGTTGACGATCGCCCGCTAGGGACCCGGTTAGAACGGAACCGGCGGCTCCCGCCACGACGCGTCCCGGGGACGGGCGCGCCCGATCGCGTATGCAGCGTCGCACCACCCCTCGCAGGCGTTGCGGCCCGGGCGGCGGCGCAAGACGTTCAGCAAGCCTTTGCACTTCGCGTAAAGGCGGAAGAAGCGCAGCACCCTGCGACGCTGCCGATCGCTCACCGGCTGATGGCTGCAGATCAGCTTGTCGTCGCTCATGCCGCGGTCGGTGAGGGTCACGGCGCCCCAGGCTCTCACGTGCGTGCGTGCGCCGACCGGAAGCCGCGCGCCGAGCACCACCGCATCCAGCAGGTCGCCCTCGAGACCGACGAGTTGCGGCACCGAGCCGTAGTTGAACGGGCACGGCAGGGGCGACACGAAGTCCACGTGCCCGGTGGACCCGCGCTTGATGAAGCTGCCGCGGGGGATCTCGATGACCACTTCCACCTGGGGCGGGTCCATGATGGCCGTGCGCCGAGCCTGAAGCCGGCTCCTCAGTTTCCGATGGGGGACTGCAGGTTCATGCGGGCGAGCACCTGGGATTTCGGCCGGAAACAGTCATCGCTCCTGTCTTTGTCACTTTTCGCGGCGTCGAACCGACCGGCCCGACGCCGGAGGCGCTCGAGGCGATCATGGCAGCCGACACCGCGCGCCGGGCGCCCATCATCAAGGCCTCGGGGTTCACGGCCGAGTAGCGGTCGCCGCATGCGCACACCGAGGCGCGCGGATCGCGCCCGGTATTGGAATGTTGGTGGCCAAGGCCGGAATCGAACCAGCGACACACGGATTTTCAGTTCGGCTTTGGCTGACGCAGTGGTTGTGAAATCAGTGACTTCCGAGGACGCCCGTTGCGTCTTTCGCAGCACCACGCAGGACTTTGCACAGCTGATCCCCGCGAAATTCACGCGCGACTCCAAGGCGCGCAGTTCAATGATAGTCGTCTTCTCGCTGATGACGAACCGCCAGGATCGTGACGGTCTTGTCGTCATCGATCTCGAACAACGCGACGTACCCGGAGGCCCCGAACGGGATCACGAGCTCGCGCAGGAAGGGGTTGCTCGAGGTTGCCTTCCGGTAACTGAACGGCGAAAGCTCAAGGCTCCTGACCGCGTTCCGGATCGCTTCAAGCGCCCGCTCCGCCAATGCCCAGTCGGTCTCGTCCCGCTCAAGGATGAACTCGTAGAGTCGGACTAGGTCGGCCTCGGCTTGCTCGGTAAACCGGACCCGATAGCTCACCTGCGGCCTTTGGCCGACGTCTTGGCGCGAGCGAGCATCTTCTCGAGACGCCCGATCACCGATTCAGAGTTGACGTATTTGCCGGTGCGGCGCGCCTCATCGCGGGAGCGCAGGCCCCGCGCGATGAACTCGCGCTGAGCCTGCCTTCGCTCGATGCTCTCTCGGATGGACTGCTCGAGGAAGCTCGAAAGACTTTCGCCCTCCTCCAGAACCCCCTCCGCTGCATCCCGGAGCTCGGGGTCCACGCGCAGGGAGGGAAACGTCGCGGTCTTCATTTCAGCAGGCCCTTGCGTTGCAGATGCAACGCATTCTGGTGCATTTGCGAAGAGTTTGCAATCGGTGGGTTCGCAGCTGCGACGACCCGAGCAAGCACAGCGAGTGGCCGCGCCGGGCGCGTCTGCCGCGGCCGGTGAACGACTCGGTCGACCTCGCGCGGGACCGTCCGGCTCCCCTCGATTTGAACCAGCGCAAATTCTGCACAGGTTGCCGCGGGATTCAGCTGGCCCTCAGCCCCACCTCAGGCGAAATTCGCGCGCGTCGCCGCAGTACGTGCAAATCTTGCACGTACTGACTTCGAGCGACGTGAAAATCTCCGGGAGGCGCTGCACTTCGTCGAAGATGACCTTCGGCTGCGGAAGCGCGCCGACGAAGCCGACCGGGTCCTTCCTCCCGGTGCCGGGGATGGCCTCGTCGTCGAACGGTGCGCACCGACTCGTGCGGTTCCCCGACAGCTCGGGCCAGGGTCGTCTTGCCGCTCTGGCGGGGACCGTGGATCAGGACGGCCCGGGCATTGGCGAGCGCCTTGCGCAGGCGCGGCGCGAGTTGGCCGGGATAGGGTCCGGCCGCCGGGGCATGCCCGGAGCAGAGGTCCGCGGGGCGGCTGAAAGCAATCCCGAGTCTCGGCTGAACGCTAATCGAGGCGTCGGCTGAACGCTAGTTTGCTCGGCAGCGGAACGCCAGGTGATCGCGCAGCACGCGGGTGGCCCACTGGCGGAATCGCACACCGCGGCGGGAATTCAGCCGGTAACCAACCGAGATGATGGCGTCGAGGTTGTAGTGCTTCAGGTTGCGTCGGACCTGCCGCTTACCTTCGGTTTGAACGACTAAAAAATCCTTAGCAGTTGCCGTGTCTCCAACTCGCCGTCAGCGATGTGCGCAGCGGCTGTCCACCGCTGCTTCCCCTGTCCGGCCCAATCAAGGGCGGCGCAGGGTGGATAGTGGCTCGAGCCCCCGCCTTCAGGCCGTTGCGCCCAAAGTCGTTGTCTGCCGGCTCAATCGTGGACACGTCAATGCCACCCGCATGGCTTGAAGGGCATACGAAGGATGCGCCGGTGCGACATCAGTGCGTCTTCGACGGCTCAGGCCGGGGCCGAAGGGTCTCTGCCCAGCTCGTGGGTCACCCTCCGCTCGCTCAGGTGCGCTTATCGGCGAGGGGGCTCGCGCGTATCGCCGACGCGTCGGGCGTTGCGGGACGCGACTGGGTCTCTTCGTAGACGGCTTGAGGGACGATGACGCGATCGAAGATCGCGCTAAGAACGGAAAACTTGTCGAGACGGCCGAAAGCGATCAACGGGCCGGCGTCGGCCACGACGATCTCAGCCAAACTCGGCGAGCTCCCGAGACAACTCGTCGGGTGAGTAGCGCGCGACGGGGATCTTCAGCGCGCCCAGGCGGTCGATGAACTCGCTTAAGGAAAGACCCGCGATCCTCGCGGCTCTCCCCAGGCTCACCACTCCGCGTTCGTACAGGTGGACCGCCACGACGACGTGAACTTCCTCGTTCGCAAGACGCTCGTCGTAGGGGACAGCAAGGAACAGGGGCCGACCGTCCTTGGTCACGACGGCGACCTGACCGCTCTCGGCCTCCTCGATCAGCCTGGCCGGACGCCGAGCCAGTTCTTCAACCGAGATTGCACCCATGCGATTCCACCGTACGAAGAATCCGAACCTTCGGCCATCCTAGCATACGGGTAAGCGCGCTCTGAACTCGAGCGTCGTCGGACCTTGCGCAGTCTTACCCGACAAATGTCTACTGGGCTGGCTCGCTGGAGCGCTTCAGGAAGCGCTCGTCCAGCTCGAGTCGCAAATGCTTCCGCAGCGCGGCTTCCTCGAATCTTCTCTTTTCCGTCTCGGTTACAGGTCGCAGCGAGGGTACCGCCGCGGGGTGCCCGTCGTCATCGACGGCGACCATCGTGAAGTAGCAGCTGTTGACGTGACGTTGCGCCCGGGAACGGACGTTTTCAGCGACTACCCTGATCCCCACCTCCATCGATGACCTGCCGGTGTGGTTCACCGACGAGAGAAAGGTCACCAGCTCCCCGACATGGATCGGTTGGCGGAAAATCACCTGATCAACGCTGACAGTGACGACGTACCGCGCGGCGTACCGGCTAGCGCACGCGTACGCCACCTGGTCCAGCAGCTTCAGCAGCGTGCCACCGTGCACTTTGCCCGAGAAGTTGGCCATGTCCGGCGTCATCAGCACCGTCATCGCCAGCTCGTGCGACGGGGGCGCCGAGGCGGGCATCACGCGCGCTCCAGCGCCACCGCCGGGATCGCACCGAGGTCGCCGGCACGCACCGAAGACAGCGCACCGCCGTAGCGGCCGAAGGGCGTGCGAACGGCGTCGCAGATGAAGGCATGGCGGGTCATGGCAGCTCCTTGCTCGTGTCCAGGGACCACAGCCGGTCGAGCAGCGCGCGTGCCGGCGCATCTCCGATCACCGGAGCCGCCAGCTCGATCAGCTTGTCGCCGAGCTCGGCGTCGGACAACGGAAGCTCGGGGTCACCCTTGCGATCGGGCT
Source organism: uncultured Gammaproteobacteria bacterium (assembly GCA_963817195.1). Classification (GTDB taxonomy): domain Bacteria; phylum Pseudomonadota; class Gammaproteobacteria; order Steroidobacterales; family Steroidobacteraceae; genus SCUD01. The sequence goes on from CAWFNJ010000004.1 coordinate 7,822, forward strand.
GAAAGTGGGCGAGGCGACGCCCATCGCGCAGCGTGACCTCGACCCGCGCCGCTCGGCGGCCCGGGAAGCCGGCGTCGATCTCGGGGTCGACGACGGCGGTGATGCGCGCCATCAGGGCGCGTGTGGCCGGATCTTCCATCCGCGCCGGCTCGTAGGCCGCGAGACGCACGCTGCCGTGCACGAGCGCAGTGGCCACCACGTAGGGCAGGCTGAAGCGTGCCTCGGCGGCGTTGCGCGGCTCGTCGTAGCAGGCGATGTCGAGGGCCGGCTTGTAGGTGGCCACATGCACGCGCTCGACGTCGCGATGCGAGAAGCCGCGCTGCCGCTGCAAGCTCGAGCGCGCCGTCGATGGCGGGGAAGGTGTGGCCGCAGCCGATGTGGTTCTTGAAGGTCAGGCGCGTGACGTGGAAGTCCCCGCCCAGCGTGGCGCCGATCTGCGACCAGTCCGGCCCCGTGCTCATCGCATGGCCGAGGCCGCCCTCGCCTTCGAGGATGTCGAGCGAGCTGCACAGGCCATGCGCGGCCAGCTGCGCCGCCAGGAGCCCGGCTTCGGCGGCACGCCCGGGGTGCAGCGGCTTGGCCGTCGTCTCCGAGCGGAAGGCCTGCTGCAGCCCGGCGGTGAACGTGCCGGCCATCGCCAGCGCATTGGCGAACGCCGCCTCGTCCAGGCCCAGCAACGAGCCGGCCGCCGCCGCGGCGCCGAAGCGTGCCCATCGTGCCGGTGTTGTGCCAGTACTTGTAGTGCGCGCGGCCCATCGCCACGCCGATGCGCGTGGAGACCTCGTAGCCGAGCACCACGCCGCGCAGGAAGGCGAGACCGTCGGCACCGACGGACTGCGCGGCGGCGAGCGCAGCGGCAATCGTCGCGGCACCCGGGTGGTACATCGCATCGCGAAAGCTGTCGTCGACCTCTGCGGCATGCGCAGCGGTACCGTGGATCAATGCCGCCGCGCGCGGCGTGGCGGCTCGTCCCCGCGCAAGGCGAGCGCAACCGCGATCGAGGTCATCGACCGAGCACGTCCTCCAGGGCGAGAACGGCGGGCGCACCGAGTCCCGGATACAGCGAGGCGTACCAGTCGATCACCGCGCGCTTCGCGTGGTGCAGCACGTGGCCCGGGAGCGCCTGGCGTTGAAAGCGCGCCGCGTAGCGCGCGAACACCTCTGTCACGTAAGGCGCTGCCCGCCCGTCGGGCTCAGTGTCGGTCGTCTGGATCATCCGATGTACTCCACCGTCACCTCCGCTTGCACCGCTCTTTGTCAGGAATCGAGCAGCAAGCGCAGGTCGCCGCGCACGAAGCCGGGGCCACTCACCTGCGCCAGCCAGTCGAGGTCGGCGCGCAGTGCCGCCTCGCCGCGCTCGCGCGCCCAGAACACCGGCCCGCCTTCCCAGCGCGGGAAGCCGTAGCCGTTGACGAGCGCCACGTCCACGTCGGTGGCGCGTTCGGCCACGCCTTCGGCCAGCAGTAGCGCCGCTTCGTTGACGAGCGCCAGCAGCGCGCGGCGGCGGATCTCGTCGGCGTCGAGCGCACGAGCGGTGATCCCCTTGTCGGCGCGCGCCTGCTCGATCAGCGCATGCACGGCCTCGTCCAACTGCGGTCGCTTGCCGCCTTCGGCGTAGCGGTAGTAGCCCGCGCCCGTCTTGCGGCCGAGGCGACCGGCCTCGCACAGCCGGTCGGCGATGTGCACATAGCGCGCCGCCGGGTCGCGCGTGGCGGCCTGCGCCTGGCGCATGCGCCACGCGATGTCCAGGCCCGAGAGGTCGGCCACGGCGAACGGCCCCATCGCGAAACCGAACTTCTCGAGCGCCGCATCCACCTGCTCGGGCCAGGCGCCTTCCTCGATCATGAACTCGCACTGCTTCCGGTACGCGGCATAGAGCCGGTTGCCGACGAAGCCGAAGGCGTTGCCGGTCAGCAGCGGCAGCTTCTTGAGCTTCCTGCCCAGCGCCAGGCCGGTGGCCAGCGCGTCGGGCGCGCTGGCATGCCCCCGCACCACCTCCATCAGCCGCATCACGTTGGCGGGGCTGAAGAAGTGCAGGCCGATCACGTCCTGCGGGCGCGACGTCGCGGCGGCGATCGCGTCCAGGTCGAGGTACGACGTGTTGCTCGCGAGCACCGCGCCCGGCCTGGCCAGCGCGTCCAGGCGCTGGAAGACCTGCTCGCTTGACCGCGAGGTCCTCGAACACCGCCTCGATGACGACATCGGCCGAGCGCCACCTGCGTCCAGTCGAGGCTGCTGCGCAGCCGCGCCTCGCTGGCCCCTGCGACGGCGGCCGTGATCTTGGCTGCGCGCACGCGGCCGGCATAATGCTCGTGGATGCGCGCGGCGCCGCGCTCGAGCGCCGCGGCGTCCTGTTCGAGCAGCAGGACTTCGCAGCCCGCATCCAGGGCCGCGATGGCGATGCCCGAGCCCATGGTGCCGGCACCAATGACGGCGATGCGCTGCGTCGCACGCGGCGTCACGCCGTCCAGCGCCGGGTGCTTGGCGCTGTCGCGCTCGGCGAAGAACTGGTGGCGCAGCGCCGCCGCCTCACGCGAGACCCGCAGGCGCTGGAACGCGGCACGTTCGTCGGCGAGCGCGTCGTCGATGGGCAATCGCGCCGAGGCCGTCACCGCGTCGATGCCGGCCTGTACCGCAGGCCGCTTCTTGCCGGCTTTCAGCGCAGCGGCAGCGGCTTCGGCGACCGCGGCCCCGTCCGCAGCCGGCACCGGCCGGTCGCGCAGCCGGTGCTTGCGCCCGGCGAGCTTGCGCGCATGGGCGACGGCCGCGGCGCGCAGGTCGTCCGCGGCCTCCTCGTCGATCAGGCCGGCGGCCAGGGCCGCGGCGCTGGGCACACGCTCGCCGCTGCAGACCATACGGATCGCGCGCGGCACACCGACGATGCGCGGCAGCCGCTGTGTGCCGCCAGCGCCGGGAATGATGCCCAGCGTCACCTCGGGCAGGCCCACCACAGTGCCCGGCGCCGCGACGCGCGCGTCGCAGCCGAGCGCGAGTTCGAAGCCGCCGCCGAGCGCCGCGCCGTGCAGCGCGGCGACGAAGGGCTTGTCGCAGGCTTCGATCGCGGCAATCACCGCCGGCAGCTGCGGTTCGGCCAGCGGCTGGCCGAACTCGCGGAGGTCCGAGCCGGCGACGAAGGTGGTGCCCGCGCCGATCAGCACCGCGGCAACGAGGCCGTCGTCGCGCCGCACGGCCTCGATCGCCTCCAGCAGCCCGCGCCGGACTTCGGCCGAACCGGCGTTGATCGGCGGGTTGTCGATCACAACGACGGCGACGTCGCCGTCGCGTTCCAGGTGGACGCGTGCCATCACGAGCCTCCTCAGGCGAGCACGACGACGCCGTCGGCGGCCCGCACGCCCTGCCCCTGCGGCAGCACGAACACCGGGTTGATCTCGGCCTCGACGAGCCGCGATCGCCGAGCTGCGCGGCCATCCGCGAGAAGGCCACGATGGCCGACACCAGCGCCTCGACGTCGGCCTTGGGCCGGCCGCGGAAGCCGTCGAGCAGCGGCCAGGTCTTCAGCTCCTGCGCCATGCCGAGCGCGTCCTCGCGGCTCAGGCCGCCCTGGGGCGGCAGCAGGCGCATCGTCGTGTCCTTGAACAGCTCAGCGGTCACGCCGCCCATGCCGAGCAGGATCGCCGTGCCCAGCGCGTCGCGGTGCATGCCGAGGATCAGCTCGGTGCCGCCACCGACCATCTCCTGCACGAGGAAGCGCTGCGGCCGCACGCCGGCCTTCGCTTCGACCTCCGCGGCCATCGCCGCGAGCCGCGCACCGATCGACTCGGGCGCGAGGTTGACGGCTACGCCGCCGACCTCGGTCTTGTGCGTGATCTGCGACGACAGGATCTTCAGCACGACGCGCCCGCCGAGCTCGCGCGCTGCGGCTTCGGCCTCGACCGGCGAAGCGACGACGCGCTCGCGCGCGCACGGCACGCCGAAGCGCGCGAAGAGCTGCTTGGCCTGGGCCTCGTCGAGCGAACCCGCCGGGAAGTCGTCGACCGCGACTGCCGCGTCTGCGACCGGGGCCTCGACCGGCGCCTGGAAGCGGCCGACCTTCAGCATCGCGGCCAGCGCCACGGTGCAGCTCTCGGCCGCCGCGAAGGCCGGCACGCCCGCGTTGCGTGAGCAGTGCGCCGACCTCCGGCGCATGCGGGCTCACGTAGGCGATCACGGGCTTGTCCGAGTGCGGCAGGCACTCCTGGATGGCGCCGGCCATCAGCTCGGGCATCGCCAGGCTGGACGAGCCGACGATGATCGTCAGCGCGTCGTAGCTCGGACTCTTCAGCAGCACGTCGATCGCACCGCGCAACAGGTCGGGCTTCAGGCCGGCGAGCGTGACGTCGATCGGGTTGCGGTCGAGCACCGCGTGATCGCCGGTCTGCAGCGCGCGCAGCGCCTCGGCGGTGGCCGCATCGGGCGCGGGCGTGTCGAAGCCGGCCATGCCGAGATCGTCGGAGACCAGCGTGCCGGCGCCGCCGGTGGACGTGAGGATGGCGACGCGGTTGCCGCGCAGCTTGCGGCCGGTGGCGAGCGCGGCCGGGAATGTCGAGCAGGTCGCCGAAGGTCTGCGCGCGGATCACGCCGACCTGCTTGAACAGCGCGTCGTACATGCGGTCGGCGCCGGCGAGCGCGCCGGTGTGCGACACCGCGGCCTTCGCGCCGGCCTCCGAGCGGCCGATCTTGAACGCGACCACCGGCTTGCCGGCGCGCGCCGCCTTCAGGGCCGCGGCGCGGAACTTCGCCGGGTTGCGCACCGTCTCGATGTAGAGCGCGATGACCTGGTCGCCTCGTCGTCGGCGAGGTGGTCGATGAAGTCGGCGAGCTCGAGGTCGACTTCGTTGCTGGTCGCGATCAGCTTCGACAGGCCGATGCCGCGCGCCGCGGCGCGCGACAGCAGCGCGCCGAGGATGCCGCCGCTTTGCGAGACGACGCCGATCGAACCGACCGGGAAGTGGTCCATCTCGAGCGCGCCGGTGGCCGACAGCACGATGTTGTCGGTCAGGTTGACGAGACCGATGGTGTTGGGCCCGAGGATGCGCATCGAGCCGGCCGCTTCCATCAGCTGCCGCTGGCGGCGCGCGCCTTCCTCGCCGGTCTCGGTGTAGCCGCTCGCCAGCACGATGGCCGCGGCAGCGCCGCGCGCCGCCAGATCGCGCACCGCGAGGTGCGCGCGTTCGGCGCCGAGCAGCACGATGCCGACGTCGGGCGCCTCGGGCAGCGAGGCGACGTCGGGATAGCAGGGCAGCTCGCCGATGCGGTCGACCTTCGGGTTGACCGGGTAGATCTGCGCCGGCGAAGCCGTGCTTCACCAGGTAGGCGACCGGCCGGCCGGCGGTCTTGCTGGCGTCGGCCGAGGCGCCGATGACGGCGACGCTGCGCGGCTTGAGGAGGCGGGAGATCGCGTCCATTGGCATTCATTCCTTGTTGGCCGAGTCTTGGCGAGGAAGGCCATCACCGATTCGCGGTGCTCGGTGCTCGTGTAGCAGATGCCCTGCGCCTGGCTGCCCTGGGCGAAGACCTGCTGCGGCGGAGAGCTCGAAGCTCTGGTTGAGGATCGTCTTGCCGAGCGCCAGCGCGGTCGCCGAACCCTTGCTCAAGCTCTGCGCCCAGGCCTGCGCATCGGCCAGCGAGCGTCGCGGCGGAGGCTCTTGCGGTCGACGATGCCGAGCGCCAGCGCTTCGTCGACGTCGACCTTGCGGCCGGTGAAGATCAGCTCCTTCGCCTTTGGCAGGCCGACGCGGCGCGGCAGGAAGTACATGCCGCCGCCGTCGGGGATGATCCCGCGGTGGATGTACGACCAGGTGAAGCTTGCCCACTCGCTGGCGATGATGAAGTCGCAGGCGAGCGCCGTGTCGGCGCCGAGGCCGGAGGCCGCGCCGTTGACGGCGGCGATCGTCGGCTTGGGCATCGTGTGCAGCAGGGCCTGCGTGTGGTGCACGCGCTGCTGGCGGTGCCAGCCGTTGAAGCCGATCTCGCCGGCCGGCGCCTTCATGCGGCGCTCCATGCCGGCGATGTCGCCGCCGGCGCAGAAGCCCTTGCCGGCGCCGGTGAGCACGAGGGCGCGGATCGCCTTGTCGGCGGCGACGCGTTCGAGCGCGTCGATGAATTCGGTGCGCATCTCGTCGCTCATCGCGTTGCGCTTGTCTGGGCGGTTGAGCGTGAGGGTCGCGATGTCGGCCTCGCACCTGCAGGTCGATCAGCGAGATTGGTCATGTCCGGCTCCTGTCAGTGCTCATTCCGGCTTGATGTTGTTTTCCTTGACGACCTTTCGCCAGCGGGCCTCCTCGGCGCGAACGTAGCGCGTCGAGCTCGGCGGGTTCGCCCGCGCTGATCACGAGGCCTTCGGGTTCGATCCTCTTGCGGAACTCGTCGGACTTGCGCGGCCTTCTTGGCGAGCGCTGCGTTGAGCTTCGCGATGACGTCCGACGGCGTGCCCGCCGGCGCGATAGAGGCCGTACCAGCTCTCGACCGCGTAGCCGGGGACCGCTCGGCGATCGCGGGGACGTCCTTGCATGCGCGGGCGATCGGGCCGGCGACGTGACGGCGATGGCGCGCAGCTTGCCGCTGCTCGACGATGGCTGGCGACGGCAGCGGCCGTGCCGAAGATCATGTCGACCTGCCCGCCGAGCATGTCGGTGATCGCCGGGCCGGCGCCCTGGTACGGCACGTGGGTCATCTCGCACCTTGGCGAGATTGGTGAACATCTCGCCGGCCAGGTGGGCGGAGGTGCCCAGTTGCCGTGTGACGCGTAGGTGAGCTTGCCCGGTTTCGCCTTCGCTGCGGCGATGATGTCCTTGACGCGTCTTGTACGGGCTGTCGGCCCGGACGACGAGGACGTTGGGACCGCGGCCGATCAGGATGACGGGCGCGAACGCCTTGTCGCACGCGTAAGGAAGCTTCGGCTGCATCGCTCGGATTGACGGCATGCGCGAAGGTCGCGATGACGCAGCGTGTAGCCGTCGGGCGGGCTCTTGGCGACCGCGTCGGTGCCGATGATGGTGCCGGCGCCCGGCTTGTTGTCGACGATCACCGGCTGGCCGAGCTCCTTCGACATGCCGGCGTACCGAGCGTGCGCGCGATCGAGGTCGGTGCCGCCGCCCGGCGCGAACGGCACGATGATGCGTACCGGCTTGTCGGGATAGGCCGCGGATGCCGGCAGGGTGGCGAGGACTGTGGTGGCGGCAACCGCGATCAGCGCGCCCGCGCGGGTGAAGACGTTTCGCATTGACTCCTCCTTGATGAAGCGCCCCGGATGTCGGCTCGGCGGGGCTAAACCGATGTGCACCGAGCTTAGCCGCGACCCTTCACCGCGCAAACGGGCGATTTCCAGCCACTGGAAAATAGCGGGATACTTGGCCCAGGCAGTAACCGGAATGAGGAGATGCCGTGAAAGCCGTTGAACCGAGGTCGTGGGACCGCAATCGCTCGCTCCAGCGCGGCATCGAGATCCTGCGGGCGTTCCGGCCCGGCTCCGATCTGCACGGCAACGGCGAGCTGGCGGAACGGACCGGGCTGTCGCGCGCCACGGTCAGTCGGCTCGCCCAGACCCTGGCCGACTGCGGGATGCTCGAGCGCGACCGAAGGCGGCGGGCGTACCGGCTAGCTGCGCCCGTCCTGAGCCTCGGTCATGCGATGCGCACGGGGTCCCCAGTGCTGGCCGTCGCCGGCCCGCTGATGCGAAAGGAGGCGGAGCGCCACAAGATCAACGTCGGACTGGCGGCGGCCGACCGCGACGAGATGGTCTACCTCGAGTCGATCCGCTACAGCCACCGCGTCCCCTGGCGGAACGTCGTCGCGGGACAACGCGTGCCGATGGAGCTGACCTCGCTCGGCCGCGCCTATCTCGCGGCGGCGCCCGACGAGCGCCGCGACGAGCTGCTCGCACTGTTTCGGTCGCGCCGGACCAGAGGCTGGGGCACGCTCGCGCGCGAGATCACGGCGGCGATCGAAGAGGTGCGGCGACTGGGCTACTGCGCGGCTTCCTGGCAACCAGAAGTCATCGCGGTCGCAACGCCGATCATCATCCCGGACTGGCCGATCTACGTGCTCAATATGAGCGCCAGCGGTGCGACCGCGCCGCGGGATTTCGTCGAGGCGTTCCGCGACCCGTTGCTGGATCTTGCCCGTCGGATTCGGGAGTCGATTGAGCTTCCTTGAGCCGCGCGGCGGTCAGTGCGCGACGGTTCCGTCCGACTAGGTTCCGCCTCTCAACCCTGGAAAGCCCCCCTCTAACCCCCCTCTTTCCAGGTGTTTGATCCGGCTCGGAGCGGGCTACACTTGGCTCATCTTCGGAGTGCACGGAATCGAGCCCACGGCGGGATCCGTGCGAGGCCCCCTTCGGGGGCTCCTGGGTTGAGATACCCAGGCGCGGCGCTCGAGAAGCGCATTGGAGTTGAACGCCCCGGCAAGTCCGGGAGCGACGAGAAGTAGGAGAAGCAGCTGAGTCTGGCCGCGTCATCGCTCGACGACGCGCGGCCTGTCATCGGCGATCGGGAAGTCCCTGGAGGACCCCGATCGCGCCGTAGTAGCGGGCGCCAAGCAGTTCCCACGGCGCCATTCGGATGTCGGCTCGACCGACATCCCGAGAGACGACTGCCAGGGCCATCGAGCCCTGCGTCGGTCGTCATCCCCATGCGTGAACCGCTGCGCGACAGCCACGGCGTGTGATGCGCGCGTGATCCGGCCGAGCTCACCGCTCGCCTGACCACGCCTCGCACAGCAGCGTCGCCGGCGAGCGTCGTCACTGTGTCAGTGACGACGCGTCTAAGGCCCTGACTATTTCGGGCCTTCGCGCACGCGATTCAGCGTGGGGAGAGAAGTGACGGGGCCCTCCGGGCCCCATCACATCGCCCAAGGAGGGAGGCGCAATGCCTCCACGCCGTCCGCACGGACGGCAAATGCTCCGCGCCCTCACCGGCGCTCCTGTGGACCCTGGGTCAATGGTCCCCGATGCGGACGGTCTCGTTCCACGAGACGCGCATCGGCAGCCAATGCCGACGTGCAGCGGCGGCAGCTCAAGTCACCGAGCACCTGCACTCACCGGGAGTGGTGTCCCGTGTCCCTCGAATCTCTCGCCTGGCCACGGCCGGCGGGACGGACAGAAACACTTACCGAAGTGATTACACCGACGACGGACGAGACGGAACGAGACACGAAGACCTGGACGGAAGTCAACCAGGAGGGGCTATGCGCGATCTCAACTATCAACTGAAGCAGCTCTGCCGCCGCAACCGCGACGGCAGCTTCGCCACCCAGGCCGACCGGGAGCGGATGCTGTCGCTCTTCGCGAACCAGCTCCGCGAGATGGGGTTCCGGCACATGCGGGCCGACAGCCTGAAGCCCAAGCACGTCGAGGCCCTGATCGAGCGCTGGAAGGCCGAGGGGATCTCGGCGGGGACCTTCAAGAACCGCCTCTCCGTCCTGAGGTGGTGGGCCGAGAAGATCGGCAAGCCGAACGTGGTCGCCCGGGACAACGACGCCTACGGGATCGAGCGGCGCCAGTACGTCACCAACCGGGACAAGGGGAAGGACCTCGACCAGGGCCAGGTCGAGCAGGATCCGCTCGCCCTACGTCGCCATGTCGCTCCGGCTGCAGGAGGCCTTCGGGCTGCGGCGGGAGGAGGCGATCAAGATCCGCCCCGGCTGGGCCGACCAGGGGAACGCCCTTCGCCTGAAGGCCTCCTGGACCAAGGGCGGGCGGGATCGGGAACTCCCGATCCGGACCGAAGCGCAGCGCGCCGTCCTCGACGAGGCGAAGAAGCTCGCGGCCGGCCGGAGCCTGATCCCCCAGGCCTCCAGCTACAAGGAGCAGCTCGACGCCTACAAGGCGGAGTGCCAGCGCGTCGGGTTGAACCGCAATCACGGCCTGCGGCACCGCTACGCGCAGACGCGCTACTTCGAGAAGACCGGCTGGCACTGCCCCGCGCGCGGCGGGCCGACGAGGAAGCAGCTCACGCCCGAGCAGCGCTCGATCGATCAGCGCGTGCGTCTCGAGATCTCGCTCGAGCTCGGGCACGGTCGCGGCCAAGTCACAGCGACCTACTTAGGTCGATGAGAAGCTGCCATGAAGATCCTCCCCCGCTTCATCCGTTTCCGCGACGCGCCGACTTACCTCGGCATGGACCGCAACCGCTTCAACGCCGAGGTCCGCGGCGATCTCACCGAGATCCCGATCGGCACCCAGGGCGTGGCATTCGACCGACTTGAACTGGACGCGTGGGCAGAGCAACATAAGTCCCGCAACGGGCGTCCCGGTCGAGCGAAAGGAGCTTCGATATGGGACGCAAAAGGACGCCCGGCCTCGTCTTTCGATACGGGGTCTGGCGAATCGACAAGCACATCGGCGGGCAGCGAGTTTGCCAAAGCACTGGAACGGCTCGGCTCGAAGAAGCGGAACGCTTCCTCGCCCGCATTTCAGAGGAGAGCAGGAACGCACGAATCTACGGAGTGAGGCCGACGCGGACCTTCGAACAGGCCGCAGCGAAGTACGTGCTGGAGAACGAGCACAAGCGCAGTCTCCGCGACGACGTCAGCCGGCTGAAGTCGCTGGTGCCGGCGATCGGGAGCGCGCCGCTCGACAGGCTTCACACGGGCACGCTGCAGCCGTGGATCGCAGGTCGCAGGAAGGACGGCGTCACCGCGGGAACGATCAACCACGGACTGAAGGTAGTGCGGCGCATCCTCAATCTGGCTGCGCAGGAATGGATCGACGAGAACGGGCTCACCTGGCTTCACGCCGCCCCGAAGATCCGCCTGCTGCCGGACATGGAGAAGCGACAGCCCTACCCGCTGACGTGGGACGAGCAGGGCCGGTTGTTCAAGGAACTGCCCGGGCATCTCGCGGCGATGGCGCTCTTCGCGGTCAACACCGGCTGCCGCGACCAGGAGGTCTGCCGGCTCCGCTGGGAATGGGAGGTGCGCGTGCCGGAGCTCGGCACGTTCGTCTTCATCATCCCCGGCCGGTACGTGAAGAACTCAGACGATCGGCTCGTCGTCCTGAACCGGATAGCGCAGTCGGTGGTCGAGGCGCAGCGGGGCCAGCACGCCACGCACGTCTTCGCGTACCAGGGCAAGCCGACCACGCGCATGCTGAACAGCGCGTGGATGCGAGCCAGGGAGAAGGCAGGCCTGCCGCAGGTCCGCGTGCACGACTTGAAGCACACGCTACGGGCGGCGCTTGCGGGCCGCCGGCGTGAGCTTCGAGGACCGGCAGGACCTGCTCGGCCATCGCTCCGGCCGGATCACCACGCACTACTCCGCTGCCGAGCTCTCGAAGCTCCTGGAAGCGGCGAACCGCGTGTGCGAAGCCGACCGCCGGCAGCCCGAGCTCGTCGTCCTGCGGCGGCTCAGCGTGGCGTAGAGGTCACGCGAAACTCACGCGCGGCGACGCGCGTTTCGCGCGACCCGTGCGTAAGTAGTTGAAGTAGTGGTGGCCAAGGCCGGAATCGAACCAGCGACACACGGATTTTCAGTCCGCTGCTCTACCAACTGAGCTACTTGGCCAAGCCGGGCGACCCGCCAACCGCGGGAATCGCCTTAGCAGCGCCGCCGACCGGCGGCGCGAGGAGGGGCGATTATAGCGGCGTAGCCCCGGCGAGGCCACGGCCCGTGGCGCTCAGGCGACGTGGTCCTTCTGCAGGCAGTAACCCAGCCCGCGCACGGTGGTGATCTTCACGTCGCCCGACTCGAGCTTGCGACGCAGCCGGTGAATGTAGACCTCGACCGCATTGGCGCTCAGCTCGTCGCCCCACTGGCAGAGGAGATCGACGATGCGGTCCTTGCTCACCATCCGGCCGGGGCGCTGCAGGAAGATCTCGAGCAGCGCCAGCTCGCGCGCCGAGAGGTCGAGCATCTCGCCCCGGATCGCGGCGGTCTTGCCGATCTGGTCGTAGCTCAGGTCGCCGTGCCGGAGCGTCGGGCCGGCGGCCGCCGAGTGACCGCGCCGCGTCAGGGCGCGCACCCGCGCCGCAAGCTCGGCGAGCGCGAAGGGCTTCGAGAGGTAGTCATCGGCCCCCATGTCGAGGCCGCGAACGCGGTCGTCCACGCCGTCGGCGGCGGTGAGGATCAGGACCGGCACCGCGCTGCCGCGTTGGCGGAGTCGCTTGAGCACCTCGAGCCCGCCCATCTTCGGCAGGCCGAGATCGAGGATCAGCAGATCGAACTCGCCCGTTGCCAGGGCGGCGTCGGCTTCGATTCCGGTCGCCACGCGATCGACCGAATAGCCGGCGTTCCGGAGGCTGTGAGTCAGCCCGTCGGCCAGGATCGCGTCGTCCTCAGCGATCAGGATGCGCACGTACTCCCCCTTCAGGCTCCGCAGCGCACGTCTCGCGCGCGCTGGAACTCTCGTTTCCGGGAGTGTAGCAAGAGCCGACCTCTCGGGGTGCTGCACCGCACCAGAGGCGGATAACCATCAAAGAGGAGAACCCTCAGCTCGGCCGGAGCAGCGCGTTCATCGCGGCCCTTCGCACTCAGCCGGCTCGCCCGATTCCAACATTTCAAAGGTCGTAGTCAAGCGCCAGCCGTTGTTGCAGCTTGCGGGCCTGCCGGAAGGCCTCCTTGAGGCTGCGCCGCTCAAAGTCGTTGAGCGCGCCCGGATCGAGCCGGTTAGCGAGCGCTTCATCGCCCGGCCGCGCCTGGATTCTCAGCCGCAGCTTCTGGATGAAGAAGAAGGCGTCGACGATCGCCGCCATCTCGGGCGGCGCCATGCGCAGGTCCGCGGTTGCCGCGCGCAACCGCTCCGCGGTGCCGGTCTGCGCGAGGCCGAATGCCAGCGCATAGACCCGGGCGGCGTCGACGAACGGGCGCACGCCGTACAGCTTGAGGTTGATCGTGCCGGGCGCGTTCGGCGCATCTTCGGTCGCGAAGTCGGAGAGCACCCCGAGCGCCCGCCGCCCCTGCAGCGCGTTGGTTGCCATGAGCCGCAGGAACGCGGGCCGGGCACGGGTGCGCGGCAAGAGCCATTCGCGCAGGGCGTGGGCGAGCGATGCGTCGCCCGAGAGCGGCCGGAGATCGAAGCAGATGGCGGCGTCGAGCAGCGCCTTGGGCTCGGGATTGCCGAGCCAGCCGCCCATCTTTGCCTTCCACTCGTCCAGCGACAGGCACAGCTCCGGATTCGACGCCATCACGTTTCCCTTGCACAGCGGAAAGCCGCATGCGTCGAGCGCGTGGTTCACCTCGCGCGCGAAGGCGAGCATGGCGTTGCGTGCCTGCCCGGTCGATCCGACTTCGTGCGACTCGAACAGCAGTCCGTTGTCCTGGTCGGAGCTGAACGTCTGCTCCAGGCGCCCTTCGCTGCCGAACGCGAGCCAGCACCAGCCGATGCGCTCCCACTGGTGGCGCTTGCGCACGATCTCGATCACTCGTTGCGACAGGCGGTCGTTGAGCACCGAAACGAACCGCGTCAGCTGCTCGGCGGCAACGCCCTGCTCGACCAGCAGCGCGGTGAGCCGGCGGATCTCCGCGGCAAGGCGCGCGAGCAGATCGATGTCCGCGGCGAGCCGGATCTCCATCGTCAGCTCGGCGAGTCCCAGCCGCTGCAGCGAGAACAGGTCGCGCTCCGAGATCACCCCGACCAGCCTTCCGTGCTCGGTCACCAGGACGTGACGCACCCGCCTCTCCACCATCACCAGCGCCGCTTCGTAGGCAAGCGCGTGGGCGGGAAGCGCGATCGGGTCGCGAGTCATCGCCGCCGCTACCGGCGTGCCCCGCAGGTCCTCCGCGAGCGCCCGGACCAGGTCGTGCTTGGTGAAGATGCCGACCGGCCGCGCGCGCCGGTCGACCACCACCACCGAGCCGACGCCCTGCTCGCGCATGAGGCGCGCCACCTCGTCGACGGGAACCGCTTCGGTGCATGTCACCGGCGCGCGGCGCACCAGCGAACCGAGCGGCGGCGCGAAAACCTGCTGCTCTGCCGCCAGCTTTCGTTCCAGGTTTGGTTCGCGTTGCGGCATGGCTAGTAGCGAAGGCGGGCGTGGTAAGTCCGCTGCGAAGCCTCGCGCGCCTGCTTGAGCGTGTCGATTCCGCTTTCGGCCAGCAGCGGAATCAGCTTGAGCAGGATCTCCCCGGTCAGCAGGGCGTCGCCGAGCGCGGTGTGGCGTCCGATCACCCGGACGCCGAGGCGCTCGGCGATCGCTTCCAGTCGGTGGTCCTCGAGGCTGGGATGCACTACCGCCGAAAGCAGCAAGGTGTCGAGCACCGGCTGTTTGAAGCGGATCCCGGTCGCGGCCTCCTTGAGCTCCAGGAAGCGCATGTCGAACGCCGCGTTGTGCGCCACCAGCACCGTGTCCTCGCAGAAGCGATGGAAGTCGGCCAGCACCTCACCCAGGATCGGCTGGGAGACGAGCAGCTGCGCGTCGATGCCGTGGATTCGGCTCGATTCCCGGTTGAGCGGGCGTTGCGGGTTCACCAGTTGCTCGAACACTTCGTGCTTGAGCAGGCGCCCGTTGACGATGCGCACCGCGCCCAGGCTGATGATCTCGTCGCCCGCGGAAGGCTCGAGACCGGTGGTCTCGGTGTCGAAGACCGTGTAGGTGAGCTCGCCGAGCGCCTGGTCATCGAATTCACGCTGGGTCCCGGCGCGCTGGAAGAGATCGAAATCGTAGTATTCCGGGCGGCTTTCCTCGGGCAGGCGTCGCCGGCCCGGTTGCGGCGCCGCCTCGCCGACCGGCAGCAGGAACCTGAGGCAGGACAAGCCCGAGGCTGCGTCCCGCTGGTGCCAGATCTCCCCGCCATGGCGCTCCAGCACGTCCGTCAGGGTGAGCGGGGTCTGCTCGGAGCCGACTTGCATCGGCTGCGACTCCCACAGTGAAAGAACGTCGCCCGGCAGGGCACGCCCGGTCCACAGCAGGTCGAGCTCTGCGAAACCCTGGCGCGCGCGGACGCGCAGGCGCACCGAGTCGACGGCGAGCTCCTCGCGCAGGCGCCAGGCGAGGTAACCGAGCGACTGCACCAGCGCGAAGCTGTCGACGCGCAGCCAGAGGTTCTCGTCGACTTCGTCCGGCTCCGCGCGCAGCAGCGCACCGATGCGCCGCTGCGCCACGGTGATCAGGTCGGCCGCGCGCATGTCCTCGAGGGCCATGCTCGCCTTGATCGCGTCCGCGTACTCGCGCAGCGCCTCGTCGATCCGGCGCGACAGGGCCTGCGACTCCTCGGCGATGATCTGCACGAAGCGCTGCCGCTGTGCCGCTTCCATCTCGGGAAAGCTGACCATGTTTTCCGCCGTCGCCCGGATGCTGGCCACGGGCGCGCGCACGCCGGCGGCGAGCGCCTGCAGCAGCTGGCGGCGCTGCAGTTCCTGTCCGACGAAGCGCGTGACGTCTTCCAGCGCGAGCACGATCCCGCCGACGCGCCCGCCGGCGGCGAGGAAAAGCGTCATCTGGACCCTGACCAGTCCGCGCGTCGCGACTGCGGTGATGAATCGCGTGCTCGGCGACTCGACGCCCTGGTCGAGCGCGTACTTGCAGCTTGTCCAGCGCGTGCACGATCTCCTCGCGATCGAGCAGGCCGAATACCGAGCGCCCGAGGCCGATCGGCGCGGATGCCGAACTGAAGAGCGCGCGCGCCTGCTCGTTGTACAGGAGGATGCGCCCTTCCGCGTTGCACAGCAGGACACCCTGAGACAGATCCGACATGAGCGCCGCGAGCCGGTTGCGCTCCTCTTCCAGGCGCGAGCCCGACTCGGCGATCTTCGCCTCCGTGTCGCCCTGCATCCCGTGGTAGGCGCCGGCCAGGCGGTTGATCTCGGCGGCGAGCGCACTCAGCTCGGGTGCCCCGGCGGCATCGACCCGGTATCCCGGATTGGCCAGCACCACGCGCGTCTGCTCGGCTAGCGCGTGCGGCGCAATGACATAGCGCTTGAACAGCCAGGCAACGATGCCGCCGCACGCCGCCAGCAGCAGCAGGGCGACAAAGCTGAGCGTCGACGCCCGGTCGTCGAGCATCCTCGAGAACACCGCCTGGTCCTCGGCCGGCGTTCCCGCCGCGACTATCACCGCCAGCGCGGCGACCGTGGCGAGCACGCCGCCGTACAGTGCGGCGAGCCAGGCGGCAAGCTTGAGCCTGCCTCGCATCTGGAGCCTATGCCGTGCCGACTCCAAGCAGTCCGTTTATTTTGGCGACCAGTTCCTGCGTGGAGAACGGTTTGGTGATGTAGAGGTCGGCGCCGATCGACAAGCCCTTGCTCATCTCCACGTCGCGCCCCTTCGCGGTGAGCATGATGATCTTGATGTGCCGCCAGTCGGCGCGCTCGCGCATCCGCTGGCACACCTCGTAGCCGCTGCGCAGCGGCATCATGACGTCGAGCAGCACGAGGTCCGGCAGCTGGGCCTCGACCAGCTTCAGCGCCGCCTCGCCATTGCGCGCGATGGAGACCTCGTACCCGCTGCGGCGCAAGCAGGAACTCGAGCGCCGTCACGATGTTCGGCTCGTCGTCCGCGATCAGGACCTTCTTGCCCGTCCGGTTCGCCATGGCTCAGGCGGCGGTTTGCGCGCGGGCCGCCGCCCGCGCGAACGGCAGGGTGAACGAAAAGCACGCGCCGCGCCCGGGGCTGCTCTCCACCCACATCCTGCCGCCGAAATGCTCGACGATGTGGCGGCTGATGTAGAGCCCGAGGCCGGTGCCGTGCGGCTTGTCGGTAAGCGTGTCGCCCACCTGATGGAACTTGCTGAAGATGGCCTCGTGGTCTTCCGGGCTGACGCCCTGGCCGTTGTCGCGCACGTCGATCCGCAGGCAACCGTCGCGCTCGGCAAGCGCGATCCCGATGCAGCCGTCGGTTGGATCGCAGAACTTTACCGCGTTCGACAGCAGGTTGAGCATGACCTGGATCGTGCGGTCGAGATCGGCGGTGACGGCGGAGACCTTTGCGGGGAGCAGCGCCTCGACCTTGATGTTCTTCTCCTTGAAGAGCTGGCCCATTGCGGCAAGCGTGTCCGAGATGACCTCCTTCATGTCGACCTGGGATTCGACCCAATCGGCCTTGCCCGACTCCAGCTTGGCCACGTCGAGGACCTGGTTGATGTGCCGCGTGAGCCGCTCGGCTTCCTTGGCGATGATGCCGAGGAACTCCTTGCGCTGCTCGGGCTCCACTTCGGGGTCGTCGAGCAGGATCTCGACGAATGCGCGGATCGAGGTGAGCGGCGTGCGCAGCTCGTGGGTCACCGTCGAGACGAAGTCGTCCTTCAGCCGATCGAGCTCCTTCAGCCGTTCGTTGGCCGCGCGCAGCTCGGTGGTCGCCGCCTCCAGCTCACGCGACTTCTGCTCCAGCCGGTGGCTGTAGACGACCACCTGCGACGCCTCGTCGAGGAGCTCGCGCACCTCGTCGATGGTGAGCGCCTCTTCCTTGACGACCGAGGCGACCATGATGCGCGCCGAGGCCGCGCCGATCACGCCGGCGAGCTGGACCTCGACGTGGTGCACGAGCTCCGCATCGGCGATCAGCCTGTCGTCGGGCCAGCGCAGTCCCCTCGACCCCCGCGTACTCGCCGAACACGCTGTCCGCCGCCGCGCTGCCGAGGAACCGCGCGTAGCAGGTTGTACAGGTCGGGCACGGACGCCGTGCCCCGCCAGAAGCGCGCGCCGGGCGCTTCGCCGCCCTGCCTGAACACGTCGACGAACAGGCTCGCCTGCCGGTGCTCGGCCGCGCTCGGCGAGACCGACAGCGACACGCCGACGTAGGCGCCGATGTTCGCCACCATGCTCCAGATCATCGCGTGCGTGATCTGGTCCATGCCCGCGAGCCCGAACAGCTGCTGCGGCTTGAGCAGCTCGATCCCGAACGGCCCCTGCTCGAGCAGGCCGATCGGCAGCCAGCCCGAACGCGCCAGCGCGGGCAGCAGCAGCGCGTACGACCAGACGGCGAAGCCGGCCGCCAGCCCCGCCAGCGCCCCCAGGCGCGTGCCGCCCTTCCAGAAGATCCCGCCGAGGATCGCCGGCCCGAACTGCGCCACCGCCGCGAACGAGATCAGTCCGATCGAGACCAGCGCATAGGCTTCGCCGGCCAGCTTGAAGTACAGATAGCCGAGCAGGAGGATCAGGACGATCGCGCCGCGGCGGATGCCGAGCAGCAGACCGGTCAGGTCGTGGCGCTCGTTGAGCCGCAGGCTCCGCAGCCTGAGCAGCACCGGCATCACCAGGTCGTTGCACGCCATCGTGGACAGCGCGATCGTCTCGACGATCACCATGCCGGTCGCGGCCGAGAGGCCGCCGATGAAGACCAGCAGCGCCAGCAGCTCCTGCCGCTCGGCCATCGGGAGCGTGAGCACGAAGGTGTCGGCATCCACGCTGCCGTCCGGAAAGCGCAGCAGGCCGCCGAAGGCGATCGGCAGCACGAAGACGTTGATCGCCAGCATGTAGAGCGGGAACAGCCAGATCGCCTTGTTGAGGTGCTTCTCGTCGACGTTCTCGATCACCGCCACCTGGAACTGGCGCGGCAGGAACATGATCGCGAGCATGGACAGGATGGTCAGCCATACCCAGCTTGCATAGCCGCCGGCGACCCCGCCGAGCGGCGCCATCATCGCGAGCAGCTTCGGCTCGGCCGCCGCGCGCGCGGCGAGGTCGCCAAAACCGTTGTACATCCCGAAGGTGACGAACAGGCCGACGGCCAGGAACGCGAGCAGCTTGACCAGCGATTCGAACGCGATCGCCGTCACCAGGCCAGGGTGATGCTCGGCGGTGTCGAGATGGCGGGTGCCGAAGGCGATCGTGAAGGCGGCGAGGATCAACGCGACCCAGAACGCGGTGTCCTGCCGGACCGGCGCGTCCGCGGCTTCGGCCGGCATGATGATCTCGGGATACTGCACGAGGATCGTGAAACTCGTCGATATCGCCTTCAGCTGCAGCGAGATGTAGGGCAGGATGCCGATGACCGCGATGACGGTGACCAGCCCGCCGAGCAGCGCGCTCTTGCCGTAGCGCGAGGCGATGAAGTCGGCGAGCGAGGTGATGCGGTTCGCCTTGCTGATGCGCAGGATCTTGCGCATGACCACCCACCAGAGCGCGATCATCAGCGTCGGTCCGATGTAGATCGGGAGGAAGCCGATACCGTCGCTCGCCGCGCGGCCGACGCTGCCGTAGAAGGTCCACGCCGTCGCGTAGACCGCGAGCGACAGGCTGTAGATGTAGGGGCTGGCGATCGGGCGGCCGGCATCGGCGCGCCGATCGGCGTAATAGGCGATCGCGAACAGGAGGCCCAGGTAGGCGAAGGAGACGAGGATGATGACGGTGCCGTGCAGCATGCTGCCGCCTCCGTCTGTCCTCCGGCGTCAATCCCGGGACTCGGTCACCAGCGCCATCAAGCCGATCAGCGCCGCCCAGGCGATGAAGATGTAAGCGTAAAGCACGGGCACGCCAAACAGCGTGCGGGACACGTTGAACAGCGCGAGGACCGGGTAGTTGAACAGCACCGTGCCGAGCATGCACAGCGCGACGAGGCGCTGCCCCTTGCTGTCGAGCCTGCTCATCGGAAATCCCTCGTAAACGCGCCGCAGCCTTCCGGCCGCACACCAACGACCGAAACCTCGTACGGTACCTTCGCAGCGACGCGGCCGGACCCGCCCGGGAAGAGGCGGGTGGGGGCGCGGCGGCGGGGGGCGCCGATCGCTCTGAGGCTATCGCAAGTTCGGCGCACCGGCATTTGTGCAGTGCGGCGGCGGCAGAGTATTATTTGCGACATCGTAAGTTTGGTGTAAGCATCCCGCCCCATTCTTTCACTTTCGGCGGTTGCGATCGAGAATTCCTAAACGGCAACGTCGTCGTTACGACCCAACAGGAGGGGAAGATGGCTGAGGAGAAGACGGCAGGCTTGACGCTCGCAAAACGCGACGCGTACTGGCGGAAAACATCCCGCCTGATGTGGACCATCCTGGCGCTGTGGGTGTTCTTCAGTTTCGTCATCCCGGCCTTCGCGGTGCAGCTCAACACGATCACGATCGCCGGCTTCCCGCTCGGCTTCTACATGGCGGCGCAGGGCTCGCTGATCGCGTACGTGGTGCTGTGCTTCTGGAACGCGAGCGCGCAGAACAAGATCGACGAAGAATTCGGCGTGGCTGAAGACTGACCGGACCGGGAGGGACTTTCAAATGGCGACCACATCCAAGCGTTTCGTCGACAACCTCGGCAAGATCTACGGCGGCTACGCCGGGGGCTTCATCTTCTTCGTGATCGTGCTCGCGATCATGGAGCAGATGGGGGTGTCGAACAAGATCATCGGCTACTGCTTCGTGTTCCTGACCATCGGCGTGTACGCCTACATCGGCATCCTGTCGCGCACCTCCGAGCTCTCGGAGTACTACGTGGCCGGGCGCGTGGTGCCGCCGTTCTTCAACGGCATGGCGACCGGCGCCGACTGGATGAGCGCGGCGTCGTTCATCTCGATGGCGGGCGGCCTGTACCTGGCGGGCTACGGCGGCCTCGGCTACGTGCTGGGCTGGACCGGCGGCTACGTGCTGGTCGGCGTGCTGCTCGCGCCCTACCTGCGCAAGTTCGGCCAGTTCACGGTGCCCGACTTCCTGGGCGTGCGCTACGAAGGCAACACCGCGCGCGTCTGCGGCGTGATCGTGCTGTTCTGCGCGTCCTTCACCTACATCGTCGCGCAGACCTTCGGCATCGGCATCATCACCTCGCGCTTCCTCGACATTCCGTTCGAGGTCGCCATCTTCGTCGGGCTGCTCGGCATCCTGGTGTGCTCGATGCTCGGCGGGATGCGCGCGGTGACCTGGACCCAGGTGGCGCAGTACATCATCCTCATCATCGCCTACCTGATGCCGGTGGTCTGGCTCTCGTTCACGCTCTACGGCAATCCGATCCCGGAGCTCGCCTACGGCAAGGCGCTGGAGCGAGATCGCGCAGCTCGAGAAGAAGCTCGGCATCGTCAAGCCGCACGTCGCGGCCTACGTCGACGCCAAGGGCCAGTTCAGCTGGGTCGAGTTCAACAACTTCTGGGCGCTGGTGCTGACCCTGATGATCGGCACGGCGTCGCTGCCGCACATCCTGATGCGCTACTTCACGACGCCGAACGTGCGCGATGCGCGCAAGTCGGTCGGCTGGAGCATCTTCTTCATCTTCCTGCTCTACTTCACCGCGCCGGCCTACGCGGCGTTCGCCAAGCTCGAGGTCTACACCGAACGTGATCGGCCAGCCGATCGCCTCGCTGCCCGCCTGGGTGCAGAACTGGTCGCAGGTCGGCGGCCTGCTCACGATCAAGGACGCCAACAGCGACGGCATCCTGCAGCTCGGCGAGTTCATCATCAACCAGGACATCATCGTCCTGTCGATGCCGGAGATCGCGGGCCTGCCGTACGTGATCTCCGGCCTGGTCGCGGCCGGCGGCCTGGCGGCGGCGCTCTCGACCGCCGACGGGCTGCTGCTCGCCATCGCCAACGCGCTCAGCCACGACATCTACTACAAGATGATCGACCCGAAGGCCTCCACGGTGCGGCGCCTGGTCGTCGCGCGCGTCCTGCTGGTCGGCGTCGCCATCATCGGCGCGGCGGTCGCCAGCACGCGGCCCGCGGGCATCATCCAGATGGTGGCCTGGGCGTTCTCGCTGGCGGCGGCCGGGCTGTTCGCGCCGCTGGTGCTGGGCATCTGGTGGAAGCGCACCACCGCGGCCGGCGCGATCGCCGGCATGATCGTCGGCTTCGGCGTCTGCGTCGTTCTACCTGGTCGGCACGCGCTATTTCGACATGCCGCTGTGGTTCGGCATCCGCAACATCTCGAGCGCCCTGTTCGGCCTGCCGCTGGCGTTCCTGGTGACGTGGGTGGTCAGCCTGATGACGCACGGCGCCGTCGAAGGAGATGCAGGACTTCGTCGACTCGATCCGCATTCCCAAGGGCGAGCTCGCCTGGGTCAAGGGGGCAGCGCACGAGTAGCCGCGGTCTCGACGTTCCGTCGCGAAAGGCCCGCTCGATGCGGGCCTTTCGTTTTCTCTACAATGACTGCTTCCATGCCCATGACCACCATTCAACGCCTCGACCGTGGCGGGCGCGCTCGGCCTCGCGCTCGTCCTCGCCGGTTGCGCCAGGGGCAAGGACGACCAGGCCGCCTACGACGTCTGCCTGGCGGCGGCGCAAGAAGGACCCGAAGTACGCGAAGGCCGACCTTCGCCACCAAGGAGAAGTCGAACATCCAGGCTTCGACCGGCGACTCGGGCATTCGGGTCAACATTCCCTACGAGCTCGACGGCAAGAAGGGGCTCTACCAGTGCATCGCCGACAAGCAGACCGACGGCACCTACAAGGTCACGTTCTAGATGCGGCGAGAAGCTCGTCCCGACCGAGTCGGCGGCGGCGCATGCGCCGCTGCATCTCCTGGCTCACCGCGATCATCCGGAAGCGCACCGCGCCGTACACGACTTCCTCGTCCAGCTCCCGCATGCTGGCGTGGATCGGCAGGGTCTCGAACAGCCGCCTGGCCGAATGATCGGCGACGTCGAGCGCCTGCTGCGGCTTGCCGAGGCTCGCCGTCCTGAAGCGCAGGACGAAGGACGCGATCGGCCTCGCCCCAGCCCTCGGGCCGGTGCGCCGGCGCGGGCAGCGCAGCGAGGACCGCCGAGTAAAGGCCGACGAGGGCTTCGCATAGCCGCGGATGCTGCTCGGCCGCGACATGCGGCCGCAGGTGTCCTTCGGCCACGATGAAGCAGGTCGCCGAGAACGGCGACGAACGTTTCCCAGCGGCAGACGTCGAGCGCGTCGAGGAACGGTTTTTCGGTGAACAGCGCGTAGCTCGCGAGCCCGGTCTTGCCGCGGCAATAGTCGATCGCGCACTTCTGGGCGATCAGCGAGGCGCGCTCCTCGAGAAACGTCCTCAGCGCGTCGGCCGTGGCGATCGGCGCCGGCCGCAGGCGCGCGCAGGACGCGTTGCCAGAGCCGAATCGGTGATGGTGGATTGCCCGCCATGAGACAGTAACGTTCTCATGGTAGCGTATGCAGCCATGCAGTCCAAGACATCTGGTGGCCGTACTGGTACTTCCACCTCCCCAACTACGCCTTCGCGTTGCTGTTCTGGACGCTGATCGGGCGGTTCATGTTCGCGATGTTCCTGCCGCCGGATTCGCCCAACTACATCTTTCGCTGGTTCCGGCGGCTGACCGACTGGCTGATGCGGCCGGTGGCGTTCATCACGCCCTCGATCGTGCCGCCGCTGGCGCTCTCGCCGATCGCCGCATTCTGGGTGGCGATGGTCCGCGTCGCGTTCTTCGTCGCCCTCTATGCCGCCGGCCTCACGCCGCGCGTGGCGCAGTGAGCCGACGCATGCTCGATCGCGACACCCTGCTCCTGCTGATGATCGGCGTGTGCATCGTGAACGGCATCTTCTCGCCTTACCTCAACATCGCGATCCCGGTCACCGCCGCGCTGATGCCGGAGCTCTTTCCCGCGTACCGTCGGAGTGGGTGCTGTTCTGGAGCTCGGTGCTGCTCTCGAGCGCGACGCTGCTCTTCAGCGGCGTGCCGGCGGCGCTCTACGAGCGCCTGGTCGAGCGCGATCCCGAGGACGACGGTGTCGATGTGGATCTGGCTCGCCGGAGCCGCTACGTTGAGCCTGCCGGCGGTACTACGACTGCTGTGACGAGCAAGCTCCGGATTGGGTGATCGAACTCGCGCGCCGGCGGGGTGCTTCGCGCGGCAACCACCGTCGACCGATGCGGCGCCGGCGAGAAGTCCGTCACGCGGGGCGGGCGCGAGCCGCTGCCCGCAGACGACAAGGTCACGCGGCGTCCACCGCTCCGAGCTCGGCTGGCATGTCGCGTGCACTACCCCGGGCAACGATGAACCGGGAGGCTGTCGTGTCCGTTTTTGCACGTGCTAGACGAATATTCGCCGCCTGCGCGTTGGCGGCCGCAGGAACCGCCGGCGCGCAATCCGCAGCGGACGACGCGCACCGCGTCGCGCAGATGAGCGCGACGCAGGCGCGCGAGTTCGCAATCGATCAGATCCGGGCGCTCGTGGCCATCGCGCGCGCGGGCGGCCAGCAGGCCGACGCGCCGTGCCGGGCCGCCGCGGCCCACGCCGGGAACCTCGCCGGGGCCGGGATCGATGCCGTCGTGCACGCCGACAAGGCCCGCAGCCACGCGCTCCGCGCCGTCGGCGCCGCCGCCGGGGATGACCCGGCGGTCCAGGCGAGCTACCGGCAGGTCGCGACCGCGGCGCTCGACGCCCGCCGCAGCGTGGCCAGCAGCATCGCCAGCTGCCCCGACCTCCTCGCCCTCAAGCGGTAGAAAGAAAAAGGCCCCGCACCGCGGGGCCTTCGTACGTCCAATTTCCGG
>CAWFNJ010000005.1:0-365586 GCA_963817195.1 uncultured Gammaproteobacteria bacterium
CCGGTGCGGCCACGGTCACGGAGCTGGCCGCGCCGTTCGACATGAGCCAGCCGGCCGTCTCCAAGCACCTGCAAGGTGCTTGAGCGGGCCGGACTGGTCCGCGCGGCCGGACGCGCAGCGGCGGCCGTGCCGGCTCGAGGCACGCCCCTGCGAGGCGGCGACCGACTGGCTGGCGAACTACCGCGGCTACTGGGAGGAGAGCTACCAGCGCCTCGACGCGCTGCTGGGCGAGCTCACGGGTGGCCCGGCGCGATGCGGGTGAACGGGCCACACGGGCCTCACGGGTGCACCGAACGGCCGAGCGCGGCGCGGGGAGCTGGACGTGGCTCACGCCGGGTGACCGGTCGATCGTGATGACCGGTCGTTCGCCGCCGCGCCGGGTCGTGTTCGACGCGTGGCCCGTCCGGTCTGCACGCACGCTGGTACGGCGCACGCGGGTGGAATCTGGTCGGCGTGCGAGGTCGACCTGCGGGTCGGCGGTGCGTGGCGCTTCGTCTCGGCGGTCCGGACGGCGCGCGCATGGTCCAAGTCGGCGTCTACCGCGAGGTAACGCCGCCTGACCGCGTGTGTTTCACCGAGATGTTCGCCGACCAGTCGTATCCGGGCGAGTCCTGATCACGCGCACGGTCTTCAACGCGCTGCCACCACGACTGTGACCAGCACCGTGCCGTTACGCCGTCGCGGGGGCCCGCAACATCGTCATCCGGTACCCCATGGCGCGGCATGCTCCGAGAGCCTACGGACGGCTCGAGCGGAGTTGCTGCGCACCCGCGGATCGAGGACAGCGCCATGGACTGGACGCTTGAGGTCGTTGTCATCCCGGTCAGCGACATCGACCTGGGCAAGAAGTTCTACGCCCACCAGCTCGGCTTCGCAGTCGATCACGACACGGACCTGGGTCGAGACATGCGGATCGTCCAGCTCACGCCCCCTGGCTCGGGCTGCTCCATCGTCATCGGACGCGGGGCAGTACCTCACATGGCACCGGGTTCGCTGCAGGGCCTGCAACTCGTCGTCAACGACGTTCGGGCGGCCCGCGCACAGTTGCTCGCGCGCGGCGTCGACGTTACCCCGGTCATGGCGATCGGGCCGCAGGGCCAACGCGAGGCGACTGCCGACGAAGACCTGAACAACCGCGGCTTCTGCTTCTTCAAGGACCCGGACGGCAACGGCTGGGCGGTGCAGCAGATCACGTCGCGCGCCTGAAGGCGCCTCACGCACGGTAGTCGCTGGCGCTCCGGCCGGGCGGGGGTCTCGTGGCCCCTTTGCTCACTTCGCTCGAAACCCCGGCCCCCGCACCCTCCACGCTCGTTGTTGGTCCCGCTCCAACCTCGATTCACGGGCATCACAACGTACGACTTGGGTGATCACGTGCGATTGGATACCGCAGGGTGCACCTATCGCACGCGATCACAGTTGTAGCACAGTCTCAGCTCGAGTTGACGTTGAGGAAAACTGTGCCGCTGGTCAGATCCAGGTATACGGTGCCGTTGTAGCGGGTTGTCCGCACGTCCAACTCGAACTGCCCGTTGTACTGCCAGTTCCCGGCCGCGGGCGCGAAGGGGCGGAGCTCGTCGTTCATCTTGGCCTCCCAACCCGCCGGTGCTGCCTTCCATTCGTACCCGGTTTTCGTTGTCGCGAGATCTTCGCTTCGCAGCACCACCAGGCCCTGGATCAACACATCCGAGGGCCCGGGGACATCGGTGCTCCCGACGAGCGAACCCTGCCAATGGGTCTCAAGGAAGTTGCCGAGTTTGGGAAATCTCTTGGCGATGGGATCGTGGTCGGTACGACAGCCCCTGTTGCGGTCATAGTGCTTCCATCCGTGAGACGTCCGTTGGGCGGGTTGGCTACCGGCTCGTTGGTGCAGCCGGCGAACCCCGCGATCGCGACCAGTGCACCGGCGACGCGAAGGGTTCGGGCGTCAGCCATCGTCGCGCCCATCACCCGGTCTTCACCAGGGGCGCCGGTGGGCTGCCCGTCGCCACCCGTCACGGATCCACCCGGCACGTCGCCGATCTTCCACGTCACGGTGCGCACGCAACTCCCCGTGCACCGGGAACTCTCTTGGCCCAGCCCAGCGTGGCGAACCGCCCGTTGGTGTCGTCGGGCGCGCCGGTGTCGATGTCGGTGGATGCCCTTGTTGAAGTTGTACATGTCCTCGGCGTTCACGGTGATCTTCATCGTGATCTGGTGTCGCCGTGACCACCGACATCCGACGTGCCGTAGACGGTGTAGTCACCGAGCGTCTTCTGCCAGTTCTCGGTCGTCGGGTAGCCGCCGCAGTTCGCGGTTCGGCGTGGCGTTTCCGGTCATCTGGAAGCCGGTCTGCCCGGTCTCTCGGATAGATCCGCTCCGCCTCTTCTGCGCCGACCGGATCTCGTTGTCGACGACTCCACGAACTTCTGGGTCCTCGGTGTACGCCTCCTCGTAGTCGATCCTCATGGGGGTGCCGGTCCCATCCAGGTAGTGGGCAGTAGAGAGCGGTCGCGTCGTCGAGGTCGGGCCGAAGCCGTCTCACCGCCTCGCAGCTTGGCCTCCCACTCGGCCCGGCTCGCGTAGTCCTCCGGGGTCGGGAAGCATTCGGGTCGTACGGGAAGTAGTCCTCGGGGAAGCCGATCCGGGGGCGGGTCGGGGGTGCCGATGTGGTACTTGCCGCGGGTGTCGACCAGCCCCGGTGTGCTTGGCCACGATCTCGGCGCTCAGCTTCGAGTCCGCCAGGAAGTCGGGCAGCACTCGGTAGGCGGCGGCGAGCTGCGCCACGGCATCGCCGCGCGCGGCCTTCCGGCTCGGATGGCGTCGTCATAGGACGTGGTCGCGGTGTGCCACAGCCAGTCGGCTTCGTCACGCACCTTGTCGATGCTCCTGCGCACGCCCAGTTCGATGAGCAAGTCAGCGGCGCCGGTTGTCGAGCGAAGGTCGTTCCACTGTCGCAGCGCGTCAGAGGAGCGCACCAGCACGACTGCGTCCCGACGATCGGCGCGATCAACGCCCGCAGGTGACCCTCCGCGGCGACACCGTCAGCCACTCGGCGCCTTGGCGCGTGCCTGCGCCTCTGGCGTACTCGTGACGGCTTGCCCGGCCTTGTCGAACCCGTCGTGGAGGCCCTCGACCAGGTCGATCGTCTCGTTCAGCCGCTGCTCGTAGAGGTCGGCGGCGTCAGCGCGCCACTCCACCTTGCCGGGCATCGCGTCGAGCGTGGCAACGCCGTATTGATGATCCCCTTGGTACGCAGACACTCGTCGCCGACCGCCCTCACGTAGTCGGGCTTCATGTCCTCGATGTACTTCACCGCGTCGCGGTAAGCCATCGCGTCACTTCGTCCGCTGGTCGGCAGGCTGATACGTCGACTCGGTCAGGAGCTCCGTCATGTTCTGCGCGGTCTTCCTTGTCGGTCTGCTGGTAGTTGCCCGCGGCAGCCTCGACGCGGGTGGCGAGCAACGCCGCCAACAGCGCCACGACATCCCGGTACTGATCGTGGGCAAACTCCCCGAACGAGCGCATCGCCCGCGATACCTCGGGATGACTGGCCGGATCACCGGCCCAATCCAGCAGAAAGAGACCCGATTCGAACTGGCCCGCACGTAGATCATGGGCAATATCCTGCAGAGTGGCAGCGGCGCCCTCAGATGAAGGCGGATTGGCCATTACCTCTGATGGCGGCATGTAGCAGACCCCCCCTACTCCATTCAAGTCCGACTATACCATCGCGCAAAGATCGCGTCTTTGAGATTGGCCGGCACATGGCGCCGGTTCAGCCAGGACATTGTGTGGAGCGATCACTCGCGCCAGGGTACTGGATGAGACATGTCGATATGAATGACCAATAGGTGTGAAGGAAAGGGTCAATGGCGTGAACTTGTGTCCGGACCTCGGTGACCATGAGCTCAGGGAAGCGAAACCGCGCCGACCATGACCCCAGGTTCATGATCGGCGCGGTGTGGGGTGGGGGGTAGAGGAGGGCTAGAGGTGGTCGTAGGCGACCAGGGTGAGGAAGTCGGGCAGGTCGTCGGCGAGCGCGACCCGCTCGAACACGGCCCGCGTCTCGTCGGGCCGGCCGCGCGGCCACACCTCGTCGCCGACCTCGGCGTGGATGCGGGCCATCTCCTCGTCGAGGATCTGCGCGGACCAGCTCGCGGGTCGACCACCCGGCCGTCGTCGAGCGCGCGCGCCGTGGCGGATCCAGTGCCACACCTGCGATCGGGAGATCTCGGCGGTGGCGGCGTCCTCCATCAGGTTGTTGATGCCGGCGGCGCCGCGCCCGCTGAGCCAGAACGAGATGTACTGGAACGCCACGTTGACGTTGTCGCGCAGCCCGGCCTCGGTGATCGCGCCCGGGGTGGCGGCGACGTCGAGCAGCTCGGCCGGGCGTGACCGACGACGTCGTCGCGCTGCCGGTCGATCTGGTTGGGCCGGTCGCCGAGCACCTCGTCGAAGGCGGCCGGGCCACGCCGACCACGTCGGGGTGGGCGACCCAGGTGCCGTCGAAGCCGGCGCCGGCCTCGCGGCGCCTTGTCCTCCCGCGACCGCGTCGATGGCCCGCTGGTTGGCCTCCGGGTCGCGCCGGGACGGGATGAGCGCCGCCATGCCGCCCATGGCGAACGCGCCGCGCCGGTGGCAGGTGGCCACCAGCAGCTCGGTGTAGGCGCGCATGAACGGCACGGTCATCTTCACGTCGGTCCGGTCCGGCAGCACGAACTCGGGCCGGTCCGCGAACGTCTTGATCATCGAGAAGATGTAGTCCCAGCGGCCGGCGTTGAGCCCGTACGAGTGGTCGCGCAGCTCGTAGAGGATCTCCTCCATCTGGAACGCGGCCGGCAGCGTCTCGATCAGCACGGTGGCCCGGATCGTCCCT
The DNA here is from genome assembly GCA_963817195.1 of uncultured Gammaproteobacteria bacterium. Classification (GTDB taxonomy): domain Bacteria; phylum Pseudomonadota; class Gammaproteobacteria; order Steroidobacterales; family Steroidobacteraceae; genus SCUD01. The sequence continues at coordinate 4,856 of CAWFNJ010000005.1, forward strand.
TGTGGAAGGCCGAGCGCCTCCTGGGCGGCCACGAACACGTCGTTCCACAGCCGGGCCTCGAGGTGGTGCTCCAGCTTCGGCAGGTAGAGGTACGGCGCGGAGCCGCGGTCGAGCAGCCGGTGCGCGTTGTGGAACAGCGAACAGCCCGAAGTCCATCAGCGACCCGGCGATCGGCGCGCCGTCGACCAGCAGGTGCTTGTCGTCGCAGGTGCCAGCCGCGCGGGCGGACCAGCAGCGTGGCCGGGCTGGTCGACCAGCTGCGTAGTGCCGGCCGTCGGAGGCGTCGTAGGTGATCGTGCCGTCGATCGCGTCGATGAGGTTGAGGTGGCCCTCGACCTGGTTGCGCCAGGTCGGGCTGTTGGCGTCCTCGAAGTCGGCCATGAAGCCCTTGGCGCCGGAGTTGAGCGCGTTGATGACCATCTTGCGGTCGGTCGGCCCGGTGATCTCGACCCGGCGGTCGGCGTAGTCGGGCCGCGGCGGGGCGACCTGCCAGTCGGCCGGCGCGGATCGTCGGCGGTCTCGGCCAGGAAGCCCGCTCGGGCGCCGGCCGGTCCCGGCCGGGCGGCGAGCAGCTCGCCGGCGGCGGGCGTCGAAGCGCCGGTGCAGGTCGGCCACGAAGTCCAGCGCCGGCCGGCGGTGAGCACCTCGGCGCGGGCGCGCTCGCTGAGTGGCGGCTCGGCGGCGACGGTGACGGTCACGGCTGGGCTCCTCGGATGCGAGTGGTCGAGCAGCGTCATCGGATGCAACACGCGCACCGGCACCGGACCGGCGTGGGCCGCGATCTGCAGCGCGCAGCCCGGGTTGGCCGCGGCGATCACGGTGGCGCCGGTGGCGACCAGGTTGGCCACCTTGCGCCGGCCCAGCTGCGCGGCGGCCGTCCGGCTGGGTCAGGTTGTAGATGCCGGCCGAGCCGCAGCACAGCTCCCACTCGGCGGCTCGACCAGGGTCAGGCCGGGAATCGCGCGGAGCAGGTCGCGCGGCGGCTGCCGGATGCCCTGGGCGTGGGCGAGGTGGCAGGCGTCGTGGTAGGCCACGGTCAGCGTCGATCGGATGCCGGGGCGCCTGGGCTCGTGCTGCGGCCAGCAGCTCGTGCACGTCGCGCACCTTGGCCGAGAACGCCGCCGCCCGCGTCGGCCCACGCCGGGTCGTCGGCCAGCAGCCGGCCGTAGTCCTTCATCGCCGAGCCGCAGCCGGCCACGTTGACCGCGACCGCGTCGAAGCCCTCGTACGCCGCGATGGTCCGCCGGGCCAGGGCCAGCGCGGCCGGTTCGGCGCCGCTGTGCAGCTGCAGCGCGCCGCAGCAGCGCGGCTGCCGGGGCGCGTGCACCTCCCAGCCCTCGGCCGCCAGCACCCGGACGGTGGCCGCGTTGACGTCGTCGAACAGCACCCGCTGCAGGCAGCCCTGCATGAGCGCGACCCGCCCGTGCCGGCACCGGCACCGCGGCGCGGCCGGGGTGACGACCGGCAGCCGGCGCACCGTGGCGCCGCAGCCGGTACCGCGGGCGCCAGCGCGGCCAGCGCCCGCAGCCGCGCAGCGGATGAGCCGGGCGAGCCGGCCCAGGCGCAGCCGGCGCTGCAGCGCGCAGCAGCGGCACCAGGGCCCGCAGCCGACCCGGGTGGGTGAAGAGCGCGAACACGGCCGCGGTGAACAGCCGGTCGCGCCAGCCGGCGCGGGCACGTGGCGCTCCAGCTGCGGGCGGACCTGCTCGATCAGCCGGTCGTACTGCACCCCGGACGGGCACGCGGTCACGCAGGCCATGCAGCCCAGGCAGCGGTCGAAGTGCACCCGCATGCTGCGGCGACAGCGTCTGCGCCCGGCTCGTGCCCGACCCGCATCAGCACGATCCGGCCGCGCGGGCGAGTCCATCTCGTGCTCGAAGACCGCGTAGCTCGGGCAGGTGGGCAGGCAGAATCCACAGTGGACGCAGTCCTTGATGAGCTCCGGGTCGGGCGGGTGGTGCGGATCCCAGCGCCGACGGCGGCGCCGGAGTGCGTCGACTGCGACGTCCATCACGATCCCTCCGAAGGCGCCGGGGCGGAAGATGCCGGCCGGGTCGAACCGCTCCTTGACCCGGCGCGATCAGCGCGGCCAGCGCCCGGCGGTCGGCCGCCGGCCAGGGTTGGTCGACGCGGCCGGCGCCGTCGAGCGACCGTGCAGGCCGGGGGGCCAGCGCGGCCCGGGCCGCGGCCACCCGCGCGGCCAGGTCCGCGCCGGCGGCGAAGGGGAGCCAGGACAGCCCCAGCCCGGCCCGGGACACCACGGCCGCGCCGTGCGGCCCGCGCGGCGGCGATCACGCGCGGGCAGGTCGGTCGAGCGGCCGGAGACCTTCAGCACCACGCCGTCCGGGCTGCGCTGGCCGGTCCCGCTGCGCCTGCCACAGCGCCTCGTCGTCGTCCACGACCGGACACGTCGTCCAGAGCGGCGTCGCAGCACCGGCCCGAGCCGCGTCGGCCTGCGCGCCGGCCGCCACGCCACCGAAGCGGACCAGCAGCGCCGCCGGCGTCGCCGCGCCACCAGGCGTCCAGGCTCAGCGCCTCCAGCGGCGCGCCGGGCCAGCGCCAGCGCGCCCCGGCCGAGCGCGTCGGGTCGTCGGTGGCGCCGACCAGACGGTGGCCGTGTCCGGCCGGGCAGCGGGTGCAGCCGGACCGCCACCGACGCGATCAGGCCGAGCGTGCCGTACGAGCCGGTGAACAGCTTGCCCAGGTCGTACCCGGCGACGTTCTTGATGACCTTGCCACCGGCACGAGGCGACCGTGCCGTCGGAGAGCACCACGGTGATGCCGATGACGAGGTCGCGCAGGCCGCCGTAGCGGTGCCGGGCCGGGCCGGAGTCGGCCGTGGCGACCAGGCCGCCGATGGTGCCGCCCGGGTCGGGCGGGTCGACGGCCAGCCACTGCCCGGCGCGCGGCGAACGCCGCCTGGGCCTCCGCCAGCGGCACCCCGGCCTGCAGCACCGCGGTGAAGTCGCCCGGGTTGTGCTCCAGCGATCCGGTCCAGCGCCGGCGGTGCACAGTCGGACACCGGTCCCGGGTCCGGCCCGCCCCAGCGACCCGGGTACCGGCGCCCGGGCCGACCGGCGTCGACCGGCCCGGCGCACGTCGGCCACCAGCGTCGGCGGCTTCGCTCCACAGTGGATGGTCGCCGGCATCAGAACCGCTCCGCCAGGCCGGCCGCCTCGAGCGGGTGCTGCCGGTACGGGCCGGGCACCTCGCCGCACAGCCGCGGGCGTCGGCATGACCTTGCCCGGGTTGGCCAGCCCGGCCGGGTCGAACGCGCACCGCAGCCGCTGGAACGCGTCCAGGTCGGCCTCGCTGAACATCTTCGGCATGTGCTTGCGCTTGTCCACGCCGACGCCGTGCTCGCCGGTGATCGAGCCGCCCGCGTCCAGGCAGACGTCGAGGATGCGCCCGGACAGCTCCTCGGCCCGCGCCGCCTGGCCCGGCGACCCGGCCGTCGTAGCAGACCAGCGGGTGCAGGTTGCCGTCGCCGGCGTGGAACACGTTCGCCACCATCAGCCCGTACTCGGACGCGAGCTCGTCGATGCGGGCCAGCACCTCGGGCAGCCGGGTCCGCGGGATCACGCCGTCCTGCACGAAGTAGTTGGGCGAGAGCCGGCCCATCGCCGGGAAGGCGGACTTGCGGGTCTTCCAGAACAGCGCCCGCTGCGCCTCGTCGCCGGCGATCCGCACGTCGTCGGAGCCGCAGCTCGGCGCAGATCGCGGCCACCTCGTCGAACAGGGCGGCGCACTCGGTCTCCGGCCCGTCCAGCTCGACCAGCAGCGCGGCGCCCCGCCCGACCGGGTAGCCGGCGTGGGCCATCTGCTCGACCGCCGCGATGGTGGCCGCGTCCATCATCTCGATCGCGCCGGGCACGACGCCGGCGGCGACGATCTCGCGACACGGCCCGCCCGGCGTCGCAGGTGGAGTCGAAGAACGCGACCAGGGTCCGCACCGCCTCCGGCCGCGGCACCACCCGCAGCCAGATCTTGGTCGCGATGCCCAGCGTGCCCTCGGAGCCGACGAACGCGCCGACCAGGTCGTAGCCGGGCGGGTCCGAGCTCGGCGCCGCCGCAGCGTGACCACCGCGCCGTCGGCCAGCACCACCTCGAGCCCGAGCACGTAGTTGGTGGTGAAGCCGTACTTGAAGCAGTGCGCGCCGCCGGAGTTCTCCGCCACGTTGCCGCCGATGGTGCAGACGATCTGGCTGGACGGGTCGGGCGGGTAGAACAGGTGCGGGCCGACCGCGGCCGAGACGGCCGCGTTGGTCACCCCCGGCTCGACGCAGACCCGACCGTTGTCGAGGTCGACCTCGAGGATCCGGGTGAGCCGGGACAGGACGATCAGCACGCCGTCGCGCGATCGGCAGCGCGCCGCCGGACAGGCCCGAGCCGGCGCCGCGGGCCACCCACGGCACGCCCGGCCGCGGCGCAGGCGGCGACCACCGCGCGCACCTCGTCGGCCGGTGCCCGGCAGCACCGCGACGGCCGGCGTCACCTCGTACTGCAGCAGGCCGTCGGACTCGTACGTGCGCAGCTGGTGCTCGTGGGTGAGCACCCAGTCGGCGCCCGACGATGCGGCCGCAGCGGCTCGACCAGGCGAGCGGTCCATTGGTCAGACCATAGGCCCAACTGGGTGGCGGTCAAGATCATCGGTACGCTCGGCGGCGTGCCCGTGACGTCAGCCGCCGTTCCAGCCGGTCGCGCACGCCAGCGAACGTTCGAGGCGATCGTGCGCCAGCTCAAGGACGCCATCGCCGCCGGCACGCTGCGGCCGGCGACCGGCTGCCGCCCGAGCGCGAGCTGGCCGAGCGGTTCCAGGTCTCCCGGGCCACGCGTACGCGAGGCGGTGCGGGTGCTGGAGACCCTCGGCATCGTCGGCGTGCGGCGCGGCGCCGACAACGGCACGGTGCTGCTGCAGCGAGCCGGGCAACGTGTTCACCACCGTGCTGGACCTGCTGGTCGCGCTGCGCCACGTGCCGATCAGCGACGTGGTCGAGTTCCGGGTGATGCTGGAGTCCGGCGCGGCCCGCCGGCTCGCCGAGGCACCCGACCGACGGCGCGCTGGCCGACCTGTCCGGCCTGCTGGACGCAGATGGCCGAGCCGCGACCTGGCCCAGGCCGAGTTCCACCAGCTGGACGCCGACGTTCCACGTGACGCTGGTCCGGTCGGTCGGCAACCGGCTGCTCAACCTGGTCGAGACGGCGGCCGACAGTACACTGCGCGACACTCATCACCGACGTGGCCCTGGTCGCCACCGACTGGCCCCGCATCCAGCCACGAGTTGGAGGGCGAGGGCGCCGGGGGGAATCTTCAACGAGCGATCGCGGCCGGCGACCCACACCGTCGCTCGACGGGCCCTCCATCACCGAACACATCCGGTACTGGGGCGCCTCCTCGATCGCCATCCTGCCAGAGCTGACCTCGCGCCCTCAGGTCCAGCTCGGCGGTTCTTCACGTCGGAGAAGGTCGGGCGAGCAGCACGCGCGGTCATCGGCCAATGTCGCGCGGCTTCGCCGTGCTCGTCCACGCCGAGGGCGGTAGAGGTGCGCCCGTGTGACCTCACCGTCGCGCTCGATCAGCCAGAAGTGGGAGATCCCGGCTCGGGCGTACTCGCCGGGCTTGGTCTCCCGGTCCACCCGCTCCGACCCCTTCGACACGATCTCCACGACCAGCAGCACCTCGCCGGGCTCGACCCACACCGTATTCGCGATGGGGCGAGCCAACACGATGAGATCGGGACAACGACCGGACGACTTCTCTCTGATCCGCACAGCCGGCGTGGCGAGGACCCGATCATCGTAGCCATGCGTAAACAGCCAGGACCCGATCCTGATGATGAGAGCTGAATGGTCGGTGTCGGCCGGGGGTTCCGGGGGCGAACTCGACGAGGACCTGGATGGCCTCGCGACCGGGCGCGCTGATGTCCTCGCGCTGGAGATCGGTGCGCTTGATTCCCGGCGGCTGCTGCGCTGCGCCAAGACCCACGACGGCGACAAGCATCGAGGCGAACACCAGGAATCGGAGCATAGCTAAGACACCTCGTTTGGCGATTGCACCCAGGTATCGCGCGCCGAGTCCGCCAGTGCGGCGTGCACGAAGGAGATGCAGGCGGATCCTTCGCCTACCGCGGCGGCGACCCGCTTGATGCTGCCCGAGCGGACATCGCCGACGGCGAACACGCCCGGAATGCTGGTCTCGAGGAAGTAGGGCGTTCGCGCCAGCGGCCAGTGACGCTTCGTAAGCTCGTCCCGGTCGATGTCCGGCCCGGTTCGCAGGAATCCCCGTCGGTCGACGGCAACGCATTCACCGAGCCAGCCGATGTTGGGAACCGCGCCGGTCATGAGGAACACGTGCCGGATGTCGCGCGTCTCCGGTCCATCCTTGCCGCGCCACGAGATGCTTTGCAGGTGGGAATCACCCGCGAGGGTGGTGAGCTCGGTCGACGGGTGAAACGAAATGTTCGGACTCTCCTCGATGCGCCGGATCAGGTATTGCGACATGCTGTCGGTGATTCCGGACGAGCGCACGAGCAGGTGCACCCGTGCACAGTTGCCGGCAAGAAATACGGCGGCCTGGCCCGCGGAATTGCCGCCGCCCACGATGCAGACTTCCTCGTTCTTGCACAGCTGGGCCTCGAGGTGGGTGGCGGCGTAGTACACGCCGACGCCGAGAAAGCGGTTCAGGTTCTCGAGCGGCAGGCTGCGGTACTCGGCGCCGGTCGCGACGATGACCGTGCGCGCGCGAACCGAGCGTCCCTGGGAGAACTCGATCCGGTAGGGGCGCTCCTGCGTGTGCAGGCGAACGGCCGAGCCGGCCACGATGACTTCGGCACCGAACTTCTGCGCCTGGATGAAGGCGCGTCCGGCCAGGGCCTGGCCGGAGATTCCCGTCGGAAACCCCAGGTAGTTCTCGATCTTGGAACTCGTGCCCGCCTGGCCACCGGCCGCCATGGTTTCGAGCACGAGCACGCTCAGCCCTTCGGAAGCCGCATACACGGCTGCCGCCAGTCCGGCGGGACCGGCGCCGACCACGACCAGATCGCGCACGACAGTCGGGTCGATCCGCGGGTTCATGCCAAGGCATTCGGCGATCTGCTCGTTGCCCGGTTTCCGCAGGACCTTGTCCCGGCAGAGGACGATCGGCAACTCGTCCATGCCCACGTGGAACTGCTCGAGGAGGGCGAGCGCATCTTTGTCGCTGCCCGTATCGAGGCTCGAATAAGGAATGACATTGCGTTCCAGGAACTGGTGAACGCGAAGCGTATCCGGCGAGTCTCGCGACCCGACCAGCACGACATCGCCGTGGCCGGTCTCCCGCAGGCCCATGCGCCGCAGGATGAACGCGCGCATGAAGATTTCGCTCAGCTCGGCATCGGTCTGGATCAGCCTGCGGAGGTTCTCCACCGGGATGGAGATGACTTCCCCGGCCTCGCGCACCCGCGTACGCACGAAACTCGAACTGCCGCGCAGCGCGCTCATCTCGCCGGTGAAGTCGCCGCCGGTGAGCTGCGTAATCGGTGTTTCGCCGCCCGCGCCCGGTATCACGACATCGAGCGAACCGGAAATGACGGCGACGATCCGCTGATAGCGATCGCCGGATTCGATCAGGACCTCCGACTCCCGCGTGCATGCGCGGTCGCCGTACGAATCCAGCCTGGCCAGCTGGGCGGGCGTCAGCTTCGGGAACATCTGCGCGCGCCGCGATTCGAACAGGGTCGCCACGAGGGGGATTGTGGCACGGGGGTCTGGCTCATGGGTGAGGCTGGGCGACCGCTGTTCCTTGCCTTGTTCTATGCTCGCAGTGGCATGAGCGGGGAGACGACCGATGGCGCTCGATGTCGTGACGGGTGAGGCAATCCGCAGCTGCGTGTCGATGGAGGCGTGCATCGACTTGATGGCCGCGACGATGCGCTCGGTGTCGCGCGGGGAGGCCACGATGCCGCCGCGCAGCATCGTGGCCCTGGGCCGGTCCGGGAACGTGCTGCTCGACATGCCCGGCGCCATCGCCCACCCGGATGCGTTCGGATCCAAGCTCGTGAGTTTCTTCCCGCACAACACGGCAATGCCGGCGATCCAGGGCGTCATCGTCCTGTTCGACGGCACGACCGGTCGGCCGACCGCCGTAATCGATGCGGCTTCCGTGACCGCGCTTCGCACGGCGGCGGCGAGCGGCATGGCAACCCGCCTGCTGGCACGTGAAGACGCCTGCTCGCTGGCGCTGCTTGGGACCGGGCTTCAGGCCGAGTACCACCTGCGGGCGATGCGGGCGGTGCGACCCATCACGCGCGTCTTCGTGTGGGGCCGCTCATACGAAAAGGCCGAGGCGTTCGCGGTGCGGCATTGCCGCGTTGGCGACGAGTTCGCGGTCACCCCGAACGCGCGCATGGCGGTTGAACAGGCGGACATCGTCTGCACGGTGACCAACAGCCCGACGCCGGTTCTCGAAGGCCGCTGGCTGAATCCGGGGATGCACCTCAATCTGGTCGGCGCCTTCACGCCCACCACGCGGGAAGCCGACACGGAAGCGATTCGGCGTTCGCGTCTCTTCGTCGAAATCCGGGAATTCGCCCTGCGCGAAGCCGGCGAGCTGCTGATCCCGATCGCGCAGGGCGAACTCGGCGCGGACCACGTCGCCGGCGAAATCGGGGAAGTCGTGGCAGGCTCGATCGCGGGAAGGACCCGGCCCGACGAAATTACCGCCTACAAGTCGCTGGGGAATGTCGCGCAGGACCTCGCGACGGCTGCGTACGCGTACCAGCAAGTGGCGAACGGGAAAGTCCCCGGAACGACCCGGGTGGCGGACTTCGGGGCCTGATCGGCGCCGGGCACCCGGTCAGAAACCGCTGCCGTAATGTCCGGGCTTGCCCGTCGTCCGTGGGTTCGGCTGCGAATCGTCGGCTGACGGTTGCACTAGGCCGGCGCCAGTCGCGCGCGTGGCGTTCCGCGCCGGCTTCCGCGTCGGCAGCCGTTTGCCATTCTTGACCTGTTCCACGTGCTCGTTGATTTGCATGACGGCGACCTTCCAAGACTGCTGCCGTCACAGAATAGCGCTGGAGGATTGCCGCCGTGTGACGTCTGACGTCGGGAAACGGCGTCAGCTTGTCGATTTGCATGAAGGCCGTTCGACCAATAGGTAAGGTAAGCCTCAATGAGACAAAACCAGTATCGATGGGTCATCGTGGCAGCAGGAGGCCTCCTGGGCTGCGTCGCGTTCGGCGCCTTGTTCTCACTGCCGGTCTTCCTGAGGACCATCGCCCAGGACACGGGCTGGTCCATCACCGGCATCTCCGCCGCGATGACCATCGCCTTTCTGGCCATGGCCTTCGGCAGCCTGGCGTGGGGCAGTCTGTCGGACCGCCTGGGTCCCCGCGTAGTCGTCCTCGCCGGCTCGATCATCCTGGCCGGCAGCCTCGCGCTCGCGAGCCGCACCCCGTCGCTCCTGGGGTTCCAACTCCTCTTCGGCGTCCTGGTGGGCGGCGCCACGGCGGCGATCTTCGCCCCGTTGATGGCCTGCGTGACCGGCTGGTTCGAGACGCAGCGGAGCCTTGCGGTGTCGCTCGTCTCGGCGGGCATGGGCATGGCGCCGATGACGATGTCGCCGCTCGCGGCCTGGCTCGTCACGCATTACGACTGGCGGACTTCGCTGCTGATCATCAGCGCCATCGTGGCGGCGATCATGATTCCGGTCGCGTTCCTCGTGCGCAGTCCGCCGGCGCTGGCAGGCCCGGGCGCTGCGGCGGCGCCGGCCGCCGACGCGGCGCCAGACATGACGCGTGCGCAGGCGCTGCGTTCACCGCAGTTCCTCATCCTGCTGCTGACGAATTTCTTTTGTTGCGCGGCGCACTCCGGCCCAATCGTCCACACCGTGAGTTACGCAGTGACCTGCGGCATCCCGCTGATGCTTGCGGTGTCGATCTACAGCGTGGAGGGGCTCGCCGGTCTCGGGGGCCGCGTGGCGTTCGGCCTGCTCGGCGACCGCTTCGGCGCGAAACGCATCCTGGTGATCGGTCTGCTCGTACAGGCCTTCGGGACGTTGGGGTACCTCGCCGCGCGCGAGCTCGCGACCTTCTACACCGTCGCGGCGGTTTTCGGATTCATCTACGCCGGCGTCATGCCGCTCTATTCCGTCATCGCGCGCGAAAATTTCCCGCTGCCGATGATGGGGACGATGATCGGGGGCATGGCCATGGCAGGCGGCCTCGGCATGGCGACGGGGCCGGTCGTGGGGGGCATGATCTACGATGCGTTCGCGAGCTACGCCTGGCTCTTCATCACGTGCTTCGGGCTCGGCCTCGGCGCTTTCCTGATCGCCCTGACCTTCAAGCCGTTCCCGCGAAAATCACCGGCGCCAGCGCCGGCAGGATTGCAGGCCTAGTGCTTGGCGATGACGGCGACTTCGTCGAGCGCCACGATCGGGGTGGGCTGTTCGACTTGGACGACGCCGTCTGGCGCTGAGAAGAGGTGCGCGCGATCGAACACGAGTGCGGTAATCGCGAAGAGCGCAAGTGCGACGAAGGCGCCGATCATTCCATGAATCCCGAATACTCTGCTGTACATAACCTGGTCCTCATTTCGGGTCGCCGTTAACACTTTGATCCCGCGCACCCTGAGAAGGTTGGAACGGGCTCACAGATCGACGAGCTGAGGCCGAAATGAGGGGGTCAGGCGCCGCCAGGGCTAGTAATGGAAGGCCTTGCCAACCGTGGATGGGACGATCGCCTCGCCGAATGAGGCCGCGAGCGCATTCACGGCGCGCCAGCCGGTGCAGTGCGCCGGGGCGATCGATTTCAGGCTAAATTCGCGCAGCGCCTCGACGGTTTGGGGAATGACGCGCTCGTTGGTGCCGGCGAGGTGGAAGCCTCCGAGGACGCCGTGCAGCGGCGTGCCAGCGAAACAGTCGCGCGCATGTGTCATGACGTTGACGATGCCCGCGTGCGAGCAGGCGGTGAGAACGACGACACCTTTGTCCTTCACGCGCACGGCTACGAAGCGCTCGTCCATGATCAGGGGATCTGCCTCCCAGTCAGACCCGTTTGCCGTGCGGCGATAATGGCCGGGCAGCCCGGTCTCGAAGGACGTCACTCGCGGAATCTCGCCGCTGAGGAAGAACAGATCATCGAGAATCAGCTGCGCTTGGCTGGATTGCACGACGTGGGCGCCGTGCGTCTCGAGCATCGCAGCGGTCGGAACATCTTCCATGGGGCGCATGGAACCGTCCTTGGCCTTGACTGAGCGGCTTCGATACATGTCGGGGTGCATGTAGGTCGGCACCGAGCGTCCGCCGTTCCCGGCCCGGATCATGTCGAGCGCGCGCAGCATGGCGCCGCAATGATCCCAATGGCCATGCGACAGCACGATGCCTTCCACGGTCGCCATGTCGAAGCCGAGGCGATCGACGTTGCGCTCGAAAACCGCTGCCTCGGGTCCGGTATCGAAGAGTAGGGTGTGCGATGTGTCGCCGCGCCAGGCCGTGACGGCACAGGACAGTCCATGCGCGCCGCAGCACAGGCACTTCCCCGACAGCTCGCGCATGCCGCGCTTCCAGAGCCGCGGCCACTCGTTCTCGACGCCGCCCGGCACCGACGACAGGTTGTCGGTCACGTTATCGACGAGGACGAGGATCTCGACGCGGTCGGCAACGGCAATGGCGCCCTGGGCCATGGCTGAATTGTGGCACGCCCGGGGTGTCGTATTGTGCTGTGCTCGGTACACTCCCTTGATCGGCCCGGCCGCCGTACGGAAATCCCATTGAAACTAGCTCGCATCGTCGTCGCGTTTTTGTTATGCGGGTCCGCGGCTGGCGCCGCCGCACCGCAGGAAGAGCCCCCGGCGCCCGCCAAATCGCCGGCCCAGCCTGCGGCCGAAGAGCAGGTGCCGGACGCCGACGTCGACACAATCGACCCTGACACAGTCGACGAGGCCGCAGTCGACGCCGCCGCCGTCGAAGCCGACATCGCGAGCCAGGAACTCTCGGACGAGTCGAAGGACCGGCTCGACGCGGCGCGCGACGCCGTGGTGCAGATTCGCGGCTTCTTCGACGAATCCGAATCGAGCGCATTCCACGGGAGCGGCTTCGCCGTCGACGACGGGCGCCGCATTGTGACCAACTACCACGTCGTCGCGCAGGCCGTGCTGTACCCCGAGCACTACCGGCTGGAGTACCTGGCGAGCGACGGGCGCACGGGGCCCTTGCATGTGCTCGCCATCGACGTGCGCAACGACCTCGCCGTCGTCGCAGCAGACGATCTGGAGCTGCCGCCGCTGAAGCTGCGCACCGAGATTCCCGCGCAGGGCGAACGTGCCTGGTCGATCGGATTCCCGCTGAACCTGGGGCTGACCATCACCGAGGGCGTCGCGAACGGGCTGGTCGAGAACAGCATCGAGCAGCGCATTCACTATACCGGCGCGATCAACGGCGGCATGTCGGGCGGACCCGCGCTGGACCGGCGGGGCCGCGTGTACGGCGTCAACGTCTCCGTCGTCACCGGCCGGCAGCTGGTTGGCTTCGTCGTGCCAGCCAAGCACATCCCGGCACTGCTCGCGCGTGCGAAAGACCCGCTGGACAAGTCGTTCAGCGCGCTGCAGCTTCGCCAGCTCGTGACTGCGCAGGTGCTCGCCTACGAAGCCGACGTGCTGGAGGCCCGACCTGACGGGACCGGCACGCAGTCGATGCGGGGCTACGTGCTGCCGACGCAGATTTCGCGCTACGTCGAATGCAATACGTTCGACGAGCGCGGCCCGCATGCGCGCGTGCGCGTGGAGACCCTCAGCTGCAGCATTCCGTCACGGCTGGTGGTGATGGGCGGGGTGTACGCGGCCGGGCTTTCCGTGCAGCACCGCATACTGCAATCGGCAGGGCTGCATCCTCTGCAGTTCGAACGGCAGGTGAATCGCCAGGCAGCGTCCGGGCGTCGCGCGGGCGCTTCGGCCCACGTCGCTCCGTTTGCCTGCCACGACGGCCTGGTCTCGCTGGATGGTTTCGATGCGCGCATCTCCACCTGCGTGCGCCAGTACCGGCTGTTTGCGGAGCTTTACGACTTCGAAGTGACGGTCGTCGGCATTGACGACACGAGCCAGGCGCTCGTAAGCCGGCTCGCGCTCCAGGGCGTCGCGTTCGAGCCAGGCGAGCGGATCGTGAAGCGCTATCTGGGAACCCTGCAATGGAAGCCGTGATGTTGATCGAACAGCTCGGCCCGCAGGGCTATCCGATCCTGCGGCAACGCTTGGCGGGCACCGGCGCCGAATGCCGTGTGGGCCGTGACCTGGGCTGCGACATCGTTGTGGACGACGAACATGCCGCGCTTCAGCACGCGCTGCTGACACTGCTGGAGGATGGTCGTGTCAATGTGCGGGACCTGGGCACCCGAAACGGGACGCGCGTGGACGGCAGCTTGGTTCCGGCAGAAACCGGCACGATCATCAAACAAGGCGAAGTCATCGTCGGGCAAACGCGGCTGCACGTGCGCACGCGGCATACGCCGATCGGGCAGGAACGCGTCTTCCGGCGCGAGTTCGTGCGCCGGCACCGCACGCCGCTCGCGGCTGCCGGCGTGGCGGCCTGCATCGCCTATGCCGCATTCCACCAGTGGTTGGGTGCGCCATCGTCGATGCGCCGCAGCGCCACGACGGCGGCGCTGGTCGCGCTCGGGGTGATCGCGCTGTGGACCGGCCTCTGGACTCTGTTGTCGAAGCTGAACAAGGGCCGCTGGCAGGTTCGAGTCCACCTGACGATCGCCTCGATCGGCGCCGCCCTGTGCGCCTGGGGATACTGGGGCGCCGGACTGCTGGCATACGCCGCGCAGTGGTCGATGCTCGCCCCGGCGGGAGTTGTCGTCGTGGGGGTGACGGCACTGGTCGCGGTCTACCTGCACCTGCGCGAAGCCACTTTCTACGAGCGCCGCATATCGCTGACGCTGGCTGGAGCCGCGACAATCTTGATCAGTGCCGTTGCGTGGGTCATTGCGGTCGGCGTGGACGACAAGAACGTCAATCGCGTGGATCTCGGTCCGGACGTGCGGCTCGGGGCGCGGCGTATCGTGCCGAATCGGGATATCGCCGACTACCTGGCCGATGTCGACAAGTTGCAGCGGGCAGCGGGCAGAAACCGTCAGCAATCGCTGCTCGATGCCCCGCTCGCGGACGCCGGCGACTAAACTGGCAGCGGCGTGTCACCGGCGCAGGCCGGCGATTCGTAAGTATCCATGCGGCGCTAGCACGCCCGATTCAGTGTTGTCGGCTAGTCAACGACGAGCACGGGCACTCCGAACCACCGGGCGTGCAGCCAGAGACTGAAGATTGCATACAGCGCGAATCCACCGACGACCGAGATCGCATCGTTCGCCATCGACGCCGGAAGCGTGATCTTCCGGCGAGCTGGACGATGCTCGAGCGATATCAGTACGGCAACTGCCCATAGCAGGAAAGTCCCGAACAGCAGAAGGTCGGCAATACTGCCGTTGGTGAACAGATGCGCAACCGCCCAAAGCAGGGTTGCAAGAAGGAGCGGGTGGCGCGAGCGCGCCTGGATGCGCCCGGGAAACACGGAGGCGAGCGCGAGCGTAAACGCGGGCAGCATCAGGACCGCCGCCACGTAGCGCAGCGATGAGGGCGCTACGTACACCACTGCTGCAGACGCCCGCGCTGCTCCGTAGCCCGTCACGAGCAGGTAGAAGCCGAGCAGCGCAGCGATCGAATACACGAGTTGCCAGGCCCTTGTGCCCAGGCGCTCGGCAACACGATTGCGCCAGCCCAACGCCAGCAATGAGATCGAATGTCCGCCGAAGAAAACTGCCAGTCCGAGGATGAGCCTGTCCATGGCGTCTAGCCGTCAGGTCCGATGACAAAGGCGCGGAAGTATTTCGGGTGGCACTGCTCGCTGATGGCGAAACCGAAGTGATCCAGGGTCATCAAGTCGCCGGGCATTCGTCGGCCAATCCCGCGGTTGGATTCCACGCGCCACCCGGCGGCGGGAATTGCCGTTGAAAAGTAAATGCTTGTTCCGTGGGCCCGTGGCGGCGGAGCTGCTCGAGGCGCTCGATGGCTTCTTGAACCGTCGGGCGGTGCCCCGCGCGCACCCACCACAGCACCGTGTACAACTGGTCCATGCGCTCGAACCACTGCCGCCTCTTGCGCATCACCTCGACGTGAAGGCTGCGATAAACGAACGCGTGGAGCGCTTCGACCGATTCCCAGACGGAGAAGTTGACCAACATCTGGTCGTCGTCGTAGGGACGCAGGGCGGTGGCATCCCCATCTTCCGTCTGGAATCGCCAGACGAATCCCAGAGCGGCATCGGCTAACGCATTGATTTCCGCGAGTCGGGCCACGAACTCCGCGAGCGCGGGCGAATCAAGCGGCGCGACGATGCGCCCGATGTTGAGTTGAGCCAACTGGTAGTCCGGCATGGCACTACCTTACATTCATCCCCTGGGATGCGCCGAAGTGAAGCCTGCTCGTAATCTGTCGCTGCTCGTCAATCGTGCGCACACTAGGGATCCAATGTCGGACGTCTCCGACGATCATCCGCGCGCGATTAGCCTCAGAATGTAGCAACTGCCCCTCGCGGAGTCACGTGCTGGACCGTTCAAATGGTGCCGTGAGAACTCAAAGTGGCAAGGTGGGCTACATCCTGTTGTGGTTACTTGGGGTGCCGATACCCCTTCTGCTGCTGTTCTTCGTGCTGCGAGGCTGCACTTAGCCGGGCCGCCGCCGGCCTAGAAGGCGCCTCCGCGAAAACGTTCCGGCCGGAACGTTTTTTGCAGTTGCAAATGCCGAAGTCGACTCCATGGTACAAAATCCGGTCCCTATCCCACGGTCTGATTATCCACCAGCCCTCGTGGCACGAGGCCTACCGCATGACCAAGTTCGCCAAGGATCCCGCAGCAATCGCCCGTCTCACGCCCGAGCAGCGCCGTGTGACGCAACAATGCGGCACCGAAATGCCCGGAACGGGAGCCCTTCTGCACAACAAGGAGCCGGGCATTTACGTTGACGTCGTCTCGGGCGAGCCGCTCTTTGCCTCGACCGACAAGTTCGACTCCGGATCCGGGTGGCCGAGCTTCACAAAGCCGATCGAGCCTGCGAATGTGAAGGAGCTGTCAGACGAGAGTCATGGCATGGTCCGGACGGAAGCGCGTTCCGCGCACGGCGACAGCCACCTGGGCCACGTCTTCACGGACGGGCCGCGCGATCGCGGCGGTCTGCGCTATTGCATCAACTCGGCATCGCTCCGGTTCATCCATCGCGATGACATGGAGAAAGAGGGCTACGGAGCGTATTTGAGGCAGGTGGGAGACAAGCAATGAGTCAGGAACGCGCAGTGCTGGCGGGCGGATGCTTCTGGGGCGTGCAGGACCTGTTTCGAAAATACCCGGGCGTGATCGCGACTCGCGTCGGTTACACGGGCGGCAACACGCCCGACGCGACCTACCGGAACCACGGCTACCACGCCGAGGCGGTCGAGATCCTGTTCGATCCCGACAAGATCAGCTTCCGGAAGATCCTGGAGTTTTTCTTCCAGATCCACGACCCGACGACGCGCAATCGCCAGGGCAACGACATGGGTACGAGCTACCGGTCAGCGATCTACACCACGACTGACGAGCAGCGCCGCGTCGCGGAGGACACGATCGCGGACGTCGACGCCTCCAAACTATGGCCCGGCAAGGTAGTGACCGAGGTGGCGCCGGCGGGCGATTTCTGGGAGGCGGAGCCGGAGCACCAGGATTACCTGCTGCGCAATCCCGGCGGCTATACCTGCCATTTTGTCCGCGCCGACTGGACGCTGCCGCGGCGGAAGAGCGCCTGAAGCTCAGCGTCGCTTCAGCGCGGCCTCGGTTGCGTCGAACAACCCCTGATTGCCGAACGAGACGTCCTGGATTTTTCGGTCGACGAAGAATCCAGGCGTCGCGCGCAAGTGGCTGCGCCGCGCGGCCTCCATCTGCTCACGGATGCGCTGCCGATAGCTCTCGCCATCCATCTCGGACTTGAAACGGGACATGTCGAGGCCGAGAGTCTCGGCGTACCGGTGCAGATGCGTGCGGTCGAGGTGTGACTGGTTGCTGAACAGCAGCTGGTACATCTCCCAGAACTTGCCTTGCGCGCCCGCGGATTCGGCTGCCTCCGCGGCGGACAGTGCATTCGGGTGGACATCCTCGAGCGGGAAGTGGCGGTAGGCGAACCGGATGCGGCCTTCAAAACGTTTCAACAACATTTCGACGGCGGGCACGGCGAGCTTGCAGGTCGGACACTGGAAATCGCCGTACTCGACGACTTCGACCTCTCCGTGCGGAGCGCCCAGGACGTGATCCGTCGCTCCAATAGGCTCGATCAGGTCGATTTCGTGGGTCATGTTGCAGGCACAGTCGCGATTGCCGCCGCATCCATGATAACCGCTTAGGATGTGGTCCATGGCCAATATCTCGAGCGAGTTCCGCCTCGGTCTGGAAGCGATCAGCCGCGCCCTGCAGGAACTGCACAAGCAGATTCTCGAAGTCGAAGCACCGCAAATACCCGGTCGTCAGGGTCTTGTGCTGCTCGACCGGCTGATCAACGACCCCGAGTGGGCGTGGCTGCGTACCCTCTCGATGTTGATTGCTGATCTCGACGAGGCACTTTCCGACCCGGCCGAGCCGACGCCGGAAACTGCCGCAGCTTATGTGGGACGCGTGCGTGCACTGGTCTTCGGGCTCGGCGAGTCGTCCGACGAGCAGTTCCTGGAGCGGTATCGCCCGCTGCTCCAGGAAAGTGCAGCGCTCGCGAGCGCGCATGGCGAGCTGAAGCGCCGGGTCGACCCGCTGTTCAAGTCGTGAACACGGTGATCAGGAACAACGCGAACCGATAGCCGATCACGATCAGAGCCACGGCGATGGCGAGCAGGATGCTTTGCACGACTCGCCGGGCTCCGCGCGTGCCATAGACCCGCCCGATGGCCAGGTAGAGATATAGCCCGCAGGCCGCGAGCAGGAAAACGCTCAGCACGTTGTCGACGGCCGGCGCCTGTACGCCGCCGAAGCCCATCCACCTGCTCAATCCGGCTGCAAAGAGGGCGACGCAGAACAGCAGCAGCAGGAAGGCATAGTGATGCAGCGAGAACACGACGTGCGCCATGAACGGGAGCCGCTCGCGCAGGAAGACGAGCGGCAAGAGCAGTGCGAAGGGTACGGTCATCAAGATGATCAGCGACTTGGCGTGGGTGACGACCGCGCGATCGAACACGGGCGTATAGTCGGCGAGCGTGGTGCCGGACTCCGCCAGCTTCGTCGCCACCCGTGAGCGAGCGAACTCGCTCCAGTCCTGGTGATGGAGATGCGAGTCCAGCGGTGAACTGAACACGGTCTCGCCGGTCAGTGACTGCACGGCGAAGAAGAGCACGTTCACGACCAGGAACAGCGTGATTGGCGCGACATAGGTCTTGCGCACGCCGTTGATCCAGGCGAGCGAGAGCTCCCCGGGCTGGCGCAGGAGGCATCCAACAGTCCGTGCGGTCCGCGTATCGATGCTCGTGAACGCGCTGAACAGCCTTTCGGCAAGACCCAGGAGGGTCAGCTCTCGAGGCGCGATAGGCGCTTCGCCGCAACGCGAACAGAAGGTCGTCGTCACGACCGAGTGACAGGTCGGGCAGGTCCACGAAAGCTCTCGGGGAGTCGGAATCCTTCTAGATTTCACCGGAGGATTATTCATGAAGACGCGTACGCTCGGAAACGGTCTCGAAGTCTCAACGCTCGGCCTCGGTTGCATGGGGCTGAGCTCTGGCCTGGGGCCGGCGCTGGACCGTAAGCAGGCCGTTGAGCTGATTCGTTCGGCCTTTGACCTCGGCGTCACTCTTTTCGATACCGCCGAAGTGTACGGGCCCTACGCGAACGAGGAGCTCGTGGGCGAAGCGCTGGCGCCGGTGCGCGACCGGGTCGTGATTGCCACCAAGTTTGGTTTTGACATCGACCCGGAGTCCGGGGCGCAGCGCGGATTGAACAGCCGGCCGGAACACATCCGTCGTGTGGCGGAGGCTTCCCTGAAGCGCCTCAAGACGAGTGTCATCGACCTCTTCTACCAGCATCGCGTGGACCCGGACGTTCCCATCGAGGACGTTGCAGGTACGGTCCGGGATCTCATTGCCGAGGGCAAGGTGCGGCATTTCGGCCTCTCCGAAGCCGGGACGGGCACGATCCGTCGCGCCCACGCCGTGCATCCGGTCACCGCGGTGCAGAGCGAATACTCGCTGTGGTGGCGCGAACCGGAGCAGGCCCTGCTGGCCACGCTCGAGGAGCTTGAGATCGGCTTCGTACCCTTCAGCCCGCTGGGCAGGGGTTTCCTGACTGGCACGATCGGCGCGGACACGACCTTCGACAGTTCAGATATTCGCGCAATCGTGCCGCGCTTTGCGCCGGAGGCGCGCAAGGCGAACCAGGCGCTGGTCGACAGGATGGGCCGGATTGCTGCGGCCAGGAAGGCGACGCCCGCACAGATTGCGCTCGCGTGGCTTCTTGCGCAGAAACCCTGGATCGTGCCCATCCCGGGCACGACGAAGCGGCACCGCCTGGAGGAGAACCTCGCTGCGGAGGATGTCCGGTTGTCGCCGGAAGACCTTCGAGACATTGAAACCGCGCTTGCGGAGATCCAGATCGCCGGCGAGCGGTATCCTCCGCAACTCGCGAAACTGGTCGGACGGTAGATCGAGGCGCTTTACTCGACGACTGGCGTTGGTTCCTGTGCGGGCAACGGCGCGCTCGCAAGACTTGCCGGGCGCCTGCTCGACCACAGCAGGTGCCCGAACCCGACCCACAGGGTCGCGACGGCGAGCCACTGCCAGAACGCGAGGCTGAGTAACGGCGACACGCCCATCTCACGCCAGCGGTGGTCGACCCAGCCGATGTCGCGCTGGTCGAAGTAGATGAAGACCTGTGCGATGAAGATCGCGGCGAGCGGCGCGGCCACGATCAGCGCGCCCGTCCTGCCGAGCCGGACCCGCTGCCAGTAGAGCCCGAGCATTCCGGTGTAGAGCCCGGCGAAGGCGCCGACGGCGAGCGCCTCGTGCCCGTTGCTCACGACCGACGAAAAGCGCACGAACGTCAGCCGCTCGATGCCGACCGCCATGCCGAACAGCACGCCGGCGCGCAGCGCCAGGATCGGCCAGCGCCGGTCGCCGACCGAATCCCGGAGGCACGAGACCACCGGCCAGAGCGCGAGCATGGAAAGGCCGAGCGCGATCGAGAACCAGTGCCCGCCCGTCGGATTGTGCTTGCGCGAGGCGAGCTCCGAAACGACGCGGTACATCCAGTCGAACGGCTGGCTGGGGAAGTACTGCGCTGCCATCACGACGCCTATCCAGAACGTGGTGACGGCGAGCAGGAATGCCCACGCTGCGATCTTCCACTGCCTGTCATTCGTCAAGCGTGCGTATCCAAGGGGTCCAATGTCGCGGGAATGTAGCAACTGCCTCTCGCGCTGTCGCGTCCCTGCCGCCCTCGTGTAGCTACCTGGAGTCAGACGGTCGCTTGGGGGCCGATCAATCGCTCCCCGCGCGCCGGGGATCGCGACTGGGCGCCTTAATCATGACAGGCATCGTCATGTTTCAATGGCAGGCTGCACCTCTTTGGCGGGGGAATTCGGCTTGCAGGAGACCGCGCACCTCTGGTGGTTCTTCGTCATGGTCTTCGGCGTCATCCTGTTGCCGGGACTGGACATGGCCTTCGTGCTGGCGAGCTCGCTGGTCGGCGGCCGTCGCGCGGGATTCGCGGCGACCGCGGGCATCATCGCCGGCGGCGTCGTTCACGTCACGATGGGGGCCCTAGGAATTGTCGCGGTGCTCCAGCTGGTGCCGGCGGCATTCAATGCCGTGCTGCTGGCCGGAGCCGCCTACATCGCGTGGATCGGGGTTTCGCTGCTGCGGAGTCGCGCGGCGTTCGTCGAGCCGACCGGGGAGCGTGCGCGCTCGCGCGGCGCGACGTTTCGGCAGGGTATGGTCACCAGCCTGCTGAACCCGAAGGCTTACCTGTTCACGCTCGCCGTCCTGCCGCAGTTCCTGAAACCGGAATACGGCGCCATCGGTGCGCAGGCGGTCGTGCTGTGGCTGATCATCGCCGTCACGCAGGTCGCGGTCTACGGCGGCATGGCACTGGCCGGCGACGGAGTGCGCGCCTGGTTTGCGGAACGCCCGTCGGCCAATGTGTGGCTGGCGCGCGGCGTCGGCGCCTTGTTGCTTGCGACGGCGGCGTACACCGCCTACGAGGGCTGGCGCCTGGCTTGATCAGGCTCGCCGCCTACTCGTCCGACGTACGAAGCGTCGCGCTCCAGCCGGCTTCGGGGTCGCCCGTCACTTCGACCTGCCAGGGGCGGCAGCACACCGGGCAGTCCTCGACATAGGACTGCTCGGTTCCGCCGCCCTCGTCGATGGCGACCTCGACTTCCTCGCCGCAATAGGGGCAGGTCAGGGATTCAGGTTGGCTCGTCAATAGCCAGTGCCGTAGCGGCGCACCTGGTCCCACGTCCGCGGGAACAGCCTCGCGTAGTCGCTCGGCAGCCGCTCGAGCACATGGCGCATCTCGCCGGCCGGAACGGCATGCTGTAACGCGTCCAGCACTGCGCGCGTATGAGTGACACTATCGGGCGGAGCGACGCCCTCGCGGACGCTGATCCGCTTCAGGAATTCCTCCGAGGAAAAATTCTCGGCGTCGAAGTCGTGGCTGTCGAGGTACTGCCCGATGCCTTGCGGCAGCTGGGCGGCAAGGTGACGCGACTCGTTCGCCCCCAGCCGCTCGGCCAGGGTTTCGAGCGTCGCGCGCGTGGCTTTGAGCGCACCTTCCATGTTGGGCAACCTCGCGCCGTACTTTACCTGTCCAACGAACTCGTACATCTGCATGGCCGCGTCTCCTCGATCGACTTACCGGCCCCCCAATGTCTGAAGCATAGACGCGTTGCGTTGCCGCAATGTGAAGGCTGACGTAGCCGATTTGCGACCGCTAGGCGGCCTCGCTGGAACCGGTAAATCTGGAAGGCAGGCCGGGCACCCGGTCGCGGGGGTGCAGGTGGGACAGGAACTGTTCCGTCGCAGCACGCCAGGAGAACTTGTGGGCATGCGCCGCCGCGTCCGCGCGCTTGAGCTCGAGCGCCGCGAGGCAGGCCGTGCGCAAATCCTCGTGCATGACGCCGCCCTTGGAGTTGCCGAGCACATCCAACGGGCCTGTGACGGGGTACGCGGCAACCGGCAGGCCGCAGGCCATCGCTTCGAGGAGCACCAGCCCGAAGGTGTCGGTCTTGCTGGGAAATACGAACACGTCTGCCGACGCGTACACCTCGGCGAGCTCCTCCTGGCTGAGCACGCCGAGGAAGTTCACGCCCGGATAGCGCGCCCGGATGCTGGCGAGCGCGGGGCCGGCGCCCGCGACCCACTTCGAGCCAGGCAAGTCCAGCGCGAGGAAAGCCTCGACGTTCTTCTCGACCGCAACGCGGCCGACGTACAGGAAGATCGGCGGCTTGGACCTGAGGCGATTGCACTTGCGCGGCTTGAAGATGTCGAGGTTGACGCCACGCGACCACAGCACGACGTTCCTGAATCCGTTGGCCTCCAGGTCCTGCTTGACGACGACCGTGGGCGCCATCACGGCCTCCGAAGGCCCGTGGAACCAGCGCAGGAACGCGTAGGTCCACGACAGTGGCATGCCGGTGCGCGCCTGGATGTATTCGGGGAAGCGCGTGTGATACGCGGTCGTGAACGGAATGTCCCGGCTCAACGCGAATCGCCGCGCCGCGAGCCCGAGCGGTCCCTCGGTGGCGATGTGAATGGCATCCGGGTCGAAATCCGTGAGTCGCCGTCTGACCTTGACGCCCGGAAGGACCGACAGGCGAATGTCCGGATACGTGGGGCAGGGCAGTGTCCGGAACTCGAGCGGCGTGAAGGCCTGGACCACGTGACCCATGAGCTGGAGCTCGCGAGTCGTGGATTTCAGCGTCCGCACGACACCGTTGACCTGGGGCTCCCAGGCGTCCGTCACCAGCGCGATCTTCATCAATTGACCTCCTCAGCCTATGCCGCGACGTTTTCGACCATGGGTAGCTCGTCCATGACGCGGCCCAGGTTCAGCGGCTCCTCGACGCGGGTGCGCCACTCGATGAGCTTCAGCTCACCGTCGAAGGTCTCGACAAGGGCGGTCATGCTCTCGACCCAGTCGCCGTCGTTGCAGTAGAGGATGCCGTCGATCTCGCGCACTTCGGCCTTGTGGATGTGGCCGCAGACCACGCCGTCGCAGCCGCGACGGCGCGCTTCCTCGGTCATGGCGTGCTGGAAGTCGGAGATGAAGTTGACCGCGTTCTTGACCTGGTGCTTCAGGTACTGCGACAGCGACCAGTACGGCAGGCCGAGGCGCTGACGGATCGCGTTGAGCCAGCGATTGAGCTTCAACAACAGCACGTAGGTCCGGTCGCCCAGGTGCGCCAGCCAGCGTGCGTGCTTCATGACGCCGTCGAACAGGTCCCCGTGCACCACCCACAGGCGCCTGCCGTCCGCGGTGACGTGGATGTCGTCCTCGAGGATCGAAATCCCGCCGAATTGCAGTCCCACGAACTGGCGGATGTGCTCGTCGTGGTTGCCCGGGATGTAGACGACTCTCGTGCCCTTGCGCGCGGCGCGCAGCACCTTCTGCACGACGTCGTTGTGGGCCTGCGGCCAGTACCAGCCTTTCTTCAGCTGCCAGCCGTCCAGGATGTCGCCGACCAGGTAGAGCGTGTCGGCCTGGTGCGTGCGGAGGAAATCGAGCAGGTAGTACGCCTGGCAGCCGGGCGTGCCGAGGTGGATGTCGGACAGCCAGATCGTCCGGTAGTGATGGCTCTCTTCGACTGCAGCCAGCATGTGACTTCCTGCAGCAAGGGGACCCGCGTGCAGTAAGCCATCGCCTTGTTAAAGTTCGATGAAAAACTCCAAACTTTCTCAATCTCGTGACATAAGTCGCTGAATTCGCTTGTGCTGTAGCTGGTCGCGCCCTGATCAGTGCCCACAAGCCGGCCGGAACCTTTCCGTGCCAGGCCGGCCATATCGACAACAGGATGGAGCGAGGATCGCCATGACGCGCCCAGGCAAGACCCTTCTGCGCTGGAGCGCGTTGGCAGCGCTTCTTGCGTGCCTGTTGTCCTGGAGTCTGCCGGCCGCCGCGGAACCGTATCTCGCGGTTCGTCAGGGGCTCGCGTGCTCGGGCTGCCACGTCAACCCGACCGGCGGGGGCATGCGAAACCTCGCCGGCAACGCCTTTGCGCAGAATCAGCTGGCAGCACGACACATCGACACCGGCGAGACGCAATGGCTCGGCGAGCTGAACCGCTTCGTCGCCCTGGGCGGCAATTTCCGCAGCAGCGCGACCTATACGGATTTCCCTGAGGGAGCGGATGAGAAGCTCGCCTTCGACGTCAACGAGCTGAGGCTGTATCTAGACGTTCGGGTCATTCCCGACCGGCTATCGGTGTACGTCGACCAGAAGCTCGCTCCCGGCGAGAGCCGGAACCAGGAGGCGTATGCGCTGCTGCGGCTTGGCGACTCGAATCGCTGGCACCTCAAGGCCGGAAAGATGTACCTGCCGTTCGGGCTGCGGCTCGAGGACGACACGGCTTTCATCCGCGAGGTGTCGGGCATCAACTTCGACACGCCGGACAATGGCGTCGAGGCCGGCTTCGAAAGCGGGCCATGGAACGCGCAATTTGCGGTGAGCAACGGGACGGCCGGGGGCGCCGAAACCGGCTCGGGCAAGCAATGGAGCCTGCGCGGCGAGCATGTCGCTTCGGTTTGGCGCGTGGGGGCGAGCTACAACTTCAACGATGCCGAACAGACCGAGCGGCACATCAGCGCGTTGCACGGGGGCGTGCGCACCGGCCCCGTCGCCTGGCTCGCGGAAGTGGACTACGTCGAGGATCGCGGCCTGCCGGGCGGCGGCCTGCGCCGCTGGGTCGGGTTGCTCGAGGCCAACTGGATGCCCAGGACTGGCCACAACCTGAAAGCCACGGTCGAGACGATCCGGCCGGATTCGGATCTGGATCTCGAGGACCAGGACCGTTACTCGCTGGTCTACGAGTACTTTCCGATGCAGTTTCTGCAGCTGAGAGGCGGGGTGCGCTACTACGACGGCACCGCGGGCGACGATCTGGAGAACCGTCGCTTCGGCTTCATCGAGCTGCACGGCTTCTTCTAGGGGCGGCCTGAAGCGGTTCCAGCCAGCACTCAGTTCCCGGTTCTTTCGACCCGGACTTTCCAATTCGAGAGGGCATTGGCCGGCAGGCCGGGCGTCGGATTACCGGCGGCGTCTAACGTGTCGACGGTCGCGTCCGTCCAGACGAGTACCCCGCTTTGCGGCAGCTCGATCGCGTAGCCGTACTCCGGCTGCGTCCAGCGCCCGTCGTTGAGCGGCAGGAGCGGAGGTGCATTTGCGTCGCGCTGATACATGGTGAGGCAGGGCTCGGTCGGCGTGATGGACGGAACTTCCGCTGCGTCGACCGTGAGCCCGAGGTACTTGCCGCTGCGTTGGCCCGGCCCAGCCGCTTGATCGAAGGTGATGGTCTGGGCTTCGTTCCAGCCAGTCTCCGGGTCTGCGCGCACGGTCACCGTCTGCGTTCCGATGAAGGTAGTCTTCTTACAGGTCATGCCCAGTCCGTGGATCTCCTGGGTCATGTCGATGCTCGCCTCGGCCGTGCCTGACCAGGTGCCGTTTGCCTGCTCGACCAGGACGCCCTCCAGGATATCGGTCCCGGTACGATTGCCTTTACCGAGGAAGCCCAGGTCGATTATGGCTTTGTAGGTGTTCTCGATGCGGAAGCGCACTTCCGCGCCGTGCGCAACCGCGACGACCAGCGTCGCCAGCAGCAGCACGCATCCCCGTGCACAGAGCATGGCGCGAGGATACTCCCAAGCCGGAGTAATATCGCGACTCGTCGCGAACCGCGGCCCGAGAGGAGAGCCTGCCATGACGCTGAACCGTCGGGATTTCGTCGCCACCGTCGGACTGTCGCTGGTCGCGAGCGCCGCATCCCGCACCGCCGCGGCGAACGAGCCTGCCGCCGTTCCCGCCATTGACGGCAACTCCGACTGGGCCGCGGTGCGTGCCCAGTTCGATCTCGCGCCCGACTGGATGCATTTCTCGCAGTTCTACATCGTCTCGCACCCGAAGCCGGTGCGCGACGCGATCGAGCGCTTCCGCGGCATGCTCGACACCCAGCCGTTTACGACGGTCGAGCACGGCATGGGCTTCGACTCGTTTCTGGGGGACGATGCGAAACAGGTTCCGTTCCCGGTGCGCGTGCAGCAGGCGGCTGCGGCCTACATCGGCGGCAAGCCCGGGGAAGTTGCGCTCACCGACAGCACGACCCAGGGGCTCGCCCTGATCTACCAGGGGTTGACGCTCAAGCCGGGCGACGAAGTGCTCTGCACGACGCACGACCACTACGTGCATCACGAGGCGATTCGCCTCGCGGTCGAGAAGGCCGGCGCGAGCTGGCGGCGCGTTCCGTTGTACGACGACCCGGTCCACGCATCCGCCGACGAAATGGTGGATCGCCTGAAGCGCGCGATCGGTCCGTACACGCGCGTCGTCGGCATCACCTGGGTGCACTCGAGCAGCGGCGTCAAGATACCGGTACGCGCGTTGGCCAAGGCCGTGGCGGAGGTCAATGCCAACCGCGGCGTGCACGAGCATGTTCTCGTCGTGCTCGACGCCGTGCACGGCTTCGGCAACCAGGAGGAGCAGCTCGCGCACCTGGGCGTCGATTTCGCGGCAGCCGGCACCCACAAGTGGATCTTCGCGCCGCGCGGCACCGGAATCCTCTGGGTGCCGGAGAAGAACTGGGGACGCATCCGCCCGACGATCCCGACGTTCTATGACTTCGAGCCGTTCGGCGCGTGGGAAGACGAGCGCCGGCCGAACGCGCCGACCAGCATCGCCTGGGTCTCGCCCGGCGGGTTCAAGGCCTTCGAACATCAGTGGGCCATGGCCGAGGCGTTCGAGTTCCATCAACGCATCGGCCGCAAGCGCGTCGCCGATCGCATTGCTGCGCTCAACACGCAGTGCAAGGAAGGCCTGGCGAAGCTGCCCAAGGTGAAGCTGCTGACCCCGAAGGATCCGGCCCTGTCCGCCGGCCTGATCGCATTCGAGGTGGAAGGGCAGAGCGCCAGCGAGACGGTGCACAAGCTGCACGCGCACAAGGTCGTGGCGTCGTCTTCGCCCTACAAGATCTCGAAGGCGCGGCTCGCGCCGAGCCTCGTCAACGACGAGCGCGAGGTCGAGGCTGCGCTACGAGCGGTGCGGGAAATCGCCTAGCGATCGGCGCCGATAGTACTGGCGCGGCGGTTCTGGTACTCCTGTGCCATGACCCTGCTCGCCGGGCTGGTAGAGACCTCAGATCGCGTCGGCGCGACTTCCGCGCGCCTCGAGAAGATACGTCAACTCGCGGCGTTCCTTAGCTCGCTCGAGCCGCCGGAGATCAGGATCGGCGTGCAGTACCTGTCGGGTGAGGCGCCGCAAGGGCGTATCGGCATCGGGCCGGCCGTGCTTCGCGAGGCGGGCGCGACCGAGCCGGCCAATGCTTCTTCGCTGACCCTGACGGAGGTCGACCGGACGATCACGGAAGTCGCGGCGCTGCGCGGGCCCGGCATCGGGTCGCTGCGCGTCGCGGCCCTTCGCGACCTGTTCGGCCGCGCGACCGGCAGCGAACAGCGATTTCTCGCCCGGCTGATGCTCGGCGAGGTGCGCCAAGGCGCACTCGAAGGCGTGATGGTCGATGCCATCGCGGCGGCAGCCGAACTGCCCGTTGCCGACGTGCGTCGGGCCATGATGTACGCCGCAAACGTCGGCGCAGTCGCGGAGGCCGCCCTGGGCGAGAAGAGCGCAGGCCTGGCGAAGTTTCAGCTGGAGATCCTCTCGCCGATCGCACCGATGCTTGCGCAGACGGCGGCGAGTGCGGCCGATGCTCTGCAGCAACTGGGCGGCGAGGCTGCATTCGAATGGAAGCTGGATGGCGCGCGCATCCAGGTGCACAAATCAGGCGACACCGTGCGAATCTATACCCGCAACCTGAACGAGGTCGGTGCTGCCATCCCGGAGATCGTGGAGCTCGTCGGCAGCCTGCCGGCCCAGGACCTGATCCTCGACGGCGAAACGATCGCTTTCAACGGCGCTGGCCGGCCCTATCCATTCCAGGTCACCATGCGGCGCTTCGGGCGCAAGCTGGACATTCAGCGCTTGCGGGTCGAACTGCTGATGCGCGCCATGTTCTTTGACTGCCTGCGCTACGAAGGCGAAAGCCTGGTCGACTGGCCCACGCGCGAGCGATTCCGCAAGCTTGCGCTCGCCGTGCCCGAGTCGCTGCGCGTTCCACGGCTGGTGACCGATTCTGCCGAAGAGGCACAGTCATTCTACGATGCCGCCCTCGCGGCCGGGCATGAGGGCGTCATGGCCAAGGCGCTGGAGGCGCCCTACGAGGCAGGCAACCGCGGGGTTGGCTGGCTCAAGATCAAGCACGCGCACACGCTCGACCTCGTCGTGCTCGCCGCCGAATGGGGGCATGGCCGCCGCACGGGCAAGCTATCCAACCTGCATCTCGGCGCGCTCGATCCGGAGAGCGGCGAGTACGTGATGCTCGGCAAGACGTTCAAGGGCCTCACGGACGCGATGCTCGACTGGCAGACGAAGGAATTCCTGGCCCGCGAGACGCATCGCGACGCGATGACCGTCTACCTGCGCCCGGAGCTGGTCGTCGAGATCGCCTTCAGCGATTTGCAGGCTAGTCCCCGCTATGCCGGCGGGCTGGCGTTGCGACTCGCGCGGGTCAAGCGTTACCGCGACGACAAGACGGTGGAACAAGCGGACACGATGACGACGGTGCGGCGCATCTACGAGGCGTCGACCGGACCTTTGCCCTCCAGCCAGTCCTCGGTCCGCGCCGGCGGCAAGCGGCGCGCGTAGTACCAGTAGAGCGGAAACCCGAGCGCGACGACGCCGAGTCCAGCGAGCGCGCGTCCGGGCGTCGCCAGCAGCGTGTTGACCATCAGCCAGCCTGTCGCCGCGAGATAGAGCGCCGGCACGACGGGATAGCCCCACATCCGGTAGGGACGCTCGATATTCGGGAACTTGCGACGCAGGACGTAGACCGATGCCACGGACAGGCCGTTGAACAGCAGCAGGATGAAGATGATGAGGTCGGTGATCACGTCGAAGGTGCCGGAAATCGCATAAGCGATCGCGCAGGCACCCAGCAGCAGTGTCGCGCGCGTCGGCACGCGGGTCCGCGGGGAAACGGTGGCGAGTGTGCGGGGCAGCAGGCCGTCGCGTGCCATCGCATACGGAACCCGCGACATGATGAGCGTGCCGGAGTGCAGCGCGCCGAACGAGCAGAGCATGAGCCCGATCGTCAGTAGCGAGGCGCCGGCGGCGCCGATCAGGCGGACGAGCAGCTCGCCCGCGACCGACGAGGTCTCCGGCACGCTCGCGATCGTCTCCGGGCTCAGCACGTAGAAATAGCCGGCGTTGATGAGCAGGTACAGGGCGATGATGATTGTGCAACCGCCGACCAGGGCGCGGGGGAGCGTCCAGCCCTGGCCGCCGCACCTCCTCGGCGATCGAGGCGACCTGCGACCAGCCGCTGTAGCTCCACAGCGCGCCGATCATCGCGGCGCCAAACCCGACCAGGCCGAGGCGCGCTTCGGCGGGCACGCCCTCGCAGCTCCCGCCTGCGCCGGATTCGGAAAAATGCCCCCACGACCCGTCGCTGTACCAGAACGCGGCCACGCCGACGCCGGCCACGAGCAGTACTTTCAGCGCCGTGACGATGGTGGCGAACACTCCGTTCGCGCGCACCGACGCGAGGGCCAGCACCGTCACGGCCACGATGATGCCGGCCGTCATCAGGCGGATCTCGGCGGGTGACAGCGTTCCGCCCAGGAAGTCGTTCAGGAAGATGATGAGCCCGAGCGCAGTCGCGGCGTTGCTGGCAGCGCCGTCGATGAGCGTCGCCATCCATCCGTAGGCGTAAGCCAATGGCCGCCCGAACGCGGCGCCGATGTAGTTATATTGCCCGCCGGCACGCGGCATCATCGCGCCGAGCTCGGCGAAGGTGAGCGCGCCGGCGATCGTGAAGATCCCGGCGACCAGGTAGGCGAGCAGCACGAGTTCCGGTGTCCCGACGTTGCAGGTCATCACCCGGGCTTTCATGAACACGCCGACGCCGATGACGTTCGTCACCACGATCGCCGTCGCCGGAATGAGCGTCAGTCCCCGTACGAGTGTCGGCGCGGGCGAGGGCCGCGCGATCATTCGGCGATCAGCTCCGCCCGCTGCAGCTCGTTGACCGCCCGCCACGCCTGGTCGATCGCAATGTGCGTGTAGGCGTCAGCCCCCGCATCGGAGTTCGCGATCGCGATGTGGCCGAATCGTTGCCGCCCGACGACTTCGGGCCGCGGCTCGACATTCCAGTCCGCGTCCTCGAGGTCGAGGTGGTCGCGCGCATAGCCGTGCGGCCAGCGGTTCACGGTGATGGCGAGGATGTCGCGCGCGGCGTCGAAGCCGGCGGGCGCGAGCATGCTGTTCAGCACGCTGCGCAGTTCGCGCTCGTAGTCCTCGAACGGCATCGCGAGCATGCGCGCCCGCGCAGCGCGCGCGTAGGCCGCGAGGCTGCCACCGCCCGGTAGTGGATCTCCAAAACTCGCGAACGACTGCACGACACAGGCATCCTCGGGCCGCCACTTGGGGTGGTAGTCGGCGACGTTGACGCCGGTGACGAGGAACAGGTTCTGCAGCAGGCTACCGGGCAGCTGCACGCCCTTGATGCCGAGCTTCTTGAATGCCTCGCCGTTCCGCAGGACCGTATTGACCACCAGCATCGGCCGCTTCACCGCTTTTGCGAGCGCCGCCTTCTGGGTAGCCGGCAGCTCCGGCGCGAGATGGGGAATGATGGAGTTGTAGCAGGCGAGCACGGCCTGCTTCGCTCGCACGCGCCGGAGCTCCCCGTCGTGCACGTAGTCCACGGCAATGCCCGACCCGTCTGCGCCGTTCGCGATGTGCACCGCTGTCGCGTTGAGCCGCAGCCGCACCGGCGACGCCGGCGCATCGAGCGCCGCATAGTCGAGGCGGGCGGTCACGACACCGTGCGGGTCCGCATCGCGTGCCATCTCCGGGAACGAAGCCGGAATCAGCGAGCGTACCAGCAGCCGCGCGATCGAGCTGTTGCCGTCCGGAAACATCGCCGTGTCCCGGTCGTTCTCTTCCTGGCCCGAATCCTCGAAGTCCCCGACCACGTGCGCGCCGGGCAATCCCGACCAGAGAGACTCGGCGACGGAGAGGTTTTCCGCCGGCACGCCCCAGAAGCCCGACGGCGCATTGCTGAAGATCTGGATCGCCGCCTCCGGCAGCCCGAAATGCTCGCGGAGAAAGTCGGTGTAACGAGTACCGTGCAGCCAGGCCTCGCGCTCGGCCGGCGATTTGCCCGCGAGCACGTCGCGGTCCGCCAGCAGGAAGGCCTTGAGTTTCGCGCGCGCGTCCTCCGGCAACGGAAATGAGTCGACGTGCTGCGCGAGCTCGGCCGGCTCGAGGCCGTCGAGGGTCACGCCGCGCAGCAGCACGTCGCGGCCGTAGCGCGCCTCGTTGAAGAGGAGCGCGGACTGCAGGCCGTTCTGCGTGCCCAGCCAGTTGAACTCGTAGTCCTTGCGCAGGCGCGGGATGTCGATGCCGAGCTCGCGGACCAGCCCGTTCACGACCTCGCTGAACTTCGGGTACTCCATGTTGACGGTCCCGCCCCAGGCGAGGCGCATCGGCCCGCCCTGGTGGAACTCGTTGCGCTTCGCGTGGCCGCCGAAGTCGTCGTGGTTGTCGAGAATCAGGATGCGCGCGTCGGGGCGGTGGAGCTTGCGATAGTAGTAGGCGGACGCGAGGCCGCTGATGCCGCCGCCGACTACGACGAGGTCGTACGACTCGTCGAGCACGCGCGGATTGTCAAAGTGCTTTCCTTCGCGCGCGAGCGCGTGCGCGACCTCGAAAGCGCCCGGGTGCGAGCCGCGCAGGCCCGTGAGCGTCGGCGGGTAGTACGGCGCGCCGTCCGCAGTGTGGTGTGCGAGCGCCGGCCATGGCAATGCGAGGCCGAGCCCCGCAAGACTGACGTCGTGGACGAAGTCGCGCCGGGTGATGCAGCGATGCATACCGAGTCGAAGGTCGGTGGTGTTCATGGAGCGGCAGTATGCCCCAGGCCTTGACCGGTCGTTTCCGGCCTACTGTTTCTGCTTCAGCTTGTAGTCCGGGGGTACCTGGAACAGGTCGTCAGAAAGCGGGTTCGTGTCCACCGAGTCGGTCGTGGTCAGCATGGACGCGCCACCCATGCGCGACATCAGCGCCGCCATCGGACCTTCGCCCTGCACCTTGATGTCGACCTGCGTCTCGTACGGCAGCCCGCCAATCCGGGCGAACTCCGTGAACATCTGCGCCATTGCCTTGGCCTGGCCCGGTGAGCCCTTGGCGGCACTTGGGTCGCTGAAGATCCAGCCCTTCTCGGCCGCGGCCTGGTAGAAGGCCGCGTAATCGGCCGCTCCGGGCGCGCTCTTGGCGATCCAGGACGTGCCGGTCTGCACGACGGTCAATTTCATGCCGCCGGCGCCGCCGATCGTCGCGGGCACGATGACCTCCACGTTGAAGCCGTCCGCGTTCTGGCCGGCCACCGTCTTGGTCTGGCCGTTGGGCGTCAGGGTGGTACGCACGCCCTCGACCGAAACGGCGCTCGACAGCTCCTGGCTGAAGGCGGCCATGTCCCAGACTTCGGCTTCCATCTTCTTCGTGTCGAGCACGTACATCTTCTGGTTCTCGACGTCGAAGATCGAGATCAGCGTCTTCTTCTCGAGCGCGGTCTCCACGCGCATCTTCTGCCCCTTGATGTAGGTGACGTTCGGCATGGTGCCGGTCATGCCAAGCCCCTTGCCGGTGGTGGTGGCCTTGATCGTGACGTCGGCGTGCGCGGGCGCGAGCAAGGCGAGCGCGAGCAGGGCGGAGAGCGGTGCGCGGTTCATCGTGATCCTCGGTATTGGCTCCGGTCGCATTCTACCGCCCCTCAAGGCAAGCGCCGTCAACCCCTCAGGCTGAAGCGTTCAGTTCTCGGGCAGTGCGACGATCAGGTTGTACCTGACGTCCATAAATGGGATCAGGGCTTCGTCGGTCCCGGTCGCCCGGATCCTGAGGAGGTGCTCTCCGACCTCCAGCGTGCCGGTATCGATCACCGACCAGATGCCGCGCGAGGCATTGGCCCGCCAGACGCCAGGCGCCGAGAGTTGGTGAGTACCCGCTCTGGCCGATCACGAAGTTGAAGAGCGTGCGGTTGCTGCGTCGCAGAATGACGCACTGTGGCGGTGCGTTCGTGATCACGTCATTGGGTGCAGCAGCGATTTCGCAGATGTCGTACGTCGGCTGGCGCACGCTATCGAGGCGCACAGTCATGTCCTTGCGGAGGTAACCCGTCAAGGCATTGAAGATGTAGTCGATACAGGTTTCATCCGTATCGAACCCTTCTTCCGGGTAGCAGAACGTGGTCACGATCGGGACGACGAGCTTGACGCCTTTCGGCACGGTGCAGGTGGGTGTGGACGTTCCCGGGTACGACCCGAGGAACCAATAAGTGCCGTGCTGGCCGGCCTCGCAATATGTGCCGGTATCGTCGACGACGGGGTTGCCGCCGAGCACGATCGAGCCGGCCCATTGCCACCATTCGCGCTGCAACCGGTGGAGTGGCTCATCGGCCGCTGCCGGTATTGCGTTGAAAAGGCAGAAGTAAAGCGCACCGGCCACGGTGCACCGCGGGATTCTGAATTGCATGGTTCTCCCCATCGAACAGACGAGCGCCGTCCATTGGCTCGTTCGGGGTAGTTGTCGTCAGCCGCCCCACCTACGCGATCAAGACTACTCCTCGGTGACCGGAGGGCTCAACTTCACCTCCGGTCCCGTCTCATAGTCGAGCCCGAGCAGCATCCGGAACCGCTCGATCGTGACGTCCGGCGAATCCTTGGTCCGCAGGTACCACCGCCCCTCGTGCAGGTTCGCGCGCTCGATGTCGGTCACTGCCTGGTCCGGCAACCGGACGACGTACTCGATGCCGGCCGTGCCGTCCCCGGGCAGGATCACCTTCGTCACGCGGATGGTGGCGTTGTCGAGCTGCGCGTACACGTGCGGCATGACGTCGCGCATCATGTAGTTCATCCCCGCGAAGACCTGCGCTACGTTCATTTTCTCGCGCTTGTCGGCCGGGACGCCTGTGAAGAAAGCCTTCACGAGCGGCACGACGTTGACGTTCTTGCTCTCGGCGGCGCTCAGGAACAGCGGCAGCAGGCCTTCCTTCAGCGCGCCGACGTCGCGCGGATCGAGGAACGCGGACGCAGCGACGAAGTCGGAGCGCGAGTAGGCGCTCCAGTAGTTCTCCATGAGCTTCCTGACTTCCGGCTCCGAGGCGCTGGCAGCGCCAGTGAGCAGCAGCAGGGCGAATGCGAGCCAGCGAATCATGAGCGAAGCATACGGCTTTCGCGTCGCCGCAGTGAAGGTCGGCTAGCTGCGCCGGCGATCGACCACGAAGGATGAGGTTATTTCGGGGACAGTGCGCGTCCCTGCCTGCCGCATGGTGATCGCGAGCTCGTCGCGCAGGATCTCCAGCACGCGCTCGACCCCCTCCTGCCCGAAGGACGCGAGCCCCCAGATGTAGGGCCGGCCGATGCCGACCGCGTCGGCGCCGAGCGCGAGCGCCTTGAAGACGTCGCTGCCGCGGCGGACGCCGCCGTCCATCAGCACCGGCACGCGCCCGTTCACGGCCGGCGCCACCTCGGCGAGGCTGTCGATCGCAGCGCGACCGCTGTCCTCGGCGCGCCCGCCGTGGTTCGAGACGATGATCCCGTCGATCCCGTGCTGGACGGCGAGCTCGGCATCCTCGCGCGTGACCAGGCCCTTGATCACGAGCTTGCGCGGCCAGATGTCGCGCAGGCGCCGGAGGTAGTCCCAGCTCATCTCGGGCGGCGTCAGGTCGGTGACGGCGCCGATGTCGAGGCCGTCGAACATGGGCTTCTCGGCGATGAAGCCCGAAAGGCGCGTGCGGCTGGTCGTGTGACAGGCGGTGCAGTCCCGCGAGTCGCGCGGGATGGAGCGGGCGAGCGAGAGACGGTTGGAACCGCCCTGCAGGTCGACCGTCAGGACGAGCACGGGACAGTCCGCGGCCCTGGCGCGCGCTACGAGCGCCTGGGTCACCGGCCACTGGTCGGTGGGGTAGAGCTGGTACCAGACGGGCTCGCCGCGCGCCGCGTTGACGTCTTCGACACCCGTCGAAGAGACGGTGGAAAGGATCTGCAGGTGGTTCTTCGACCGCGCGGCTCGTGCCGTCGCGAGCTCACCCTCCGGGTGGAAGGCGCGCTGGCTGCCGACCGGGTCGAGGAAGATCGGCGTGTCCCAGCGCGTGCCGAACAGCTCGACGCTCGAGTCGACGGTGCGGATGTCCACCATCCGCCGCACGCGCAGCGGGTAGTCGGCAAAGCCTGCGTCGTTCGCGTGCAGCGTGGCATCGCCGTCCACGCCGGTCGCGAGGTAGCCGAAGTGTGCGGGCGGCAGCTTCGCGCGCGCGAGCCGCTCGAAGTCGAAGACGTCGAGAGCCTTGGCAGCGGAGTCGACGAGCGGGTCCTCGCTGCCGAGCGCGCGCAACGTTGGCGCGAGCCCGGCGAGCGCCGGCGCCGCGAGCATCGATTGCAGCAGCCGCCTACGCGTCGCCTTGCTCGTGAAGCCTTGGTCGGCCACTACTGATTGCGCCGCGCCACGTCTTCCATCAGTTGCGCGTTCCGCGCCTGGTAGTACTGGAACAGCTTGGCGAACGCGGGCTCCGAGCCGGCGAAGTAGCCGATCTGGCGCACGCGGACTTCGCCGTTCTCCTCGACCATCTGGCGCGTGATCCAGGCGGGATGGGCCGGATTGTCCTTGGTCGTGAACACCCAGAAGGTGCGGGTGCGCATGTCCGAGAAAATGACGACGTTTTCCTCCCGGACGATCTCGGCTGTGCCCAGGTAGATCTGCCTGATCTCGTCCGCATACTTGGCGTATTGCTCGGCCGTGATCTTCGGCTCGGGATAGGGCTGGAACTCCTGCGCGAGGGACGGCCCGGTCGCGAGCAGGAGCAGGGCGGCGGATAGGCGCAAGAGTGTTCGCGGCATAGGCTGAATATCGTACTAGCCGGACTGCGCAATTTCACGCTTGCGCCGCGCGACGTAGTCGTTGAGCGCTTCCTCGATGCCGGGGTCCATCGGCGGCCGCCGGTACTCGGAGAGCAGGCGTTTCCAGAGCGTGTTGGCGCGCTGCGCCGTGTCGAGGCTGCCGGCTTCCTGCCAGTTCTCGAAGTTCTGGCGTGTCGAGACCATCGGGACGTAGAAGGCAGTCTCGTAGTGGGCAAGGGTGTGCGCCGTACCGAAGTGGTGCCCGCCCGGCTCGACGCCGGCGATGGCGTCGAGCGCGAGCTGGTCGGCGTTGACCTCGATCGGCCGCAGGACCTCGGCCATCATTTGCAGCATCTCGGCGTCCACGATCAGCTTCTCGAACGAGGCCGTGAGCCCGCTCTCCAGCCAGCCGGCCGCGTGGTAGACGAGGTTGGCGCCGCCCATGATCGCGCCCCAGAGCGACATCTCGCTCTCGTAGGCGGCCTGCGCGTCGACCATGTTCGACGAGGTGGTGTTGCTCGAGCGCAGCGGCATGCCGAGCCGCCGCGCGATCTGGCCGCTCGCGAACGCGGCCTTCGTGTACTCGGGCGTGCCGAGCGCCGGCGCGCCGCTCATCATGTCCACGTTCGAGGCGAACGATCCGTAGATGAGCTTGGCGCCGGGCTTCACCGTCTGCGCGAACGTCATGACCGCGAGCACTTCCGCGGTCTGCTGGGCGAGCGTGCCCGCGAGCGTCGCCGGGCTCATGGAGCCGGCGAGCGTGAATGGCGTGATGCAGACCGCCTGGCCGGAGGAGGCGAGCTCGACCACGGCCTCGGTCATCGGGATGTCGAGCTGCATCGGCGAGTTCGTGTTGACGATCGCCATGACCGCGGGGTCCTGCGCGAGCTCCTCGCGCGTGACGCCCATCGCGATGCAGTTCATCTCGATGCAGTCGCGGGTGCGCGTGCCGCCGAGCGCATAGGCCTGGCAGTTCTTGTCGAGCAGGGTCATCTGCGCGAGGTAGAGGTCGAGGTGCCGCGTTTCCGGCGGCAGGTCGAGCGCCTCGAACGGGCCGCCCGACTCCTGGTGGATGATGTTGAGGCTCTGCACCAGCTTGCAGGAAGTCGCAGACTTCCGCGTGCTTCCCCGGGCGGCGGCCGTTGTCGAGGTCGTTGACGAAGGCCGGCCCGCCGACGGAGGTGAAGACCAGGTTCCTGCCGCCGATGCGGAGGTCGTGGTCGCGATTGCGCGCGCGCAGCGAGAACTCGCGCGGGACGAGCGCGAGCTTCTCCCGCACCAGGCCGCGGTCGATCCGCATCGTGCCGAGGTCATCGACGGGCTTCGGCGCCGGCAGCCTTCAACAGCTTTCGGCTTCCGGGCTCGAGGAAGCGCATGCCGCGGGTCTCGAGGATGGTGAACGCGCCGTCGATGATCGCCTCGACCTGGTCGGCGCTCAGGATCTCGATCGGCGAATAGGGGTTCACCAGCCGGTAAAACGGCAGTTGCCGGATCGCCCCGGCTACGCGCCTCTCACGACCGCCGCGGCGGATCACGACTCGTACACCCACCGCCCGCCGACCATCGTGCGCTCGACGGGAATCGTGACCAGCGACGACGGGTCCTCGGTCAGCGGGTTGCGGCCGAGCACGACGAGGTCCGCGAGCTTGCCGGGCTCGAGCGAGCCTTTCTCGTGCTCCTCGAACGAGGCGTAGGCGCCGTTCAGCGTGCAGACGCGCAGCGCCTCCTCGACGCGTGATCTTCTGGCGCGGCCCCCAGACGTTGCCGCTCGATGTCGGTGCGCGTCACCATGGATTGCAGCGCCATCATCGGCTCGAAGGGTCCCGGCGGATAGTCGGAGGCCTGGTCGGCCGGATGCCGGCGTCGAGGAAACTGCGCAGCGCGAACATGCGAGTTCAGCCGCTCCTCGCCGTACTCCGGCATCTTCTCGCCGTGGAAGTACACGTAGGTCGAGAACGGCGTCGGGATCGACGCCGAGCGCCTTGATGCGCGCGCACCAGCGCGTCGTTGATCGACGCGTGCAGTGCTCGATGCGGTAGCGCGGATCGCGGCGCGGCATCTCGCGCTGCAGCCGCTCGTAGAGGTCGAGCACGATGCCGATGCCGACGTCGCCGTTCGCGTGCGTGCCGAGCTGCCAGCCGGCCTCGTGCGCCTTGCGGGCGTAGGAGTAGAGCTCCTCCGCGTCGGCCACGATCATGCCGAAGTCGTCCGGCCGGCCGACGTAGGGCTGCGAGAGCCGCGCCGTGCGCTCGGAGATCGAGCCGTCGCAGGTCGTGCTTCATGCCGCCGACGCGCACCCAGTCGTCGCCGAGGCCGGTGCGCACGCCGGCGGCGATCATCGCGTCGAGGTGCGAGTAGCCGATCATGCAGTAGATGCGCGCGGAGAGCTCGCCGGCCTCGCGCGCGTCCTGGTAGGCGCGCAGGTCGTCCGGCGTGCCGTAGGCGTCGGTCGAAGAGGTGACGCCCGCCTTCGCGAACATCTGCGTGATGAGCTTGACGGCCGCGCGGTCCGTCGTCGCGCGTCGTCGTGTCGAAGGCGGGGATCGACTCCTCGAACGATCGCCGCGGCGCGCTCGAGCAGGCGTCCGGTGAGTCGGCCCGTCGCCGGGTCGCGCACGAACTTGCCGCCCGTCGGGGTCCGGCGTCTGTCTCGGTGATGCCGGCCTTCGCGAGCGCGAGCGAGTTGACGTAGCCCGGTGTGCCCGCCGCGGTGCTCGATGTAGACGGGGTGATCGGGCGCCGCGGCGTCGAGGTCCTCGCGCGTGAGGAAGCGCCGCTCCGCGGTCTTCGTGTCGTCGTACTTGAAGCCGACCACCCACTCGCCCGGCGGGGTCTTCGCGGCGCGCTCGCGCACGGCGTGCCTGGATGGCCGTGATCGAGCGCAGGTCGCAGTCGATGAACCGCAGGTGCCGCCGCCCGGAGTCGGCGGGGTGGCAATGCGCGTCGATGAAACCGGGCGTGACCGTCTTGCCGACCGAGGTCCACTATCTTGGTTGCGCGGCCGGCGAGGGCGGCCACCTCGTCGTTCGAGCCGACGGCGAGGATGCGCTCGCCCGCGATCGCGATGGCCTCGGCCTGCGGCTGGCTTCGCATCGATGGTGAGGAAGTGAGCCGTTCTTCAGGATGAGATCGGGCTGCTCCCGGGCGATGGCCGCGAGCGATCCTGGCCGAGGAGCGACAAGCCCGTCAACGCGGCCGAGTGGCCGACAAAGTCCCGACGCGTGATGGCCATTCTTCTTCTCCTTCCGGCCATAATAGGGCCGTGAGCGGCGTACTCTACCGTTACGCGGCATTCACCACGACCCCGAACGGCGGCAACCCCGCCGGCCTCTGGATCGGCGATGCCTGGCCGCCGGATGCCGAGATGCAGCAGATCGCGGCCGATCTCGCTTATCCGGAGACGGCTTTCATCGCGCCCGCGCACGGATTCGAGCGCAAGGCGCGCTACTTCGCCCCGACCAAGGAAATGGATTTCTGCGGCCACGCGACGGTCGCGGCCGGCGTGCTGTTCGGCGAGACCGCGGGTGCGGGCGACTACCGTTTCTCGACCAACGTCGGCCTGGTGCCGGTCGCCGTGCGTCAGCGCGAGGGGCGGTGGGAAGCGGCATTGACCTCAGTGGTGCCGCGCCACGAGCCGGCGCCGCCGGCTCTGCTGCAGGAAGCGCTTGCCGCGCTTCGCTGGCGCGAGGACGAGCTCGATCCGTCGATCGGTCCGGCGCGGATCTTCGCCGGGAACTGGCACTTGCTGATCGCCGCGAAAACCGCCGCGCGCCTCGCCGCGCTCGACTACGACTTCGAGCGGATGAAGACGCTCATGCTGGCGGACGGTCTTGCCACCCTGCAGCTCGTGTGGCGCGAGCGGGCGGATCTCTATCACGCGCGCGATCCGTTTGCGGGCGGTGGCCTGGTCGAGGATCCGGCTACGGGCTCCGGCGCTGCGGCGCTCGGCGGCTTCCTGCGCGATGCGGGCATCGTGCAGGCGCCGGCGTCCATCGTGATCCTTCAGGGCGAAGCGATGGGCCGGCCCAGCCGGCTCGAAGTGCAAGATTCCCGCGTCCGGCGGCATCGTCGTGAGCGGCAATGCCGTGCCGATGGTGGACGGCGCGTGAGCAACGTCCTCGTCACTGGCGCGAATCGCGGCCTCGGCCTCGAGTTCGCGCGGCAGTACGCCGCCGACGGCTGGCGGGTCTACGCAGCCTGTCGCGATCCCGGCGACGCGACGGAACTGCGCCAGCTCGCGGACGGAAGCGGCGGGCGCATCCAGGTCGTCGCCCTCGACGTCACCGACCTCGCAAGCATTCGCGCCGCCGCGAAGTCGCTGGCCGGCGAGGCGATCGACGTCCTCGTCAACAACGCGGGCGTCGGCTCACCGCGCGCGCAGAAGCTCGGCAGCCTCGACTTCGCTGCCTGGTCGCGCGTGCTCGACGTCAACACGCTCGGTCCGCTGCGCGTCGCGGAAACCTTTCTCGAGCACGTGGCCGCGGGCGGCCAGAAGAAGATCGTCACGATCACGAGCGGCATGGGCTCGATCGCCGACAACACCTCCGGCGGGTCCTATGCCTATCGCAGCTCGAAGGCCGCGGTGAACATGGTGGTGAAGAGCCTGTCGCTCGACCTCGCGCCGCGCGGGATCACCTGCGTCGTCATGAATCCCGGCTGGGTGCGCACGGACATGGGCGGCCCGGGCGGAAAAATCTCGCCCGCCGAGAGCATCTCGGGCATGCGCAAGGTGATCGCGAATCTGAAGCCGGGGGATACCGGCAAGTTCTTCAACTACGACGGCGGAACCTATCCCTGGTAACTTCCGTCGCTATTTCATCCGAAGGAGGGGGAGTCTCGTGAGCAACAAGAATTGCGCCTGGCGACTGTGCCTGGCGGTACTGGCCTTGTCGGCAACGGGAGCGGCGAAGGCCGATTGGCTGGCTGCCGATCCCGGCACGCCGATCAGCCTGCAAATGAACACGAATGGACACTGGTCGTCCGGCCACTTGGCGGGACCTGGACACATCCCGTTTGCGGGGATGTGTCGGCGGCCGTATTCCGCAATCCATACCCGCATTACCCGTTAGGCTATTACGGGGTCATTACCGAGATGCTGATTGCGGCTGCAGCGAACGGGAGCCTCGTGAACGTTTTTGCGGAAGCCGAGGAATGCGATGCCAACGGGCATCCCGTGATCCGCAACGTCAGGATCCAGGCGCCGTAACTACTGGAACGGCGTCGCGAGGTGCTCGCCGCAGCCGCGGAACGCGCGCCCGTTCAGCGTGACCGTCACGGTCGTCGAAAACGACTTTTCGCTCATCGCGTCTTCGCAGTGGACCGGCACGATCTCGAGGCGCAGGTCGTTCGCCCCGGTCTTCGCGTGGAAAGTCTGCGTCCCGGTTTTCGGGGAGACCTGCAGCCGTGGCGCCGGCGTCACGGCCGTGCCCTTGCCGTAGTCGTAGGTGAAGCGCATCTCGGAGCCCTTGCGCAGCTCGATCTGCCAGCCCGGCTCCTGCCCGATGCCGCGGAAGTCGCGGTCGCGCGCGAGCTCGAAGAACACCCCGTCCCAGGGCGCAAGCACGCGATCGCGGTCGACCTCGAGCAGGACTCCGCCGAGCTCGGTCCAGTCGGCGTTGCCGCAGGACACTTCCATCACGCGCATCTGGTTGTGGCCGGCGAGCGGCGGCAGGCGCGACGGCGGCAGGTTGAACGCGCTCGCGAGGTAGGCCTCGACCGGCACCTGGCTGGTCGAATACCGCGGTTCGCTGCATTCCTTGCCGGGCGCGATCGCCGCCCGCGCGGTGAGCCTGATCGTCTCGCCGTGACGGGCGCTGGCCTCTTCGTCGGTCAGGGCGCTGATGCCGGGTGAGTGATGATGCCCGACCACCGTCCAGATGCCGGCGAGCGCGGCGTTTCCGGACGGGGCCGCGCGCGCGATCGAGTTCGCGGCCGGCGCTGCGGCTGCGCCCGTGGAAGTGAATCGCAGCGGAGCGTCCCGGTCCTTCGCGAAGATCCGCAGCGTCTTGTCCTCGATCTCAAAGCGCTCGGCGTCCTGGAGCGCGGCGAAGTACGCAGATTCCTGCCTCATCACCGCCTCCGGGCAGCTCTTGCGCGTGGCCGCGATGCCGCCGAAGCGGATCGAGTCGTCTTCGACGGTGACGACGCCGTTGAAGCGGTTGCAGGAACCCTGGCCGCCCGCGCGGCCCTGCTCGGGAAACTCGAGCGTCGCCGGCACGCGATCGAGCACGCCGGCGCCCGCAAGATCCTCCAGCAGCCAGGCCGAGTTCGAAAGCGATACGACGACCGGTGCGGCTTCGGCGGGCGGCGCACTCGCGACGTCTTGCATGACGTCCTGCGCGGCCGGCGCGAACAGGATCTCGATCGGCTCGCCGGGGCTATGCATCCGGATCCGGAACGCGCGGTCGCTCAGTTCCAGGATCTCGGTCGGATACTCGTGGCCTTCCTCGATGATCGTGAGGCGGCCGTCGTCGTATCGCCAGCTTCCGAAGGCCGGCGTCGCGCCGGGATCGGACATCGCGAGCTTGCCGTCCGGCAGGAAGACGCGCAGCGAGCCCTTGGCCACCTGCTTCGACTCGACGACTTCCCAGGTGCGTCCGACGAAGGACGCGGCGCTGGCCGGAGCCGCGGGTTCTGCCGCCGGTTCCGGTGCGGCGGGAGGCTCGGGTGCCGGCTGGGGCGGCTCGCGCTTGCCACAGGCCGCAAGCGCCAGGATCGAGACGGCGATCGCCAAAGGGTGCGTGTCTTCATCAAGGCTCCCGAAAAGTGTCGAACCCCGGAAGACGACCGCGCGGCCCAGAATTCCACCCGTGCTGCGCCGGCCGCGGCAACCCTATCGAAACGGCTGGTCGAAGCGCCGGACCCGGCGATTGCCGGCGTCGTGTTCGGCGCGATGTGTCACGTCGCGCGTGTCGGTCAGGGCGAGCCGGCACGCCTCGTCGAGTTTCTTGCGGTCTCCCGCGGCGATGTGGATGACGCAGCGCAGGATCCGCGCATCGGGCGCCTCGCCCTGGGTGTCGGCGAGCTGGCCGATGAAGCCGGCCAGGCGCGAAAGGACGCCCGGAGCCGCGTCGCTGCCGAAGTCGGAAGTGATTCTCTGCAGGATGTCTTCCGGCAGGTCGTCGGCGCTTGTCACCTGGACGGCGCCTGGCGCCTCCGGTGGGGCGATGCGGCCGCGCCGCCAGTTGGCGAGGCGCCGGTCGAGCACCGGCCGCAGCTTGTCGAAGTTCGTCCAGCTGTCGGCAACGTGGTATTCGGAAGGCAGTCCCTTCGCGAGGTATTCCTGGTAGTCGCCGATGAAGCTCGCGCCGTCCTGCTGGTAATAGGCCCGTGTGAAGGCGTTGCCTTCCGGGTTCAGGTCGTCGTCGGTGAGCTTGCCGTCGCAGACGGTGAGGAAATACTGGCCCGGCGTCAGCTTGCGCGCGCTCAGGCGCCCGAGTTCCTCGGCGGAATCGACGACGTGATGGTCGCCGCCGAGGTCGGCGAGCAGCGCCCAGGCGAGATAGATGCCAATGTGCGTTGCGCCCGCCTCGGGTCGCAGGCCGGCGGGAAAGTCGGCGCCGTTGTGCCAGCTCGAGTCGTCGTACGTCACTCGGTCTCGCATTCCCCGACGCGCCGAGCGACCAGCGACTCTTTGGTCATCACCGGGCCCTGGGTCGTTTCGATTTCCGCGCGGTAGCCGGAATCGCCCTCCACGGTGACGATCGACTTCGACTGCATCGTCACGCCCTCGATTTTGCAATCGGCCGTGAAGCTGTAGACGTTGTCGGCCTTCACCACGTCCGTGGCCTTGCATCCCGCGGCCACGAGCTGTCGGTTCTGCTCGCGCATGTCGTCCGTGGGACTCACGCAGCGTTGAAGCTTGATGACCTGCGGCTGCCCCGTGCCGGAATCGATCGACCGGTTGAATTCCCACATGCCCTTGCGGAACTGGGGCAGTTCTTCCGCCGTCGCAGCGACGGCAAGGCCCAGCAGCATGATTCCCATGAGTTGCTTCATGATTCACTCCTTTGTGCCGCCCAGGCAGTCGGCCGAAGGCCGCCCACTCTAATCCCTCAGAGCCGGTAGTCGAAGTGCCAGGGCTCGTCGGGATAGCGGAGCGGCCCGACGAAGGGCGCGCCGGAGGCCAGGACGGCCGCCTGGAGGCGTTCTGCCCAGCCTTGCCCGGTCCAGATGGCGGGGATATCCGCGGTCATCGCGCCCGCGACGATGCGATCGCCCTGGGTCACCACGAAGTCCACGGCGCGCATCTGCCCATGGGCGGAGAGGCCCGGCGCGGCGAGCGGCGGCGTCGGGCTTGGCACCCAGGCGCGCAGGAAATCACCGAACGCCACCTGGGCGAGCGGGCTGTCGGGCGCCGGAAATCCCTCCGAGCGGACGGCGGCCGCCGCGGCCTCCGCGAGGACGGCTGCGGCCACTGCGATGGTGGCGTTCGTGTTCCAGCGCTCCAGCTGGATCTCGAGGCTGCGAACCTCCGGGTTGACGTGCAACGTGTAACCCGGGTTCGCGGACTCGAAAGCGCTGCGTACGCGCGCGATGGCCGCATCAAGTGCGGCCTGCGCCGGAGAACCGAGGTACGCCGAGATCTCCGACTCCGACCAGCTCCAGCGCTCGGCGAGGCCCGTGCCCGCGCGCAGGTAGGAACGTGCCGCCAACAGCTGGCGGCCCGTGCCGTCGATGCGTTCGAGCGCGCCCGCGGCGCGCGGGTCGAGCGTGCCAGTGACGGCGGCGAGATGGCGGGCGACCAGATC
The DNA here is from genome assembly GCA_963817195.1 of uncultured Gammaproteobacteria bacterium. Classification (GTDB taxonomy): domain Bacteria; phylum Pseudomonadota; class Gammaproteobacteria; order Steroidobacterales; family Steroidobacteraceae; genus SCUD01. Next base: position 49,781 of record CAWFNJ010000005.1, read on the forward strand.
CTCAGCCGGGTTCGCGCCAATCGCCGGCGCCGCCAGCGAAATGGCGAACAGGCCGCGGAGAAATACGCGGCGTTTCAACCGGGTTCCGGACTGTCCGTGTCGTCGGCGTCTTCATCCATGCGCCGGCGCGCAGCGGCCGCCATTTTCTCGTACTTCCTGCGGAACGTCTCCAGCTCGGCTTCCTCCAGCTCCTCGAGATCCATGAGCGCGTTATGGCCGCGGCTCACGCGGATCAGCTCGTCGAGCTTGATCTGGATCGCCGCCGTGTCGCGGTTCTGCGTGTTCTGGATCAGGAACACCATGAGGAAGGTGACGATCGTCGTGCCGGTGTTGATGATCAGCTGCCAGGTGTCGTTGAAGCCGAACATCGGCCCGGTCACCAGCCAGACGAGGATCGTGCCGAGCCCGAGGCCGAAGGCCGCGGGCCTGCCTGCGATCTGCGCCGTCTTCTTGGCGAAGCGAGTGAACCAGGATTTCTTCTGCATGTGTGGCTGCTCCTATCGCACCCCCGTGATGACCGCTCGGCCGCCGCGCCGTTCGAGATCGATGATCAGCGTTTCGCCCGCGCCCTTGTCCACGATGAAGGTCTGCGACGTGTCGACGGCGCGGTTGTGCGACGTGGTGCTGTGGCTCGAGACGGTATTGCCGGCGGCATCCATGCACCAGATGAGCATCGCGCCGACCTGGTCGAGCTGCACCTTGTAGGGGCCGTCGCACTGGCCCGGGCGCGACGGCGTCGCATGATGCACGGCGTCGGTCGCACCCTCCCGCAGCGGCAGCCGATCCGCGCCCTCCTCGAGGTCGGCCGCAAGCCGCGTGGCGGGATCCGTGACCACGCCGCAGGCTGCTACTGCCGCAGCGCCGAGCACCGCAGCCGAGAGCGCTACGCCGAGGCGTGCCGTCACGCGTCCTCCACGAGCCCTGTCGAGATTGCGTGATCTCGGTTGCGGAAAATCGCCATCGCGGTCTTCATCGGCAGGAAGCCGAGTTTCCTGTAGAAGCCCTCCTTGCCGGGATTCGCGTACAGGATGATCTTGCGGTGACTTGCCGAAGCGTCCCTCAGCTTTGCGATGATCGCCTTGCCGAGCCCCTGGCCCTGGTAGTCCGGGTGCACGGCGACGTCGCAGAGATAGGAACAATCGACTCCGTCGGCGACCGCGCGCCCGGCGCCCACCAGCAGTTCCTCGTCGAATACGAAGCACTTGAACATGCTGTTCGTAAAGCAGACCCGGAGGTCGTCCGGGTCCTTGTCGCCGAGCGGCGCGATTCGGTACAGCTCCGACAGGGCGTTCCAGTCGATCCCGATCATGTTGTCCTGCCAGCGCATCCTGCGACTTTTCAGCCGCCCGAGCGCAACGCCTGCTCGGCGCTCGCGAAACCGCGCAAACTCTTCGCCCTGTTTGGATAGAGCTCGAGCGATCGGCGGTACGCGGCGATCGCCTTGTCCGGCTGCTTCTGCTCCATCCAAAGGTCTCCGAGGAGCTCGTAGGCCGGCAAGGTCGGTGCCGGCGTAACCGGGTGCTTCGGCGTGCTCGTCTCGAGTTCCGCGGCCTGCTGCATCAGCGCGACGGCCGCGGCCGGCTGTCCATTCGCGTGCGCCGCCCAGGCGTCGACCTCGAGTCGAAGGACGCGGATGTTCCTTGCGAACAGCTCCTCGCCCGCCTGCGTGGCCTTCTCGTCCAGTTCCGCGAGTCGCCGGCTGGCGGCGCGCGCGTCTGTCGAGCCGCCCAAGGCGCGCCGCGCCGAGGCCGCGAGCGAACTGCGTAACCCCTTCCGCCCAGGGGAACATGTCCCAGTCGAGGTCGGCCGGAACGCGGACCGGAATGGCGACGCGGCTTCCGCCCAGTCCCGGTCGTTCGAGCGCGCATCGCGCGCTTCGTCGAGGAGAGATGGAATGCCGTCTTGAACGTGGGCTCGAGGCGCTCGGTGTTCCAGAGGCGGCGCATTTGTGCGAATGCGCTCGGCGTAGTCGCCCTTCTGAAGATATGCGTACACGAGGTACTCGATCGCGTGCGGAAACTCGTCCCAGACGTATTCGCCGTGTTCGCCCGCCGGATGCTCGAGCGCCGCCTCCGCCGCCAGCAGGTTGCCGCGAATCACGCCATCCCAGTCGCCGAGGCGAGTGTAGATGTGCGTCGGCATGTGCAGCGCGTGCGGGTTGCGCGGCGCCACGCTCTCGTACTTGCGCGTGATCTCCAGCAGCTCGCGTTCGCGGCCAGGCACGTCGTTTGCGTGCACGAGGTAGTGCATCGCACCCGGGTGATCGGGATTCCTTTCGTAGAGCCGCAGCAGGATCGCTGCGGACTCGTCGGCATTCGTGCGGGAAACCGCACTCGGTGGCACCACCGCCAGGTGGGCGAGCGCGAAGAAAGCGGCGGCTTCGTCGTCGTCCGGCAAGCGCGCGGTACAGATTCTCCGAGGCCTGCCTCCCAGCGCCGAATACGAAGCCAGTAGTCCTCGCCTGCAGGGTCTTCAAAAAACGCTTGCGCGGTTGCGATGTACTGCCGCTCACGCTCCGTGGGTGGGTTCAGTTTCTGCGCCGTCAGGAGTTCGTCCCAGCCGCGCTGGCGCGCTTCCGGCTCCAGGACGCGTCGGCCAGAGCGGCTGGAACAGGGTCATCGCGATTCCCCAGTGCGACATTGCGCACTGGGGATCGCTGACGGCTGACTTGCTGGAATGCTTCACGAGCCTGCGGGTAAGTCATGTGGTGCAACAGCGCGAGCCCGTGCTCGAAAGCTGCCTGACCCTCCGGTGTGCAGCTCACCGGGAAGTGCACGGTCCCGAGCGACTGGCCCTCCTCGTGCCCGACGTGCGCGGCGGCGATCCCGATTGCCGCGAACCCGCAGGCTACTGCGACGACAGCGACCTGCCGGCAGTCAGGCATGCGCCGCGCCCTTTTCCGAGTAAGGCGCCGCGCCCACGATCGCCGCGATGATCGTGAATACCAGCTGGTAGATACCGACGAAGGCCCACAGGCTCACGCTGTAGAAGCCGAGCGGGATGAACTGCGCGGGGCCGGTCAGCGAGAAGGCAACCCAGGTGACGACGCCGGCCCAGGTCGCGGTCGTCACGCCGGGGCCAAGGCGCGGGCGCAGCAACACGTAGACGTACATCGCCAGGAATCCGCGGCCGGCCTCGAAGACGACGAACCAGATCATGGAAAAGCCGGCGTGCTCCGGCACCGTCGCGCCCAGGGCGGCGATGACCGCTTCCCACTGCTCATTTACGACGCGCTGGTGCAGGAATCCGTCGCTCACGAAGCAGATCGCGGCGACGATCAGCGCGCCCAGGATGAACTTCCCCCAATTGACGTTGCTCATGAACTCCCCCCTTCGAGTATGGCGGGATGCAGCGCCCCGCCGTTGTGGTGCTGGCTCAGCCAGTGCGCATCTTACTCGGAGTGAGGGGCTCGAGGTCCTGGTTGGCCGGCCCGTTGAAGACCTTGCCGAAACGGTCGAAACGCGAGCCGTGGCAAGGGCAATCCCAGCTCGTTTCCGCGGCGTTCCAGTGGACGATGCAGCCGAGGTGGTTGCAGACCGCGGACATCTCGTGCAGCGCGCCGTCGGCGTCGCGGTAGGCGGCGATCATCCGGCGTCCGTCGCGCACCAGCGCGCCGCTGTTGCGGGTGATTTCCCCGGCGGAGGCGACTTCGCCCGGCTTCAGCCAGTCGCCGAACTGTGCGGCCATGTTGGCCGTTTCCTTGAGGAAGGTGCCGGCGGCGCGCACGGGCTTGCGCGCGGGGTCGTAGATCTTCTGCCAGGGATTCCTGCGGCCGAGGATCAGGTCAGAGAGCAGGATGCCGGCGATGGTGCCGTGCGTAATGCCGGTACCGGAGTCGCCGGTCACGACGTAGACGTTTTCCTTGTCGAGCGGATTCTTGCCGATGAAGGCGAGGCCGTCGATGGACTCCATGACCTGGCCCGCCCAGACCGCCTCGATCGCGTCCATCGAGGGGAATCTCTCCCGTGCCCAGCTCTCCAGGCGTGCGGGGCGCTCGGCCGTGTCGTCGGCCTGCCCGGACTTGTGGTCCTCGCCGCCGACGATCAGGTACTCGCGGCCCCGCGTCTCGTGCAGGCGGACGTAGTGATAGTCGTCCAGCGTGTCCCAGTACAGGCCGCGCGGCACGGATCCCGGATCGATCTGCGCCGCGATGACGTAGCTCATGTACGGCGCCTGCTTGGTGTGGATCGCGACGAGATCGTTGATCGGCGCGTTGGTCGCGACCACGACCGCGTCGGAAATGATCGCGTGGCGGCCCGCCTGCACCCGCGGCGCGTCGCCGCCGTCGATCGTGCTGGCCTTGGTGCCCGTGTAGATCTCACCGCCCTCCCGCCGGACCGCGCGCGCGAGCGCGGCCAGGTAGCGCAGCGGGTGGAACTGCGCCTGCGACGGAATCACGATGCACGGGCCGGTATCGAAGTCCGGGAGGGGCGCGCGATCGATCAATGCCGCCTCGTTGAGGCCGACCCTGCGCAGCGCGGCGAGCTCGTCGTCGAGTACGCCGCTCTCGTCGCCCGGCGCCCTGAACAGGAATCCCGGCACGCGCTCGAAGCCACAGTCGATGCCCTCGTTCGCGACGATCGTCTCGATCCGGTTGATCGCCGCCTCGTGGCTGCGTGCCGCGATGCGCGCGTAGTGTGCGCCGTGGATGCGCTCGATCTCGACGTAACGGCGATCGAGCATGCACGTGAGGTGCGCGGTCGTGACCCCCGTCATGCCGTGCCCGATTTCGCCATCGTCGATGACCACGACGGTCTTGCCGACCTGGGTCAGCATGTAGGCAACGCTGAGGCCGGCGATTCCCGCGCCGACCACGCAGACGTCGGCCTGCGTGTCGGTGTCGAGCGAACGGAACTGCGGAAGCCCGGCGTCGGCAGTCCAGATGGATGACCTGCGCATGCGCCCATTACAGACGCTTTCGACCGTCGGCGGAATCCGCGCGGTCAACCGCGCGGCGTCAGGATTGTCCTACGTCGCCGGAAGGAGTCGCCAGATGTCTTCGGCGCGATGCTCCGGCTTCATCAAGACCGACCGCAGCGCCGTCACCGTGCCTCGGCGGCCCCAGGGATCGCCGAAGAACTCCGTTGGCAAGTCGGCCAGTGCGAGATGCAGGCCGGCCTCTTCGGCTTTCGCGAATGTCTCGCGGGCACGGGCGGAAGACTCCGCCGCGCTCGCTGCCTTGACTGCCCAGGCGACGATGTCGAGCTCGGGCGGAAAGGATGGGATGAAGCGCGGGTCCGTTGCGATCCGCGCGTGGAGTTCGAGCGCGGCGGCACGGCAGTCCTGCAGCATGCGCGCGAACTCGCCACCACGGACCAGTGGAAAGAGCCGCTGCGTCGTCCAGAGTGCGACCGCCGCAGCGCCGGGGCGCGAGCACTCGAGGCTGATCTCGCCGAGGTGCAGCTCGCTTGAACTGAAATAGGTGTAGGGAGAGTCGTGTCGGTAGTGCCGGCCGACTGCCGGGTCGCGGAACAGCACGCAGCCGCATCCGTAGGGTTGCAGCCCGTGTTTATGCGGATCAATGACGATGGAATCGACCGCTTGCAGGCCGTCGAAGGCCGCTTTCGCGTCGGGCGCGAGGTTGTCCGCGAGCGCGTAGTAGCCGCCGTAGGCGCAGTCGGCGTGCAGGCGAAAGCCGTAGCGCTCGCGAAGCCGCAGGATCTCGGGCAACGGATCCACGGAGCCGGTTGCGGTCGTGCCGAGCGTCGCGACGACGGTGCCGATGCCGCCGGCCCGCAGGCGTTCCTCGAGCGCCGCGAGATCCATGCGGCCGAAGCGGTCGGCTGGCACCGGCTCGAAGGGCAGCTTCAGCACGGCGCTGATGCGGCCGTGCGTGTAGTGCGCCTGGCTGGAAGCGAGCACCGTGGCGCCCGGCTTCAGTTCGCCCGCGATCCACAATGCCTCGAGGTTTGCCATCGTGCCGCCGCTCGTCAGGTGGCCGAGGTGCGTGTCCCAGCCGAACATGCGCGCGATCTCGGCGACTGCTTCCTTCTCCATCGCGGAGCTCGCGCGCCCGCCGTCGAGCGCGTGGTTGTTCGGGTTGATCCACATCGCGAGCGCGTAGGCGAGCCGCGCGACGGCGTGCGGCGGCTTCAGCATCTGTCCCGCGTAGCGCGGGTGGAAGTAGGGGTAGTTGTCGTGCAGGCGCCCGGCGGCGTCGAGCAGGACCCGGCGCATCGCTTCCGGATCCTGGGCGCGCGGCTCGACGGCGGGCAGGTGCGCGAAGCCTTCCTCGAGCCGCGCGAGCGCGTCGTGCAGCAGGAGCAGGGAATCCGTATCGAGCTGGCCGGGCATCAGGAGGACAGCAACCCGGCTCAGCCCGGCGGCTGTACCAGGTTGATCAGGTTGCCGCAGGTGTCCTCGAAGGTCACTGCCTTGATCGGACCCATCTGCTTCGGCTCGCCGCGGAACTTCACGCCGCGGGCGGCGAGGCGCTTGAACTCGGCATCGATGTCCGTCGAGATGAAGGCAGTTGCGGGGATTCCGGCGTCGAACAGCGCCTTCTGCCAGGCCTTGGCCGGCGGGAATCCCAGCGGCTCTAAGACGACCTCGGCGCCTGGCACCCCGTCGGGCGAGACCACCGTCAGCCAGCGGTACTCGCCCATCGGGATGTCCGAGTGCTTCCGGAAACCGAGCACTTCCGTGTAGAACGCGAGCGCCTTCGACTGGTTGTCGACCAGAACGCTCGTGAACTTGATCTGCATGGCGCCTCCGGTCCGTGGAGGCGCTAGCTTAACCAGTCGCGCGGACCTCCGCGTAGGCCTCGCCGATGCGGTCAAGGATGCCGTTCCAGCCACCCGAGTGCGCTTTCACCATCTCCTCGCTCGGCAGCCGCTCGTGCGTGATGACGATCTCGGTGCTGCGGCCCTTCGCGTTGAAGTCCACCGTGACGAGCGAGCCGTCGCTGCCGGCGAACGGCGAGTTCCAGGTAAACACGATGCGGCGCGGGCGCGTGATCTCCTGGTATGAGCCCGTGTGCGGCACGGAGCCCGTCGGCGTGTGCATGACGATCTCGAATTCGCCGCCGACGCGCGGGTCCAGCCTCACGTCCGAGCGAATCGTGTCGAACGGGCGCATCCAGCGTGAGAGCTTGGCGGGATCGAGCCAGGCATCGAACAGTTCGGCTGCAGGCGCCGCGATCTCGCGGCGGACATTGACGGTGGGGATGTGTGCGACGGCGTTCATTTCTGTTTCCTTTGCGTGGGTTTCTTGCCGGTGGCGAATTCATCGAGCGCTTCGAGGCTGTCGGCCCAGAAGCGCTGGTAGTGGGCGATCCAGGCCGCGGCCTCCGAGAGCGGGGCGGCGTTCAGCGAGAGCACGTGGTCTCGGCCGCGGACGTCGCGGCGTACGAGGCCGGCGTCCTCGAGCTTGCGCACGTGCTTCGAGACGGAGTTGAGCGAGATCGGGAACGCGCCCGCGAGCTCGGTCACGCGCGCGTCGGACTTGGCGAGCCGCGCGAGGATCGCGCGCCGCGTCGGGTCGGCGATGGCGCCCAGGACGCGGTCCATGCCCGGTTTTCTATATTCACCCATATGGGTGAATATTAGACCGGCGCGCCGCCCTTGGCAAGAGGCCGGATTCGCTCAGGCGGCTTTGGCGTAGCTCTGCGACATCAGCTCGAGGATGTGTGTCCAGCCCTTGGTGTGCCCTTCGACTTCCCCGGCATCCGGCAGGTTCTGGTGCGTCAACACGACCTCGGTGCCGCGGCCGGCGGGCCTGAAGTCGAGCGTCACGGTCGAGTTTCGCTGGCCGGCTGCAGGCGAATTCCAGGTGAACACGAGGCGGCGCGCGCGATCGATGACCTGGTACGCGCCCGTGTGCGGGATTTTGCCCTCAGGGGTGTGCATCAGGACCTCGAATTCGCCGCCGACGCGGGGGTCGATCTTGACGTCCGAGCGGCGCGTGTCGCTCGGCCGCATCCACGCGGCGAGCTTGGCGGAATCGAGCCAGGCGTCGAACAGCTCAGTGGCGGGCGCGGCGACCGTCTGGCGGACGGTGAGGGTGTGGGTATTGGCGGTGGCATTCATGGGCTCTCCTTCCTTGTGAGCGATTGCTTGCCATGAATTCGTCCGATGCAGCGGGGATTCGTTCCCGAAACTTATCGATTGGCATTTCCAGTAGGCAGCGTCCGACAGCCTGTTACGCCAGCGCTTGCTTGAACAACGCGAGCATGCGCTCCCAGGCCTTTTCGGCCTGGGCGGCGTTGTAGACGGCGGAGTCCGGCGGGCACCAACCGTGCAACGTTCCTGCGTAGACCTCGATCTCCGCCGGCAACCCGGCCTTGGCAAAGGCCTCGCGCAGCACGACCTTGGCGTCAGGCTGCTTCTGGTCGTCGTTCTCGGCGATCGCGATGAGGAAGTGGGCGCGCATCTTCGGGATCAGCAGGTGCGGGCTGTCCGGCTGGTCGGTTACGAGGCCACCGGCGTGAAACGTTGCCACGGCACCGATGCGATCGGGCAGTGCCGCGGCGGTTTCGAACGCGATCGGGCCGCTCATGCAATAACCCGTGGTGCCGGCCTTGCGCTTGGTATCTACGGCGGACTGTGCGTCGAGCCAGGCGAGGAACGCCTTCGCATCCGTTCTCGCGGTGGCCGGGCTCAGCGTGCCCTTCAGGCCCATGAGCAACTTGCGCGTCTCCGGGTCGTCGAAGTTCGCCTTCTCGGGCGCAGTCGGCGCTCTCTTGGTGCGGTAGAACGGATTGACCACCAGTACCGAGTAACCGGACTCCGCCAGGCGCTTGCCCATCTGCCGGAACGCGGGGCGCAGGCCGAAGATGTCGGGCCAGAACAGCACGGCCGGGTGCCGGCCCGACGCGGGATGCACGAAATAGGCGTCCGCCGTGCCGTCGGGCGTCTTGATCTCGACTTCGGACTCCGTCGTGTCCAAGGCGTTGGCCACGCGCGGCAGCGCGAACGCGATGCCGGCCCCCAGGGCCAGCGATCCAAGCTCCCGGCGGGAGAGCCCGCCCTGGCGCAGGTTGTGCTCGATCATGTCGTCGAAGGCAGCGTCATCGCACATGGGTGTTCTCCCGCCGTCTAGCTCAAGAGTTTGCTGATCTCGCCGAAGCCCGCGGCTTCCTGAGTGTAGGTGAAGGTGCCGGTCGTCCGCATCTCGCGCGCCGCGCGCAGGAAGGCGCCGAGCGCGGCCGCGGACAGTGCGCTGCCGACGCTCACGCGCCGCACGCCCATTTCGGAGAGCTCAGCGAGCGTAAAGCGCTGCGGCTGCGTGCCCATGAGGAAGTTTACCGGGCGGTCGACGGAACTCACGATTGCCGTGATTTCCTCGCGTGTCGTGATGCAGGGCGCGTAGAGCACGTCGGCGCCCGCCTCCTGATAGGCCTGGAGGCGCCGGATCGTGTCTTTCAGGTCGGGGATGCCGACCAGGAAATTCTCTGCGCGCGCGGTCAGCGTGAAAGGGAAGGGTAACGCGCGCTTCGCCTCGACCGCTGCGCGAATGCGGTCGGTCGCGTGCGCGAGCTCGTAGACTTTTTCGCCCGGCCGGTCGATGGAGTCCTCGATCGACCCGCCGACGATGCCGGTTGCCGCGGCCAGGCGGATCGTCTCGGCGACCGTCTTCGCGTCGTCGCCGAAGCCATTCTCGAGGTCCGCACTGACGGGCAGGTCCGTCGCTGCCGCAACCTGCGCGACGTGCGCGAGCATCTTCTCGCGCCCGACCTGGTTATCCTGCAGGCCGGCCGAGAATGCAAAGCCCGCGCTGGTGGTTGCGAGCGCCTCGAAGCCGAGCTTCGCGAGCATGCGTGCCGTGCCGACGTCCCAGGGGTTCGGGATGATGAAAGCCTGCTTTCGCGCGTGCAGCGCGCGGAAGGCCTCGGCTTTCTCCGCCTGTGACTTCATGCCCGCAGCAGGGTCCAGAGGCCGATGGCGATGAAGCCGGCGCCGGCGACGTACTTCAGTGTGGTCGGGCTCACGTGCTGCGACACGACGCCGCCCGCGAGCACGCCGATGCCAGTCGCGAGCACGAGCGCGGCGGAGGCGGCGACGAAGACCGTGAGCTTGCTGACCGCCTGATCGGATGCGAAGAGGAGCGTCGCGAGCTGCGTCTTGTCGCCGAGTTCCGCCAGGAACACCGATGCGAACACGGTGGCCAGCACTTTGAGGTCCATCAGTTCTTTGCGTCCGTAGTGGGTGGGTTCTTCGAGGGGCGAATGAGCTGAACCGCCGCGATCAGCAGGCCGATCACCGAGATGCCGAGCGATCCGATCAGCAGCGGGCCCGCGACGCCGAAGTAGCCGGCGCTCCTCGCCCAGAAGGCGACCGGCAGGACCGAGGCGAGCAGCATGGCCGAGAGCACGGCGCCGCCGCGCGGTGCCTTCAGCGCGACCGCGGCGAAGACGATTGCGAACAGGAGCGCCGGCACGCCGAACAGCAGCGAAAAGAGGCTCGTTGCTTCCGCGCTCATACGCCTCCTGGGGGGCGAGGCCGCCTGGCGTTAAGGACTGCCTTGGCTGCAGCCAACTCCACGGCAGGTTTGCTGCTTTCGCAACTGCTCCTGCATGCGACTTTGCACGCCGGCTAGCTTGGGATCGTCGATTCGATTGTTGACCTGCGCGGTATCGGAGACCATGAAGTAGAGCTCCCGGTCGCCGGACCCATACTCGACATACTGATACCGTTCGTCCCTCACGCCACGATAGTCGACTTTTCGCCCTCGAATCGGCTCCCCATTCCCGAGGCCCGTATGGGTCGCCTCCAGCAGAATGACTCGTCCACGTCCGCTGGCGGGATCGTTCGCCAGCCGCAGAAGCGAACGGCCATCCATCACGCGGCCTGGAGTGGTACCCGACAGCTCGACAATCGTGGGCGCGACGTCGATGTTGGTGACGAACTGTGCCGCTGTAACGCCAGCCGGAAAGCCGGGGCCCCTCATCAGCAACGGAACTCGCAGCGCTTCGTCGTATGGAAAGTACTTGGCCGTTACGATGCGGTGTTCTCCATGGAAGAACCCATTGTCCGACGTGTATACGACCAGCGTATTCTCGAGCATCCCGGTGTCGCTCAGGGCTGTAATCACGGTCTCAACCAAGTCATCGACGGCTTGCAGCAACTCAAGTTTCGCGCGGTAGTGAGCGTCAATGCCGTACGTCGCCTCGGTTGAAAGCGGATCAATCGTATACATGTGCGCCGGCTTGTCCTTCATGGACTTCTCATTGAACGCCCTGGATTTCGGAAACGGCTCATTCTCGAACCGGCCGAAGTGGCGCATCGCACGGGAACCAAATGGGTGAGTCAGGTGTGCGAACGCAGGGTCATCACGGACTGCATCGGAGTTTCGGCCAGCGTGCGGCGCCTGCGTCGCGACATACAGGAATAGCGGTCGACCTGAGTTATTGCCGGCATGGTGACGAATGATGGCATCGGCCCGGGCAGCTTCAACGTCTGTCCGGTATTCGTTCTCGCTTCCGCCGAATGTCAGCAGGGTGCCATTGTCGTTCAGCCTGAAGCCGTAATAGCGATAATCCAGCATGCCCTGCCAGTTGTCCCAACCGGCTGGAATCTCGAGGGGGTCATCCTTGCCATAGTGGTTCAGGTACTTGCCGATGAAGGCAGTCCTGTAACCGGTTTTACGCAGCCAGACCGGCAAGGTGTTGGAGCTATCGAGCTTGCTATAGCCACCCGACGGGAGCGCGTTACCCAAGACTCCATGGTTGTGGGCGTACTGGCCGGTCAGAAACGTGGCGCGCGAGGGGCTGCATACGGGGAAGCTTGCGAACGCGTTCGCAAAGGTCACTCCTTCGGCGGCGATGAGCTCCAGCGTCTTGGGCATGTACCGCAGGGTGTCAAGGCGTTGATCATCGGTCATTATGACAACGATATTCGGCCTGACTGCGGGTTCGGCGACGGCTTCGGGAGCGCGCATTGCGACGACTAGCGCAATCGAACTTGCCAACGTCGCCAACGTCGAACTGCGCAAATGCATGGAAACGCTCCGAATGGCTGATAGTGTGCAAAGCTTATCAGCCGTCGTAGGCTCTTTGCACCGCCGCGATGTCGGGCTTCTTCTGCTTCATCATCTCCGCGAATGCGCGCTGCGATTTCACGGACTTGTGGTCGCTGATGAGCTTGATGACGAGGTCCGGCACGATCTGCCAGGACAGGCCGTACTTGTCCTTGAGCCAGCCGCAGACCTGGGCAGCGGGATCGCCGCCGGCGAGTCAGCTTCTTCCAGTAGTAGTCGACTTCCTTCTGGTCCTTGCAGCGGACCTGCATGGAGACCGCCTCGTTGAACTTGAAGATCGGGCCGCCGTTCAGCGCCGTGAACGGCCGCCCGTCGAGCTCGAACTCGACGATCAGCACGGAACCGGGCTTCTGGCCGTGTTGCTCACGACCCGCCTCGCCGTAACGTGCGATCTTGCGGATCTTCGAGTTCTTGAAAATCTTCACGTAGTACTTCGCCGCCTCCAGCGCCTGGCCGTCGAACCAGAGGCAGGGCGTAATGCGGGTCTTCGAGGCCATATTTCGTCTCCTGGGTGGTTTCTGCCCCTTAGTCGGATGGAAGTACCCCGATTCGACAATGAAGAAAGGAGACGTCCCCATGAAGGGAACGTCCCCTTTTGGAGTGGGAGGCGGCCTATTTCGGGATCGGTAGGATCATCGAGACCTTCTTGCGGTACTCGACGTAAGCCGCGCCGTGGAATTTCACCAGGTCACGCTCCTCGAACTGGATCGCCAGCAGGATGTAGGCGGTCGTCGCGATCGAGAACAGCAGGTGCCCGGTCGTCATGGTCGGCGTGGACCAGAAGGCGACCAGAAAGCCGAGGTAGAGCGGGTGCCGCACGAACCGATAGAAGGACGCGATCCGGAACGGCAATTCCGTGTAGGCCACGCCGCGCGAGTTTAGGTGCACCTGGCGCAGTCCGAACAGGTCGAAGTGGTTGATAAGGAAGGTGCTGAGCAGGACGATCAACCAGCCGAGCGCGAACAGTGCCCACAGCACGCTCCGACCTATCTCGCTCTCGACGTTCCAGATCACCGCCGTCATCGGCCGCCACTGCCAGAACAGCAGGATCAGCGCGAGGCTCGCCAGCAGCACGTAGGTGCTGCGCTCCACCGACTTGGGAATGATGCGGGTCCATACGGCCTTGAACCCGGGACGCGCCATGACGCTGTGCTGAATCGCGAAGATGCCGAGCAGCACGGCATTGATGACCAGCGAGAAGCCGAACGGTCCCGACACACCGGAATCGATCGACTTGGGTACGGCGAAGTTGCCGACGAAGCCGATCGCATAGAGAAAGGTGCCGAGGAACAGGACGTAACAGGCGACGCCGTAGAGACAGGCGATTGCTCGACCCATGATTGTCTCTTCCGTACTACGAAACACCGGCAGCGGCGAGCATATTCCTTCGATAGCCCGTGGGTAACCGCCCGGCCGTCAGCTGATCGAGATTGGCTGCTTACACGTCGACGCGGCCCTGAAGGCGCCCGTAGCGCGCCCGCAGCGACGGCATTTGCCGCGCGAGCAAAAGGCCGCCCACCGCGAACACGAGGAGCGAGACGAGCGCCACCGCGCCCCAGAACGGGGATTCCGGCAGCCGGACCGCCGCCTCGGAGGCTGCCGCTGCCACGAGGCCGATGTAGGACCAGGTCATGAACTGCAGGTGCATCCCGAGCCAGCCGTCGCGCGGCCGTCGTCGGTACGCGGCGAGAAATCCCACGATGACGGTGGCGAGGCTGAAGAGCGCAAGCGCATGGAACAGGCTGAAGCGCCCCGTGAGATTGAAGATGAAGAGCGACGAAAAGTTGAGCGCGAGCATCGCGACGAAATATAGCCGGCCGGTGAGGCGATGCGGCCGCGACCCCTTCGGCCTCGCCAGGATCGCGAGGCCTGCCAGCAGCGCGACGATGGCACCGCCGATGTGCAGCAGCGAAACGGCGGAATAGCCCATCGCATCTCCCCTACGTTACGGGGCGTCCTTGACGAGGCGCATGCCGAGGTGATTCGTGCCCGTCGACAGGTCGCCCTTGCCGCGCGTGCCGACCATGTACCGCGAGCAGTACTGCTCGGTGCAAAGGAAAGAACCGCCGCGATGCACGCGCTTGGGGACGCCCGGCTCGCTGCGATCGAGGGAATCCGCCGGGCCCCGCGGGTTGCGCGCGACCCCGGCTTTCGCGAGCTCGGCGTAGTAGTCGTCGCGGTACCAGTCGCTGGTCCACTCCCAGACGTTGCCGGCCACGTCGTACAGCCCGTAGGCATTCGGCGGGTACTGCGCGACCGGCGCTGCACCGTGGTACGCATCGGCCTGCGTGTCTTCGTTCGGGAAGTGGCCCTGGTGCGTGTTCGCCATGAAACGCCCGTCCACCAGGAACTCGTTGCCCCAGGGGTAGACCTGGCCCGCGAGCCCGCCACGCGCCGCGAATTCCCATTCCGCTTCCGTGGGAATCCGCTTGCCGGCCCACTTCGCGTAGGCTTCGACGTCCTCGTAAGCGACGTGAAGAACCGGGTACTGCTCGCGTCCTTTCAGGTCGCTGGCGGGACCTTCCGGGTGGCGCCAGTTGGCGCCGTGGACGTAAGTCCACCAGCGGAAATGCGTGTCGAGCGGCACGGCCTCGGCGGGCGGCGAGAAGACGACCGAGCCGGCGATGAGATTCTCCGGCGGTGCGCCCGGAAACTCCTCGGCGGTCGGCGTGCGCTCCGCGACCGTGACGTAACCGGTCGCCTTCACGAACTCGGCGAACTGGCGGTTGGTGACTTCCGTTGCGTCCATCCAGAAACCGTCCACGTGCACGCGATGAATCGGGCGGGAATCGGTGGTCGCCTGCATGCCGACGGTGTTGGCATCCTGGCCGAGCGGATCGACCGCGCCCATCGAGAACTCGCCACCCGGGATCCAGACCATGCCTGGCGGCGCAGGGCCGGGAGGCTCGGCGGCATTGGCGACTGTGGGCGCGAACTCGGCGGTTGCCGATGCCGCGCCCAGGGCCATCGGCGTCGCTTCAGGCGGGGAGTGCTCCTGCCGCGAGACGATGGCAAAGTACACGCCGGCCGCGGCGGCGAGCACGATCACGGCCACGGCGATCCACTTATGGCCGAATGACGGTTTGTCCCTGGCGCCCGCGTTCACTGGAACGGGAAGACCTTGTTCCAGTCTTTCTTCATGTCAACGACGGTCCAGCCGCGCAATTTCGCTTCATCGAGCCCCTTGTCGAGCGCACCGATGTGCGAACCACGGTCATAGGCCCATTCGCGCTTGTCGTCGGTGTGGTGCACGAACAGGCACAGGCGCAGGCCCGGCGAATAGCAGGTCCACTGCAGCATCTGCAGGTCGCCGTCGGAATTGCCGAAGGCCGCGATCGGGCGACGGCCGATGTGGCGCTGGATGCCGACCGGCTTGCCTTCCTTGTCGTCGACGAGGACCAGGTTCGGAAGCTTCAGGAGCGCGGGCCTGCCGTCTTTCATGCCGAACTGCAGACCGCCGCTCGAGCCGATCACCTGCTCCGGCGGGATGCCGTAGACCTTCTCCGACCAGGGCCGCATGAACTCGATGCCGCCGCCCGAGACGATGAAGGTCTTGAAGCCGTTGGCGCGCAGGTAAGCGAGCAGCTCCAGCATGGGCTGGTAGACCATGGCCGTGTACGGCTGGCCGGTCTTCGGGTGCTTCGCGGTTGCGATCCAGTCACTGACGGTGCGGCTGAACTCGTCGGTCGTCATGCCGGAGTGTGTCGCGGTCAGCAAGGCCGCGACCCCGGCTTCGCCGCCCGCGGTCACGCCGTGGACGTCACCCTTGAGCACCGAGGCAAAGGGTTCCTCGGTCCTCCACTCCGGGTGCTGGGGCGCCAACGCCTTGACCCGGTCCACCAGGAAGAAAATCTGCGTGTAGATCGGCTGCTCGGCCCAGAGCGTGCCGTCGTTGTCGAACGTGGCGATGCGCTCGGGAACCGGGACGAAGTCCGGCGATCCCTCGCGCGTCACGCCTTCGACGAACTTGACGATGGACTGTTTCGCTGCGCCGTCATTCCACGAAGGCAGCGGATCGGCGGCGAGTGCCGTATTTGCGAAACACAGCATGGCAACCAAGGCTGTGACGGCCTGCGCGCGCGGGAATGTATGGTTCATGTCCTGCCTCCAAGAACTCGGGCCGCACCCGGTGGGCGTGCGGCCCGATTATCCACTGCAAATCAAGCTCGAGCGAGACGTCAGTTGCTGGCCGGCTTGCTCACAGCTTCCATCACGTGGTCGAGGTTGAACGAACCTGGCTTCTGGCGCGGCGGGAACTCGCGGAAGCTCTGCAGCCACTGTGCGACGTAGCCGCCGGCTGGCGCGATCAGGAACGCGCGGTCGATGCGCCAGGTTCCGTAGCCCATGCCCTCGTGGTCCGCCCGCTCGAAAGGATCGCTTCGCAGGTTGAACAGCTTTGGCAGTCGCAGCGCGACGAACGGCTCCTGCCAGACGTCGAATCCGTGCCCCCGCTGCTCGAGGAACACCATCTTCCAGTTGTCGTAGCGGAGGGCAGCGACGCTGCCGTCGTCGGTCCAGTAGATGAAAGACTTGCGCGGCCACGGTGCCTCGCCCCGGAACGCCGGCCCGAGGTCATAGCCATCAAGGTGCACCTTGTAGCTCTTGCCATCGATCGTGCGGCCCTTCTTCAGATCTTCCGCGACCGACTTGTCGCCCGCAGCCGCCAGCAACGTCGTCAGCATGTCTTCGTGAGAGCCGATATCGTTGATCACGGTCCCGGGCTTGATCACGCCGGGCCAGCGGATGATCGTGGGCACGCGGTAGCCGCCTTCCCAGTTCGTGTTCTTTTCGCCGCGGAACATCGTGGTGCCGCCGTCCGGCCAGCTCATCACTTCGGCACCATTGTCAGTCGAGTACATGACGATCGTGTTCTCGTCGAGGCCGAGTTCCTTCAGCTTTGCCAGCACCTGCCCGACGTGACCATCGTGCTCGACCATGCCGTCCGGGTAGACGCCGAGGCCGGTCTTGCCCACAGAGTCAGCCTTGAGGTGAGTCCAGATGTGCATGCGCGTCGAGTTCCACCAGATGAAGAACGGCTTGCCGTCCTTCTTCGCCTTTTCCATGAAGGCAAGAGCCCTTTCGGTCACTTCGGTGTCGATCGTTTCCATCCGCTTGATCGTCAGCGGGCCGGTGTCTTCGATGCGCCCGTCGGAGAAGCTGTGGATGACGCCACGCGGTCCGAACTTCTTCTTGAATTCCGGGTTCTGCGGATAGTCGGGGTTCTCCGGTTCCTGTTCCGCATTCAGGTGGTAAAGGTTTCCGAAGAACTCGTCGAAGCCATGGGCCGTCGGCAGCATCTCGTCGCGGTCGCCGAGGTGGTTCTTGCCGAACTGGCCGGTTACGTAGCCCTGGGCACGCAACAGCGTGGCGATGGTCGGATCTTCCTTCCGCATGCCTTCCGGCGCGCCCGGCAAGCCGACCTTGGTGAGGCCGGTGCGGATCGGCGACTGGCCGGTGATGAAGGCCGCGCGACCCGCGGTGCAGCTCTGCTGGCCGTACCAGTCGGTGAAAAGCGCGCCTTCCTTGGCCAGGGCGTCGATGTTTGGCGTCTTGTAGCCCATCACGCCCTGGTTGTAGGCGCTGATGTTGAAGCCACCGATGTCGTCACCCCAGATGACGAGGATGTTGGGCTTGTTGCCCTGGGCGGATGCCAGCAGCGGAGTCGCCGCCAATACCGCCAGCAGGAAGAGTCTCGACGCTTTCATGGACGTTCTCCGGATCATTGTTATTGCGCAAGCCTTGCATGGCCTGAGGCACGGGAGTGTATCTCCGGGGATAATGTCGGGCACGATTTTCGTAGATCGATGACGCCCACGCTGGGCCGCACGCAAAAGCCGAAAAGCCGGCAGCGCCGCCATGAGTGGTGCGGTCGGCTAATCTGAATCGCCGGCGGGCCTTTCCCGTCAGGAAGATTTCAGGCCCTTGGCGTAGTTGTAGAAGAGTTCGTCGCGCTTCCAGTCGCAGGACTCGTAGAGCGACTGCCCGATCTTGTTGGTCTTCGCAGTCTGCAGCTCGATGCGCGCCGCGCCGGCCGCGCGCGCATGCGCCTCGGCCGCCTCCATCAGTGCGCGGCCCGCGCCCGTCCCGCGCGCGGCGGGCGTCACGAAGAGGTCGTAGAGCACGAACGTCCGGTCGGCGAGGACCGAGCAGAACGCGGGGTAGAGCTGCGTGAAGCCGACGAGCGAGCCGTCCGCGCCCTCGGCGACAAGGATCACCGATTCGTTGCGCCGGAAGCGCTCGTCGAGGTAGCGGCGCGCTAGCGGGAGGTCCGCCGGCATCTCGTAGAACTGCCGGTAGGCGTCGAACAGCGTCGCCACCGCGTCGAGGTCGCCGTGCCTCGGCCGGCCGGGTCTTCACTTTGGCCATCGTCCCTCCTGCGCCGTCGATCGACGGTCCGGCAACATCTTGTCGAGCAGCTCGAAGCCCACGCGTTCATCGTAGCCGTGCGCACGGTAGAACACGCGCGCGCCGTCGTTGCCGCGGCCGAGCTGCAGCGCGACGTTCGTGCAACCGCGCCGCACGAACTCGGCCTCCGCGCAGCTGCAGCAAGGCGTCGCCGAGGCCTTTGCCGCGCGCGGAAGGCAGCACGAAGAACTCGTCGATCTCGGCGGTGAGGCCGAGGTGCTCGAGGCTGAAGACGTATACCGCGAGCAGGTAACCGACAGCCTCGCTCGCGCGCAAAGGCGATCCAGCCGCTCGCGAGTTCGGGGTCCGCACACGCGCGCTCGAGCTCGCGCCCGACGCGGGCAGGGTCGAAGGCGGGGATGTCCTCGAACAACCAGTACTGCTCGACGAGTGGCAGGAGCGCCGGAATCTCCTTCGCCGTGAGCGGCCGGATGTCGAGGTTCATGCCCTCTCCCATTCAGCAACCGGGCCGCGCACGCGGCGAAAGATCGGATGGCAGTCCGCGCGCCGCGTGCCTTTCAAGCGCAGGTAACACCCCCGGTTCCGCACTGCGAGCTTGCGCAGGAAGTGCTGCCATTCGTAGGCGATCTGCCCGCCGGTCGCGGCGATCGCCGGGACCCGGCGGACCGGCCCGATCTTGCGACGGTCGAAGGCATAGCCGCGCGTCACCGCTTCGGCGTGCACCGCCGCGAGGTAGGCGTTGATCGCCGCTCTCGGCGATGGCTGCGCGCGAAAGCGCTGGAGTTGCGGGTGGTAGCGGTAGCCGCGCGTTTCGCCCCGCAGGACGGCCCTGGCGAGCAGCGCCTCGCGCCAGAGGGCGACCAGGCCCTGCGGATCGAGATAACGCGGATGAATCGTCCAGAGCCGCATCAGCGTTTCGGCAACTTGCGTTGCCAGGCCGTGCGCAGCAGAGCGCGTCACGTCGTCCCGTTTCGCGGAGGCGAGGTCGACGCGCAGGCCGACGACCTTCTTGCCCCAGCCGAGGATTTCGTACGTGGCAGGGTCGAGCTTCACCATGCGATCGCGGTCTTCCTCGTCCACGAAGACGTGCAGCGAACCGCCTTCCGTCGGCGCCGTCGCGTAGATGCGCCCGCGCACGCGGAACGAGGTGTAGCGGTGGTGCGGCGACTCGGTGGTTCCGAGCAGCTCCATTGCCATCCAGCGGACATCGGCCAGCAACATCGTCCCTTCCCGAGCTCAGTTCAGTGGCCGATGCGTACGGCCTGTCCCTTGGCGGTACCGCCGCCGTCTGCGGGCTTGCCTTTGGCATCCAGGGGCTCGTAGCGCAGCGTGGAGGTAAAACTCCGCCCGTCGTCCGCGAGTGTGATCGTCTCCGTGAACAGGCCGCGGCCTGCGGGCAGCCAGACGGCTGCTTTCTCGAACTCGGAGGCCTCCGCAGGCGCCGTGGCGAAATACTCGTACTTCGCCTCGAACTCGTGCGGCCCGATTTCACGCCAGACGCCATAGGCCGGCGGCACCGGCGGCGCAGCGTCGTAGTTCGAGGACTCGGTCAGCGTGCCCCCCGCATTGAACACGTACATGAACTCGAGGTCGTGGATCGCGGCGAAGGCGCCACTCTCGAACTGGATGGAAGAGCGCCAGGCACCCACGATTGGCGACTGCTTCTGCGCGCAGCCGGCGGCGAGCAGTGCGGCAAACAGGAGCGGCGCGAGGCGCTTTCTCATTCGCGGAATCATGAGGGCAGCTGGCGACGCTGTAAATCGCATTTCCTGGGCTTTCACGGCGCCGGAACCCGCCGTAGCTCGATGTACGCTCATTGACGATAGTCCTGATCTCCGATTCCGTGGAAGCCCAGGCGCTACTTGCGGCCAGCACGAGACTGGCGGCGATGATCTGCAAGGTCTGCCGGGCCTTCACGTCGTGCCGGTCGGCGTTATTGGCGCGGTTGCCGCCAGCGCTCGAGATTCGGGAGGTCACGGGTGAAGAAGCCGGCGAAGAATTCCGGGATATGGAACTCGCGAAGCTTCTCGCGCACGCGCGCCTGCATCTCTTCGACCGTGATGTCCGGAAGGACGAAGCGGCCGCCCTGGTAACAGTAGCTGCAGTACTTCGTGGACTTCGAGCCGTCGGCCTCGGTGCCGCCACGCTGCGGATCGCGCTTCAGCGGCATGCCACAACTCTGGCAGTGCTTGTATTCCGCTGTCATGCCGCACCCCCTGCGGGGGCCGCTCAGGCGTCGGTGTCTGAGCGGCGAACGTATTCGTGAAAGTTCGCGACGAAGTCGTCGAGGTTCTTCACGAGCATTTTGCGATATTGGGCGACGAAATACTCGATCGTCTCGCCGTAGGCGCCCTTCAGGTCGGTGGCGGACTCGCGGTTGCTGGCGCTGACCCAGGCATTGAATCGGGCGCAGGCGTACAGCATCGAGGCGCTGACCTGGCCGCTGGGAACGTCCGTCAATTGCTCGTTGGCGACGCTCAGGTGCTCCTGCGCGCGGTCCAAGAACTCGTGATCGGCATCCTGCGACAAGTCCGGTCTCCGGTCCCTCGAAAGGGCGCCAAGAATACCAGCCTTTTCAAGGCATTCCAGTGAATTGTTGTCGCAAATTAACTACTCGGTGACGACTTTCAGCAGGTTCGCGAAGTCGGCGGCTGCGGCGTCATGTCGCGACGGTTGGTAGCCGTCGCTGCAATTGACGTGCGCGACGCCGCCGAAGCGCATGCCGAAGTACTCGAAGTTGTCACGGAAGGCGCCGAGGAACGAGGGCGGTGGATCGTCGTAGATCGAGGTGCACACGACGTAGGACGTCTTGCCGCGCAAGCGTCTCGCCTCGTTCTGCAGTTCCGGCAGGTCCAGAAAGTCCGTGATCCGGTCGAAGAAGACTTTCATCGGCGGTGCGACCGCGTAGCAGTACACCGGCGAGGCGAAGATGAGGTGATCGTGGTCCAGCACGCGCCGGAAAAGCGGCTCGAAGTCGTCGCCGCGGTGACTGTGCTCGTAGTCGTACGGCGCGATCCTCAAGCGCGCCCAGATCGACGACTTCGATGCCGAGCGCGGACGCTATGCGGTCCATGAGAGCGCCGGTATTGCCGTGGCGGCGGGCGCTGGCGAAAAGGGCGATGGCGCTCGGCATGAATGCGCCCGCTTTCAGTGAGTCTTGCGCGCCGGCTTGGCGATCGCCGTGGGGTCGCCGACCTTGCGATTGAGGGCGACTGCGGCGCGCGTCAGGCGCCGTGCGACGGCGAGGCTGATTTCCGTGTCCTCATGCAGCACGAGGGTCGCCATCTCGTACTTGCCGCCCGGCTTCAGCCGCGGCTCGATCTCGCGCAGGCGCTTGCCGCGCCAGAAGCCGAACAGCACGCGCCTCGGCTCCGCGCGGATCACGAGGACGGGCCCATTCGAGAAATACACGAGATTGCCCCACTTGATCTGCTCGTCCAGCCTCGCGCTCGCGCGCACGACGAAGCGCAATTGCCGGACGCACTTCGCCTGCCAGCCGCCGAGCTTCGCGACGTAGGCGGCGGGGCTCTCGGCGGGACGCATCTTCTTCATTGCCATGCGCGCCTTCCCGCATTCAGCGGGGCACCGCCGCATCGATCGACTTCTGCAGGTCGATGAGGCTTTGCGAGCTGACCTTGATGATTCCCCGGTGCGGGCGGTCGAGATCCATGACCGTGAACATCAGCAGGACGACGACGGCAATCATGAGGAATGTCGCCGGTGCCGGCCGGTCACCGGTGAGCCCCGCCGAGAACCCCATCAGGGCGCCTGTGACGATAAAGGCGCCGAACAGCAGGAAAATCACGAGGTAGGGCACGTGCCGGAACATCTCCGCAATGTAGCTGCTATAGGCGTCGATCATCTGATTGAGCGCCTGGACGTAGAGACCGGTGGTGGCCGGACTCGGCGCCTGCCGCGAAAGCTCGGCCGCCTGCTGCCATAGACGGTCCTGCAGTTCCAGCACTCGGGCCTGAAGTGAGTTCCGTTCTTCCCTCTGGTTCCAGGTCAGCGTGCTCATGCGCGCACGCACGCCGGCGTAGTCGGCGAACGCTTGCTGCGCGTCGGCGCGCGGCGGCTCGGGCAGGAGCTCGGTTCTGAGGAACGCCGTCCCGATCGCGTTGGCCTCATTCACGATGGCAAGGCTGCGGCTGTTGTAGCGATCGAGCGCAATGGAGAAGGTAAAGGCGAGCATCAACGCGAGGATGCCGAGCAGCGAGGTCTGGACCGCGCTGATCTGCGTCCGGGTATCCGGGCTCGTCGCTTGGCGGCGAAGGCCGACCCGATAGCCCACCTCCATCGCCAACAGCATCAGCGCGAGAATGGCGAGCGCGATCGCTCCGCTGCTCAGGCCGTAGAAGAAGTCGTCCATCGATTGCTTCCCCCGATTCGTTCCGCGACGGCTATTCGGCGGCGTTCAGGCAGCGGGCGTCGCGAGCCTGAGCCCGATGATGCCGGCGATCACAAGTCCGATGCTGACCAGTCGTGCCGCGTTCGCGGGTTCCTTGAAGAGCACGATCCCCAGTATGACAGTGCCGACGGCACCGACGCCCACCCACACGCTGTACGCGGTGCCGACCGGCAGCGACTTCATGGCGATGCCGAGCAGCCAGACGCTGATGACCATGGCCACGATTGCGCCGGTGGTCGGCCACGGCCGCGTAAAGCCGTCCGTGTACTTCAGGCCGATCGCCCAGGCGATTTCGAAGAGCCCTGCAATGATGAGAATGATCCAGGCCATGGGAATTCCTTGTTGGAGATTTCGCCCTACATTCTGTTTGCACTGGTCATTACGAATATTCGCCAGTCACTGTTGGAGCTATTTTCCCGCGGCATCAAGCTCAGGCTTATTCGAATGCGCGGGGTTTTCCAGATCGTCATGTATCTCACCGGGTCGGACTGTACAGCGCGCGGATCCTCGCCAGGATCCACGGAATAGGACCAAGGTGAAGTGTCCAGGAATGGTTCGCCATGAATTCCCACCAGCCGCTCACGCACTTCACCGTAGCTCTTGACCACGCCGGAAAAGTGCTCGAACGGAAGGAGGTAACTGCCGGCGATCAGTTGCCCGCCAATGCAACGGTAGACAATTGAAACATCGCGCTCGAAGGCCTGACCCGTAAACGCCAGCAGCTCCCCGTCTTTGACGGTTTTCCAGGGAATCTGGACGGAACCTTGTGCTTCCTCGAGCTCTGGAACCGGCGCGCACGATGATCCGAAGTCCGAGGCGCGAAAATCCGCGGCGCTGACAGGCCACGCAAGAAGCATCGCGACAATCCATGCATATCGCATGCTTGCGAGATTCAAGGCCGGCTCGAACGCATTGTTGGGTGGCAGCCTACACAAGGCCCCTACTTTTGGGTTCCTTTGCTGGATGCAAATTCCTTAAAGCCCTGAACCATCGCCTTGACGCAAGCTCCCGGGGTCGGGCCGCCGGCAAAATAGCCTTTACAAGGCACGTCGATCAATTCCGGGCGATGCTCTCTCACCCACTTCTCTGCGTCACTGAAGTCCGGGGGATCATTGGAGGTCGGGTCAACCGCAATGATTTCGCCTTGAGAAATTGTGAGATTAAAGGTATCGGTGACGTCGAACTCGAATCCAAGCGCATTAATCAGGTCGTCGTCGACCGTAACTGGACAGGCGATGGAATCGGCTTCCACCCACCTGCACGGCTGGCGATTCATGATCTTGTAGTTCCCGCCCTCTGCCCAACCTTGGTAGTAGAGAATGACTGGCTTCGAACTCTCGGCATGATCGAGACGTGCGGCGAGTGCGCTGGCGTCAAATGAATAGAATGCGTCGATGAAGGCCTCTGCAGCGGCAATCTCTTTTCCGTCAACACTGCGACCAGCTCCGCGATGTTCGCTACCACATCCAAGTAGTGCGGTTTCAATGGCCACTATTGCCAGAATTCGCTGCATTGCTGTCACCTAACGACCGTCTCGATGCGATCTCCAACACGAATGAGCCCGCCTTTGAGAATGCGACACCGTAGCCCGCCCTTGTGTACGAAGAAACGAACCACGTCTGGATGCGTACGCCTGGCGAATGTAGCGCAGGGTTCACAGAGTTCCAGGCCCTCCAGCTTTGCCTCTCCCGCTGTAAAGATCTTTCCACACAGCGAGTTCAAGTCCGCACCAGCCGTGACCACGTTCCGCCTGGGCTCATGAACCGCGAGTTGGAGGCCGGATGCACGGGAGAATGCCTCAATGTTCTCCGCTTCGATCAGGGTTAGCTGATAGTCGGGTGACCTGCGGTTCCCCAGTTCCGCATAGCGATCTCCGCGGAGCCCGCAGTCTGTGATCGCGTCTGCGCTCTGCACCGCTTTCATGGGCGCACCACGCTCTGGAGCTATGAAGATGTGCTGGACCTCTCCCATAGACACTCGCATCAGTCCAGGCCTTCCGCCGCATCCTGGAGCCAGTCGTACAGCCACTGCGCGGCCGGGCGATCGACGGTGCACTCGAAGCGCTCGGAGTTGACCCGCCGCAGCACTACCGGCAGTTGCGCGAGCCGCGTGCGTGCGCAGGCGGCGTTCCCGAACGCTGCGGGGGAGAAATCCAGCCCGCAGCCGCGCGCCAGCAGCGCGGCCGCCCGTGCGCCTTCGATCGCGATCGAGACGGACGCATCGGAAAGATCGGTGACCGAGTACGAGCGCCGACCGCAGCCCGTGCGCACGGCGGGCACGAGGTCGGCAGGCTCGTGCAGCGCCGACTCGATGAGCCAGGTGTCCGGCGCGATGCGCAGGAACACCGGATCGTCGCCCATCCAGGAGTTCATCGCGACGGGCAACGTGCGTCCCGCGACGCGGAGGGTCGCGGCGCTCTTCTGCGAGCGGCTGCCGAGCTGGAGCCGCAGGATCGTGCGCAGCGGCAGGATCGACAGCCGGAGGGCATCCGAGAACACGCGCCCACCGGCCGGCAGGCTCGACTTCGCGAGCAGGATTGCGATCGGCTCAGGCATGCAGGCGTTTGCCTTCCGGGTCGAGGAACGTCGGCGATACGACCGTTGCCTGGCCGCTGCGCTCGAGGTCGTGCACGGCGACGCTCTGCCCGAGCCGCGCGCGTCCGCCGCGCAGCATCGCGAGCGCAATCGTCCGGCCGAGTGCGGGGGATTGCGCCGCGGAGGTCACCCAGCCGTCGCTGCCTTCGGCCGTGCCCGGCAATCGCAGGTGCGCGCCCGGCGCCAACAGGCGTTCGTCGGTGGTCGCGAGCCCGACGAGCTGCAACCGGTCTGCGCGCTGGTTGTCGGGGCGCGAGAGCGGGCGCTTGCCGATGAAGTCCGCCTTCTTCTTCGCGGCGACGTCGCCCCAGCCGACGTCGGCGGGCGTGGTCGTGCCGTCGGTATCGACGCCGACGTGCAGGAAGCCCTTTTCGAGCCGGAGCAGCAGCACCGTCTCGACGCCATACGGCGTCACGCCGAAGTCGGCGCCGGTCTTCAGGAGCTCCGCCCAGAGCATCGCGCCGTAGCGCGCGGGGACGTTGATCTCGTAGCCGAGCTCGCCGGAGAAGCTGACGCGGTACAGCCGCGCCGGCACGCCCGCGAATCGGCCCTGGCGCAGGCTCATGTGCGGCATCGAGCGCCAGTCGAAAGCGATGTCGGTGCGAAAGCGCGCGAGAAGCTGGCGCGCGCGCGGGCCCGCGATCGCGTAGGTGGCCCATTGCGTCGTGACGGGCGTGACGAAGGCTTCAAGGTCGGGCCACTCGCATTGCCGCCATTCCTCGAGCCAGGCCGCGATGCGCGAGGCGCCGCCGCTCGTCGTCGTGACGACGAAGTGCTCCCGGCCGAGCCGCGCGACCGTGCCGTCGTCGATGACGATCCCGTTCTCGTTGAGCATCAGGCCGTAGCGCACCCGGCCTTCCTCGAGCTTGGCGACGCTGTTGACGTAGAAGCGGTCGAGGAACTTCGCGGCGTCCGGGCCGGTGACTTCGATCTTGCCGAGCGGCGAAGCGTCGAAAATCCCGACGCCCGAGCGCACGGCGGAAGCCTCGCGCTGCACCGCCTGCGCGGGCGTCTCGCCCTTGCCCGGGTAGCAGGCCGGGCGCATCCAGCCGCCGGCTTCCCACCAGTGCGCGCCGAGCGCCTCGTGCTCCGCGTGCGCGGGCAGGAGCCTGCGCGGCGCGTAGCGGGCGCCGGTCTGCCGGCCCGCGAGCGCGCCGAGCGTCACCGGCGTGTAGGGCGGGCGGAAGGTCGTGGTACCGACCTCGGCGGCGCTGCTCGCCGTCATCTCCGCGACCGAGAGCATCGCGTTCAGGTTGCTGGTCTTGCCCTGGTCTGCCGCCATGCCGCAGGTCGTGTATCGCTTCAGGTGCTCGATGTGCTCGTAGCCTTCCTGGAGCGCGATCTCCGCATCTGCCATGGTCACGTCGTGCAGGTAGTCGAGCCACTGACGCCCGGTGTTGGCGTCCGTGGCGCGCGGGAGCGTGCCGACTTCCGCGGACAGGGGCGCTTCCTGCACGGTCGGCCGCTCGACCAGCAGCTCGTCGGGCCGGCCGGCGTGCGCGAGCACCTGGCGTACCGCGCTCATGGCGTCTGCGAAAGCGGCGTTGAGCGAGTTCGCGCCGTTCAGCGAACCGACGGCCAGCAGCGGCGGGCGCGAGTCCTTCGGGAGAAAGGAGCGCGAGGTCTCGTCCCAGGCGAGCGGCGCGCGCGCGTGCGACCAGAGATGCACGGCGGGCAGCCAGCCGGCCGAAGTGCCGAGGGCGTCGCAGGCGATCTCTTCGCCGGATCTCAGTCGCACGCGCTCGAGCCGCTTGCGGCCGAGCGCCTCGACGACTCTCGTACCTGCGCGCACCTCGACGCCCTGCGCGCGCAGCCACTTGGTGAGGTCGGCCGGCGACTCGCCGCGGCTGTCGACGAGCAGCTTGACCGGCGCGCCCGCGGCGACCAGGTCGAGCGCCGCGAGATACGCGGAATCGTTGTTGGTCGCGAGCACGATCTCGCGGCCGGCCGCGACGCCGTAGCGGTTGGCGTACTGACGGATGGCGCCCGCGAGCATGATGCCCGGCAGGTCGTTCTGCTCGAAGACGAGCGGCTGCTCGATGGCGCCGGTCGCGAGCAGCGTCTGCTTCGCGTGCACGCGCCAGTAGCGCTGGCGCACCGGGCTCGGCTTGTTGCCGAAGTCCACGCGCTGCAGGAGGCCGGCCGTGCCGTGGTCGTAGAGGCCGAAGCAGGTCGTCGCGGTCAGCAGGGTGACGTTGCGCGAGGGCGCGAGCTCGCCGAGCACGCTCGCGAACCAGACGATGACGGGCGCGTCATTGATGAGCGTGTTGGTCGCGAGCAGGCGCCCGCCGCATTCGAAGTCCTGTTCGGCGACGATGACGGTGAGGCCCGCGCGCGCCGCGACCTGGGCGGCGAGCAGGCCCGCCGGCCCGCCACCGACCACCAGCAGATCGCAGTGCGCGTTGACCGCGTCGTAGCGCGCGGGATCGCGTTCGCGCGGCGGCTTGGCGATGCCGGCCGTGCGGCGGATCCAGCGCTCCCAGAAATCCCAGGACGGCCACTTGAAGGTCTTGTGGTAGAAGGCGGCGCGCCAGAGCGGCGCGGTGCGGTCGAGCGTGCGCGCGAGGTCGAAGTTGACGCTCGGCCAGGCGTTCTGCGCGCGCACCTCGAGTCCCTCGCGCACGGGAACCATGGTCGCGCGGGCGGACGGCTCGAGCTCCGCGCCGCGGCCGAGCGTGACGAGCGCATTCGGCTCCTCGGGACCGGCGGAGAAGACGCCGCGCGGCCGGTGCAGCTTCATGCCGCGGCCGACGACGGCAATGTCGTTGGCGATGAGGGCGGAGGCGATCGTGTCGCCCGCGAAGCCGGCGAGCTTGCGCCCGTTCCAGCGGAAATGGATCGCCTGCGAGCGGTCGATGTGCCCGCCCTTGTCGAGCCGGTAGCCCATCAGTGCGCGACGCCCGAGGCGGCGCCTTCGTCCACGAGCGCGCCGGACGTGAAGCGGTCAAGACCGAACGCGCGGATCAGCTCGTGCGGCTGGCCGTTGGCGAGCGTCCAGGCCATGGTCTCGCCGCCTGCCGGAATCGCCTTGTAGCCGCCGGTGCCCCAGCCGGCGCTGATGAACAGTCCCTCGACCGGTGTCGTGCCCATGATCGGGCTCGTGTCCGGCGTGATGTCGACGGTGCCGGCCCACTGGCGCATCACGCGCAGCCGGCCGAGGCAGGGGAACAGCTCGACCGCCGCCTGCACGTTCGCCTCGAAGACCGGCAGGCCGCCGCGCTGCGCATAGGAGCTGAACACGTCGGCGCCGCCGCCGATGACGACTTCGCCGCGGCCGGTCTGGCTGATGTAGACGTGGATCGCGGCGGAAACGAGCACGTGGTCGATCAGCGGCTTCACGGGCTCGGTCACCATCGCCTGCAGGCAGGTGCTGTGGATCGGGAGCTTGAGGCCCGCCTTGCGCGCGAGCTCGCTCGAGTGGCCGGCGACCGCCATCAGGACGCGCGGCGCGGCGATGGCGCCTTGCGTGGTCTCGACGCCGCGCACGCGGCCGCCCTCGATCTTGAAGCCGGTGACCTCGCAGCCCTGGACGATGTCGACGCCGAGCGCGCCTGCCGCGCGCGCGAAGCCCCAGACGACGGCGTCGTGGCGCGAGATGCCGCCGCGCCACTGCACGGCGGCGCCTTCGATCGGATAGCGGCAGTTCAGGTTCAGCATCGGCTCGAGCTTCGCGAGCTCGCGCGCGGAGACGATCTCGGCGTCGACGCCGTTCAGGCGGATCGCGTTGACGGTGCGCCGGGCGAGCTCCATCTCGTGCGGGCTGTGCACGAGCGAGACCTTGCCGCGCTGGCTCAGCATGATGTTGTAGTTGAGCTCGCGGGACAGGCCCTCGTAGAGCTTCAGCGAGCGGTCGAAGAACTTCGAGCTCGCGAGGTGGTAGTAGTCGGAGCGCACGACCTGGGTGTTGCGGCCGGAATTGCCCTGGCCGATGGCGCCGCGCTCGAGCACGGCGATGTTGCGCATGCCGTGCTCTTTGGCGAGGAAGTAGGCGGTCGCGAGGCCGTGGCCGCCGCCGCCGACGATCACGGCGTCGTACGCATTCTTCAGCGTGGCGCGACGCAGGGCGCGCGGCCACGGTCGCTTGCCGTTGACCGCGTGGCGCGCGAGGGCGAAGAATGAATAGCGCTCGCTCATGGGAATCGTGGAATCATAGAGCATGCTCAGGATCGAATGCCCCTTCTGCGGGCTGCGCGACGAGCCGGAATTCACCTTCGGAGGCGAGTCGCAAGGTGACGCGACCGTCGGCCGGGGCGGGCGACCGGGAGTGGGGCGAGTACCTCTTCTATCGCACGAACGCGAAGGGTGAGCAGGCCGAGCGCTGGTGCCACAGCTTCGGCTGCGGGCAGTGGTTCAACGTGCTGCGCAACACCGCCACGCACGAGATCCTCGCGACCTACGCCATCGGCAGGGAATAAAGGGACGCTCACCTTCGCAGCGTCCTGCGTACGAGTGGACGCCGAAAAGGTGAGCGTCCCCTTTTATTCCCGGGTCAGGCGGGTGCGGCCGAAGACGCTGAGCGTGCCGTCCTTGCCGTAGACCTCGTCGGTGACCTCGAGGGCGTCGGCTGCCAGCCGGTAGGTGCTGCGGCCACGCTCGGCGGAGCCTCGGTGCCCCAGTCGATCGTCATGGCGTCGCCAGTCACGCTGCCGGTCGAGCGGCAGGCTGAAGCCGCGCGAGTCGAACCACTGGCCCGTGATGGTGCCGTCCGTCCCGACGCGGTAGATACCCCTGCGCCTTGAAGTGCCAGATCTTGCCGTCCACGCCGGTCAGCTGGTTCTCCATCGAAAGGCGATGAAACTGCCCGTCCAGCACCGGCTCCCAGCGCATGCGCATGTCACCCGCCATGCGGCTCACCTCGCCGGCACCGCGCCAGTCGCCCGTGAGCCTGCCGAAAAACACGTACGCAGGCGGCGCCTCGGCGAGCGCCTGCAGGCTGGCGAAGGCGAGGACGAGCGCCCCTGCCAGGTGCCTGGTGTGGCGTCATGTCCGCCTCCTCTTCCTTTCGTACATGGCCCGGTCCGCGCGTGCGAGCAGCATGTCGAGCGGCGCATCCGACTGGCCCGCCAGCTCCTCGATGCCGACGCTCATGGAAAGCCGCATCGAAGGAACCGCCTGCGCGTTGAACTTGTCGATCGCCTCGGCGAGGCGAGCGTTGAGCGCGCTCGCGCCGTCCTGGTCGTCGAGCACGGCAAGCACGGCGAACTCGTCCCCGCCAACGCGCGCGACGACATCGCTCTCGCGGAACACGTGGTCGAGAACCTTGGCCGCGTCGGCGATCAGTGCGTCGCCGGCCGCGTGGCCGCGCGTATCGTTCACGCGCTTGAGCCCGTCGAGGTCGATGAACACCAGCGCGCACCTGGCGCGCGTGCGGCGCGCCATGCGCAGGGCCTGGTCCGCGAGCACCAGGAAGCCGCGCCGGTTGCGCAGTCCGGTGAGCTCGTCGGTGAGGGCAAGCTGCTCCAACTCGACGCTCAGGCTGCGCAGCTCGCGTTCCGAGTTGCGGTGCCCGCTGACCGCGGAGGCGAGCGTCAGCGCCATCACCGTCGTCAGCCCGACGAAAGCCTGCAGGGAAAGCAGCGACTGGCCGGATTTTTCGCCGCCGAAGGGACCGCTACCTGCAGCCGTCGCGCCTATCGCGATCATCGACAGCATGCAGATACCGAGCGCGACGCCGCTCGGGCGGAACCGGAAGGCGATCCACACCAGGCAGGGCAGCGGCAGGAAAATGAGGGCGCTGCTGCCGCCGCCCGCCGGGGCGGCGAACACGACAGCCGTCGAGACCGCGAGCAGCACGAAGGCGATCGATACTTCGCCGAGCCGCCAGGCCTTGCGGCCGATCTGCAGCGACTGCCGCCAGGTCAGGAACACCGGCGTGAACACCAGCATGCCGATCACGTCGCCGAGCCACCAGGTCTGCCAGGTTTCGAGAACTTGCGGTCCGCTGACGACGCCCGCGACGCCCAGGGTAGCGACGCCCCAGGTGGAGGCGATGAGGCAGGCGGCCGCCGCGATGCCGGCAAAGGTGAGCGTTGCCGGCCCGGTTTCGAAGATATGCGCGACACCGACGAAGCGCCGCAAGGCCGCCGCGCAGACGAGCGCCTGAGCGGTGGAGCCGACGGCGATGGCGACCGCGATCGGAACGGTGACGAAGCTGAACTCCGCGTCGGACGTGGTGAGGGCGACCGCCAGGTTGACGAGGATCGATCCCGCGACGACGCCAGGCCACACGCGCGCGCTCCACATGAGAATTGCTGCGAGGGCAATGCCGGACGGCGGCCAAACCGCGGTGGCATAGCCTGGCGGAATGGCGAGCGAGAGCCCGACGATCCCGGTCAGCGTGTAGCCCGCGGCCAGGATGACGACGTGGACCCAGCGGTCGGCGCTTGCCGATTCCTTGATCGGAGACGAATCCATTTCGTTCCGCATCCCCTGTGCGGGCAACAGTACCAGAAGCCGGGTGCTCGATTGGGTCGGCCGGGAAAGGGGACGGTCACCTTTAAGAGTGACTGACCCCTTTTTGGCGCCTGCGACGGGTAAAGGGCAGCAGGCCGAGCAGGGCGAGCAGCAGACCCGAGCCGTCTCCGCCTCCGCCGCCACGAGGTGGCGGGGGGCGGTGGCGGGGGCGGGGTGGTCGCACCACATTCGACGTTGGTCGCGGGCGCCGCGGCGCCGGCTTCGGGCGCGACGAACGGCTTGAAGGA
Source organism: uncultured Gammaproteobacteria bacterium (assembly GCA_963817195.1). Classification (GTDB taxonomy): domain Bacteria; phylum Pseudomonadota; class Gammaproteobacteria; order Steroidobacterales; family Steroidobacteraceae; genus SCUD01. Next base: position 81,826 of record CAWFNJ010000005.1, read on the forward strand.
ACAGTCCGCCCCACCGGCGTCGCCCGCTGTGCCGGCCTCGTCCTCGTAGCGCAGCCAGTGCCCGCTGCCCCAATCGACAGCGCTCGAGGGGTCGCCGTCGAGCGCCATCCGCGCCAGGTCCTGGACCGCCAGCGATAGCGCCGCCGGCGTCGATTCGGCGACCTCGAGGGTGTCGGGCAGCGTGAAGTCGACGGCGAAGGCATCGTCCGCATAGCGCAGGTAGCCGTCCGGCGCGCCGCCCGGCGTCCCGAGCCAGGCCCCGCCGTCGAGCGCGACGCTCTCGGCCGGCGCGCCGACTTCGAGCTCGACCGTGCCGATCTGCGCCCCCCGGTTCTGGCCGGCGAAGGAGACAACGTTGCCAGCCGAGTTCCGGATCCGCATCGGCTTGTTGAAGGCGACCCAGAGCCGGTAGTTGCCGCCCGGCACCAGCGCCTCGTTGACCTCGACGGTGAGCGCCCGCCCGCTTGCGCCGCTGCTGTCCCAGTGCGCGCGATAGACGACCGCGTCGGCGTCGGTGTCGCGGATCTCGGCCGCGATCGCAGCGGGCGGCCCGCTCTGGCGATAGAGGCCGAGCAGGTACTGGCGCGTGACGTCGGCGCGCATGCGCGGCACCTCGGCAGCCGGCAGGATGAAGCCGCTGTGCCCGTGCGTGGCGAGGCCGCCGTAGTCCTGGCCGCCGTTCGCGGGCTCGACTTCGAGCGTCCAGGCCGGGACCTGGTAGGTGAAGGCGAAATGGTCCGCGGTCGTGCCGATGCCGGGCGAGCCGGCGGGATCGGGTCCGTAGCCGTAGTTGCGTCCCGAGGCGGCGATCATCCGCTGGGAGAGCGTCTGCGTGATGGCGTTCAGCCGCGCGTTGTTCGGCGTCGGCGCAAAGTAGATCTGGCCGAAGGAGTGCGTATCGCTGTAGATCCGCAGGCGCGAGGCCGGCCCGAGCGTCGCAGCCTGCTGCAGCGCGAGTATTTCCGGCTCGGAGTTCGGCGCGCCGCCGCGATTGATGAGGCTCGTCTCGCTTGCGCTGCTCCCGCCCTGCAGCCCGAAGCCCTGCGCGGAGTTGCGGTTGAGGTCGATGCCCCAGAAGTTGTCCGCGACGGTGTTGATGTCGGAATCGATGGCGCCGTCGGTCACCGGGTTGCGCAGGTTCTTGCGCCGCATGCGGCCCTCGCGCGGCTGCTCGCGGTGGGCCGTGACGTTCACGGGATAGAGCTGCGTCTGGATGAAGCCGTCCACGTTCAGGACCGGCAGCACGATCGTCTTCAGGTTCTCGACCAGGTACTGGTAGAAACCGCCGTCGTCCTTCCCTTCGACCAGCGCCTCGAAGAGCGCGGTCGCAGCTTCCGGAGTCTGCCATTCGCGCGCGTGGATGCCGCCGTTCACGAGGGCCGCGCCTTCCGCGAAGCCCTCGGCCGTCGTCGTGTCCGCGTCGCCGATCGCGTAGGCCCAGATATCGCGGCCGGCGACCGTCTGGCCGACCACCTCGCCGTCCACTTCGTCGTTCAGCGTGAGCAGCTCCTGGTGGCGTGCGAACAGGGAGCCGTATTCGCGAAAGCCGGTGACCGGCGTCATCGAGGCGACCGGCAGCGGCGGCGTATAGCCGAGCGCGATGTTCGTGCCGACGTTGTCGTTGGTCGTGTAGGTGTAGATGACGTCGCCGCAGCCGGGCGAGAAGGGATTGGTGATCTCGCCGCTGCCGTCGATGATGCAGACGGCGCCCGCGGGCAGCGCCGCGCCGCAGAGCAGCGACAGGCCGATCGCGCGGCTCAGCGCTCGAGCCACTGGCGGACCTCCTTCTGCAGCGGCGCGGAACCAGCGCCCGCCTTCACAAATCGCCCGAGCTCATCGCGCGCCGCGGGACTCGCGTCGAGTTTCAGCGCGAGCACGAGGCGGCGCCGCGTGGCCTCGTCACTGGACTTCGCGAGCCTCTGCCCGAGCTCCGCGCTCACCGCGGATCGCCGAGTCGGCCAAGCGCAGCCGCGGCCGAGGCGCCGATGTCGAGCGCTGCGACGGCGTCGAACAGGAACTGCCGGGCCGCAGCGTCGTCCATCGCGAGCCGGCCGATGGCCAGCACCGCGGCGGAGGCAATGTCGGCGCGCCGGCTCGCGCCCTCGAGCACGGCAAGCGCGGACGCGGAATCGAGCGCGCGGGCGGCAGCCGGAATCGCCGCCAGGGCGACCGGCTCCTCGGCATGGTCGAAGACCAGGCCGAAGAGCGCTGCATCCGCCAGCCGCTCGGCGAGGATCAGGGCAAGCGCATCGACGCGGCGGCCCGCGGCGAGCGCATCTGCGATGGCGGCGCGCTGCGCGGCGAGTGCGGCAGGCGGCGCGGCGCGGTAGGCGTCGGCGATGCCTTCGGCCACCGGATCACCTGGGGAGGCGGCCGCAAGGCGCGCGATCGACTCCGTGCGCCCGGCGGCGAATGCGGCGACGGCGGCATCGCGGGCCGCGACGCGGTCCCATTGGCGCAACACGAAGCGCGCGGTCGCGCCGGTGTCATATAAAGGTGTGGCACGCTCGCCGTGGTCGGGATCGATCCGCGCGTACACGAGCGGCCGGAGCGTGGCCAGGCGGGCGACCGAGGCGCGCGCCGCGGGCGTCGGCGCACTGCGCGCGAGCGCATGCAGGCCGCGGTCGAGCAACCACTCGCGGGCGACGTCATTCAGGGCCGCGTCGTGCGCAATGCGCTCGAGCCGTGCGGCGAGCTCGGTGGCGCGGCCGGCGGCGGCGAGCGCGGAAAGCTCGGCGTCCTGCGCGGCGACGACGGGGCTCGAGATCTCGCGTCGGGCGCTCGCCGGATCCACGATGCGCGCGGCGAGGGCGGGCGCGAGCCGCCAGGCCGAGCGCCAGCGCAAACCCGAGGATGCGGGTTTTCCTCCCTCTCACGAGAGAGTGGGACCGGCGAGCCTTGCCCGGGTTCCGGGTCGGCTTTACGAAGGATCGAGCGGCGAGGCAGGCGCCGAGGCGACGGCCGGCTGGCCGTTCAGGAGGTCCTTCCAGGTCAGCTCGTGGCCTTTGCGCTTGCCCTTCGGGACGAGCTTCAGGCCCTCCGGGGAGATCGTCAGGGTGTAAAGCTCCTCGTTCACCGGGAGCTCGCGGCGCAGGGGTTTTTCCAGCTTCGTTGCCATGTTATTGGACCGCCTCAGTGACCGTTGGATAGTCGCGCTGCCGTTGGTATATCACCCTTGTGCGCGGAGCGGCAAATCGCGGCGATGGCGCCAACGGGGCGAATCGACCGGCTCTGGCGCTGGCGACCGGTACAATCCGGCCGATGCCCCTTTCCGTCGTGATCCTGGCCGCGGGCCAGGGCAAGCGCATGAAGAGCGAGCTGCCGAAGGTTCTGCAGCCGCTGGCTGGCCGGTCGCTCCTCGCCCACGTCGTTGCAACCGCGCGCTCGCTTCGCCCCGCCGCGATCCACGTCGTCCATGGCCATGGCGCGGAAGCCGTGCGCGCGGCAATCGCGGGCGACGACGTTGCCTGGGTTTTGCAGGCAGAGCAGAAGGGCACCGGCCACGCGGTCGCGCAGGCGATGCCGGGCGTCCCGGACGGGCACGACGTGCTCGTGCTCTACGGCGACGTGCCGCTGATCCGCGCCGCGACGCTCGCGGGCCTCGTGGCGCGCGTCGGGCCGGATGCGCTTGCGCTCCTGTCCGCGCGGCTGCCGGACCCTTCCGGGTACGGACGCGTGGTGCGTGATTCGACCGGGCGCGTCGCAGCGCATCGTCGAGGAGCGCGACGCGAGCCGCGAGCAGCGCGCGATCGCGGAGATCAACACCGGCGTGCTGGCCGCGCCCGCCGCGAGACTGCGCGCCTGGCTCGGCGCGCTCAGGGCCGACAATTCGCAGGGGGAGTATTATCTGACCGATTGCATCGGCGCCGCGGTGCGGGACGGCTGCGCGGTCGAGGCCGTCGTCGCGGAGACGCCCGCGGAGGTGCTGGGGGTGAACGACAAGGTGCAGCTCGCGGAGGCCGAAGCCGCGCATCGCGCGAATCGCGCGGACGAGCTGATGCGCGCGGGCGTAACCGTCATCGACCCGGCGCGGCTCGACGTGCGCGGCGAGGTGGCCTGCGGGCGCGACGTGGTGCTCGACGTCAACGTGATCCTGGAAGGCAAGGTGCGGCTCGGCGACCGCGTGAAGGTCGGCGCGAACTGCGTGCTGCGCGACTGCGAGATCGGCGACGACAGCGAGGTGCGCGTGAACAGCCTCATCGAGGGCTCGGTCGCAGGCAGTCAGTGTGTCATCGGCCCCTTTGCGCGGCTGCGCCCCGGCACCCGGCTCGCCGACGGCGTACACGTCGGCAACTTCGTCGAGGTCAAGAACAGCGAACTCGGCGCCGGCAGCAAGGCGAACCACCTGACATATCTTGGCGACACGACGCTGGGCGCGCAGGTCAACGTCGGCGCCGGGACAGTGACCTGCAACTACGACGGCGTGAACAAGCACCGCACGACCATTGGTGACGGCGCATTCATCGGCTCGGGAACCATGCTGGTGGCGCCGGTGTCGGTCGGCGCTGACGCCACCATCGGCGCCGGTTCGACGATCACCAAGCCCGCGCCCGCCGGCAAGCTCACCATCGAGCGCAGCCGCCAGGTGACCGTCGAGAACTGGAAGCGCCCGGAGAAAAAGCCGAAATAGGATTAGAATGACCGCATCATGTGCGGCATTGTCGGTGCGGTCGCTGACCGGGACGTCGTCCCGATCCTGATCGAGGGCCTGAAGCGCCTCGAGTACCGCGGCTACGACTCGGCCGGGGTCGCGGTCCTGAACGGCGGCTCTGAGGTCGCCCGCCTGCGCGCGGTCGGCAAGGTCGCGAATCTGACCGAGGCGCTCGCCACCCACCCCACGTCCGGGCACCTCGGCATCGCGCACACGCGCTGGGCGACGCACGGCGTGCCGAACGAGCGCAATGCCCACCCGCACGTCTCGCGCGACGGCGTCGCCATCGTGCACAACGGCATCATCGAGAACCACGAGGAGCTGCGCGCGGAGCTCGAGCGTGCCGGCTACGAGTTCACCTCGGAGACCGACACCGAGGTCATCGCGCACCGGATCCACTATCACCTCCGGACAAGCGGGGATCTCTTCAAGGCCGTGCAAGAGACGGTCGCGGAGTTGAAGGGAGCCTACGCGCTCGCGGTGATGTGGGGCCAGGACCCGGACTGCATCGTGCTCGCGCGCGCGGGTTGCCCGGTGCTCATCGGACTCGGCGACCAGGAGAACTTCGTCGCTTCCGACATCGCGGCGCTGCTGCCCGTGACGCGGACCTTCATCATCCTGGAGGAGGGCGACGTCGCCTGCATCCGCAGGAAAAGCGTCGAGATCGTCGATGCATCCGGCAAGCGTGCCGAACGCAAGCCCTATGTCTCGGAGCAGTCTTCGGAGGCGGCGGAGAAGGGCACATTCGCGCACTTCATGCTGAAGGAGATCCACGAGCAGCCGCGCGCGGTCGCGCAGACGCTGCAGGAGCGTGTGGCGGGCGGTCGCCTGCTCGCGCAGGCCTTCGGCCCGGCGGCGACCGAGGTCTTCAAGCGTGTGACCTCGGTGCACATCGTCGCCTGTGGCACCAGTTACCACGCCGGTATCGTCGCGCGCTATTTCATCGAGCAGCTCTGCCGCGTGCCCTGCCGCGTCGAGATCGCGAGCGAGTTCCGCTACCGCGACCCGGTGGTGCCGGCGAATTCGCTGTTCGTGTCGATTTCGCAGTCGGGCGAGACGGCGGACACGCTGGCGGCGCTGCGGCTCGCGCGCAAGGCGGGCTTCCTGTCCACGCTCGCCATCTGCAACGTGCCGGAGAGCTCGCTGGTGCGCGAGTCCGAGCTGGTGCTGCTGACGCGCGCCGGGCCGGAGATCGGCGTCGCCTCGACCAAGGCGTTCACGACCCAGCTCGCGGCGCTCGGGATGCTGGTCATCGCGATCGGCAAGCACCACGGCCTGCCGCCGGAGCGCGAGAAGACGCTCGTGCAGCGCCTGCTCGAGCTGCCGGCGATGCTCGAACAGACGCTCGCGCTCGACGGCGAGGTGCGCGCGCTCGCGAAGAAGATCGAGCCGAAGCACCACGCGCTGTTCCTCGGCCGCGGCGCGATGTTCCCGATCGCGATGGAAGGCGCGCTGAAGCTCAAGGAGATCTCCTACATCCACGCCGAGGCCTACGCCGCGGGCGAGCTGAAGCACGGGCCGCTCGCGCTCGTTGACGCGGACATGCCAGTCATCGCGGTCGCGCCGAACAACGACCTGCTCGAGAAGGTGAAGTCGAACCTGCAGGAAGTCCGCGCTCGCGGCGGGATGCTGTACGTGTTCGCCGACCCGGAGTCCGGGATCGAGCCCTCGGACGGCGTCGAGGTGATCAGGATGCCGCGGCACGTGAGCTACTTCCAGGCGCCGGCGGTCTACACCGTGCCGCTGCAGCTGCTCGCCTACCACACGGCGGTGCTGAGGGGCACCGACGTCGACCAGCCGCGCAACCTCGCGAAAAGCGTCACCGTCGAATGAAAAGGGGACAGTCACCTCTAGAGGTGACTGTCCCCTCTAGAGGTGACTGTCCCCTTTTGTTCGACGCAGGGTTTTACCGCCGCTACTACGTCAACCCCGCCACCCGCGTCGCTTCGCGCGCGGACGCGCTGCGCCTCGGACGTTTCGTCTGCGCCTACGCGGCCTATCTCGGATTCAAGCCGAAGCGCGTACTCGACGCCGGCTGCGGCCTCGGCCACCTGCGCGCGCCCGTGCGCGAGTTCTTCCCCCGTGCCCGCTACGTGGGGCTCGAGACCAGCGAGTACCTCTGCCGGCGCTATGGCTGGGTGCGAGAGGGCATCGCCGACTACGCGCCGGCGGAGCCTTTCGACCTCGTCATCTGCCACGACGTCCTCCAGTACGTCGAGGACGACCGCGCGGCGTCGCGGGCAATCCGGAACCTCGGGAAGCTCTCCCGCGGCGCGCTCTATTTCAGCGTCCTGACCGCCGAGGACTGGCGACGGAATGCCGACCGGGCGCGCACCGATTCCGGCGTCCGGCTGCGGCCCGCCGCCTGGTACCAGACCCGGCTCGCACGGCATTTCCGGCCGGTCGGCGGGGGGCTGCTCGTCCGCCGCGGCTACGAACCCCTGCTCTGGGAGCTCGAGCGCCCCTGGTAAAAGGGGGACGCCAAGCTTTTCGCAGTGGCAAGCGACCCCTTTTGGCCCGAATGTTCTAGAATCTGCGCCGGATTTAGGGGTCCCGATGCGGACCTGCAACCTGGGGAGAAGTCGACGATGTCGATCCTGAAGCATTCGGGCCTGCGTGCCCTCGGCACCGCCTCCGTGGCGGCCTTCGCGCTCGCAGCCTGCGGCGGCTCCGGAAGCGCCAACGACGAGCTGCCGCTGATCCGCGCGAACCTGGCCATCAAGGCCGTGTCGCAGGGAGGGGTCTGCGAGACCATCCCGGTGCGCGTGACGCCGAAGCAGCTGCGCGGCCAGGCGAACAAGTACGCGAACAACCGCATGATGGTGACCGACGTCACCATGACCGGCCCGACCGACGAGGCCGGCGCGCCCATGTGCAATGGCTCGGCCCCGACCCTGCCGCTCGCCCCGGGCGACTGGGAATTCAGCGCGCCGCTCGCTTCCGGCACCACGACCTGCGTGCGCGACATCCAGTCGACGGGCGACCTCAATATCCAGTTCGTGGACGGCGCCATGGGCTGCGGCGGTCCGGAAGCGGCTGCCGCTCCGCTCGATCCGCTCGCGCCGCCGGTTGAAGGCGAGGTGCCGGCCGACGGTTCGGCCCCGGCAGAGCCCGCGACGGGCTGAGTCCGGCGCTCGACCCGACAGAGGGCCGGCACGGGCAACCGTGCCGGCTTTTTCGTCCTTGCGAAACCCGATCTCCTTCTATGTTCCGCCGCTGCTCAGCCTGTACGGCCGGATCGCGCCCCGCAAGGCCGCCCGCCTGGTCGCCGACCTGATCGCGCGCCCGCGCGGGCGAAATCCGACCCAGCCCTGGGAGCTCGCGACCGGCACCGTCGGCCGCGAAGTCGAGCTGCGTACGGGCCTACACGCAAGAAGCTGGGGCGAGACCGGACCGCTCGTGCTCGCGCTGCACGGATGGCGCGGACGCACGACCCAGTTCCGGCCGCTCGCCGCAAAGCTCCTCGAGCGCGGCATGCAGACGCTCGCACTCGAGCTGCCCGGTCACGGCGTCTCGGTCGGCGACAGTGCGACGCCGCGGCAGATCGGCGAGCTCCTCATCGAGGTCGAGCGAATCGTCGGCCCGGCGCATGCCGCCATCGGGCATTCCTTCGGCGGCGCGGCACTCGGCGCCGGTCTGGTCTACGGTTTCCGGCCGAAGCGGCTCGTGATCGTCTCGAGTCCGACGCGCGTCAGCCGCATTCCGCTCCTGCTCGCGAAGACCGCGGGCCTGCCGCCGCCCGCGATGAAGGAGTTCGTGAAGATCCTGGACACCGAGGCCGGCCGCCCCTTGCGGGAACTCGACCTCGTCTCGACCGCGCCGCGCGCCGGCTCCCGGGCTTCCTGATCCACGACCTGCAGGACAACGTGATTCCCTATGCCGAGGCGGAGGCGCTCGCGAACGCCTGGCCCGGCCTCAAGTTCATGACCACCTCCGGCAAGGGGCACCGCGACATCCTGTCGGCGCCCGAGGTCATGCGGGCGATCGTCGATTTCGTCGTTCCAGCGGCGGTTCCGGCTTTGTAAGCGGCATCGACCCGGGCCGGATGGTTTGGCAGGATTACCGGATGAGACGCGGCATTCTGGCGGCGGCGCTCGCGGCGGCAGCACTCCTCGCCGCCTGCAACGATGACGACGACCGGCCGCCCGCGCCGGAGATGCCGATGTTCTTCCAGATGGACGCCGTCGCCACCGCCGAGGACGGCGAGTTCACCGTCGACTGCTCGCTCGGGTTCGTGGTCGAGATCAATGGCGAGGTCTCGCGCACGAACGACGTCGTCGAATACATCGCGACCATGGGCGGCGAGGCGGTGCGCAACATCCTGCGCGACGACGGCAGCGGCGTCGTGCTCTCGGCTTTCGCACACTACCCGAACCTGCAGGTGCTGCACATCCTGCCGGACCGCGTGCAGCTCGTGTCGCTCGACTTCCCGCCGGACGGGCCTTCCACCGGCTCGCGCTTCTGGGACGAGCTGCGCTTCTTCGACGGCACCATCAGCCAGGACGGCGTGATCACGGGCGAGTGGCTGTGCGCGCCGCTCGACGTGGAGCAGGGCGGCATCAACGACAATACGGTGTTCGCGGATGGGACCTGGGAGACGACGGAACTGGAACCCGAGGGAGCCTAGTTGCTGGTTGGCCCCGCGACCGCAATCTCTGGCGCAATCGTGACCTGCAGCCGCCCGTAGGGTGACGCCGGCAGCGCGGCCTCGCCGCTGCGCTCCATCCAGGCGAGCGCCGACAACGACAGGATGTCGCCCTCGCGGTCTTCCGGCGGCGGCTGGCCGAGCAGCGCCGCTGGCGTGAACACGACGAGGTACTTGCCTTTCTGGTCGGCCGGGTCGAGGCCGACCGACACGGCGAGCCCGGACTTGCCGCCCACGGTCGCGAGCGAAGGCTCGAGGCGCAGGCTCTCGAGCCCGGTCATGTGCACGACGATGTACGTTTCGTCCAGCAAGCGCGATCACGGGATAGAAGACTCCCGAGCCATCGCCGGCTTTCGGGTCGAAGAGGCTCTTCACGCGCACGCGGTAACGCGAGGCCTGGTCCGGCAGCTCGAAGGCGACGAACGGCGATACGCCGCTCTGGAAATCGAACACCTGGCTCTTCGCGTCGACGACGGTATCCACGTGGCCCTGCTTCGGCAGGGCGACGAAATTGAAGCCGGACGGATCGTCGCAGCAGGGCGTCGCTTTGGCGTAGGTCGCGAGACGGGCAGAGGTAGCCGCCGGGTAGGATGTGCCCGGACGAGGCCGCGCAGCCCGCGAGTGCCACGCTGAAGACGATTCCGAGGACGCCGGTTGAATTCCGCATCGAATCCGCAGGCTAGCATGAATGCCGCCTCGGTCGCCGTGATCGGCGCCGGGCTCGCGGGCCTTGCCTGCGCCCGCGCGCTGCGGCGAGGCGGGCGTGCCGGTGCGCGTGTTCGAGTCGCAGCGCGCGCCAGGCGGGCGACTCGCGACGCGCCGCTTCGCCGCCGCGAGCTTCGATCACGGCGCGCAGTACCTGACGGCGTCCGATGCGGGGTTCCGGGGCATGCTCGAGCGCGCGGCTGCCGCGGGCGCCGCGGCGGCCTGGCGGCCGGACTGGCCGCAACGCGATCGCGGCGAAGAGCTGTGGGTCGGCGCGCCCGCGATGGCCGCATTGCCGCGGCACCTCGCCGACGGGCTCGACATCGACTACGGAGTGCGCATCCAGCGCCTCGAGCGTGAGCGCGGCGGCTGGACGCTGCTCGACGACCGTGGCGCGGCGCACGCGGACTTCGCAGCGGTCGCGATCGCGCTGCCGGCGCCTGCCGCGGCGGAGCTGGCCGCGGGCCGCACACCGCTCGCGGCGCGCGTGCGCATGGTTTCGATGGCGCCGTGCTGGACGGCGATGGTCGCGTTCGACGCGCCGCTCGCGGCGTCGCCGACGCGGGCTTCACCGGTGACCCGGTGCTCGCCTGGTACGCGCGCAACTGGCAGCAAGCCGGGACGCGAGGCGCGCGAAGCCTGGGTGCTGCACGCCGCGCCGGACTGGTCGTGCGTCGAGTTCGACCAGTCGCCGGAGATCGTGCGGCAGGCGCTGCTCGACCGGTTTTCGCAGCACGTCGGGCGTGCACTGCCGCGTGCGCTCGTCATGGACTCGCATCGCTGGCGGCACGCACGCGTCGAGGCGCCGCTCGGCGAGACCTGCCTGTTCGATGCCGACGCAGGGCTGGGCTTCTGCGGCGACTGGTGCCTCGAAGCGCGCGCCGAAGGCGCGTGGCGCTCGGGCACGGCGCTCGGCGCAATGGTCGCGCGGGCACGGGAGGTACCGGCCTCCGGTAAGATACGCGGCAGCCGATGAACTGCCGTCTTCATGCCACTTCACTGGTCGCCGTTTCCGCGCTGCTCCTGGCCGCGTGCGCGGGCGACGCGCCAGCCAGGCCGGAGCCCGAGAGCATGCCGAAGTCAGAGCCAGTGCCGCCGATCGCCGCCACCCGGCCGCACGTGGTCGAATCGCCGAAGGGGAGTCGCACCGACGAGTACTACTGGCTGCGCGACGACACGCGCGCGAACCCCGACGTGATCGGCTACCTCGAGGCCGAGAACGCCTACAAGGCGGCGATGACGGCGCATACGAAGGCGCTCGAGGACAGGGTTTACGAGGAGATCGTCGGGCGCATCAAGCAGGACGACTCGACGGTCCCGTACCGCCTGCGCGGGCACTGGTACTACACGCGCTACGAGACCGGCCAGGAATACCCGGTCTACGCGCGCAGGGCCGGGACGCTCGACGCACCCGAGCAGGTCATGCTCGACGTCAACCGGATGGCCGAGGGCTTATGGCTTCTTCCAGGTGGGTTCGCTGGCCGTTTCGCCTGACAACCGACTGCTCGCCTGGGTCGAGGACGCGGTCGGGCGCCGCCAGTTCACGCTGCGCTTCAAGAACCTCGAGACCGGGAGAAGTCCTCCCTGGCGCGATCCCGAACGTGGAACCGTACCTCGCCTGGACCGCGGACAGCCGCAGCATCCTTTATCTCGAGAAGCACCCGGAGACGCTGCTCGGCTACCGCGTGCGCCGCCACGTGCTCGGCACCGATCCGGCGCAGGATGCCGTCATTTACGAGCAGGAGGACGAGAGCTTCTACACCGCGGTCGGGACCACCAAGGACGAGCGCTACATCTTCATCGTTTCGCAGAGCACGGTCTCGACCGAGTACCGCTATGCGCGGGCCGACGACCCGGCGCTCGCGTTCCGGGTGTTCCTGCCGCGCGAGCGCGACCACGAATACCACCTGGAGCATCTCGACGGGCGCTGGATCATCCGCACCAACTGGCAGGCGCAGAACTTCCGGCTGATGGAAGCGACCGTCGGGGAAGAGGGCGACCGCGCGAAGTGGCGCGAGGTGCTGCCGCACCGGGACGACGCATTCGTTCACGGACTTCGACGTGTTCAAGGACTTCCTCGCGATCGAGGAGCGCTCGGGCGCGATGCGCAAGATCCGCATCCGGCCGCTGGGCGGCGGGGAGGACTTCTTCATCGCGGCGGACGAGCCGGCCTACACCGCGAGCCTCGGCCAGAATCCCGAGCTCGACACGCGGATCGTGCGCTACGAGTACACCTCGCTGACGACTCCCGCGACCGTCTACGACTACGACATCCAGACCGGCGAGCGCCGGCTCATGAAGCGCACGCCGGTGCTCGGCGACTTCGACCCGGCGAACTACCGTACCGAGCTCGTGTGGGCGCAGGCGCGGGATGGCGGCGAAGATTCCGGTGTCCGTCGTGTACCGCGTCGGGTTCGCGCGGGACGGCACCGCGCCGATGCTGCAGTACGCCTACGGCTCCTACGGCGCGACCATGGACCCGGCGTTCTCGATCTCGCGGCTGTCGCTGCTCGACCGCGGCTTCGTGTACGCGCTCGCGCACGTGCGCGGCGGCCAGGAGATGGGCCGGCGCTGGTACCACGACGGCAAGCTGCTCAACAAGCGCAACACCTTCAACGACTTCATCGACGTCACGCGGTTCCTGGTGAAGGAGGGCTATGCCGATCCGAAGCGCGTCTCGGCGATGGGCGGCAGCGCCGGCGGCCTCGCTGATGGGCGCGATCGCCAACCTGGCGGCGGCCGACTACCGTGCGATCGTTGCGCAGGTGCCCTTCGTGGACGTCGTCACGACCATGCTCGACGAGAGCATCCCGCTCACCACCAACGAGTTCGACGAGTGGGGCGACCCGAAGAAGAAGGAGTTTTACGACTACATGCTGTCGTACTCGCCCTACGACAACGTCACGCGCCAGGCCTATCCGGCGATGCTGGTGACGACCGGCCTGCACGACAGCCAGGTGCAGTACTGGGAGCCGGCCAAGTGGGTCGCGCGGCTGCGCACCCGCAAGACGGACTCGAACCCGCTCTTGTACCGCACGACCATGGAGGCGGGCCACGGCGGCAAGTCCGGGCGCTTCCAGCGCTTCCGCGAGATCGCCGAGGAGTACGCCTTCGTCCTCGACCAGTCCGGGGTCGCGGAATAGCGGATGGCCGGGACACCCGTCGCACGCGTCCTTTCGCGCGCGGTGGACGTGCGGCCTGCGGAAGTCCCGGGCCTCGTCGCCGCTTTCGCCTACCACTTCCTGCTGTTCACGGCGTACTACATCCTGCGCCCGATTCGCGACAGCATGGGCGTCGCGGGCGGCGTCGAGAACCTCGACGACCTGTTCGGCTGGACGCTGATCGGCATGCTGCTCGCCGTGCCGCTGTTCGGCTGGTTCAGCGGGCGCTTCCGGCGCGCGGTGTTCCTGCCCTGGACCTACCTGTTCTTCGTCGCGCAGCTGGTGGGCGTTCTGGGCGCTGTTCACCGCGCTCGAGGACCGGGCCGCGACCGCCCGCGTGTTCTTCGTGTGGGTGAGCGTCTTCAACCTGTTCGTGATCGCGGTGTTCTGGAGCTTCATGGCGGACCTGTTCGACAAGGAGCAGGGCAAGCGGCTGTTTGCGTTCATCACGGCGGGCGCGAGCGTCGGCGCGATGACGGGCTCCGCCGATCACGGCTTTCCTCGCGAAGTCGGTGGGCGAGGTGAACCTGCTGCTGGTTTCCGCGGCGCTGCTCGCCTCGACGCTGTTCCTGATGCGCTACCTGCTCGGCTGGAGCGCGGGGCGTGGCTCGCACGCGGAGCGGATCGAGGAGCGGCCGATGGGCGGCAACCCGTTCGCGGGATTGAAGCTGGTGCTGACCTCGCCCTACCTCGGCGGCATCGCCGCCTTCGTGTTCCTGATGGCGGCGGTCAACACGTTCCTCTATTTGCAGCAGGCGGGATTGCTCGGCATCCACTTCCCGGATGGCGACGCGCGCACGGCCTTCCTCGGGCGGATCGAGCTCACCATGAGCATCATCACGCTCGTGCTGCAGTTCTTCGCCGTCGGGCGGCTGACCAAGCGGGTCGGGGTCGCGGCGATGATCGTGGTCGTGCCGCTGTTCGTGGTCGGCGGGTTCCTGCTGATCGCGGCGTCGCCGACGCTGATGACGCTGGTCGGCGTGTTCATCGCCCGGCGCGTCGGCCAGTACGCGATCGTGCGCCCCTGCCGCGAGATGCTCTACACGAACGTCGACCGCGAGTCGAAGTACAAGGCCAAGAACGTCAACGACACGCTCGTGTACCGCACCAGCGACTACGTGGTCGCCAAGGCGCACGACGCGATCGTCGCGACCTGGTCGGCGAGCCTTTCGGGGATTGCGCTGGTGGGGGCGGGCGTCGCCGCGCTGTGGGCCGTCGTCGCCTGGCTGCTCGGCCGCGCGCACGAGCGCCGCTAATAAAGGGGACGCTTAAAGCCTGGAAAAGGTGAGCGTCCCCTTTTATTCGGAGAGGCGGAAGCGCAGGCGCGCTTCGACGCGCTGTTCGACCACGCGCGGCTCGTAGCGCCAGCGCTTGACGGCGTCGAGGGCCGCACGATCGAAGATTCCCGCGGGCTCCGCCGAACGCACGACTGCGTCACGCGTAGTGCCGTCGTTCGTCACCGTGAACTCGAGGTCGACCCAGCCTTGCAGACCGCGTTCGCGGGCTCGCTCGGGGTAGACAGGCGCCGCGAACGAAGTGCGGCGCAGCTTGCTCTCCGGCAACACCCCGGGCTCCGGGGTCGGGAGCACGGCAGGTCGCGAGACGCGAGCCGCCATGATCTTCGAGGAGATATCGCTGGCCTCGGCGGAAGGGCCGCTGGCGTCGGTCGCGGCACGTACATACACGTCCGCGCGATCAAAGTTGCCCGCCGCGAGCGCCGTGCGGGACTCGGCGAGCGCGCGCGAGGCGAGCAGGGCGCCGGTGTCCGCGAGACCCTCGAACTGCGGGTCGGCGGAGCGCAGCAAGTCGAGATAGTGCAGCGCGGAGTCGCCATTGGGTTCGACCAGGCTGCCCTGCGCGATGCGTTGGTTCGCGAGCACCAGCAGACGCCCGCGGTCGGCGCGCTCGTTGCCGATGCGCGCGGCATCGATGTCGGCGCGCATGGTCGCGATTTGCGTGCGATCGATGTCGAGCTCGATGGCGTTTTGCAGCCACCGGCTGGCGTCGTCGAGGCGGTTCTCGCGGATCGCCTTCTGCGCGTTGTTCTGGAACAGGAGGCCGAGCTGGCCGATCGCGTCGACGACGGCCGGGTCGGAAGGCGCGAGCTTCCGGGCGTTGACCAGGTAACCCAGCGCGCCGTCGCGGCCGACGAGCTGGTTGCTGCGCATGCGCTCTTTGGCGAGCTGCAGGAAAGCCTGTGCGCGCACCGAGGGCAGCTCCGTCGACGCCGCCGGGTTCTCTATCGGTCGGCCCATCGTGTCGAACGCCGGGACCGGCTTGCCGGACTGCGCGGCGATCGCCCGCTCGCGCTCGAGCTGGCTCACGAAGAACGGCAAGCGCGAGTGGTCCGGTCGCACCGACCGGATGGCATCGACCGCGCTAGCGAGGCGAATGACGTCCTGTTCCATCAACGCGCGCTCGGCCTGCACGACGAGTTCGTCGGCGACGCTGTTCAGACCGCGCCGCGCAACGTCGTTGGCCGGGTCCCGTGCGAGCACCGCGCGGTACAGCTCGAGGGCGTTCTGGCCGGGCGGCTCGATGAGCGCGCCCTGCGAGAGCGCGAGTCCCGCGGCGTCCAGCATCTGCTGCAGCCGGGCGTCCTCGGCCAGGTCGCCTGTCGTAGAAGGCTTCGCCGCGGCGGACTCCGTCGCGCTGGAAGGCACGCGGTTCCACGGCTCCCACACGACGACGCCCCAGGCGATCAGCGCGATCGGGATCAGCAGCAGGCTGCGACGGCCCCAGCGGCGCACGAAGCCATTGTCGATCGCGAGCTTGAACGGCGGCGACAGCGCCTGCACCTCGGCCGTGCCGCCGAACAGCTGGTTCTTGTGCCTGGGCGGCTGGGTCGCGGTGAAATCGCTGCCGTTGTGCCGGCGCTGCGTGGCATCCACGAAGTTGCGGATGCGCTCCGCGGAAGCCGGCTTGTGCAGGAAGCGGAAGATCGTCCCTTCGGACACGAGCGGCGCGAGCTCATGCTCGTCGTCGCGACGGCCCGCGACGATGATCGCGAGGTCCGGGAACTGCTGGTGGACCTGGGTGACGAGCGCCTTGGTGTCGTGGTCGGCGAGCGCAGCGTCGATCAGCAGCACGGCATTGCCGGAGGCGACCATGAGGTCGGCCGCGTGCGTCACGTCGTCGGCCCGCCACACGCGGTGGACGCCGGCGACCGCCTCGCGCAACAGATCGATCAGGACCGGGTCGGCCGACAGAACGACGACGTTCGCGCCGTGCGGGCGCGCGCCGGGCTGCTGCAGCGCCGCGTGCGTGCCGGTTGCGCCGGTGTTCGGTAGCGCCGGGTGCGTGCCGGTCGCGCCGGTGTTCGGTAGTGCCGCGTGTTTGCCGGTCGCACCGGTGTTTGGTAGTGCCGCGTGCTTGCCAGTTGCACCGGTGTTCGGTAATGCCGCGTGCTTGCCAGTTGCACCGGTGTTCGGTAATGCCGCGTGCGTACCCGTTGCGCCGGTGTGCTGCGGCGCTGGGTGCGTACCCGTCGTACCGGTCGACGTCGCAAGCACCGGGCGCGCCGGTGCAGCCGGCCGCGCCGCTTTCGGATCGACCGGATCCGGGGCGTCGTCACCGGGCAGGATGTCGGAGTAGTCGATGTTCACTGGGCTCTCGGGACCCGCGCAAATAGGCGTCGGTGTGGGCACCGGGTGCCCATGACCGACCGGAGCGTCAATCGTTGACAAAATCGGTCGTGGCGAACGAGACACAGGTCGCGTTTCCGGGAGGCGTTGAGGCTCCTCATTCCAAAAACCCCTATTACCCCGCCACTTGCGAAAAAGGTTCCCCAGCCTGTCCACAGGCCCTCCTTGGCCGTTGCCGCCGCGCTACACCCGTGGTCGATTTTTCGATTTTGACCGAATTATGTGAATCTCGACAGGGGGTACAAGCCCTCGGTAAGGTGGCCTGACCCTGCCTCCGGCTGGGGCTGCGACGGGAGTGGCTGCCATAGCGCGACAGATAACGTTCGTATCGAACCTGCCGGCCGAGCATTACCACCAGCTCGAGGTGTTGTTGTTCTTCAACGGCCGCCAGCACCGGGTGCGCAAGGGCATCGAGACGGCGATCGACCGTTACGGCGCGCCGGAGATCGTCAACGAAGGCAAGACCCTGCGAGTCCGCGTGGGCGGCGAGACCCACGCGCAGTGCCTGTTCGCCGTCGAGCGGGAGGGCAAGGACTCCCGCCCGGTCGGCCTGATCCTGTACGTGCGCGACAGTTTCGAGCGGATCACGGTGCTGCACCTGGTCGTCGCCGAGGCCTACGCCGTGGGCGGGCCGCGTGCCGGTTACAACCTGCTCCTGAGATTGGTGCAGGCGGTCAAGCGCGTCGCGCGTCGTACGACCGGCATCCGCCACGTCGAGTTGCTCTACTCCCAGGACAGGCCGCGCGAAGTCTACGCCTAGGCGGGTGCGCCGGATACGCCGCCGGTCAACACCATGCGCATGGCTGCCTCGACCGGAATGTCGAGTTGCGCGAGGCGCGAGCGCGGCAGGAGCGCCGTGTAGCCGCCGATCTGGTAGCTCATCGGGAAGTACACTGCGACCAGGCCGTCCTGCGCGCCGACGATGCCGAGCTCCGCGGCGTCGTCCTGGGTCACGAAGCCGATCACCTGCGCTTCGCCGAAGCGGGCGAGCACCACGCGCCTGAGATCGCGGCGCTCGCCGCCGGCCGGGATCAGCTTCATGAAGTCCCGGGTGGCGCCGTAGATTGTCTTGACGACCGGGATCCGCTCGAGGAACCGCTCCCAGGAAGCGAGCGCGCTCTGGACGATCAGGGCGTTGAACAGGGTCCCGGCGGCGAGCAGCAGCAGCAGGGCAGCGACGATACCCATGCCCGGCAGGTAGTGTTCCTGCGGGACGACCAGCAGGATGGCCCGGCGCAGCAGAGCCTCGGTCGAGCTGCTGATCCACCACAAGAGCCAGATCGTGAAGCCGATCGGCAGCACGACGACCAGGCCGCGCACCAGCGCGCTACGGAGCTTGCGGAACATGGGAGCCTCCTTTGGACGGCGCATCATAGCGGCCCCGCGAGCGCGCCCGCGGCGCTATGATTCCCGCGCGGGGAAAGCGATAACACAATTGAAGGAGCCGGCCATGACCGTCGCGAAAGTCAGCGAGATCACCTCGACGTCCTCGAAGAGCTTCGACGACGCGATCGAGAGGGGCATCAAGCGCGCGAGCAAGACGCTCAAGAATGTCACGAGCGCCTGGGTCGCGGACCAGGAGATCGAGGTTGCGAAGGGCAAGGTGACCGCGTACCGCGTGCGCATGCGGGTCACCTTCGTGCTCGAGGACTGAGTCGTGCGGCTGCCGCTCGTGCTGCTGGCGGCAGCGCTCGCTTTCGGTGCCTGGGCCGCCGAGCCCGGGTCGATCGAACCGAAGGCCCTCGGCGAGCGCATCGCCTGGGCAGACCGGTCGCTGGTCGTGCTCGACGTGCGCACGCCCGAGGAGTTCGCGGCGGGCCACGTCCCGGGCGCGATCAACATCCCGCACACGGAGCTGGCGGCACGCGTGGCGGAGCTCGAGGGCTCGCGTGACAGCGACATCGTCGTGTACTGCCGCACCGGCAACCGCACCGCGATGGCGCTCGGCGTGCTCGAGAAGTCGGGCTTCAGGCGGCTCTACCACCTGCAGGGCGACTACACGCGCTGGAGCGAGGAAAAGCGCCCGGTCGTCAAGACCGAGTGACGAACCGCATCCTCGCGGATGCGGTCCTCGTCCTGCACCTCGGGTTCATCGCCTTCGTCATGCTCGGCGGGCTCGCGGTGCTGCGCTGGCCGCGTCTGGCCTGGCTGCACCTGCCGGCCGTGCTGTGGGCGGCGGGAATCAGCTTCGCCGGCGCCATTTGCCCGCTGACACCGCTCGAGAATCGCCTGCGCAGGGCGGGAGGCGAGGCGGGCTATGAAGGCACGTTCATCGAGCAGTACGTGACCGCGCTCATCTACCCCGAGGGCCTCACGCGCGGGATCCAGATTGCCCTCGGCCTGGTCGTGGTCGCGGTCAACCTCGCCGTCTACTTCCGGAGGTGACGCTACCTTTTCGAAAGGGGACGGTCACGTTTGCCTGACTCGAAGAAGTGAACGACCCGATTTCCGAAAAGGTGACCGTCCCCTTTTAGAGTTCCTGCGCGGCGACGACGATGCAGCCGGGGCCGCCGTGCACGCCGAGCGCGGTGCCGAGCGGGATGATCGGCAGGAACTCGGCGCGCGGCAGCCGCGCGGCAAGCGCATCCCGCACCTCGGCCGCGCCCTCCGGCACGTTCGCGTGCGAGATGCCGATGCGCCAGCGTCGCGCCGGGTCGAGCCGGCGGCGCAGCAGCTTGCCGTACCGCCGGTACGGGTTCTTCCGCCCGAACAGCACGCCGCCGATGCCGAGGCTGCCGTCCGGCCGCACCATGAGGATCGGCACAAGCCGCAGCGCATCGGCGATCGGCTTGATCCAGGCCGGCACCCGCCCGCCGCGCACCGCGAACTCGAGTGTCACGAGGCTCCCCCAGGTTCGCGTGCGCCCGCCGGCGGCGATCGCAGCGGCGCGCACCGCTTCGGCGTCCCCGCCCTCGGCCGCGACTTCGGCCGCGCGCATGGCAATGAGTCCCTGGCCGAGCGCCGCCGTGCCCGAATCGTGCGTCAGGATCCGCGCCCGGGTGCGCGCGCGCGCGGCGGCCGTCTCGGCGCTCTGGAAGGTGCCGGAGACGCGCGCCATGAGGCCGACGTACACGACCGCGTCGTAGTGCGAGCCGAGGAACTCGAATGCGCGCCGGAAGTCGCCCGGCGGCGGCTGCGAGGTCTTCGGGTGCACCGGGCTTTCGGCCAGCTTGCGGAAGAATTCCTCGGACGACAGCCCGACCTTGTCGAGGTAGCTCTGCGTGCCGAAGTGCACCCGCACCGGCACGACGTGGATGTCGAGCGCCTCCAGCACCGATTCCGGCAGGTCGGCCGCGGAGTCGGTGACCACCGCGACGCGCCGCCGGGCCGCGTGGTGCGCCATTTCCTGCTGCCGCTGCATGTCGTCCGCCTTTTCACCGGCGACCGCGCCGAAGCGCGCGGCGAGCTCGAACAGCCGCGCCGGCTGGTTGGTGTGCACGTGCAGCCGCACCTTGCTCCGGCTGCCCGCGACGACGAGGCTGGAGCCGAGCGCGGCTGCCTGCTCGCGGAGCGCGGCGGTGATCGATCTCGGGCCCGGTGATGGTGCACTCCGTGCAATAGCGGTGTTCGAGGTCCACCTGCGTGCCGGCGGTCGCCTGGTCGTCGGAGAGGAGCTGGATCGGAGGCGTCGTCGGCCGGCGCAACGCCGGTTTCGAGGTACTCCGTCATGCCGGTGACGAGCTCGACGAAGCCGAGGGCACCGGCGTCCACCACGTTCGCGCGCCGCAGCGTCTCGAGCTTCGACGGCGTTGCTTCGAGCGAAGCGCGTGCGGCGACCAGCGCCTCCCGGAACACCGCGCGGATCCCGGCCACGCCGCGCGCTGCGCTGGCCGTGGCCGCGCTCGCGAAGTCGGCGATGACCGTGAGGATCGTGCCTTCGCGGGGATCAGCGAGCGACTCGCGCGCATAGGCGGCGCCGCCGGACAGCGCGTCGGCGAGCTGCACGGCGGTGAGCGCGGGCCAGGTCGCCGCGCGATCGCCGACGCCGAGCAGGAACTGCGCGAGGATCGCGCCCGAGTTGCCGCGTGCGCCGTCGAGCGCGGCGTCCGCGATTCGGGTCAGGAGCTGGCCCGCGTGCGGCTCGGGCCCGGCGCGCAGCGAGGCCAGCACGGCCTGCAGGGTGAGCGCGAGATTCGTGCCCGTGTCGCCGTCCGGCACGGGAAACACGTTGATCTTGTTGATCACTTCCTCGCGGGAGATCAGGCGGTGGATGCCGGTGCGCAACGCCCTGGCGAGCTCGATGCCGCCGAGCGCCTCGCCGGGCTGGGCGGCGTCGTTCATGGGCGCCGCGGCTAGAGCCGCGGCAGCAGGAACCTTCGGCCGCGATGCGTGAGCACGACGCCTTCCGGCGTGATTTCCGCGACCACGGGCCCCTCGGCGATGCGCGCACCCTGCGTATAGCGGCGGCCGTTGATGAATACCGCGCGCTTCGCGGGATCGGCGGCGTAGATGTGCAGGTCGACCGTGAGTTCCGGGAGTCCCGTCGCGGCAGCGACCGACGCGAAGTCATCGCCCGGCGGCGCCTCGCCGTAGGCGACGCCGGGGCCCGCGCCGGTCCTGGGCAGCAGCGTCGGGTCGGGCGCGTCCGGCGCTTGCGTCGCGGACGGCTCGTAGTACACGGCCGGCGGCTCCGAGTAATCGTCCGCCGGGAGAATTGCGGATTCGAGCGGGCTGCGGCACGTCGGGCGAGGGCTGCGTCGCCGCCACGACCGGTGGCGCGCCGGTCTTCGCGGCAGGCTCCTCTGCCGGCGGGGGCGTCGCCGCAGGTGCCGCGCTCTCGCGCAGCATGAAGAAGAGCACCACCGCGATGTTGACCGCGAGCAGCGCGCCGATCACGAGGAAGGCGATCGGCAGCCGGCGGTCCTCGCGCGCCACCGGGAACTCCGCCATGCTCGGCCCGCTCTGGCGCTGGCGCTCGATCTCCGACTTGCGCAGCGCGTCGAGGATGAAGCTCATGCGCCCGCCTGTCCTGGCGCGTTTGCGAGCGTCGGCGTGCCGGGCGGCTCGAGCGCCGAGTCGAGCACGAGCTGCGTCTGCAGGCCCGCGATGCCGTCGACCGCGAGCCGGCGGCTGCGCTGGAACTCCTCGACCAGCCGCTCCAGGTCGGCGTCGAAGTAGTCGCCGGGCTGCGGATTGGGCACCCCGGAGAGCTGCTCGAGGCCCTGTCGCAGCCAGCGCACGTCGTCGCCGCGCATGCCGGCGCGCAGCGGGCGCGGGGCCGAGTTCTGCGGCCGCCACAGCACGAGGAACTCGCCGAACCAGTAGTCGGCGAGCTCCGTGATCGGCACCTGCGCTTGATCGCCGCCGACGAGCAGACTTGCGTCCTCGCCGTCGAGCTCGACTCAGCACGACCTGGTGCGCGGTGCCCTCGGGGTCCACGAGCGACAGGATCGCCGGACGGTTGATGAGCCGGAGCTGCGCGAGCGACCCGCTCTGCCAGACACAGGACAACCCGTTCTGCGCGGCCTGGTCGCAGGCGACGCCGGCGCCCGGCTGATAGGCGGCGCCCCAGAGCGAGAACAGCGAATCGAAGGCGGCATCCATCGTGGTCGCTGCGACGTCCTTCACGAGCACGACTTTGAGCGGCTCGCGCGGGGCAGGCGCTGGCGCTGCCGCCGTGCTTTGGCACCGGTTCATCCACCGTCGCCGCGCCGGCTTTCGCCTGCTCGAGCGCGGGCAACGCGCGCCACAGCACCAGGCTGAGCAGCGCGACGCCCGCGACCGCGCCGCAGATCGCGAGCCAGCGGATCCACGGCGCGAGCACCGGGCGCCCGTAGACCTCGGAAGCCGCGCGGCGCACCAGCGGCCCGTCCACCGTCGGCTCCTCGCGCGTGTAGGCGCCGAGCAAGGCGCGGTCGGCGATGACGTTGATGATGCGCGGCACGCCGTCGGACAGCCGGTGCAGCTCGCGCATCGCGCCGGGCGTGAAGATTTCGCGACTTGCGCCGGCGACGCGCAGGCGATGGCGGATGTAGGCGAGCGTCTCGCGCTTGCGCAGCGCCTCCAGGTGGTAGCGCCCGGTGATGCGCTGGGCGAGCTGGCGGAGCTCCGGCCGGGAGAGCACCTCGCGCAGCTCCGGCTGGCCGATCAGGATGATCTGCAGCAGCTTCTGCGTCGCGGTCTCGAGGTTGGTCAGCAGGCGCACCTGCTCGAGCACGTCGGCGTCGAGGTTCTGCGCCTCGTCCACCAGCAGCACGATGCGCCGGCTGCGGCCGTGCGCGTCGAGCAGGAAATGCGTGAGCAGGTCAACCAGCGTCTTTACGCTGCCGGTCGAGCCCTCCGGCACCTGCACGTGCAGCTCGTCGCAGATCGCGAGCAGGAACTCGGCCGGGGTGACGCGCGGGTTCAGGATCAGCGCCACGTCGCAGTGCGGCGGCAGCTGCCCGAGCAGGCTGCGCAGCACCGTCGTCTTGCCGGTTCCGACCTCGCCGGTCAGCTGGATGAAGCCGCCGGCCTCGCTGAGGCCGTAGGCGAGGTGGGCAAGGGCCTCCGTGTGCCGCTCGCTGAGGTAGAGATAGCGCGGGTCCGGCGTGATCGCGAACGGCTTCTCGTTCAGCCCGAAGAAACTCGTATACATGTGGCGGGCATGATGCCCCCGGGGGCTGTCACTTTTAAAGGGGACAGTCACGTTTAGAGGGGACAGTCCCCTTTAAAGGTGACTGTCTCCCTTTCTCAGCGGTCGGTACCCCGGTGGATGGCCTCGCCGCCGAATCGGTCGTGGATGCGGTCCAGGGCGTCATCCAGGCTCCGGGCTTCGCTGAACTCGGCCGTGGTGAACAGGTCAAGCTGCTGCTCGGGCTCGAGGTCGCTGACGCCCACCCCGAGCAGCCGGACGGCCGCGCGCGGCTGCTCGGCGAGCCAGTGGTCGAGCAGGTCCGCCGCGACCTGCGCGATGAGCCTCGTCTCCTGCGTCGGCGGGTTGAAGCTCCGCTGGCGCGTGAAGGTCTCGAAGTCGCGCCGCCGCACCTTGATGCTGACCATGCCCGCCTTGAACTGCCGCGCGCGCAGTCGCTCGGTGGTGCGATCCGCGAGCTGCGCGAGGCGCTCCTGCATCTGCTTGTGGTCGCGAAGGTCGACGTCGAAGGTCTCTTCCGAACTGATCTGCTTCTCCGGCGCGTCGGAGATCACCGGTCGCTCGTCGATGCCCGCGGCCCGGTCCTGGAAAGTGCGCGTCTCTCGCCGCAGCAGCGGCCAGAGCACCGATTCCGGCGCCGTGCGCAGCTGTCCGAGCGTGAAGATGCCCTGCTCCTCGAGCCGCGCCGCGGTCTTCGGGCCGACGCCGTAGAGCCGCCCGACCGGCAGCGGATCGAGCGTCGCGCGCACCGCCTCAGGCCGGATCGTCGTGAGCCCGTCGGGCTTGTCCATCTCCGAGGCGAGCTTTGCCAGCAGCTTGTTGTGCGAGACGCCGACCGAGGCGGTGAGGCCGGTGCGCTCGCGGATGCGCTTCTTGATCTCGTGCGCCATGTCCTCGCCGCTGCCGAACAGCGCCGTGCTGCCGGTGACGTCGAGAAAGGCCTCGTCCAGCGAGAGCCCTTCCACGAGATCCGTGAACTCGCGGAACACCTCGAACACCTGCGAGGAAATTTCGCGGTAGCGCCGGAAGCGGGGCGTCACGACGATCGCCTGCGGGCAGCGCCGGAGCGCCTCGCGCATGGGCATCGCGGAATGCACGCCGAAGCGCCGCACCTCGTAGCTCGCGGCCGCGACCACGCCGCGCCCGCCGGCGCCGCCGACGACCACCGGCTGGCCGGCGAGCTCCGGCCGGTCGCGCTGCTCGACCGACGCGTAGAACGCGTCCATGTCCACGTGCAGGATGACCCGGCCTTCGCTCACGACAGGCCGATCATGGTGTAGACGAGGCCTGCCAGCATCGTGATGCCGAGCAGCACGAAGTAGATCGTGCCGATGGTGAAGTACTTCAGCGCGGTCTTGACGCGGCCTTCCCCGTAGACGACCCGCATCGCGCGGTAGACGTACCAGAAGAGGTAGACGAACAGCAGGAAGTTCACCAGGCCGAGCACGCCGATGAACGGCAGCTTCAGGCTGGAGATCGCGTCGAGTACCAGCGTCACGCCGATCAGCAGGAACGCGAAGGCGTGGTTGTGCAGGAACAGCACGAGGTGCTCGGCGTACAGGCGCCGCGGGCGCCAGTAGAAGAGCATCGCCACGCCCGCCATCAGCGGCAGGAACAGGAACATGAGCTTCGGCGCCGTGGACGCGAAGCGCTCCGCGAACCGCTTGCCGCCGTCCTGGCGCATCTGCTCGCAGGCGCGCTTGAGGGCCTGCTCGAAGCTGTCGAAGCGCGCGTCGTCGAAGATCGTGACGTTGCAGCTTCCGGGCTGCGCCGCGGATTTTTTCAGATCCTCGACGTCGATGCCTTCCTTCTTCAGGTCCGCCGTGACCTCGCTCTTCAGCGCGTCGGGCACCTGGACGCTGACCGGGGCGTAGACCGTGTCGCCGTCCCGGTCGACGCTCAAGGCCGTGGAATCCGGCAGCAGCGCCTGCG
This sequence comes from uncultured Gammaproteobacteria bacterium, assembly GCA_963817195.1. Lineage (GTDB taxonomy): Bacteria > Pseudomonadota > Gammaproteobacteria > Steroidobacterales > Steroidobacteraceae > SCUD01. Next base: position 107,138 of record CAWFNJ010000005.1, read on the forward strand.
CCGCAAAGAACAGGATGCTGATCGCGAGATACAGGCGAAACGGCGGAATGTAGAGCTGGTGCCGGCCGGCGATGAACTCGCGCGTCAGCTCGCCGGGCTTGCGCGCCAGTATCCGCACCGTCCGCCACACTCGGCTGTCGAGGTGCAGCAGCGAGTGCGTGACGTCTCCCGCGACTTCCTTCATCGACAGCACGTGCACGTCCGAGGCCTGGCCGCACTGCGCGCAGTGGCTGCCGGTGGTGACGCTGCCGCAGTTCAGGCAGCGGGCCGGCTCGCGGCCGGGCGGCACGAGCTCCTCGCGCGGCTTGAACACGCGCCGCTCGCAGTGCACGCGCCCGCCGAACCGCTGCGCGGTCTCGGTCCGCAGGCGCGTCGCGTTGTTCTCGAGGTAGTGGTCGAGGGCGGCGGCGCTCTCCACGCGGTAGCGCACGCGCCGCCGCTGGCGCTCGCCCGGCGGCGTTTCGGGCGCCTCGATGCTGGCCCCGTGGAATCCGGGGCAGGCCAGCACGTCGCGCACGTGGCCCGGGAGCCAGGCGTCGTAAGCGGCGACGATGTCCGGGTCGAGTTGGCACTCGACTTCGTAGATGAGGCTGGTGGTCACGCGGCCGCTCCCCGGGGCGACAGCGAATCTTAGCGCAGGCGGGGCCTAGGACGCGGCGCAGGCCGAATCGATGTGCCTCAGCTTGCCGAGGTCGCTCAGGCGATAGAAGCGTCGCAGGTCGCCCAGCCAGGCGCCGTCGTCGCGCCGGCACAGGGCGCGCAGGCGCGGCTCCATCCGGGCGCAGAAGCGCGCGGCCTGGCGGCTCGCGCGCCGGTACAGGGGTTCGTGCGAACCGGCGAGTGCCGGGTCCACCTGCGCACGGCGAAACAGGAGCGCATGCAGCTCGGCCGGGAACCGGCGGGGATGGCTGCGGCGCAGGAGCGAGACGCAGGCGACGTACTTGTCGATCTCGGCCTGCATCTCGAGCGCGAGGCGCGAGACCGGCCGGTCGTGGGTGGCGTTGTGGGCCACGCACAGGAAATGGCTGATGCCCTCGAGGGCGGTCCAGCAGTCGGCGAGGTTCTCCGCGTCGAGGCCTTCGCTCGGGTCGCGCTGCTCGAGGCGCTCGAGGAGGTCCGGGTCGAGGTACAGCGACATGCAGAGCTCATCGCCCGCCGCCGCCACGAACAGCTGCTCTTCGCCGGGCGCCTCAGGGCACTCGCCCGGGAGCCGCCGGCGGTCAGTGACGAGAAAGTCTTCGACGCGACATCCAATATCGAGGTCGTAGATTCCGGTCAGCAGCGTTTCGAGCCGCTCGAGGGCCCGCACGGTCATGGCGTTTCAATTCGCGAACACGCCGGCGGTCACCGGCCGGATGCCGAGCTTGAGGAGCAGCCGGTGCGCGCGCGGGCTGCCGGTCTTGTGCCACAGCTCGTAGAGCCGCAGCACGTCGCGCGACGAGTTGCGCGCGGCGCCTTCGCCGATTTCGTTCAGCGCGTCGACCAGCGGCTGGAACTTGTCCTGCAGTTCAGCGAACACGCCGGCGAGCACGCGCTGCGCCCCGTGGCAGGGCGCCTGGGCGAGCGTGCCGTAGGCGCGGCCGCCCATCGCGATGTGGTAGTCGACGTCCACCGGCCGGCGCGAGAAGCTGCCGGCGAGGAAGCCGGAGACGAACAGCGCGACGTCGCCGAGCCGCTGCAGCGTGCGGAAGCGCTGGCGCTCGTCCGGCGCGTCCGCGGCCTCGGCGAGCAGGAGCGCCAGCGGCTTCAGCTGCGAGCGCTCTGTGTCCGGCTCGAACAGCGCGTCCGTGTGCGAGAACATCGCCAGCAGGTTGACGATGTAGTGCTCGGTATGGTCCCGGACATGCAGGTGCTGGCGATCCAGCGCGGCCTGGAGGGCGTCGCGGAAGAACTCGCGAACGTCGGAGACGGTCTGCAGCTCCATGGCGCCAGTTGAATCCCAGCCGCGCCGCAATTCTGCAAACTGCGTCGCAGCTTTGCCGTAGCACTCGGGGCAGCCGAGTGCCGACGCCGGCACGTGTGACCGGTTCAGCAGGATTCAGGCCACGCCAGCTCGCCCGGATCGCCTACGCCACCTGGAAAGTACTGACCTCCGCGTCCTGCGCGCCGCCGGCCGCCAGCTCGTGCGACTCGAAGTCGTCGACGTGGATGATCTCCATCACCTTGCGGTCGTACTCACGAAGTTGCGCCGCCTCGGCCTCGGTGATGAGGCCGACCGCGAGCGCTTCCCGGATCTGCCCGGGCAGGTCGAGCGCCTTCACGAGGCCGGTCTTGACGCCCTCGACGCGGATCTTCTTCTCGAGCGGCTCGGCGGCGATCGCGAGCTCGAGCGCCTGCTGCACGAGGCCGAGGTGATTGCCGGGCTCGAGCGTGCGGTAGACGTAGTGGCAGAGCCGCTCGCGCGCCTCGCCCGGGTTCATCACGAGCTCGGCGATCTTCGGGTTCAGGCGGTCGCTCGGCGCGAAGTAGGTGAGCCCGCGCGGGAAGATCACGGCGCGCATGATGGCGGCCAGCCAGCGCACCGGGAAGTTTCGCAGGAAGCTGTGGAGCTGTTCCTGTGCGTGATAGAGCAGGGAGCGGCAGGCGTGCTCGACGATCGGCAGGTCGGCGGCGGGCCGGCCCTGGTTCTCGAAATGCTTCAGCACCATGGAGGCGAGGTACATGGCGGACAGCACGTCGCCGAGCCGTGCGGAGAGGTTCTCCTTCTTCTTCAGGTAGCCGCCGAGCGAGAGCATCGCGACGTCGGTCGCGAAGGCGAACGAGGCGCTGAAGCGGTTGATGTGCTCGTAGAAGCGCTTGGTCGGGCCGGTCATCGGCGCCGTGACGATGCGCGAGAGCGTCAGCGCGCCGATGAACGAGCGCACGGCGTTCGAGAGTGTGTAACGGATGTGGCCGAACAGCGCGGCGTCGAAGTCGCGCAGGCCCTTCTCGCGGTCCGGGTCCTGGGCGGCGTTCATCTCCTTCAGCACGAACGGGTGGCAGCGCACGGCACCCTGGCCGAAGATGATCAGGCTGCGCGTCAGGATGTTCGCGCCCTCGACGGTGATGCTGACCGGCACCATCTGGTAGGCGCGCCCGATGTAGTTCTTCGGGCCGAGCATGATGCCCTTGCCGCCCTGCACGTCCATCGCGTCGTTGGCGATCATGCGGCCGAGCTCGGTGACGTGGTACTTCAGGATGCCCGCCGGGACCGAGGGCCGCTCGCCGCCGTCGATCGCGCCGGTCGTCACCGAGCGCGCTGCGTCCATGATGTAGGTGCGCGCCGCCATGCGCGCGATCACCGCCTCGACGCCCTCGAACTTGCCGACCGGCAGGTTGAACTGGCGGCGGATGCGGGTATACGCGCCGGAGGAGTACACGGCGCCCTTGGCGCCGCCGGTCGCGATCGAGGGCAGCGAGATGCAACGCCCGACCGAGAGCTGTTCGACCAGCATGCGCCAGCCCTGGCCGGCCATTTTCGGCCCGCCGATGATGGCGTCGAGCGGCACGAACACGTCGCGGCCCAGGATCGGGCCATTCTGGAACGGGCCGTTCAGCGGGAAATGACGGCGGCCGATCGTGATCCCGGGCGTGTCGCGGGGCACCAGCGCGACGGTGATGCCGTAATCAGTCTCAATCCCGCCCATGAGCCGGTCGGGATCGTACAGGCGGAAAGCGAGACCGATGAGGGTCGCGATCGGCGCGAGCGTGATGTAGCGCTTCGAGAAGTGCAGGCGGATGCCGATCGTCTCGCGGCCCTGGTACGTGCCGCGGCAGACGACGCCGGTGTCCGGGAGCGTGCTCGCGTCCGAGCCGACACGCGGGCCGGTGAGCCCGAAGCACGGGATCTCCTCGCCGCGCGCAAGCCGCGGCAGGAGGTGCTGCCTCTGCTCCTCGGTGCCGTAATGCAGCAGGAGCTCGGCGGGACCGAGCGAGTTCGGCACCACGACCGTCGAGGCGACCGTGCTCGATCGGCTCGCAATCTTGACGACGACCGTCGAGTGCGCGTAGGCGGAGAAGCCGAGCCCGCCGTACTTGCGGGGGATGATCATCGCCCAGAAGCCCTGTTTCTTGATGAAGTCCCACACCTCGGGCGGCAGGTCGGCGCGCCGGTGCGTGATGTCGAAGTCGTCGATCATCCGGCACAGCTCTTCGCAAGGGCCGTCGATGAAGGCCTGTTCCTCGGCGGTGAGCGCCGGCGCCTTGGCCGAGAGCAGCTTCCGCCAGTCCGGGCCGCCGGTGAACAGCTCGCCGTCCCACCACACCGTGCCGGCCTCGAGTGCCTCGCGCTCGGTGTCGGACATCGGCGGCAACATGCGCCGGAAGACCAGCAGGAACCGGTTGGAGATCAGCGCGCGCCGGAGCGGCCGTACGTTTAGCAGGGCGTGCGGGACGTAGAGCGCCCAGAGCGCCGCTTTCCACCAGGTCGCGCCATCGCCGAACAGCGTGTAGTACACGAGCAGCACAGCGAAGGCGATCGTCGCCTTGACGAGGCTCGCACGCTGGTACGCGAGCCACAGGACGAGGCTCGCGAACAGCACCAACCAGAGCGCAGTGAGCACCATGGGTACCCGTACTTATACCGCGTTTGCACTGCAAAAAGACCATTGTGTGTATGCTTCGCGCCCGGGGAGGAATCAAACATGAGCAAGCTGATCGACGCGGGCGAAAGCCATCCTGCTGACGCCCAGGACGGAATGGCCGGTCATCGCCGCCGAACCGGATACGACCGCGGGCCTGTACAAGAATTACATCGCGATCCTGGCGGCCATCGGCCCCATTGCGATGTTCCTGTCGCTCAGCGTCATCGGTGTCAGCACGTTCCTCGGCTCGTTCCGCATCGGCATGGGCGCCGGGCTCTCGTACCTGGTCGTGAGCTACGCGCTGGCGCTGGTGTCGGTCTACATCTTCAGCCTGATCGTCAACGCGCTCGCGCCGACCTTTGGGGGCCAGAAGGACGGCATCCAGGCGCTCAAGACCGTGGCCTACGCGATGACCGCGGCCTGGGTCGGCGCGGCCGGCAACCTGATACCTGGCATCGGCTGGCTGATCAGCCTCGCCGGCGGGATCTACAGCATTTACCTCCTGTATCTCGGGCTGCCCGTGACCATGAAGTCGCCGCCCGAGAAGTCAGTCGGCTACCTGGTGGTGTGCATCATCGTCGCGATCGTCATCAACTGGATCGTGTGGAGCGTCGCGTCGGCGGTCATCGGCCGCGGCATGTGGGGCGCCGGCTACGGCCCGTCTCCGGCCACGATCGGCGACAGCTCCTTCGAGCAGGGCAGCGCGGGCGCTGCGCTCGAGGAATGGGCGAAGAACATGGAAAAGGCCGGCGAGCAGGTCGAGGCGTCGGCCCAGCAGAACCAGGGCGCACCCTCGGCCGCCGCGGTCGGCGCGCTGATTGGCGCGACGGTCGGCGGCAGCCAGGCAGTAACGGCCCTGCCCGCGGACCAACTCAAGGCCTTCCTGCCGGAGTCGCTCGCAGGCCTGCCGCGCACCGCGCTTTCCGCCGAGCGGAATGCCGCGATGGGATTTGAAGTCGCGGAGGCGAGCGCCGACTACTCCGACGGCGCCGGCCGCAGCCTCAAGCTCGAGATCAACGATACCGGCGGCGCCAAGGGCATGCTCGCGCTGGCGAAGTGGGCGAACGTCGAGCAGGAGCGCCAGTGGGACGGCGGCTACGAGCGCGACTACCGCACCGACGGGCGCATGGTCCACGAGCGCTGGGACAGCAACGCGAACCGCGGCGAATACAGCGTGATCGTCGGCGACCGCTTCGCGGTCGAAGTCTCGGGTACCGCTGCGAGCATGGACGAGCTCAAGACTGCGCTTACCTCGGGCGTCAACCTCTCGGACCTCGAAGCTACGGCGGCCGCCCAGCAGAAGCCAAACGGCTGAAAAGCGAAAGCCGGCCCTGGGCCGGCTTTCGCGCTGGAATCCCTTCCGGAACCGCTCAGCCGGCAGGCCGGAGGCTCACCTCGCGCACGTAGCTGGTGCCGAGGAACTTGCGCATCTCGAGGCGCGGGGCCGACTTGTTCAGTTGTTCGTCCTGCTTGGACGTTCCCCAGTGGGCGGCCGTGATGGCGTCGAACTTGTCCTCGTCCCCCTGGTTGAAGTCGAGCGCACTGGCGAAGCTCGGGTACAGGTTGCAGATCAGCACGTCATAGTCGTCCGGGTCGGCAGGCGGCTTGACGAACACCTTGTAGTCCGAGATCAGGCCCTGCTTCTTGGCCTCACCGGTCGTCACCAGCGAATGGCTGCGCAGCCACTTCATGTAGTTGTCGAACTGTCCGGGATTCGTGCGGTACGCGCTGCATTCCCACACCGGGCCTTCGGTCCAGTGTTCCTGCGCGACCGCCATGGACGCGCACAGGCTGCCAGCGGCCAGCAGGCCAATGGTCAATTTCATCATGTTGGCTTCCTCATTGATGTCGTTATGCCGGTTACTCGGCCGGGCGCAGGTTCACTTCGCGCACGTAAACCGTGCCCAGGAACGTGCGCATCTCGAGGCGCGGCGCGGATTTCCCGGCCTGCGCTTCGTCATCGGGCGTGCCGTAGTGCGCCGCCGCGATCGCGTCGAACTTGTCGTTGTCGCCCTGGTTGAAGTCGAGCGCTTTCGCGAAGCTCGGGTAGAGCGTGCAGAATTCGACGTCGTGATCGTTCGCGTCTTTCGGCACCTTGACGAAGGTCTTGAAGTCCAGGATCAGCCCCTGTTTCTTGGCCTCGGCGTCCATCTTTTCGGTGTTGGCGCGGATGTACTTGATGTAGTTGTCGAACTGCCCGGGAAGGGTGCGGAATGCGCTGCATTCCCACACGGGCCCCTCCGTCCAGTGCTCCTGGGCGACCGCTGGGACTGACGCGCAGGCCAGTACCGCGGCCGCGAGGCCGATTGTCTTCGTCTTCATCTTGTCTCCCCTGTGTCGTTGTAACCCCGCCCTCTGGCGGAGCGTGCCGGGGAGTCTACGCCTGATTGCTACCAGGCGATGCCGTAATCCTCGCCGTAGTTGCTCGATCCGCCCCAGAACGTGCCATGGGCGTGGTCGATCAGGACGGCGTTGATCGGGCCGGAGGTGCGCGACCGGAATTCCGCCGCGTAGCCGCGCGCCTTGAGGTCGCGGCGCACCCCGTCCGGGATCGCGTTGTTGAGCGTGATCCGGCCTGGGAATCGCTCGTGGGGGACGAACGAGTCGCGCATCTGCCAGCTCGTGAAGTTCGGCGCCTCGACCGCCTGCTGCGGCGTCATGCCGAACTCGACGACGTTCAGGAAGAACTGCAGCAGGTTCTGGTCCTGGGTGTCGCCGCCCTGCACCGCGAATGCGAGCCACGGCTTGCCACCCTTGAACGCGAGTGAAGGCGTCAGCGTCACGCGCGGGCGCTTGCCCGGCTCGATCACGTTGTACGGGTTCACGGCCGGGTCGATAACGAACTGCTGCGCGCGCTGGCTCATGCCGATGCCGGTGCGCCCCGCGATCACGGCCGGTATCCAGCCGCCGGAGGGGGTCATGGAGACGACCCAGCCGTCCTTGTCGGCCGCGACGACGGAAGTCGTGCCGCGATAGAAGGAGCCGTGGACCGGGTCGGTCGCGGCGGCGAAGCGCTCCGCGTCGAAGGCGGGCAACGCGGCGGTTGCGCGCTTGCGCAGCAGCTCCGTGTGGGGATTCGAGCCGCCCTGGAACGGATAGGGATCGCCGGGGCCGATCGAGGGATCGTTGGCGGCGGCGGGCGCGATGGCAGCCGCGCGTGATTTCGCGTAATCCTTGGACAGCAGTCCCTGGATCGGCTCGACCGGCGGGAAGTCGGGATCGCCGTAGTAGAAGTCGCGGTCCGCGAACGCGAGGTTCATCGCCTGGTAGACGGTGTGCACGTAGTTGGCGCTGTTGTAGCCCATCGTCTTGAGGTCGAAGTTTTCCAGGATATTGAGGGACTGGAGCATCACCGGGCCTTGGGTCCAGTGATCGAGCTTGTAGACGTCAATGCCGCGGTAGGTCGTGTGCCGCGGCTCCTCGAGCTTCACGCGCCAGTCAGCAAGGTCGCTCGTCGTGATCAACGCCCCTTCCTCGCGCGCGCCGCGCACGAACTCCTCGGCGATGTCGCCGCGATACATGCGGTCGTACGCGGCCTGGAGCGCTTCGCGGCGGGACTTTCCGGCGGCGAGCGCCGCCGATTCCGCCTCGACCAGCTTGCGCAGGGTCGCGGCGAGATCGGGCTGGCGGAAGACTTCGCCGGCGACCGGAGCTTCGCGCGCCTGGCCGAGGTGCGGCAACATTACCGCCTTCGCGTAGCGCCACTGCTTGAGCTTGTCCTTCTCGACTTCGATGTCGTCCGCCGTCTCGGCGTCGATCGCGTAGCCGTCGGCGAGTTCGATCGACGGCGCAAGCACCTCGGCGAGCGAGAGCGTGCCGAACTCCGCGAGCATGGTAATGAGCGCGCCGGGCGTGCCGGGCGTCACCGCGGCGAGCGGCCCGTCCTCGGGCGGGCCCTCGAGTCCCTTGTCCCTGAAGAACTCCGGCGTCGCCCCGGTCGGCGCGACACCGAGGCCGTTGATCGCGATGATCTTGCCGGTCTTCGGGTTGTATACGAGCGCCTGCGTCTCGCCGCCCCAGGAAAGCACGTCCCACATGGTCGAGGTGGCCGCGAGCATCGCGCAGGCCGCGTCGACCGCGTTGCCGCCACGCTCGAACATGCGCGCGCCGGCGGTCGCCGCCAGGGGCTTGCCGGTGATCGCCATCCAGTGCGTGCCGTGCAGTGGCGGTTTCTGTGTCTTTTCCTGCGCGAGCGCCGCGCCGGCCGCCACCATCGAGATCAGCGCGGCCACGGCCGCGGAACGCAGGGCGGTCTTCATTGCGGCCTCCATCTCAGATCAGGTCCCGGACGCCTTCGCGCTCCTCGAGCAGCTCGCGGTGCGTTGCGTCCATGCGCTCGCGGCTGAACTCGTCGATCGCGAGCCCCTGCACGACGGAGTACTTCCCTTCCTTGCAGGTCACCGGGTACGAATAGATGACGCCCTCGCCGATGCCGTAGCTGCCGTCGGCCGGCACGCCCATGCTGGTCCAGTCGCCGTCCGCGGTGCCGAGCGCCCAGTCGCGCATGTGGTCGATCGCGGCGGAGGCGGCCGAGGCCGCCGAAGACGAGCCGCGCGCCTTGATGACCGCCGCGCCGCGCTGCTGGACGGTCGGGATGAATTCCTCGCGGTACCACTTCGCCTCGACCAGCGACTTCGCCGGCTTGCCGGCGACCGTGCAGTGGGCAATGTCCGGGTACTGGGTCGCGCTGTGGTTGCCCCAGATGATCATGCGGCGGACGTCGTTCACGTGCTTGCCGGCCTTGGCGGCGAGCTGGGCGAGCGCGCGATTGTGGTCGAGGCGCGTCATCGCGGTGAAGTTGCGCCGCTCGATGCCGGGCGCGTTCGACGCCGCGATCAGCGCGTTCGTGTTCGCGGGATTGCCGACCACCAGCACCCGCACGTCGCGGCTCGCGCCCGCGTCGAGCGCCTTGCCCTGGGCGGAGAAGATCTGCGCGTTGGCGAGCAGGAGGTCCTTGCGCTCCATGCCCGGCCCGCGCGGGCGCGCGCCCACCAGCAGCGCGTAGTCGCAGTGCTTGAACGCAGCCTTCGCGTCGTCGGTCGCGGTCACCCGGTTGAGCGTCGGGAACGCGCAGTCCATCAGCTCCATGACGACGCCGCCGAGCGAGGGCAGTGCCGGCGTGATCTCGAGCAGGTTGAGGTCGACCGGGCGGTCGCTGCCCAGCATCTGTCCCGAGGCGACACGAAACGCGAGCGCATAGCCGATCTGGCCGGCGGCGCCGGTGATGGTGACGGTGGCGGGCTTCTTCAAGCGGTGCTCCGGGATAGGCCCAAGAAGGGGCCGTAGTTTACGGTGCCGGGTCGTAGATTCGTAGTTCCTGACAGGAACTACGAATCTACGACCCGGCACCTTTGACGCGCCACAGCCGCAATGCGAGGGCGAAGCCCGCGGCGCCTGAGGCGGCGAAGAACCACATCATCGGCTGGTAGCCCGCGGGATGGCCCGCGCCGGCGGCGAAGCTGTCATTGAGCCCGCCCGCGACCAGGTTTGCCGCCGCAATGCCGACGTTGAGCCCGATCGAGAGCAGCGCGAGCGCGGTACCGAGCCGGGCTTCGGGCACCAGCCGCGCCGCCAGCGGCCAGAGGACCGCCGGCACCAGCGAGTAACTGATGCCGATCAGCACGGTTCCGACCCAGAGCGAGAGTGCGTTCGACATCATCGTCAGCATCGCGAGCGGCAGCAGCAGCACGCCGAAAGCGAGCAGCGACGCGGGACGCCCGCTCCGGTCGCTGAGCCATCCGAACAACGGCGTCGCGAACAACGCGGCGAGGTACACATAGCCGTTGATGGCGCCCGCGGCCGCGAGGTCGAGTCCGTGCGCATGCTGGAAATACTTGATCGCGAAGGTGCTGCGGAAGGCGAAGATCACTGCATACCAGAGCACGCACAGCGCAAGGAGGTGCCAGAACGCCGGGCCATAGCGGTGGAGATCGCGCCAGGCGAAGACCGGCACGGCGTCGGGCGTCGGCGCCGGACCTCGGTGGCGATCGATTTGCCAGTAAGCGAGTGCCATGAGCAGCGAGACGCCGGCGAGCGTCGCCGCGAACAGCAGCGGCGGCTGCCAGCCGCCGGCGTAGGCGGCGGCCATCCACGTGGGCGAGAGGTCCGCTGCAAAGGCGCCGGCGCGGCCGAGTGCGAGCGAGGCGCCGATCGCGAAGGCGAGCTGCCGCCCGCTGAACCAGCGCACGATGGCCGCGAGCGTCGCAACGTTGAAAGTCTCCGCGCCGATGCCGAACAGCAGCCGCCCGGCCGCCATGCCGGCGAAGCCCGCGCCCAGCGCGGTGAGCAGGGCGCCGGCGAAGCACAGCGCGGCGGTCACGGCCATCATGCGGCCCGCACCGAAGCGGTCCACCATCCAGCCGCCGACCAGCAGCAGCACGACGTTTGGCAGGCTGTAGATCGCGTTCAGCCAGCCGATCTCGGTGTCGCTGAAGCCGCGCTGACGCTGCAGCAGGTCGGCGACCGGACCGATCGAGTCGTAGACGTAGAAATTGCCGAAGTTCGCGATCGAGACGAGCGCGAGTACGAGCCAGGCGTTCCGGTCGGAATGCGGCGCAGTCGGGGTCATTTTCGCTAGCATGCTACCGGGGAGGGGACTTGCATGGGCTTCAAGCTCGCAGTGACCGTGTGGCTCGGGTGCTGCGTCCTGCCCGCGGCAGCGGAAAATGCCGGCGTCCTGCCCGCGGCGGACCTCATCCTGACCGGCGGTCGCGTGCTGACCGTGGATGCGAACGACCGGGTCGCCGAGGCGCTGGCGATCAGGGATGGGCGCATCCTCGCGGTCGGCACCACGGCGGAGATCGCACGGCTCGCCGGACCCGCGACCGAGCGCATCGACCTGGCTGGCCGCACGGCGACGCCGGGCCTCATTGACGCGCACGCGCACTTCTCGCACGGCGGGCTCGTTCGGCTCACGTACCTCGGGCTCTCATTCCCGGACGTCAAGAGCATCGCGGACGTCGTCGCGCGCGTCGGCGAGCGCGCAAGCGTGCTGCAACCCGGCGAGTGGATCCTCGGACGCGGCTGGGACGAAGGCAAGTACGCGGAGCGTCGCCCGGTCATCGCCGCAGACCTCGATGCGGCGAGCCGCGGCCATCCCGCCTGGCTCGTGCACACGACGGGCCATTACGGCGTCGCGAACTCGGCGGCGCTCGCGCTCGCGGGCATCACGCGCGACACGCCCGACCCGTCGGGCGGCCTGATCGACCGCGACGCGCAGGGCAATCCGACCGGCGTCCTCAAGGAAACCGCGATGGCGCTGGTCGCGGACCTCGTTCCGAAGGCGGGCCCGGCCAAGTTGCGCGAGGCGATCCGTGCGATGTCGGGCGAGTTCAACCGCGAGTGCATGACCGGGGTGAAAGATCCCGGCATCGGCGGCAGCCTGTTCCATGACCCGGACTCGGCGCTCGAATACTGGGACGCCTACCGCGACGTGCTCGCGGAGGGCGGGCTCACCGTGCGCGTGTTCGCGCTCTGGCACAGCCCGCGCAATCTCGAGGATGCCAGGAAGCTGATTGCGCTCATCGAGCCGCTCGGCAAGCCGGCCGAAGGCGGCGGCGACGACCGCCTCGTCTCGGGCGGCGTGAAGATCTTCGCCGACGGCAGCGGCGCGTCGCGCACCGCCTGGATGTGGCAGGACTGGAACCGCGACCGCACCGGGACCGACGCCGGCAACCGCGGTTACCCGGCCTTCGATGCGGAATTGATCCGCGCGCTGATCCTCCTCTACCACGATGCCGGACTGCACGTCGGCACGCACGCGATCGGCGACCGGGCCATCGACTGGGTCGTGGATTCCTATGCGCTCGCACTGCGGCAGAAGCCGGTTCGCGGCATGCGCCACTCGATCATCCATGCGAACATTCCGGGCGAGCACGCGCTCGAGTCGATGGCGGCGATGCAGCGGGACTTCGACGCGGGCTACCCCGAGCCGTCGCCCAGCTTCACCTGGTGGATCGGCGACATCTACGCCGGCACTTTCGGGCCGGAACGAAGCCTCCGGCTCAATCCGTTCGCGAGCTTCCTGAGCCAGGGCATCCACTGGGCGAGCGGCTCGGACTTCGACGTGACGCCCTTTCCGGCGCGTTACGGGATCTGGTCATCGATCGCGCGCGAGCCGCTGCTCGGCGTGCACGGCGGCGATCCGTTCGGCCGCGCGGAGGCCGTGGATGTCCACGCGGCACTCAAGTCGTTCACGATCTGGGCCGCGCACCAGACGTTCATGGACGACATTACGGGCTCGCTCGAGCCGGGCAAGCGCGCCGACGTCGCCGTCTGGGACACGGACTTCTACGCGGCGCCGGCGTCCGCGATCAAGGACGCCGCCTGCCTGATGACGATTTTTGACGGCGACGTCGTCTACCGCGGTGAGCGCCTCCGGTGACCGGCGAGCCGCAGATTCACCCGGGCGACACCGACGAGTTCGCCTTCCACGCCACGGAGAATCCGCTGCCTGAGGCGGCCGACGTCGTGGTCATCGGTGGCGGCATCGTCGGCAGCTCGACCGCGTATTTCCTCGCCAGGGCCGGCGTCTCGGTCGCGCTGTTCGAGAAGGGCCGCATCGCCGGCGAGCAGTCCGGGCGCAACTGGGGCTGGGTGCGCCAGCAGTGCCGATCGCCGGTCGAGCTGCCGCTCATGATCGAGAGCCTCGCGATCTGGAAGGATCTCTCCGCACATCTCGGCGAAGACCTCGGCTTCCGCCAGGGCGGCACGCTCTATCTCGCCGAAAGCGAGGACGAACTCGCCGGGCTCGCGGAGTGGCTCGGCGTCGCGCGCACGCACGGCCTCGACACGAAAGTCATCGCCGGCCGCGAGCTCGCGGACGTTTTCCCCGCGGGTGGCCGGTTCACCGGCGCGCTCTACACCGCGAGCGACGGGCGGGCCGAGCCCTCGCGGGCCGGCCGCGCCATCGCCCGCGGCGCCGCGCGCGCGGGCGCGCGCGTCGTCAGCCGCTGCGCGGTGCGCGGCATCGAGACGGCGGCGGGGCGCGTGTCGGCGGTGGTCACCGAGCACGGCCAGGTCGCGACGCGGGCCGTCGTCTGCGCCGCCGGCGCCTGGACACGGCTGTTCTGCGGCTCGCTCGGCATCCGCGTGCCGCAGTTGCCGGTGCTCAACTCCGTGGCCCGGCTCGCGCCGGCGCCGAAGCTTCTCGACGGCCAGGCCTGGTCGCCGGCGCTTGCGATCCGACGTCGCGACGACGGCGGCTACACGGTCGCGCACGGGCATTCCTCGCTGCACTCACTGGTGCCCGCGAGCTTCCGCGAGGCGCTCAACTTCCTGCCGGCCTTCCGTGCGAGCCCCGATTCGGTCCGGCTCTCGTTCGGCCGCGATTTCTTCCATGCGCTCGCGATGCCCTCGCGCTGGGCGCTCGACGCCGTGTCGCCGTTCGAGCGGGAGCGCGTGCTCAACCCTCCACCGGCGGCGCGCGAGCTGCGCGAAATGCGCGTGGCCCTCGACGCCTGGCTGCCGGAAATTGCAGGCGCAGCCTTCGTCGAGACCTGGGGCGGCATGATCGAGGCCTCGCCCGACGTCCTGCCGATCATCGCGCCGATCGACTCGATCGGCGATTTCTACGTTGCGACCGGCTTCAGCGGTCACGGCTTCGGTATCGGCCCGGGCGCCGGTAGACTGATCGCGGGGATGGTGAACGGGACCTCGGACCCGGCGCTGCTTGCAGGCTTCCGGCTCAGCCGCTTCTTCGACGGGTCGCCGATCGTGCCGGGGCCCGCGATTTGAATCCTTTCGGGGGGATCGGCATGGCATCTGGCGACCGCGCGACGTGACCGCGAAGCGCTACGACGTCGCCGTGATCGGCGGCGGGCACAACGGGCTGACCGCCGCGTTCTACCTCGCGCGTGCCGGCCTCTCGGTCGTCGTGCTCGAGCGCCGCGACGTGCTGGGCGGCTGCGCGGTGACCGAGGAAATTGATAACAAGAAAGAACCGGGCTGCCGCGTCTCGACCGCCTCCTACATGGCGAGCATGCTGCGGCCCGAAGTCATCCGCGACCTCGAGCTCGACAGGCACGGCCTGCGCATGATCGCGGCTGAGCCGACGGTGCAGGCCGTGACGCCCGACGGCGTGGTGCTGCCCTGGTGGAGCGATCACGGGCGCATGCGCGAGCTGCTCACGCGGTTCGCGCCGGCCGATTGCGAGCGCTTCCTCGCCATGGAGGGCCGCCTCGCGGGACTCGCCCGCCATCTCGAGCCGCTGTTCATGCAGGCGCCGCCCGACATGCGGCGTGAGGGCCTCGCGGGCCTCGGCGACCTGCTCGGCTTCGCGCTGAAGTTCCGCGGCCTCAGCAACCGCGAGATCCCGGAGCTGGTCGCTTTCGCGACCGGCAGCCTCGGCGAATTCCTCGACCGCACGCTCGAGTCGCCGCACCTGAAGTCCCTGATCCTCGCGAACAGCCTTTACGGCAAGCACGGCGGTCCCTACGACCCGGGCACGCTGTTCGGCCTCCTGTTTCACCTGCTCGGCGGCGGCGCGGAATCGAAGCAGGGTTTCGTCGGCCACGTGATGGGCGGCATGGGTGCGATCACTTCGGCGATGGCGGAGGCCTGCCGCGGCGCCGGCGTCGAGCTTCGCACGGGGGCCGAGGTCGCCGAGGTTCGCGTTGCCGGCGGGCGCGCGACCGGCGTGACGCTCGCAGACGGCAGCACGGTCGAGGCCGGAATCGTGGTGTCGAACGCCGACCCGAAGCGCACCTATCTCAGGCTGGTGCCGGAGGCCGCGCTCGACCCGGAGTTCCGCGCACGCGTCGCCGGCATCAAGATGGACGGCCCCTGCGGCAAGTTCAACCTGGTGCTTTCGGAAGAGCCGCGGCTCGAGAACGAGGAGCCGGGCTCGGATGCGCTGCGGCGCGCGCAGTTCACGCTCGTGCCCTGGCTCGACGGCGCACAGGCCGCCTACGGCGAGGCGCGCCGCGGCCGCATCGCCGAGGAACTCTGGATCGACTGCCTGGTGCCCTCGCTGATCGACGACTCGCTCGCGAAGCCGGGCCGGCACGTGATGACCTGCTTCATCCAGTACCTCCCGTACGCGCTCGCCGGATCCGACTGGAGCCTCGAGCGCGAGCGCCTCGAGGCGCAGCTGGTTCGCCAGATCGCGCGCTTCGTGCCCGCAGTCGGCCGCTCGGTCGTCGCGCAGCGGCTCTATACACCGGCCGACCTCGAGGCCACCTTCGGCATCACCGAGGGCAACATCTTTCACGGTGACCTCCGGCCCGACCAGCTGTTCTTCATGCGGCCGGTGCCGGGCGCAGCGCGTTACGCCGCGCCCGTGCCGGCTCTCTACCTGTGCGGCGCGGGAACGCACCCGGGCGGCGGCGTCACCGGCGCGCCCGGGCACAACGCGGCGCACCGGATCCTGGCCGACCTGAAACGCGATCGTGTGCTGCGACGCCACCTGAACCGATGAGGAGCCAGTGAAGATGCTGCGCAGGATCCCGGTTCGCTGGCGCGTGCTCTCCGTGCTGTTCGTCGTGAGCTTCATCAACTACCTGCTGCGCAACATCCTCTCGGTGGCGATCCCGAGCATCCGCGCGGAGTTCGGCTTCACCACCACCGAGCTCGGCTGGATCCTCGGCAGCTTCGGCCTCAGCTACACGCTGCTGCAGATTCCGGGCGGCATCTTCGGGCAGCGCTACGGCACGCGCCGCGCGCTCGGATTCCTCACCGTCGCCTGGGGACTGCTGACCTGGCTCACCGGCTTCGCGCCTTCGTTGATGGCGGCTTCCGCGGCCGGCGCGATGGTTGCTCTCGTGTCGGTGCGCCTGCTGCTGGGCGCGACCCAGGCGCCGATCTTTCCGGTGACCGCGGGAACGGTCGAAGCCTGGTTCCCGCCCGGTCACTGGGCGCTGCCGAACGCGGTGACGAGTTCGGGCCTCTCGCTCGGGCAGGCGGCGCTCGGCCCGATCGTGACCGCGCTGATCGTCGCCTATGGCTGGCGTGAGGCTTGCTACATCCTCGCGCCGTTCGGCGTCGCCGTCGGGATCTGGTGGTACTGGTATGCGCGCGACCTGCCGGTGCAGCACCCCGCGATCACGCCGGAGGAAATCGCGTTCATCGACCGCGGCCGCGCGAAGGTGGAGGCTGCCGCCCCAGGGTCCTGGCGCGACGCGCTGCTCGATCGCGACGTGCTGGTGCTGGGGGCGAGCTACTTCTGCATGAACTACGTGTTCTTCATGTTCTCGCAGTGGCTGTTCACTTACCTCGTGGAGTCGCGCGGCTTCTCGATTCTCGAGAGCGGCGCCCTCTATGCGCTGCCGTTCATCAGCGGCGCGGTGCTGACGGTCGTCGGCGGCGTGGCCTGCGACCAGATGTGCCAGCGCCTGGGAGCGCGGCTCGGCTGCCGCATCACGGCGATGACCGGCCTCCTGCTGGTCGCGGGCTTCATGCTGGCCGGCGCCTACGCGACCGATCCGTACGTGGCGGTCGCGATGCTTTCGCTCTGCTTCGGCTTCGTGCTCTTCACCGACACGGCCTACTGGGCCGCGACCACCTACGCGACCGGCGAAAACACCATGAGCGCGTCGGGCGTGCTCAATTTCGGCGGCAACCTGCCGAGCCTGCTCGCTCCGCTCATCGGCCTCATGATCGACCGCGCCGGCTGGTTGCCCACGATCGCGAGCGGTTCGGTATTCGCGGTCGTCGGCGCCGCGCTCTGGCTGTTCGTGCGCCTGAAAGGCGCGACGGGATCGTCCCCATGATCGATTTTCCCAGGCGTCACCGTGTGCCGTACGACGGCAAGTTCCGGATCGGCCGCTTCGATACCGACCCGCCGAAGGGCAGTGGCACGGAAGCGAAGCTCGAGGCGGAGCTGAAGGAGAGCGTGGCGAAGCTCGACGAGCTGCAGCGCAGGCTGTTCGCCGACCAGCGCTCCGCGCTCCTCGCGGTATTCCAGGCCATGGACGCGGCCGGCAAGGACAGCACGATCCGCAAGGTGTTCTCGGGCGTGAATCCGGCGGGCTTCCGCGTGCATGCCTTCGGCAGGCCGAGCGAGCTCGAGCTGCGGCACGACTTCCTGCAGCGCGTGGCCGCGCGCCTGCCGGAGCGCGGCAAGATCGGCGTCTTCAACCGCAGCCACTACGAGGAAGTCCTCGTGGTGCGCGTGCACCCCCTGGCGCTCGCGGCCCAGAACCTGCCCGGGTCCGGCGGCAAGGGATTCTGGGAAGGCCGCTTCGAGTCGATCCGCGAGTTCGAGCAGCACCTGGCGCGGAACGGCACCGTGATCGTGAAGTTCTGGCTCAACGTCTCGCGCAAGGAGCAGAAGAAGCGGTTCCTCGGGCGCATCGCAGACCCGGAGAAGAACTGGAAATTCCGGCTCGGCGACCTCGACGACCGCGCGCGCTGGGAGGACTTCCAGGCCGCCTACCAGGCGATGCTGCGTGCAACCTCCCGCCCCTGGGCGCCCTGGTACGCGATTCCCGCCGACGACAAGGACTACATGCGCGCGACGGTCGCCCGCATCCTGGTCGAGACGCTCGAACGCATGGACCCGCGCTATCCGCGGGTCGACGCCCGGCAGCGCCGCGAGCTCGCGACGGGCCGGCGGCGGCTGTCCTCGGAATAGCTCGCCCTCGCTGCGGCTGTCGAACCTGCGCGCCGTGGCGCGTTCAGCGCCGCTCTTCCGGCTTCAGGTGAGCGGCGGCCCAATCGGGGTACGCCTTCCTGAGCGCCTCGAGCTCGCTCTCGGCCTCGGCGAGCCGACCTTGCTCGATCAACTTCTGGATCGCCGCATACCAGGCCTCGGGCGAAGGTGGTACGGGCTCTGCAGGCTCGGCCTCGAAGCCGGCACTCGCCGACGGCTGCGGGGCTGCCGCAGCTGGTGCAAACGAGTCGTCCGCGCTCGCCGCAGCTTCGTCCGGCAACTCGCTGGCGGCTCGCAGCTCGTGTTCCGGCCCGCCGACGCGCGGTCCGACGCCTGCCTCCTCGGAGCCGGTCTCGGCGTCGAGGTCGCCGTACTCGTCGGCCTCTGCCTGCTTCTGCGCGGGCGCCGCGCGCCGTGCCGCGGCGGATGGCGACTTGCCCACTTCGCGGGCCTCGGGCCCCGCGCCACGCTCGATGATGCGCGCGTTGATCGCCGCATTGCCGGTGGCCTCGGACTCGGTCATCGGCGCGCGCCGGATCGTGCCGAACTCGGAATGCACGATCATGACGGCGAGCACGAAGCTCGCCGCAAGCGAGGCGGGGAGCCACCAGCGCCGGCCGCGGGGCGCAAGGTCGCGGCGCGCGGCAGCGCGAATGCGCGCGTCCGTCGTTTCCGGCGGGCCGTCGGTGGGATCCTCCAGCAGCCGTTGCCACGGCTCGCGGGGGAAGGGTGCTTGTTCGTCGGGTCTTGCCATGTCCTCTAGTCCGGCGCGCTGTCGCCGAGCGCCTGCTTGAGCCGCGCCACCGCGTAGCGCAAGCGGCTCTTGGCGGTCTCCGGGTTCACCCCCGTGGACTCGGCGATCTCGGCCACACTCAGCCCGCCTTCCACGTACAGCAGGAACGCGGCGCGTTGCTCCTCCGGCAGCCGCCCGAGCGCCGAGGCGAGCCGCTCGCCGGCCTCGCCTTCGAGCACGGCCGCGAGCGGTTCCGTGCTGCCGTCGTCCGCTGCGGCCGCGACCGCCTCGTCATCCGTCGTCTCGCGCGCCCCGCGCCGGCCGCTCTTGCGCCAGTGGTCCATGCAGCAGTTGTGCGCGATGCGGTACAGCCAGGTCGCAAAGCGTGCCTCCGGCCGGTAGTTCTCGCGATGGGCGATGACGCGCGACCAGCATTCCTGGAAGACGTCGTCGGTCGCCGCCGCATCCGCGACCGAGCGCCGGATGAAGCGCCAGAGGGCATTCCGATGGCTGGCATAGAGCTCATCGAACGCGCGCGCGTCTCCCGCGGCGTAACGCAGCATGAGTTGCGCGTCGGCGTCGCCTGCTCCCATCGCCGGTCACTCTACCTGCAAGGGCCGCCGGGCAGTTTCTTGAACGCGCCGCGACGCCGAAAGGTGTTGGCAACTTGCGCAAGAAGGCGGCCGGAAACTGCCGGGAAAGCTGCCGCTAGGGCCGCCGGCCGGATTTCTCTGACCCTAACTCATTGATTTTCCTCCAGTAGCGGGCAGTCCTCACTTTTTTCGCAAAATCCTCTTGCAATCACATCGGTGTTATAGTTCACTACAACACCAGAAGAGCACATCAGTAGATCGGGTTGAGACAAAAAGGAGTGAGGCACATGTTCACGATGGTTGCAGAGAGCACTCGGATGACCTTCAGCGCAGTGGCGGCGGTTGCCATCGTTTCCTTCGGCGGCCTCGTCATGGATCAGGCCTACCTGGCCGCAGCTCCCAAGGGCACGGTCGAGGTTGGGGAGTTGGTGGCGCTCGACGGCGCGACCGCGCTCGCCCAGCTGCCGGAAGTCGTGGTCGTTGCGAAGCGCGACGCCGCCACCCGGTTCGCGGCCACGCAGCTGCCGGAAATCGTGGTGGTCGCCAAGCGCGTCGCGCAGATGGTTGCGAAGGATGACCAGGCCACGCAGTTGCCGGCGCCTGCCATCAACGCAGGGCTCTGAAGAGTCCGGAAGGGCTCTTCAGGTGCTCTGCTAAAGTAGTCTGGTAGCGGGCCAGTTCACTTCGGCAAACGCATGGACACCAACTGGAACGACAGCCTGCCGATCTATCGCCAACTGCGCGACCGCGTGGTGGCGATGATCCTGGAAGGCGTGCTGAACGACGGCGACCCGCTGCCGTCGGTGCGCAGCGTTGCGGCCGAGTACCGGCTGAACCCGCTCACCGTGCTGAAGGGTTACCAGCAGCTGGTCGACGAGAACCTGGTCGAGAAGCGCCGCGGGCGCGGCATGTTCGTGACCGAGGGCGCGCGCCGCGCGCTCCTGAAGGACGAGCGCCAGCTGTTCCTCGAGGAAGAGTGGCCAAAGATAGCGGGCCGCATCCAGCGCCTCGGCTTCGAGCCGCGGGAGCTGCTGGACAAGCTCGACAAGATTCCGCCCGCGCCGGCCTCGTCGTTGACGGCCGCGCGCGGCGAGGCTGCGCATGACACGGATGATGACGAGGAGGAAGGGCGTGAGTGAGCTGATCGTGGCGCGCGGGCTCGGCAAGAGCTTCGGTTCGACGCGGGCCCTGAATGACGTGAATTTCCGCGTCGAGTCGGGGCGCATCGTCGGGCTCATCGGCCCGAACGGCGCCGGCAAGACCACCGCGCTCAAGGCGCTGCTCGGCCTGACACGCTTCGAGGGCGAGCTGTCGGTGCTCGGCCTCAATCCCTACCTCCAGCGCCACCGGCTCATGCAGGACGTGTGCTTCATCGCCGACGTGGCGGTGCTGCCGCGCTGGGTTCGCGTCAGCCAGCTGATCGACTTCGTCGCGGCGACGCACCCGAGGTTCCGCCGCGACGTCTGCGAGCAGTTCCTGTCGCGCAGCGACGTGCGCAAGGCGAGCCGCGTCAAGGAACTGTCGAAGGGCATGGTGACGCAGCTTCACCTCGCGCTGGTCATGGCGATCGACGCGAAGCTGCTGGTCCTCGACGAGCCGACGCTCGGCCTCGACATCCTGATGCGCAAGCAGTTTTACGAGACGCTGCTCAACGAGTATTTCGACGAACAGCGCACCATCCTCGTCACGACACACCAGGTCGAGGAGGTCGAGCACATCCTGACGGACCTCTTGTTCATCGATCGCGGGCGCATTGTGCTCGACGCGGCGATGGAGCAGGTGCAGGAGCAGTATGCGCAGGTGTCGGTCCGGCCCGAGCACCTCGCCGCGGCCCGCACCCACCAGCCGATCTCCGAGCGCCAGGGCCTCGGCCGCACCCACATGCTGTTCCGCGGCGCGGACCGCGGGGAGCTCGAGCGGCTCGGCGAGGTGGGCGTGCCGTCGGTTGCCGACCTTTTCGTCGCAGTGATCCAGGGAGCACGCGCATGAGCCGTTTCCTGTGGCTGGTCCGCCGCGAGGTCTGGGAGCACAAGGCCATCTGGGTCGCGCCGCTGATCGTGCTCGGCTGCCTCGCGCTCGGGACACTGTTCTCGTCCCTGCCCCTCGGGCCCGACATCGAGATCGACGGAGTCGCGCCGCTCGCGCGAGCTGCCCGACGAGTCGCTGCTGGCCTCGTCGTCATCGGCTACGCGGGCCTTACCATCGCGGTGTTCGTGGTGATGGGAATCATTTCCTTCTTCTACTCGCTGGATTCGCTGTACGCAGACCGGCGCGACCGGTCCGTGCTGTTCTGGAAGTCGCTGCCGCTGACGGATGCCGAAACGGTGTTGTCGAAGTTCGCGGTCGCGCTGCATCCTGATCCCGTTGGTGGCGCTGGTCGCCGCCGTGCTGGCGCAGCTTCTGGTCGCGGCGCGGCGGCTCGCGCAGCTCGTGATGGGCGGCATGTCGGCCGGTGTGCTGTGGCACCCGGGAGCCGTGATCGGCGGCGTCGTAGTCGCGTTCCTGTAGTGGCGTGACCGCGACGTTGTGGTACGCGCCGATCGTCGCCTACCTGATGCTCGCTTCGGCCTGGGCGCCGCGCAGCCCGTTCCTCTGGGCGGTGCTGCCGCCGGTGGCGCTGGTCGTGATGGAGGGCGTGCTGTTCCGCACCGACTACGTCGGCGACTTCATCGGGGCCGGTTGCTCGGCCTCGCACGCGTGCTGGACCAGGCGGACTCAGGCGCCGACCCGCAGACGGCAGAGGAAGTACGCAACGAGATCGCCCGAGTTGCAGACTTCGATCTGGTCGGCAGCCTGCTCGAGTTCTTCCGGCTCCGCGGGAATTGTGGTTCGGCGTGCTCGCCGCGGCGCTGATGCTCGCGGGCGCCATGTGGGCGCGCCGCTATCGCGACGAGACGAGCTGAATCGGTGGCAACTCCGATCCGCGCCGCAATCGCACTCGCGCTGCTCGCTTCCAGCCTTCCGGCCCTGGCGGCGACCGCGACGGCGACCCGCGCCTGGCAGTTCAAGCCCGAGTCCAACGCCGGGCTCGCGGTGCGCAACTTCATCGGCAACGTGCGCGTCGAGCGCGGCACGACACCGGGCATCCACGTCACTGCGACGACGACCATCGAGGCATCTTCGCAGGCCGAGGCCGATCGCCTGATCGGGCTGGTCGAGTTCCGCACCGCCGACATCGGCCGCGGCTCGCGCCTTGACGTGCGCCTCCCACGCGCACATTTCCCGAAGGTCTATTGGGAGAAGGGCGCAACCGGCTGGTGGACCGTCAGCTACGTCGAGCACCTTGGCGAGCGAATCCGCCTGGTCGGCTCGCCGGCCGATGCGCCAGCCGTCCGTGTGGACCTTCTCATTCGCGCGCCCGCCGGCGCGGACCTCGACGTCAGCAACACTTTCGGCGACGCTGTCGCCCAAGGTTACTCGGGAAAGCTGCGCCTCGACGGCGGCAGCGGCCTGCTGAGCTCGACCGGCGGCGAGGGCGAGCTCGAACTCGACAACGGCAGCGGCGATGCGATCGTCAAGGGCCATCGCGGGCGCGTGGGCGCCGACACCGGCAGCGGCTCGGTGAGCATCGCGGATTGCGAGTGCGAGATCTCGGCCGACACCGGCTCCGGCTCGGTCAAGGTCGCGCAGGGCAGGGGCAGCGTCGCCGCCGACACCGGCTCGGGCGACGTCGAGATCGAGGGCTTCGCCGGGCCGGTCGTGGCCGACACGGGCTCGGGTTCCGTGAAAGCGCGCGGCCTCAGCGCGGTGCGCAGCCTCGGAGTCGACACCGGCTCCGGCAGCGTCAGCATCGAGGGCGATCTCTCCGCGCTCGAGCACGTCAGCATCGACACGGGTTCCGGAAGCGTCGGACTGCGCTCGTCGGCCCAGCCGTCGCTGGAGCTCCGGGTCGAAACGGGCAGCGGCGGCGTGAACGTCAACGCGCCCGGCGCCAGCGTCCACAAGGTCAAGGGCGCCACCATCGTGCGCATGAAGGATGGTGCGCACCAGGGCGTCATCGACACTGGCTCCGGTCGCGTCGACCTCGACTTCCAGTAAGCGGGGGGAAAAAGGGGACGCTCACCTTTGAGCGAACCTAAAGTTCGCTTTGCAAGCAAGGCCCCGCCGTCCCCTTTTCTAGCCGGCGAGAGGACGGCTTCGGCGTGCTCCTGGGCCTCGGGCGTGCCGAACAGGATGACGATGTCGCCCTCGCGTAGCGTCATTTGCGGGTCGGGATCGCGGCCGACGATGCCGTCGCGTCGCACCGCGGTGAACGACACCTCGGCGCCGCGGTCGCGCACCTCGCTGATGGTCCGGCCGATGGACCAGGCGCCCGGCGGCAGCACCACCGTGTGCAGCTCCTCGCGGAAGATCCCCGAGTCGTCGGCGCGGCCGGCGGGGTCGCGGCGAATCACCGAGCGCAGCGTCTTGTAGCGCTGGCCGCGTATTTCGCTGATCGCCCGGATGACCCGCGAGGCCGGCACCCGCAGCATGTGCAGGGCGTTCGAGACCAGCGTCAGCGCCGCCTCCAGCGTCTCCGGCACCACCTCCGTCGCGCCGGCTGCGATCAGCTCCTCGAGGTGCGTGTCATCCGCGGCGCGCACCAGTATCGGCAGCTCCTTGCGCTGGTGGCGCACGGCGCGGACGATCGAGAGCGAGCGAGAAGTGTCCGAGAAGGTGACGACCACGCTGTTGGCCCGGTCGAGGCCGGCGGCCTTCAGCACGCCTTCGTCCGCGGCGTCCCCGTAGATCACCGCGTCGCCCGCGGCGAGCGCGGCGCGCACTCTCACCGGGTCGAGGTCCACCGCGAGGAATTCGAAGCCCTCGTTCTCCAGCACGCGGCCGACGTTCTGCCCGACGCGGCCGTACCCGCAGAGGATCACGTGCTCGCGCTTCGCGAGCGCCTGGTTCGCGGCCTCGATCCGCTCCAGCCCCGTCGTTGCCTGCCCGCTCTGGCGCAGGACGAGTCGCGCGATGCGCTTGTTGTGGCGGATGAGGACCGGCGCGATCAGCATGCTGAGCGTGATCGCGGCGAGCAGCGGCTGGACGGAGGCGGCGCCCATCAGCCGGTTGTCGAGCAGGAGCGCCAGCAGGGCGAAGCCGAACTCGCCGCCGGGAGAGAGCACGATGCCGGTACGCAGCGCCTTGAACCACTCGCCCGCATACGGCCGCGCAGCCAGCGTCGCGATCGCCGCCTTGAGGACGAGCAGGGTCGCGAGCAGCGCCAGCACCACGGGCAGGCGGTCCAGGAGCTTCGGAACGTCGAGCTGCATGCCGATGGTCACGAAGAACAGGCCGAGCAGCGTGTCGCGGAACGGCCGGATGCCGGCCTCGACCTGGTAGCGGTACTCGGTCTCCGCCAGCATCATGCCTGCGAGAAAAGCGCCTAGCGCGAAGGACAGGCCCGCGGCGTGCGTCGCCCAGGACGCGCCGATCGCGACGAACAGCACCGCGAACGTGAACAGCTCCGGCGAGTTGCTCGAGGCGATCTCGTGGAACAGCGGCCGGAGCAGCCAGCGCCCGGAGGCGAGCACGATGATCAGCGCGACCGCCGCCTTGCCGAGGGCAAGCGCGATCTCCAGCAGCGTGTACTCGGCTCTGCGGCGCCGCGAGCACCCCCGCGAGGGCGAGGAAAGGCACGATGGCGAGGTCCTGGAACAGCAGCACGCCGAAGGCGAGTCGGCCATGCGTCCGGTTGAGCTCGTCCTGCTCGGTGAGCTGGCGCAGCACGATCGCGGTCGAGGACATCGCGACCGCGCCGCCGAGCAGGATCGCGATCGGCAGCGCGAGACCGAGCATCCAGCCGATTGCGGCGACGACAGCGGCGGTGCCGAAGACCTGCAGGCCGCCCAGCGTGAACACCTCGCCGCGCATCGCGATCAGCCGCGGCAGCGAGAACTCGAGCCCGAGCGTGAAGAGCAGGAACACGACGCCGAACTCGGCGAGCGTGTGGGTCGTCTCGGTCGCCTCGACCCAGCCGAGCGCGTGCGGGCCGACGATCATGCCGACCAGCAGGAAGGCGAGGATCAGGGGAAGGCGCAGGCGCCGCAGGCCCACGACGACGGCGAGCGTCGCCATGAGCAGCAGCAGGACGTCTTCCAGGACGCTGTATTCCAGGGTCGCCTCCCGCTGCCCATTATCACCTGTTAGCATCGGCCGGAGCGTCCCGGAGAACGCATGTCGTTTGAGCTGAAGGAGGAGGGCGGTCGCCAGCAGCTGGTGCGGAATCACGGCCGCTGGACGGTCGAGGAGGCGCGCGGCGCTCGAGCCGCGTTTGCGTGACGCGGCGCGTGAAAGTCCGCGACCTCGTGCTCGACGCGTCGGGCATCGAGGCCCTGGACCTCACCGGCGCCTGGCTGCTGCGCGCGCCTCGAGCGGCGGCTCGCGGGAGTCCGGGGCCAGGGTCGCCTGGGCGCCCGAGCGACCCGCAGCAGCTCGCCTTCATCGACCGCACGACGGAAGGTTCGCGCCGCGAAAAGCCCGCCGCCGAACCGCCGCTCGAACGGCGTTCCGGGCGCGCTGCAAGGCCTCGGCCGTGCCGCCGTCCTCGCCAAGGAAGGAGCGCTCGACCTGCTCGGCTTCGTCGGCACGGTGACGGTCGGCTACGGGCCGCGCGATCAGTCGAGCCTCAAGCGCCTGCGCCTGCCCTCGATCGCGCGCCACGTGTACGAGACGGGCCTCACCGCGGTGCCGATCGTCGCGCTGATCGCCTTCCTGATCGCGGTGATCGTCGCCTACATCGGCGCGCAGCAGCTCCGGAAGTTCGGCGGCGAGATCTTCGTCGTCGACCTCGTCACGGTCTCGGTCCTGCGCGAGCTCGGCGTGCTGCTGACCGCGATCATCGTCGCCGGCCGCTCGGGCAGCGCCTTCGCCGCCGAGATCGGCGCGATGAAGCTGAACGACGAGGTGGACGCGCTGCGCGCCATGGGCATGGATCCCGTCGAGGTGCTGGTGCTGCCGCGGATCTTCGGGCTCGTGATCGCGCTGCCGGCGCTCACGGTGCTCGCCGACGCCATGGGGCTCGCCGGGCGGCGCGCTGCTCTCCTGGTACCTCATCGACATCCCGCTCGAACCAGTACGTGGACCGCGTGCAGGGCTCGATCGGCGAGACGACGTTCTGGGTCGGCATCATCAAGGCGCCGGTGTTCGCGGTGCTGATCGCTCTGGTCGGCACGCTGCGCGGCATGCAGGTGCGCACGTCCTCGCGCGAGCTCGGCCGGCTCACGACGGTCGCCGTCGTGCAGTCGATCTTCCTCGTGATCCTGGCGGACGCCGTGTTCGCGGTGATCTTCATGGAGCTCGACATCTGATGGCCGCGGTCATCGAGGTGCGCGGCGTCGTCAACCGCTTCGGGACGCCAGGTCGTGCACGACGGCCTCGACGTCGACGTCGAACGTCGGGCGAGGTCTTCGGCATCGTCGGCGGCTCCGGCAGCGGCAAGTCGGTGCTGCTCCGCACCATGCTCGGTCTGCAGAAGCCGGCTGAGCGGATCCGTGCACATCGAGGGCCTGGAGATGACGGAACCGGCCGGAGCGCGAGCTGCTCGCCGTGAAGCGCCGCTACGGCGTCATGTTCCAGCGCGGGGCGCTCTTCTCCTCGCTTACCGTCGCGCAGAACGTCGAGCTGCCGATCCGCGAGCACTTCCCGGTCGCCGGACGAACTGCTCGCCGAGCTCGCGCTGCTCAGGATCCGCATGGTCGGCCTGCCGGAGGAGGCCACCGCCAAGTACCCCGCGCAGCTGTCCGGCGGCATGACCAAGCGCGCCGCGCTCGCGCGCGCGCTCGCGCTCGACCCCGCGATCCTGTTCCTCGACGAGCCGACCTCGGGCCTCGATCCGATCTCCGCCGCGGCCTTCGACGAGCTCGTGCTCGAGCTCCAGCGGGGTCTGGGCCTCACGGTGGTGATGATTACGCACGATCTCGATACCATCTTCAGGGTCTGCAACCGGGTCGGGGTGATCGTCGACGGCAAGATGATCACCGGGACGCTCGACGAGATCGTCGCGAACCCGCACCCCTGGATACAGGAATACTTCCACGGCGAGCGCAGCCGCTCGCTGCGGGAACGGACGGTGAACGATGGATAGGGAAGCCAACTACGTCGCGGTCGGGGCCTTCGTCGCTGCTCGTGCTCGTCATCGGCGTCGGGCTTCGTGCTCTGGTACTCCAACGCCGCCGACGGCGAGGCCGCGACGCGCTACGAGATCTACTTCGAAGGCAGCGTCGGCGGGCTCTCGGAGGGCAGCGCCGTACGCTACCTCGGGGTCGCTGTCGGGCGGGTCGTGAAGATCGGCATCGATCCCCGGGATCCCGGCCGCGTGCGGGTGGTCGCGGACATCGATGAAGACGCGCCTGTAAAGGGAGACACCGTCGCGCGCCTCTCGCTGCAGGGCGTCACGGGGCTGCTCACGATCAACCTCGAGCCGCGCGAGCCGGGTTCGATACCGCCGCGCCGGGTCGAAAGCCTCAAGTTTCCCGTGATCCCGTCCGAGCAGTCGCGCTTCGACGTCCTGGTCACGAGCCTCCCGGACGTCATCGCAAGGGCCGGCGAGTCGCTCAACCGCATCAACGCGATGCTCTCGGACGAGAACATCGCGGCAGTGACCAAGTCGTTCGAGTACACGGAAGAAGCGACCTCGGACCTGCCGATGACGATCAACGAGGCGCGCGCGATGTTCCTCGAGCTTCGGGCCGCATCCGGCGAGATCGCGGCGGCGGCGACAGGCCTTCGCGAGTTCGCCGGCCCGGCCGGTGCCGACCTCAGGGTCGCAGCCGCGAGCATACGCGAAGCGGCCGACAGCGCCGCGAACTCGGCGGCGCGCCTCGACCAGCTCGTGCACGACAATGCCGGCAACGTCGACCAGTTCACGGGCGAAGGGCCTTGCGGAGCTCGAGCAGCTGATGCGCGAGACGCGCCAGGCCGTGCAAAGCTTCGAGGCGCTGACCAGGAGCCTGGAACAGGATCCGTCGCGCGTGATTTACCGCCCGGCGCCGGCAGGCGTGGAGATTCCGCCATGAGAACAGCGTTCATCGCGGCCGCCGCCGCGCTCGCAGCCGGCTGCTTCGGCGGCCTGCGCGAGCCGGTCCCGCAGCCCCTCATCTATCGCCTGGACGCGCCGAGGATCGCCGCCGGCGCCCCGCTGCCTGCCGATCTCAGGGTGGCGGTCGCCGGTTCCGCACCCGGTCTCGGCGGCAGCGGCATCGCGAGCCGCCTGGCGGACCGGCGCATCGACTACCTCGCAGGCGCGCGCTGGGCCGAGCGGCTCCCGGTGCTGGTCGAGTCCGCGCTGATCGAGTCGTTCCAGGAGTCCGGGCGCCTGCGCTCGGTTCAGGGCGATGCCGGCCGCTTCCAGTCGACGCACGCGCTGGTCGTCGAGCTGCGGCGCTTCGAGGTCGACTACTCCGCGGGCGGCCCGCCCGTCGCCCAGGTGTCGCTCGCGGTGACGCTCGGGGGCACGTCGGACCGGCGGGTGCTCGCGGCGTTCACGGCCTCGGCGAGCGAAACCGCGGCCGAGAACCGGCAGGCGACGGTGGTGGCGGCGCTCGACGCCGCATTTGCGCGCGCCGCCGGCGAGATGGCCGGAAAAGTCTTCGCGGCGCTCGCGGCGGAGCCTGCAACCTAGGCCTTGGCGAACATCCGCCCGTAGCCCGGCTCGCCGCGCGCCTGGGCGAGCAGGAGCTGGAGGAAATCCTCGGCCGACATCGGCTCGCCGAACAGGCGACCCTGGCCGTAGTGGCAGTCGCGGCTGCGCAGGAAGTCGAGCTGCTGCTGCGTCTCGATGCCCTCGGCGACGACCTTGAGGTCGAGGTTCTTGCCCATCTCGATGATGGTGCGCACCAGCGTCGCATCCTCGCGCGAAACGGTCGCGTGGCGCACGAAAGACTGGTCGATCTTGAGCGTGCCGACCGGGAACTGCTGCAGCGCGGAGAGCGACGAGTAGCCGGTGCCGAAGTCGTCGATCGACAGGTGCAGGCCCATCGCGTGCAGCTCGTCGAGCAGGCGGACCATGCGGCCCGCCTCGGTCATGAGGGTAGTCTCGGTGATCTCCAGCTCGAAATTCGAGGGCGACACGCCGGCGTCGTCGAACACCGAGCGGTAGCGCGTCAGGAACTCCGCCTGGCGGAGCTGCTTGAGCGACAGGTTGATCGAGATGCGGCCGGGCTGCGGGACCTGCTCCTGCCAGCTGCGGTAGTCGCGCACCACGCGCTTCAGCACCCACTCGCCGATCTCCTGGATCAGGTTCGACTCTTCGGCGAGCGGGATGAACTGGGCGGGCGAGATGTCGCCGTGTCCGGGCAGGCGCCATCGCACCAGCGCCTCGCCGCCGACCACGCGCCCCTCGCGCAGGTCCACCTTCGGCTGGTAGAGGATCACCAGTTCGTCGCGCTCGACGGCGCGCCGCAGCTTTGCCTTGAGCATCAGGCGCTCGACGGCCGCGGCGCTCATCTCCGGGGTGAAGAAGCTGTGGCTGTTGCCGCCATTCTGCTTCGAGTAGTACATCGCGGCGTCCGCGTCGCGGATCAGGTCCACGACGTTGTCGGCGTCGCGCGGGCAGAGCGCGACGCCGGCGCTGCCGGTGACGTAGAGCTCGTGCTGGTTGAGCTGGAACGGCCGGCCGAGTTCGTCCAGCAGCTCCCGCGCGAGCGCGCCGACCACCGGGCGGTTGTCGGTCGCGGCGGGGAGATTCTCGACGAACAGGGCGAATTCGTCGCCGGCGAGGCGGCCGAGCATGGTGTCGGGCGGAAGGTTCTTGTTCATGCGCTCGGAGAGGATCTCGAGCGCACGGTCGCCCGCGGCGTGCCCGAAGGTGTCGTTGACCTCCTTGAAGTGGTCGAGGTCGAGGTAGATCAGCGCGAGCTCGCAGCCACTGCGGCGGTTGCGCGCGATCGCCTGCTGCAGCGAGTGCTGGAACTGCAGCCGGTTCGGCATCTTGGTGAGCGTGTCGTAGCGCGCGAGGTAGCGGATCCGCCGCTCGGCGCGCTTGCGCTCGGTGATGTTGCGCGCGACGAAGATGCAGCCCTGGAAGCGCGGGTCCTCGGCGGACATCACGGAGCCGGAGAGCGACACCGGGAACGTCTGGCCCGACTGGGTGCGCATCGTGAGCTCGAGCACCTCGTTGGTCGCCTGCTCGATGTTGAAGTTCGGACGGTCCTGGTCGGAGATCACGTAGGCGAACTCCCGGCCGAGCAGCTGCATCTGCGACCAGCCGAGCATCTGCGTGGCGGCGAGGTTCAGGCGCTTGATGAGGCCATCCGGCGAGGTCACGAACACGGCGTCGTTCATGCTGTCCAGCATGATGTCGAGCGCCCGGCCGGTCGCGGCGTGGTTCGAGAGGTTGATCCGCAGCCGCTCGAGCGCGGTGCCGAGCGCGCGGCCGATCCGGCCCGGCGGCACCTCGACGTGGGTCGACCAGTCGCCGCCGGAGAGGCGCTCCACGGACTTGAGGACGTCCGCCAGCGGCTCCGCGACGCGCTTGCGGAATCGCCGCCGGACCAACACCAGGGCGATGACGAGCACGAGGCCTAGCGCCAGCTGCGGCCAGTACGGGTCAAGGATTGCGGGCATGTTCCCTTGGCGGCCCCCCGGGGAAGCCTTCATCATAGCGCGCTTGAACCGAATGCAGCTCACCGGCCGCGACCGCGGCCACCTCGTCGAGCTCGAGTCGCCGCGCTGCACGCTGCACGCGGCGGCCGTGCGGCCGTTCCTCGCGCTGCGCGACGCGGCCGCGCACGCCGGATTCGACCTCGTGCCGGTGTCCGCGTTCCGCGATTTTGGGCGCCAGCGGGCGATCTGGAACTCGAAGTTCCGCGGCGAGCGGTCCGCGCTCGACCGTGCCGGCCGGCCCGTGGACATGGCGGCCCTCGACGACGTCGCCCGCGTCGAGACGATCCTGCTCTGGTCGGCGCTGCCCGGCACGAGCCGGCACCACTGGGGCAGCGACGTCGACGTCGCGGACGGGGCCGTCATGGCGCGCGGCTACCAGCCGCGACTGGTGGTGGAGGAATACCGCCGGGGCGGCCCGTTTGCGGCCCTCTCGGGCTGGCTCGGCGACAACCTGCGGCGCTTCGGCTTCTACCGCCCCTATACGCGCCGCGGCCGGGGCGTCCAGCCCGAACCCTGGCACATTTCCTTTGCGCCGGTCGCCAAGCCCGCGCTCGCGCGCATGAGCGCGCGGCTGCTCGCGGAGGCGATCGCGGGTGCGGGCGTCGAAGGGGAGTCGGCGATCCTCGCGCGCCTGCCGTCGATCCGCGAGCGCTACCTGCTCGACGTGGACGCGCCGCCGCGCATGCGCTCGCGCTGGGCCCGGCTCAGGGGGCGCTGACCGCGGCATCCGGTGCACCGTAAACGTCCTTGAGGTGTCGCACCAGCAGCGTGCGCACGCCGTCCATGGCGTTTTCGTCGACGGTGAAGACCGGTGGGTTGCGGCGCAGCAGCGGCCATCGGCTGTTGCGCGTGAGCTGCGCCAGGAACTGGACGTTCTGGCGGATCGCGTTCAGGTACGGGTTGTCGCCGCCGTAGAGCGGCTCGACGTGGCGGTAGGCGTGCCCGAAGGCCTTGCCGAGCCGGTTGTCGATCGTATAGGAGATGAACTTCGGCGTCTGGCGCAGCAGGTCGAGCCCCGACCCGTAGAGCACCTTCACGCCCTCGCTGCCGGCGTGTACCGCGACGTCGCCGAGCACGAACTCCGCGTACAGCCGGTCGCGGCACTTCTCGAGGTAACAGCGGTCCGCCATCTGCGCGAGCATGTCGGCCGTGCCCAGCAACTGCCCCACCAGCCGGTCACGCGGGTCCGCGACCCGCAGCAGGTCGAGCGGCACTTCGTAGCCCGTGAAATGGACGATGCGCGTCGCGACCGGCACCCAGTCGCCCAGCCCGGCGCCCGGCAGGTATTTGGCGATGAAGCGCGCGCTGCGGGTCACGTGATTGCGCGTGAACACGGCGCCGTTCGCGATCGTCGCCTCGTCGGTCTCGCGGATGTAGCCCGAGTCGTGGAACAGCGCCGTGATGAGCGCGACCAACCCGCGCTCGGCTCCGAGCTTCGGGCCGTCCGGGTGGCTGCGCTCGTAACCGGCGAGCAGCCGTGCCATCGCGAGCACGACGTCCTGCGAATGCTGCAGGTCGTGGTAGACGGTATCGACGCCGAGGTAGCCGGGCGTCTGGCCGGCGAAAAGCCGCTCGAAGTCCCGCAGCGCCGCCTCGAGCGTGTCGCGCGGTGCGCCCGGCCAGGTATCGGAGTAGAGCTCGAGCACCGCCTCGCGCACAGCCGCGGGGGAACTCACCTGGACGGTATCGGTGACGTCAAAATCGCTGCGGCGACAAGGCCTTGGCACGGGGCGGCTGGCCCTCTTATACGGCGTTTCCGGGGCCGATCTTACGCCCTTCGAGGGGACTGCCACCCGCTGACCTCCGTCAATTTGCGCGGCATCACAACCTGTGAATCAGGCTATGTCAAATGTTGCGGTGACCGGGACGTGGTCCGAGGGCCGTTCCCAGGCACGCGGCCCGCGGTCGATGGTGCATCCGGTGCAGCGCGCGGCGAGCGCCCGCGACGCGAGCATCAGGTCGATGCGAAGGCCCAGATCGCGCCGGAACGAGTTCATTCGGTAATCCCACCAGCTCCACGCGTTCTTCGGCTGTTCGAAGCGGCGGAACAGGTCCTCGAGGCCGAGCGAGCTGATTTTCGCGAGCGCCTCACGCTCCGGTGCGCTCACGTGCACCGAGCCCTCCCAGGCAGCCGGGTCGTGCACGTCGCGGTCCTCGGGCGCGATGTTGAAGTCGCCGACCACGAGCAGGTGTTCGTGCTCGGCGAGCTGCGTCTCGAGCCAGGCGCGCAGCCGCTCGAGCCAGGCGAGCTTGTACGTGTATTTCTCCGAGCCCACGGCCTGCCCGTTCGGCACGTAGACGTTCACGAGCCGGACCGGTCCCAGCGTCGCGGAGATGACGCGCCGCTGCGGATCGGCGTCGCCCGGGACTCCTGTCGCGACGTCCAGGGGCGCGCGCCGCGCGACGATCGCGACGCCGTTGTAGGTCTTCTGGCCGAAGCACGCCGCCTGCAGGCCCATCGACTCGAAGTCCGCGCGCGGGAAGTGCTCGTCGGCGAGCTTCAGTTCCTGCAGCGCGATGGCGTCGACCGCGTTCTCCGCAAGCCAGCGGCCGAGGTGTGCCATGCGCACGCGCAGCGAGTTGACGTTCCAGGTCGCGATGCGCATGGCGACGTAATATACGCGGCGGCCATCCTGCTGTGGGTGACGACGCCCTGAGCGGCGAACTCAGGAGAGGAAAGCCACCGGCTGCATGCCCATCGAGCGCGCGACGAGGTTGTACGGGAAAGCCTGGCAGCGGAGGTTCAGCACGCTCACCGCGGCGTTGTATTGTTCACGCCGCTCGTCGACCCGCGCGTCGAGCGTTTCGGCGCGCTCGCGCAGCGCCCGGAACGCGGCGCTCGTGCCAAATTGCGGGTAATTGGCGGCGAGCGTGAACAGCGCCTCGCACGCGGCTCGATACTTCTTGTCTGCCGCCGCGAGCGCCGGCAGGTTGCCGCGCCGGGCGGCGGCGGCCACCGCACTGCCCGCAGTCGAGACGCGCTCGAGCGTTTCGCGCTCGTAGCGCATGAGCCGCGAGCACAGGCCGACGATCTGGACCATCAGTTCCTGGCGCTTGAGAAGCTGGGCTTCCAGCGCGGCCAGGGCGCGCTCGCGCGAGTCCTGAAGCGCGGCCAGGCTGCGGCGCGCAGACATGGCGACGGCTCCGAGAACAGCCGCGAGCGCAAGCAGGAGCAGCCAGGCCATGTGTGCATCGAGTATATCATCGGCCCTCTCGGCATCCGCGCGGGAGGGGCATGACGCAACCCTGGGACCTGATCGTGATCGGCGGCGGCAGCGGGGGACTCGCCTGCGCCCAGCGCGCGGCGCGGCACGGCGCGCGGGTTGCGGTTGCCGAGCCGGGCCCGCTTGGCGGCACCTGCGTCAATGCCGGCTGCGTGCCGAAGAAGCTGATGTATCACGCGGCCGACGTCGCGCACGCGCTCGTCGACGCCGCGGACTACGGCTTCGCGCTCGAGCGCACAAGCCACGATTGGGCCGCGCTCAAGGCGAGTCGGGACGCCTACGTCGAGCGGTTGCGCGGCATCTACGCCGAAAACCTGGAAAGAAGCGGCGCAACGCTGATCCGTGAGCGCGCGCGGCTTGCGGGTGCGGGACGCGTCGAGATCGGCGGCGCGATGCACGCGACGCGCCACATCATCATCGCGACCGGCGGCCGGCCGTCTGTCCCGGTGGTGCCCGGCGCGGAGGCGGGCATCACCTCGGACGGGTTTTTCGCGCTCGAGGCGCGACCGTCCACGGTCGCGGTCGTGGGCGGCGGCTACATTGCGGCCGAGCTCTCGGGCGTCTTCACTGCGCTCGGCAGCCGCGTCACGGTCGCCATCCGCGGCCGGCGCCTGCTGCGCGACTTCGACGAGATGCTATCCGTCCGCCTCGCCGCTGCGATGCAGGCCGACGGCATCGAGATCGCGACCGGGGTACGGCCCACCGCGCTCGCGCGCGGGCCCGATGGCCTCGAGGTCCGGCTCGATGACGGGCGCAGGCTCGGCCCCTTCGATTGCGTCCTCTGGGCAATTGGGCGCGAGCCGAACGTCGCAGGGCTCGGCCTCGCGGAAGCGGGCGTCGCGCTGGGCCCGAACGGCGAGATCGCGACGGATCTCCGGCAGGACACCAATGTCGCGGGCATTCACGCGATCGGCGACGTGACCGGGCGCAGCGAACTGACGCCGGTCGCAATCGCGGCGGGCCGCCGGCTCGCGGACCGGCTGTTCGGCGGAATGACCGACGGCCAGCTGGACTACCGGCTGATCCCGACCGTCGTCTTCAGCCATCCGCCGATCGGCACGGTCGGGCTGACCGAGGCGCAAGCACGCGCCGAGCATGGCGAGGCGGTCGAGGTGTTCCGCCACGACTTCATGCCGCTGTACCACGGCATCACGGCGCGACGCCGGCGCGCCGAGGTCAAGCTGGTCACCGCCGGGCCCGAGCGCCGCATCGTCGGTCTGCACGCGATCGGCATGGGCTCAGACGAGCTGTTGCAGGGCTTTGCGGTGGCGCTGCGGCTCGGCGCCACCAAGCGTGACTTCGACGACACGGTCGCCATTCACCCGACCAGCGCGGAAGAGCTCGTGACGCTGCCCGGATGAGCATCCGGCCGTACCGCGAATGGGTGCCCGAGGTCGGGCCGGGCGCCTGGATCGACCCGGCCGCGACCGTGATCGGACGCGTCACGATCGGGGAGGACGCCTCGATCTGGCCCGGGGCCGTCGTTCGCGGCGACGTCAACCGGATCTCGATCGGCGCGCGCACCAGCATCCAGGACGGCAGCGTGCTGCACGTCGCGAGCGC
This sequence comes from uncultured Gammaproteobacteria bacterium, assembly GCA_963817195.1. GTDB lineage: Bacteria > Pseudomonadota > Gammaproteobacteria > Steroidobacterales > Steroidobacteraceae > SCUD01. Next base: position 142,984 of record CAWFNJ010000005.1, read on the forward strand.
GCGCCTCGCGGGCGGCGACGGGATCCCGCTTCTGGTCGGCGAGGAATGCACCGTGGGCCACGGCGTGATCCTGCACGCCTGCACGATCGGGCGCCGCGTGCTGGTCGGCATGGGCGCGATCGTGATGGACGGCGCGGTCATTGGCGAGGAGTCGATCATCGGCGCAGGCGCGCTGGTGACGGCGGGAGCGCAGGTGCCGCCGCGCACGCTCTGGACCGGCAGCCCGGCACGGCAGCGGCGCGTGCTCGACGCGAAGGAAGTTGCGTTCCTCGCGGATTCCGCGGCGCACTACGTCAACCTGAAGAACGACTACCTGCAGGCAGCCGCAAGGAAACCCTAGAGCCGGTCGAGCGCTCCCATGACCGATTTTGTCTCCGGCCGCACGCCGTGCCACAGCAGGTACGACTCGGCAGCCTGTTCGATCAGCATGCCCCAGCCCTTGTGGGCGCGCTGCGAGCCGCGCTCGGTCGCCCAACGCATGAACGCCGTGTCGCCGCGGCCGTAGGCCATGTCGTAGCAGACGGTGTCGCGCCCGACCGCGCGCGGCGGCAACTCGGGCACTTCGCCGCCGAGGCTGGCCGCGGTCGCGTTGATGACGATGTCCCAGGGCCGGTCCTCCACGCTGGCGAAGCCCGAGGCGGATATCTCCCCGAGGTCCGAGAACTCCTCGGCGAGCTGCGTGGCGCGTTCCGGCGTACGGTTTGCGATGCGCACCTCGCGCGGCTCCTGCTCCAGGAGCGGCGCGAGCACGCCGCGCGTCGCCCCGCCGGCGCCGAGGATCAGGAGCCGCGAGCCGCCGACCGTGACGCCGAGGTTGCGCGTGAGGTCGGTGACGAGGCCCACGCCGTCCGTGTTTTCACCGTAGAGCTCGGTGGCGCTGCGCCGCACGATGGTGTTGACCGCGCGGGCGCGCTCGGCGCGCGCCGACAGCTCGTTCACGATCTCGGCCGCCGCGGGCTTGTGCGGCAGCGTCACGTTCGCGCCGCCGCCGCCGGCGACGAAGAAGTTGATCACCGCGTGCCGGAAGTCGCCCGGCGCCACGTCCTGGACCTTGTAGTCCACGACGTGGTCGAACTGGCGCGCGAACATGGCGTGGATGAATGGCGACCAGCTGTGGCTGACCGGATGGCCGAACAGCGCGAAGCGTGCCGGCCCGGGCTTTGCATTCAAGGTCTCGGCTCCCCGCGCAGCCAGCCAGCGGCGCGGCCGGCATAGTAGCTGAGGATGCGCATCGGCGCCGGCGCGCTTGATGCAGACGAGGCTCTCGAGCACGGTCCTGCGCTCGTCGGTCCAGCCGTTCGCCGCCGCGGCCGCGAGCATCGCGTACTCGCCGCTCACCTGGTAGACGAAGGTGGGCACGCCGAACCTGTCCTTCACGCGCCGCACGATGTCGAGGTACGGGAGGCCCGGCTTGATCATCACCATGTCGGCGCCTTCCTCGATGTCGAGCGCGACCTCGCGGATCGCCTCGTCGCTGTTCGCGGGATCCATCTGGTAGCTCGCCTTGTCGGCCTTGCCGAGCGCGGCGCCGGAACCGACGGCGTCGCGGAATGGTCCGTAGAAGCTGGAGGCATACTTGGCCGAATACGCGAGAATGCGGGTGTCATGGCGGCCGTCTTCCTCGAGCGCCGTGCGGATCGCGCCGATTCGCCCGTCCATCATGTCGGACGGCGCGACCACGTCCGCGCCCGCCGCCGCCTGCGAGCGCGCCTGACGCACGAGCGCCTCGACGGTCGCGTCGTTCAGCACCTGGCCAGCCGCGTCGACCAGGCCGTCCTGTCCGTGCGTCGTGTACGGATCGAGCGCGACGTCGGTGATCACGCCGAGCCGCGGTACTGCCTTCTTGAGTGCGCGTACCGCGCGCTGAACGAGTCCCTCCGGGTTCCAGGCCTCGCGGCCGTCCTCGCTCTTCGCCTTCGCGTCCGGCACCGGGAACAGCGCGATCGCGGGAATGCCGAGCTCGTCGAGCCGGCCGGCTTCCGCGACCAGGAGGTCGATCGAGACGCGCTCGATGCCCGGCATCGAGGCGACGGCCTCGCGCCTGCTGCTCCCCTCGATGACGAACAGTGGCTGGATCAGGTCGTCGGCGTTGAGATTGGTCTCGCGCGCGAGCCGGCGCGAAAACGGGTCGCGGCGCATGCGGCGCATGCGCGTACTCGGATATCGTCCCATGGCTCTGCGACCCATCAGGCTCCTGGCGCGGCTCTTCCTGGGGTAGATTGACCCGCGATGGGCCGGAAATAACCTGCGACTATGGCCGGTCTTTATACATGAACCGCGGCGACGGAGAAACGGACCGGCGTCGGCGTTTCGGCAGCCTGTGCGAAAGCCTCCGCCCGGACCTGCTGCGGTTCGCCTGGTGGCTGGGTCGCGACCGGGGAGTGGCAGAGGACGTGGTCCAGGAGTCGATGTTGCGCGCCTGGAAGTCGTTCGACTCTCTGACGGACGAGCACAAGGCAAAGGCCTGGCTGCTCACGATCGTGCGCCGCGAGTTTGCGCGTACCTTCGAGAAGAAGCGCCTGGAGCTCGCGGACGTCGACGCGCTGGTCGCCGCCGAGTCCGCCGTGCTCGCCGCGCCCGAAGACGAGCGCGTCGCCGAGATGCGCGAGGCGATCTTCCGGCTCGACGAGGACTACCGCGAACCGCTGGTGCTGCAGGTGTTGATGGGCTACTCGACGCAGGAAATCGCCGACATGATGGGCATGCAGCAGGGCGCCGTGCTGACCCGGCTGTTCCGCGCGCGCGCGCGCCTGCGCCAGCAGCTCGGCTCGCCGCCGGAGCCTGAAGCGTGACGAGCTGCCTCGAGTTCAGGCGCCGCGTCGGCGCCGAGCCCTTCGCCGCAGATGCCGCGATCGAGGCGCATCGCCGCGAGTGCGCGGTTTGCGCCCGCCACCAGGACGAGTTGCGCGCGATGGACGCCGTGATCCGCCGTGCACTCGAGGTGAATCCGTCGCCGCAGGACGACGCCCGCTCCCGCGCCGCCACGCGCGGCGCGCACGCGGCTCTTCGCCGTCGCGGCGAGCCTGGTGGCAGGCGTTGCGATCGCGCTCTTCGTGCTCGTTGCCGCCCCGCGCGCGGCGATCGCGCGCGAGGTCGTCGCCCATGTGCGGCACGAGCCGGGAGCGACGCAGTGCGGTGCAGTCGCTGCCGCCTGCGTCCGTCGCTGAGGTGCTCGGTCCCGCGGGCATGCGGCTCGGGCCGGCGCGGGCACCGTCAGCTTCGCGGCGCGCTGCGTCTTCGACGGAAGGGTCGTGCCGCACCTCGTCGTGCAGACGGCCCGAGGGTCCGGTGACGGTGCTGGTGCTCTCGCATCGCTCGGTGAGCCGGCCGGTCCGCTTCGACGAGCAGGGCTACGCAGGCGTCGTGCTGCCGGCGCCGCGCGGCTCGATCGCCGTCGTCGGCCGGAACGTCGCCGGTCTCGACGCGGTCGCACGGCAGGTCTTCGATGCCGTGGACTTCGGGGACTAGAGCGCGTTCACTCCCCGGAGAGCAGTGCGACGCGGCGCGTGACCCCTGGTCGCGCCTCCGCGCAGCACGGGGAGCAGCGGCGGCAGGATCCGCCGCAGGTCTTGCTCGAAACTGCCAGGGCGGATTCAGCGTCACGAGCCCCGAGCCGTTCAGCCCGGCGCGCGAGTCGTCGCGGTGCACGCACAGTTCCGCGACCAGGACGCGCTTCGCGCCGGCATCCACGATCCGCCGGTGCAACCGCGCGGCGACTGACTCCCAGCTTGATCGGGTACCAGGCCATCAGCACGCCCTGCGGCCAGCGCGCCGCCGCCGCCAGGAGCGCGTCCGCGACGCGGTCGATGTCCCGTTCCTGCTCCTCGTAAGGCGGGTCGATCAGCGCGAGGCCGCGCTTTTCCGGCGGCGGCAGGAGCGCTGCAAGCGCCTCGAAGCCGTCCCGGCAGTGCACGCCGAACCGCGCGTCGCCTCGGAACTCGCCGCGCAGGGCGTCCGCTTCGCCGGCCAGCAGCTCGCAGAACGCGGCGCGGTCGCCGGCGCGCATGAGCGCGGCCTCGATCAGCGGCGAGCCGGGATAAGCGCGAATTCGTCCGTCCTGGTTCATGCCACGGACGATGGCGAGATAGCGCGCGAGCGCGGGATGCGTCGTCTCGATTCCCGCCGCCGCGACGCGCGCGATGCCGCGCTCCGCTTCGGCGCCCGCGTCGGCGAGCTCGTAGCGGCCGCGGCCCGCGTGCGTGTCGAGCAGGAACAGCGGCCGGTCCTTTTCCGTGAGCCGCGACAGCGCGGCGACGAGGGCGGCGTGCTTCATCACGTCGGCGAAGTTGCCGGCGTGAAAGGCGTGCCGGTACTTCACGCCTCGCCGAGCCAGTCGCGCGGGCGCAGCCAGTAAGCGAGAGCGGCCTCGGCCGAGCCCGACTCGGGTACGTAGCCGTACTCCCAGCGCACCAGCGGCGGCAGCGACATCAGGATGGACTCCGTGCGCCCGCCGGTCTGCAGGCCGAACAACGTGCCGCGGTCGTAGACCAGGTTGAACTCGACGTAGCGTCCGCGCCGCAGGAGCTGGAACTGGCGCTCGCGCTCGCCGAACGGCGTCGCCCGCCGTCGCTCCGCAATCGGCAGCCAGGCTTTCGGGAAGGCTTCGCCGACGGCGCGTGCGAACCCAAAGCAGTCCGCGAAGGAGGGCGCATTCAGGTCGTCGAAGAACAGCCCGCCGACGCCGCGCGTCTCGTTCCGGTGCGGCAGGAAGAAATAGCGGTCGCACCAGGCCTTGTAGCGCTCGTAACTGCCGGGAAGCATGGCGCAGGCGTCGCGCGCCGTGCGGTGCCAGTGCAGGACGTCCTCGCGCACCGGGTAGCAGGGGGTCAGGTCGAAGCCGCCGCCGAACCACCAGGCGGGTTCCGCCGCCCGTTGGCTCGGCGATGAAGAAACGCAGGTTGAGATGGGTCGTCGGTACGTGCGGGTTCTTCGGGTGCAGCACGAGCGAAACGCCCATGGCCGAGAACGGCGCACCGGCGAGCGCCGGCCGGTCGTGCGTCGCGGACGCGGGCAGGTTCGCGCCCGAGACTTCCGAGAAGTTGACGCCGCCTTGCTCGATGAGGGCGCCATCCTTCAGCACGCGCGAATCGCCGCCGCCGCCGCCCGGCCGCTCCCAGCGGTCGCGCGAGAAGCGCGCGCCGCCATCGGCGCGCTCGAGGGCATCGACGAGTCCCTCGTGCAGCCCGGCGAGCCATGCGCGTACGGCGACGCGGTCAACCATGGGTCACTCTCCGGCGGGCGCGTCCTTGGCGGGGGCTTTCTTCACGGCGGCTTTTTTCCTTGCGGCCTTGGGCTTCGCCGCCTTCGGCGTCGCGGCCTTGCGGCGCCGCCGCCTTGCGGCGCGGCGCGGCGGCCTTGCAGCCGGGCGCCGTCGTCGCGTCGTCACCGGTTGTCGCTGCAGCCTTGCGGCGCCCGAAGCGGCCGAACCGGCCCTTGCGCTCGGGCGCCGCAGCGATCAGCGCCTGGCATTCCTCGAGCGTGAGCGAGGCCGGGTCGCGATCCTTCGGGGCCTTTGCGTTCTTCTTCTTGTCGGTGACGTAGGGCCCGTAGCGGCCCTTCAGCACCTGGATGCCCGCATCCGGAAAGTCCAGGATCGTGCGCTCCCGGTCGGCGCGGACCTTCGCCTCGACGATCTCGAGCGCGCGCTGCGAGCTCCAGCGTGAACGGGTCGTCCTCCTTGATCGAGGCGTACTTCGCGCCGTACTTCACGTAGGGGCCGTACTGGCCACGGCCGACGCTGATCGGCGTGCCGTCGGGCGACATGGCCGAGGTCGCGCGGCAGCGAGAGGAGCTTCAGCGCGTCCGCCAGCGTGACGTCGTCCATGTGCTGGCCCGGCAGCAGGCTCGCGAAGCGCGGCTTGTCCGGGTCGTCGCGCGTGCCCTGCTGCACGAACGGGCCGTACTGGCCCATGCGCACGGCGATCGGCTTGCCGCTCGCCGGGTCCTTGCCGATCTCGCGCGACTCGGCGACTTCCTCGCGCGTGACGTTCTTCTGGACGTGGTCGACTGACTTGATGAACGGCTTCCAGAAGCGACCCAGCTCGAGTGTGCCACTCCTTCTCGCCGTTGCTGATCTCGTCGAGCACGTCCTCCATTGCCGCCGTGAAGCCGTACTCGACGTAGGTGCCGAGGTACTTGACCAGGAACTTGCTGACGATCTTGCCGATGTCGGTCGGCACGAAGGCGCGCCCGCTCATCTCGACGTAGCGGCGGTAGCGCAGCGTCTCGATGATCGAGGCGTAGGTCGACGGCCGGCCGATGCCGTGGCTCTCGAGCGACTTCACCAGGCTCGCCTCGGTGTAGCGGGGCGGCGGCTGCGTGAAGTGCTGCTCCGGCCGGATCGACTCGAGTTCGACGCGTTCGCCCTCCGCGAGCGAAGGCAGTGCCCTTTCGTCCTCGCTCTCGACGTCGGTCTCGTCCTCGTCGTGGTCTTCGTGGTAGGCGGCGAGGAAGCCGGGTTCCAGCAGCGTCTGCCCGGTGGCGCGGAACACGTGGCGGTTTACGCCGGTCGCTGCCTTCGGGTCGCCGGCGACCAGGTCGACGGCCACCGTGTCGAACACCGCAGGCGCCATCTGGCAGGCGATGGCGCGCTTCCAGATCAGCGCGTACAGGCGGCGCTGGTCCTCGTCGTGGATGTCGCGCTCGGCCTTCTGCGGCGTCTGCGGCGGCGACCGTCGGGCGGATCGCCTCGTGCGCCTCCTGCGCGTTCTTCGCCTTGGTCTTGTACTCGTTGACGCCGTCGGAAAGCGCCTTCGCTTGCCGAACTGCGACTCGATCGTCTCACGGATCTCGCGCACGGCCTCGGCCGACAGCGACACCGAGTCGGTGCGCATGTAGGTGATGTAGCCCGCCTCGTACAGGCGCTGCGCGGACTGCATCGTGCGCCGTGCGGTGAAGCCGAGCTTGCGCGCGGCCTCCTGCTGCACGGTGGAGGTCGTGAACGGCGGCGGCGGGTTGCGGCGCTTCGGCCGGCGCTCGACGCTCTCGACCGTGAGCCAGCCCTTCGACTGGTCCTGCAATGCGCGCTCGACACGGCGCGCGTCCGCCTCGGTGGTGACGGTGAAGCGGCCACTTCTGCGCGTCGGCCTCGAATTTCTCGCCGGCGAACTCGGTGAGCCGCGCCGGGAAGCGCGCTGATCTCCTTGGTAGCCTCGGCCTCGACGGTCCAGTACTCCAGGCGCTGGAATTTCTGGATCTCGGCCTCGCGCTCGCAGATCAAGCCGCAGCGCGACGCTCTGCACGCGCCCGGCCGACAGCCCCGGCTTGATCTTCTTCCACAGCAGCGGCGAGAGGTTGAACCCGACCAGGTAGTCGAGTGCGCGCCGCGCCTTGTAGGCGTTGACCAGGTTCTCGTTGACGCCACTCTCGGCCTGCGCGACCGCCTCGCGCACCGCGTTCTTGGTGATCTCGTAGAAGCGCACGCGGCGCAGGTCCTTGCCGTCGAGCGCACCGTGCTCCCGCAGGATCTCCGAGAGGTGCCAGGAGATCGCCTCGCCCTCGCGGTCCGGGTCAGTCGCGAGGTAGAGCGCGTTCGCTTTCTTCATGGCGCGCGCGATCGCGTCGACCTTGGGCTTGCTCTTGTCGATGAGCTGGTACTTCATCTCGAAGTCGCGCTCGGGATCGACCGCGCCTTCCTTCTCGATGAGGTCGCGCACATGGCCGTAGGAGGCCAGCACCTCGAAGTCGGGACCGAGGTACTTCTTGATGGTCTTTGCCTTGGCAGGCGACTCGACGATGACGAGATTCGTGCTCATGTGTCCATGTTCAAAGTAAGGTCCCAGAAACGCCAAAGCCGCGGGCCCGACCGCGGCTCGCTGGCGACCGGTGACGACGGCTCTCAGTGCATGGCATCCCGGCGCTCGTCGAACACGAGGTCTTCCATCCGTTGATAGGCGTTTTCCTGTCCCGGCTGGCTGAAAAGCACCATCAAGACAACCCATTTGAGCTGCTCGATGTCGATGTCGTCGGCCTCGAGCGCGAGCAGCCTGTCGATCACGACCTCGCGCTGGGCCACCGAGAGGATGCCGAGATTCTCGAGGTGCAGCAGGTAGCCCCGCACGTCGGTGTCGAGCCGGACCTGCTCGTGAGCCGCTGAACACGCGCATCGCCCGGGCCGTGCCTTCGGCCGACCGCGCGGTCGGGATCCGCTGGCGAGGCTCTCGAGCCACACCAGCGCGCGCTCGATTTCCGCCTCCGGGTATCCCTCCTGCTCGAGCTCGGCCTTGAGCGCTTCGCGGTCGGGAATCGAATCGTCCTCGGCATCCAGGAAGTTTTCGAACAGGTGGATCAGGATGTCGAGAACGCTGTCCTTCATCGCGCCTGCCTCGCTGATTTCCGGCCGTAGCGCCCGCCGGGCAGGGTCTCGACCCGCCCATCGAGCTCGAGCAACTGCAGCTTCGAGATGACGGAATGCGCGGCCAGCCCGGTCCGTTGTACCAGCCTGTCGAGTCCCGCCGGCTCGAAACCGAGGGCATTCAACAGCATTTCCGCGTCGCTGTCCAACGGGCCGTCGGAAATTTTCGCGCTATCGCCCGTTTCCGGTGCCGGATCTGCCGAGCCTGCGAGTCCGGAAGACGCCGAGCGCCGCGAGCACGTCGTCGATCGATTCGACGAGCGCGGCGCCGTCCTGATCAGGCGATGACAACCGCGCGCAAGCGGATTATGTATGGAGCCGGGAACCGCCATGACCTCGCGTCCCTGCTCGCCGGCGAGTCGCGCGGTGATCAGCGAACCGGAGCGCGACCGCCGCCTCGATCACGAGCACGCCGCGCGCGAGTCCGGACATCAGCCGGTTGCGGCGCGGGAAGTTGTGCGACCTGCGGCGGCGTGCCGGTCGGGAACTCGCTGACCAGCGCGCCGCATGCGGCGATGCTCGACGCGAGCTCACGGTGCGCCGCCGGATACACGCAGTCGAGCCCGGTTCCGCAGACCGCGATCGTGACACCCCGCGCGGCGAGCGCCCCGCGGTGCGCCTGCCCGTCGATGCCGGTCGCGAGCCCGCTCGTGATCGCGAAGCCAACGGCCGTGAGCCGGGCGGCAAGTTCGTAGGCGGTCTCGCGCCCCGCGGCCGTCGCGGCGCGACTGCCGACGATGGCGATCTGCGGGCGCGAAAGGACCGCGGGGTCGCCCTCGACGAAGAGTGCGGGCGGCATGCCCGGAACCGCGGCGAGCTGAGGCGGGTAGCGTGGATCGTCCTCGGTCAGGAGCGTCCGGTTCGGGCCCTCGAGCCAGGCGAGGTCGCGCTCGATGCCGGCCGGATCCCGCTCCCCCGGGCCGCGCAGGCGCTCGAGCCAGCGGACGAGCTCCTTCGGGCGGCTGTGTGCGGTCACCCCCCGATTCTCGAACCCCCGCCTGCCGCCCGTATCGCCCATTTCTGGGCGATACCCACACATTTAATGGAGCTACCGGCCGCGCCCGGCCCGCGGGATCCGGCGGGGCTCACTCGCTCGCGAACTCCGCCGGAACCTACGAGTTCGCTCGCGAGTACCCCGCCACCTCGCGGGCCGGGCGTGACCCGCCGCAGCCAGTCATGCGCGCGCCGGCCGGCCGGCCCCGAGCACGCGCTTGGTCGTGCTGCGCCCAGGTACGTGCGATGGCGGTCAGTCTAGCGAATGTCCGTCGCAAAACGAAAACGCCGGCACGAGGCCGGCGTCTTCCCGAGCGATGAGCGAACCCGTCAGCCGCCGGCGGCGGGCGAGCGGACCGCGTCGCCGACCTTGACCTCGCGGTCCGACCGCCACATCAGCCCGTAGCTCATGCGGTCGAAGGCCTTGAAGATCAGCGCGACGCCGTTGCGCTCGTCGGGCAACTGCACCCTGCGGCTCTTGGGGTTCCGGGTCGTGTCGAGGACGTTCTCGCCGGCCTCCCAGACTTCGAGTACGTGGCCGGGCTCGAGACCGTGCTTGCTGCCGCGATTGATGATCACGACGTCGTAGTCGGCGACCTGGTGCGCTCGTCGATGACCGACATGATCGTGCCGTCGACCTGGACGTCGGGCGCGCGCGGGATGAAGTCCATCTTCGGCTCGTGGTCGATGTCCAGCAGGATGTCTCCCTCGAGCGTCTCGCGCGCGGAGTCGACGACGCGCAGGGTCGCCGGGTCGCCCGAGCGGTTGACGTCGGCCTCGCCCGTGAACAGTCCCTGGTAGCCGAGCACGTCGCCGTCGTCCGGATCCCGGAGCTCGTCGCCGACATGGTAGATGCTGTAGCGGTTGCCGATCGTGTCGTCCTTGAGTCGGCGCGCGTAGATGTCGTTGCCGACCGCGGCGATCAGGCGCTCGTCACGTGCGGCGACGACGTAGGGCGCGCGGTCGACCTCCTCGGCGGCGAGCAGCTTCGGTCGCCCCATGAACGCCGCGATGCGTTCGTAGGGAATCGCGTGGATCGCCTCGGACAGCGGATGCGCGCGCACCCGCGGCGAGAGGCGCACTTCCCCGGCGCGTGCCAGCGAGACCACCGGCTTGCCGTCCACCCAGGTGAGCGCGAGCTCGTCGCCCGGGTAGATGAGGTGCGGGTTCGCGACCTGCGGATTGATGTGCCAGATCTCTGGCCAGTACCAGGGATCGGTCAGGAACTTGCCCGAGATGTCCCAGAGCGTGTCGCCCGGCTGGACGATGTAACGCTCCGGAGCGTCCGGCGCGACCGGGATGACGCCGCGGTCGATGCCCTGTTCCTGCCCGGTGGCGACGCCGGCCGAGGCGGCCAGTGGCGAGGGCGAGGGCGCAAGCGGCCGCTGCCGTCAGTGCACGCAGGGGGTGGCGGGTACCGATCTTGGGGGAAGAGGACATTCGAGGTGCTCCCTTACAGCCGCGGTGGCCGTAGAATCGTATAATTCACGGCATCCGGTTTCCGACGTAAGTCCATGCTTCGACGAACTTTAGCAGCAATCCCCTGCCAGATACACGGACGCCAAGCCCCACTCTCATGACGCGCCTCACAATCCTGGAGTATCCGGACCCCCGGCTGCGTACCCGGGCCGTCCCGGTGGCCACGGTGGATGCCTCATTGCGTGAACTGATCGACGACATGTTCGAGACCATGTATGCCGCCAAGGGCATCGGGCTTGCCGCGACCCAGGTCGACGTTCACCGCCGGCTGCTGGTGACCGACGTCTCGGAAGGGCACACCGACCCCCGGGTTTTCATCAACCCGGAGATCCTCGACGCGCGACGGCAAGGCCGTCACTCAGGAGGGCTGCCTCTCGGTGCCCGGCTACTTCGACGATGTCGAGCGCGCCGAACGGATCCGCGTGCGTGCGCTCGACCGGGACGGCAAGCCGTTCGAAGCCGACCTCGAGGGCCTGCTGGCGGTCTGCGTGCAGCACGAGATCGACCACCTCGACGGCAAGCTGTTCGTGGACTATCTCTCCGACCTCAAGCGCCAGCGCGTGCGCAAGAAGATCGAAAAGGAGCGGCGACTGCGCGCGGAAGGCCGCGCAGGCGAGACTTCGCGCGCGCCGGCGATCTGACCGGCTCCATGCCAAACGAGCGCGGACTGGCGGTCGTCTTCGCCGGCACGCCTGTGTTCGCGCTCGCCTCGCTCGATGCCATCGCCGCCTCGCGTCATCGCTATCGCCGCGGTCTTCACGCAGCCTGACCGGCCGAGCGGCCGCGGCCGCGCGCTGGCTGCGAGCCCGGTCAAGGAACGTGCGCTCGCGCTCGGGCTGCCGATTCGCCAGCCGGCATCGCTCAAGGACCCCGACGCGGCAGCGGAGGTCACGGCGCTTGCTCCGGACGTGATGGTCGTCGTCGCCTACGGGCTGCTGTTGCCGCCCGTGATCCTCGCGGCTGCCAAGGCTCGGCTGCCTCAACGTGCACGCCTCGCTGCTGCCGCGCTGGCGAGGCGCCGCACCGGTCGCGCGCGCGATCCTCGCCGGTGATGCCCGGACCGGTGTCTGCATCATGCGCATGGAGGCGGGACTCGACACCGGGCCGGTGATGCTGCGCCGCGAGACCACGATCGGCGCGCGCGAGACCGCGGGCGAACTGGAGGAGCGGCTCGCGCGCGAGGGTGGCCCCGCGATCGTCGAGGCGCTCGATGCGCTCGCCGCGGGGCGCGCGGCGTTCGAGTCGCAGGATGAGGCGCGCGCGACCTACGCCGCGAAGCTGACGAAGTCGGAGGCGCGCCTCGACTGGCGCGAGCCGGCCGTGCAGCTCGAGCGGCGGGTCCGGGCCCTGAATCCGCGGCCGGTCGCGGAGACGACGCTGGACGGCGCGCAGTTGCGTGTCCACCAGGCCGAGGTGGCGGCGGCCGGGCACGGGCCCGTTCCAGGAACCATCATCGACGCCGATGCCGCGGGGATCGACGTCATGACCGGCGAGGGAGTGCTGAGGCTCCTGCGGGTGCAGCTGCCGGGCCGGCGTGTCGTCGCCGCACGGGAGCTTGCCAACGCGCGCGCGCTGACCCGCAAGGTTCTCGTCTGAGCACGCCCGCCGGCGCCGCGATCCGCGCCGCGGCGGCGCATGCCGTCGTCGCGGTCGCGACGCGCGGCCGCCGCCTCGAGGATGCCCTGGCCGCGGCGACGCAAGGCGGCGTGCCGCGCCCGGCGACGCAGTCGCTCGCCTACGGCGCGTTGCGCTGGTTCTTCGAGCTCGAGGCCTGCCTCGAGACGCTGCTCGACCGCCCGGGTGCAAAGCAGGATCCCGAAGTCCGCGCGCTGATGCTGGTCGGGCTCTACCAGCTACTGCATGGCGCGACGCCCGAACATGCGGCGGTCTCGGAAACCGTCGAAGCGGCGCGCGCGCTCGGGCGCCCGCGCGCCGCGGGCCTCGTCAACGCGATCCTGCGCCGCTGCCTGCGCGAGCGCGAGGCTATCCTCGCCGCGGCGCACAGGGGCCGCGCCGCTCGCCACGCCCATCCGGAATGGATGCTCGACGCCTTCGCGCGCGACTGGCCCGCCCAGTGGGAGTCGATTGCGGCCGCAGGCAATGCCGAGCCGCCGATGTGGCTGCGCGTGAACGCGCTCCGCGGTACGCGCGAGGATTATCTTTCGCGGCTCAACGAAGCGGGCCTCGCAGCCGAGCCGGCGGAGTTCGCGCCCGAGGCGCTCCGGCTCGCGCAGCCGATGGCCGTTGACGCGTTGCCCGGCTTTGCGGACGGCCAGGTTTCCGTGCAGGACGCCGCCGCCCAGCTCGCGCCGCGCTTCCTGGCGGCGGCGCCCGGCATGCGCGTGCTCGACGCCTGCGCGGCGCCGGGCGGCAAGGCCTGCCACGTCGTGGAACTCGAGCCCGGCCTCGCGGAGCTCGTCGCGCTGGACGTCGACGCGGCACGCGCGGCGCGCATCGAGTCGAACCTCTCGCGGCTGCGCCTGCCGGCGCGGGTGATGGTCGGCAATTGCGCGCATGCCCGCGGCCTGGTGGGACGGCCGCCCGTTCGACAGGATCCTGCTGGACGTGCCCTGCTCGGGAACCGGCGTGATCCGCCGCCATCCCGACATCAAGCTGCTGCGCCGCGCCGGCGACATCGCCCGCTTCGCGGCGCAGCAGTCGGCGCTGCTGCGCGCCTGCTGGGGTCTGCTGGCTCCGGGCGGCCGCCTCGTGTACGCGAGCTGCTCGGTGCTCACGGCCGAAAATGCCGGCGTCGTCGGGGCTTTCCTCGCCGGGGAACCTGCGGCGGTCGAGGTGACCGAATCTGCTAGGCTTTCCTTGCCCGGAGCGCTGCCGTGGCGGCTTGCGGGGCCCGGTTGCGCGCTGCCGAGCGGCGCGACCGACGCCGACGGCTTCTACTACGCCTGCCTCGAGAAGAAGACCTGAGCGTGCATTCGATGCGGGGACGACGCTGGCTCATGACATTCGCTGCGCTGCTCGGCACGGCGTCGACGCCTGTCGCCGCCGCGCAGGAAGCCGAGCGCTTCGAGGTCAGGAACGCCTACGTCGAGCTGGTGAACGGCGAGTGGCTGCTCGACGTGCGCCTCGACGTCGCGCTCGCCGAGGCGGCCCGCCAGGCATTCGAGGAGGGCGTGCCCCTGGTGCTGCGCCTGGACATCGAGGCGAGCGTCGAACGCCGCCTGCTGCCGTCCGACGAGGTGGTCTCGAAGAGCCGCCACTGGCAGCTCGCCTACGACGCGATCGCGGAGCGCTACGTCGTCACCGAAGTCAGGTCCGGCACGCACGTGAGCCATGCCACGCAGGAGGAGGCCTTCGAGGCGCTCGGCCGCATCGGCGGCATCGTGATCGCCAACACCGCGACGCTGCCCGAGGGGCAGCGATTCGACATGCGCGTGCGAGCGACCGTCGAGATCGGCGAGCTGCCCGCGGCGGTGCGCATGCTGCTCTTCTGGCGCAGCTGGTCGCGCACGACCGAGTGGTACGCCTGGCAGGTGCGGCCATGATCCGGCGCTGGCTCCCGTTCATCGCCGGCGCGGGCATCGTCATCTGGGTGACGGCGCTGGTCATGCTCGCGCTCACGTCGGAGGGGCCGCAGCGCTTCGGCGAGCTGTACCTTGCGATCCTCCTGATCAACGTCGCCGGCGTCGTCACGCTGCTCATCCTGATCGGCGGCCGCCTCGTCGACTTCGTTCGCGACTGGCGCAAGCACGTGCCCGGCTCGCGCCTGCGCGGGCGGACGCTGCTGATGTTCGGGGGTCTCGCGATCGCGCCGCTGCTCCTGGTGTTCACGTTCTCGGTGATGTTCCTGACGCGCGGCATCGACGGCTGGTTCCACGCCGAGGTCCGCCAGGGGCTCACCGACGCGCTCGGCCTGTCGCGCGCGGCGCTCGACCTGCGCATGCGCGAGTACCTCGACCGGACGCTGGGCATCGCCGATCGCCTCGCGGCCGAGTCGGGCGCCGGCCTCTACTTCGCGCTCGACCAGGAACTGCGTGGCTCGGACGCCGACGAGCTGATCGTGGCGAGCGCCGGCGGGCAGACGGTCGCCTACAGCCGGGCCGGGATCCAGCACGCACTGCCTGCAGCCCCGCCCGAGGACCTCCTGCTGCAGTTGCGCCAGGGGCGGCCGCACGTGAGCCTGCAACCCGCGCCCGGCGGCGGCTACCAGGTACGGGCGGCGACCCAGCTTCCCGGCGGCACGAGCACTCGCGTCTCACGCAGGTGCTCATTGCGACCTACCCGGTGCCGCAGCGGCTCTCCGACCTCGCCGGCACCGTGCAGCAGGCCTACCAGCAGTACGGCCAGCTCTCGTACTTGCGCGAGCCGCTGAAGGCTGCCTTCGTGCTGACGCTCTCGCTGGTGCTGCTGATGGCTTTGCTCGCGGCGATGTACGGCGCGCTGTATTTCTCCGAGCGGCTGGTGCGGCCGGTGCAGGACCTGATCGCGGGCACGCGCGCGGTGGCGAAGGGCGACTTCGACACGCGGCTGCTGCGTCCCTCGCACGACGAGATCGGGTTCCTGGTCACGTCGTTCAACGACATGACCAAGAAGCTCGCGCGCGCCCGCGAGGAGACCGAGCGCAGCCAGGCCGCGGTCGAGGCCGAGCGGGCGGCGCTGGCCGTGATCCTCGCGCGGCTGACGAGCGGCGTCATCTCGCTCGAGCCGGACCTGCGGGTGCGGGTCGCGAACCAGGCGGCGGGCATCATCCTCGGCGTCGACTTCGAGGGGGCGGCCGGACGTCCGCTCGCGGAGATCGCCGCGGGGCACCCGCTGCTCGCCGAGCTGCACGAGCTGCTGCAAAGGCGGCTCGAGGCGGGCGATACCGAGTGGCGCGAGCAGGTCACGCTGCGCACCGACGCGGGCCGGCGCGAGCTGGTGTGCGCCTGCACGGCGCTGCCGGGAGATGCCGGCGCGCAGGGCCTGGTGCTGGTGTTCGACGAGGTTACCCAGCTCCTGCAGGCGCAGCGCCAGGCGGCCTGGGGCGAAGTCGCGCGCCGGCTGGCGCACGAGATCAGGAACCCGCTCACGCCGATCCAGCTCTCCGCCGAGCGGATGCGCAGGAAGCTGATGCGCGGCCTCGGCGGCCCGGAGGCGGAGCTGCTCGAGCGCTCGACACACACGATCGTCCAGCAGGTCGAGGCGATGAAGCAGATGGTCGCCGCCTTCTCCGAGTACGCGAAGGCGCCGGAGATGCACATCAGCGAGCTCGACCTGTCGGTGCTGGTCCGCCAGGTCTCGGACCTCTACCACGCGCAGGACCCGCGCGTGGCCTTCGGCCTTTCGCTCGACCCCAATGCCTCGCTGCTCGAGGCCGACCCCGGCCGCATCCGGCAGCTCCTGAACAACCTGCTGACCAACTCGCTCGAGGCGCTCGACGGACAGGCGAATCCTGTCATCATGATCGAGACGCAGCGCGTGGGCGACCAGGTCGCGCTCTCCGTCATCGACAACGGGCCCGGCTTCCAGGACGGCCTGCTCGAGCAGGCATTCGACCCCTATGTGACCTCGAAGCCGAAGGGCACGGGCCTCGGGCTCGCGATCGTGCGCCGCATCGTCGAGGAGCATGGCGGCACGGTCGAAGTTGACAATGCGCCGCAAGGCGGCGCCCGCGTGCGCATCATGTTGCCGGCCACCGCGCGCGAGGCGCGGCGGGCCGAGGGAAGGAGAGAGAAAGCATGAGTTCGCCGAGAATTCTCGTCGTTGACGACGAAGCCGACATCCGCGGGTTGCTCTCCGAGATCCTCGCGGAGGAGGGCTACGAGGTCGAGGTCGCGGCCGACGCCGCCTCGGCGCGGCGCGCGGCGGCGCGCGAGGAGCCGGACCTGGTCCTGCTCGACATCTGGATGCCCGACATGGACGGCATCTCGCTGCTGCGCGAGTGGAGCGACAAGCAGTCGCTGCGCTGCCCGGTGGTCATGCTCTCCGGCCACGGCACCGTCGAGACCGCGGTCGAGGCGACGCGGCTCGGCGCCTTCGACTTCGTCGAAAAGCCGCTCTCGATCGCGAAGCTGCTGCGCACGGCTGAGCGGGCGCTGGACGCCGGCAAGCGCAGGCGCCAGGCGCAGCGCACGCTGGTACCGCCGCTGGTTGCACCGGTCGGCAAGAGCCGCCTGATGCAGCGGCTGCGGGAGCAGGTGCAGCAGGTCGCAGCCAACGACGCGTCGGTCCTGCTGTCCGGCGAACCGGGTACCGGGCGCGAGGCCTTCGCGCGCTACCTGCATTCGCTCGGGAACCGGTCCGCCGGCCCATTCGTCGCCGTGAGCTGCGCGGGCCTCGATGACGCGACCGCCGCGGCACGGCTGCGAGGCCGGGTGGCGGAGGGCAAGGCCGAGCCCGGGTTCTACGAGCAGGCGCACGGCGGCACCCTGTTCCTGAGCGCGCTCGAGGACCTCACCGCGCAGGCGCAGCGCCTGCTGCTCGCGGACCTCGAACAGCGCGGCTGGCAGGGCCCCGGCTCGGCGGAAGTGCTGCCGTTCGAAGCGCGCTTCGTGAGCGCGGCCCTGCCCGGGCACGACGGGCCGGGCGGGTTGCGCCGCGACCTGCTGGCGCACCTCGAGGTAATCTCGATCCGCATCCCGCCGCTGCGCGACTACGCGGAGGACGTGCCCGACCTGCTTCGGCATTATGTCGACCGGCTGGTGGACGATGAGGGCATGCCTTTCCGGCGCTTCTCGGTCGCCGCCCAGAACCGGTTGCGGAACTACCCCTGGCCGGGCAACGTACGGGAGCTCCGCAACCTCGTGCAGCGCGTCCTGATCATGGGCGGGACCGAGGAAGTCGGCCTCGAGGAGATCGAGCAGCACCTGGTTGCCCAGCAGGCCCGGGACGAGCCGCTGGTCAAGCAGGACCTGCTCGCCCTGCCGCTCCGGGAGGCGCGCGAGCAGTTCGAGCGGGCCTACCTGCTCCAGCAGCTGATGCTCTGCAACGGCAAGGTCGGGCTCCTGGCCAAGCGCGTCGGCATGGAACGCACGCATCTTTACCGCAAGTTGCGCTCGCTCGGGGTAGACTTCCGCCAGATCACCGAAGACTGAACCGGGGAGACCGATATGAAGATGAACAGACTGTTGACCGTAACCATTGCCGCCTTGGGACTCTTGGGCTCCGTTGTCGCGCAGGCAGACGACACCAAGCGTTCGGCCGGCGAATACACCGATGACAAGGTCCTGCACTCCAAGGTCTGGGCCGCGCTGAAGGAGGACAAGACCGCCGACGCCAGCGAGATCAACCTCGAGGTCTACAAGGGCGTCGTGCAGTTGAACGGCTTCGTGGACAACGCGAGCGAGAAGGCGCAGGCGGAAACGGTCGCCAAGGCCGTCTCGGGCGTCAAGGGCGTCGAGAACAACCTGATGATCAAGCAGGCGTCTCAGACAGCCGGCGGCGCGATGGACGACTCGACGATCACGGCCAAGGTGAAGTCGGCGTTGGTCGACAGCGAAGCGACCAAGGCGGGCGACATCAAGGTCGAGACGCGCGCCGGCGTCGTGCAGCTCTCCGGCTTCGTCGCGAACGAGGCGCAGAAGACTGCCGCGACCAAGGTCGCTCAGTCGGTCGAGGGCGTGAAGGCCGTCAACAACGGCATCAGCGTCAAGAACTGATCGTTCGGGCCGGGTGCGGTGCCGGGTCGTAGATTCGTAGTTCCGCTGCGGAACTACGAATCTACGACCCGGCACCGTCAACCCGGCCATTCAATCCCCGACGCGCACCACCAGGAAGTCGACTTCGGCTTCCTTGAGCCGCGATCGCACGCGCTCTAGCTCGGCGGGATCGGTGATCGGCCCGATGCGCACCCGGTGCCAGGTGTCGCTGTCGATGGCGACGCGCTGCACGTTCGACTCGATGCCTTGCAGCGCGAGCTGTGCGCGCACGCGATCCGCGTCCTCGAATTTCCGGTACGAACCCGCCTGCAGCACGTAGGCACCCGCCTTGCCGGCCGACTCCGGCGCGTCGGGCGGCATGACGACTTCCTTCTCCGGGACCACGACCTCGAAATTGGGCAGCATGTCGTAGAAGTCGTACTGGTCCGGCTGCGGGTCGGCGGCGGACTCGCGCGCCGAGGCGGGCTCCGCCTCGGCCGGCGCCTTGCCGGCGGTCTCGGTCGGCAGCGGTTCGCGCGGGTCGAAGTAGTACAGGGCGAGCCCCACCGCGAGACCCACGGCGAGGCCGATCAGCAGGCCGACCCACCCGGAGAATCCCTCGCGCCGTCCGCGGCTGCGCTTGTAATCCTTTGCGACCATGCGCCTGCCTACATCGCTTCCGGCGCCGAGACGCCGAGGATCGCGAGCGCGTTCACGAGCACCTGGCGCGCCGCCGCGATCAGCGCGAGGCGGCCATTGCGGGTGCGCGCGTCGTCGACGATGAATGGCAGCGCCGCGTAGCAGGCATGAAAGGCCTGCGCCAGTTCGCGCAGATACTGCACCACCAGGTGCGGCGCGCGCAGCGACAGCGCCCTGGTGCACGACCTCGGGCCAGCGGGAGACCTCGCGCATCAGCGCGATCTCGGCCGGCTCCGCGAGCGACGCGAGCGCGACCAGCCCCGCCGCGCGGTCGAACGGCAGGCCGCGCTCGGCGGCCTGCTTGAGCACGCTCGCGATGCGCGCGTGCGCGTACTGCACGTAGTAGACCGGGTTGTCGTTGGTCTGCTTCTTCGCGAGCTCGAGGTCGAAGTCGAGCGTCTGGTCGTGCGAGCGCATCACGTAGATGAAGCGCGCGGCGTCGTTGCCGACTTCCGCGCGCAGGTCGCGCAGCGTCACGAACTGCGCCTCGCGCTTGCCCATCGCGACCTTCTCGCCGCCCTTCCAGAGCGTCACGAACTGCACCATCGGCACCTCGAGCGAGTCCGGCGGCTCACCCATCGCGGCGAGTCCCGCGCGCACGCGCGCAACGTAGCCGTGGTGGTCGGCGCCGAGGATAGTCACCAGCAACTCGAAGCCGCGCTCTCGCTTGTCGAGGTGATAGGCGATGTCGGAGGCGAAGTAGGTCTTCTGGCCGTTGGCTCGCACCACCACGCGGTCCTTCTCGTCGCCGAACTGCGTGGCGCGGAACCAGGTCGCTCCGTCCTGCTCGAAGACGTGGCCGTTGGCGCGCAGGCGCTGCAGGGCGCGGTCGATCGGCCCGCCGTCGCGGCCGTCACCGAGGTCCTGCTCGGAGTACCAGCGGTCGAAAGTCACGCCGAACTCGGCGAGGTCGTCGCGTATGTCGGCGAGCATGTCCGAGAGTCCCGCGTCGAACACCGTGCGGAACCCGTCGCCGAGCAGCGCCCTGGCGCGCGCGATGACCGCGTCCACGTACTGGTCCTTGTCACCGCCCGCGCCTTCGTCCGGCGGCAGGCCGGCGAGCACCTCGGCCGCAGGCCGCCGCAGCGACTCGCCGTGCCTCTCCCGCAGCCGCGCCGCGACCGGGCGGACGTATTCACCGCGGTAGCCGTTCGCCGGGAACGGCAGGGACTCGCCACACAGCTCGAGGTAGCGCAGCCATGCGCTGGCCGCAAGGATGTCCATCTGCCGGCCCGCGTCGTTCACGTAGTACTCGCGGTGCACGCGCCAGCCGTCGGCGGCCAGCAGGTTGGCGACCGTCGCACCGTAGGCGGCATGCCGGCCGTGGCCGACGTGCAGCGGCCCGGTCGGGTTCGCAGAGACGAACTCGACGATGGTCTTGCGGCCGGCGCCGCTGTCGCCGCGGCCGTATTGCTCGCCTTCGGCGAGCACGTGCCTCATCTCGGCCTGCCAGGCGGCGGGCGTGAGGAAGAAGTTGATGAAGCCGGGCCCCGCGATCTCGGTCTTCGCGACCAGCGGGTGCGGCGGAATCGCCGCGACGACCTTCGCCGCCAGCGCGCGCGGGTTCGTGCGCGCGGCCTTGGCGAGGCGCATCGCGACGCCGGTCGCGAAGTCGCCGTGCTGGGCGTCGCGCGTGCGTTCGATGGCGGGGTCCGGCAGCGGGCCGTCGCCGAGCGAACCTGCGGGCAACGCGGCGAGCGCTTCGTTGACCAGTTTTTCGACGAGGTTTTTCAAGGCGCGCCAGTCTCTGGAATCGCCGCCTGCTAGTCAACTTCCGCCGGGTCGACGTCGAGCGACCAGCGGAGCGCGCGCGGGGCGCGCAGGGCTGCGATCGCGGCGACCCACTCGCCGAGGAAGCCCTGCAGCGCCGCGCGCGAGCGCGATTCGACCAGCAGCTGCGCACGATGCCGGCCGGCACGCCGCGCCATCGCCGCGGGCGCCGGACCGAGGATCGTAGGGCGTGCGCCGCTCCCCGCCGGTGCCGCGGCCTCGGCCTCGCGCAGGAAATCGAAGACCTCCGCGCGCGAGGGCGAGTCGGCGCGCAGCAGCGCGAGGTGCGAGTACGGGGGCCAGCCGGTCGCGCGGCGTTCCTCGAGCGCGAGCGCCGCGAATCCCTCGTATCCCGCGGTGATCAGACAGCGCAGCAGCGGGTGCTCGGGATACGCGGTCTGGATCAGGACTTCGCCCGCGCGGTCGCCGCGGCCCGCGCGTCCCGCTACCTGCACGATCTGCTGCGCGAGCCGCTCGCTCGCGCGGAAATCCGCGCCGAACAGCCCCTGGTCCGCGGCCAGCACCACGACCAAGGTGACGTTCGGGAAGTCGTGGCCCTTGGTCAGCATCTGCGTGCCGAGCAGGATTCGTGCGCGACCGTCGCCGACCGCGGCCAGCGCTTCTTCCAGGTCGCCGCGCCGGCGGATCACGTCGCGGTCGATGCGCACCAGCGGCGCAGCCGGGAACAGCTGCGTGAGCGTCGTCTCGACGCGCTCCGTGCCCTCGCCGACCGGCACCAGCTCGTTGCTGCACTGCGGGCAGGCGAAAGGCATGCGTTCCTCGGCGCCGCAGTGGTGGCAGGCAAGGGTCGCGCGCGAGAGGTGCACCGTGAGTCGCGCGTCGCAGGACTTGCAGGGCGCGATCCAGCCGCAGCCGGAGCAGAACATCGTGGGCGCATAGCCGCGCCGGTTGAGGAATACGAGCACCTGGCCGCCATCTCCCAGGTGGCGCCCGATTGCCGCGAGCGCCGGCGGCGAAAGCCCGTCGCGCGCAGCGTTGACGCGCAGGTCCACGACGGTGACGCGCGGCTTGCCCGCGCGCCCGGTGCGCTCGGGCAGCGAGAGCTTCGCATAGCGGCCCGCCGTGGCGTTCGCGAGCGACTCGAGCGAGGGCGTCGCGGAACCGAGCACGACGGGGCATCCGGCGCGCTGCGCGCGCGCGACCGCAAGGTCGCGTCCCGAGTAGCGGAATCCTTCCTGCTGCTTGTAGGAAGCGTCGTGCTCCTCGTCCACGACGACCAGGCCGAGCGCTGGCATCGGCGTGAACACGGCCGAGCGCGTGCCGATCACGACCGGCGCCCGGCCCGACGCGGCCGCGCGCCAGGCGTCGAGGCGCGCACCGTCGGCAAGCGAGGAGTGCAGCGCGACCACCGGCGCCGACAGCCGTGCGCGAAAGCGCGCGACGAGTTGCGGCGTGAGCGCGATTTCCGGCACCAGCACCAGTGCGCCGCGGCCCGCCTCGAGCACGCGCTCGATGATCCGCAGGTACACCTCCGTCTTCCCGCTGCCGGTGACACCGTGCAGCAGGAAGGCGCCGAAGCCTCCGAGCGACGTTCCGACAGCCTCGACCGCCGCGGCCTGGTCCGCGGTCAGCGTCGGGCCAGGCTGACCGCTGCCCGCGGGCGGCGCGGCCTCGGGTCGCGCGAACGACTCGACCCATCCGCGCGCCGCGAGCGCGCGCAGGGCCGGGGTGTGTCCGGCAGTGGAGATGGCCTCGCCGGTTGCGCCTTGTTCGCCGGCAAGTTCGAGAAGCGCCCGTTGCCGCGTGCCGAGCCGCGCGCCGCCAGCGATGGCCGCGCGCCCGGCCTGCGAAAGTCGCCATACCGTTTCTTCGCGCGCCGCGGCCTTGCCCTGGCGGAGCGGCTTTGGCATTGCGCCGAACAGCACGTCGCCGAGCGGGTGGTGGTAATAGTCCGCGGCCCAGCGCAGCACGCTAAATGTCGCCGCGTCCCAGATTGGGCCCGTGTCGATCGCGGCGGTGGCGGATTTCAGCCGCGCGCGAGGCAGCGCACTCGAGGCCGAATGCGCAACGACCAGGCCGACGGCCTGCTGTCGCCCGAAAGGCACACGCACGCGCTCGCCGGCCCTGGGTGCCGGCGCCCCTGCGGGCGCGAGGTAGTCGAAGGACTGCCGCAGCGGCGTGTCGAAGACTACTTGCAGGACGGGCGCTGGATCGCTCAAGAAAGCCTTTCAGATCAATAAGTTGAATACTCGCCCACGGGGCGCAAGCGCCGGCAGAGGGCCAAGTTATACACGCTGGCCGTGCGCAGGGTTGGGGACGGATGGAGAATGGGCCAAGTGATGCGCGCTGCCGCCTTCCTTGCCCTGTTCCTGAGCACCGGGCCGGTCGTGGCCGAAGATCCGCCGCTCGCGGCCCCAGACCCGGAGTTGCTGGAGTTTCTCGGCGAGCTCGCCGGGGAAGATGCGTTCTTTGTCGAGTACACCGGCCTCGCGCGAGGCGAAGCGGGCGCTGAAGGACGCAGGGAAAGTTTTCGGTGACGCGGCGCAAGCGGACGACGAGGCAGTCGCCGGCGTCGCCTGGGACGCACTCGACGCGCCGACGCAATCCTCGCTCGCAGGCCTGGCTGAAAGCTGGCACACGCTGCCGCCCGCGCGCCAGCGCGCCATGGCCGACGGCGCGCAGCGCTGGCTCGCAATGGATGGCATCGGTCGCGCGCAGGCCAACGAACGCTGGCAGACCTGGCGCTCGCTGACACCCGAGCAGCGCGATCGTGTGCGCAAGGCCTGGGCCCGATTTCGCGAACTCACTCCCGAGCAACAGCAGGCGGTGCGCGACGCCTTCATGCGCTTCCAGGAACTGTCGCCGGAGCAGCGTGACCCGCTGACCGAGCGCTGGGAACGGATGTCGCCCGAAGAGCGCCGGCGCGCGCTCTCGCGGCGTCAGGGTTCCAAGCCGGGCACGGAAGACAAGCGGCCTTGCCCGCCCTGCTGAGGACTCGCGTCCGCCGCGCGGCCATGGGAGGATGTTCGGGTCATGCCGAACGCACCGCTTAAGCGCTCGCAAGACCGGGTCATCGCCGGCGTTTGCGGCGGCCTGGCAATCTGGCTCGGCTGGAAGGCGGACCGCGTGCGCATCGCTTACGTGATCGCCTCGCTCCTGAGCGCGGCCTTTCCCGGCATCATCGTCTACCTCCTGCTCTGGCTCGTGATGCCGGACGCCGACGAGGCGTGAGTATCGGGCGCGAACGCGCCGAACAGATCGGAGAGCGACATGAGCATGCCATCATGCTCGAGGCCCGGCTCCGGACGCTTGCGGCGGTGCGCGACGTCGCGCGCCAGATTGCGCCCGGCATGGACGAGGCGGAGGGGCTCGTGCTCACCCGGCGCGCGCTGCGCGTGCACGGATTCGAGGAGGAATGGGTCGCCCCGTACCTGCGCTTCGGCGCGAACACCTTGAAGAAATACGGTCAACCCTCCGAACCCGGCGTCGTGCTCGCGCCGGACGACGTCTGGTTCGTCGACGTCGGGCCGCTCTGGCGCAACCACGAATGCGACTACGCCGAGACTTTCGCCGTCGGCGACGACCCGGAGCGGCATCGCCTCGTCCACGACGTGCGCGCGATCTTCGATCGCACGCGCGGGCACTGGCAGGACGCGCGCGCGACCGGTGTGGAGCTCTACCGGTACGCGGCCGCGGAGGCAGAGTCGCGAGGCTGGCAGCTCGACTTCGAGATGGCCGGGCATCGCCTCGGCGAGTACCCGCACGCGGCATTCCACGACGGCCTGCTGGCGCACGCGGACTTCACGCCGTCGTCGGGGCTGTGGATGCTGGAAATCCAGATCCGTCACCCGGACCGGCCCTACAGCGCGTTCTTCGAGGACCTGCTGCTCGACGAAATGGACGGCTGATTCAGGCGCACTGGGCCGGCCACGCGGGCCCGAAGCGCTCGCGACAATTCGTCGTGACCGCGGTGCCGCGCAGTTTCGCAGTAGTGCAGGTCATGGGGTGATGATCCGCCGGAGAGAAACTGCGCCGCGCACCGAGCGCGGGCGGGGTCCCGAGTGAGCGACTAAAGTTCGGGCGGAGCGAACGAGGGAACCCCGCCCAGCGAAAGTGCGCGGCCCGCGATTTTTTATCCGGCCGCCTTCACCGCGTGAATCAGCTCCGCCGCGACCTTCTGCGCGTCGCCGTAGACCATGCGCGTGTTGTCGAGATAGAAGAGGTGGTTCTCGATGCCCGAAAACCCCGCACCCTGCCCGCGCTTGATCACGAGCACGTTCTTCGCCTTGTCCGCGTTCAGGATCGGCATGCCGTAGATCGGGCTCGACTTGTCGGTGCGCGCGACCGGGTTCACGACGTCGTTGGCGCCGATCACCAGCGCGACGTCCGCCGTGTCGAACTCCGCGTTGATCTCGTCGAGGTCCGAGATCAGGTCGTAGGGCACGCCGGCCTCGGCGAGCAGCACGTTCATGTGGCCCGGCATGCGGCCCGCCACCGGGTGGATCGCGAAGCGCACCAGCACGCCGCGCTCGATCAGCAGCTGGCACAGCTCCCAGACCTTGTGCTGCGCCTGCGCGACCGCCATGCCGTAGCCCGGGATCACGATCACCTTCTGCGCGAACGCCATCATGACGCCCGCGTCCGAGGGCTCGATCGGCTTCAGCGCGCCGGTCACGCCCTCGGCTGCCGCGGCCGGCCCCTCGCCGAAGCCGGAGAACAGCACGTTCGCGAGCGAGCGGTTCATCGCCTTGGCCATCAGCTGCGTCAGCAGCGTGCCGGCGGAGCCGACCACGATGCCGGCGATGATCATCGCTGCGTTCTCGAGCACGAAGCCCTCGAAGGCGACGGCAAGGCCGGTGAACGCGTTGTAGAGCGAGATCACGACCGGCATGTCCGCGCCGCCGATCGGCAGCGTCATCGTGACGCCGAGCAGCAGGGCGAGGGCGAAGAACCCGACCACCATCTGCATGCTCGGGTGGCCGGAAACCACGATCGCAGCGCCGAGCGCGACCGTCGCTGCCGTGATCAGCAGGTTGACGATCTGCTGGCCCTTGAAGCGGAAGCTGCGCTTGATGAGGCCCTGGAGCTTGCCGAACGCGATCAGCGAGCCCGAGAAGCTGACCGCGCCGATGAACGCACCGGCGGTCGCGAGCGCGGTCACGACCGGGCCGTGATGCGCTGCGCTGTCTGCCGGTGCGGAGGCCATGCGCAGCAGCTCGACCGCCGCGATCGCGGCCGCGGCGCCGCCGCCCATGCCGTTGTAGAGCGCGATCATCTGCGGCATGTCGGTCATCGCGACGATACGGCCGGACCACCAGGCGAGGCCGCCGCCGAGCGCGATGGCCGCGAGCATGAGCGGGAAATTGCCCATGCCGGGATACAGGAAGCTCATCAGCGTGCCGAGGAGCATGCCGAAGCCGGCGACCACGATGCCGCGGCGCGCCGTGACCGGCGAGCTCATGGCCTTCAGGCCCATGATGAACAGGAACGCGACGACCAGGTAGGAGAAGTCGATCGCGAGCGTCGCGACGTTCTCCGGCAGCAGGCCCTGCATCAGGCGGATTCCTTCTTCTTCTGGCCGCTGGCCTTGAACATCTGCAGCATGCGCTCGGTCACGACGTAGCCGCCGACTGCATTGCCGGCGCCGAGCACGACACCGATGAACCCGATCGCCTGCTCGAGCACCGTGTCGGCGCGGCCGAGTGCGACCATGGCGCCGACCAGCACGATGCCGTGCACGAAGTTGCTGCCGGACATCAGCGGCGTGTGCAGGATGACCGGCACCTTCGCGATGACCTCGTAGCCGGCGAACGCGGCGAGCATGACGATGTACAGGGCGATCACGCCTTCCATTTATGCGCTCTCCAGGAGTTTGCGGGTCGGTTCGTGGCGGATCGAGCCGTCGTGCGTGACGCAGGCCGCGGCGAACACTTCGTCGTTCCAGTCGATCGCAAGCACCCCGTCCTTGAGCGCAGGCTTGATGAAGTTGAGCAGGTTCCGCGCGTACATGTCGCTCGCGTGGTAGGCGACGGTGGCGGGCAGGTTGACCGGTCCGATGACTCGCACGCCGTTGTGCTCGACCGTCTCGCCGGCGCGGGTCAGCTCGCAGTTGCCGCCGCCCTCGGCGAGCAGGTCCACGATCACTGCGCCGGGCTTCATGCGCTCGACGGCGGCGCGGCTGATGATGCGCGGCGCCGGCCGCCCCGGGACGCCGGCGGTCGAGATCACGCAGTCGGCGGCGGCGATGCGCGCGTCCAGCACCTCCTGCTGCTTCGCCTTCTCCTCCGCCGTCAGCTCGCGCGCGTAGCCGCCCGCGCCCTCGGCCGTGACGCCGGTCTCGACGAACTTCGCGCCCAGCGAGCGAACCTGCTCGCGTGTCGCGCCGCGCACGTCGTATGCCTCGACCACCGCGCCGAGGCGCTTCGCGGTCGCGATCGCCTGCAAGCCGGCGACGCCGGCGCCGATCACCAGCACGGTCGCCGGACGGATCGTGCCCGCGGCGGTGGTCAGCATCGGGAAGAACTTGTCGAGCGCCGCGGAGCCGATCAGCACGGCCTTGTAGCCGGCGACCGCGGCCTGCGAGGACAGCGCGTCCATGGACTGCGCGCGCGAAATGCGGGGCACCAGCTCCATCGCGAAGCTGGTGATGCGGCGTTCCTTCATCGCGCGTACCAGCGGCGCCTGGTTGTGCGGCGCCAGGAACCCGGCGACCGCCGAGCCCGGTTTCAGCTTCGCGACCAGGGCCGGGTCGGGCGGCTGCACGGTGAACAGCAAGTCGGAATCCGCGAGCACGGCGTCCGGGCCATCCGCAAAAGTGGCGTCCTTGTACTGGGCATCGGGGAAGCGGGCGGCCGCACCGGCGCCGCGCTCGACCAGGACCCTGGCGCCCTGCGCGGCCAGGCGGGAGGCCACCTCGGGCACGACTGCGACACGGTTCTCGCCTCGCACGGTCTCTTTCAGCACGCCGATCGTGACTGGCATCCAGAACTTCCCCTGATTTGCCGGCCGGGCGGCGGCGCGTTGGAAAATATCACAATCGTGGCTTATTGTTTGATGCTTTCTGGGCTTGGATAGAGGCCGTGGCCACGGGTAACAGTATCGGCAGGGCGGATGTCAGGGCAGGCGGCGCGCCGGTCGCGCTGTCGCAGCAGGTGCTGCGCACCGATGCCTCGGGCATGCCGCTCGAATGGATCGACTACAAGGAAGCCGTGCGGCTGCACTGCCTCGGCCAGGTTGCGTACGCGTTCGGCAGCCGGCTCTACGCGCTGCACGGCGGCATCAACGCGCGCAGCGGCAGGCAGACGGTGATCGAGGTCAACTCGATGATGGCGACGCAAGGCAGTTCCGGGAACCCGGGAAGCCTGCGCGGCGACTACGTGCCGCCACTCAACAACGAGACGCTGTTCCGCCGCGACGCGAACCTGTGCATGTACTGCGGTGGCCGTTTCCCGTCGAGCGCCCTCTCGCGCGACCACGTTCGGCCATTCTGCAAAGGCGGGCGCGACGTGTGGAACAACGTCGTCGCGGCCTGCCGGCGCTGCAATAACCACAAGGCCTCGCGCACCCCGGAGCAGGCGGGCATGCAGCTCCTTGCGGTGCCGTTCACGCCGACCTACGCTGAGTACATCTACCTGAAAGGTCGGCGCGTGCTTGCCGACCAGATGGAGTACCTGCTCGCGCACTTCCCGCGCTCCAGCCCGCTGCACGCGCGCATCCAGCGCTTCAGGCAGTGACGAACGCGGGCGGGCCGGCGGCCCACCTGATCGACGCGAGCTATTTCGTTTTCCGCGCCTACTATTCCGTCGGCCTCGAGATGACCGATGGTGACGGCCAGCCGGTCAATGCGCTGTACGGCTTCAGCCGCTTCCTCGGCGACCTGCTCGAGCAGGCCCGCCCCGAGCACGTTGCAGTCGCCTTCGACGAGTCGCTGGCGAGCTCGTTCCGGAACGAGATCTTCCCGGCGTACAAGAAGAACCGCGAGCCGGCGCCACCGGAGCTCAAGCGCCAGTTCGCGCTCTGCCGCGAGCTCTGCCGGTTGCTCGGCGTCGCGGAGTTCGGAAGCCCGACGCACGAAGCCGACGACATTATCGGCACGATTGCAGCGCGGCTGCGCACGGCGGGACACTGCGCGGTCGTGGTTACGCGCGACAAGGACCTCGCGCAGCTGATCCGCGACGGCGACCATTACTGGGACTACGCGGGCGAGCGGCGCTTCGCGTACGCGGACATGGAGGGCCAGTTCGGCGTGCGACCGGAGCGCATGGCAGACTACCTCGCGCTCACCGGCGACACCGTTGACAACATCCCGGGAGTGCCGGGCGTCGGCCCGAAGACCGCGGCGGCGCTGCTCTCGGCATTCGATTCGCTCGAAGAGATCTACGCCGGCCTCGACCGGGTCGGGGCGCTCCCGGTGCGCGGCGCGGCGAAGCTCGCGGCGAGGCTCATGGAGCATCGCGACGCGGCCTACCTTGCGCGCCGGCTCACGGTCATCGCCTGCGACATGCCGTTTGAGTTCAGCCTCGAGATGCTGCGTCGCCGCAAGCCCGACCTCGCCGCGCTCGGCGAATTCTACGACCGCCACCGCTTCGGCGCCGCGCTGCGCCGTCAGGCCGAGCGTCTGGCACAGCATTGATTGAAAGGGAACTGCCCCTGTTTCGATAAAGGGGACAGTCCCCTCTCGCGCACTTCCTGAACATGCCGCAACGCAAATTGGTGAAGCGCCTCCCGCTGGCCGAACGCTGGCGGCTGGAGGCCGAGGTCGACGGCCTTGCGCGCCTTGCCGAGGCGGGCGCGATCCGGGTACCGCGCGTCCTGGGCCAGGGCGCTTCGGAGGACGAAGCCTGGATCGAGCTCGAGTGGCTCGACCTGCGCCCGGCCGACGCCGCCGCGGACTCGCGCATGGGCGCTGCGCTCGCGCGGATGCATGCGGTCATCGGGCCGACGTTCGGACTCGATCGCGACAACGCAATCGGCGCGACGCTACAGCCGAACGCGCAATCAGGCGACTGGAGCGCGTTCTGGCGCAGCCAGCGGTTCGGCTTTCAGCTGGAGCTCGCGGCGCGAAACGGCCACCGCGGCCGGTTGCAGGATCGCGGCCACCGGCTGCTGGAAGCGCTGCCGGCATTGTTCTCCGGCTACCGCCCGAAGCCGTCGCTGCTGCACGGCGATCTCTGGGGTGGCAATCGCGGAATGCTTGCGGACGGATCGCCGGTCATCTTCGACCCGGCCGTCTACTACGGCGACCGCGAAACGGACCTCGCGATGACCCGGTTGTTCGGCGGCTTCGGGCCGCGCTTCCAGGCCGCGTACGAGGCGGCCTGGCCACTCGACTCCGGCGCCGGCCTGCGTGGCGATGTCTACAACCTCTACCACGTCCTCAATCACCTGAACCTGTTCGGCGAAGGCTATCGAGCGCAGGCCGAGGCGATGATGGACCGGCTGCTCGCGGCCGCTGGCCGCTGAACGAAGCCGGTTGTCCCGTGGGCTACTTGAGGGCCGCCGCGACGAGCCGACGATAGAGCCGCTCGCGCGGCCCGCGCGGCTTGGCGAGGCCCATCCGTGCGAACAGCCCGCGGCTCGCAGCATCGCGGGGTAGTGGCCTCAGCGTTGCGGCGGCGATGCCGAGCTTTCCGGCCGTCGTCTCCGACCGCGCCTTGAGCCCGCGCAGCGCCGGCACGAGCCGCAGCTCCTCCTCGCTCAGGTCCGTGCCGTAGGGCAGGGTGCCGAACCGCCCGGCCGCGCGGTGCGGCGCGAGCGCCGCCTCAAGCGCCTGCGGCAGGTTGTTGCGGTGCGCGTCCGGGATCCGGTACGAAGCCGGCAGCTTGCCCGCGCGCTGCGCCGCGGCAAGCAGCGCCGGCTGGAACCGCGAATCGGCGATGGCAAGCATGGCGGCCGCGACATCCGCGTCGCTCCTGCCGCGAACGTCGGCGACGCCGTACTCCGTCAGCACCACGTCGCGCAGGTGGCGCGGGATGGTCGCGTGGCCATAGGCGAAGCGGATGTTCGACTCGGGCCGGCCGCCTTTCGCGCGCGTCGCGCGCACGGCGACGATCGAGCGCCCACCCGGCAATTCGTGCGCCTGGGCGACGAAGTTGTACTGGCCGCCAACGCCGGACACGACGCGGCCGTCCTCGAGCCCGTCGGAAACCAGTGCGCCGCCCAGCGTCGCCATCATCGCCGAGTTGACGAAGCGCGCGTCGCGCCGCTCGGCAATTTTCGTCTCCCAGTCCGGGCCGAGCAGCTCGTTGGTGAAGCTGACCGGCATCATGCGAAACAGCGCGCGCTCCTCGTCCGGCATTGCGCGCAGCTGCTCGTAGAACCGGCGTGGGCCGAGCAGGAACGCGGCGTGCAGCAGTGCGCCGTCGGGCTGCGCGCGCCGCTTCAGGATGCCCTCGCGGTACAGGTCGAGGAAGCCGTCCACGAACATCTCGGTGACTGCGTAGAGTCCTTCGCTGAATGGCCGGTCGCCGCCCATGTCGCGCAGTTCCGCCTCGAAGCGCGGCAGGTGCCCGACGTCCGCGAGCGCGCGCCGCCAGTCGGAATTCGCGCGATGGCGCAGCGTCATCGCGTGCACGATGGCGTCGCCGAGCTCGCCGATCCCGATCTGGATCGTGCCGCCGTCTCGGATGAGCATGCTCGTGGCAAGCGCAATGGCGTGGTCCGCGGTCGAGATCGGCAGGTTCGGCGGCGCGATCAGCTCGTGGTATTGCGATGGGTCGTCCACAAGGAAGTCGAGCGCGGAGTCAGGAAGCTCCGCGGCACCGAACATGAAGGGCATATGGTCGTTGACCTGGCCGATTACCGCGACCGGCGTGCCCGCACGTTCGCGCTCGCGCAGCATCGGGATCAGGTCAGCCGTCACATCCGGATTGGAGCCGAGCGAGATGCGCCCGCCGGGCCGCGCCGCGACCTGCTGGGCGATTACGTTGGCGCCCTCCGCGAGGGTGCTGCGCGCGACGTGCGTGTAGTTGATGCTCGCGTACGACTGCTGCGCGAGCGGCGAGTCGAGCCAGGCGCCGGGCTCCATGAAGAATTCCTTCACCCCCACGTTCGACGGCAGCCGCCCGTGCCGGAGCGGTGCGATCCACGCCGGCTCCGGCGCGGACCCGTAGACCTTCGCGGAAATCGGTTCGACGAGGCGGCGTTCGAGCTCGCTGGACTCGCGCGGCCGCGCGAGCGTGAGGCCGGTCAGGATCGCAAGCTCGATGCGCGGATCGGCTTCGGCGCGGCGGTAGAATTCGTTGACCAGCGCAACCGGCTTGCCCGCGCCGATCGGCGTGCACAGCACGATGCGCCGGCCGACCCTGGCTAGTGCCTGCTCGACGCATTCCTCCACGCCGGCGAACCGTCGAAGGGCGCGGCCATCCATGAACGCGGCCCTAGCCGGCCGGCTGGAGCCTGAACTCGAAGCGGACGTCCACCGGGTCGCCGACCCACTCGGTGGAAGCCCACTCTCCCTGGCCGAGGCCGAAGGCGAGGCGGTTCAGGCTGGCGCTGCCTTTCATGACGGCGGGCCCGTCGCCGGGCGCGAGCGTGAACGTGACCGGCACGGGCTTCGTCACGCCGCGGATCGTGAGCTCGCCGGCTGCACGCCAGCCCGCGCCCGCGCGCTCGAAGCGTCCGGCATGGAAAACCGCCTGCGGGTGTTTCTCGACCCAGAAAAAGTCGGGACTGCGCAGGATCTCGTCGCGTTCCGGGTCCTGCGTGTCGATGGAGCCGACCTCGACGGTCACGTCGAGGCGCCCCTCGGCCGGATGCGCGGGATCGAACTCGAGCGCGACGTGAAAGCGCGTGAACACGCCGGTGAACTTCGCGCCCGCCTGTGTCGCCGAGAATTCAAGGCGGCCGGTGCCGTGATCCGCCTGCCGCACGCCGGCGAGCGCAGCCGGGGACAGTGCAAGAGAGAGCAGGAGCGCCGCGCGCAGGATCACTGGCGCAGTCCCGGCAGCATGCGCAGCAACAGGCCGTCGCGATCGAAGAACTGGTGCTTGATTGCCGCCGCCACGTGCAGTCCGACCAGCACGAACAGCGCATAGATGAAGAGGTGATGCAGATCGTTGAACCGCTCCTGCAGTCCCTTGTCGGGCGCGACGAAGTCCGGCAGTTGCGCGAGGCCGAACCAGCTCACGGGGCGGTTCGCGGCCGACGACATGAGCCAGCCGGACAGCGGCAGGGCAAAGAGCAGGGCGTACAGCGCCCAGTGATTGAATCGCGCGGCGAACAGCTGCCAGCGCGGCATCGGCGGCGGCGCGGGCGGCGGGTCGATCCATCGCCAGGCGAGACGGACGATGGCGATCCCGAGTATTGTGATGCCGAAAGACTTGTGCCGCGACATCACCACGAGTCTCTCGAGCCCGATCGGCATCGAGTCGCCGATCTTGCCGAGCGTGACCTGGACGACCAGCAGCAGGACCACGCTCCAGTGCAGGAACTGTGCCACCGAGCCATATCGCAGGGGACTGTTTCGCACCGGCATCAGGTCTTGGAGAATACGCCAATGCACAAGTTCCTGTGGCCCCTCCTGCCGCTCGCGCTCGCCGCATGTGCGGCGCCGCCGCGCGGCGAGGCGCCTGTTGCTCCCGCCGCGCCGGTTGCGGCGGCGCCGCCGGCGCCCGCCGAGAAAGCCGAGGCGTGGCAGGTCACGGGCTCACGCCTGGAAGTGCGCGTGTACCGCGACGGGCCGATGCAGAAACTCGGCCACAATCACCTGATCACATCGCATCAGCTCGCAGGTGAGATTGAGCTGCGCGAGCCGCTCGCAACGTCGCGCTTTGCGCTTCGCCTGCCGCTCGAGTCGCTCGAGGTGGATGACCCGGAAGCGCGCGCCCGTGCCGGTGGCGAATTCGCCGCGCCGGTGCCGGAAAAGGATCGCGATGCAACGCGCACGAACATGCTGGGTGAGAAGCTGCTAAACGTGAAGCGCCAGGGCGAGATCCTGCTCACCGCAGAATCGGTCACCGGCGGGCCCGGCGGCTACCAGGCTCAGGTGCGCGTATCTCTGGCAGGCACGGAACACGTGCTCGCGGTGCCGTTCACGCTGACAGTGGAAGGCGCGCATCTGGTCGCGCACGCGAAATTCCACCTGAAGCATGCCGACCTCGGCCTCGTGCCGTTCAACGTCGCGCTCGGCGCGCTCAAGGTGCGTGACGACTTCGAGGTGGACCTGACCGTCGAAGCCGGGCGTCGCACGTGACCGGCATCCAGTTTCGCAATCCGGAAGTCCGGATGTCGGCTGCGCTCGCGTCTGCCGAGGCCGAAGTGAAGGACCCGGCCGTCACCCTGCGCGCGCTGCTCGCCATGCTGGGCGAGCAGGGCTTGCTGGTGTTCTGCGGCGTGCTCGCGGCCCCGTTTTTGCTGCCAGTGACCGTGCCCGGCATGAGCACCGTGCTCGGGCTGCCGATGCTGCTGATCGGGTTTGCGGTGATGCTGAGCCGCGTGCCCTGGTTGCCGGAGCGGCTGCTCAACCACAGCCTGCAGGCGCCGACGGTACGCGGCGTACTTGCCAGGGTGCGCGGCTGGGCCGAGCGCTTCGAGCACCTCGTGCGCCCACGCCTGCTTGGGCTCACGGGCGGGCGGGCGATCAACTTTGTAAACGGCGCCACGGTCATTGTCGCCGTGCTGCTGCTGATGGCGCCGATCCCGCTCGTGCCGTTCGTGAATTCCCTGCCGGCGCTGGCGATCGTCCTGCTCTGCTTCGGCATGGCCGAGCGCGACGGGGTAGTCATCCTGATCGGCTACCTGATGACGCTCGTATCCGCGGCCTACGTCGGCGGGCTCATCCTGCTCGTCTTCTACGCAGGCATGCGCCACGAGGAAGCCCTGGAGGCGATACGCGCCTGGTTCAACTGAGCTGGCGCAGGAAAAAAAGCGCCCGCTGCCGCGCAGCAGCGGGCGCCTTGATTCTCAAAGTCAGGCCCGCTCAGCGCCGGTCGATCTCCTCGAGCAGCGCCTTGGCGCCGTAGACTTTCTCGAGCGCCGTGCGGATGAACGCCGGGTGCACGCCGATCGTGCGGTTGATCCGCTCGTCGAACCAGTAGCTGCCCGAGATCGAGTGGATATTGCCGTCGAAGGCGAGCCCCACGATTTCACCGGCCGCGTTCAACATCGGGCTGCCCGAGTTGCCGCCGACGATGTCGTTGTTGGTGGTGAAGTTCGCCCGCGTGGTCAGGTCGAGGCGGTCCTTGGCCGCGAGCCAGCTGTCCGGGATCCGGAACGGCGGCTCGCCGGTCGCGCGCTCGAAGGCACGCGACAGCTCGGTCCACGGCCGGACCTCCTCGCCTTTCTCGACCCAGCCTTTCATCGCACCGTAGGAGAGGCGCAGCGTAAAGGTGGCATCAGGGTAGATGCTCGTGCCGTACTCGGCGAAGCGCGCCTTCGCGATCGCCTCCTGGCCGCGCGCCACGGGTCCCTCGACCTCGGTCTCGAAGGTCTTGCGCAAGGCACGCGCTGCCGGATCGACGGCAGCCGCGAGCTGGATCATCGGATCACTGCTGGCGTCGATCGCGGCCTGCCCGCCCTCGAACAGCGCCATGCGCGCCGCGGCGTTGCCGAGCGTGCTCTGGCGCACGACGCGCTCCGCCAGCGTGTCGGGCGAGTCCTTGCCGAAAACCTGGCGCACTACCGGGTGGTCCGGACCGAGCCACTCGCGCATGCGCTCGAGCCCGAAAGACAGGCGCAGGATCTCGAACTCGGGATAGATCGGCGCATCGGCCTTCAGGCCCTGCACCACGGCCGGCAGGCGCGCCTCGGTGAACTCCGGCAGGCGCGACTCGTTCGCCTTGGCGCGTTCGGCCGCGGCGCGCACCAGCGTGCGCGCGTGCACGAACAGCTGGCTGTTGAACGCGGCGCCGCCCTCGATGAAGGTGTACGGGACGAGGATGTCGCGCCAGACCGCCTGCGCAGCGGCGATCTGGTCCCAGGCGCCGGCGGCCGGCGCTAGCCCGGCCTTGGACGAGACCGCCTTGCGCAGCGCTTCCTCCTTCGCCTTGGCGTTGTCGATCAAAGCCTGGTCGAGCAGCGCGTCGAACTGCTTGCGCCGCACCTTGATCGAGTTCTCGACCGTGTTGAGGTACGACTCGGCCGTGCGCCGCGCCTCCTCGCTGGTCTTCGAGTACTGGATCATGCGGCCACGGAGTTCCGAAAAGCGCATCAGCCAGAAGGGCATGAACGTATCGCGCTGCACTTCAAGCTGGGCGGCGGTCAGCAGCCGGTCGGTATTCCCGGGATGACCGGAAACGAACACCGCGTCGCCCGGCTGCGCGCCGTCCCAGGCGAAGCGCAAGTGGTTAGGGATCTGCGCCGGCTTATCGCCGTCCCAGACGCGCAGCAGCGACATGTCGAGGCTCCAGCGCGGGAACTGAAAGTTGTCCGGGTCGCCGCCGAAGGCCGCGATGTCGCGCTCGGGCGCAAACACCAGGCGCACGTCCTCGTAGCGCCGGTACTTGTAGAGCCAGTGCTGGCCGCCCTGGTAGAGCGAGACGCGCTCGCACTTGAGCGGCCCGCCCTTGGCCTGCTTCGCCCCTTCCTCGCAGGCCTGCTCGAGATTCGTGAGCGCGGCGCGGCGCGCCTCGACGACTAGCTCGGGCGCGACGCCCTCGAGCGCGGCGGCGACCTTGGCGGTCACGTCCTCGGTGCCGACCAGCACGGAGATCGAGTCCTCCTGGCACCGCAGCTCTTTCTCGCGGCTGGCCGCGAGGAAGCCACTGGCGACGAGGTCGTTGCCCTCCGAGGAATTCTGCGCGATGCAGTCCTCGGCGCAGTGATGGTTGGTCAGGACCAGGCCGTCGCCGGAGATGAACGAGCCCGTGCAGCCGCTGTCGAGGCGCACGGTCGCCAGCCGCACGCGGTCGAGCCAGGCGGAATCGAGCGTCACGCCGTATTTTTGTCGCACCGCGTCGCGCGGCGGGTTTTCGAAGGTCCACATGCCTTCGTCGGCCGCGGCCGGCAGGGCGGCAAGCACGGCGAGCGCCGCAATCGGTACGAACTTCATCGGGATCTCCGCTTGGAATGGGCTTGCCGCCGGCGGCGGCGAAGCGCACATGGTAACGGCTGCCGCGCGTGCGCGGACAGGGCCGATCACGCCTCGGCGCGGGGAACCGTCGATTCGCCGTGCCGGGTGACGCGCGGCGGCGGCCGCCGGGCAGGCGGCCGGTTCCCGTCAGGCTGCAGCGAGTCCGGGTAGGCGGCACGCTCCGGATCAAACCGCAACGTCAGCAGCGCGATTGCCGGAACGGGCTCTCCGTCCCGGTAGGCGGGGGACAGGCGCGAGCCGCGGGCGATGGCGAGCGCGGTGGCATCGAAGAGCCCGGCTGGCTCCGCCGTGAGGATGCGCGCCGCGCCCACCTGGCCCGAAGCCAGCGTGTCGACCTCGAGGACCACGCGTCCCGCCGCTTGCTGTGCGCAGGCCGCGGCCGGGAAGGGTGCGCTTGCGAGCATCGTCGCGGGCACCTCGCCGAGCATCGAGTCAGGGAGCCGGAAGGCGAAACGGCGCGTCTCGTGCCGCGGCGCGCCGCTCGACGCCGGGCCCTGCCAGGCGCGAACGGCCGCGAGCGCGGCCGGCTCGAACTCACCGCGCGGCATTGCCGCGACCACGCGCGCGTCCTGCACTTTGCCCTCGGCATCGAGCGCGTACTCGACTTCCACGTAGCCTTCGATGCGTTCACGCAGCAGCGCGGGCGGGTATACCGGCTGAGGGCGGCCGTCGCCGGAGCTTCCGGCGGTCGTCGAGACCTCCTCGGTGAGCGCGAAGCGCACCCGAGTGCGCAGGCGGCACTCGACCGGCTCGCCGTCGCGCCGTGCGGGCGTGAAACGCCAGCGACGCACGCCTTCCGCTGCCGCCTGCTCGAAATAGCCGCTTGGCGTCGCGCGCAACACGCGCACCCAGCCGACGCCGCCGTCGCGCAGTACCGTCAGCGCGACCTCGACCGCGCCTTCGACGCCCGTGGCGCGCACGGCGTCCGGGTAGACAGGCGCCTCGCGCAGGAGAGGCACAGGCGCCTCCAGGCCCTGTTCGTGGCAGGGCGCCCACGCTGTTGCGGCGGGCGCTGCGAGCAGCAGCGACAGCGCGAGCACCGGGCGGATCATTCGGCGCTCGTGGCCAGGAGGAGCTGCGTGCCCTCGGGCGCGACCAGCAATGCGTGCCGGCCGGCGTCGAGACGCGCGGGGCCATGGCTGGCAAATTCGAAACCTGATTCCCTGAGCGTCGCGATTCGCCCGGGCATTTCCGGATCGGTAAACACGAGCGCCGGGTGTTTCAAGGTCCCGGCCGCGAGCAGCGCGACGCTCAGCGAGTCGCTGGTCATGCCGATGTGCGGATAAGGCTCGTCGCCTTCCTCGGCCGGCACGAATCCGAGCTGCTCGAAGGCGGCCTCGGCCTGCTTGAGGTCGGCAACCGGCAGTGCGTATTCCTCGAACCAGCCGAGGCGCGAGGTCTCGCCGGGGCCGAGCGAAGCGGGCGAATGCGTGCGCGCCTCGAGCAGGCGCACGACCTGGCCGCCGGCCTCGAGACTCGCCTCGTTGAAGACGTCGTCGCCGAGACGCCGGTCCAGGATCTCGATGCCGCGGCGCTCGAGCTCCCCGAGATGCTCGCGCAAGCCGGGCAGCACGAAGGACAGCAGCGGCGACTGCGGGAGCTCGCGGCCGTGTAATCCGATCGCGAGGCGGCCGTCGGCGACGACGGCGTACGGGTAGGGAAAGGCCTCGCCCGCCGTCACCTGCGTGAAGCCGAGCCGCTCGTAGAACGCGAGCGAGGCGAGCAGCTCCGGGGCATGCACGCTGACCTCGTGAAAGCGGCCGATCATCCCGCGCTCCTTGCGCCGAGCCGCCTGATCACGAGCTTCGCCAGGCAGTCCACCTGCGCCGCGTCATCGTTGAGCGCCGGGATGTACTCGAAGTCGACGCCGCCGGCGGCGAGGAAGGCGGCGCTGCCCCGGATCGCGATCTCCTCGAGCGTCTCGAGGCAATCCACCGCGAAGCCCGGGCAGGCGACCGCGAGACGGCCGACGCCCGCCGCGGCGAGCTCGCGCAGGCGATCTTCCGTGTACGGTTCGAGCCAGCGCGCGCGCCCGACGCGCGACTGGAAGGCGACCGACCAGCGCTCCTTGGTGAGCCCGAGGTGCGCGGCGACGAGGCGCGCGGTTGCGAGGCACTGCTCGCCGTAAGGATCGCCGGCGGCGGCGTAGCGCGCCGGGATCCCGTGGAATGACAACAGCAGGTGGTCGAAGGGCGCGCGCGACGCCGCGATGCTCGCCGCCAATGCCGCGACGTGCGCCGGATCGTCGTGGTAGCCCTCGATCAGGAGCCGGTCGGGCGGCGACGCCCACCGGGAAAGTGATGCGTCGACCCGGTCGAGCGCGGCCGCGTTGGTGGTCGCGGAGTATTGCGGGAACAGCGGCAGTACGACCATTCGCTGCACGCCCGAGGCGAGCAGCCGCTCGAGCGCGCGGCTGATGGAAGGGTTGCCATAAGTCATGCCCATCGCCACCGCCGGGGGATCCGGAAGCAGCGCCCTCAGCCGGCTGTTCGAGCGCGCGCGTCAGCGCCTCGGTGCCGGTGAGGAGCGGCGAGCCGGCAGGCGTCCAGACCTGCTGATAGGCAAGCGCGCTCCGCTTCGGGCGAAACGGCAGGATGACGGCGCGCAGCACGAGCTGCCACGGAAGGCGCGGCAGGTCGACCACGCGCGGATCGGAGAGGAATTCGGCGAGGAATCGCCGCACGGCCTCGGGCGTCGGCGCGTCCGGCGTGCCGAGATTGACGACCAGGACGCCGGTGGTGGCGGGCATGGCGGCACGATACCGGAAGCCCCGCGCGCGCGGTACGAAGGCGGCAGGCGAAAAAAAGCGGCCGGGAGGAGCTCTCCCGGCCGCACGTCAATCTCGGGCGATTACCAGCTAAGGCGCACGCCGGCGAACAGCACGTCCGCGTCGTCGCCCATGCGGTAGGCGACGCCGGCCGAGAACATCTCGGTGAAGTTGTAGCGGCCGGTGAACTCGAATGCGGTCTCATCGCCGCCGTCGCTCAGGTCGGTGTAGACGATGTGACCTTCCGCCTCGAACTGCGACACCTGGCCGCGCAGCCCTGCGGTTAGGAGATAGCCGTCGTCGCTCACGCTGAAGGCCCGGCGCGGACAGGTCGGTTTCCGTGTAGCCGATGCGTCCGACGACGTCCACGCTGGAGTTGATCGGGAAATGGCCGCCGACGCCGACGGCGATGTTCTCGATGTCGATGATGTCGACTTCGGCGTCCACGTAGTCGGCAAATGCGAACCAGTTGCCGGCGAACCCGACCGAGCCGCGCAGCGCCGAAGCCCGTCGCCGCTGGGGCCGTCGTCCACGTTGACGTCGACGTAGTCGAGCTCGACATACGAATAGTTGAGGCCCTCGGCCATGGCTGCAAGCGGGGAGACCGCGAGCAACAGGCCGCCGAGCGCTGCTGTGGCAAATTTCATGATGACGTTTCCTGTGTAAGTAAGGGTGCGCGCTGGGGGAGCGCGTTGTGTTCGGCCGCGATGATAGGAGCCCGTTCCGTAGAATAGGCGGCAGGTATCGCGTAAACGTGAGCCGCGTCATGCCGCGCATGACGCCGTTGTGACCGCCGTCTAGCGGGCGTCAGCTCACGCCGCCGACGCAGACGTACTTCATCTCGGTGTAGTCGAGCAGCCCGTATTTCGAGCCTTCGCGTCCGGTGCCCGATTCCTTCACGCCTCCGAACGGCGCGACCTCGGTCGAGATGAGCCCGGTGTTGAGCCCGACGATGCCGTACTCGAGCGCCTCCGACACGCGCCAGGAGCGTGCGAGGTCGCGCGTATACAGGTACGAGGCCAGGCCGAACTCAGTGTCGTTCGCCATCGCGATGGCTTCCTGTTCAGTCCTGAAACTGAACAGGGGCGCGACCGGTCCGAAGGTCTCCTCGCGCGCCACCATCATCGCGGGCGTCACGCCGGTGAGGATCGTCGGCTCGAAGAACGTGCCGCCGAGCGCGTGCCGCTTTCCGCCGAACGCGACCTTCGCGCCCTTGGCAGTCGCGTCCGCAATGTGCTCCTCGACCTTCTTCACCGCGGCCACGTCGATCAGCGGGCCCTGCTCGGTCTCGCCGGCGAGTCCGTCGCCGACGCGCAACTTCTGGACTGCGGCGACCAGCTTCGCGGCGAACGCGTCGTACACGCCCTGCTGCACCAGCAGGCGGTTCGCGCACACGCAGGTCTGGCCGGTGTTGCGGTACTTGGACGCGATCGCGCCCGCGACTGCGGCGTCGAGGTCAGCGTCGTCGAATACGATGAACGGCGCGTTGCCGCCGAGCTCGAGCGAGACTTTCTTCATGGTCTTCGCGCACTGCACCATCAGGAGCTTGCCGATCTCGGTCGAGCCGGTGAACGACAGCTTGCGCACGCGCGCATCGCCCGTCAGCACGCCGCCGATCTCGCGCGCCGGACCGGTGAGGATGTTGAGCACGCCGGCCGGGATTCCGGCGCGATGGGCGAGCTCGGCGAGCGCCAGCGCGGAGTAGGGCGTCTGCGTCGCGGGTTTGCAGACGACCGTGCAGCCGGCGGCGAGCGCGGGCGCGACCTTGCGCGTGATCATCGCTGCCGGGAAGTTCCACGGCGTGATCGCGGCGACCACGCCGACCGGCTGACGCAGCACCATGATGCGCTTGTCGGCCTGGTGGCCCGGGATCAGGTCGCCGTACACGCGCTTGGCTTCCTCGGCGAACCACTCGACGAAGGAGGCGGCATAGGCGATCTCGCCCTTCGATTCGGCGAGCGGCTTGCCCTGCTCGGCAGTCATGAGCCTGGCAAGGTCGGCGGCGTTCAGCAGGATCAGGTCGTGCCAGCGGCGCAGGAGGACGGCGCGCTCCTTCGCCGTTTTCGCGGCCCACGCGGGGAAGGCGGCATGCGCGGCCGCGACAGCCTTTTCCGTGGAGGCGGCGTCGAAAGCGGGCACCGTGCCCAGCCGCGCGCCGGTCGCGGGATTGTCGACCGGCAGCGTCGCCCCGCCCGGCGCGTCGAGCCACTGGCCGTTCACGTAGCACTGCTGCCTGAGCAGTGACGGATCCGCGAGCTCGAGTCCGCCCGCGGGAGCGAGCCGGCTGTCGTCCTTGGCGCGCATCAGGAAGCCTTCGCGACGCGCTGGTCGATCGCGCCGAAGATGGAGCGTCCGGCGGCATCGAACATCTCGATCCGCACGCGGTCGCCGAAGGAAAGGAACGATGTCATCGGCCTGCCCTGGTCCAGTGTCTCCAGCATGCGCCGCTCGGCGAGGCAGGTCGAGCCTGAGCTGCGGTCGCGGTTAGAAACGGTTCCCGATCCGACGATGCTGCCGGCGCCGAGCCGCCGCGTCTTGGTCGCGTGCGCAATCAGCTGGCCGAAGTCAAAGGTCATGTCCACGCCGGCGTTGGGCCGCCCGAACGGGCCCCCGTTCACCTCGACGACCAGCGGCAGGTGCACGCGCGCGTCGCGCCAGGCATCGCCGAGCTCGTCGGACGTCACCGCGACCGGGGAGAAGGCCGTCGCCGGCTTCGACTGGTAGAAGCCGAATCCCTTCTCGAGCTCCGCGGGGATGAGGTTCCGCAGCGACCAGTCGTTCGCGAGCATCACGAGCTGGATGTGCCCGCGCGCCGCGGCGGGAGTCGTGCCCATCGGCACGTCGTCAGTGATCACCGCCACTTCGCCCTCGAGGTCGATGCCCCAATCTTCGCTGCCGAAGGTAGCGTCAGCCCTTGGCGGCAGGAAGTCGTCGGAACCGCCCTGGTACACCAGTGGGTCGGTCCAGTAGGACTCGGGCATCTTCGCACCG
This sequence comes from uncultured Gammaproteobacteria bacterium, assembly GCA_963817195.1. Lineage (GTDB taxonomy): Bacteria > Pseudomonadota > Gammaproteobacteria > Steroidobacterales > Steroidobacteraceae > SCUD01. Next base: position 185,601 of record CAWFNJ010000005.1, read on the forward strand.
CGGGCCCTGCGTACAAGCTCGACGTGATTGACGTAGGCGCTGCCGTCCACCCAGTGATGGGCGCGCGGCAGCGGCGAGAGCGCCTCGACCGGGTCGAAAGAAATGCTCTTTGCGCGTCCCGCCTCGAGCTCGCGCGCGAGCGCCTCGAGTTCAGGTTTCTTGCGCGCCCAGTCGTCGAGCGCTCCCTGCAGCGTGCCCGCGATCCCCTGCGCCAGCATCGCGCGCGAGAGGTCGCGGCTCACGACGGCGAGCCTGCCGTCGCGGCCGCCGGGCAGCGAAGCGAGCTTCATTTCGCGGCGCCCTTCCAGCTGTCGACATAGCCCTGCCACTCGACCCGCCGCGCCGCGTCGCCGATCTCGAGCGAGTCCCGGGTGTCCACCATTACCGCGTACTCGTCGGTCGCCGGCTTCGACTGCACCAGCATGCGCGATAGCGCCTTCGGGTGCGGGCCGTGCGTGAAGCCGCTCGGGTGCAGCGTGACCATGCCGGGATGGATGTTGTCGCGGCTGAAGAAGTCGCCTGCGTGGTAGAAGATGACCTCGTCGTAGTCGTCGTTGTTGTGGAAGAACGGGATCTTGATCGCGCCCGGGTCGGTCTCGAACGGCCGCGGCACGAAAGTGCAGACGACGAAGCGGTTGCCGACAAAGGTGGTGTGCGCCGACGGCGGCAGGTGATAGCGGTGGCTCATCAGCGGGCGGATGTCGCGCACGTTGATGCGGCAGGCCGCGAGGTCGCCGTGCCAGCCGATCGCGTCCAGCGGGTTGTACGGAAAGGTCACGGTCGAGACGGCGCCGCGGCGCTTGACCGCTACGCGCCAGGGTTTCTCGTCCTGCTGCGCGAGGAACGCCTCGTCCACGCGCGGCGCCTCGAGCATCGCCGGGTCGAAGATGGCGTGGCCGCCGACCAGGCCCTTCTCCGGCAGCGTGTACGAGGCGTTGGTCGCCTCGATCATCAGGATCGCCGCGGGCTCGGCGCATTCGAGGCGCCACATCGTGCCGCGCGGCAGCACGATGTAGTCGCCGGCCTCGAATCCCAGCCTGCCGAAATCGCAGTACAGCTCGCCGCTTCCGGCGTGCACGAACAGGAGCTCGTCGCCATCGGCATTGCGCGCGAGCGCGTCCATCTTGCCGGAGGTGCGCCAGTAGCGGATGCGCACTTGCGCGTTGTGCAGGAGATCGGGCGCCGACCACGGGTGCCCGGCGACGGCCTCGAGCTTCGTGAAATCGAAGGCGTGCGGGGCGAGCGGTCCCTCGAACGACGACCAGCCGGTGGGCGGGTGCCGATGGTGGAAGAAGGAGGCCGGCCCGAAGAAGCCTTCCTTGCTCATCTCCCGTTCGTAGGTGCCGGGTGGCAGGTCGGCATGCGCCTGGCGGGACGCCGTGCCTTCGACCCGCGGGTGTCCGATATAACGCTTCATCGCCGTATTTTACCTTTCCATGATGGCGGTGACGCCCATGCCGCCCGCGGTGCACACCGAGATGAGCCCGCGGCCCGAGCCGCGCTCCTCGAGCAGCTTGGCGAGCGTCGCGACGATGCGCGCGCCGGTCGCCGCGAACGGATGGCCGACCGCGACGCTGCTGCCCTTGACGTTCAGCTTCGCGCGATCGATCGATCCGAGCGGCTTCTCGAGCCCCAGCCGCTCGCGGCAAAACTTCTCCGACTCCCAGGCCTTAAGCGTGCACAGCACCTGCGCGGCGAACGCCTCGTGGATCTCGTAGAAGTCGAAGTCCTGGAGCGTGAGGCCGGCATCCGCCAGCATGCGCGGCACCGCGTAGGCGGGCGCCATCAACAGCCCCTCGCCGCCGACGAAGTCGACCGCCGCCGCCTTGCCGTAAGTCATGTACGCCTGCACCGGCAGCCCGCGCGTGCGGGCCCAGTCTTCGCTCGCGAGCAGCACTGCGGCGGAGCCGTCGGTCATCGGCGTCGAGTTGCCCGCGGTCAGCGTGCCGTCCTTGGCGAACGACGGCTTGAGCTTTGCGAGTTTCTCGAGGCTCGTGTCGGCACGGACGTTGTTGTCGGCCTGCAGCCCGAGGTAGGGCACGACGAGGTCGGCGAGGAATCCTTCGGACCAGGCGCGGCTCGCGCGCTGGTGGCTGGCAAGCGCGAAGGCGTCCTGCTCATCGCGCGTGATCTGCCAGCTGCGCGCCATCTGTTCCGTGTGCTGTCCCATCGACATCCCGGTGCGCGGCTCCCCCGTGCCCGGGAACACCGGCTTGAAGTGGCGCGGCCGCAGGCTGAGGAAGGGCGCAATGCGCTCCCCGAAGCTGCGCGCGCGATGGGCGCGCAGCAGGATCTGCTGGTAGGCCTTGCCGAATACCACCGGCGGGTCGCTGACCGTGTCGACGCCCCCGGCGATGCCGGCGTCGATCTGGCCGAGCGCGATCTTGTTCGCGACGATGATCGCCGCCTCGATGCTCGTGCCGCAGGCCCGCTGGACGTCGAGGCCGGGCGTCTCGGGCGAAAGCCCGGAGTCGAGCAGCGACTCGCGCGTCAGGTTCCACTGGCTCGAGTGCTTCATTACCGCGCCGGCCACGACGTCGCCGAGGCGCACGCCCTTCAGCGCGAACTTGTCCACCACCGCCTTGAGCGATGCGGTGAGCATTTCCTGGTTGCCGACGCTCGCGTAGGCGCCGTGTGCGCGCGCGAAGGGGATGCGCGAGCCGCCGACGATGGCGACCCGGCGTGGCGAAGATCCGACCAGCATGAGGATTCTCCGATGGAAGCAGGCCGGCCTGCTTCCGCTAGAATGCCAGCATCCCCTTGGGCCCGCCACGGCGCGCACCGCCTGGTCCCGCGAGCGTCATGAGCGAACCCGGCAGCTTCCTTCACGCCTTCCCGCGCGATTCGCGGTCAATTCTCCGGTTCGCAGGTCCGCTGCTGGTCAACAACCTGGTGCTGGCCGGGATGATGCTCGTCAATACCGTGGTCGCCGGCCGCCTCGGTCCCGAGCCGCTGGCGGGCGTCGCGGTCGGCGGCAGCTTCTACCAGATGTTCTGGCTGTTCGGCCTCGGGGTGTTGATGGCCATCTCGCCGATTGTCGCCCAGGCCTATGGCGGCGGCCGCGACGAGGAAGTGGGCAGGCGCTTTCGCCAGGGCGTCTGGCTCGCGCTGATGCTCGCCGTGCCGCTGGTCGCCGCGCTCGCGTGCGTCAAGCCGCTGCTCGACTGGTTCGGCACCGATGCGCGCGCAATCCCGCACGCGGCGGGCTACGTGTTCGCGATGTGCTTCGGCATGCCCGCGATGCTTGTGTTCCTGGCGCACCGCTACACCACCGAGGGCATCGGCTGGACCCGGCCGGTGATCTACACCGCGGCGGTCGGGCTCGCGACCAACGTCCTCGGCAACTGGCTCTTCACTCTCGGCGCACTCGGAATTCCCTCGCAGGGCGCGCGCGGCTGCGGCATGGCGACCGCGCTCGCGTGCTGGGCGATGCTGGCAACCATGCACCTGTACCTGCGCAGGCAGCCCATCTACCGGCGATTCCGCCTGTTCGAGCGCTTCGACCCCCCGGACCGCCGCGCGATCGGCGACATCCTCGCGCTCGGCCTGCCGATCGCGGGCTCGGTCGTTTCCGAGGGCGCGCTGTTTGCCGTCGCGGCCCTCCTGATGAGTACGCTCGGCACCGAGATCGTCGCGGCGCACCAGGTCGCGATCAGCTATGCCTCGCTCATGTTCATGATCCCGCTGTCGCTGCACTCGGCGACCACCATCCACGTTGGCCACCAGGTCGGGCGCGGCGACGTGCGCGCGGGCCGCGATGCCGGCTGGAGCGGTATCGCGATGTGCGGCCTGGTCATGGCTTTGTCCTCGCTCGTGCTCCTCACCGCCCGCGGGCCGATTGCCGCCGCGTATACGTCGGACCTCGCCGTTCGGGAACTCTCGGTGTGGCTCCTGCTGTTCGTCGCCGCCTTCCAGGTCCCGGACGGGCTGCAGGTGGGCGCTGCCGGGGCGCTGCGCGGCTTCAAGGACGCGAATATCCCGATGGGCCTTAACTTCACGGCCTATTGGCTGATCGGCTTTCCCGCCGCCTGGTGGTTCGGGATCCGCCAGGGCTTCGGTCCCTCGGGAATCTGGGCCGGCCTGATTGCGGGGCTGGTGACCTGCGCGGTGTTCCTGCTGCTGCGCTACCGGCAGGTTACGCGCCGGCGCATTGCGGTTACCGCTGGAGGGTGACTAGCGCTGGAATGAGGCGGGCCCGAGGGTCGTCAGGGCGTGACGGACTGGCTGGCGACGGCGCCGGCTGCAACGGCAACCGCGCGCCAGTCGGCGTGCTCGATCGGCTGGGCGAGCCAGGCGCGGCGCTCGGCGGCGAAGGCCTGCACGGCGGGGAGACTGTCGCGGACGGCGCGCACGGCGGTTGCCACGAGCACTTCGCGGTAGTGCGGCAGCCAGTCGACGGTGCAGTTCCTTCCCATGGCTCGCAACTTAATCTCGGCGCCGACGAAAAACCATCGAACCGTGTCGCACTCTGGTGACGTTTTCCCGCCGTCAGCTCGCCATCGTGTCCGGCTTCGCATGCGCGCTCGCCCGGCCCGCGGGATCCGGCGGGGTTACTCGCTCGCGAGTCCCCGCCACCTCGCGGGCCGGGCGTGCCACGCCGCTGGCCGATCCCGCGCGCGCAGGCCGGCCGGGTCCCCGAGCGAGCGCGTAAGTGCCGGCGGCGCGAGCGAGGGTCCCTGGCCGGTCTGCGCGCGAGTATCAGTCTGTGGTGAGCGGCGGGTTCAGTACGCGGCGTTGGGGTCGAAGTAGCCATGGCTGAGCGTATCGACGTCAACCAGCAGCCCATCTTCGAACCGCAACCGGTACATGAGCTTGTGCGGCCCGAAGTTATAGGTCCATAACTCGACCGAAACCTCGTACGAACTGTGGACCGGCAAGCCGCGGTAATAACCATAGGACCGGAGGATCTCGCGCCGCTCGATGGCGGCCGGCGGGCCGCACATCGCCTCGACCTTGGCGACCGGATCGCCGTCCGTCATCAGCTTGCTGCCGCAGCGCATGGAGTCGGCCGCGGCAGGTCCAGTTGCAACCAGGGTGGCGGCCAGGAGGACCATCCCCGGAAACCTCGTCTTCATGGCGCCAATTTGCCTCGGGGCGGATGAACGGGGGCTGAAAGCCCGATGTCTCAATTTACGCCCGGCAGAGGCTCCAACCAAGGTACGCCCGACCGGCGGTTCCTTAACCGCCCGGAGGACCGCAGAATGGCCGGTCCATGGGGAGAACACGCCTAGATCGAGCCTTCGAACGCCGCCTGTCGGGGCTGGTGAACGCCCGCGAGCGCGGCGTGCTGACTGGCGGGCTGAAAGGGGTCGAGCGGGAGGCCTTGCGGGTCCGGCCTGACGGAACGATCGCGCAGACCCCGCACCCCGCGGCCCTCGGTTCGACCCTGACCCACCCGCACATCACGACCGACTACTCGGAAGCCCTGATCGAGCTCGTGACACCCCCCTTCCCGAGCAGCTGGGAATTGCAGCAGTACCTGTGCGACGTCCACCAGTTCGTCTACAGCGAGCTTGGCGAGGAGCTGCTCTGGGCGACCAGCATGCCCTGCGTGCTGGGCGGCGACGCCGCGATCCCGATCGCCCGCTACGGCAGCTCGAACATCGGGCGGATGAAGCACGTCTACCGGGTCGGCCTCGGGCACCGCTACGGGCGGATGATGCAGGCGATTTCCGGCGTGCACTTCAACTACTCGTTCCCGGCCGGCCTCTGGCCGGTGCTCGAGGCGGTGAACGAGTCGACGCTGCGCGGCCAGGCGCTGGTGGACGACGCGTATTTCGCGCTGCTCCGGAACTACCGGCGCTACGGCTGGCTGATCCTGTACCTGTTCGGCGTCTCGCCCGCGGTCTGCCGCTCGTTCTTCCAGGGCCGCGACGTGCCAGCGAGCCTGCAGTCCCTCGGCAAGGGCACGCTGTACGCCCCGTACGCGACCTCGCTGCGCATGAGCGACCTCGGCTACCGCAACAAGAGCCAGGCGGGCGTGCACGTCTCCGTGAACTCGCTCGAGGAATACGTGCGCGACCTGTCGCGCCTAATCTCGACGCCGCACCCGGAGTACCAGGAGCTCGGCGTCGAGGTCGACGGCGAGTGGCGGCAGCTGAACGCCAACCTGCTGCAGATCGAGAACGAGTACTACAGTTTCATCAGGCCGAAGCGCGTCGCCTTCTCCGGCGAGCGGCCGACCAAGGCGCTGCTGCGCGCGGGCGTGCAGTACGTCGAATTGCGCTCGCTCGACGTCGGCGCCTACGACCCGGTCGGCGTGAACCAGAGGAAGCTCCTGTTCCTCGAGGCCTTCGCCGCGCTCTGCCTGCTGCGCGACAGCGCGCCGCTTTCGCCGGAGCTGTCGGAGAAATACGAGGCGAACCACGTGGTTGTCGCCGAGCCGCGGCCGCGAGCGTGGGCTCGCGCTGTGGACGGAGCGGGGCGCGCTCGCGCTCGTCGACTGGGCGGCGGAGATACTCGACCAGATGCAGGGCATCTGCGAGTTGCTCGACGCCGACGAGGCGTCGAAGCCCTATGGCGCGGCGCTCGCTTTCCAGCGGCAGAAGCTGGTGGACCAGGCCGAGCTGCCGTCGGCGCGACTGCTCGAGGAGATGAAGCGCCAGGGCATGTCGTTCTCCGAGCTCGCGCTGTGGATGTCCGAGATGCACCGCGATTATTTCCGCGAGCTCTATCCGCCGAACGCCGCCCGGCTCGCGGAATTCAGGGACGAGGCCGCGGCCTCGCTCGAGGAACAGCGTGCGATCGAGGCGCGCGATTCGCTGCCGTTCGCCGAGTTCGTCGCGCGATACACGGCCGGCTCGCTGGTCTGACACGGGCGCCGTCAACGTGAGCGGAGCGGACACCTCCTCGCTGACGGAACAGCTGCGACGCGGATTTCACGGATTGCGGTTCGAGGGCGACCTGGAATCGGCGTGGCGCCGGGACCAGTTCCGGGAGCGCCTTCGCTACCTGCGCATCAACCTCGCGGTGCTCGCCGTCATCAGCCTGGTGGTGATCCAGGTGGATCGCGTCGTCATGCCGGCAATCGGCCGCATCGTCCCGGACCTCGCCCGCACGGGCATCTTGCTGCCGCTGCTGCTCGCGGGCTTCGCGATCACCTTCGTGCGCCGTGCCGACGCCTGGTACCCGCGCTACATCGCCGTCGCCATGACGGCGGCGCTGGTAGCGATGTCCTGGGTCAGCGTCGCGGCGTTCGCCGGCGGCGAGCCGCGCGTGTTCCCGCGGCTGCTGATCGCCATGGTCGCCGTGTACTTCGTGCTCGGCCTGGCGTTTCGCCCGGCGATCGCCGTGAATGCGCTCGGCCTCGCCGCCTACGCGGCGATAGCAATCGCGAACGACATGCCGCCCGTCGATTTAACCCACTTCGCGCTGACGCTCGTGTTCGCGAACGTCATCTGCGTCGCGGGCGCCTGGAGCCTCGAGCATGCCCGCCGCACCGCCTGGCTGGAGGGTCAGCGGCTCGCCGAGACCGCCATGCAGGACGGCCTCACGGGCATCCACAACCGGCGGCGCTTCGACGAGCAACTGCAACGCGCCTGGTCGCAGGGCAGCCGCGAGCGCAGGCCGGTCGCGCTGCTGCTTGCCGACATCGACCACTTCAAGGCCTACAACGACCGCTACGGGCACCAGGCGGGCGATGAGGCGATGAAAGCCGTCGCTGCCGTTCTGCCGCGCTGCGCGCGCCGTCCGCTCGACCTCGCCGCGCGCTACGGCGGCGAGGAGTTCGCGATCATCCTGTTCGATGCGCAGCGCGCGGACGCGGAACGCATCGGCGCCGAGCTGCTCGAAGCCGTGCGCGGGCTCGGCATCGTGCACCAGGACTCGGCCGTCGCGCCGGTGCTCACGATCAGCGTCGGCATCGGCTGCGTGGTGCCGGCCGCGCGGCGCAGCTGGGAGGGGCTCGTCCAGCTCGCCGACCAGGCGCTGTACGCGGCCAAGGACGGCGGCCGCAACCGCGCAGTCGCGCTGGAGCGGGAACACGAGCACATGCAGACCGGCTACTTCCGCCGCAAGGGGGCGGAGAAGCCGGCGCCGGGTCAGTAGATCGCGATCTCGCGCCGGCCCCCGGAGTCGCGTGCGCCCCGGAACATCCCCTCGGTGTTGAACTCGAGCGAGAGCGCGCCGTCCTTGTCGACGACGATCACGCCGCCGTCGCCGCCGATGTCCTTGAGCTTGCCGTGGATCACGTCGCGGGCGGCATCGGCGGCGCTCACGCCCGTGAGGCGCACGCGCGCGCAGATCTCGTGCGCCACTACCGCGCGGATGAAGTATTCGCCGCTGCCGGTCGCCGAGACCGCGCAGCTCCGGTTGTCGGCGTAAGTGCCGGCGCCGATGATCGGCGAGTCGCCGACGCGGCCCCAGCGCTTGTTCGTCATGCCGCCGGTCGATGTTGCCGCGGCAAGGTTGCCGTCCTTGTCGCGCGCGACGGCGCCCACCGTGCTGAAGAAGCCGATGTCCTCCTGCGCGAGCGAGGCGGTGCGTTCCGCCTTCTGGGCTTCCTCGAGCTGCTTCCAGCGCCGCTCGGTGAAGAAGTAGCTGCCGGGCACGAGCTCGACGCCCTGCTCGAGCGCGAACTCCTCCGCGCCTTCTCCGACCAGCATCACGTGCGGCGAGCGGTCCATGACCAGGCGCGCAAGGTCGATCGGGTTCCTGACATGCCGGAGCCCTGCGACCGCGCCCGCGCGCTCCGTGGCGCCGTCCATGATCGAGGCGTCAAGCTCGTTGCTGCCGGCGTGGTTGAACACCGCGCCCTTGCCTGCGTTGAACAGCGGAGAGTCCTCGAGCACCCGCACCGCGGCCACCACCGCGTCGAGACTCGCGCCGCCCCGCTCGAGAACCGCGTAGCCGGCGTCGAGCGCCCGCTCGAGGTCCACGCGGTAGGCTCGTTCGTTCTCGGGTGTCATGGAATCGCGGCTGATAACGCCCGCGCCGCCGTGAATGGCGATCGAGATCATCGGTTCTTCTCCGTCGGCAGTTGCGGGCAGCGCGACCGCCAGGCAGGCCACGAGGGCTATAAGGAAGGGGAATTGCATCCCCGCTATTATCCGTCAACGCGATCCCGGTGGGCAGCCATCCGGGCGACCCGCGGGGAGTCCACGCATGGATGGAGTCATACGGGCGCCCGTCGTGCTGCTGGCTGCAGCGCTCGCGGCCTGCGGCAACGGCGACGACGCGCTGCTCGGCACGCTCGAGCGCGACCGCATCGAGCTGGTCGCCGAGGCGCAGGAGACCATCCTCGAGATCGCGGTGCGCGAGGGAGAGCCGGTGAAATCGGGCCAGCTACTGTTGCGCCTCGATCCCGCGTCCGCCGCGGCCCGCCTGGAACAGGCGCGCGCCAATGCGCTGGCAGCCGAGCGCCGCCACGCCGAGCAGGTCGCGGGCGCGCGCAAGGAGCAGGTCAGCGAGGCGCGCGCGATCGTCGCGGGCGCCGCGGCCCGCGCCACCGCCGAGTCCAGGGAATACGAGCGCGTCGAGAAGCTCGTCGCGCAGAAACTGCTGCCGGCAAGCACGCTCGATCGGCAGCGCGCCCTCAGGGACAGCGCCATCGCCGACGAGAGCGCGGCGCGTGACCGCCTCGACGAGCTGGTGCATGGCACGCGCGCCGAAGTGATCGAGCAGTCCGCCGCCGAGCTCGCCGCCGCGCGCGCGAAAGTCACCGAACTCGAGCTCTCGCTCGAGCGCCACACCGTGCGCGCGCCGCGCGACGGTCTCGTCGACGCGCTCCCGTACAAGCTCGGCGAGCGCCCGCCGCAAGGCGCGCCGGTGCTCGTGATGCTGGCGGGCGGGGCGCCGTACGCGCGCGTGTTCATCCCCGAGACGCGACGTGCCGCGATTGGCGCAGGCACGCCCGCCACCGTGCGCTTCGACGGCGCGGACCGGGCCTGGAAGGCCGAGGTTCGCTATGTGTCCTCCGAGGCCGCCTTCACGCCGTACTACTCGCTGACCGCGCGCGAGCGCGGGCGGCTCGCTTACCTTGCCGAGGTCGTGCTGACCGAGGCGGAAGCGGCCGGGCTGCCGACCGGCATCCCGGTCGAGGTGACGCTCGGGGCGGGTCAGGCCGCCCCGTGAGCGTCGCGATCATCGCGCGCGACCTCGCGCGGCGCTTCGGCACCAAGTGGGCGGTCGCGGGCATCGACCTCGACGTGCCGCGCGCGCAGATCTACGGATTCCTCGGCCCGAACGGTTCCGGCAAGTCGACGACCATCCGCATGCTCTGCGGCCTGCTCGTTCCGACGCGCGGCACAGTCGACGTGTCCTCGGGCACCAGGTGCCGAAGGAGTCCGAGGTGGTGCGCCGCAAGCTCGGCTACATGACCCAGCGCTTCTCGCTCTGGGAGGACCTCACGGTCCGAGAGAACCTGCGAGTTCATGTGCCGCGTATACGGGCTCGACCGCGCGCAGATCCGCGAGCGGATCGCCGACCGCATGCGCCGCTACGACCTCGAGGGCATCGCGGCCCAGCGCGCGGGCACGCTCTCCGGCGGCCAGCGCCAGCGCCTCGCGCTCGGCGCGGCGACCCTGCACGACCCGGAGCTCCTGCTGCTCGATGAGCCGACCAGCGCCGTCGATCCGCAGAGCCGCCGGGACTTCTGGGAAAGCCTGTTCGAGCTGGTCGGGGGCGGCACGACGATCCTGGTTTCGACCCACTACATGGACGAGGCCGAGCGCTGTCACCGGCTCGCGATCCTGGATGCCGGGCGTGTGGCCGCGGAGGGCGAGCCGAAGATCCTCGCCCGCGACATTGACGCAGTCGTGGTCGAGATCGGCGAGATCGACTTCGCCGCCGCGCGGCGCGCGCTCGCGCGCGGTCTCGGCGGTTCGAAGCGTCGCCCAGCTCGGCAACCGGCTGCGTATTCTGCTGCCGCGCGGCACGCCGGAGCCGGAGCGGCTCATCCGCGCCGCGCTCGCCGACGGCAACCCGGGCGCTTCGGTCGAGCGGGTCGGCGCCTCGCTCGAGGACGTGTTCGTGGCCGCAACACGACTGCGCAGCGACGGTGCGCAGCCGGAGCGCGCGGCGTGAGTTGGCTGGGGCGCCTGCTCGCGGTCGCGGCCAAGGAAGTGCGCCAGCTCTCGCGTGACCGCATCACGATCGGCCTGATCGTCGGCCTGCCTGCGCTGCAGCTCCTGCTGTTTGGCTATGCGATCAACTTCGACGTGCGCGGGCTCGAGACCGTGGTCCTCGACCAGGCGCGCACTTCGCTGTCGCGGCGCCTGGTCGGGGACCTCGGCGCCACGCAGGTGCTCGGCGAGATCCGCCAGGCGCGCACCGACGCCGAGCTGCGCGAGCTCATGCGGCAGGGCGATGCGAACATCGCGATCGTGATCGCGCCGGACCTCGAGCGGCGCATTGCCGACCATGACCGTGCGGCCATCCAGATCCTGGTCGACGGCAGCCAGCCGGCGCTCGAGAACGTCGCGTCCGGGCTCGCCTCGATGCCGCTGCTGAAGCGCCGCGGCGCGCCGGCCGCCGCGCGGCCGGTCGAGATCCTGGTCGTGTACAACCCGGAGCGGCGGACCGCGGTGCAGATCGTGCCGGCGCTCTGTGGCGTGATCCTGACCATGACGATGATGGTCTTCACCTCGACTGCGATCGTGCGCGAGCGCGAGCGCGGCAACCTCGAGCTCCTCATCACGACGCCGGTCTCCACCGCGGAGCTGATGGCGGGAAAGCTCCTGCCCTACGTCGGCATCGGGCTCATCCAGACGACGCTCATCCTGATCGCTCGGCTACTGGCTGTTCGGCGTGGCGGTGGAGGGCAACCTCGTCGACCTGTACCTGGGCGCGCTGGTATTCATCGCGGCCACGCTGTCGCTCGGCCTGCTGATATCCACCATCGCGCAGACGCAGTTCCAGGCGATGCAGATGTCGCTGGTCACGATGCTGCCCTCGATCCTGATGTCCGGGTTCATGTTCCCGTTCGAGGGCATGCCGCGTGTTGCGCAGTGGATCGCGCAGGTGCTGCCCCTGACCCATTTCAACGAGATCATTCGCGGCATCGTGCTGCGCGGCGCGTCGCTCGTCGACATGGGCCCGGAGCTCGCCAAGCTCCTCGCCATCCTGGCGGTGATGCTGACCCTCGCCATGGCCCGTTTCCACAAGCGCCTCGACTAGGGGACTGTCCCCTTTGGCCCCGCAACATCAACGACTTGCCAGCCTTTCGCCAAAGTGAACCGTGCCCTCTGCGCGCAGAATCTGGCGTTTCTGCCAACTACTCGAAATGGAAGCCCCCCGGCCCCCGTGTTATTCTCCGCGCCGGTCGTCGCCACCCGGCACGGCCAAGGTGACAGGACCCGCTGATCGAAGATTCGCCCTGCCGAGCTACTTGCCCGCTTAGACGATCCCGACCGTGTTTCCTGCCGTAGTGAAAGGCCGCTGCCGACCCTCGTGAGAGGGCCGCGTACGGCCGTGTTCTTTTGAAAAGCGAGAGATTTGACTCATGAAGATCTATGTTGGAAACCTGCCTTTCTCGGCGACCGAGGCCCAGGTGCGCGACCTGTTCGCGCAGCACGGCGCGGTCGAGTCCGTCGCGCTGCCGGCGGACCGCGAAACCGGCCGCCCGCGCGGCTTCGGCTTCGTCGAGATGCCCCAGGCTGAGGCGGCGAAGGCCATCGAGGCGCTGAACGGCTTCACGATGGGCGGCCGCCAGTTGCGCGTCAACGAAGCGCAGGATCGTCCCCGCGGCGCCGGTGGCCGTCCGGGTGGCGGCATGCGCCCGGGTGGCGGCGGCGGTGGCTTCCGCTCCGGTGGCGGCGGCGGTGGCGGTGGTGGTGGTGGCGGCGGCGGTCGCTGGTAAGCGATCGAGCGTTTGCTCACGAAAGGCCCGCTTCGGCGGGCCTTTCCTTTTGGTGCCGGGTCGTAGATTCGTAGTTCCTGAAGCAGGAACTACGAATCTACGACCCGGCACCATGAAACGCCTCAAGGGCTTTCCGCCCATCGCCGACCGCCGCGCACGCGTCCTGATCCTCGGCAGCATGCCGAGCGAAGCCTCGCTCGCCGCGAACGAGTACTACGCCTTCCGCTACAACCAGTTCTGGCGCATCGCGGGCGAGATGACCGGCGTCGCGCCCGACGCTCCTTACTCGCACCGCAAGGCGGCCCTCAAGCGCTGCCGCATCGCGCTCTGGGACGTCGTCGCGAGCTGCGTCCGTCCTGGCAGCCTGGACTCGGCGATTCGCGACGACTCGATCCGCGCCAACGACTTCGCCGCCTTTCTGGCGGCGCATCCCGCGATCTGCCGCATCTGCTTCAATGGCCGCAAGGCCGAATCTGCCTGGCTCCGCAGCGTGGCGCCGACGCTGCGTGATTCGCAAGCCCTCGAGTACCGAGTTCTGCCGTCCACGAGCCCGGCCCATGCCGGGATGAGTTATCGTGCCAAGCTCAAGGTCTGGCGGAGCGCGATCCCGTGTTGAATCGCCGGCAATTGCTCAAGGGGCTCGGCGCGGGCGCGGCGATGGCCGGCATCGGCCCGCGCGCATTCGCCGCTGCCTCCGCGCCGGACGTGCTCGTCATCGGCGCGGGCGGCGCGGGACTCGCCGCCGCGAAAGACCTGGTGGCGAACGGCGTCTCCGTGCTCGTGCTGGAAGCGCGTGATCGCATCGGCGGCCGCGCCTTCACCGACTCGAGCCTCGGCGTCCCCTGGGACCGCGGCTGCTCCTGGCTGCACTCGTCGAACGTCAATCCGTGGATGGCCTACGCGCGCCAGAACGGGTTCGAAGTCGAACCCGATCGTTTCGCCCGCGAGGTCTACGACGGCGCGCGCCGCATGGACGGCGCCGAGACCACCGGCTATCGCGCGGTCTCGGAGCGCGTGCAGCGCGAACTCGGCCGCGCCGGCGGCCGCGGCCTCGACATTCCCGCGGAGGCCGCGCTCACCCAGCAGACGCTCGCGGATCCCTGGTACCCGATGGCGATGGAGCAGCTCACCGCCTGGGAAGGCGTCGAGCCCGCGAACTTCTCCGCTCTTGATTCGCACCAGTACGACGAGGACGGTGACGACTACGTGATCCCGCGCGGCTACGGCACGCTGCTCGCGCACTTCGCCAAGGGCCTCGACGTAGAGCTGCGGACTCCGGTTTCCCGCATCCGCTGGGGCGGCAGCGGCGTCGCGGCGGATACTGCGGCCGGCCTCGTGACCGCGCGCGTCGCGGTAGTCGCCCTGCCGTCGCCGGCGATTGCCGAGGGCTCGGTGATTTTCTCGCCGCACCTGCCGGCCGAGATCCTGCAGGCGCACCACGACCTGCCGCTCGGCATCCTCGAGAAGATCGCGCTGCGCTTCAAGCGCAATGTGTTCCCGTCGGAGGGAACCGAGGTCCTGCGGATGAAGCGCGACGACGGCCGCGGCCTCGGCTACATGACGCGCCATGGAGGCAGCAACGTCTGCATCGCATTCGCCCCGGGCCGCCTCGCGCGTGAGCTCGAAGCTCGCGGTGAGGCCGCCGCCATCGAGCACGCGCTTGACGAGCTGACCGCGATGCTGGGCGGCGACGTGCGCAAGCACTTCGACGAGGGCGCGGCGACGGCCTGGGCATCGGACCCGTACGCGCGCGGCGCTTACTCCTACTGCGTACCGGGGCGCTACGGCGCGCGCGCGGTGCTGACGCGGCACGTCGGCGGGCGCATCGTGTTCGCCGGGGAGCACACCGAGCAGACCGCCTACGGCACGCTGCACGGGGCGTATCTCTCCGGCATCCGCGCCGCCGCCGAGGCGCGGCGCCTGCTCGGGAGGTCCTGATCCTTGAGCTACGTCCTCTACGACTACCTGTCCTCCGGCAACGGCTACAAGTGCCGACTGACCATGAAGGCGCTCGGCATCCCGTACGAGTACCGGTTCCGCGACATCATCGCGGGCGAGACGCGCACGCCCGAGTTCCTCGCGATCAACCCGAACGGCAAGATCCCCGTGCTCGTGGTGCCTGGCCACGGGCCGCTCGCCGAGAGCCACGCGATCATCAATTACCTCGCCGAGGGCACGAAGTTGATGCCCGCGGACAAGTACCAGCGCGCGCTCGTCTGGCAGTGGCTCTGCTTCGAGCAGTACCAGCTCGAGCCGGGCGTCGCGACCGTGCGTTTCATGCTGCACTACCTCAACAAGACGAAGGAAGAGCTCGGTGTGCGGTACACGGACCGCTACGAGCGCGGCGCTGACGCGCTCGCAGTGCTCGAGAAGGGACTGACCGGCCGCACCTGGCTGGTCGGCAGCGAGGTGACGCTCGCGGACATCGCGCTGTTCGCCTATACGCACGTCGCGGACGAGGCGGGCTACCGCCTGTCCGACCACCCGGCCATCAGCGCCTGGATTGCGGAGTTCAAGAGGCTGCCCTGGTATTCGCCAATCACCAAGCCGTGATGCCTTCGCGACGCGAGGCGTTTCGCTTTTGGCTGAAGCTTGGCTTCATCTCCTTCGGCGGGCCGGCCGGGCAGATCGCGATCATGCATCGCGAGGTCGTCGAGGGACGCCGCTGGATCGACGAGCGCGCCTTCATGCAGGCGCTCAACGTCTGCATGTTGCTGCCGGGGCCGGAAGCGCTGCAGCTCGCGATCTGGCTCGGCTGGCGGCTGCACGGGACGGTGGGTGGGATCGTCGCGGGCCTGTGCTTCATCGGACCCTCGGTGGCGATCCTGCTCGCGCTCTCGTTCGTTTACGCGCTGCATGGCGACCTGCCGCTCGTCGCAGCGGGACTCGCGGGGCTCAAGGCGACAGTCATCGCTCTGATCGTGCAGGCGCTCCTGCGCATAGCGGGCCGTGCACTCCGGCACCCGGTCCACTGGTTTCTCGCGATCGCCGCGTTCGTCCTGATCGCGGGTCGCCTCGCACCGTTCCCGCTCGTACTCGCGGGCGCGGCGCTTGCGGGTCTCCTGACCGGAGGCGGCGCAGTCAGGGGGTCAGAGGCGCCAGCCGCCGCCGGCTTCCCCTGGCTCACGCTTGCGACTGGCGTCGCGCTCTGGACCGCACCGGCGATTGCGATCCTCGCGCTCGCGGGGCCGCAGTCGCTTTTCGCCGGCCTCTACCGGTTCTTCACGAGTGCGGCGCTGGTCACCTTCGGCGGCGCCTACGCGATCCTCGCCTGGGTCAACCAGCAGGCGGTCGATGCCTATGGCTGGGTCACGCAGGCGGACACGATCGCGGGTCTCGCGCTCGCCGAGACGACGCCCGGGCCACTCATCATGGTGCTGCAGTTCATTGGTTTCATGGCGGGCTGGCACGGCAGCGGCGGCGACGGAACCGTGGCCACGGTCGCGGCACTGCTCACGTCCTGGGCGACGTTCCTGCCGGCCTTCGTGGTGATTCTCCTCGCCGCACCCTATGTGCTCCGGTTGGTCGAAAATCGGCGGCTCGCTGCGGCCCTCGCCGCCGTCACGGCAGCGGTCGTCGGCGTGATCGCAAGCCTCGCGCTCGCTATTGGCCGCAATGTGCTGTTTCCCGAGGGGCTCGGCGCGCCGGACTGGGGCGCGGTCGCGATCGCCGTTGCCGCCTTCGTCGCGCTGCAGTGGACGCGCCTCGATACGCTTTGGGTGATCGCCGGAGGCCTCGCCGCCGGGCTTGCACTCGGTTTCGTCTGAGGCCGGTCACCGTGCTAGCGTGGCCGGCATGAAGTACCTGCACACGATGGTGCGTGTCGGGGACCTGGAACAGTCGCTGCACTTCTATCGCGACCTGCTCGGCCTGCGCGAGCTGCGTCGCATCGAGAACGAGAAGGGTCGGTTCACGCTCGTGTTCCTGGCGGCGCCAGGCGACGACGAGGCGCAGGTCGAGCTCACGCACAACTGGGACCCGGAGCAGTACACGATCGGCCGCGCCTTCGGCCACCTCGCCTACGAGGTCGACGACGTCTACGCGATGTGCGAGAGGCTCGCGGCCGGCGGCGTGACGATCAACCGCCCGCCGCGCGACGGCCGCATGGCCTTCATCCGCTCGCCCGACAACATCTCCGTCGAGCTGCTGCAGAAAGGCGGCGCCCTCCCGCCGCGCGAGCCCTGGGCCTCAATGCCGAACACCGGCAGCTGGTAGATAACGCGGCCGCCGCGGAAAGACCTGCTTCAGCCCGCGATGTAGCGTCTCAAGTCTTCGATTTCGTGCTTCTGCTCGTCGATGACCGCCTTCACGCAGTCCCCGATCGAGATCACGCCGACGAGCGCGCCGTTCCTCGACGACGGGCAGGTGACGGATACGCTTCTCCGTCATGAGCATCATGCACTCGTTGACCGTCTGCGCCGGCCCGACATGGATGACCGGCGCGCTCATGATCGTGCCGACGGTCGTTTCCGTGGACTTGCGACCCATCAGCACGACCTTGCGCGCGTAGTCGCGCTCCGAGACGATGCCGGCGAGACGGCCGCCCTCGAGCACCGGCAGGGCGCCGATGAAATGGTCGGCCATCAACTGGATCGCCACGCGAACCGGTTCGGTCGCCTCGATCGTGACGACGCCCGGCTTCTTCCCCTCGAGCAACTGCCTGACCGTTCGCATCGCGGACCTCCCGGAGCAGCGATTCCCCGGGATACTACGCCCGCACGGCATTGTAAACGCGAGCGCGCAGGAGGCCGGCGGGGACCCTCGCTCGCGCCGCCGGAACTTACGCGCTTCGCTCGGGGACCCGCCGGCCCCGATGCGCGCTCGCCTTACGCCTTGCGCGCGTGCCAGTCCGCGAGAATTGCCGCTTCCTGTTCCGCCGAGAACCCCGAGCGCAGCGCGGTCTTCTGGTCCTCCGGCCGCGTCGCGTGCCAGGCCAGCGTGTCGCGCACGGTCTCGTCGAGCGGCCGCGCCTTGAGTCCCTGTTCGACCGAGGCCTGGATGCCGGTCAGCGAAGCGCCCGCCTCGGGGCCGTGCATCGCGCTCCAGGGCGCGAGGTTGACCTCGGCCGCCTTCTCCGCGATGAACGCCTCGTCGATCCAGGTGAGCTTGGTGTCGGCGCCGGTCACCTTGCGGCTCGTGTCCATCAGCGAGCCCATCGTGATCGCGCCGGGCGGCGTGACCGCGTTGAAGTCGCCGACCACGCGGCGCTCGACGAGTCCCATCATGAACGCGGCAAGGTCGCGCACGTCCACGATCTGGATCGGGTCGGCGGGCGTGCCCGGCACGGCCATTTCGCCGCCCCCCGCGAAGCGCACCGGCCAGTAGGTGAAGCGGTCGGTCGGATCGAGCGGGCCGACGATGTAGCCGGGACGCACGACCGAGCAGCGCGCGCCGTACGCGTCGCGCACGTACTGCTCGCAGAGCGCCTTCATGGGCCCGTAGGATTCGTTCGTGATCTCTTCCTCTTCCTTGTTCTCGAGCACGCCGGTCGGCGAGCCGATGTCGTTCGGCTTCTCGAAGCTCGCGTAGGCCGAGATGCTCGAGATGAACAGGCAATAGTCCGTGTTCGGCGCAAGCAGGTCGGCCGACATCTTGCAGTACTTCGGGATGTAGCCGGTGTTGTCGATGACCGCGTCCCAGCGGCGTCCCTTCAGCGAGTCCAGCTGGCCCTTGCGGTCGCCGTGCAGCGTCTCGACGCTCTCGACGCCGTCCGGGTCGCGCTTGCCGCGGTTGAAATGCGTCACTTTCCAGCCGCGCGCCAGCGCGAGCTCGGTGACGTGCGGGCCGATGAAGCCGGTGCCGCCGAGGACCAGCAGCGTGCGCTCGCGCGATGCTTCCGCCATCAGCCTGCCTCCTGCGAGGGCGAGCGCGGTGCCTGCGCCTGCCGTGATCAACGTGCGTCGTGAAATCGTCATCGTCGCCTCCTAGCGTGGGCCAGCCGGCGCGTAGCGCGCGAGCCAGTTCCGGGTTTCGTCGTACCAGAACAGCGAGTTCTGGCGCTTCAAGATCCAGTGGTTCTCGTCCGGGTAGTACACGAGCCGGCTCGGCACGCCCCGCAGCTGCAGGATGTGGAACAGCTCCATGCCGTTGTTCAGCGGCACCCGCTGGTCGAGCTGGCCGTGGATCACGAGCGTAGGCGTGTCGAAGTGGCCGGCGTTCGAGTGCGGCGAGTACCTGGCCCATTCCTCGGGCCGCTCCCAGGCCTCGAAGAAACGGTTCTTCTCGGCGCCGTAGTCGCCGCCGTACATCGTGTACAGGTTGTAGACGGCGGCGTGGGCGATCAGCGTCTGGAACGGATGCTCGCGGCCGAGCAGGACCGCGGCGAGGAAACCGCCGTAGCTGCCGCCGCCCGCCGCCATGCGCTCGCTGTCGATCCACGGCTGCGCTGCGAACCACTCCGCGGCCTTGATCGTGTCCTCGTAGGGCTTGGTGATGCCGTCCGGGTTGATCGAGTCGGCGAAGGCCTGGCCGAACCCGCTCGAGCCGTGGAAGTTGTGCCAGGCGGTCACGTAGCCCCAGCTCGCGAACACCTGCGAATTCCAGCGGAAGGTCCAGCTGTCGTAGACGCCGTTGTGCGGCCCGCCGTGCAGCAGGAGGTAGAGCGGGTACTTCTTCGCCGGGTCGAAGCCGGGCGGATAGGTCACCCACATCTGGATGTCGGCGCCGCCGGATCCCTTGTAGGTCACGCTCTCGACCTTGCCGAAGGCGGTGGCCGCGAGCTGCGCGTCGTTGTGGTCGGAGAGCTTGCTCACGGCGCCGTCCTTGGTCCTGACGGCGACCAGCGTCGGCGGCTCACTGAATGACTGGCGGAGCGCAATGAGCGTCGCGGGCTTACCGGCGACCGCGAGCGAGGAAAAGCTCGAGCCCGCTGTCACCGCCTGCTGCGTGCCTTTTGCGACGTCGAAGCGATACACGCGTTCCGTGCCCCCGTCCTCGATCGGAGCGAACAGGCTCTTCGAGTCCGGCGCCCAGACCATGCCGCTGATCGAACGGTCCCAGTCCGCGGCGAGACGCCGATTCGACCCGGCCTTGCGGTCCAGGAGGATCAGCTGCTTCGTGTCGCCATAGAAGCCCCTGATCGCTTGCTTCGTGTACGCGAGATAACGGCCGTCCGGGCTGTAGCGCGGTTCTTCGTCGCCGGCGGGATTGTCGGCGGTAAGGTTCCGCGCCGTGCCGCCACCGGCGGCGACCGCGTAGACGTCCAGGTTCTCGTCGTTGCCGGCTGCGTCGCTGTTCGCAACGAACGCCACTTCCTGGCCGTCCGGCGAGATGTCGTAGGAGTCGGTGCCGTATTCGCGCTGCGGCAGGGACTGGCCCGTCGCCAGCGTGATCGCGGTGGGTTTGCCGCCCTCGAGGGGGATGGAGAAGAGATGCGGGACGCGGTCCTCGATGAAATGGTCCCAGTGCGTGACCGGCGGCCGGTCCCAGGTCATCGCCGTCATCTTCGAATCTTCGCGGGCGGTGATCTTCTCCTTGGTCTTCGCCCAGTCGGTAATGTCGGGCCAGACCGATGTGATGAAGGCGATGCGCCGCGAGTCGGGGAACCACCTGGGCGCGGACACGCCGGTCGGCACGTCGCTGACGCGGATCGCCTCGCCGCCATTCGTGCCGATCACGTAGAGCTGCGATTGCTTGTCGTCGCCGCGCTTGGCGACGAAAGCGATCCACCGGCCGTCAGGGCTCCAGGCGGGATCGGAGTCGTTGCCCTTCGTGCTGGTGAGCCGCTGCGGCGTTCCGCCGGCGGTCGCCACCATGAACAGGTCGGCTTCGCCTTTGTCGTTCTCCGCGTCGTAACTCGTCACGCCGTAGACGGCCAACTTGCCGTCCGGCGAGAGGGCGGGCACGCCGACGCGCCTCAGCTGCCACATCGTTTCCGGTGTCAGCGGAGCCGGCGCAGCCTGCGCAAGCAGGGTGGCGGGCCAGGCGAAGGCCGCGGCCGCGAGCAGTCGGGTCATCGGGGTCATCGAGGGTTCCCTGGGCCGCTGTGCGGCGTTTTCGAAGTGCGCGTGATTCTGCCGGTCGCAGGACGGCCCATGCAAACCCGGTTCGACGCAGGAATCGAACGTTGCGCCGCAATCGGCTTTGACGGACAGTGCCCGGATGCAGGATCTCGAGGAATTGAAGGAGCGGGTACGGGCTTTCGTCGAGGAGCGCGACTGGAACCGTTTCCACAGCCCCAAGAACCTTGCGATGGCGCTTTCGGTCGAGGCCTCGGAGCTCGTGGAGCTGTTCCAGTGGCTCACCGAGCAAGAGAGTGAGACGCTGGACCCCGATCGGCGCCTGCGTGTCGCCGACGAGCTCGCGGACGTACTCTGGTTCCTCGTGCGGCTTTCAGATCGACTCGGCATCGACCTGCTCGAAGCCGCCGGACGCAAGCTCGCCGCCAACGCCGCGAAATATCCCGTCGACCGCGTCCGCGGCGACGCCCGCAAGTACGACGAATACTAAAAGGTGACGCTAACCTTTTTCGCGGTTAGAGCGTCCCCTTTTAGAAAAGGTTAGCGTCACCTTTTATGTCCTTTGACCAGCCGCTACGGCTTCTTGCCGGCGGGCTTCTGCGCGGCTTCCGGCTCCTCCGGCTTTGGCGCCGGTGCCGGCGCAGCCTCGGGCTCCGCCTCTACGACCTTGCGCTCGAGGAACCAGTGCGTCACGCCCTGTTCCTTTGGCCCGACGTAATGAAACCAGCGCTGCTCGATCCGGTCCGGCGACACGAAGCGGATCTCGCCCTTGCGCACGTGCCCGTCGTGGTCCGGGTCGAACCCCGTGCCGCCGTCGAAGGCGAGTTCGAGCAGCTCAGCCGTCGTCCCGTCGCCCCGCGAGTACGCCGGCTGATTGCCGGCGGGCGAATACTGCGTCGCGCGCAACTTGCCGTCGGCGAGAAAATAAACGGTCACGGCCGGCAGGCTGCCGCTCGGCGCCTGGTGCTCGATCACCGCCTTGCCGCCGCTCACAGTTTCGTAACGCAGGCTGACCTCCGGGCCCGACAGCGGATCTTCCATATGGCCGGTCCAGTCGCCGGCAAGCGACATGATCCGGTCATAAATCGCCTTGTCGTCCGGAACGTCGGCCGCCAGCGCGCCGCAGGCGAACGCGACGGCCGCGGCAGCCAGGAATGTGCGCAGGTACTTGGGCATTGCGGGCTCCTTCATGCACCATGATAACGGCAGGGCAGTGCACGGGGCAGGCATGGCGGTGAGGAAGAAACAACCGGCGGAAGCGCTTGCGCGGCTGCGGCGCATGTACATCGATTGCCGCTACGGGCAACTGCACCTCACGACCGCCTACCCGGCGAGCGGCGGATTCGACGAGGCGCTGCCGCTCGTGTTCCTGCATGCGGACGAGGGCAGCGGTGCCGACTTCAGCCGTTGCGCCGCGCTCCTGGGCACGGACCGCTCGATCTACGCTCCCGACCTGCCCGGCAGCGGCAGCTCGGACGCCCCCAAGGCGCGCCTGCCCGTGGCCGGACTCGCCCTCGCGGTCGTCGACCTCGTCGAACAGCTGCGCCTGAAGCGCCTCGACCTGCTCGGCTGCGGCCGCGGGGCGTCAATAGCCTTCGAGCTTGCGGCCACCCTGCCCGCAGCAGGTACGGCGCGTCGTCGTCGCAGGCAACCAGCAGCCGGCCGCCGCGCTCGCCCAGCCAATGCTCCAGCTTTCGGCTGATCCGAACCACGTGCTTGAAGCGCCGGTCGACGCCGTCGTCGCCGAGATCCGCGCCTTTCTCGACCGACTCTGAGGCCTAGGCAGGCGCCATCGCCCGCTGGCGGCCGAGCGCCGCCACCGCGACCAGGACGGCCGCGAGCAAGGGCAATGTCACGAGGTTGAGCCGCTCCCAGCCCAGGGTCGTGGCCGCGAGCCCGGCGAGAAGCGAGGCCATCGCCTGGGCCCCGAACACGAGAAAGTCGTTCAACGTCTGCGCCTGGATCCGCTCCCGCGCGCGGTAGGTCTTGGTGAGCATCGTGGTCGCGGCGATGAACAGCAGGTTCCATCCCAGCCCGAGCACGCCGAGCGCCCAGCCATAGTGCAGCACGGCGTGCCCGGCGAGCGCCGCGATGGCGACGCAGGCAGCCATCAGCAGCGTTCCGGCGACGACCACCGGCCGGTCGCCGAATTTCGCGATGATCCACCCGCTCGCCAGCGAGGGCAGGTACATGCCCAGCAAGTGCACCTGGATCACGCGCGCGGTCGCGACCGCGTCGTGGCCGTCCACCACATGCATGCTGATCGGCGTCGCGGTCATGATGAAGCTCATGACCGTGTACGAGGCGAGGGCGGCGAGCACTGCGACGCGGAACACCGGCTGGGCCGCGATCTCGCCGAGTGGCCGCGGCGGCGTCGGGTCGACGTGCGAGGCCGGCATCGAATCCGGAATGCGCGCGAGCACCAGCGCAGCCGCGAGGTAGAGCCCGGTGCCGGCGTAGAACGAGCCTGCGTACTCGGCGTGCGGCACCAGGTGGGCGCTGCGCACCGCGAGCTCCGGGCCGAGCCAGGCCGCCACCAGGGCGCCGCACATGACGAGCGAGATCGCGCGGCTCGCCCGCGCCGGCTGCACGTATTCGGTCGCCGCGAATCGATACTGCATGACCACCGCGTTGTTGGCGCCGAGCAGGAAAGCGGCGGCGCAGAAAAGCCAGAAGCTGCCCAGCGTGATGGCGTAGCCGGCCAGCACGCAGCCCGCGGCTGCCTGCAGGGCGCTGCCCGCGAACACCGCGCGACGCCCGAAGCGGTGGATCAAGGCGCCTGCGGGGACCACGCTGGTCGCGAGACCTGCGATCAGGACGGAAACTGGCAGGGTCGAGAGCGCCGGGGACGGCGCGAGATGCGAGCCGATGATTCCGCCGAGCAGCACGAACAGGAAGCTGCCGGACATGCACAGCGCCTGGGTCGCCGAGAGCATCCACACCGGTCGCATGGCGGCCATCCTAGCGATATTGCCGATTGCGTCGCGTCGTCGCGCGCGCCGCGACTGGCCGCCCCGCGCGAGGTGGCGGGGTTCTCGCGAGCGAACTCGTAAGTTCCGGCGGAGTTCGCGAGCGAGAAACCCCGCCGGATCCCGCGCGGGAGCGGCCGATTTTGGCAGCTGGTGTCATGTGACGCGGTTCACAGTTTCGCCAAGTTTGGCAACCGCCGTCAGGCTAACTTATTGATAGACAAGGACCCACACGAACCCCGAGTGGCGTCGGCGCGGCACACGTCCATAATAGGCGCCATGGAGAAGGGGGATGGGGATAGCCTCCCGGACGACGGCATCGTCTCGGAGGATCTCACGCAACTCGTCGAGCACATCGAGCTCACGAGCACACATCGCCTGCCGGAGTCGCACGAGTGGGAGCTCGACTCCGATGCGACCGACCTCGACGATGCCCCGATCCTGATCGGCACGCTGCCCGACGAGCCCGGCATCGCCGGGATGGACGTCGGCGACGACACGCAGCTCTTCGTGGAGACCCAGGCCGACCTCGCGCGCTTGTTGCCGGGCGCGGAGCGCCGCGCTGACCAGGCCGCAGCCCTTGCCGCCGAGCGCGCGCGCTGGCAGCAGCGCGTGGACGAGCTGCAACGCGCCCTCAGCGAGCGCGACCAGCTGCTCGTGGAACGCGAGCGCCGTATCGACGAACTGCAGGCGCGGCTTGCCACCCGTACGCTCGAGCGCGAGGGACTCGCCGCCGAATTGCTCGAGGCGCGACCCGTCACCGCCGCCGTGACAGACGCGGTGCCCAGCGAGGAGCCGGCCACGGATCCGGGTGCGGAGGCTGATTTCACCCACGAGCTGCCGGCCATACTCCCCGCCGCAGTCACGCCGCGGCTGCGTCGCTACCTGATTGGCCTGGATGTAGTCGGCTGCGTGCACGAGATCGCCGGCCGACGCGTCAACATCGGCCGCACCCGCGACAACGACCTGCGAATCGTCGATCCGACGGTCAGCCGCCTGCACGCGATGCTGACGGTGCGGAACGGCGAAGCCATGGTGGTGGACGCGAACAGCAGGAACGGCATCTTCGTGAACGGCATCCAGGTGCGCTACGCGCGCCTCGACGACGGCGACCTGGTCACCTTTGGCACCGTCCGCTTCCGCTACCGCGTCGGTTCCGACTCCACCGGTTCACCCGGCGGCTCAGCCTGACCGGGCGGCGATCGATCCAGGCGAATCTTCCCGATCGGCCTGAGCGCGAGCAGCGCGACCAGGCAAAGCACGAGCAGCACCGCCGCGAGCGGTACCGGCGAGTGGCCGGCGAATGCAGCCACGACCTGCGTCGAGACCGCGGCGGTCACCAGTTGCAGGAAACCGAGCAGCCCCGAGGCTGCGCCCGCGATCGCCGGGTCGCGCGAGATCGCGCCGATGGTCGAAGAGGGCGCGGCGATCGCATTGGCGAAGCCGATCGCCATGCCAGGAACGAAGATCGCGAGCGGGTGCCACACGTGCAGGAGCGCGAGCGCGGCCATCGAGAGCGTGCCCGCGAAGGCGATCATCGCGCCCGCGCGCATCATGCGTTGGCCGCCGAGGCGGCCGGTCACCCGCGCCGCGAGCAGGAAGCCGCAGAACGAAGCGACGGCCGGGAAGAAGAGCAACAAGCCGAATCGCGAGGGCGAGACGCCGAACACGTTGATCGCGACGTAGGGCGCGCCCGTCACGAACGTATAGATCATGCTCACCATGCACGAGCCGAATACCAGGAAGGCGAGGTACTCGCGCGAGGCGAGCAGGCGCCGGAAGCTCGACCAGTAGCGCAGCGACGGGCCGGCCGCGCGGTCGGCGCGCCGCGCATCGCGCAGGTTGCGCGAGGCGAACAGGAACACGGCGAATCCGAGCAGCCCGGAAAGTGCAAACACCGCACGCCAGTCGAGCAGCTCGAGCGCGAAGCCGCCGATCGTCGGTGCAAGCATGGGCGCGACCAGGATCGCCGTCGCGGTCGCCGCGAGCGCGCCCGCGGCATGCGCCGGCCCGAAGTGGTCGAGGATGGTCGCGCGCATGACCGACATCGCGGCACCGCCGCCGAAAGCCTGCACCACGCGCGCGGCGACCAGCATGCCGAGCGAGTTGGCGACGATGCCGGCCGCGCTGCCGAGCACGAACAGCGAAAGTGCGAGCAGCACGATCGCGCGCCGGCCGTAACGGTCCGAGAGCGGTGCAACCGTGAGATTGCCGAGCGCGATGGCGAGGATCGACAGGCTGATGAGGAGTTGCGCGGCGTGCGGCCCGACCTGCATCGCCGAGGCGATGGCGGGCAGCGCCGGCAGCAGCACGTGCAGGCTGAAGGTGCCGATCGAGCCGATGATCGCGGAGCCCACGATCAGCCGTCGGGAAGCGTCGCGTGTCTGCAAGCGGGAATACCGGCCGTTGCCGGCATCTTGCGGTCTCGCCAGGTCAGCCGCAACCGGCCGCGGCGCGGTAGCGCGCCGCTAGCTGGTAGAATCGGCCAGGCCGGCAGGGCCGGCGCAAGATGATCGGCGACTTCCTGCTGTTATTCCTCCTGGTATGCGTCAACGGCCTGTTCGCCATGGCCGAGCTCGCGACTTTTTCCTCGCGGCCGACGCGGCTCAAGGAACATGCGAATCGCGGCAGCGGCGGTGCGCGGGCGGCGCTGCGGCTGCTCGAGCACCCGACTCGCTTCCTCTCGACCGTGCAGATCGGCATCACGCTGATCGGCGTTCTCTCGGGCGTGTACAGCGGCGCGCGCTTCGCGGCGCCGCTCGCGGACTGGCTCGCGGGCTTCGCGCTGCTTGCGCCGGTGGCCGAGTACCTGGACACCGCTGCCTACGCGATCGTCGTGGTCGGCGTGACCTTTCTGTCCATCATCATCGGCGAGCTGGTGCCCAAGCGCTGGGCGCTGTCGAACCCGGAGGGCATCGCGGCCGCGCTCGCGCGCCCGATGGAGCTGGTGGCGTTCCTGAGTGCGCCGCTGGTGTGGGTGCTGCGCAACGTGACCGAGCTCGTCGTGCGCGTGCTCGGGCTTCCGAAGAACACGGCGCGTGCGGTCAGCGAGGAGGAAATCCGCTCGATGATCGCGGAAGGCACGCACACCGGCATCTTCCACGCCGCCGAGCACCAGATGATCGAGGGCGTCCTGCGCCTGCCGGACCGCACGGTGCGCAGCATCATGGCGCCGCGCGGCGACGTCGTCTGGCTCGACGCGGCTGATGACCGCAAGACGGTCTGGAACGCCGTGCGCACCAGCGGCCACTCGCGCTATCCCGTCTGCCGCGGCCAGCTCGACGAGCTGCTGGGCATCGTGATGACCGGCGAGCTGGCGGAGTGGCTCGGCGACGCGCAGTCGGGGGAGTTGACCGCGCGCCTGCGCGCGCCGCTCGTGGTGCACGAGTCGACGCGCATCCTGCGCCTGCTCGAGCTGTTTCGCGAGTCGAAGATGCACTTCGCCGTGATCGTGGACGAGCACGGCTCCATCGAGGGCGTCGTCACGCCCGCCGACATCCTCACCGCCATCGCCGGCGAGCTGCCCGAAACCGCGAACGAGGAAGCCGCCGAGGCGGTCGCGCGCGACGACTCCTCCTGGCTAATGGACGGCGGCATGTCCATCGACGACGTGGAGCGGCTGCTCGGTGCAGCCAGCATGCGCTCGGGCGACGACTACACGACGCTCGCCGGCTTCGTGCTCGCGCAACTCGGCCACCTGCCGGCGACCGGCGAGAGCTTCCGCTGGCGCGGCCTGCGCTTCGAAGTCGTGGACCTGGACGGCCGGCGCATCGACAAGCTTCTCGTCCAGCGCCTCGCGCAGGCTTGACGGCATGAGCTACCAGCCGATCCGCCCGGGACGACACGGGACGATCCCGATCCGCGGCCTCGAACATCATTTCATCCGCTGGGGGCCGGACTCGGAAGACCCGGTGCTGCTGCTGCACGGCTTTGCAGACTGCGCCGCGAGCTTCCAGTTCGTCGCCGACCTGATCGACCCCGGCCTGCCGCTCCTGGCAATGGACTGGCGCGGCTTCGGCCGCAGCGCACGCAGTGCCGGCGGCTACTGGTTCCCGGACTACTACGCAGACCTCGAAGCGATGCTCGATGCGCTGTGCCCGCGCAGCCCCGCGCGCATCGTGGGTCACAGCATGGGCGCGAATGTCGCGATGATCTACGCGGGCGTGCGGCCTTCGCGCGTCCGCGCGCTGGTGAACCTGGAGGGCATCGGCCTGCCGCGCACGCATCCGGACCAGGCGCCGACGCGGCTCGCACAGTGGCTCGACGAACTGCGGGAACTCCTGGCAGTGGGCGAGTACGCAAGCCTCGCCGAGCTCGCTGCCCGCGTCGCGAGGCGCAACCCGCGGCTGCTGCCCGCACAGGCGGAGTTCATTGCCGCGTGCTGGAGCGAACCGGTCGCCGGCGGCGGCGTGCGGTTGCTCGCCGACCCTGCGCACCGGCGCACGAATCCCTACCTCTATCGCCGCGAGGAAATGGAAGCCTGCTGGCGAGCCATCGAGGCACGCGTGCTGCTGGCAGTCGGCGCTGCCTCGGAACTGTTGCCGAGGCTCGAACCCGAGGGCGGCGTGGAGTCTTTCAAGGCGATTGTCCCGAGCCTCGCCATCGAACAGGTGGCCGACGCGGGACATATGCTTCATCATGAAGCGCCGCGCGCCATCGCGCGGCTCATCGAGGCGTTTGTCGGGAACACCCTTTCATGAGATGGCGACTGCGCGGATACCTGCGCCGCACGATTACCTATCCCTGGGCGCGGCGCATCGTGGTCGCCGTGATCGGGGGCAGCATCGTGTTGCTCGGGATCGCCATGGTGGTGCTGCCCGGCCCCGCGATCGTATTCATTCCGCTCGGGCTCGGCGTGCTGGGACTCGAGTTCGCCTGGGCGCGCCACTGGCTGCGCAAGCTCCGTGCCACCGCGAGCGACGTCGTGAGCCGCGTCCGCGGATGGCCGAAAGATCCACCGCCACCACCGCCACCAATGCCCTGATCGCCACAGTGGGTGCCGGGTCGTAGATTCGTAGTTCCGAGCTTCAGCCCGGAACTACGAATCTACGACCCGGCACCCTTGAGGCTAGTCTCGACCGCGGCGAGCGTCTTTGCGAGCGGGCCTGCGGACTTCGACTGGAGATCCGCGATTTCGGCGACCGTCGCCGCCTTGAACGCGCCCTCGCGCACCGACGGCAGGTTGATGCGGACATTCAGGATCGCCGCCTCAAGCCCCGCCTTGGCGAGCAGCGCCCCGACGCCGGCGTCGGACACGGAGTTCCTGTTGCCGGTCAGCGCTGCCTCCAGCGCGAGCTCGATCGCCGCAAGGCACTGCCGCGCCGTCGCAAGCGGAACGGAGGTCGCCTTCTCGTAGGCCACCGCGATCGCGTCCGACCGCACGCGCTTTTCGTCGTCGGTCGCCTTTGGCAGGCGCATCGCCGCCAGCACATCGTCGAAGGCCTTCGTGTCGTCGTCGACGGCTGCGAGCAGCGCGGCCTTCAGCGCCTGCGCGCGTTCCGCGAGCGCGGACGACGACGCCCAGGCCGCCTCGTATCCCTTTTTGCCGACGGTGAGGTTCGCGACCATCGCCGCGAGGGCCGCGCCGAGGCTGCCGGCGAGCGCCGCCACCGAGCCGCCGCCCGGCGCCGGCGAGCTGCTCGAGACTTCGTCCACGAAGCGCTCGACCGTCATGGTGGCGAGGGGTCCCGGCATGCGCACAGCGTACTCGATGACCCGCTTTTCCGGGTCGAAGGGCGAAAGCTGGGCAAGCCCCAGCGACTGGATCGCGATCTCCACGAGTTCCCGCTCGGGCAGCCCGGTCGACCGGCCCTGCTTGCTGCAGGTAGAAGCGTCCCGCCTCGACCAGCGGCTCGAGCGGCGTGAGCCCGACGAGCTCAGAGCCGGTCACGACAAGCCCGAGCTTCGCCGCTTCCTCGCGCGCGGTTTCGTACACCACGTGCAGAGGCGTCGTGCGGTAGCTCAGCAGGTTCACCGACACTTGTGCCTGGCGGTACTGCTCGATGGTCCAGCCGATCGCCTTCACCGCTTTGAGTCGACCCGGCACGCGCAGGTCCTGGCCGGCCGCGTCCTTCATGACCTCGCCCTGCGCGTCGCGCTTGAGCCGCCCGGCCTCGCGGATATTGAGCGCCACTTCGTTCGCGAGCTTCTGCTCGCGCGTATTGACGTTGATGTTGTAGGCGATCAGGAATTCGCGCGCGCCGACGACCGTCGCACCGAGCCGCGCATTGAACGTCGTCGGTCCCGCATCCGGCTTCCACGCGGGATCGGCCAGTTTTTTCGCGAGCCCCTCGTACTCGCCCGCGCGGATGTCGGCGAGGTTCCGCCGCTCGGGGCGCGTCGCCGCGTGCTCGTAGAAATAGACAGGCAGCGCCAGCGCTTCGGCAATCCGCCTCCCGAGCGAGCGCGCCACCGCGACGCATTCGTCCATGGTCACGCCCGCGACCGGCACGATCGGGCAGACGTCGAGCGCGCCCATGCGCGGGTGCGCGCCGGCGTGCTTCGTCATGTCGATCAGCCCGGCGCCCTCGACCGCAGCGCGGAATGCCGCCTCGGCGACCGCGTCGGGCTCGCCGACGAAGGTATAGACCGTGCGGTTCGTGTCCGCGCCCGGGTCAACGTCGAGGAGCCGCACGCCGTTCACGCCCGATACCGCACGGGCGATCGCGTCGATGACGGACCGGTCGCGTCCCTCCGAGAAGTTCGGGACGCACTCGACCAGCCGGCTCATCAGCGTGCGCCGGCGTCCAGGAAATCCACGACCAGCGAGGTCATGGCGCGCATCGCGATCGGCACGGACTCGTCGGCGGCGTAGAAGGTCGGCGTGTGGTGTCCGCCCGAGCTCTTGCCGTCGGGTACGACGCCGAGACGAAAATAGAAACCCGGCACCACCTGCGAGAAGTACGAGAAGTCCTCGGCGCCCGTGATCGGCTCCGCCTCCCGCACCTGGTCCTTGCCGAGCACGCGCTGGAGCGTCGGCACCAGGCGGGCCGTCAGCTCGGCGTTGTTGACCGTCATCGGGTGGCCGGTGTCAAACGAGAGTTCGTAGGTCGCGTGCGCGGCCTTCGTGTACCCGTCGAAGATCTCGCGCATGCGTGTTTCGATCGTCTCGAGCGTCGCGTCGTCGAAGGTGCGGATCGTGCCGCCGAGCTGCGCGGCCTCCGGGATGATGTTGTGCCGCTCGCCGCTACGGAAGATGCCGACGGTGATGACGTTGTCGGAGAGCGGGGACAGCACGCGCGAGCGGATCGTCTGCAGCGCAATGACGATCCCGGAAGCCGTGACGATCGGGTCGACGCCGAGGTTCGGCGTGGAGCCGTGGGCCTGGCGGCCCTTCACGGTCGCTTCCCAGCGGGTCGCAGCCGCGAACGCGGGACCGACCGAGTAGACGGCGGTCCCGAGCAGCTCGTCATCGCCGTCAGCGTCCGGCGGCGAGCCGTTCGTGTGGAAGGCGATCACGGCATCAGGCTTCAGCTTCGCGAAGATGCCGTCCTCCACCATCATCCGTGCGCCGCCGCGCTCGCCGGCTGGCACGCCTTCCTCCGCGGGCTGGAAGATGAACATGACCGTTCCCGGAAGCTGCTCGCGCAGGTCCGCGAGCACCGAGGCCGTGCCAAGCAGCGCCGCCGTGTGCACGTCGTGGCCGCAGGCGTGCATGACGCCGATGTCCTTGTCGAGGTAGGTGCTGCGCACCGTGGATTTGAAGGCGTAGTCCGTCTGCTCGGTGACCGGCAGCCCGTCCATGTCCGCGCGTACGGCGATGACCGGGCCGGGCCTGCCGCCGCGCAGGATCCCGACCACGCCGGTGTGCGCGATGCCGGTCTGCACTTCGATGCCGAGCGACTTCAGGTGCGCCGCGACGAGCGCGCCGGTGCGCGTCTCGCGGTTCGAGAGCTCCGGGTTGCGGTGCATGTCCTGGCGCTGCGCGATGCTCGCGTCCGCGTGCTTCGTGACCAGCGCCGCGATTTCGGCGTCGGTCGGTGTGCCGGCGGCGTGGGCCGCCGCGGTGGCGGCGAGGCAGGCCACGGCCGTGGCCATCGAACGGATAACGCGCATGCAATCCCCCCGGTAACTACCTGGCGAACAACTGGCCTTCGATGTCGCGGAACGCCTTGAATTCGAGCGCGTTGCCGCTCGGGTCGGTCAGGAACATTGTCGCCTGCTCGCCCGGCCTGCCCTTGAAGCGGATCGTCGGCTCGATCACGAACGCGACGCCAGCGCCCCTCAGCTGCGCGGCGAGCGACTCCCAGTCCTTCATCTCGAGCACCAGGCCGAAGTGCGGCACCGGTACGTCGTGGCCGTCCACGGGACTGTGGGCCGGGCGCTCGGGCGCCGTCGCGGCGACCGCGTGGCAGACGAGCTGGTGGCCGAAGAAATCGAAATCCACCCAGTCGGGGGCGCTGCGGCCCTCCGGGCAGCCGAGCAGCTCGCCGTAGAAGGCGCGCGCCGCCGCGAGGTCATGTACAGGGATCGCGACGTGGAAGGGCGTGAGTTCAGGCATCAGGCCTCGAGCCTCGCGTCCATCGAGATCTCCGCCTTCAGCACCTTGCTGAGCGGGCAGCCGGCCTTGGCGTTCTGCGCCGCCGTCTCGAATTTCGCGCGGTCGGCGCCGGGTGCGCGCACTGTCACGTCAAGGTGCGAGCGCGTGATCGTGAAGCCGGTGTCGAGCTTCTCGAAGGTGATCGTCGCCTGCGTCTCGATGCGCTCGGGCCGGATGCGGGCCTCGCCGAGCTGGAGCGAGAGCGCCATCGAGAAGCAGCTCGCATGCGCGGCGCCGAGCAGCTCCTCGGGATTGGTGCCCGGTGCGCCCTCGAAGCGCGTGTGGAAGGAATATGGCGTATCGGTGAGCGCGCGGCTCTCGGTCGAAATCCGCCCCTTGCCGTCCTTGAGCCCGCCTTCCCAGACGGCCGTTGCCCTGCGCTGCATGGATGCCTCCTTCAGTTCACGCGCGTCCTGCGCGTGGTGAGATAGTGATGCCACAGGAGCCGCGCCGCAACCGAACGCCACGGCGCCCAGGCGGCGCTCATCGCGAGTTGCCGCTCGGCGATCCGGCCGACGTCGCAGGCGCTTGACTTCCTGGAGCGCCATCGGCGAGCGCAAGATCGCCGACCGGCCACACGTCCGGGCGGCGCAGCGCCATCAGGTAGTAGATGTCGGCACTCCACGGCCCGATGCCGCGCAGCGCGAGAAGCGCCGTGCGGCCGGTCATGTCGTCACTGCGCGCGATGCCCGTGAGCGAAAGGCTGCCGTCCGCGACAGCCGCGGCGAGCGTGTGACAGTACGACGCTTTCTGCCGCGTCAACCCGAGGCCGTACAGGCCCGTCACGCCGCAATCGAGGACGAGTTCCGGCGTCATGCCGCCGAGCGTCGCGCGACACGCGGCGGAAGAGGGTGCGCGCTGCGGCGATCGAGACCTGCTGCTCGAGCACGATGTGCACCAGCGTCGGGAAGCCGGGCCGCCGCGCCCACATCGGCGGCAGGCCGTTCCTGCGGTACAGCGCGGCGAAATCCGGGTCCCGGCGGATGAGCGCGCGCACGCCCGCGGCGAGCGATGCGCGCGTGAGCGCGCGCGGGGCGGCGTCCATCCTCAGGCGCGAGGCTTCAGCCGCTCGCTGAAGTGGTAGGAGCTGAGCTCGAGCCCCTCGCGCAGGTAGAACTGGTGCGCGCGCTTGCGCTGCACGCCGGAGTCGAGGTGGAACACGTCGCAGTCGTTGCTCGACGGCGAGCTGGCGCAGCCAGGCGAGCAGCGCCTTGCCGTGGCCCTTGGAGCGCTCGGACTCGGCGGTGACGAGGTCGTCCACGTACAGGTGCCGGCCGCAGAAGAGGTTGGTCGAGATCCGGTAGCCCGCGACCGCGACCACGCGGCCGCCGTCGCGGACGCAGGCGAGCCGCAGCCCGTCCGCCTGCAGCGCCCGCACCGCCCTCAGGAAGTCGCCGTCGGCGACCTGCGGGCGCAGCTCCGCCATGACCTCCCGGCAGGCGAGGATCGCCTCGTCGGTCTCGGCATGCTCGAGCGTCGCCACGACCGGCTTAGTCCGCGAGGTGGTATTCGACGGTCGACACCACGCGCACCTTCTTGATGTGCGGCGTCGTGCTGTCGCGGTTCTCGATCGAGAACTGGCCCTGCTGCGCCGAGCGGATCCGGCCGAGGCGGCTGCCGGAATCCTCCGCGAATTTCTCCGCCACCGCGCGCGCGTTCTTGGTCGCTTCCTCGACCATCTCGGGCTTCAGTTTCGAGAGGCCGGTGAACTCGAACTGCATCTGGCCCTGGTAGCCCTCGCCGGAGAGCGCGACGCCCTTCTGGCCGAGCGTGATGACGTCCCGCATCGCCTTGCGGACCGCCTCGACGTCGTTGGTGTAGACCGTGACGGTGGAGGTTGCCGTGTAGCGATAGGCGATGTTGCTGGTGTCGCCATAGGCCTGCGCGAAGCGGTCGGTGACGGCCGGCGCGCCGACGGTGATGGCGTCCTTCGCGATGCCGTGGCCGACGAGGAACTCCGTGATCAGCGCGTTCTTCTTCTGCAGCGAGCCGAACAGGGAGTTCAGGTCGTTGCTCGCTTCCTGGAAGGTGAGCGGCCAGATCGCGACGTCGGCCGGCACCTCGCGCTCCGACAGGCCCTTGACGACCACCGTGCGGTCGAATTTCTTGACGCGCACCGCCGCGTTGCCGAGCAGCCAGCCGAGGGCGATGAAGCCGAGCAGGATGCTGGCGCCGAGGACGACGAGGCTGCGCGAAATCGGTTCGTTCATGTCAGGTCCTTGCAGGAGGAGGCGAGCGAATGCGGCGAGGCGCATTTTCTCATGCGCGCAGCCTGGCGAGTAGCGCCTCGCGCCGGGCGAGGCTTTCCGGCCGGCCAGTGCTGCTTGCGGTCGTAGAATTCCGGCACGGCCGGCGTTTCCGGCGGCAGCACGACCCAGGGCTGCTTCGACGACGTGAAGATGTGGATGTCGGGCGGCAGCGCGTCCGGGTCGTCGAGCGTGCCGACGCGCACGAATGCGATCGCGGCGCCGCCACCGGCATAGTGGCTCCAGAGCGCGATGCGGCAGACGGGACAGCGCGCGATCTTCTGGCCCTTGCCGCTCGCGGAGGGCGTCGTCCACCAGCTCTGGCTGGCCGCCCAGCAGCGTGACGCGGTCGGTCTCGATCATGGCGTTCAGCGCGAATGAGGCGCCGCTCTCGCGCTGGCACCAGCGGCAGTGGCAGCAGTGCACGAACAGCGGCGCCGTTTCCATCCGGTAGCGGATCGCACGGCAGTCGCAGCCACCTTCGACCGGGTATTTCGTCGTCGTCATGGCGCCACCTTTGCGTACAGCACGCTGTCGATGACCTCGCCGTCCTTGAAGACGCTCTTTTTCAGCACGCCCTCCCGGGCGTAGCCGCACTTCTCGAGCACGCGCATCGAGGCCGGGTTCCAGGCAAAGACCGGAGCCTCGAGCCGAAAGAATCCTGCCTGAGTCAGCGCGTACTCTGTCACGGCGCGCACCACGGCCGTCATGACCCCTCGGCCCCAGAAGGGCTCGCCCAGCCAGTAACCGATGTGCGCGCAACGTGCATGAACGTCGGTGAGCGGCACGAGGCCGATGCCCCCGGCCGCGACGCCTTCCAGCTCGATCGCCCAGCCGGTGCGATCCGGTTCCCTGTGGGCAAGTGCGAGCCAGGCGTCGGCATCCTGGTCCGTATACGGGTGCGGGAAGCGATCCTTGAGGTTGCGCCAGACCTTGCGGTTGTTGGCGTAGCGCAGGAGCGAGGCGTGGTCGCCGTCCTGCCAGGGCCTCACGATGGCATTGCCGCAGTCGAGCCGCACGCTCAGCCGTGGCCTGCCGGCGCGTAGTCGCCGAGCGGTGCCTCGCGGCTGGTGAGCCCCTCGAGATTCGCGGTCGAGCTGCTCGTATTCCGCGGCGAAGCGGCTGCGGAAGGCGCGCCAGGCCTCGAGGCTCACCCAGCGGTCCACGGTCAGGTAGCGCAAGCGGATTCGCGCGGTCCTGCAGCAACTCGCTGCCGAGATAGCCCTCTGCGCGATGAAAGAGCCGTGCCCAGCTGCCGTCGGGCCCGTAGTGCGATTCGAACTCCGCCTGCCGCGACGGCAGCGACGGTGAACTCCCAGAGCGTCGTGAATGCCGGCGGCCGCCATCAGCGCGGCTTGGCAGAGAGCCAGGCCTCCGCCTCGGCGACCGAGGTGAACATCCTCATCGGCACGCCGCGGTTGTTGGCGACGGTCTCGGCGAATTTCATCAGTTCGCCGCCCGCGTTGATGTCCACGTAAGCGACGGAGCGGAAGAAGCCGCGCGCGGACGTGCTGCTGTCGGAAGCGATCTGGTACACGTCCCAGGTCTCGAGGCGCCTTCCCTCCAGCCGCTCCTCGATCAGCACGTTGAAGCAATTCCGCGCTTCACACTCGCGCAGCAGGTCCTTCAGGTAGCCGGTGACGTTGTCCATCGTGTTCTTGCCGGTCACGACGGCGTGCAGGTAGGTCGGCTTCTCGGTGATCTGGAGCTGGTACGACATGGCGCGCCCCCGTTGCGGGGGCCGGGGATTATCGCAAAACCGACTGAGGTTGCGCGAGCCGATTGCCGCCATTCGGCGACAGCTCAGCTCGGCTGGCCGAGCTTTTCGCCCCCCGAAGGCGCGTCGCCGTGGATCACAATGACCTCGTGCGGCCCCGGCTGCTGTTCGCGCACCCGGCGGTTGATGCGGTTGATGCCGTCGATCAGGAAATGCCGGTTTTGCCATTCGAGCAGGAGGATCGGCCGGTCGTCGCGCTTTGGCCGCGCGCGGTCGTGCGCGTCCGGGTGTACGAGGGGAGCCAGCCGCTCGAGCGGCCAGTGCTCGCGGGTGACCGTCAGCATCGCCCGGGTCAGCACCGGGGGCGGGGTGTCCAGCTTCAGGACCCCGTCCATCGACATCACGAATCGGTTCTTGCGCCACAGCCGGTTCAGCGTGTCGAGCCAGTCGTGCCCGGGCCGCGCATGAAATCCGAGCTGGCCCGTGGCTTCGTCCCAGAGCGCCTGCTCTTCAGCGGACACGGGCGCCCCTCGCAATCAGCAGGGCGCGCAGCAGCGAGCGGTGGCAGCGCGACTCGTCCTCGCAGTAGCAGCCCACGGAGAAGTTCGTCCGGCGCGAAAGCACGGCAAGGAGATCGAGCGCCTGGCTCGCTTCCGGGCGCTTCATCTCGGTGCGGTAGCGGCTTGCGAACCGGCGCCACTCGACTTCGGTCGCGGCGCTTCGTCCGAGCTTCAGCGTGGCCTCGCTGGGCGCGAGTACCGGGAACCAGAGGTCGTACCAGTTCTGCAAGGCGAATTTCGACTTCGGCACGCCACGCGGCGGACGGCGCACAGTTCCGAGCCGCGGGCCCTCGCCGGAGGCGCGCGCGGATCCCAACTGGACGATGCGGATCGCCATGGCTAGACCGGCAGTTCCTTGTAGAACACCACCGTGTCGTGCGGCGTCTTGCCGTCGGTGTCGAGCGCGAAGCGCGGGATGGTGCCGACGACGGTCCAGCCGAGCCGGCGGTACAGATGCTCGCCGGCGTCGCCGCGCCTCGAGTCGAGTATCAGGAGTCGATAGCCGGCGGCGGCGGCCTCGCGCTCCACGGCCGCCATGAGCTCGGCGCCGAGCCCGCGTCGCCGGGCTCGCCGGTGCACGATCAGCTTGGCGACGTCCGCGCGGTGCGGCTGGTTGGGCGCCCAGGAAGGGTGCAGCTGCACGCTGCCGACGATACCCTCTGAATCGCGCGCGACGAGGACGATCGCGCCCGAAGCCGTGACCGAGAACTGCCGGCGCCACCAGTCCTCGGCCTCCGCCTTCGTGAGCGTGAGGAAACTCACGGCCGCGCCCGAGTCGACGGCGTCCACGAGCAGCGCAGCGAGGGCGCCGAGGTCCGCTTCGCTCACTGGCAGTCGCAGGCGATCGATCATCCGATCTTCTTGTAGCCGGAGACGTGCGAGGCGATCGCCTGCCAGGTGCCGTTACGCTTGATGAGCACGTTGGTGGACTGGTACGTGGCGACGTAAGGGCCGTTCTGGTCCTTGCCGCGAATCGTGCCCGTGCCGGCAGCAATCGCCGTGCCATTCTCGAAGACCTCGAGCCGCTTCAGCTCGAAGGTCAGTGAGTCGTAGTCTGGCTTGTTCTTGCTGACCCAGTCGAGCTCCTCGGCGCGCGTCGACCAGTTGCCGTCGCCGTCCACCATCCGGAACTCGGGCGCGAGGATGCGGCCGAGCAGCTCGACATCCTGCTCGAAATAGGCCTTCGGCCAGAGCACTTCCTTCAGTTCACGCAGCGCCGCTTCGTCCGCGGAGCGGTCTGCGGCGGCGCTGCCTGCGAACAGGGCGAGAGCCAGCACGAGCAACACGCGCGACCCGGCATGCATGCTCTTCATGGGATTCTCCTCGGCAGCAGCGCCCTGGCTGCTACGACGGCAATGGGCACGCCGAACAGGAACACGTGGGACAGGAGGTCGAGGCCCGCCGACAGCGACAGGAGGCGCACCGGAAACGGAAACGCGGAGATCGGCAGGACGACCAGGCGCATGCCGAGGAACACGACGACGCCGAACATCATCCCCGCGACGATCGGGCTGCCTAGCACCCGAGGCCGCCGCGCCGCGATCGCGACAAACAGCGCTGCCCAGCCGATGGACAGGGCGAAATGCGCCGCAAGACCGAGGATTGCCACGGGCGTTCCGCCTGCGTAGGCGGCGTCGCCGAGGACCCCGGTCGCGACCGTCTGCAGGAGCCAGGTGGCCGTGCGGCCATTGAAGACCGCGAGCGAGATCGCGAACAGGATGTCGAGGGCGCCGGCAATAGAGCCGCCGATGAGGGTCGCACGAAGCTGCGGACTCGGGCTCATTTGCCTAGAATGATGCAGCACCAGCGGGGAATGCACCATGCACACCGGGTCCTGTCTTTGCGGCGCCGTGAAGTTCGTGGTCGAGGGGGAGCTGAAGCCGCCGGATGCCTGCCACTGCACGCAGTGCCGCAAGACGTCCGGGCACTATTGGGCCTCCACCGACGTCCCGCGCAAGGCGCTGAAGGTGGACGGCGAGTTCAACGTCGCCTGGTTCCGCTCCTCGGAGAAGGTGCAGCGCGGGTTCTGCTCGACCTGCGGCGCCTCGCTCTTCTGGGACCCGATCGGCCAGGACAGGATCGCGGTCGCCATGGGAGCGTTCGACGCCCCGACCGGCACGCACGTCGAGAAGCACATCTTCGTCGCCGACAAGGGCGACTACTACGAGATCAAGGACGGGCTGCCGCAGAATTCCCAGTAGTCGCCGGGTTGCGCACGGCGAGGCACTCGACCTCGACACGCGCGCCCATGGCGAGCCCATTCGCACCGAGCGCGCTGCGCGCCGGGAAGGGCGGTGAAAAGAAGCTGCGGTAGATTTCGTTGAATCGCCCCCATTCACCGATGTCCGCGAGCATCACCGTGCACTTCACCACGTCGCGCAGCGCGTAGCCGTGGGTCTCGAGCGTGGTGCGGATGTTCTCGAGCGTCTGGCGAGCCTCAGCCTCGATCCCGCCGGGAATGAGCGTAAGCGTGCCCGGCTTGATGCCTATCTGACCGGAGAGATACAGGGTATCGCCGACGCGCACCGCCTCGGAGAAAGGCAGTGTGGTCGGCGTGACCTTGCCGGAATTCAGGAACTCGACCTGCGGCCGATCCTGCGCCTGCGCGGACGCCGCACAGGCGATTGCCGCCGCCGCGGCGAGCACAGGCGCGAAACGGCTCATCGATGCCGCAGCAACGGCCTCCGTCACTTCCCACTGCCGCCGATGAACCGGTAGATGGCGGCGCCGAGCAATGCACCGGCGAGCGGCGCGACCCAGAACAGCCAGAGCTGCGCGGTCGCCCAGTCGCCGACGAACACGGCAACGCCGGTGCTGCGCGCCGGATTCACGGATGTGTTCGTCACCGGGATCGAGATCAGGTGAATGAGCGTCAGGCAGAGGCCGATCGCAATGGGCGCAAAACCCGCCGGGGCGCGGCGATCAGTCGCGCCGAGAATGACGATGAGGAACATCGCCGTCATCACGATCTCGGTGACCAGCGCCGCCCGCAGGCCGTAGCCGCCGGGCGAGTGCTCGCCGTAGCCGTTCGACGCAAAGCCGGCGGACACGTCGAAGCCCGCTTTGCCGCTGGCGATGAGATAGAGGACGCCGCCCGCCGCGATGCCGCCGAGCACCTGGGCGATGATGTACGGCACCAGCTCCCCGAGCGGGAACCGGCCGCCGGCCCACAGGCCCAGCGAAACCGCGGGGTTGAGGTGGCAGCCGGAAATGTGGCCGATGGCGAAGGCCATGGTCAGCACGGTCAAGCCGAAGGCCAGCGAGACACCGAGCAGCCCGATGCCGAGGTCCGGAAACGCGGCGGCGAGCACCGCGCTGCCGCATCCGCCGAGCACCAGCCAGAAAGTGCCGAAGAACTCGGCGCCGTACTTGTTCATGGTTCTCTCCCGGGACTAGAGCCAACGATATTCTTGTAGATCCTGCCGTCCTTCATGATGACGAGCAGGTTTTTGTCCGGATCCTCGATCAGCTTAATGTTGGCGATCGGATCTCCGTTGACGAGCAGGAGGTCGGCGAGCGCGCCTTCCTCGACCACGCCGAGCTTGCCGGGGTACGGATTGCGCTTCCCGGACAGCGCGAGCAGTTGGGCGTTGGTCCCGGTCGCCATGACCAGCGTTTCGGCGGGTGTGTACCATTGGACCAGCTTGGTCAGCAGTTTCCCGTGAATCTGCGCCAGCGCCGGGGAGAACAGGATGTCAGTACCGAACGCCGTCTTGATCTTGTATTTTTTCGCGAACTGATACGTCTTGTCCGTCCCGGCGAACACCTCCATCGCCTTTTCTCGCTCGAACGAACCGGGCGGAAACGCGTGGGCCAGCTCGTCCGGGAATGCCTGCATGCTCAACCAGATGCCCTTCTCGGCGATCAGTTTGGCGGTCGCTTCATCCATCAAGTGGCCGTGTTCGATGCACTTCACGCCGGCAGCGATGGCCCGCTGGATCGAGACCGACGTATAGGCGTGTACGGTGACGTACGTGCCCCAGTTCTCCGCCGCTTCAACGGCGGCGCGCAGTTCGGCCTCGGTGAAGGTGGACGCGTCGAGCGGGCTGTGGGGCGACGCCACCCCCCCGCCGGCGGTGAGCTTGATGTGCGATGCACCCTGCATTAGCTGCTCGCGTACGCGCACGCGGACCTCGTCCGGGCTGTCAGCGATCATGGCGGCGCCGAGCAGTTCGCCTCGGGACTGCGGAGCGCCGAGCGTGCGCGGCACTTCGAACGGCTGGCGGAAGTCACCGTGACCGCTGGTGATGGTGATGATGGCGCCGGACGGGTAGATGCGCGGGCCGACGACGGTGCCTTCGTCGATGGCGCGCTTGAGCCCGAACGCTGGCCCGCCCACGTCGCGCACGGTCGTGAAGCCGCGCATCAGCGTGGCCGTAGCTTCGGCGCCTGCCACGAGATTAAGGTGACCGACGTCCCCCGTGAGCAGCTGCGCAGGCGTTGGGCGCACCAGCATCGTGTGCCAGTGCGCGTCTATCAGCCCGGGCATCAGCGTACGCCCGCCGCCGTCGATGAGCACGGTCGTGGCGCTGCGATCGGTCGGAATCGGATCCGTGGAGATTCGCTCGATACTGTTCCCACGCACCAGGACATTGCTCGGCGGTGAGAGCGTGCCGCTCTTGCCGTCGAAAATTCGCACGTTCTGGAACAGCGTGACCGCTCCGTCGGCGGGTGCTGCCTGCTGTGCCTGGGTTGCCTGGCACAGCCCGAGGCAAAGGGCCGCCACGATCCACGGTCGATATTTCATGTTTTCAAACCTTGTCCTGTGCCTTCGGTGCACCGAAGCTTTTGCTGTAGAAACCAGAACGGTCGAAGCAGCATACACGCCGCTTTCCGCCTGCGAGCATCTGGCAGGCATTGCCGATCCGGCGCGCGCGGGTCTCGCGCTGCTTGGCAGAGGTGATCCAGTGAATCCAGTCTCGGCGCGCAACGGGCGTGATGTCGGACCACAAGGCCCGCGCCTTCGGGGCAGCGGCAAGAGCCTTGCGCAGATCTGCCGGAACCCTCGATTCTGGTTCGGCGCCGGCAGACTTGACCTCGAGGGCGACGACTTCGCCCACGCCTGCGCGCGCGGCTTCGCGCATCCTCTTCGTCACCTTGAGCCAGTGGCTTCGTTGGCCGTCCGGCTCGAGCGTGGCTCGAAACGGATGGCCATTGAGTGTGCCTTGAACCGTTGTCTTGCCCCGGGTTGGAAGCTTCGCGCTGGCGTTCCTCGGGAGAACAAGAAACGACCAGGAACCGCCCTTAGCGGTCGTCTCCGGACGCAGTAGTTTTGACTTGAAACGGATCATGCGATCAGTGGCTGGACTCTAGCGCAAGCTTGGGCAGCACGTCATTTCACGTGGGCTTGCCTGACACGTGACTCGAATAGAACGTGATGACGTGGCCGGCCGGCTCGCGGACCGTGAAGACCTGGTGGCTTACGGATGGCCGGT
This sequence comes from uncultured Gammaproteobacteria bacterium, assembly GCA_963817195.1. Lineage (GTDB taxonomy): Bacteria > Pseudomonadota > Gammaproteobacteria > Steroidobacterales > Steroidobacteraceae > SCUD01. The sequence continues at coordinate 227,821 of CAWFNJ010000005.1, forward strand.
CTTCAATCGGTGACGGAGCCATTCCGAGCGAGGCAAAGCGCTGGTGGGTCGCTAGAAGATCATCAACCATGAGGTCGAAAGACGCGTCGCCCCCGCCCACCTCGTCTTTGAGCATCAGGATCAGGTGCGTGCCGCCGCGCATTTCATACACGGAAACCTGTGGTCCATCGAATATCGGGCGCATGCCAATAGTACGCATGAACTGCGTTGACTCGCTCATGCGGTCTGTTTCCAGCACGACATGCGCCACACCTACCGCAGGGCGTTGATCGTTCACGGTGACTCGCCTATCTCACTCCCATGACTTCGTGGAGCATCGCTGTGTCGACGTACTGCTGAAACCTGGCCAACTTGCCATCCTTGACGTCCCAGATATGGCAAACCTGCACGTCCATGCCCTTGCCCGTCGGCTTGTAGGTTCCGGTGTAGCGTCCTTCAACGATGACGCTGCCGCCGGCCCCATAAAATGACTTGGGATGCACGCTGAAACCGTCCCATTCTGCGCCCAGTCTCATGAACAGATTGTTCAGGACGGCGTCCGGTCCGACCCAGGCCTCGCCGCTGGGCATGTAGGGATTGCTCTCCGCCTCATGCCACTTGATGTCCGGACTCATCGCACTCAGAACGCTCGGCATATCGCCGCGGCCAAAGGCGTCATAGAGTTTCTTCACAATGCTCACGTTGTCCATGTGCTCTCCTACAACCTGGTACAGAAACTCTGACGCGCTCATCGCGTCCTGCCTGGCGGCCATGTGTCGTGCCGTGGGAGTGTGTCGGTGATCTCGTACCAGGCGGCCTTGGAGCCAACAAAGATGTGCTCAGTTGGGCGAACACCAGGGTCAGAATCGAGCGTCCCCAAGGTTATTTCGCTCAATCTGCCGTGCATTGGAACTCCAAGACTGGAGCCGCAGATTCGGCAGAACGCCCAACCAATGCCCGGCGAAGTTTCATATACAGACAGAATGTCGTGGCCCGATAGCCAGCGGAAGTGGTCGGCACCGATCTTTGCGTAAGTTGCAAAGGCCGCACCATGAAACCTCCGGCACATTGAACAGTGACAATTGCCGACGTCGGTAAGTGGGCCGTCAATTTCGTAACGGATCGCGCCGCACAGGCATCCGCCCTGAAGATTCACGCTTCCATCCCCCTAAATTTCAAGCAAATCCTTGCCAACAATTACCCTTCCGTCAAAGTGCTTGCTAGCCGCTTCGATCCACATCTGCTCAGTAACCTGTGGGTCCTCCGAAGGTACCAGGTGAGAAAGGACTAACGTCTTCACGCCCGCGGCCTGCGCCACCCGTCCAGCATCCTCGGCGCTGGTGTGGTGGGACAGGATGCTTTGCTTGAGAGTTGGCGCATTCGGCACGTTGGCGACGAGACGATCGATCGCGGTCGGGTAGAGGGCATCGTGAACAAGCACGTCCGCCTTACGGGCAAGCTCGATGAGGTTCTCGGATGGCCTGGTGTCACCAGATATCACTATCGAACGGTCAGGCGCGTCGAAGCGATACCCAAACGCTGGCACGACAGGCGGATGATCCACGAGCGCAGCGCTAACGCGAACATTCTCATCCGCAAATACAAGGCCGCCTTCATCCAGCTCGTGGACGTGCACAAGCGGCCGCAGGGGTATACGCCCTTCGTCTTCGATGCGCGTTCGAATGTCGTACGCGTTCATTGCCATGAATTGCTCGGTCATCCGCTCCAGCGGAGGTGGCCCCCAGGAATCGACACGCGTACGCAGGCCGGAAGTCCACGCGAGTAGAATCAGGTTTCCGTAGTCCGCATTGTGATCTGAATGTTGGTGTGTCAGGAAGATGTGCCGCAGCTGCGGCAGTGGAATACCTGCAAGCACGAGTTGTCTGGCGACGCCATCCCCACAATCGACCACGTATGCCGTTTCGTTGACGACGATCACTTGCGCCGACGCTGAATTCGTCTTGCGGGGTCGTGGACCTCCTCCAGTACCAAGCAGAATCAGCCTGCTACCGCCTTCCAGGCCTGCGCCAAGGCGCGGAAGAAACATTCCTCCACAAGCCGATGCAGCGTCCCGAATGAAATCTCGTCTGGTTCTGCTCATCGCAGGTTCATTTGGATTTTCTGAACTTGCTGAGCAATCGGTCGAACCACGATCGCCCGTCTGCGTTTAGCGGAACCTGTTTCCAGGTGCCGTCGCGCTGGTGCACGGATTTGAACGCAGATCCGTGAATGTGTACTTCGGTGCCCGGCGCATGACTGACGAACTCGAGCATGTGCGGTGCGAACCAGTAGTTCGCGTCAAGAAAGTCAAAATAGACATTCAGGGCGTAGTCCGATGTGAGCTTGCCAATTACGTCAACGCTGGTTTCCGAGGGCGTCGTCTCCCCATAGACATTTCCGATCTTGTCCGCAATACCGAGGCGTTCCGTTTCAGATGTACGGAGAATTCGCACGTTGTCACCGAAAGAAATGCTGGTTTCCACCGGACTTGATGAGCTGTGTTACTCGGGCTGGGCCGCGCTTTCCGCAATGGCAGGCTGAAGATCAAACGCTCCATTGCTCTCGACAAAGAAGATGCATTCCGACGCTGGGTCGCAACCTGTCGTGTGCCGGTAGGGTCCCCCAGGTTGCATCAGGTACGAACTTGGTCCCAGCCGGAACTCTGGCTTTCCTTCCGGAGCCTGAATGTAGGTGCCTGACAAGATCACCAGCTTCATCGCGTGAGTGTGAGTATGCAGCGGAGCTGAGAATCCTGGCGGCAGCCGGAAAATCGCCCCGAAAGGCCCACTGCTGTGGTCGCCCCACAGATCTGCCACCTTCACACCTGGCGCGCCGGTTGGGTCGAGTTCAATCCATTTCAGATCTGTGGCCGGAAGGGCAATCGGCGACACCGCACTCGTCTTTTCGATACTCTCCGTACCCTCCGCCAGGGCCATCCCCGCTGCGGCCATGCTCAATACCAATGCCGAGACGCTGCCAACCTTTCTCTTCATCTCTGTTCTCCATTAGATGGGGCCGTTACATCGCGAAGTCAGGTTTCGCCTTGACTCGTGATTGGCAGCCTATCGCGATCCTCCTCTCCGGAGCTGGACGAGGCTCGAGACATTCACGACCAGCGAAGTGGTGTGACGGCCTGGAACTCCTTCCTCGAGTGTGCCCTTGACTCTGATTTCTTTGCCAAGAAACTGTCGGTACCTATCAACTTCCTCCGGCTTCAGAGAGAGCTGAAATTGGGTCAAGTATTGGTACTCTGCGAAGCAAGCTGGCCAGGGAAGTTGCAGGTACCAGCGAGTCACTGGCTGGTCGCCGCTGGTCACGCTTTCGTAGTTCGGTGGTCCTGGAGAGACACGGTTCACGAGATGGCCCGTAAATTCCCACTCTCGCCCGGTGAAGGTCGGGCACTCACCCGCAGCAGAACTAGGCGTCCAGATCAGCGCCAAGAACATTGCGGCCGCTGTTCGCATTTTGGTCTTCGAATGCCTTGCTAGACGGCACTCATGCTTTGGCTCCGCGAAACGCCTTGATTTGGCTCTTCGTCATTTGCGGCAAAGAATCGGCAATGCTGTACCAAGACGACTTGAAGTCTACATAAATGTGTTTGTCGGGCCGCACTTTTGGATCGTCGTCGAGGGTGCCGGCCGGCACATCGAGCCATGACGCGTCATCTGATGGTACAGGGACGGGTGATCCGCAACGGCTGCAAAAGGAGTTGGCGTAGGGCGGCGGAGCCTCGATTACTGGTGCCTCAAAGGTCCTTATCAGTTCCTGGCCTTGGACCAGGCGAAAGTCTTCCCCGCGCACTCGCAGGCCGGCGGCGAAGGGCGCACCACTTGCCTTCCTGCATCTGTTGCAGTGGCAAAGCTCGAACGGGCCATTCGTGCGAGTGATTTCGAATCTGACACCGCCGCAGAGACAGCCGCCTCGAATCATCGTTGCTTCTCGACTTCAGGGAAATTCATCGTAGCGTCCAAGCGGCTTTTGACTGCCGCGTTGAGCGGGCCGGGCCCGCTCTGCCCGCGCCCGCGCCGCACCCCTGCCAAGACCTCGCGGACTGCTCCAACGCGTAGTTAGGGGGCAATCGCAATCTCCCGCACGCGGGCGTCTTCGGTGGTTCGTCCATAGCGAATCTTCACCATAGCTCCACGCATGAACGGCGTTCTAAGCAGGATTGGCTCAATGACTTGAAAGAGGCGATCACCATCGGGGCCATACAAGTAGAGGTAGCCATCGCTTCCATCTGCCGCCATTTCGTCACCATCAAGCTCACCCGCCTTGTGCTCGATTATTGCTTCTTCAAGTTTCTCTTTGAGCTTGAACAGACGTGAGAGGTCGGTTGAGCCGTATGAAAAGTGGATGATTACTGCGTGCTGAGGTAGTTGCGGGGTGGGGGATTCCGCGACAGCGCTTGACGCTATCGGACCGATTCCAATTGCTGCGACCAAAAACGCAAGTGCTTTCACGATTGCCAGCTAACGTCCGACCTGAGCGCCACGCACACCGATGCTAGTTCTTGGCACTTTACCCCTCGCGCGTGCGCTCCAGTGATTTGTTGGGCGGCGCTGTCTGGCGCCCAACCATAGAGAGCCCAAGCGCAGGAACACGATGTTGAACCTCTTTCTGCGAAGTGAACTCGATGACTAGCTCTGGTTTGGCACTGTAGTGAATCTCAACAAGCCCGGCATCTCTGATTGCACGCAGGGAGCTAGAGATAGAACTCGGGTCGGGCAAGCCAACCGACACGGATCGCATATCGCAAAGGCCGAGCGGATGCCTCATCGGCTCCGTCTTAGGCGACGACTGGACTTGCGGCCAGCTCAGTACGAAGACCTCAGGCTCTGATAGAGGCAGGTTGTCGGCGAAAAGCAAGTAGCGCTCGTCAGATAAGTAGCCGGGCCGATATGCCCAGGAAGGAAACGGAAGGATAGAGTCTGCGCCTTCTGGAGAAGAGAAACATATTCCAAACGGATTGGCAGCCCTGCCGCGCTCGGCCCACCGATCCCAAAGTTTGGTAGGCGCCGAGAGCGTTGACCGAGCCTCACGTTCATCGTGGACCCATAGCAGTTCCAGAAACCCGCTTTCGAAGAAGAATCGTCGATTCGCCGTGCCCTGACCAAGGTGTGTATTCGGTGAGCCCTCGACAAGGCCTGCATCCAAGAGAGCTTCGGCTTCTGGTGCACCCACGGATGTACAAATGAAAACGTGATGAAGGTGAAGTGCCATCCGCGCCGCCTAACGTCCGCGCTCGCTCAACGCTGTCACGGACCGCTCCAACGCATAGTTAGGTGTGCTGGGACTGATCGCCGATCACGATCCTTGAGTCAGACACGTAGTGGTGAGGTGGGATCGGAAGATTGGTGGGAGCGGGCGAAGGTCCCTCAAAGACTCGTCCGGCGAAGTCGTACTGTGAGTTGTGGCATGGGCAAAGGAGTCCGCCCTTCCACCATGGCCCAGCTTCGGAAATTGCGTATTCGGGACGGAAACTGGGAGTGCAGCTCAAATGTGTGCAAACGTCCACTACTACGAAAAATTCAGGTCGGATGGAACGATGCCAATTCTTGGCGTAGTCAGGTTGCTGGGAAGCCGCGGAAGTCGAATCTCTAAGTCGTCCTTCCAGCGTGCGTATGTTCTCCAGCATTTCAGGCGTTCGATGGACAATCATTACGGGGCGATTGCGCCAAGCGACGACCTTCATTTGGCCTGGTTTGAGATCGGATAGATCTACTTCGATGTCGGCACCTGCCGCCTCGGCAGCTTGATTCGGCGACAGCGACTGGATGAAAGGCGCTGAAGCTGCTCCAACACCGGCACCGCCAATCGCTGCTACAGCGGTAGTGAGCAATCTTCGCCGACTGGTATCTGCAATCTCTTCTGTCATTTGCATCTCCAGCTCAACCCATCTTGCACACCTAAGGTCCGCGATAAGCGGGCTGCGGTACAGCCCAGCCAGACGCCGCGGGCGCAAACTCATCAGTGGCGCGCCTCGCGTCGCCACGTCCTGTACCCCACCCTGTCAATCTGCGACAGCTTGACCGCTTTGAGCTTGAACTCAGCGCTGTAGCGATACAGCTTGCGTGGCCCCTTCATCGCCGCCATCTGACCTCCTTAGTTAGGTCAGAGTGCCAACTTTATCGGGTCAAGATCCCGGACGCGCTCCAATGATGAGATGGACTCCTCCGGCTGGCGATACGGCATCGATGTGCCAAGCTGAAGTTGGTGGATCAACTCACGCCTCTGGCAGAAGGAGTCCGTCATGGATACTACGACCGTCGGCGTCGACCTGGCAAAGCACCGCTTCGAACTGGCGGTGGCGGATGCTGAGTATCGGATCACGCGCCGCGCGCGGCTGAGCCGCGGTCAGTTTGCGCAGTTCTTCGGCAACCATGCGCCAAGCGTGGTGGTGATGGAAGCGTGCGGCTCGGCGCATCATTGGGCGCGTAGCTTGCAAGCGCAGGGCCACCAGGTGCGGTTGCTGCCCGCGCAGTACGTGCGCGCCTACGTCAAGCGCAACAAGACCGATGCCGCGGATGCCGGCGCGTTGATCGAGGCGCTGCGTTGTGGCGAGATCCGCCCGGTGCCGGTCAAGTCGATCGCGCAGCAGGCGATCCAGCAACTGCATCGGCTGCGTTCCCAGTGCATGGCCACCCGCACCGCGCGCATCAACTGGCTGCGTGGCGCCTTGCGCGAGTTCGGCCTCAACATCCCGCTCGGGGCGCAGCGCGGGATCGGCGCGGTGCGCGCGGCACTCGCCGCCGCCGAGGTACCCGCAGTGCTTGGTCCGGTGATCGAAGCGACGCTGGCCGAGATCGCCACTCTGGAGGCGCGCAGCACCGACCTCGAACGCCAGCTCGCCGCCCTCACCAGCGACGATGCCGTGGTCCACGAATTGCGCCGCATCCCCGGCATCGGCCTCTTAAGTGCCACCGCGCTGCGGGCCGCGATCGTCGACATCCAGCGCTTCGGTTCCGGCCGGCGGCTCGCGAGCTGGCTCGGCTTGACCGCGCGCGAACACTCCTCGGGCGAGCGCCGCAGGCTCGGGCGCATCAGCAAGCGCGGCGACGTGTACCTGCGTACGCTGCTGATCCACGGCGCCCGCGCCGTGCTGAATGCCGCCCAAAACGCCGCGCGGCGCGGCCGGCCACTCGATCGCTTGCGGCGCTGGGCCCTCGCCACCGCGCAACGCTGCGGCTACAACAAAGCCACCGTCGCGCTCGCCAATAAGCTCGCGCGCATCGTCTGGGCCACCTGGAAACATCAGCGCCCGTTCGATGGCAACTGGGCGGCATCCGCCGCCTGAGACCGCCACCCTGACTCACCTCACGGCACGCACCCGGATCGCTCTCATGCATAGCGGATCGGCCGCTGGCGCGGCGAGGTCGTTAACAATGCTGGCCTCGCAAGGCCCCTCCAACGATTGGCTCCGCGCCGGCGACTCTCATGATGTCCAGAGCCCCAACACCCGCGGCTCACACACAGGACGAATACACGCTTGCAGCCGCTCTCCGCTCACCACTTGCAGGAGGAGTCCATACACGCATAGTTAGACCGCACGACAGCTAGCCGCAGGCATCTTTGTTGCCAAAGTTCTCCGGTTGACTCGTCCATGGCGCGTCGTCCGCAGCCCGCTGGACGCGGGCAGGGCTTCACCCTAGCAGCGAAACAATCGCGTCCGCGAAGCGGTCCGGCGCGCCGACGTCAGTGCGCAGGTAGATCGAGGGTTCCACCAGCTCGAGTTCCATGAGCCGAAACGCATGGCCGCTGCGCACGAAGTCCGCGCGCGCGTAGAGGAGTCTCTGGCCGATAGCGGCGACGGCCGCGTTGCCCGCGGCGAGCATGGCAGGCTCGGGCTGAATTGAGGTGATCTCGCTGCCGTACTCTTCCTGCACGCGGAACTCGCCGCGCTTTGGCACCTTGAGGATGCTGTGGCTGTGCGCGCCGTTGAAATACATCATCGAGAACTCGCCTTCCTCGGCGATGCCGCGCTCGAAAGGCTGCATCATGAGCGGCCGACCGGCGAAATATGCCTCGATCTCGGGCGCCAACGCCCGCGCGCGCGCGGCGTCGAGACGCCAGGCGCCCTGGGCGTTCGCGCTCATGACGGGCTTGATCACGCCCTCGCTGCTGCGCAGCTCATTGAACAGCGGCTACGAGCTCGCCGGGCGCGAGGCCCTCGCGCCAGAACGTCGGCACGGTCTCGATGCTTTTCCCGGCGAGTTCGCGCAGATACGACTTCCGCATGTTCCAGCGCACGATCTCGCTGCCGTTCGCGAGCCGCACGCCCTGGCGCTCGATGTCGTCGAGCACGCCGAGGAATCTCTCGGCGTGATGCTGGTAGTCCCAGGTCGAGCGCAGGACTACGAGCGCGTACTGTCGCCAGTCGACGCCGGGACGGTCCCAGGGGAAGGTTTCGACCGTTATTCCCCGCCGCGCGAGCGGCAGCACCGCCAGCTCGTCGTCGATGACGAAGCCGGCGGGATCGTGCAGCGTGAGGAACGCGACCCGTCGCACGTCAGGGCTTGGCGTAGATCACGAGCTGCGTGCAGCGAAACAGTGCGATCGTCTGGCCGGTGCTCTGGTGCGAGACGACGGCGTCCCAGAGCTGGGTGGTGCGCCCGAGGTGCTGGGCGTGCGCGACGCAGGCGATGCTGCCCTCGCGCGCGGTGCCGAGGAAATTGGACTTCAGCTCGATCGTGGTGAAACCGGTCGCGCCTTCCGGCAGATGAGCGATGCAGCCGTAGCCGCAGGCGGTGTCGGCGAGCGTGATCACGGTGCCGGCGTGCAGGTAACTGTTCGGCGCGATGTGATGACGCTGGATGGTGAGCTCCGCACGGAGCTCTTTGTCCGCGAGGCCGGTGATGACGACGCCCATGTAGCCGGGCAGGAAACCGGTGCCGCGGCGCTTGAGGTCCTCTAGCGTGATCACACGGCGCCGGCGCGCAGCACCGCCGCAGGGCGAATGAGGCCGAACTGCGCCGCGAGCTCGGCCGGATGCTCGGCGTTCCAGATCACGATGTCGGCGACCTTGCCGGGCTCAATGCTGCCGAGGACCTTGCGCAGACCGAGCGCGCGCGCGGCATTGCGGGTGACGCCGAGCAGGGCTTCCTCGGTGGTGAGGCCGAAGGCGGTGCAGGCAAGGTGCATGTTGAGTTGCAGCGAGGCGAGCGGCGAGGTGCCGGGGTTGAGGTCGCTCGCGACGGCGATTGGCACGCGGTTGACGCGCAGCAGCTCGATCGGCGGCAGCTTCGTCTCGCGCAGGTAGGTATAGGCGCCCGGCAGCAGCACCGCGACGGTGCGGGCGGCGGACATGGCCATCACGCCGTCCTTGTCTAGATGCTCGAGGTGATCGGCGGAGAGCGCCTTGTACTTGGCGGCGAGCGCGGCGCCCTGCTGGTTGGAGAACTGCTCGGCGTGTAGCTTGACCGCGAGCCCGAGTTCCTTTGCCTTCACGAATACGCGCTCGACCTGCGCGGCCGTGAAGCCGACGTTGTCGCAGTAGGCATCCACCGCATCGGCGAGCCCTTCCGCGTGGGCCGCTGGCAGGATCTCGTCGCACACATTATTGATGTAGTCGTCCGGGCGATCCTTGAACTCGGGCGGCACTGCGTGGGCGGCGAGCAGCGTGGTGCGCACGTTGATCCCGAGCCGCTTGCCGAGCGCGCGGGCGACGCGGAGGATCTTGAGCTCGTTGTCCTTGTCGAGCCCGTAGCCCGACTTGATCTCGAGCGTGGTCACGCCCTCGGCGACATACTTCGAGGCGCGCGCAAACGCCTGCGTGAGGAGGTCCGCCTCGCTCGCGGCGCGAGTCGCGGTGACGGTGCTTGCAATGCCGCCGCCGGCCTTGGCAATGTCCTCGTAGCTCGTGCCCTGCAGGCGAAGCTGGAATTCCTTGAAGCGCGAGCCGGCCCAGACCAGGTGCGTGTGGCAGTCGATGAGCCCCGGCGTGACAAGCGCGTAGTTCGCCTCGGTCACGACGCAGCTCTTCGGCAATGTCGCCGGCACGTCGCGCTTAGATCCGACCCAGGCGATCCGGTTGCCCGCGATCGCGACGGCTCCCTTGGGGATCAGGCCAAAGGGCCGGCCTTCCGCGCAGGTCGCGAGCATCGCGTTGCGGATGACCCGGGTCCAGGTCGATGTATCGATGGGGGTTGCCACGGACCGAGAGCTTACCGGAAGCCGTTGCCGCCGCGTTATGCTCTGTGTCGTGCCGGACTCAAAAATTACGCGTGCCTTCGTGGCGGACTTGCCCAAGACGGATCTGCACGTGCATCTCGACGGGTCACTGCGCATCCCGACCTTGATCGAGCTCGCGAAGGAGTCGCGGCTGGAACTCCCGAGCTACACCGAATCGGGCCTGCGCGAGACCGTATATAAGGAGCGCTACACGAGCCTCGGTGACTACCTGAAGGGTTTTCGCTACACGGTCGGCGTGATGCAGACCGCCGAAGCGCTCGAGCGCGTCGCCTTGGAGCTGGCCGAGGACAACCAGGCGGAGGGCGTGCGTTACCTCGAGGTGCGCTTTGCGCCGCAGCTGCACGTGCGCCCGGGCCTGGACGCGGTCCAGGTGCTTGCCGCCGTGGACCGGGGCCTGCGCAGTGCGCGGGACACCTACAATCGCCGGCCGGAGGTCGCGGAAGGCCGCGAGCCGCCCTTCGAGTACGGAATCATCTGTTGTGCGCTCCGGATGTTCGGGGCGGGTTTCAGCTGCCACTACGACACGCTGCTGGCAGCGCATCCGTTCACGCGGCCGAAGGACGTCTACGCGATGGCTTCGCTCGACGCCGCGCGTGCGGCGGTTCTCGCGCGCGACACGCTCGGCCTGCAGGTAGTCGGCTTCGACCTCGCGGGCGAGGAGGCGGGTTACCCGGCGAGCGCGCACAAGGCGGCGTTCGAGCTGGCCCACAAGCACTTCCTGAAGCGCACGGTGCATGCGGGCGAGGCCTATGGGCCGGAGTCCATCTTCCAGGCGATCACGGACCTGCATGCGGACCGCATCGGCCACGGCACCTATCTCCTCGAGGCTGACCAGATTCGCGACCCGGAGATCGAGGACCGTGACCTTTATGTGGAAAAGCTCGGCAACTACATCGCCGACCGGCGTATCACGCTCGAGATCTGCCTGACCAGCAACATGCAGACGAACCCGGACCTGAAGACCCTGGACCAGCACACGTTCCGCAAGCTGCGTGCCGCGCGCATCTCGACCACGCTCTGCACTGACAACCGCCTGATGAGCAACACGACGGTGACCGACGAGCTGATGCTTGCGGTCGAGCACCTCGGCCTCACCCGGCGCGACCTCAAGTCGATCGTCATCTACGGCTTCAAGCGCAGCTTCTGGCCGGGTGGCTACCTCAGCAAGCGGCAGTACGTCCGCCAGGTCATCGACCACTACGACGCCGTGGAGCGCCGGCACGCGGCATGAACGAGCGCTGGCAAGCGGCGTTGAAGCGCTGGCTCGACGCGGGGCTCCTGGACGCCGCAACCGCGGAACGCATCCGCGCCTATGAGTCCTCCCAGGGAGGGGTGCTGCGACAAGGCCGACTGACGCTGATCGTGTTCGCGCTCGGCGCGCTGCTGCTGACCGCGGGTGTGCTGCTGTTCGTCGCGGCGCACTGGGACGCGCTCTCGCCGGGGAGTCGCTTCGCGCTGGTGTTGGCGATGGTTGCGGCGCTGCACGCGGGCGGCGCGCTCGCCGCGCGCAACAGCCCTGCGCTCGCCACCGCCCTGCACGCCGTGGGCACGGGCGCATTCGGCGCCGGGATCTATCTCGCGGGCCAGGTCTTTCACATGGCGGAACATTGGCCGGCCGCGCTGCTGCTGTGGGCGGCGGGTGCGGGCGTCGCCGCATATCTCCTGCGCCAGTGGCCGCAGGTCATCTGGCTCGCGGTGCTTGTCCCCGCGTGGCTCTGGGGCGAGTGGATGGCGGCACACGGGACGCTGCAAGCCTGGCGCGACCTGACGCCGGCAGCGGTCGGCCTGTTCCTGTTCGCCTGCGCCTACCTGATGGCACGGCCGGCAGATTCCGCGGAACGCTGGCGCCGCGCGTTCGCCTGGCTTGGCGCCATCGCGCTGCTACCGGCGGCCGTGGCGGTTGCGATGGCGGGTGACGTGGACCATGCGCTCGCCGAAATAGGGCCGCACGAGCGAGCGGATACAGTGCGCTCGCTGGCTTGGTCAGTGGCGATCATCTTGCCACTGGCGCTTGCCTGGTGGCTGCGCGGCCGCGATGCCGTATGGATGATCGCGGCGCTCGCCTGGGCGCTGGTCCTCTCCCAGGTGTCGGCGCGCACGGATGCCGGCGAGCTCGTGATGTACGGGCTGCTCGAGATCGGTGCCGTCGGGGTAGTGCTCTGGGGACTACGCGACGGACAGCGGCTGGCGGTCAACGTCGGCGTGCTCGGCTTTGCGCTGGCGATGTTCGCGTTCTACTTCGCGAGCCTCTATGACCGGCTTGGCCGCGCGCTCGGCCTGATCGGCATCGGCGTACTGTTCATCGGCGGCGGCTGGCTGCTGGAACGCGCGCGCCGGCGGCTCCTTGCGCGCCTGCCGGAGCGACGGCCGTGACGCCGCTCGCGAAGGGCCTGCTGGTCGGCGCTGTCCAGGTGCTGCTGGTCGCGGGCATTGGCGCGAAGTTTCTCTACGACCGGTCGCACTATCCACGGCTTTGGGTTGAGACGGCGCCCTACGATCCCGTGATGCCGATCCGGGGCCGCTACGTGAGCATCGCGCTGCTCGTGGAAGCCGAACGCGCCGAATCGAACCCCGATGCAGACCGTGCGCCAAACTTGTTCCTGGCACGGCTCGAATCGCGCGGCGACCGCCTGGTCGCCGTGCAGGACGAGGACCGCGGTCGTCACTGGATCCGCAGCGCCCGCTGCGGCGAGCGGAGCTGCTGGCAGCTCGCCGAGCCGATTGCGTATTTCATTCCCGAACACGCGGCCGATCCCTCGCGCCCGCGCGCAGATGCGACGCTCTGGGCGGAGGTCAGCTTGCCGCCGACCGGCGCGCCGCGGCCGATTCGGCTGGGACTGCGAAAAGGCTACGCAATCGAGCCGATCGTCCCCTGAAGCGCTAGATCTCGACTTCGGTCGCGAGCACGACCACGCGCTTGGTCGGCATGCGGAAGAACTCGGCCGCCTGCGCGCTGCGGCGCTGCATCCAGGCGAACAGCCGCATCTTCATGCCCGCGATCCCGTGCCCCGCCCGGGCGCGGACCAGATGCCAGCCGAGGAAGTACGTGCAGTCCGGGTCAATGCGCAGCCCCTTGCGGGTGGCGCCCGCCAGCGCGACAGTGACGTCAGGCGTCTCCATGAAGCCGAAGCGCGCGTGCACCAGGTGCACACCGGGGAAGATTTCCTCCGGGTAGCTGCGCGAGACGACGTCCTGGCGCGGCGTGCGCTGGATGTCGAGATTCAGGATCACGATCTTTTCGTGGCAGACGCGGTTGTGCTCGAGATTCCTGAGCATCGCGGTCGGCACGAATCCCTGATGGCTCACGAGGAACACCGCCGTGCCCGGCACGCGGGTCGAGCCCGCTAGGAGGGCAGGCAGCTCGGCCAGCGGCACGGCACGGCGCTGCAACTCGGCGCGCAGCAGCGCGCGGCCGTCGCGCCAGGTGACGAACACCGCGAACATCGCGGCCGATAGCACCAGCGGGATCCAGCCCCCGCCCGGAATCTTCGTGGCATTGCCCATCACGAACGCGAGATCAACGACGCCAAACAGGCCGAACACGGCAATCACGCGCCACAGCGGCCACTTCCAGGCCGCGCGCGCTGCAATGGCACCGAGCAGGGTGGTGATCACCATGGTGCCGTTCACGGCCGCGCCGTAGGCGCCGGAGAGGGCACTCGAGCCCTGGAAGATCACGACAAAGGCGCAGGTCGCGAAGAACATGAAGATGTTCGTCGCCGGCACGTAGATCTGGCCGTGTGCGTCGGCGGAGGTCTGCAGGATCTTCACGCGCGGCAGCAGGTCGAGCTGCACTGCCTGGCGCGTGACGGAGAACGCACCCGAGATCGTTGCCTGCGAGGCGATGATCGCCGCTGCGGTCGCGATCGCAACGAGGTATGGCAATGCCGCGGGCGAGGCGAGCTCGAAGAATGGATTGATGGTTGCAGACGGCGAGCGCAGCAGCAGCGCACCTTGCCCGAAGTAGTTGAGCAGCAGTCCCGGCCACACGACAAGGAACCAGGCGATGCGGACCGGCCTGCGCCCGAAATGGCCCATGTCGATGTAGAGTGCCTCGCCGCCCGTCAGCACCAGGAACACGGCGCCGAGGATCACGAGCGCAAGGCCCGGGTGCCCGAGCAGCACCGCGAGCGCGTACCGAGGGTCGAGCGCCATCAGGATCCCGGGCGTGTGGATGATCTCGCGCAGGCCCAGGAGCCCGATCGAGACGAACCAGACCACCATGATCGGGCCGAACAGCCGCCCGATGCGTTCCGTGCCACGGCGCTGCATGGCAAACAGGACCACGAGGATCAGCAGCGTGCCGGGCACGACGAGCCGCTGCATTTCCGGATCGATGATCGCGAGCCCTTCCATGGCGCCCATCACCGATATCGCCGGCGTGATGAGCGCGTCGCAGTAGAAGAAGGCCGTGCCGAGCACCGCGAGCAGGACGAGCCGCTTCGCGGCCTTGCCGTTTCCGGGGAGCTTGTTCTCCACCAGCGCGACCAGGGACAGCACGCCGCCTTCGCCATCGTTGTCCATGCGCAGGATGACGACGATGTACTTCAGCGTGATGATGATCAGCATGCTCCAGAAGATCAGCGAGAGCACGCCGAGCATGGCGCCCACGTCCGCAGCGCCGCCGGCGACTGCGGTCGCCTCGCGCAACGCGTAGAGCGGGCTCGTGCCGATGTCGCCGTACACGACACCGAGCGCGCCCAGCGTGGCCGCGGAAAGGGAGCGGGGTTGGTTCATGGGGAGGCCGTCCGGCGGCGCATATGATGCCCGATCCGCGTTATCCTCGCAGCCCATGAACGCCGAACCCGCCCTCGAGAGCGCAGGGCCGCGCGTCGTGCGCGCGCCCCGCGGCAAGTCGCTGAATTGCGGCAGCTGGCTGACCGAGGCGCCATTCCGGATGATCCAGAACAACCTCGACCCGGAGGTCGCCGAGCACCCGGACGAGCTCGTCGTCTATGGCGGCATCGGCAAGGCCGCGCGCAACTGGGAAGCTTTCGACACCATCCTGTCTGTGCTGAAGCGGCTGAGGGACGACGAGTCGCTGCTAGTGCAGTCGGGCAAGCCGGTCGGTGTCTTTCGCACGCACCCGGATGCACCGCGCGTGCTGATCGCAAATTCGAATCTCGTGCCGCATTGGGCGACCTGGGAGCACTTCCACGAACTCGACCGCAAGGGCCTCATGATGTACGGCCAGATGACGGCGGGTTCCTGGATCTACATCGGCTCGCAGGGCATCGTGCAGGGCACCTACGAGACCTTCGGCGCCTGTGCGCGCGCGCATTTCAAGGGTGACGCCCGCGGGCGCTGGATCCTGACCGCGGGGCTCGGCGGCATGGGCGGCGCGCAGCCGCTCGCGGCGACCATGGCGGGTTTCTCGATGCTCGCCGTGGAGTGCGACGAGTCTCGCATCGATTTTCGCCTGCGCACCGGCTACGTGGACCGCAAGGCGACGACGCTGGATCAGGCGCTCGCAATGATCGACGAGGCGTGCCGCGCCAAACAAGCGCTCTCGGTCGGACTTGTCGGCAATGCCGCCGACGTGGTCCCCGAGCTCGCGCACCGCAAGATCGTCCCGGATGTCGTGACTGACCAGACCTCCGCTCACGATCCGCGCAACGGCTACCTGCCGCGCGGCTGGACGATGGCACAGGCGGGCGAGGCGAGGCGCAGTGACCCGGCACGGGTCGAGCGCGAGGCCCGCGCCTCAATGAAAATTCACGTGCAGGCGATGCTGGACCTCAAGGGCCAGGGCGCGGTCGTCTTCGACTACGGCAACAACATCCGCCAGGTCGCGAAGGACGAGGGACTTGCGAACGCCTTCGACTTCCCGGGCTTCGTGCCGGCTTACATCCGCCCGCTCTTCTGTGAAGGGATCGGCCCGTTCCGCTGGGTGGCGCTCTCGGGCGATCCCCAGGATATCTACCGGACCGACGCCAAGGTAAAGGAACTGATTCCGGACGACGCACACCTGCACCGCTGGCTCGACATGGCGCGCGAGCGCATCAAGTTCCAGGGCTTGCCGGCGCGCATCTGCTGGGTCGGGCTCAAGGACCGCGCGCGGCTCGGGCTCGCCTTCAACGAGATGGTGGCGAAAGGCGAGCTCTCGGCGCCGGTCGTGATCGGCCGCGACCATCTCGACTCGGGGTCGGTCGCGAGCCCAAACCGCGAGACCGAGGCGATGAAGGACGGCTCGGACGCCGTGTCCGACTGGGCGTTTCTCAACGCGTTGCTCAACACCGCGGGCGGCGCGACCTGGGTGTCCATCCACCACGGCGGCGGCGTCGGTATGGGCTTCTCACAGCACGCCGGCGTCGTGATTGTCTGCGACGGCACGGATGCCGCGGCCGCGCGCATCGCGCGCGTGCTGCGCAACGACCCCGGTACGGGCGTCATGCGCCATGCCGACGCGGGTTACGAGCTCGCGATCGCCTGCGCTCGCGAGCAGGGTCTCGACCTGCCTTCGGTACGCTGATGGCGACGATGACGCTGAAGCCGGGCGCCATCTCGCTCGCGGAGCTCAGGAACATCGCGCGCGGCGCAGACGCCGTTGCGCTCGCCGAAGGCTGGCGAGGACCGGTCGAAGCGGCGCTTGCCGCCGTGCGCGCTCGGCTCGCCGCCGGCGAATCGCTCTACGGCATCAACACCGGTTTCGGCAAGCTGGCGAAGACGCGCATCTCCGACGACGAGCTCGCCATCCTGCAGCTCTACCTCATGCGCTCGCACGCCGCCGGCGTGGGCGCGCCGCTCGCCGACTCGACCGTGCGGCTGGTAATGGTGCTGAAAGCCGCGAGCCTTGCGCGCGGTTTCTCGGGCGTGCGTGCGGTCGTGATCGAGCGCCTGCTCGCGCTCGTCAACGCGGGCATTTATCCGCTGGTGCCTTCGCAGGGCTCCGTCGGCGCCTCCGGTGACCTTGCGCCGCTCGCGCACCTCTCGCTCGCGCTGATTGGCGAAGGCCGCGTGCGCGTGAAGGGAAAGGATCAAGAATGCGTGGCAGCCCTGAAAGCCGCCGGGATCGAGCCCCTCGAACTCGGCCCGAAGGAGGGGCTCGCGCTCCTGAACGGCACCCAGGTCTCGACCGCGCTCGCGCTCGAGGCCCTGTTCGCGGCGGAAGACCTGCTCGCGGGCTCGATCATCGCGGGCGCGATGTCGGTGGACGCGGCGCTCGGCAGCCGCGTGCCCTTCGACGCGCGCATCCAAAACGCCCGCGGCCAGCCGGCGCAGATCGCTATCGCCGCAGCGTTTCGCACCGTGCTTGGCGAGAGCGACATCGGCCGATCACATGAGAATTGCGATCGCGTGCAGGACCCGTACTCGCTGCGCTGCCAGCCGCAGGTTGCCGGCGCCTGCCTGCAGCAGATTCAGGACGTGGCACGCACGCTGATGCTCGAGGCGAACGGCGTCTCCGACAACCCGCTGGTGTTCGGCAAGGAAGGCGACGTCCTCTCCGGCGGCAACTTCCACGCCGAGCCGGTCGCTTTCGCCGCCGACAACCTCGCGCTCGCCATCGCCGAGATCGGCGCGCTCAGCGAGCGGCGCATCGCGATGCTGATCGACGACAGCCTGAGCCAGCTGCCGGCGTTCCTGGTGCGGCAGGGCGGGTTGAACTCGGGTTTCATGATCGCGCAGGTGACCGCGGCCTCGCTCGCCTCGGAGAACAAGTCGCTCGCGCACCCGGCCTCAGTCGACAGCGTGCCGACCTCCGCGAACCAGGAGGACCACGTCAGCATGGCGACCTTTGCCGCGCGCCGGCTCGCGCCGATGGCGGAAAACACCCGGGGCGTACTTGCGATCGAGCTGCTGGCGGCCGCGCAGGGCATCGACTTCCGTCGCCCGCTCGCGTCCAGCCCGGCGCTCGAGTCGGCACACGCACTGCTGCGCAAGCAGGTCGCCTTCTACGACCACGACCGGCTATTCGCCCCGGACATCGCAGCCGCGAAGTCCGTCATCGCGAGCGACGAGCTGCTCTCGCTAGTTCCCTCCGGCCTCACGCCCAGCCGCTAACGGCTGCCCGCGTACGCGCGCTTGGCCGGCCGGGGTTGGCTCGCTCGCTCCTGCGGCGACCTCAAGTCGCTTCGCGCCGCGCGGCATGCCGGCGCGCGCGCTACTCGCGAGCGCACGCGGTCGTAACTTCCCGCGTTCGCGCGCAAGTACCCCGCCGGCTCGCGCGCGCGCCGCATCCTGCAGTCCGGGCGCGTTAGTCTGCGGGCGGATGGTCGGACAGCCACTGCATGGAGCGCTCGACGCGGGCACGGCCACTGGGATGGTCGTAGAAGACGACTTCCTCGAGTGCGCCGGGCTCGAGCTTGCGATACGTGCTGAGCCGCATCGCGACCGAGGCGAAGCCGTGCGGCTCCCGGGCCGCGTCGAGGCCGAAGGCGTCCGCCTGGGCCTCGGCCGCGCGTCCCAGCGAGTTCGTCACGGGTGTCAGCAGGTACATCACCACGACGAAGATCGCGAACCCGAGCGGCAGACCCGCGGGATCGGCGAGGTCCCGAATGCCCCAGCGGTCGCCGTAGCGACGCTGGAACCGTCCGAACGTGTAGTTGACCACGAAGTAGCCGACGCCGAGCGCGAGTGCCAAGCCGATCGCGAGCTTGATGCCGTGGTACAGGCGGTAGTGCCCCATCTCGTGGCCCATGACCGCGCGTATCTCGGGCAACGAGGTGCCGTTCAACAGGTTGTCGTTGAGCGAGATACGGGCCGTGCCGCCGAGGCCGGAGACGTTCGCGCTGATGCGCTTGGTCTGTTTCGAGGCGTTGAACCAATAGACGTCATCCACCGGCACGCCCGATTCCTTGGCGAGCGCGAGGATCGAGTCGCGCACCTCGCCGGGCGGCAGCGGATGGTAGTCATTGAAGAGTGGCGCGACGACCACGGGCTGTACCATGAACACGAACAGGATGAACAGGAACGTCACGCCGGTCGCCCACAGCATCCAGCGCTCGCGCACGCGGCGAACCAGGCGATAGATGCCGGAGATCGCGAGTCCGACTACGACGACTGCGATCAAAGTGCCGATCAGCCATTCGCCTAGAAAGCCGCCGATCGTCAGGTTCGACATCCCGTACTGGTGTTCGCGGAAGTAGCCGGTGTACAGCGCCCAGGGCAGCGCCAGCACTTCGATCGCGAGCAGGAAGCCGATCGCGACGACCAGCGACTGCAGCCAGGGCCCGCGCCCGCGTGCTGCCGCAAAGTCGCGCAGGCGCGCGGCAAACCGGAAGTTCAGCAGGAGCCCGCACAGCGCGACCGTCAACAACGTTCCCCAGAGGCCGATCCAGTAGCCGCCCTCGTAGTAGGCGTCGGACTTCTCGCGGTCCGCCGCCGGAATGGTCGCGATGTACGCGTCGGTGGCGCGCCCGACGTCGAACGTCGATCCCCACGCGGCTTCGGGCGGAATGGTCAGTTGCGGCTGCTCTTCGCTCATTGCGGGCTCCCCTTGGCGGCACGCTATAGTGCGTGCTTTGCGCTGCAACACGCGATTCTATGGCAACGAGCCCAAGAACGGGACTGATCGGCTGGCGCGGGATGGTCGGGTCCGTGCTGGTCGAGCGCATGCGCGCCGAGGGCGATTTCGCCTTCGTCGAGCCGCACTTCTTTTCGACGACGCAGGCGGGCGGGAAGGCTCCGGACGTCGGGCAGGGCGCGGCCCCGGTTGCCGACGCGAAAGACCTCGACGCGCTCGCCCGCTGCGACATCCTCATTTCCTGCCAGGGCGGCGAGTACACGGAGTCGGTGCATCCGAATCTGCGCGCGCGCGGCTGGAGCGGCCACTGGATCGACGCGGCCTCCGCGCTCCGTCTCAACGACGAGACTGTCATCATCCTCGACCCGGTCAACCGGCACGTAATCGACGCCGCGCTCGCTGCTGGCCGTCGCGACTGGATCGGCGGCAACTGCACCGTGAGCCTGATGCTGATGGCCTTCGGCGGCCTGTTCCGCGCCGGGCTCGTCGAATGGATGACGACGATGACCTACCAGGCGGCTTCGGGCGCAGGCGCGCGCGAGATGCGCGAGCTGCTCGTGCAGATGGGCCACCTGCACCGCGCCGCCGGCGAGTTGCTGGACGATCCCGCGAGCGCAATCCTCGACATCGATCGTCGGGCGAGCGCTGCGCTAGCGAACGGTATGCCCGTGGAGCGGCTGGGCTTTCCGCTTGCGGGAAGCCTGCTGCCCTGGGTCGACCGCGACCTCGGCAACGGCTACAGCCGCGAGGAGTTCAAGGCGGGCGCGGAGGGCAACAAGATCCTCGGGCTGACTTCGGCGCCGGTGCCCATCGACGGCATCTGCGTGCGCATCGGCGCGATGCGCTGCCACAGCCAGGCCGTCACGATCAAGCTGAAGCGCGCGATGAAGCTCGCCGACATCGAGCGCGTGATCGCGGGCGCGCACGAATGGGTGCACCTGGTGCCGAACCAGCGCGAGGCCTCGCTCGCGGAACTCACGCCCGCCGCAGTCACCGGCAAGCTCGACATCGCGGTCGGGCGCGTGCGTCACCTGGCGATGGGGGAGGACTACGTCACCGCGTTCACGGTCGGCGACCAGCTCCTGTGGGGTGCGGCGGAACCGCTCCGGCGCATGTTGCGGCTGCTCGTCGGACGCTGACCGCCGCCGCATGCCATTCCTGGAAAGTAGGGGCGCGCCACTTGGCCGGCTGCTCCAGTATCCGAACTTCACGCGCTTCCTGTCGGCGCGCCTGCTCGCATCGGTCGCGGTGCAGATGCAGACGGTCGCCGTCGGCTGGCAGGTCTACGCGATCACCGGCGATCCGCTCGACCTCGGCCTGATCGGTCTCTCGCAGTTCCTGCCGTTCGTGCTGCTGGTGCTGCCGGCAGGCCACATCGCCGACCGGCACAACCGCGCTGGGATCCTCGCGCTGTGCATCGCGCTCGAGTTTTTTTGCGCGCTCGCGCTGCTCGCCTTCACGCTCTCCGGGCTCGAGGTTGCCTGGCCGGTGTTCGGCGTCATGATCGTGTTCGGTGTCGCGCGCGCGTTCTCGATGCCGGCGGGGCAGGCGATCATGCCGAACCTCGTGCCGCCTTCGCTGTTCTCGCGCGCCGTCGCGGTGAACTCGAGCACCTGGCAGATCTCGACGATTGCCGGGCCTGCGATCGGCGGCCTCGTCTATCTCGCCGGCCCGGACATCGTCTATGCGTCGGTCGCCGGACTGCTCGCGGCTGCATTCCTGCTGATCGTCGGCGTGAAGACGGAGAAGCCCGCGCGGCCCGAGACGCCGGACAGCTGGCACACGCTGCTCGAGGGCCTGCGCTTCGTGTGGCGCAAGAAGGTGATCCTCGGGCGCCGTCTCGCTCGATCTCTTCGCCGTGCTGTTCGGCGGAGCGGTCGCGCTCCTGCCGGCCTACGCGAGCGACATCCTGCACGTCGGGCCGGACGGTTTCGGCTGGCTGCGCGCCGCGCCCGGCATAGGCGCCGCCATCGTCGCGATGACGTTTGCCTGGCGCCCGATCACGCGCCACGTCGGCGCGAAGATGTTCGCGGGCGTCGCCGCGTTCGGCGTCGCGACCGTGGTGTTCGGCCTGTCGCACGAGTTCTTCGTCTCGCTCGCCGCGCTCGTCGTGATCGGCGCCTCGGACATGGTGAGTGTCTACATCCGCCACATGCTGGTGCAGCTCGAGACGCCCGACGGAATCCGCGGCCGCGTGAGCGCGGTGAACGCCGTTTTCATCGGCGCCTCGAACGAGCTCGGCGAGTTCGAATCAGGCCTGACGGCGGCCTGGTGGGGCCTGAAGCCTGCGGTCGTCGTTGGCGGGCTCGCGAGCGTCGCGATCGCGGGACTCTGGATGCGCTGGTTCCCGGGGCTGCGGCGCATCGATCGGTTTCCGGAGCCCGAATAAGGCGGCTTGACCAGGCGCGGACATAGCTGTATATCCATACAGTATGCCGCCCAAGATTCACAAGGGGCGAGGAGCTCTCTCCAACCGCAGCGGCCGCTTCGAATCGCTCGCCCTCGAGCAAGTAGACGACGGCTGGGGAATCGCGGACGAGGAGTTGCCGCCGATCCAGACGACGGTGCAGCCCGAGCCACCGCACAGCGTCATCACACGCAACAACTCGCCGGATATTCCTTTCGAGCAGTCGATCAATCCCTATCGTGGATGCGAGTCAGGTTGTGTTTACTGCTACGCCCGGCCGAGCCATCAGTTCATGGATCTTTCTGCGGGACTCGATTTCGAGACCCGGCTTTTCTACAAGAAGGACGCCGCTGCCCACCTGCGCGAGGAGTTGAACCGCCGGTCCTACAAATGCAGCGCGATCAATCTCGGCGCCAACACGGATCCCTACCAGCCGCTCGAGCGGAAGCTCAGTGTCACCCGTTCGATCCTCGAGGTGCTCGCCGAGAGCCACCACCCGGTCACGATCGTGACCAAGCACGCGCTCGTCGTGCGCGACATCGACGTGCTCTCGCGGCTCGCTGCGGAACGACTGGTCAAGGTGTTTGTCAGTGTGACTACGCTCGACGACGAGCTGAAGCGGCGCATGGAGCCGCGCGCGGCCTCGCCGCGGGCCCGGCTGGCAGCGATCGGCAAGCTCGCCGGGGCCGGGATCCCTGTAGGCGTGATGTACGCCCCGGTCGTGCCTGCCATCAATGACCACGAGCTCGAGGCGGTGCTGGACGCCTCGGCCGCGGCGGGCGCGACGACTGCCGGTTATGTCCTGTTGCGGCTGCCGGGCGAAGTGAAGGACCTCTTCTTTGAATGGCTCGACCTGCATTTCCCCGATCGCGCGCAGAAAGTGCGCAACCGCATCCGCGAGCTGCGTGGTGGCCGCGACAATGACCCGCGTTTCGGGCACCGCATGCGCGGCCAGGGTCCCTGGGCCGAGCTCCTACGTCGCCGCTTCGAGGCCGCCTGCCGGAAGAACGGGCTGGTCAGTGGCCGGTCGACGCCGCTTACGACCGAGCTTTTCCGGCCGCCAAACCGCACGCCGGGACAGATGGAACTGTGGTAACCCGGGCGTATACTCGGACCTCGCGGGGAGCGCATTCGAAAGAGGATTTTCATGATGCGCAGGCCATTCCGATCGTTGTTCCGCGCGGGTGCGGGCGCGTCGACGCTTGTGCTGCTCTCTGGCTGCATGACGGCCCAGCTCGACGAAGAACGCCAGCTCAACTCCGTGATCGCCTCGCATGAAGCGGTCGTGCTGCTCGCGAAGCCCCACGTCGAGGGCATCACGGCCGAAGACGACTTCATGGACTGCGTCAGCGAGAAGATGGCGCGCACGACCGGCATCCAGGTGCGCCCTAACGACGCCTTCGTGGACTCGATGTTTCCCTGGCTCGAGCCCTCGACCGCGCCGCAGCGACCGGAGGGCGTGAGCAAGCTGCTCGCGAAAGATGTGGTCGCCGCGCGCGTCGCCGAGAGCGGCGTGCGCTACATCGTCTGGATCGACGGCGCGACTCGCCAGACTGACAGCGGCGGCTCCATTACCTGCACGATCGGTCCCGCTGGCGGTGGTTGTATCGGCTTCGGCTGGTGGGAAAAGGAATCGGACTACGAGGCGACGGTGTGGGACCTGAATACCGCACGCACCACAGGCTCCGTGTCGACGAACGTCATCGGCACCTCGGCCCTGGTCGGCGTGGTGGTGCCGCTTCCTTTCATAGCGCGGGTGCAGGGCACCGCCTGTGACCGGCTCGCCGGCCAGCTTGGAGCCTTCCTGAAGGGCGAAGACATCCCGGCGGCAGCCCAGGGGACGTGAGCCCGTATTGGCGCCGGACGGTGAACCAATGCCGGGGGCGCAGTCTCCAAGTTCGAAGGACTGACCTAAAGTCGGCCGCCCTTCGTGGGCGTACGGCGGGAGACTGAGATGAGATCCACTCGTATCCTGCGTGCCATTGCGGTTGCTGCGGCCCTCAGCCTGCTGATCGGCTGCATGACCCAGCAGTCGTCCCAGAAGTCCGGCGGATCGTCGGGTGGGGGTCAGCAGTCCGGTGGCGGCTCGTCAGGCGGCGGCTCCTCAGGCGGTGGTTCGTCCGGAGGCGGCTCGTCGGGCGGCGGGGGTTCGTCGGGTGGCGGATCCTCCGGCGGCGGCGGGTCGGATTCGGATTTCCCGTCGACGGCCGAAGATCCAGGTGGTCAGAGCGCACCCGATTCCCATGCCCGGTGAGGACGGTGGCGCCGCGGGTGGAAGCTCGCAAGACAGTTCGGGCGGTGGTGGGGGCGGCGGTGAGGGGCCTGAAGCCGGCGCAGCCGGCGGCGGGAGCGCGGGCGAAGGCAGCGACGGCCGGCCCTGCGTCAGCACCGATGATCCCGCTACCGACGAGGACGACGACGATCTCAATGTAGAAGGCTGTATCGACCCCCAGGTCGGCAGCCTCCCCGGAAGTTTGCCGGGTAGCCTCCCGGGCAGCTTGCCAGGCGGACAGCCGGGTGGCGCGCCGGGCGAGCCGGGAGCGTCGGGTGGTGGAGCCGGCGGCACGCCTGGCTGTGCCGGGAATTCCGGGCGTGCCGGGTGCGCCAGGCTCAGGCAGCGCCGGCGGCGACAGCGCGGGCGCTGGCACGAGCGCCGGGGCCGCGGGCAGTGGCACCGCCGGTGGGGCCGCGGGTAGTGGCGCAAGCGGTGGGGCTGCCGGTGGCGCCGCAGGCACAGGTGCCGGCGACGGTGCTGCGGGCGGGCCGACCGGCACCGCAGGCGGTGCTGGCGGCGCAGGCGGTGGCGATGCCGCCGGAGCCAGTGAGGGTGGCGGCGCGTCAGGCCAGGGCCCGGGCGGAGCGCCGGGCGGTGCCGGCAACCGCAGCGAACAGATCGGCCGCCGGCTCGACGAGACGTTCGGCACTTTCGATGCCACGGTGCGTACGGCGCAGGCGGACATCGCCAAGGAGCGCGCGGCGGCACAAGGTGACGGTGCCGGCAGCGGTCCCGGCGGCGATGAGGAAGAGGCGGGCGGCGAGAGCGGCGACGGTAGTGCCGATGGCGGCGGCGAGGGCGATGCGAAGCGCGAAGGCAGCCTCGAATCCGTCGGCGAAGGCTCGGGCCAGGGCGGTGACGCGGCGGGCGAGGGCGCCATGGGCGAAGAGGGCCAGGGCTCGGACACGATTCAGCAGGGCGGAGTCGGCGGTGGCGCGTCGGGCGGCAAGGGCCCGGGCTCGATTCCATCCGACATCCCGGACGGCAGCGACGACGACATCGTCGCGCGGCAGATCCGCGAGGCAGCAATGAATGAGACAGACCCGGAATTGCGCGCGGCACTCTGGGAGGAATACCGTCGCTACAAGAAAGGACGTTGAGGTTGCGTTGACATGCCGATGATCCGGATTGCGGCGCTGGTACTCCTGTCTGCGGGCCTGCTCGCGGCCGCGGGCTGCGTGAAGGAAACGCGCCCGGTGCCGGTGTTGCAGGCAACGCAGGCAACCGCTGAGATTCCGACGGAGCAGCTGCTGGACGTCGGCGTGCACATTCTCGACCCGGGCGTCCCGGAGCAGCTCGAGGACGATCCGGAGCTGCAGGACAAGGAGCGGATCTGGCCCGACATTCGCCGCGCCGAGGCCCGGTATATCGCGATGCAGCTGCGCGACACGCTCGAAGGTACCGGTCACTGGGCGACGGCGCGGGTGGTGCCGACCACGGTCAATTCCTTCGACGTCACGGTCGACGGCAAGATCATCGAGTCGAACGGCGCCTACCTCAAGGTCGAGGTCACGGCGCGTGACGCCACCGGCAAGCTGTGGATTGATGAGAAGGAGTACGAGGGCCGCGCCGACACGCGCGTTTACCGCGACACCTACACCGCGGGCCGCGATCCATTCGAGAACGTCTACGTCGCGATCGCGAACGACCTGCTCGCGGCCCGCAACCTCATGGCCGGCGCCGATATTGAAAACGTCCGCCGCGTGAGCGAGCTGCGCTTTGCCGCGGACTTCGCGCCGGTCGCCTTCTCGGAGTACCTGGCGCAGAACAAGAAGACCGGCGAGTACAAGGTGCTGCGCCTGCCCGCCGAGGACGACGTGCTGGTCAAGCGCATCGACCAGATCCGCGAGCGCGACTACGGGATGATCGACACCGTCAGCGAGAACTACGCGGCGTTCAGCGAGCGACTCGAAGAGCCCTACTCGAGCTGGCGCCGCTACACGTATGACGAGATCACCGCCGAGGACAAGCTGAAGACCCAGGCGCGCAATCGCATGATCCTGGGCGCTGCCGCCATTGCTGCCGCGGTCTTCGTGCCGGACAGCTGCGGCAGCAGCGACTGCGCGCGCGTCGCGGACGCCGCACGCTACGGTGGCATTGCGGGTGGAGTCGCCGGCGTGATCAGCGGCTACAAGAAGCGCGAGGAAGCGAAGATCCACACCGAGTCGATCAAGGAAATCTCCGGCTCGTTCCAGACCGAGGCCGCGCCGCTGGTCGTGGACGTCGAGGGTCGTACACTGCGCCTGACCGGTACGGCCGAGGAGCAGTACGCGGAATGGCGACGCCTGCTGCACGAGCTCTACAAGGAAGAGACCGGGCTGGTGCCCACCGCGCCGGTCGCTCCCGCCGCCGATTCCAAGAAGCCTGCCGAGCAATCGAGCGGCGCGGGTTGATCCCCAATGAAGGAGCTGACACCCGGGCTCGAACTCGGCGCCCGGTTCGTGCTGGTGCGACGGATCGGCCGTGGCGGCAGCGCCGAAGTCTGGCTCGCGGAGGACCGCACGCGCGGCGAGCGCGTCGCGCTCAAGTTCCTCGCCGAATCCCTCACCGCTGACGCGCCGCGCATCGCGCGGCTCGAGGGCGAGGTCGCGCGCGCGCAGCGACTGCGCAACGAGCACGTCGTGCAGGTCCACGGGCTCGAGCGCGCCGAGGGCAGGGTGTTCCTGGTCATGGAATTCCTCGAGGGCGGGGATCTCGGGCAGCTTGCGCGGCCGCTCGTTCGAGAGCTGGTCGCGCGCCGCGGACGGCATCGCGGCCGCGCTCGAGTCGGTGCACGCCGCGGGACTCGTGCACCGCGACCTCAAGTGCGCGAATGTGTTTCTGGACGGCGAAGGCCGCGCAAAGCTCGGCGACTTCGGCCTGGCCGCACTCGCGGGCGCGGCACCCGAGGGCGGCTCGCCCTACAACGCGAGCCCGCAACAGCTGCGCGGCGAGCCTGCGTCGCCCGCCGACGACCTGTACGCCTTCGGGGCACTGCTTTACGAGTTGATCGCGGGCCATCCACCTTACTACCCGGAGATCACGCGCGACCGCGTGCTGCACGAGCCGGTACCGCCGCTCCTGCCGCGCGGTGAGGTGCCGGTCGCGGTGCGCGAGCTCACGCTCCGGCTGCTCGCGAAGTCCGTGGCTGCGCGCCCGGCTTCGGCAACGATCGCGCGTGACCGGCTCGGCGCTGTGGCGGCTGACGACAGTGGCGCTCTGGCGCCGCTCGTGCATGAGGCGCCGGCGGCCGCGCCCGCCCGCGCCGGAAGCCGTCGCTGGCTGCCGCTCGCGCTCGGCACTGCGGTGCTCGCCGCGGGCGCCGCGGTGTTCCTGTTGCCGCAGGATGCGCTCGACGGGCAGGGCTACGCGCGCAAGGCCCGCGAGGAAGCCGAACGGGCGGGCCGCGCCCGGCAATCTGCGGAGCAGGAGCGCGTTTCCCGCGAGGCGGCACACGAACTGGCGACGGCCGCGCGCGGGCGCTTCGACACGGCGTTCAAGGCGCTCGACGCGCGTGCCGCATCCCGCTGGGCAACCGCGGCATTCGCGGAAGCGCGCGATCTCGGCGGCCGCGCGGCGCAGCGGTTTGCGGTGGGCGACTACGCTGCGGCGGCCGGGCAGTGGGACAAGGCCACGGCGAGGCTCGCCGAGCTCGAGAAGGCGCTGCCGGAGGCACTGGCGTCGGCGATGAAGCGCGGTCAGGACGCGCTGGCAGCGGGCCGAACCAACGCCGCGCGCGAGGCTTTCGGCCTCGCGCTCGCGATCCAGGCGAACCACCCGCCCGCGGCGGCGGGCCTTGCGCGGGCCGGCCGGCTCGATGACGCGCTTGCGCAAGTGGACGCGGCGCAGCGGGACGAACAGGCCGGTCGCGCGTCTTCGGCCGAGGCCGGCTACCGCCGGGCGCTCGCGATCGATGCGACCGTGCCCGGCGCACAGGCGGGACTCGATCGCCTGGCCGCGGGCCGGAACGCCGACGCATTCTCGGTCGCGATGTCGCGCGGCTTCGCGGATGTCGCAGCGGGCCGCGCCGACGCGGCGCGCGCAGCTTTCAACCAGGCGCTCGCACTCAGGCCCGGCTCGCGCGAGGCGCAGGATGCGATCGCGTCCCTCGATCAGGGGCAGCGCGCCTCGGCGCTCGAGGTACTCGTCGGGCGCGCGCGCGCGGCAGAGAGCGAGGAGCGCTGGGACGAGGCACTCACTGCCTGGCGCGAGGCGGCGGGCCTCGAGCCCACGCTCGAGTCAGCGCGCGACGGACTTGCCCGGTCGACGCCGCGCGCGGAACTGCAGCGGCGCATCGACGCTCTGAATGCAAAGCCGGAACGGCTCTGGGACCCGACCGGCCGGGCGGAGGCAAAGAGCCTCCTGACCACGGCCGCGACCACGGGCAACCCGCGCGAGCGGCTCGCCGCTTCGGCGCGGGAGCTCGAGCGGATCGCGAAGGCCGCGGAGCTGCCGGTGCAGTTGCGGCTGGAATCGGACGGACAGACGCAGGTCGCGATTTACCGCGTCGGGCAGTACGGGTCCTTTTCCACGCGCGAGGTGCAACTTCTCCCGGGCCGCTACACCGTGGTTGGCACGCGCACCGGGTATCGTGACGTACGGCGGGAGGTGGTCCTGCCTCCGGGCGCCGGTGCTGCCGCCGTGGTCGTGAGATGCGAGGAGCCGATTTGAAGGAGTTGTGGCTGGAAGACCCGCTCGGCGCGCGCAGGATCCTGCCGGCCGAGCTGCCGCTCACCGTGGGCGGCCCAGGCACGGCCGTCGTGGTGCCTGGCTGCCAGCCAGGCGAGGTCCGCGCGCGTGTCGCGCTCTCTACCCAGGGCATCACTGTTACACCCGAGCCGGGCGCGGGACCGGATCCGCTGGACGGCGTCGCCATCGCGCTCGAAGACCGGGATGGCCGCGCGACGATCGTCGTGCGCCATGGCGGCGTCGCGAACGTGACGCGTCCACCCGCGATCGTCAGCCCGGGCCTCGACGAAGCGACCGGCAATCGCCAGCCGATCGAGATCGTCCCCTACCAGCCGCGCAAGTCCACGGCACAGACGACGCGCGCCCGGGCGTCGCGCGGGCATGCGAGCTGGCTGCGCTGGGCCGCCATCGCTGCTGCAGCGGTAGTCCTGCTCTTCTTTTTCTACGCGCCGGCGGTGCAGGTGGCCTCCGATCCGGAGGTGGATTTCGACGAGGTCGACTTCGCCGGCACCTACCTGGACTTCGGTTTCGGGGGTCGCTATCTCGTTCCGCCCGGCGACTACGACCTGGTCGTGCAGGCCGAGGGTTATGCGCCCGCGCGCCAATCCGTCAGGGTCGCCGCGAAGTCCGGCCAGCGCTTCGTGGTCGCGCTCGAACGATTGCCGGGCGTCGTCGCTTTCGACACCGGCGGCGTCGAAGCGACGCTTGCAGTGGACGGTGTGACGGTCGGCAAGCTTCCTGGCGAACACCCGCTGCGGGCAGGAACCCGCGAGCTCGCGATCCTTGCGCCGCACTACGCCGAGGAGCGGCTGCGCTTCGAAGTCGCAGGCGGCGGCGAGCGCCAGGAGCTCAAGGTCAAGTTGAAGCCGGTGTTCGCGCGCGTGAGCGTGAGCTCGGTGCCGGCCGGCGCAGTCGTATGGGCGGACGATCGCGAGCTCGGCACGACGCCGGTCGAGACCGAGCTGGACGCAGGGCGCTACACGCTTTCGCTGGTGCATCCGGATTTCCGCCGCTTCGAGAGCCCGATCACCGTGGTTGCCGGCCAGCCACTCTCCATCGGGCCGGTCGAGCTCGGCATGCCGGATGGCCGGCTGGTGGTGCAGAGCCGGCCCGCCGGCGCCGACGTCAGCATCGGCGGACGTTACCGCGGCCGTACCCCGCTCACCGTCGGCGTACCGCCCGGCGTGCCGCAGGAAGTGCTGCTGACGCTCGCGGGCCATGCGCCGGCGACGCAGTCGATTGCCGTCGAGAGTCGCACCGAGCGTCGGATTTCTGTGGACCTGCGCGCCGTGCTCGGCGAGGTCCGCGTCACTGGCGAACCTGCGGATGCGGTGCTGTACGTGGACGGCGCGTCGCGGGGCCCCGCGAACCAGACGCTTTCGCTCTCCGCCGCGCCGCACGTTTTCGAGGTGCGCAAGGGTGGTCTCGAGCCGTTCCGTTCGACCGTGACGCCGCGCGAGGGGCAGACGCAGGTCGTCGAGTACTCGCTAAAGACTGCGGGCGAGGCGCGGGTCGCCGGCATGCCGTCGACGCGCACCACTTCGCTCGGCCAGCCGCTGGTGCTGGTCAATGGCGGGCGCTTCACGATGGGAAGCCAGCGCCGTGAGCCGGGCCGTCGCTCGAACGAGGCCGAGCGCCAGGTCGAGCTGAAGCGCCCGTTCTATATCTCGCGCTTCCAGGTGACGAATCGCGAATTCCGCGAATTCAAGGCGGACCATCTCTCCGGCATCTTCAAGGACGAATCGCTCGATCTC
The DNA here is from genome assembly GCA_963817195.1 of uncultured Gammaproteobacteria bacterium. Lineage (GTDB taxonomy): Bacteria > Pseudomonadota > Gammaproteobacteria > Steroidobacterales > Steroidobacteraceae > SCUD01. Next base: position 258,555 of record CAWFNJ010000005.1, read on the forward strand.
GAGCGCCAGCCGGTGGTGCGCATCTCCTGGCAGGAGGCCGCCGCTTTCTGCAACTGGCTCTCGCAACGCGAAAAACTGCCCGCCGCCTACGTGAAGAACGGTGACCGCTACGAGCTCGCGGACCCGGCGACGACCGGCTACCGGCTGCCGACCGAGGCGGAATGGGAGTTCGCGGCGCGCTTCGACGGATCGCGCGCGACGCGCAAGTATCCCTGGGGCAACGACTTGCCGGTGCCTGCGCGCGCCGGCAACTGGGGTGACGCAACGGCGATCTATCTGACGCCGGTGACGATCACCGGCTACGACGACACGTTCCGGGTCTCTGCGCCGGTCGGCAGCTTTGCCGCGAACCCGCTCGGACTGCACGACATGGGCGGAAACGTCCTCGAGTGGACCGCGGACCGCTACTCGATCTACGTGGTCGGACCCGAATACCAGTCCACGGATCCGGTCGGGCCGAAGACCGGCGACAGCTACGTGGTCCGCGGCGCAGGCTGGATGACGGGCAAGGTGGCGGAACTGCGGCTCGCAGTGCGCGACTCGGCGAGCACGCCCCGGCCGGACGTCGGGTTCCGGATCGCCAGGTACGCGGAGTGAAGTTCATGAAAAAGCCTGGGCTACTCGTGCTCGGCGCATCGCTCGTCGCGCTTGCAGCGGCGGCGATCGAGCCTCCGCAGACCGTACCCGCGCCCGCACCCGCTCCCCCGGCGGAGTCGAGCGAGACAGCGGCAACCACTGAAGTCGTGCCGACCGACGCCGAGCCGGCCGATGACGCCGGTGCTCCCGCGGATTCGCCTGCCGATGCAGAGGAAGGCGAGGAAGCCCTGCCGCCGTTGCCGGCCGGCACGGTGCCGGCGGGGCCGCCTCCCCAGCGTTTCAACCCGACCGAGAAGGTGCGCGCCGACTTCCCGGTCTCGTTTCCGATAGACATCTGAGGACAATAATGAAAACGCGATATCCGAAGGAATTCCTCTACAGCCTGGGATCGTTGCTTGCCGCGACGATCGTGATCCACGCGATCTGGACCGCGTGGGTGCGTCCCAACGCACAGGCGGTTCTCACCGTCCAGGCCGAGTCGATGCGCAAGGACCCCAACTACGTGCCGCAACGCTCGCTGTTCGTGATCATGAAGGACTGGGAGCAGGAGAGCTGCATCATCCTCATGATCTGGGCGCTCGCGATCATCTTTTTCAAGAGCCGCGAGGCGCGACGCGAGCAGGAGCTGCTGTACGGAGACCCGGTGCGCGTGCCGGAGGGCATGCGGATACTGCCCGAGGACACGCGCGAGTACGTGCGCCAGTTAGAGACATTGCCCGCCGACCACCAGCAGTCGCTGGTCGTGCGCGCCTCCAAGGCGGCGCTGGCGCGGTTCGGCGCGACGCGCAACGTCCAGGACGTCAGCGAGGCCGGACACGCCGTCTGCGCGGCGGAGGCGGAGCGCCTCGACTCGGAGCTGTCCATGATCCGCTACATCGCCTGGGCGATCCCGGCGATCGGCTTCATCGGCACGGTGCGCGGCATCGGCGACGCGCTCTCCGAGGCGCACAAGGCCGTCACCGGAGACATCTCGGGGGTGACCGAGGGCCTCGGTGTGGCGTTCAACTCGACGCTCGTTGCCCTGCTGCTGTCGCTGGTCCTCATGTTCCTGCTGCACCAGCTGCAGCTGGCGCAGGAGCGGCTGGTGCTCGACGCCGAGACCTATCTCGACGATCGCCTGCTGCGGAACCTGCAGGTGCGCTGAGATGGCAGCCGTCGGCATCGAAGTCGTGGACGCCGCGCTCGTCGCCGTACGCGACGGCGCGCGGGTCGCGGCAAGCCCGGGCGTCGCGCTGCTCGCGCCAGCCGGACTCGAGGTCGGCGAAGCGGCGGCGGCAGCGCAGCGGCTGCAGCCGGTGCTCGCGACCGACCGGTTCTGGTCGGACCTGTCACAGGACTCGTTCGCGGGAGGTGCGGGCCACCCGCAGTCGCACGCGGACATTGCGCACGCGCACCTGGCTGAGTTCTGGCGTGCCGCAGCGACCGCGGGCGACGAGGCCGTGTTCGCGCTGCCGGGCTCGATGCGCCTGCACCAGACCGGGCTCCTGCTCGGCATCGCGCAGCACGTCGGCATTCCGGTTGCGGGCGTCGTGGACTCCGCGGTCGCCGCCTGCGCGGGGCTTGCGGCGCGCGCCGACGTGCTGCACCTCGACGTGCACTTCCACCAGGCGGTGCTGACGGTCATGGAAGGCGCGACGACGCTGCGCCGGCGGCGCGTCGAGATCGCGCCGCGCGCCGGGCTCAAGGCCATGTACGGCGCCTGGGCGCAGCTCGTCAGCGAGGCGATGGTGCGCCGCACGCGCTTCGATCCGCTGCACCAGGCGGCTACCGAACAGCAGCTCTACGAGCGCCTGCCCGGCTGGCTCGCGATGCTGGCGGTGCAGGAGTCCATCGACGTATCCATCGAGACGCCGGCAGGCAGTTTCGCCGCGACCGTGCGGCGCGAGCAGTTCTCGCTGGCGGCGGAAGCCTGGTACGCCCAGATCACGGAACTCGTGCGGGTCGGCCACCAGGCGGACCAGCCTGCGACGCTCGCGCTCGGCGCCCGTGCGGCGCTACTGCCGGAGCTCGCGGCGCGCCTCGCGTCGCTGCCCGGAATCGAAGTGCTGGAGCTGCCTGAAGTGGCGGCAGCTGCCGCGGCCGCCGATCGCGCGCGCCGAGATCGGTCCCGGCTCCCCGCCGCAGCTCGTCACGGCTCTTGACCGCCGGCACGCGGCGGCCGGTACCGGGCGCCGCGTGACAGGCCGGCCCGCAACCCACGTCGTGCTCGACGGCCGTGCCCACGCGATCGACGAGCGACCGCTGGTCGTCGGCCTGGGCGAAGATGCCGGCCGGCGGATCGCGCTCGCCGGCCCCGGCGAGGGCGTGTCGCGCACTCACTGCACGCTCCTGCGCGAGCGCGGACGCACCCTGGTCCGCGACCACAGCCGCTACGGGACGTTCGTGAACGGCGCGCGCGTGGAAGGCGAGTCCGAGATAGGCGCGGGCGACCGGCTGCGAGTCGGCAGCCCGGGCTTCGTGCTCGAGCTGATCGCGGTGGATTGAGATGGCTCGGCGCCAGACCACCACGTTCAGCATGTCCTTCCTGGACGTCATTTCCTGCGGCTTCGGGGCGGTCGTCCTCTTCTACACGATCATCGCCGCGCAGGCCGGCCTGCACCGCATCAAGGAGAACACCGATCTCTCCGCGGATTCGCGGAGGCTCGAGCAGGAAGTGCTGGACGGCTACAAGCACCTCGCGGAGCTGCGCAATGCGCTCGATGCCACGGATGACCGCACCGATCGAACGGCGGGAGCCTCGCGCGAGATGCTGGAAAAGCTGCGCGCGACGCAGGAAGAGCTCTCGCGCTACGAGCACGACACGCTCGCCCGGCGCGAGAGCCTCGAGCGGCTGAAGGCGGACCTCAAGCAGCTCGAGGAAGGCACCCGGCGGCTGCGCGAGTCGGCGCCGCCCGAGGCGGTTCCCGCGCCGCTCGACCGCGAGCAGCTGGTGACGCTCCGGGTCGACGGCCGGCACGTGCTGGTGCTCGTCGATGCCTCGGCGAGCATGCTGGACGAGACGCTCGTGAACATCCTGCGCCTGCGCAACATGCCGCCGGAGCGTCGCGTCGCATCGAGCAAGTGGCGCCAGGCGGTCAATACCGTGGAGTGGATCGCTGCGCGCCTGCCGAGTTCGACCCAGTTCCAGGTCTACGCCTTCGACACCGCACCGCGGCCGGTGGTCGAGGGCACGGCGGGCCGCTGGCTGAGCGCGGATGACGCGGGGCAGATCGAGAGCGCGCTGCGGGCGTTGCGCGGCACTGCGCCCACCGGCGGCTCGAGCCTGCAGAATGCGTTCGCCGTCATCAGCCAGCTCGATCCGGCGCCCGGACAACGTGATCCTCGTGACCGACGGCCTGCCGACGCAGGGGGACAAGCCGCCCCTGATGCGCACGCTGGTGACGATGGAACAGCGCGAGGACCTGATGCAGGAGGCGGTGAAGGCGCTGCCGCCGTCGCCTCCGCCGCATCAACATCGTGCTGCTGCCGATGGAGGGCGACCCCTCGGCGCCGATCTACTTCTGGCGCCTCGCGCGGGCCACCGGCGGCGGCTTCCTGAGCCCCGCGAGGGACTGGCCATGAAGCGGCGCACGCGGCGCGACACCGAGACGTTCAGCATGTCGTTCCTCGACTGCATCTGCTGCGGCTTCGGGGCGATCATCCTGCTGCTCGTGCTGAACGAGTTCGGCGAGCCGATCCAGCTCGAGAAGAGCAAGCAGGACCTCGATCAGCAGATCGTCAAGATGGAGAAGGAGCTGTTCGACATCCGCGGCATGTCGGTGGTCCTCGAGCGCGAGCTCCGCGCGCGCATCGCGAAGCTCACCGAGGAGCAGCGGCGCCTTGCGCAATTGCGCGGCGACCTCTCGAAGGTCTCCGGTGAGCACAAGGCCAGCACCGAGGAGGAGGATGCGCTCAGGAAGCTCACCGAGACGCTGGCGACGGCGCGACGGTCGCTGATCGACGAGACGCAGGAGCTGGAGAAGTCCGGCCGGCAAGCGGGTCTACGAGCAGCCGGTCGCCGGCGTGCCGATCGACAGCGAGTACGTCATCTTCATCGTCGACACTTCCGGTTCGATGCAGTCGCAGAACTGGCGCTACGCCGAGCAGAAGCTGGCCGAGGTGCTGAACATCTACCCGAAGCTCAAGGGCATCCAGGTCATGGACGACGAGGGCGGCTACATGTTCACCGAGTACCGCGCCAAGTGGATCCCGGACTCGCCGGCGCGGCGCAAGGCGATCCTCGATCGCTTCCGCGGCTGGCAGGCGTTCTCGAACTCGAGCCCGTCCGAGGGGATCATCGCGGCGGTCCGCACGTTCTGGACCAAGGATCACCCGATCAGCATCTACGTGTTCGGCGACGAGTTCACCGGGCCGTCGATCCAGGAAGTCGTCGACACGGTGGACCGCATCAACCGGTCGCGCGGCAGCGGCGAGCGGCTGGTGCGCATCCACTCGCTCGGCTTCCCGATCCCCGGCCAGTATCCGCAGCACACGAGCATGCGCTATGCGACACTCATGCGAATCCTGTGCGCGCGCAATGGCGGTGTATTCGTCGGCCTGCCCGAGGGCCAGGCCGCGGCAGTGCGGCGGAGGAAATCGTGAAAGGAAGCAACTTGCGGGCGGCCGCCGCCGTCCTCGGCCTCGTCGCCCTTTCGGCCTGCACGTCCACCGAGCTGGAGACGCGCGCGCAGCTGCCGCCGCCGCTGCTCGAGCAGCTGCCGGTGCGGGTCGGCATCTACTACTCGAAGGAGTTCCGCGAGTACGTGCACCGGGAGAGCCGGGCCAGCATGGACTACTCGGTCAACCTCGGTCCCGCGCACGTGACCAACCTCGACTGGCTGCTGAAGGCCATGTTCCGCGAGCTCGTGCCCATCGACGACCCGGCGAAGATCGCGTCGATCACACCGCCGCTTACCTTCGTGCTCGAGCCGAGGTTCGAGGAGTATTCCTTCCTGACGCCGAAGGATGTCGCGGGCGAGGCCTACATCGTCACGATCCGCTACCTGCTGACGGTCTACGACAGCAGCGGCGCGCGCGTGGATTCGTTCGCGTTCACGGGCTACGGGCGCGAGAAGGCGCACGCGCTCGGCAACAAGGAGCCGCTTGCGGTCGCAACCCAGCGCGCGATGCGCGACGCCGGCGCCAAGGTCGCCGTCGAGCTGACCGACCAGGAATCGGTGCGCCTGCTGTTGCGCGGCGCCGGGAGCCCGCTGCCGGCCTCGCCGCCGCAGCCGCCGGACACCCTGAAGCCGCCGCCGGAGCCGTTCAAGCCGGCGCAGATCCCGCCGACCACGGACGACAAATCGCCCGGCAACCGGTGGCCTGTCGGGCAGGAAGAGCCGCCTCCCCCGCAGGAAGCTCCCGCGGGACCGCCCGCCGCGAATCCCGCCCCGGAGGAGCCGCCGCCACAGGAAGGCGGCGAGTCGCAACCGGCGCAGGACGCCGGGCCGCCTCCGCCGCCCTCAGCTCCCGGGACCTGAGGCGGGCTCGCCGGCGGCGGGCTTCTCCGCAGTCGTTTCGGCAGGCGTCGGCGCCGGCGCTTCGCCCGTAGACTGTTCGAACCACTCGCCGGTGAATGTCACGCCCGCCGTGGCGACCGCCTTGCCCTCGGAGAATCGCGGGCTGTAGATCGCTTTCGAGATCGCCCGCCGCGAGAGCATGAGCTGGGCCTCGTTCATGTCGGACGACACGACCGTGATGTCCTGCAGCAGGCCGGCCTCCGTCACCAGGAAGCTGAACACCGTCTTGCGGACGACAAACGGCCCGGACTGGCTGTTGATCCTGCGGATCGCGCCGACCGGCGGCCGGTAGAACACCATCCGCGGCTCGCGCAGCGGGTGGATCAGGAGCGGGTCGGCTGCCGTCCGCCTGTCGAGCAGCGATGCGGCTTCGATGTAGTACGGCATCGACTGGCCCGGGCGCGAGAGCGTCTGGAACCAGTCGCCGAGCTCGACCAGCGCCTGCGTCACCAGTTCGAGCGGCGGCTCCGGCGTCGCCCGAACCAGGTCGAGCGCCTGCTGCGCCGCCTTGAGCCCGGTTCGGTCGGCGGAGGGCGGCGGCACGCGCGGCTCCTGGTAGATCTTGCCAACGACTTCGCCGGTGAACTCGTCGCGCGTCTGCTGCCCGCTCTCCGACGGGTCGGGGTTCAAGGAGTACTGCATCCGGTGGCAGCGCGCGATTCCGGTAAGTGCGGCGACGGCATCCGGGCTGAAGCCGGGTTTCGCTGCGAGCGCCGAGTCGCGCGCGCGCATATACATGATCCGCGCTGCGATGTACTCGCGCAGGCCCTCGTAGAAGGCGCCGAACTCGAGCAGCGGCGGGATGGTGCGCGGGTCGCCGTAGCCGTAGTTCTGCTCGGCGACCTTGAGCGCGTACAAGTGCTCGCGCTCGGCCCCCGCGAAATCGTTGATCGCGAAGCGGCTGTCGGCGGCCTGTCGGATCAGCGGGATCTGCTGCAGGTTGAACAGACCGTCGGCGCGGCGGCTGACGGCGAGCGCGCGGTCGAAGTGCTCCGCGGCAATCTGGTGCTGGTCCTGGGCGGCGTACACGGCGCCGAGCCCGGCAAGCGGCACCACGAGCCGGCGCGACGAAATGCCCTGCGTGGATTCGAGCAGGTCGAGCGACTTGCGGTAGCTGTCGGTCGCGCCTGCGTAGTCCCCGATCTGGTACTGCGTGGCGCCCAGGTTGTTGTAGGCCACCGGCAGCTCGTAGTCGGGGTCTTCGCCGTGCTCGGAAAGCTCGACCACCTGCTTGGCGTAGGGCAGGGCCTCCTCGAAACGCGCGCTCTCGTACAGCGACCGGAACTGCTGGTAAGCCTCGAGCCGCATGTCCTGGCCGAGGATCTTGAGCTGCTGGTGCGGGGCCGTCTGCTTCGCGGGACCGGGCGGCGCGGTCGCTTCCGGAATGACCGGCACGCCGCCGGCCGGCGGCGATACCGGATCGATTGGGGTCGACGCCGCATCAACTGGCGTCGTGACGGGAGCCGGCGGGCTGGACTCCGGCGGGGTTTCGGCAACGGCCTGACCCTCGGCAGAGGATGCAACGAGCAACAGGGCGGCGAGCACGGAGGTCATGCTGGAAAGATAGACCATTCCCCGTCGATCGTGTTCCCGCCCCGGCCGGTGCCTGCTCACCCGGCGCTGGCCTCCCGCTCGAACAGCGCGATGAGCCCGCCTGCGCACACGGCGAGCAGCGGATCGGTGATCTCGGCGGTTTGTCCCGGAAGCCAGGTTTGCAGCAGCTCGACGGCGAATATCGCCGCGGCGCCGATGCTGGTCGCCGCGATCACGGGGCGGCCCGCCTGGACCAGCAGCCAGACCAGCGCGCCGTTCGTGAAGCAGCGCAGGAACATGTCAGCGAGGTTCGCGGCCCGGTACTGCGTGAGCGACTCACCGAACGGCAGGAACGCGAAGCGGTCCGGGGCGACCTGGAAATCGAAGGGCCAGAGCCCGGTCCAGGCGATCAAGAGGAACAGCATCACCGCCAGCAGGCGCGCGGCGCTCGCATGTGACAGCCGCGCGAGCGGGCGGGCCAGTGCGAGCGCGACGGCCATGCCCGCGAGCTCCTCGCGCTCGATTCCCATGTCCGCGAACAGGATCCGCCCCACGAGCACGACGGCCATGGTGCCGCCGGCGAGCGTCGCCGCGCGTGCCGGCGCGAGCCGGCTGCAGACCAGCAGCAGCGCGAGCCAGGCGACTGCGTGCGCGAGGAACGCCGTGGTCGTGAAGGCCGTGGCGGTGAACAGCGGCGTGAAGCCGCTTGCCCACTCCGCGGGGTCGAGCACCGGCGCAAAGGGCGCGAGGCGGTACCCGGCCCAGGAGCAGAGCAGCGCGGCTGCGACCGGGTGGCGCAAGAGGCCCGCGAAGCGCGACGAGTGCAGGTTGCGGCGCGTACGCGCGATCGCGAGCGCCAGGCAGGCGCCGGCGAATGTGCCTGCTGTGTTGCAGGCGAAGTCGGCCAGGCTCGCAACGCGCCGCGTTTCGAAGAGTTGCGCGGTCTCGATCGCGAACGAGAGCGCGGCGCCGATCAGGGTGGCGGCGGGCACCGCGAGCGGGGCGCCCAGGCGCGCGGCGAGCAGCCAGGCGAGGCAGGCGCCGAGCGGGACGTACAGGAGCACGTTCGCGGCGACGTCGCTGCGCGTCGTGCCGGCCCGCGGCAGGGCGCCAAGTCGCGCCAGCTCTTCGGCGCCCTGCGAGCGAGAAGCTGAACGGATAGAGCGAGCCGAAGACGATCAGGAAACCGATGACGGCGAGCAGCGAGCCTGCGAGCCGCCGGTCGTGTGCGATCACGCGTTCACCCGAGCCGCACGGAGCGCCGGAGCTGCAGGATTTCCTCGTTGTCGAGCGCCCGGTACCGGCCCGGCGGCAGGCGGCCGAGCCGGAGCGCTCCGAGCGCGACCCGCTCGAGGCTGCGGACCTTGATGCCGACGCGCGCGAACAGCCGCCGGATCTCCCGATTCTGCCCTTCGCGGAGCGTCACGGAGACGAGCGAGAGGTCGCCGCGGCGGCGGTCCCGCAGTCGCTTCAGGACGCGCACGTCTTGTATGCGCGCGCGCTTCGCGCCGCCCTTTGGCGAACCGGTGTCCGCGAGGAACAGGCCTTTCGAGAGCTGTGCGAGCGCGGCGTCCGTGAGCATCCCCTGCACGGCGACGCGGTATTCCTTGGGGATCCCCGAGCCCGGGTGCGCGAGGCGGTGTGCGAGCTCGCCGTCGTTCGTGAGCAGCACGAGGCCGGTCGAGTCGGCATCGAGCCGGCCGACTGGATAGACGCGATCGCCGGTCGGCACGGCCGCGCTCACCAGGTCGACGACGTTCGCCCGCCCGCCCGGGTCGCGCGCGGTCGAGATCACGCCCTTCGGCTTGTTGAGCATGAGGTAGAGCCGCTCGCGGTCGCGCCTGCCGCCGCCGGCGCCGAGGTCGAGGACCTCGCCGTCGAGCTCGATCAGGTCGCGCGCGGGATCGACCAGGCAGGGCAGTTCGAGGACCCGCCGGCCATTGACGCGAATGCGCCCTGCCCGGACCGCAAACTCCACGTCGCGGCGCGAGGCGACCCCTGCGTCGGCGAGCACCTTCTGCAGGCGCTCGCCGTTCTCCGGCGCGGGTGGCGGGCGCGGGCGGTCGCGGAATCGGGGGTCGTGCATGTTACGCGGGATCCGGGCTCCAGGCCCCGCCCGCGATCATAGGAAATCGGCTGAGCGCTGGCACGGCCCCTTGGGCCGCGCCCGAGGATCAGCCGACCGTTGCGCCCGGCTTCATCACCCAGACCTTGCACCAGCCGGCCGCGGCAACGTCCTTGCCCGGAAAGATGTTGCAGGGACCGGATGCGGCGCCGGCCTTGCCGGTGTACTGCATGCAGTTGGCGCAATGCTGGCCCGGCTTGAAGTTCGGGTTCGCAGCAGCGTTCACCTTCTTCGCGTCGGCCACGTAGCCGAGCGACTTCGCCGTCGCGTCCGTCTCGGACAGCATCTCGGCGTTCGCGCTGCGGGCGAGGAGGCCGGCCGCCGGCACGGCGGCGAGGCCTGCGATCGCGCCCTGCAGGAGCTGCCTGCGGGAAAGTTTTTCGTCGCTCATCGAAGGCTCCTCGTGGCCGCGGGGTCGCGCCGCGATTCTCGCAATTCCGCGACCAGCCTGCTTCGAATGAGAACCATTCCTATGTCGGGCGCGGGCCGTGTAACGTTGCGCTTCGACCCGGGCTCGTCCGGGGGAGGTGTGCGGTGCCCTTCAAGTTCCTGTTCGTGTCCTACGACGGCCTGATCGGCGACATCGCCTGGCAGGTGACCAAGGAAGGCCACGAGGCGAAGTACTTCATCGAGCACGCCGAGGAGCGCGAGATCACTGCCGGCTTCGTGCCACAGACGACCGACTGGCGCGCCGACGTCGACTGGGCCGACGTCATCGTCTTCGACGACGTGCTCGGTCACGGCACCCTGGCCGCGGAGCTGCGCCGGGCCGGCAAGAAGGTCGTCGGCGGCACGCCGTACTGCGACCGCCTCGAGGACGACCGCGGCTTCGGCCAGGCGGAGCTCAAGGCGGCGGGCGTCAACATCATCCCGCAGCAGGACTTCACGTCCTTCGACGACGCCATGGCCTTCGTGCGCGCGAACCCAAACCGCTACGTGATCAAGCCGAGCGGCGAGGCGCAGAACCTCAAGGGATTGCTGTTCGTCGGCGAGGAAGAGGACGGGCGCGACGTGATCGAGGTGCTGGAAGACTACAAGCGTGCCTGGGCCAACCAGGTGCAGAGCTTCCAGCTGCAGCGGCGCGTGCTCGGCGTCGAGGTGGCGACCGGGGCGTTCTTCAACGGGCGCGAGTTCGTGTACCCGATCTGCGTCAACTTCGAGCACAAGAAGCTGTTTCCCGGCGACATCGGCCCCTCCACCGGCGAGATGGGCACGGCGATGTTCTGGAGCGAGCCGAACAAGATCTTCAACCAGACGCTGCGCAAGATGGAGCCCGCGCTCGCGCGCGAGGGCTATGTCGGCTACATCGACGTCAACTGCATCGTGAATGCGAACGGCGTGTACCCGCTCGAGTTCACGGCGCGCTTCGGCTACCCGACGATCAGCATCCAGCAGGAGGGCCTGCTGACGCCGATGGGCGAGCTGCTGCACGGCCTCGCCTGCGGCACGCTCAGCCGCGTGCGCGCGCGAACCGGCTACCAGATCGGCGTGCGCGTCGTCGTGCCGCCGTTCCCGTACACCGATCCCAAGCGCTTCGAGACCAGCAGCAAGGACGCGGTGATCCTGTTCAAGACCAAGTCGCGCGAGGGCTTCCACCTCGAGGACGTCAAGCTCGTGAACGGTGAGTGGCTCGTGACCGGCACCTCCGGTGTCGTGCTGATCGTCTGCGGCACCGGGCCCTCCATGCGCCACGCGCAGAAGCAGGCCTACAACCGGGTGAAGAACGTGATGATCCCGAACATGTACTACCGCGAGGACATCGGCGACCGCTGGACCGAGGAAGACAGCGACCGGTTGCACGCCTGGGGTTACCTGCGCGAGTGAATGCTCTCGCGCGGCGCGCTTGCTAGACTCCGGCCGGGCCTGTAGCTCAGCGGTTAGAGCAGGGGACTCATCTTTCGACGGAAAAGGTGCCCCGGCGCTGAAAGGTGCCGGGTGGACGGGACGAATTCAGGGAAACCTTCCAGCGCATGGGCGGCTGATGGCAATCCTGAGCCGAGCCGGCGGTGCACCGCCGGAAGGTGCAGAGACTACCTGAGGGCTTCGAGTGCCCTTGATGACAGGCACGAGCGTCCCGCACCCTGGCCGGCGCTGTGTCGGCCGCGGGTGAAGAGATAGTCCGCGCCCGCCGGAAACGGCGGGGCTAAGCGAATCCCTTGGTCCTGGGTTCGAATCCCAGCGGGCCCACCAATTTCCCGGTTTCGGGACCCGCCTGCGCTGTTGCCGCAGCGCAACAAACCGCCCCGACTTGCGGTATTTACTTAATCTAGAGACACTCTTCTCGACAACACCGCCTGCAAAGACGGGCCAGAGAAGGGGCAAGAACATGAACAGGAACATCCAGCTGCGTCCCGCATCGATCGTCGCGACGGCCGTGACGCTCGTGCTCGCGCAGAACGCCATGGCACAGGAAGAGCCAGCCGCGCTCGGCGAAATCACGGTGACCGCGCGCAAGCGCGCCGAGTCGCTGCAGGATGTTCCGTTCGCGGTCAGCGCGCGCACCGGCGCACAGCTCTCCGCCGTCGGCGCGCAGAACATCGAGGACATCTCGCGCAACATCGCAGGCCTCACGGTCCAGAACCTCGGCCCCGGCCAGAGCCAGGTCGGCACTGCGCGGCATTTCCGCGGGCAAGATCGACCGCGACCTGCCGGGCGTCAAGGAGCAGGTCGGCGTGTACATGGACGAGTCCGTGATCTCGCTGTCGCTGTTCACGCCGGACCTCGACCTCTATGACCTCAACCGCGTCGAGGTGCTGCGCGGCCCGCAGGGCACGCTGTTCGGTTCCGGCTCGCTGTCCGGCACCGTGCGTTACATCAGCAACCAGCCCGACCTGAGCGACGGCTACGGCAGCGTCGAGGTCGGCATCAATTCCGATCGACGACGGCGACACAGGCGGGTTCGACGCGCGCGCGATGATGAACCTGCCGCTCGGCGACCGCGCGGCGCTGCGCGTCGTCGGCTACTACAACGACCTGCCCGGCTACATCGACGCGCACCGGCCCGGGCGGAACGCTCGAAGAGGACGTCAACGGCGGCGAGCGCACGGGCGGCCGCGTCGGCGCTGCGCTGGGAGCTGACCGACAACATCACGATCACGCCGCGCGTCATCTACCAGGACGTGGACATGGACGGCTTCAACCGCGAGGACGTCTGGAACATCCTCGCCAATCCGTTCACGACGACCGAGCCGGCCGTGAACATCGGCGAGCGCGAGCAGTACCGGCAGTTCAGGGAGCGCTTCGACGAGGAGTTCTTCCTCGGCGACCTGACGATGGAGTTCGACTTCGGTCCCGCGTGTGCTGACGTCGGTCAGTTCGTACACGAACCGCAACCTGCTGGTGTTCCGCGACGCCACGCAGCTGACCGGCAGCGTCACGCTTCGACGTCTTCGCTGGTCCGACATCGGCGCAGATTCGGCACGGACTCGCGCTGCAGGACGACGACCGAGATCGAGGTGTTCACGCAGGAGCTGCGCCTCGTCGTCCGACACCGACGGGCGCTTCCAGTGGGTGATCGGCGGCTTCTACAGCGACATCGAGCGCGATTACGGCCAGACGCTGCACACGCCGGGGTACGACGCGATCTGTTCGGCGCGCCGAGCGCCGCAGTTCGGCGCGCCGACCGACACGCCCGTTCTTCTCGCGGATTCCGTACGACTTCAAGCAGATCGGCGTTCTTCGCCGAAGGCTCGTTCGACATCACCGAGCGCTTCAGCGCGACGCTCGGCGCGCGCTACTACGACTTCTCCGAGGATCGCAACCTCTACTTCGGCGGCGTGTTTGCCGACAGCGACGGCCTGCCGACGAGCCGACGAACGGCCCGGGCTCGACGGACGACGACGGCGTGCAGCCCGCGCGTACTGCTCTCGTACGACGTTTCCGACAACGTGCAGCTGAACGCGCAGGCCGCGGAGGGCTTCCGCCTCGGCGGCATCAACGACCCGCTGAACGTGCCGCTGTGCGACGGCGGATGACCTCGATACCTACGGCGGCGTTCGACAGCTTCGACAGCGAGACGCTCTGGAACTACGAGCTCGGCGCGAAGATCGCGCTTCGCCGGCGGCCGGGGGCAGTTCAACATCGCGGCCTTCCACGCCGACATCTCCGACCTGCAGCTGCCGGTCGTGGCGGGCACCTGCTCGTCGCGCATCGCTGATCAACGTCGCCGGAGGCGCATTCGACCGGCGTCGAGATCGAGCTCACCGCCGCGCCGACCGATCACTTCGATTTCGGCATTCGGCGAGCTACACCGAGTCCGAGCTCGACAGCACCCTGATCTTGCCGGTCAACGGCGTCCGACGTGATCGCGGACATCGAGGAGGGCAACCGCCTGCCGTCGGTGCCGGAGTTCCAGCTGTCGGCCAACGCGACCTACAGTTGGCCGATGCACCGAGACGGTCGACGGCTTCATCACGGGCGTCTACCAGCACGTCGGCAGCCGCTACACGCAGATCGCCGACCAGGCTGACGGATTCGGGACGTTCACGCTCCGCACGTTCGGCGACCCGACGATCACCGACCTTCACGTTCGACCCGCTGCTGCCGGCCTACGACATCGGCAACATCCGCCTCGGCGTCCGTGGCGAACAGCTGGGAGGCGGCGCTGTTCGTCAACAACGTCGCCGACGAGAATGCGCGGCTCGGCCTCGACCAGGAGCGCGGCCGCGTCGCCCGCGTCGGCTACCTGGTGAACCAGCCGCGGACCTACGGACTCTCGTTCAGCATGGACTTCGGCCACGCGGAGCCGGCGCCGATGGCGGCCGCTGCCGCCGCCGCCGCCGCCCCCGCCGCCGCCGCCGCCGCCGCCGCCGCCGCCCCCGGGCGACGAGGACAAGGACGGCGTCACCGATGACAAGGACCGCTGCCCGGGCACGACGCCTCGGCGTCAAGGTGGACGAGATCGGATGTTTCCGCGAGGTCACGCTGCGCGGCCTGCTGTTCGATACGTCGTCCTCCGCGGTGAGCGCGGAAGACGGAAGCCGGATCGATCAGGCGATCGCACAGTTCAAGACGTTGCCGGACGACATCGAGGCGCAAACGCGTATCGAGATCGAGGGCCACACCGACAACACGGGTTCGGAGGCTTACAACCAGGCCCTGTCCGAGCGGCGCGCCAACGCCGTGAAGGCGTGGGTGGTGTCGCAGGGGCATCAACCCCGCGCAGATCACGACGGTGGGCAAGGGCGAGTCCGAGCCGGTCGATGACAACGCGACCAGTGAGGGCCGGGCCAACAATCGGCGCGTGGTGGTCAAGGCGACCCGCTGACGCATCGTCCTTGAGTCCAGGGGCCGGTCCCGTCGCGGGACCGGCCCTTTTTCATGGTCGGCCGGCCGTCGTGGCCCTGGCAGGGGGCGTTTGTCATACTTTTGCGTCCCGCGTCACGCCCGCAATTCGCCGGGTTTGTCACTGTTTTGCGACCATTCGCCGGCCTGCGGCCCGGAGCCGCGGAGTACCGCCCCGATCGACGCCATGGCCATGAATACAGCGCTGCAGACAGCCCAGGGCGCGAGCGGCTACGCGGACTGCCTCGAGGCTATTCGCGCGCGCGTGGCCGCGCGCGACGCGAAGCTCTACGGCATCGCCGTGGTGGTCGTGTACGTGCACCAGCTCGAGCGCCTGTTCGCGAGCGCCGGCCACGTCAATGCGGGCCGCATGCTCGACGAGCTCAGGAACCGGCTCTCGCAGGTCTCGAAGCCTGGCGATTACTTCGCGCGCCTCGGCGAGCGCAAGTTCGTGTTCGTGCTCTCGAACCTCCGCAACGAAGGCCACGCGCTGCTCGCGGCGAACAAGGTCGCTGCGCGCGGGCAGCGAGCCGGTTTCCGCCGGCGGCCAGCACGCGAGCGTCCGGCTCTCGATCGGCATCGCCATGTTCCCGGCCCATGGCCGCGCGCCGGAGGCGCTCATGCAGTGCGCCGAGAGCGCGCTGCTCGAGGCCTGGAAGACCCAGCAGCCGACGGTCGTGTACGCCGAGCGCAAGGCCGATGAGCTCGCCGCCGGCTGGGACCTCGAGACGCAGCTCGCGAACGCGCTCGAGCAGGGCGACCTCGTCCTCGCCTATCAGCCGAAGCTGTCGCTGCCGAAGCTCGAGATCGTCGGCTGCGAAGCGCTGATGCGCTGGAACCGGCCGGACGCCGGCAACGTGCCGCCGGAGATCTTCATCGACCTCGCCGAGATGACCGGCCAGATCGACCCGCTGACGCGCTTCGCCTTCGACCGCGCGTTCCGCCAGCTCGGCGAGTGGCCGAAGTCCCTCGGCCCGATCGGCGTGGCGGTCAACGTCACGCCATCCATCATCCGCAATCCGAACTTCGTGGAGGCGATCCAGGGCGCAGCGGCCCAGCGCTCGGTGCGGCTCGATCGCGTCACGGTGGAGGTCACCGAGAACGCGCTGATGGCCGATCGCGAGCGCAGCCATCGACGTGCTGGCGCGGCTGCGCGAGCTCGGCGTGCGCGTCTCGATCGACGACTTCGGCACCGGCTACTCGTCGCTGTCCTACTTCAAGCAGATCCCGGCCGACGAGCTGAAGATCGACAAGTCGTTCGTGATGAACATGCTCACGGACCAGGCGGACGGCCGCATCGTCGAGCAGGCGGTTGCGCTCGGCCACGCCTTCGGCCTGCGAAGTGGTGGCGGAGGGTGTCGAGAGCGCCGAGGTCGCCGCGAAGCTCGCCGCGATCGGCTGCGACTACGTGCAGGGCTTCCATTACGCGAAGCCGCTCGCGCCCGAGGACTTCCCGGCCTGGGCCCACGACTGGCGCAAGCTCCCGGAGACGTTGAGTCTACAAGGTGCGCCCGTCTCCAGCTCAACGTGCGCTGAAAACGGGTCCGCTTTAATGTACGTCCTCAGTTGTTGTCGTAGGGGTTGAAGCCCCCGAACTTGTCTTTCTTGCCGGCCGGCTTGGGCTTTTCGATCTCGGTCTTGCCGTCCGGCTTCACGACCTTGCGCAGGATCTGGGTGCTGACGAGCGAGAGCTCCTCGGCTTTCTTGCGCGTGGTCTCGGTGAGCGGCTCCGCCGTCACGACGCCGCTGCGCTTCGGGCCGTCGCCTGGCGGTGCGGTCGCCGCCTTCTTGAGGTCGGCGTCGCTCAGGATCCGGAAGTGCCCGGTCGCCGTGTCGCGGGCGAGCACGCCGTTCTTGCGGCCGGCCGCGAGCTTCCGGATCTCGCGTGCGGGTCTGGCCGCCTTCGCGTCTTCAGGATCTTCTCGAGTGCTGTCGTCGAGACTAGCTCGAGCTCGACGGGCTCGATCTTGCCGAGCCAGACCGAGCGTCCGCGGTGATCCGGCGCCACCTTGTCGACTTTGCGGATCGGTACCGTCTTCGTTGGTCCTTGGACATCGCGTCCGTCCCGGGGCGCCGCGGCAGCGCGGCGGGGAAACTATATACCGTTTCCCGACAACCACGTCGAATCGGATCGGCAGTCACCTTCGCGATCGTGGCCGCGAGCGGCAACTCAGGCGTCGCGCGAGTTCTCGAGCTCGAGCAGCGCGAGCTTCACCTCGCGCAGGCCCGGGCGGTCCCCACCCGCCATGTTTTCCTCTTCCGCGACCGCGAGCAGCTGCGCGTCCACCGCCCAGGAATCCAGGATGCGGCGCTTCTCCTCGCGCGTGAGGCCGGCATCCGCGACCACGTCGCGCGGCGCGCGGAAATGCTTGTCCGGGTCCTTGATGATCGTCTCGATGCCGGGCCGCTTTTCGCGCCTCGCCATGGCCGCCTCCTGTCGCTTGCTCGGCAGGATGGCGCCGGGCACGTAATGCACGCCATGCGCGGCTCCGCCGGCGACTGTGGGCGCCCTCCTACGTGTTGTCGCCTGCAGGGCCGACGGTCGCTTCCGGCGCACCTACGGCAGGCTGCAGGGAACGGAAATCGAGGTGTCGCCATGCTTCATTACGCAGTCGTGTTCTTCGTGATCGCCCTGATCGCGGCCGTGTTCGGGTTCACCGGCATCGCCGCGGGCGCCGCGGGGATCGCCAAGATCCTGTTCGTGCTGTTCCTGATAGGCGCGGTGATCACCTTCTTCATCAGTCTTGGGCGTCGGGCCTGAGCAGGCACGCGCCCGGAAATCGCCCGTTCCGGACGCCGTGTTAGGATGCGGTGGGGCGCCGAGGAGTAATTGACATGGAAATGGAAGACGTTAATCGAGCCCGCGAAGCGCGTACGGCGCGCGGCCAGGAACGGCCGGCAAGAGCGCCGAATGGCAGAACCTGGTCGCGGACGTCGAGGACCTCGTGAAGAAAGTCGCGAACGTGGACGACGAGGAAATCGCCGAGATCCGCAGCAAGGTCGAGAACACGCTCGCGAAGGCGAAGTCGACCGCCGACGAGGGCATCGCCGCGATGCGCGGGCGCGCCGGGGAAGCGACAGAGGTAACGGACGCATACGTGCGCGAGAATCCCTGGGCCGCGATCGGCATCGCTGCCGCGATCGGCATCGTCATCGGGTTCGTCGCCAGTCGCCGCTGATCCGCCGCCTGGCCAGGGGATATCGGCGATGCGCTCGCTGATCGCGTCGCTGGTGCCCGCGCTCCTGCGCCATCTCGAGGCCTATGCCGAGGTCGCGGGCGAGGACGCGCGCGAGGCCGTGACGGTTCTCGCGCGCAAGCTGGCGGCGATCCTGGTCGCCGCGGCTGCGACCTTCGTCGCCCTCGCTCATGCTCTGCGTCTGGCTGGTCGCGCTCGCGTGGGACGGTCCCTGGCGCAACTGGGTGGCGGGAGGGCTCGCGCTCGGCTTTGCGCTTGCTCGCTGCCGCTCTCGCGCTACCGGTCCTGAGGCCGCGGGACGGTCCGCCCGCCTTCTTCGCGCGGATCCGGACCGAGCTCGGACGCGACCGCGAACTGCTCGAGCGCGCCTTCGACGGGCGCGGCAAGCCTGCGAACGGAGGTGAGCATGACTCGGCTGCCCATTGAATCGAAGCCGTCGAACCGGCGACGGAGCTCTCGCCCGCCGAGCAGCGGCTCGCCGACAGCCGTGCCTCGCTCGCTGACGCTGCTCGCGCCCGGCGAGGATACCTTCCCGCGCAGCGAGACCATGCGCTTCCTGATGGGCGGCAAGGGCAAGATGGTCACCCTCGGGCTTTTCACCGGCCTGCTGCTGGTGAAGCCGAAACTCGCGGTCGGGCTGGTGCGCTTCCTGCCGCTCGGCAAGCTGCTGCCGATCGGGCGCATCCTGCAGATCCCTGCGGTGAACGCCCGCGCTTGAGCGTCCCGCACCGCAAGTACCTGCTGGTCCTGTCGCTGGTCTTCGCCGTTTGGTGGGCGTTGCTCGCCATCCGGCCCTGGGACCGCCACGTCTGGTTGGTCGAGAATGCACTCGCGCTCGCCGCCGCCGCGCTCCTCGTCGGCTATCACCGCAAGCTCCTGCTTTCGCGCGTCTCGTACACGCTGATCTTCGTCTTCATGTGCCTGCACCAGGTCGGCGCGCACTACACCTACGCGGAGGTGCCCTACGACGCGTGGTTCGAGAGCCTCACCGGCACGGAGCTTCAACGAGCTGGTCGGCTGGGAGCGCAACAACTTCGACCGCGTCGTGCACTTCAGCTACGGGCTGCTGCTCGCCTACCCGATCCGCGAGGTGTTCCTGCGCGTCGCCGACGTGCGCGGGTTCTGGGGCTACTTCCTGCCGCTCGACCTCACGATGTCGACCTCGATGCTGTTCGAGCTGATCGAGTGGGGCGCGGCCGTGGTGTTCGGCGGCGAGCTCGGGCAGGCCTACCTCGGCACGCAGGGCGACGTCTGGGACGCGCACAAGGACATGGCGCTCGCGAGCCTCGGCGCGCTGATCGCGATGCTGGTGACCTACGCGATCAACCGGCGCTTCCAGCGCGACTTCAACCGCGAGTGGGCCGAGAGCCTGCGCGTGAAGCACAAGAAACCGCTCGGCGAGGACGCGCTCGCCAAGCTGGTTCGCGAACGCGAAGTAGGGGCGCGCGCTCAGCGCGAGGCGAGCCGTTCCGCAGCGCCGCGCCCGCGCGCCGCAGGCCCGGCAGGCCGAGGATCACGGTCGGCACGACCATCAGGACGTTGTAGACGACCGAGGCCGCGAAGGCGCTCTCGCGCGCGACGCCGAACGGCGCGAGGCCGACGATGAAGGCGAGCTGCACGGTGCCGACGTGGCCCGGAGCGGCCGGCAGCGTCAGCCCGATCACGTTGAGCAGCAGCGTCGCCGTCGCGCCGCCGAGTCGTGACCGGCACGTCCACTGCCCGCATGCTGAAGGCGACGCAGCCGAGCACCGCGAGCCATTGCAGGATCGAGAGCGCGAAGATCGGCGCGAGCAGCCTCGGCGAGGAAATCGCCCCGAGACCGACGGCCGCCTGGCGCAGCTGATTGACGACGGTGTCGCCGAAGCGCGCGGGCAGCGGCGCGAGCCAGGCGGCGGGCGAGGCCCAGGCAAGCCTCGGTCCGGAATACGAACACGACGACGGCCACCAGCAGTCCCGCGCACAGGGCCGCGGCAAACAGGCTCGCCGAGCGGATCTCGCCGTTCATGCGCTGCAGCGGCAACAGGACGGCGAGCACGAAGGCGAGCAGGGCGAGGAAGTCGAAGAAGCGCTCGATGGCGATCGAGCCGAGCAGCGCGCCCGGCGGCGCGTTCACGCGCCGAGCCGCGAGCACTGCGCGCGGGATCTCGCCGAGGTGCGGGAACGCGTAGTTGCCGGCGAGCCCGGCGAGCACCGCCGGCAGCAGGTCGCGGGCGCGCGCGCGGGCGAACGGCGCGATCACGAAGCGCCAGCGCAGCGCCTTCACGGCGTAGTAGGCAAACAGGCAGGCGAGCGCGAGGGCGATGTCGGCCGGGTGCGCGGCGGCGATCGCGCATGGAGAATGCGCGCCAGTCGAGCGAGCGGGCGGCGAGGTACAGGAACAGGGCGCCGAGCGCGGCGCCGAACACGAGGAACGGCACACCCCGGCCGCGCATGGGTTGCCCGTGCCGGCCGCGCTAGGCGGTGAACGCCGGCGCGAGCGTGCGCAGCTCGTCGCGGGAGGCAGAGGCGCGCCGCGCGTGCTCGCCCATGGTGACGAGCTCGTGCCGTGACGCCAGGATGTCGAACAGCTCGGCCATGATCGCCATCTTCCGCTCGCGCGTGAGGTCCATGCCCGGGAAGAAGGCGAGCTCAGGGCAGTCCTCGCGGCCCATGAAGTCGAGCGGATGCAGCAGGATCGACGGACTCGTGGCCGTCAGCCCGCAGACGCCGAGCGCGAACCGGAGGTAGGTGCGTGCGGCGAGACGCGAGAACTTGGCGAGGTAGATGAGGTAGGACAGGTGCATCGGCACCTTGAGCCCGGGCAGGGTCGTGACCGGGATCTCGAGCAGGCGGCCGCGCTGCAGGTTCCAGCGGAACGGCCGAACCGGGCGAAGCGCGTCCTTCCAGGTGCCGAACAGCGCGCTGCGCTGCTCCTTCTCCTCGGCGGTCAGCTTGCTGGTCGAGAACAGGTAGGCGCGCGCCAGCGGGTTCAGGAGATTCGGGAACACGGTCGCGTCGTAGTCGTAGCCGCGCGCCAGCAGCGTCTCGAGCGTGGCTCCGGACAGGCTGAATCCCGGCCCGCGGAACCCGCGCGGCTTGCACGCCGGTCGCGGCTTCGATCGCCTCCTCGGCCGCGCAGCAGTTCCTCGTCGAGCTCGGCCGGCGAATACAGGTGCAGCCAGGGCTCGTGCCGGAAGCTGTGGTTGCCGATCTCGTGGCCGGCGGCCGCGATCGCGGCGAGCGCCGCGCGGTTCTTCGCGCAGCGCGGCGTCCTGGCCGACGATGAAGAAGCTGATCGTGAGCCTGCGCGCCGCGAGGAACTCGAGGATGCGCGGCACGACGGCGTCGAGGTAGGACGGGTGCGACTGCCAGCCCGCGTCGCCGTGGGTCTTCATGTAGGACCACTGGTTGTCGAGGTCCAGCGAGAGGCTTGCGTAGCGCATCAGGCGAGCTTCACCGGTTCGCCGTTCGCCTTCAGCGAGCGCTGCGCGGCGTCGAGCACCTTGACGACCCGCAGGCCGTCCTGGCCGTCGCTGACCGGCGTCTTGCGCGTGCGCACGCACTCGATGAAGTGGCGGCACTCGATCTGCAGCGGCTCGCCGACCTTGATGTACGGCATCGTGATGTCGCCGAAGCGCAGGCCCACGTACTCGGCGAAGGTGTTGTAGTCCTGGTTGACCTGTGCGCCCTTGTCGTAGACGCGCAGCTTCTCGTTGGCCTCGAGGTCGTCGAACACCGCCATCTTGCGGTCGCCGACCAGCGTGAGCTTCCTGATCTTGTGCGGGTCGAGCCAGCTCACGTGCACGTGGGCCATGGCCCGGCCGCCGAAGTTCATGGTCAGGAATACGACGTCCTCGACGCCCTTCTGCAGGTAGCTCTGGCCGCGGGCTGCGACGTCGGTCGGCGCGGCGCCGAGCAGGAACATGATCACCGAGATGTCGTGCGGGGCGAAGTTCCAGAGCGCGTTCTCGTCCGCGCGGACCGTGCCGAGGTTCACGCGCTGGCTGTAGATGTAGTAGAGGCGGCCGAGCTCCTCGCGGGCGATCATCTCCTTGAGGCGCGTGACGACCGGGTGGTACTCGAGCAGGTGCCCGACCATCAGCACGCGCTTGTTCCGCTCCGGCGAGCGCGATCAGCTCCTCGGCGTGGCCGATTTCGAGCGTGAAGGGCTTCTCGACGTAGACGTCCTTGCCGGCCTCGAGCGCCATTTTCGCGAGCGGGAAATGGCGCGGCCCGGGCGTCGCGATCGACCACCGCCTGGATGTCCGGGTCGCGCAGCACGGCGTCGAAGTCACGCGTCAGCGTCGACCCGGGCAGCTGCCGCGCCAGCTGGTCGAGCTTCTTCTGGTCGAGGTCGCAGACGTACTTGAGGTTCGCGTCCGGCAATCTGGTGGAAGTTGCGGGCGAGGTTCTTGCCCCAGCCGCCGACGCCGGCGACCGCGATTTGTACGGGATCCATGCGGCTCATCATCCCCTTTGTGTCCGCATGTTATCGCAGCCGGGACGCGCAGTTCGGCGTACCGAACGTGACCTGGCGCACATTCCGGGCGGCTGCACGGGGCCAGTCAGCCGCCGTGCTGGTCCTCGAGGAACTGCAGGATCTGCGCCACGATCTTCGCGGACGCCGCGCCATCGCCGAAGGCCTGGCGCACCGCGGGCGCGAAATCCGGCTCGGCGCGGGCGAGCGCCGCGTCCCAGGCAGCGACGGCATCGCGCACGCGGGCCGCGTCCGTGCCGACGACGACGTTGCCGCCGCCTGACACCGTCTCGACCCATTCCGTCTGCTCGCGCAGCGTCACGCAGGGCCTGCCGAGGAAGAACGCTTCCTTCTGCAGGCCGCCGGAGTCCGTCAGCACGATGCGCGCGCGGGCGACGAGCGCGATCATGTCGAGGTAGCCGAGCGGCTCGATCGCCCGCAGTCCCGGGCCGGCGGGCAGCGCGAGGCCGGCGTCGCGGATCACGTGGGCCGTGCGCGGGTGCATCGGCAGGACCACCGGTCGGGACGCGCTTCCGGCCTCGGCCAGCGCCGCGAGCAGCGGCCCGAGCTTCTCCGCGGGCGTGTTCTCGGCGCGGTGCAGCGTCGCGACCAGGTAGCCGCCGGGCGCAAGCGCCAGGCTCTCGAGGATCCGCGAGCGTGCGATCGCCACCGGCGCGAAGGCGCGCATCGCGTCCAGCATGACGTCGCCCACCTGCCGCGCTCGGGCGGCCAGTCCCTCGTTCGCGAGGTTCCTCATCGACTTCGGGCGTCGGCGCGAACAGGAGGTCCGAGAGGTGGTCGGCGACCAGGCGGTTCGCCTCTTCGGGCATGCGCCGGTCGAAGCTGCGCAGGCCCGCCTCGATGTGGGCGACCGGCACGTGCAGCTTCGCCGCAGCGAGCGTCGCGGCCAGCGTCGAGTTCGTGTCGCCGTAGGTGAGCACCATGTCCGGGCGGCGCTCGAGGATCGCCGTTTCGAGGCCTTCCAGCATGCGGGCCGTCTGCCGGCCGTGGCTGCCCGAGCCGACGCCGAGCTCGAGGTCGGCCTGCGGGATCGCGAGCTCGGTGAAGAAGACGTCCGACATCGCGGGGTCGTAGTGCTGGCCGGTGTGCACGACCAGGTTCTCGATCCGTGCGCCGTCCGCATTGGCCGCGGCGATGGCACGGCTGACGGGCGCGAGCTTCACGAACTGCGGGCGCGCGCCCACGACCTGCATCAGGCGCACGGGCGCGCGCACGGCGGCTTCAGAGCTCCGCGACATGGCGGCCCTCGCGCCGGTACTTGCGACCGCAGGCCTTGCAGGCGGCTTCCCGGGTCGCGGCGTCGTCGCCGCCGAGATCGAGGCCGACGCCGCACCAGCAGACCCAGCTCCTGACGCGCGCGGGATTGCCGTAGACCACTGCGTAGTCGGGCACGTCGCGCGTGACGACGCCGCCCGCGCCGACCACGCAGTAGCGGCCGAGCGTGACGCCGCAAACGATCGTCGCGTTCGCGCCGATCGAGGCGCCGCGCTTCACGAGCGTCTTGCGGTACTCGTCCTTGCGCTCGATGTGGCTCCTCGGGTTGATCACGTTGGTGAACACCATCGAGGGACCGCAGAACACGTCGTCCTCCAGGACGACACCGGTGTAGACCGAGACGTTGTTCTGGATCTTGACGTTGTCGCCGACCGTGCACTGCGGCGAGATCACGACGTTCTGGCCGATGTTGCAGCGCGCGCCGATCTTGCGTGTCGCGCATGACATGGCTGAAGTGCCAGATCTTCGTGCCAGCGCCGATCTCGGAGGGCTGGTCGACGACCGCCGTCTCGTGCGCGAAGAAGCCTTGCGGGTCCTGGGGAATCGTCATGCGGCGCTCCGGAACTCGGGTTCGAACTGCTCGAGGAAGGCGTTCACGCTGCGAATGACCTCGTTGTTGTTGAGCGTGTTGCTCGCGAACTGCGCGGTGTTGACGACGTAGAAGTCGGCGTGGTGAGTGCGCGGCGCCTGCACCAGGCCGGAGTAGCCGATCACCTGCAGCGGCTGCACCTTGACCGCGCGGTTCAGGTGGATGCCGGCGATCTCCGCCTCGGGGAAGTCCGGGAACATGCGGCGAAAGCCGGCCATGAACTCGGCCTTCAGCTCCTCGTCCGGCCGGCCGAGCGTGGCGTCGTCCGAGAGCACGTACTTCGGCAGGTAGGTGAGGTACAGGCCCGAGGTCTCGGAGGTGTCCACCAGCGAGCTCATGCCGATCACGCCGGTGAACGGGATCCGCTCGTCGGCGATGTTCAGGATGTACTAGGGGCAGAAGGGCTTCCGGGTCACGAGCGTCATGCAGACGACGCCCAGGTACTCGACGTCGCCCTGGGGCGGCACCTGCACCAGCGCCGGGTCCGCGACGGCACGCAGGACGTTGACCGGCCCGGTGAAGATCACCTTGTCGAAGCTTCTCGGCGCCGCCGCCGGTTGCGACTTCGATGCCGCCGTCCGACCGCGGCCGCACGGACGTCACCTCGATGCCGAGGCGCACGCTGCCGCCCGCGGCGGTGATGCGCTCGAGCAGGCGGTCGAAGACCGCGCGGTAGCCGCCGGAAACGTAGCCGAGCGACTCTTTTTGCGCCGCCGCGTCGCGCGCCGAGAACAGCCGCTTGACGTAGGTCCAGATGAACACGGCCGAGACGCGCCGGTAGTTCTCGCCGAGCTTGGCGAGCAGGAGCGGCTTCCACATCTTCTCGAAGGTCGCGCGTCCGGAGTGACGCACCAGGAACTGCTCGACGGTCATCGACTCGAGCGGCTTCCAGTCGCGGATGCGCGAGCAGTAGAGGATCGTCGCCGCCAGCCGGAACTTGCTCCACAGGCCGAGCAGCGGGAAGCGCAGGAAGTCGAGCCCGCTCGAGAGCGGGTGGAACGCGCGGTCCACGTAGAAGCCGGTCTGGGTCGCGCGCCAGCGCAGGCGCTCGCCGAGCCCGATGCGACGCAGGAAGTCCACGAGCGCCGTGTCCGACGGAAGGATCACGTGGTAGAAGCGGTCCCAGGTGAACGGCCCGAAGTCGTGCCAGGTCGCGAGGCCGCCAGGCTGTCCGGCGCGCTCGAACACCGCGACGCGGTGGCCTGCGGCGCCGAGCCGATCGGCAAGCGCGAGCCCCATGAGTCCCCCGCCGATGATGCCGATGCGCATGCCGCCCTGGTCCCGCCGCCGCCCGCGGCGTCAGCCGGCCGCGCGCTTCGCCATGGCGCCGCGCTGCCAGGCGATCGTGCGCGCGAGCCCGTCGTCGATGTCGACCTGTTGCCCGCACGCCGAGCAGCCGCTCGCAGAGCGCGACGTCCGGCACCCGGCGCATGACGTCCTCGTACTTGCGGCCGGTGAACGAGGCGTAGGGCACGAACTCCACCTTCAACTCGCCGGGCGTTCCGGAGGCGCGCTTGACGCGTTTCGCGAGCTCCAGGATCGTGATCTCCTGCGTACTGCCGATGTTGATGATCTCGCCGTTCGCCTCCGGCCGGACGGTCGCCTGGTAGATGCCTTCGACCGTGTCGGTGACGAAGGTGAAGCTGCGCGTCTGGCTGCCGTCGCCGTGGATCGGGATCGGCTTGTCCGTTCAGCACGCAGTCGATGAACACCGGTGGCGGGCCGCCCCACCAGCTGAGCGGTTGCTTCGGCCCGTAGGAGCCGAAGAAGCGCAGGATCGTGACCGGGAAGCCGTAGGCGTCCTGGTAGGCGAGCGCGAGGTGCTCGTCGAAAAGCTTCGAGACCGCGTAGGCCCAGCGCGGCGACTTCGAGTTGCCGATCACGTGGTCCGTGCCCTCCTCGCTGAACGGCAAGGCGCGGGTTGCGGCCGTAGACGTCCGAGGTCGAGGCGAGCACCAGCTTGCAGCCGAGGCGGCGCGCGAGCTCGAGCGCGCACTCGGTGCCGCGGTAGTTGATCTTGAGCGTGTCGATCGCCTTGCCGTAGCGCGGGATCTTGAAGGCCGCGAGGTGCACGACGGCGTCGAAGGCGCCGCCGAGGCGCGTCGAGCGCGGCCGGGTCGGTGACGTCGGCCTGCACGAAGCGGAACCGGGAGTCGCCGCGGAACTCCTCGAGGTTGTCGAGCAGCCCCATCGACAGGTTGTCGACGCCGACGACCTCGTGGCCGGCTTCCAGCATGCGGCCGACCAGGTTCGAGCCGAGGAAGCCCGCGCAGCCGGTGACGAGATAGGGAGCGGCCACCGCGTTTCCTACGGCGCGCGCGTGCGTTCGCCGGCCTGGCGCGACTCGAACGACGTGCGGCGGGTCCTTCTCGATGGCGAGGCGCAGGTCGGCCTCGCGGCGCTCGCGCAGCAGCGTGGAGCCGAGGTGGAACAGCTCGTCGAAGTACTTCTTGTTCTGCAGCGACAGCATCGCCATGCCGATGAGCTGCATCGCGAGCATCAGCGAGAGCAGGCCGACGATGAACGTGTGCGGGTAGCGGGTGTAGGCGAGGGCGACGGCGGCCGACATGTCGCGCCCCGCCTCCGGCGTCGCGCCGAGCTCCACGTAGGCGTCGACGAAGTGGATCACCATCCAGGTGTTCACGTAGGCAGAGAACGCGAGCAGCAGCAGGCCCGGCACCAGCAGGAAGGTGAACGGCCGCAGGATGAAACCCGACACGGTCGTGCCGAGGATCTGCCGGATGATGCGCAGGCTCGAGCGTCGGCCCGCTCCGACCTTGTTCTGCCGCGCCCAGTTGAGCTCGGCCGGGATCTCCTCGATGGTCGCGCGCAGCAGCTTCGCCTTGTGGATCATCTCGGGCATGACGTCCATGCCCGTGCTGCGCAGGTGCAGCGAGCGCAGGAAGCGCCCGTCGATGGCGCGCACCATGCAGGTCATGGTCTTGATCCGCTGGCCGGAGGCGCGGGCGAGGAACCAGTTCGCGAAGCGGCTGAAGACGACCCGCAGCCAGGGCACGTCCATGACCCGCCCGCCGCGCATGTAGGGCGAGGCGAGCACCAGGCGCGCGCCAGTCTTCGTGATGCGGTCGAGCAGCAGGCCGATGTGCTCGGGCCCGTAGGAGAGGTCGATGTCGAGCACGATCGACGTAGGCGCCGCGGCACTGCGCGAAGCCGGTCTTGAGCGCCTGGCCGAGGCCGAAGTTGCGCGGGTGGTCGAACACGCGGATGCCGTCGTATTCCTCGGCGAGCTGATCGGCAATCGCTCCGGTCCGGTCGCGGCTGCCGTCGTTCACGATGATCAGCTCGAACCGGTAGCGCCGGTTCAGCGTCTTCAGGTATTCGAGCAGGACGAGGACGTGGTCGCGCAGGACCGCCTCTTCCTCGTAGGCCGGCAGCACGATCGAGACCAGCGGGCGATCCCGTTTCGCGGCGTTCAGGACCTCGTCCACCGCGAACGTGCCGGTGGTGGTTCCGTCGGCTTCGCGAGACGGCGGAGTGGTCGGTTTAGTGGGCGGCATCGGGCCAATAGTTTACCGGGGCCGCCCGCCGCGGACAGCGAATTGCCCGCAATAAGCGGCGTTGCGCCTGCCCTCGCTTGACGAGGGTCACAGTTCGGGCAGGCAGCGCGCGTCAGGGCGTCTTCAGGCTCCCCGGGACTGGTGGGCGCGCGTCAGGGTTGAATCGGCGCCAGTCGAGCCCGAGATGCTGGAGAATCGTTGCCGCGACGCTGCCCTGGTAGGCATCCGGGACGTCTTGCGCCTCGCCCGTCGCGGGCGTGTCCGGGCCCACGACCGCGATGAAGATGTCCTGGCAGCCCTGGATGCCGTAATCGTGCTCGGCCCAGTCCGCGGGCGTGCGGCCGCGGCCATGGTCCGTGGTGATGATGAGCGTGGTGCGTCCGCGATACGGCTCGGTCGACTGGATCGTCTGCCACAGGTCGGCGAGCCTCCTGTCGGTGAGGTGCAGGTAGTCGAGCACGAGGTCGTAGCGGCGCGCGTGCGCCCAGTCGTCGGACTGGCCGAGGCCGATCCAGAACACGCGCGGCTTGTTCTTCAGCAGGTATTCCTTCGCGATGCGAAACGCCAGCACGTCGTTGCTGCTCTCTTCCCAGAGCTGCTGGATCTCGCGGCTCAGGTCCACGATACCGGTCGATGTCGGGCGTCGAGAGCTCTGCGGGCACGGCATCACGGCCGCCGTTCATGTAGAAAGCGCCATCGCGGCTCGAGGCCGCGTACTTGAAGCCGTCCCAGGAGCCGATCTGCGCGACCTCCGGATACTTGAGGCCGAGGGTTTCGCGCACGTACTCGAGCACAGTACGGTTGTTCGGGTAGCGCACGAGGTCGTTGCTCTTCACGTTCGGCTGCGGCCGGCCGGTCAGCATCTCGGAATAGCCTGGGTACGAAAACCACTGGTCGTTCTGGACCGTGACCTTGCTGCCCTTCGCCTGGTTGCCGTAGATGACGCCTGCGGGCACCAGCGTCTTCCAGAAGAACGGCATCAGCGCCTCGCGGCGCTGCTCCGGCGTGTCGCGCCAGTAGCGCTCCTTCATCACGTCGATCTCGTAGATACCGGACTCGGGCTCGGGCGCGTTCGCGATCACCGGGTCCATGCCGCCGAACAGGTCCTGCATGCGCACGCCGTCGAGCGTGACGAGGATGACGTAGCGGTCGGCGGCCGGTTGGGCCGCGGCCGTGCCGCACAGGAGTAGTGCGGCCAGGATCGCTGCAAGCTGCTTCATTAGTTCACGCCCGTGATAAGGAGGTCGTAGAGCTTGTCCGGGCGCGCGTCACTGGCCCAGTCCACGACATGGATGTAGAAAGTGGTCGCGCCGGTGACGCGCAACTGCAGCCGCGAGTCGAGTTGCACACCGAGCACTTCGTCGTCGCTGACGCACTCCGAATTGTAGGCCGGCGCGCCGCACAGTTGCAGCACGTTGCCCGCGGCGTTCACCACCTCGATCACCGAGTCGAGCGGGCTGCCGTTGACCTGGGCATTGATGTTGATCTGGATAGTGGACGTCGCCGTGGTCGAGATCGCGTAGTAATCCTCGTCCGGCGCGAACACGGTGTTCGGGTGGCCACTCGGGCTGATGGAGGCTTGGTAGGAGCCGTTGCCCGCGAGCACGGTCGCGGTCGCGAGCGAGTCGTTGCGGCCTGGCGATGCCGCATTGATCGTAATGCTGAGGTTCTGGTCAAGTATTACGGTACAGGCGTCCGTCACGCGGATCCCGAACAGCCTCGATTCCACGGTGTCGGGTATGCCTGTGATCCTGCCGGTGTTGGAATTGAGCATGAGCTGGCTCGGCAGGCTGCCGGTGGTTACCGCGAACGAATAGGGCGGCAGGCCGCCCGTGACCTGCACCCGCGCGTCGTACGCGACGTTGACGATGCCTGTTGGCAGCGGCCGGCTGGATATCCGCATGGAAACGGGCACCACGAGGAGTTCAACGCCGTCCTGGACAGCCATCTGGGGCGGCGTGTCGCTGTCGACGACCTGGCCTTGCAGGATCGAGGGCGTATCGCCGCAAACCGGATCCGGCGTGCCGCTGATGACACCCTGCTCGCTCATCTCGAGCCCGGTGGGCAGCGCGCCGGCGGTGATCTGCCAGGAAAATTCCGGCAAGCCGCCGCGTACCTCGAAGGCGTCCGAGTAGGCAACGCCGCCGGGCGCGTCCGACAGCGCAGTGGTCGATTATTTCCATGGCGACCGCGATCTTGTACTCGCGCGTCGCGGTGAGCGCGGGATTCGAGCTGTCAGTGACCTCGACCCCGAACTCGGCGGTGCGCGCTGCCGCAGCGGTTTCGCCGCCGATCTCGCCGTCTGCGTCGATGTCGAGGCCCGCCGGAAGTGGATCGCTCGCCGTGAAACGGTAGGGAGGAGTGCCGCCCGTTGCCGCAATCGCCGCGGCATAGGAGTCCCTGAAGACCGTATTTGGCAGGCTGGCAGTCGTGATCGTGAGCGGCTCGACGATGTCGATCGCGAGCGTCTGCGCGTCGGTCGCGGGCGTGGTTGCCGAGTCGGTCACTTCCACGGTGAAGCTGGAGGTGCCGGCCGGGCCGGCAGGCGTGCCCGTGATGGCGCCGGCACCGCTCATCGAAAGCCCGTCGGGCAGTGTCCCGGCGCTGATCCTGAACGTCTTCGCCCCGCTGCCGCCGCTGGCGGCGAGCGTGTCGCCGTAGGATGCGCCGATCACGCCGTCGTCAGCGGCCGTCGTAGTGATCGCGAGCGGGCCGCCGCCGTTTCCGTCGCCGCCACCCCCGCAGCCAGCGACAGCCGCGCACGCGATCGCCGCAATCGACATGCGTACTTTGCGGGCGAAACGCGCCATCAGGGTCCTTCGAACTGGTCGAAGCGCGGGGGCGTGCCGCTCAGTACCAGGTCGTTGCCGTTGCTGGCCTGTCCGGGAGCGACGACGATCGGCCCGACCGGCGCGGGCGGGGTGCCGGGCAGCGGTCTTTGCTCGAATTCGAGCGGCCCGACACTCGACCCTTCGACGAATTGCGGGTCGATGGCTTCGACCTCGACGGTGTACGTGCCGGCCGGGACCGGGATCTCGTAGAAGCCGATCTGCTCGGCGTCGGTGATGCCGATGGCGGGACAGTCGTCCGGCGGCGGATCCGTGATTGGATTGGGCGTGCAGAGCCGGAAGCGGTAACCGGAAACTGCTGAGGCCGCAAAGCGGCGGTCCTGGTTCGAGCCGGTATCGATGCGGCGTGCGACGACGTTCACTACCTGGACGTGCGACTCGCCGTCGGAGTAGAGGACGGTGCCCGTTATCGTGCCATGGGTGGCGGCGAAACCGCTCGGGCCGGTCGCGGGATAGAGCTTCGAAATCCAGGCGACGTCGTCGATGGAGAGCGAGCGCTGCTGGTCGGTGGCGAGGAATGGAAACATCGTCGGCAGGCCGGCGCGGTCGTCCGCCCCGCAGGAGAATTGCGCGCACTCGACGTTGGCCTGTGAGTGGTCCAGGCCGGAAAAATGGCCAAACTCGTGCACGAAAGCCGCGTCGAACTCCGCCGCGGTGAGGTCCGGGACGTCTGCGTTGTTGCCGTTCTGGAACAGGCCGTTCATGAGTGCGCTGCCGGACACGATGCGGCCCTGCGAAGGATCGAGCGCACAGGGGCCGGCGAAGCCGATGATTGCGTCCTCGTCCAAGCCGAGCGCAATCAGGATCGCGGCAGTCTCGTCGAAAATGATCGGGCTCTGACTGCCGGCATCGCAGGAGGCGTCGACTGCGTTGAACTCGCTGACCGTGCTCACGTTGCCGTCGCTGAACCCGCCGATGGCCGTGATGGCGCCCGCACGGTTGTAGCTGATGCTGGCGGAGGCAATGTCCTCCCAGACGTCGAACATGGAGGCGACCCGGGCGAGGGCGGCGGCATTGTTGACGGTCGCACTCAGGTTGCCGCCGTCAGTGCGATATTGGATCGTCGCAGCGCCCCAGGTGTACGGGTTGCCGTTGGCACGGGTGGCAAGCGGCCCGCCGGCGCGGGCCGCGCCGCCCGCCAGCATTCCGGCGAGGAGCGCGACGCCCGCGTAGCGCAGGGCGCGCATCACTCGCTCTCCGCGAAGGCGCGGATCATCGCCGACAGTTCGTCGAACGCGACCGGGCCGCTGCGATGCTTGGCGATCAGGCCCGCCTGACGAGCGGTGAGCGCGACGCCCCGTTTGGCGACGTCGCCGAGGCCCGCGAATAGCCGTGCATTGCCAGCGCCGTTGACTGCCATCTCGCGGCCGGTGGCATCACGGACGATCCGAAAGCGGCCCTGGTCCATGCCCGCGGGGCTGGAGAGCCCATAGGGACTCGGGGCGATCATGAGCAGCAGGAAGTCCTGGCCCTTGCGGTAGCCGGCGGCGTCCTGGCGGTCGCGCGCGTCCCAGATGTACTGCCGGAAGGTGAAATCGCCCTGCGCGGAGCCCTTCAGCGTTTCCTCGAGTCGCAGCGTCACTACTACGGTGTCGAGCGCCGTGAGCTCGGCATGCTTCTCGACGCGAGCCTCGATGACAGTGCCGCGCACGATGTCCGTGGCCCGGTCGGTGAGCTGGTCGAGGTTGCGCGGCACCGTCATCGCGCCGCGCTGCGCAAAGGCGGGCGCCGTCAGCAGGCAGGCAGCCAGTGCCAGCCAGGCGCATCGCAGGAAAGTGGCGAGGGCATCGCTGGACACGGGAATGGCAGCATGCATGCCGGCCATGGGCATGACAAGGCGGCTACCTGCTAAGCGCGAACTCCGCCGCAATCGGGTAGTGATCCGAGCCGACCGCCGGCAGCACGCGGAAGTTCGCGAGCTGCACGCCGCCCGTCGCCAGAATATGGTCGATTGGCACGCCGAGCCGCCACAGCGCCGGCCAGCTCGGTCCCGCGCCATGCCCCGTGCGAGCGTTGACGAGTCGCGCGGTGTCCTCGAGCGGGCGATAACCGCGATTCCACATCGTGAGGTTGAAATCGCCCGCGACCACCGTCGGCCTGCCCAGGCCCCGTACGTGGCGCGCAAGGTCGGCGATCTGCTGGTTGCGGCGGCGGACAAGCGCCGCATCGGTTGGCGACGGCAGGTGGACGAGGATGATCTCTACGTCGCCGCCGGGTGCGCCGAGCGTCGCGGCGATCGCCGGCAGCCCGGAATTCGGCAGGCGTAGCGTGCGCGCATCCGCGAGCGGCAGCTTGCTGTACAGCCCAAGGCCTACGTAACGCTCGTCGGGCAACTCGTAGTAGTAGGGATACCTCGCGCGCAGCTCTCCCAGGTGACGGAGCCAGTGCGAATTGACCTCGATCAGCCCGACAACGTCCGGGTCTTCCGTGGCGACCAGGCGCCGGAGGTCGCCGTACCGACGGTTCTTGTAATAGACGTTAGAGACCAGCAGCTTCACGCCCGGGCCAGCCTCGGCGGAGGCAGCCGGGCGGGGGTCGGAGTACCAGGGCAGCACCTGCGCAATTGGCAGCAGCGCGGCGGCGGCGACCGCGACGGCCGCCATGCGCCGGCCGCGCAGCGCCAGGGCCGCAGCGCAGGCGAGGAATGCCACCGCAAAGTGGAAGGGAAAGTTCGAGAAGTTATCGAGCAGCGTGAACGGCCCGGGAAAACGCGCGCCGGCATACGCGACGCCGAGCAGGACCGCGATCCATTCGAGGCGCCGCGGACGGCGCGCGGTGGGTTGCGTCTGCGTATCGATTCGCGGCGCTCAGTCCTCGATCAGGAAGCTCCGCAGCTGCTCGCTGCGGCTCGGGTGACGCAGCTTCCTGAGGGCCTTCGCCTCGATCTGGCGGATGCGCTCGCGGGTGACGTCGAACTGCTTGCCGACTTCCTCGAGGGTGTGGTCGGTCGAGAGGTCGATGCCGAAGCGCATGCGCAGGACTTTCGCCTCGCGCGGGGTGAGCTGCGAGAGCACGCCGTGCACGGTCTCGCGCAGCGACTCGACGGTTGCCGAGTCGAGCGGGCTCTCGGCCGCGGCGTCCTCGATGAAGTCGCCCAGGTGCGAGTCTTCGTCGTCGCCGATCGGGGTTTCCATCGAGATCGGTTCCTTGGCGATCTTCAGGACCTTGCGCACCTTGTCCTCGGGCATTTCCATGCGCCCGGCCAGCTCGTCCGGGGTCGGCTCGCGGCCCATCTCCTGGAGCATCTGGCGCGAAATGCGGTTCAGCTTGTTGATCGTCTCGATCATGTGCACCGGGATGCGGATGGTGCGCGCCTGGTCGGCGATCGAGCGCGTGATGGCCTGGCGGATCCACCAGGTCGCGTAGGTCGAGAACTTGTAGCCGCGGCGGTATTCGAACTTGTCGACCGCCTTCATGAGGCCAATGTTGCCTTCCTGGATGAGGTCCAGGAACTGCAGGCCGCGGTTCGTGTACTTCTTCGCGATCGAGATGACGAGCCGGAGGTTCGCCTCGACCATCTCTTTCTTCGCGCGGCGCGCCATGGCCTCACCGGTCGCGATGTCACGGTTGACCTGTTTGAGCTCCTGGATCGAGCGGGAGAGCCGCTTTTCCAGGGCGCGCAGCTCCTGCTGGCGCCGCACGACTTCCTCGCGCAGGCGGCCGAGCGCGGCCGAGTGCTTGCGCTTGGCGCGCACGTGCTTGTCGATCCAGCGCACGTTCGTCTCGTTCCTCGGGAACGTGCCGATGAAGTCCTTGCGCGGCATGCCGGCCTGGCGCACGCAGACGGCCATGATCTCGCGCTCCAGGCGGCGCACCTCGTCCACGTGGCTGCGCAGGTGCGCGACCAGCGCGTCGAACATCTTGGGCGCGAGCTTCAGTTCCATGAACTGCTCGGCGAGGCGCTTGCGCGCGCGCACGACCTTCGGGTCGCGGGCGCTCTTCGCCGTCACGAGGCCCTTGGCGACCGTGTTGTGCAGGCGATGGATCGCCGCGAAACGCTTGGCGGTTTCCTCCGGGTCCGGGCCCGTGTCGATCGCCTCTTCCTCGTCCTCCGAACCTTCCTCGCCTTCCTCGTCTTCGGACTCGGGCGCTTCCTTGCGTACGACCGCCTTCGGGTTCTGCGGCTGCGCGATTTCGTCCGGCGCGTTCGGGTCGAGGAAGCCGACGATCAGATCGGTGATGCGGCCCTGGCCGGCCTTCACCGGCTCCCAGGCGGTGAGCAGGTAGTCGTAGGTCGGCGGGTAGTACGCGAGCGCGGTGCGCACCTGGTCGAGGCCTTCCTCGATGCGCTTGGCGATGCGGATCTCGCCCTCGCGCGTCAGCAGCTCGACTGTGCCCATCTCGCGCATGTACATGCGCACCGGGTCGGTCGTGCGGCCGAATTCCGAATCGGCGATGGCGAGCGCGGCGGCCGCTTCCTCGACCGCTTCCTCGTCCGGCGCCGAAGCGTCGGTCAGCAGCAGCGACTCGGCATCCGGTGCCTTCTCGTACACCGTGATGCCCATGTCGTTGATGGTGTTGACGATGTCTTCGATCTGTTCCGGATCGACGATCTCGGGCGGCAGGTGATCGTTCACCTCGGCATAGGTCAGGTAGCCCTGTTCCTTGCCGCGCGCGATGAGCAGCTTGAGCTGCGACTGGCGGTCTTCAGGGATGGCCGGGAGCTTTTTCTCGCTCAAAGAGTAATCCTCGGAGGGGTTTCAGGCGGCCGCAAAAAGCCGAGCATTATACAGCATGAGACCAGGGCTGATGAACCAGGTTCGATAGCGTCAGGGCTTGCCGGCCGGGGCCCGGTCGCTCAGAAGTCCTTGAAATTCCTTCTGTTCCTCGTCCGACAGGCGCCGCTCCCGGGAGGCCTCGATGAGCTCGTTGAGCCGCCGGCCGGGACCCAGCTCGCGGCCGATCCGCTCGAGCAGGGAAACGAGCTCTCGCCCGGCCGCTTTGGCGTCCCGGACCAGGCTCTCCTCGCCCGCGAGCTCGGCCAGCCGGCCGCCCTCCGGTCGTTCGCGCCAGCGCTCGACGAGCTGCGCGGTCGACAATTTGGGCTCCGCCCGGGCGGTTTCAAGCAGCTCGCGCAGCACCGGAAACCCCTTGTGTTCCCCGTCGAGCCAGGCCGGGACCGTGGCGACTGCCTGCGCGGCACCCGGGTGATGCAGCAGCAACAGGATGGCCTGCGTCAGCAGCGGCTGGCGACCCGCGGCGCGTGGCGAACCCTTGCCGGTGCGGCGTGCGGGTGCCGACGTGCCCCTGGCGGCAGGGACTCGCGTCCGCAGGAGTTGCTCGAGCCGCCCGGCAGGCATGCGCACCGCCTCGGCGAGGCGCTCGACCAGCAGCTCGTGGTACACGCCCGGCGGCACCCGGGCGAGCAGCGGTCGCGCGAGCTCGGCAAGGCGCGCACGACCGTCGACGCTCGCGAGGTCTGTTCCTGCGATGAGCTGCCCGACCAGGAATTCCGAGATCGGCACGGCCTCGGCGACGCGCGCCTCGAAGGCGGTCGCGCCTTCCTCGCCAACCAGCGTGTCGGGATCGTGACCCTCGGGCAGGAACAGGAACTTGCAGCTGGCGCCCGTCGCGGGCGTGCTCGAGCGCGTTCTCGAGCGCGCGCCAGGCGGCATTCCGTCCCGCCGCGTCGCCGTCGAAGCAGAACACGAGCTCGCTGGTGACGCGGAACAGCCGGTTGAGGTGCTCGGGCGTCGTAGCCGTGCCGAGCGTCGCGACCGACCAGGCGATGCCGGACTGCGCGAGGCGCACGACGTCCACGTAGCCCTCGACCACCAGCAATCGATCGACCTTGCGCAGCGCCTGCCGCGCCTCGTACAGCCCGTACAGCTCGCGGCCCTTGTGGAACAGCGCGGTCTCGGGCGAGTTGAGGTACTTCGGCTCGCCCTTGTCGAGGACGCGCCCGCCAAAAGCGATCGGCCGGCCGCGCGCATCGCGAATCGGGAACATGATGCGGTCGCGGAAGCGGTCGTAGAAACCGGACTCGCCCTTGCCGCTGCGCTCGACGACCAGGCCGGCCTCCAGCAACGCGCGCTCGTGCGCGGGCGACCCGCCGAATCGCTTCGACACCACGTCCCACGCGTCAGGCGCGTAGCCGACCGCGAACTTCACGGCGCTTTCCGCGCTGATGCCGCGACCCTCGAGGTAGTTCTTCGCGCGCGCGGACTCGCGCAGGCTGTCGCGGTAGAACTGCGTGACCGCGGCGAGCAACTCGTAGAGATCCTCGCCGGGGCGCGCGCGCGGCGCATCACCGCCCTCGCGCGGAACCTCGAGGCCGAGCCGCGAGGCGAGCTCGTCGACCGCGTCGGGGAAGGGCAGCTTGTCGTGCTCCATCAGGAAGCCGAGCGCCGTGCCGTGCGCGCCGCAACCGAAGCAGTGGTAGAACTGCTTGTCGGGGCTCACCCAGAAGGAGGGCGTCTTCTCGTTGTGGAACGGGCAGCAGGCCTTCCACTCGCGGCCCGCCTTCTTGAGCTGCACGCGGCCGCCGATCAGCTCGACGATGTCGGTGCGCGCGATCAGCTCGTCGATGAAAGTCTGCGGAATCCGGCCAGCCATATCTCACGATACCTCAAGCGGTTGCAGGCTGACGCCCTGCCACCTCGCGCGCCGGTCACGCTACGTGTTCGGCAACGGCTGTCCGGCCCGCCAGCCTTCGCGCCGCAGGCGCTCGAGCAGCGCGAGCGCGTGGGCACGGCCGTCGCGCGAGTGCAGCGGCAGCACCAGCACGTCGCCGGGCCGCGCCCAGCCGAGGGCCATGCGCACGGCCTGGTCCTCGCCGGCGGCGTCAGCAACGCGCTCGTCGGCGACACCGGCGCGGCTGAGCGCGCCGCGCAGCAGCGCGGGGATCTCGCCGCCGGCGCGCCCCCTCAGGTAGCTCGTCAGTTCCTTGACCACGACGTAGTCCGGTCTCGACTTCGCCGCAACCTCGGCGAGACGGTCGATGTCTGCATCCTCGCGGTTGCCGGCCTGGCCGAGCAGCAGCGCAAGGCGGCCCTTGCCGCGCAAGTGCTGGGCAAAGTCGGCAAGGCCTGCGAGTGCCGCGGGATTGTGCGCGAAGTCGACGATCAGGTTGAGGCCACCGAGCTCGTAGCGCATCAGCCGCCCGGCATTGTCCGCGGGATCTGCGCCGAAGCGCGCGAACACCGCGGCGATAATCGCGAGGTCGACGCCGAGTCCGGCGGCACCCAGCGCCGCGGTCGCGAGGTTCGCGACATTGAAGTGGGAATGCCCGCCCGCCGCGAGCGGCATCGCGGCGATCGCGCCGAGGTCGTGCTCATGCCCGCGCCACGCGAGCACGAGACGCCCGTCGCGCGCGGCCGCGGTGGCGCCGCCGGCGCGGCGGTGTGCCGCCAGCAGCGGATGGTCCGCGTCCTGTGCGAACCAGCCGAGCGGCTTGCCCGCGGTGGGCGCCGTGCGTGCGAGCACGGGGTCGTCGGCATTCGCGACCAGCAGGCCCTGGTCGTCGAGTGCGCGCGCGACAGCGAGCTTGACGTGGGCCAGGCCCTCGAGGTCGTGCACTCCGTACTCGCCGAAGTGATCGGCGGCGATGCTGGTGATGACGGCGACATCGGCGCGCGCGACCGCGAGCCCGCGGCGCAGGATCCCGCCGCGCGCGGTCTCGAGCACGGCCGCCTGGACACGCCCATCGCGCAACACGCGACGTGCGCCCGCAGGGCCGGAATAGTCGCCCGTGCCGAGCGCTTCGCCGGCGACGAACACGCCGTCGGTGCAGGAATACCCCGTGGTGCGGCCGGTGGCGGCGGCGCAGGCGGCGAGCAGGCGCACGACCGTCGTCTTGCCGTTGGTTCCGGTAACGAGGGCCGTCGGCACGCCGGCGAGCGTCGCCCAGCCAACCGACGCGGCATCGGGCAGCTCTGCCGTCGGCCAGCTGTGCGCGCCGGTGCCCGCGCCCAGCGTCAATGCCTCGTCGTCGGCGAGGTAGGGGAGCCTGCGTTCGACGGCCGCGGCGACCAGTCCGCGCAGGCGCGGGTCCGCCTCGCGGGCCGCGCGGCGCCTGAGCCGCAGCAGCGCGCCGGTCGCCTCGAGCACCGGGGGCTCCGCCTCTTCCGGCTGCTCAAGGGCGAGTGCCGCGACCAGGGCGGCGGCGCGCGCGGGCTCGCGCTCGGCGATCGAGGCGGCGAGCGCCCACTCGTTGACCTCAGTCGCAGTGAACAGCTGGTCCACCGGCGCGGAGAGCGCGAGCGAGGCGCCGCCCGCATGGGCGAGGGCGGCGAGCGGCGCGTCCGGCCAGCGCAGTTCACGGCGCGCGAGCCGCACGTGCTCTTGCCACGCGCCGAGCGTCGCCGCGTCGCGCACGTCGGTCTCGAGCACGGCGCCAGGGCCGTCAAAGAACCGGTTGTGGCCGGTCAGGCGGCGCGATTCATCCCATGGCGCTGTGCCGACTTCGGTCAGTCGGAAATCTCCGGCGCAAAGCGGATGCCGCGCTCGTCGCGGATCAGTCCGTCGAGCGAGAGCGGGGCTGCGGCCTCGACGGGTGCCTCGACGACCTGGGCCGGGACCGGCGGTGGCGACTGCGCCGGCACATGACCGGCGGCGCCTTCCGGCCGGAAGTAGATGATCTGTTTCCAGGAGCGCACCAGCGCGTCGGAAAAG
Organism: uncultured Gammaproteobacteria bacterium; assembly: GCA_963817195.1. Classification (GTDB taxonomy): domain Bacteria; phylum Pseudomonadota; class Gammaproteobacteria; order Steroidobacterales; family Steroidobacteraceae; genus SCUD01. The sequence continues at coordinate 298,109 of CAWFNJ010000005.1, forward strand.
ACCAGCAGCAGGTCGCCGGGTTTCCCCATGCGCAGCGCCGCGTCGATTGCCGCCTGTTCGTCCGGGATCACCGAGATCGCGGCCTGCGGCACGCCGGCCGCGAGCAGCTCCGCCGCCATGATGCGCGGCACTTCCTCGGGCCCGCGGTCGCGCAGGTTGTCGTCGCGCCGGCAGATGTAGTGGTCGAAGCGGCCGGCGACCGCGCGTGCGATGGCGCGCAGGTCCTCGTCGCGCCGGTCGCCCGGGCCGGCCAGCACCACGATGCGCCGGCCGGCGACGTCGAGCCGCCCGGCGAGATCCGCGAGCATGCCGACCGCGTGCGCGTTGTGGCCGTAGTCGAACAGCACCTTGAACGGATGCTCGTCGTAGACGTTCATGCGGCCCGGCGCCTGGAAAAAGGTTGTGTCGAAAGTTCGCAGGCCCTGGCGGATCGCGTCCAGCTTGACGCCCAGCGAGAAGGCGATCGAGGCGGCGAACATGGCGTTCTGCACGTTGTGCGTCGCGCGGCCCTCGAGCGTCGCCGGGATCAGGTGAGTCCAGAGCAGCGGGATGTGGCTGCCGCGGTCGTAGAGGGTGATCATCTGGCCGTTGACGCCGGCCTCCAGCGCGCAGGCCCGGCCGCCCGCGCGGATGTGCTCGCGCACCAGCACGTGCTGCGGGTTCAGCGTCACATAGCAGATGTTCTCGGCATCCGTGTGCGCCGACATCTTGAGCACCAGCGGGTCGTCGGCGTTGAGCACCGCGCAGTGCTTCGCCACCTCGACGACCACGCGCTTCACCTCGGCGAGCTGCTCGAGGGTCTCGATGCCCTTCAGGCCCAGATGATCGGCCTGCACGTTCAGCACCGCGCCCACGTCCACCTCGGGCACGCCCATGCCGGCGCGCAGCAGGCCGCCGCGCGCGGTCTCAAGAACCGCCGCGTCGATGTGCGGGTCCGAGAGCACCATGCGCGCGGAGACCGGGCCCGTCATGTCGCCCGAGACCGTGCGTTGGCCGTCGATGTAGACGCCATCCGTCGTCGTGAGGCCCGGTGTGTAGCCGGCCATCTTGAGGACATGCGCGAGCATGCGGGCGGTCGTCGTCTTGCCGTTGGTGCCGGTGATCGCGGCGATCGGCACGCGCGAGGACGTGCCCTGCGGGAACAGCATGTCGATCACGGGCCCGGCCGCGTCGCGCGGCGTGCCCTCCGAAGGCGCGACATGCATGCGGAAGCCCGGCGCGGCGTTCAGCTCGCAGATCCCGCCGCCAATCTCCTTATAAGAGAGGGTGATGTCCCTGGAAAGGAAGTCGACGCCGCCGACGTCGAGGCCGATCGCCTTGACGGCGCGCACCGCCATGTCCCGGTTGTCCGGGTGGATGACGTCGGTCACGTCGGTCGCCGTACCGCCGGTCGAGAGGTTCGCCGTCGAACGCAGGTACACCTTGCGGCCCGCTTCCGGCACCGAGTCCGCTGCGAGCTCCTGCCGCTTCAGCATCATTTCGGCCTGCGCGTCGATCTCGAGGCGCGTCAGCACCTTCTCGTGGCCGACGCCGCGGCGCGGGTCCTGATTCACGATCTCCACCAGCTGGGCGATCGTGTGCTTCCCGTCGCCCGTAACGTGGCCCGGCGTGCGGCGCGTCGCCGCGATCAGCTCGCCGTTGACGACCAGCAGGCGGTGGTCGTCGCCCTCGAGGAAGGTCTCGACGATGACCGAGCGCGAGTGCTCGCGTGCGCGCTGGAATCCCGTCACGACTTCCGCGTCGCTGGTCAGGCGGATCGAGATGCCGCGGCCGTGATTGCCGTTGAACGGCTTGGTCACGACCGGGTAGCCGAGGCGGTTCGCGGCGCGCACGGCCTCGCGTTCGCCCTGCACCAGCTCCTGGCGCGGCACCGGCAGGCCGAGCGCGGCGAGTATGCGGTTGGTTTCTTCCTTGTCGCTCGCGAGCTCGACGGAGATGTGCGGCGTGCGGCCCGTGACCGTCGCCTGGATGCGCTGCTGGTACTTGCCGTGGCCGAGCTGGATCAGCGACTGGTCGTTGAGCCGCAGCCACGGAATGCCGCGCTTCTCGGCGGCGTGCACGAGCGACGCGGTCGACGGCCCCAGCGCGCGGCGCTGGGCGAAGCGGATGTATTCGTCACGTGCGGTCGGCCAGTCCCAACCCTCGGGCACGCTGCCCGCGGGCCGGAGCTTCTCGGGCAGCAGCGAGCACAGGAGGCGCAGGGCGAGTTCGCCCGCGGCCACGCCTTCCTCGCGCTCCGCATACTCATAGACGACGGAGTAGAGGCCCGGGCGGTCGAGGCTGCGCGTCTTGCCGAAAGTGACGTCCTCGCCCGCGACGTTCTGCAGCTCGAGCGCGACGTGCTCGAGCACGTGGCCGAGCCAGGTGCCCTCGTCCTCGTTCATGCGCCGGATGAAGCCGCCGGGTTCCTGGTAGGAACAGCCGTGCTCGGCGAGGCCAGGCAGGGCCTCGACCAGGCCGTTCACGAAGTTCTTGCCCAGCTTGCCGGTTGGCCAGGCTTCGAGCTCCCCGAGGTCGAGCTCCAGCCGGATGACCGGGAAGCGGGCGAAATGCGACGGTCCGACGTAGATGGAACGGTCGAGGATGCGCATGCCGTGCGGCCGGGTCCTGGAGGAGGGGTCGGGCCGATCATGATGGCATACGGCGCCGCGGGCGCGCAGCCCGCGGTCCGTGCGGGGGCGGCCAGGCCTGCCGCCCCCGGCTATCGGTCAAATCACGGGGATCAGGCGGCCTTTCCCTGCGACAGGGCATGCACGTCCGCGGCCTTGAGCGACTTGCCGCCGATGGCCCAGTCGCCTTGTTCGAACTCCTGCACGCGCACCCAGGTGACCGGGCGCATCGCCTCGCCTTCGACCTCGATCATTGCCGCGGTGACCTTGGCGATGAGGTCCTGCTTCTGCTTCGGGGTGAAGACGTCCTTGATGACGTCGATGGTGACGAGAGGCATTTGATAACTCCTTGAGTCATGGGGTAAGGGGAAGGGACTACTGGCGCTCGGCCGCCGCGGGGACCGCGTCAACCGGGCCCTCGAATGCGATCACCAGCACGCAGGGAACATCGCTGACGCAGCGGCCGCTGTGCGGCCGGCCCGCCGGCCCGTAGGCATACATGCCAGGCAGGAGCCGGGCGGAGGCCTGGCCCTCGTAGGTCACGAGCAGCTCGCCTGCGACCAGCACCATGCGCTCCGCGGAGGTGTGCGTGTGCAACGGGATGTCGGACTGGCCCGGCACCTTGAAAAGGACGTCGGCGTTCGGCTTCGCGGGGTCGCCGTGCAGCACGGCGATGCCGCAGCCCGCCGGCAGGAAATCCGGGCAGGGCCCCCACTGGAGACCCGGGTTGTCGGCAGCCGTCGCGAGCGCCAGCTCGCCGGCGCCTGCGGCCAGCGCCGGACGAAGCGCGGGCACGAAGGCGATGAGGCAGCCGGCCGCCGCCGACAGGAACGCTCGTCTTGCACGCTGGGCATTCATGTTCATGACTCCTTCGCAGAGGACACGGGCCGAACCGGCGGGGTGTGCCGCCAGCGATGCGAGCATGGCAGGCCGCCGCCCGCGAGGCTTGCAGGTGGCATGGAGATTTCATGGAGGTTTCCCGGGAGCTGGCACGGGCAGTGATCTATGCTCGCCCCCGTGATTTACCGGTTCGCCGAATTCGAGCTGGATCTCGCCAAGGTTGAACTGCGCTTGCGCGGGGCCGTTCACCCGCTAGAGCCGCAGGTTTTCGCCCTGCTCGCACTCCTCGTCGAGAACCGTGACCGCCTCGTCTCGCGCGACGAGATCATCGAGAAGGTCTGGGACGGCCGGGTGGTGACGGACGCGGCGGTTGCGAGTCGCGTGAAGTCCGCGCGCCAGGCGCTCGGGGACGACGGCAAGCGCCAGCGCTTCATCCGCACCCTGCACCGCCAGGGCTTCCGCTTCGTCGCGCCCGCGCGTGCGCTGCCGGCGCCCGGGCCAGCCGCCGTTCCGCCGCCGGCGGCAGGTAGCGTGCCCGAGGCCGCCCGCGCGGAAGCCGCGAAGCCTTCCATAGCCGTCCTGCCGTTCCGGCTGGTCGGTGATGCGGGCCCCTGGGCCGCGGTCGCCGAGGCGCTGCCCGACGAGCTCATCATCGACCTCGCGCGGTTGCGCTGGCTGTTCGTGACGGCGCGCGGCTCCTCGTTTCGCCTGCGCGCCTCGGACTCGGACATGGGCGAGATCGGTCGCCTGCTCGGCGTGCGCTACTGCCTGGCGGGCTCGGTCGAGATCCGCGGCACGCGCCTCGCGGTCACCGTCGAGCTCGTCGACACGCGCGACGACGGCATCGTCTGGGCCGAGCGCTTCGACGGGGCGCTGGACGACGTGCACCGCGTGCGCGAGGAGATCCGGCAGAAAGTCCTCACCGCGCTGGAGATCCAGATCCCGCTTCACGAGGCCGCGCTTGCGCGCCTCAACGTGAGCGAGGACCTGGACGCCTGGTCTGCCTACCACCTCGGCCTGCAGCACATGTACCGCTTCAACCGCCAGGACAACGCGGCGGCGACCGCGCTCTTCCAGCGCGCCATCGCCTGCGATCCGGATTTTGCGCGGGCACACGCGGGCCTTTCGTTCGTGCACTTCCAGACGGCGTTTCTGCGCAACACCGACGACGTCGCGGGGGAGGCGCGCGAGGCGCGGCGCTTCGCGGCGCGCGCCTGCGAGCTCGACGCGATGGACCCGTTCGTGAATTTCGTGATGGGCCGCAGCTACTGGCTGGTGGGCGACCTCGACGGCGGGCTGCCCTGGCTCGAGCGCGCGACGGCGCTCAGCCCCAGCTACGCGCAAGGCATCTACGCGCGCGCCTGGGCCGAGACGCTGGCGGGGCGCGCCGAGGACGGGCGCGGCCACGTCGACCTCGCGATGCGCCTGTCGCCGCTCGACCCGCTCCACTACGCGATGCTCGGGACGCGCGCGTTCACGCACAACGCGCTCGGCGAGGACGCGCACGCGGCCTGGTGGGCGGAGCGCGCGGCGCGTGCGCCGGGCGCGCACGTCCTGATCGCGATGATCGCGACCGCGATGCACGGCATCGCGGGCGACGAGGCGGCGTCGCTTGCCTGGGCGTCGAACGTCCGCGAGCGCAATCCTGCGCTCAAGCGCGAGGATTTCTTCCGGTCGTTCCCGATCAAGGTGGCGAGCACCCGCTCGCGGGTCTCCGGGGCGCTGGAGCGCCGCGGCTTCTAGACTATTTGCGGGGCTGCACGAGCGCGGTGGCCGACGCCTGCCGCGTGTGCAGATTGAAGCTCGCGCCCGCGGTCAGCACGTGCACGACCAGCCCGAGTATGGAGATCGGCTGGCCCTCGGTTGCGCTGTCGACCGAGGAAAAACTCACCTTCGAGGCGTCGACGACGGTGACCCCGCCCGTGCCCTCGACTTCGAGCGTCTCGTCCGGGCCGATGAAGGCGGCCGTGTCCTCGTCGAGGCCGAGCCCGACGGCGAACGGATTGTAGGCGAGCGCGGTGAGCAGGCGGCCGAGCCGGTCGCGCTCGCGGAAATGCTGGTCGATGATGAAGCGGTTCGTCAGGCCGAGTCCCGGGGCGAGATGCACACTGCCGGCGATCGCCGTCGCGCCGTCGTCGCCGTAGGCGATCATGTGCTCCGAGAGGATCGAAGCGCCGGCGCTGGTGCCGCCGACCGTCACGCCGTTCGCGTTCTGCGTGCGGATCAGCTTCGCGACCGGCGTGCCGCCGAGCAGGGTCGTGAGCCGGAGCTGGTTGCCGCCGGTGAAGAAGATGCCGCTGGCTTCCCTGATGCGCTCGAGCCGGCCCTGTTCCTGGCAGTCGCGGCGCGTGTCGAAGTCCATGACGTCGACGCGCTTCGCGCCGAGCTCGCGGAACATCTTCTCGTAGCGCTCGCCGGTCTCGTGCGCGCGGCTCGCGGTCGGAATCACGACGATGTCGGAGTCCGCCCCGCCGGAGACCTGGACGAAGCGCGCGAGGATCTTCGGGTCGTTCTCCTTGTTCTCGGCGCCGCCGATCGGGACGATGTGCCCGCGGGACTCGCCATCCGGGACGCGGCTCGGGCTCATCGGCTCAACCCCCGAGCGCCGACTTGATGCGGGCGGAAAGGGCGCCCATGTCCGTGCGGCCCTGGACTTTCGGCTTCAGGATGCCCATGACTTTGCCCATGTCCTTCATCGAGGATGCCCCGGATGCCGCGATCGCGTCCTTGATCAATGCCGCAAGTTCGGCATCGCCGAGCTGGGCGGGGAGATAACCGGAGAGCAGGGTGATCTCGGCGGACTCTTTGGCGACCAGGTCTGCGCGGTTGCCGGCCTGGAACTGGGCCACGGATTCCTTGCGCTGCTTGATCATCTTGTCGATGACCGCGAGCACCTCGGCATCGCCGAGCTCGACGCGCTCGTCGACCTCGCGCTGCTTGATGCCGGCCTGGAGCATGCGGATGCAGGAAAGGCGGTCTTTCTCGCCCGCCCGCATTGCCGCCTTCATGTCTTCCGTGATGCGGGCCTTAAGGCTCATCCCGGGTTCAGCGCGTGGCGCTTCGGCCGCCGTCGCGGGAGGCGCGCTTCAGGTGCCGCTTGATCGCGGCCGCCTTCTTGCGTTTCCGCTCCTGGGTGGGCTTCTCGTAGAATTCCCGGCGGCGCAGCTCGGTCAGGACACCGGCCTTCTCGCAGGCGCGCTTGAAACGACGCAGGGCCGCGTCGAAATACTCGTTTTCGCGGATACGGACACTCGGCATTCTGACCTCGACGCTACCCAGGACGACCCCGGAACGCCCCGGGGGAAAGGGCGGGAATTGTAGTGAGCCGCCCCCGGAAAATCAAAAACCTAGCTCTATGTTAATCCTCGGCATCGAAACCTCCTGCGACGAGACGGCGGTCGCCCTGTACGACGGCGACCGGGGCCTGCTCGCCAACCGGGTCTTCAGCCAGGTCGAGCTGCACAGCCGGCACGGCGGCGTAGTGCCCGAACTCGCCTCGCGCGAGCACATCGAGCGCCTCCTGCCGATGATCGAAGACGCCCTGGCCGAGGCGGCGGTTCCGCCGCAAGCCATTGACGGGATTGCGTATACCGCGGGACCGGGGCTGATCGGCGCGCTGCTGGTCGGCGCCTGCCTCGGTCGCTCGCTCGGCTATGCCTGGGGTGTCCCGGTGATCGGGGTGCATCACCTCGAGGGTCATCTGCTGGCGCCGGCGCTGGAGCCGGGGGCGCCGGCTTTCCCGTTCGTGGCGCTGCAGGTCTCCGGCGGCCACACGATGCTGGTGGAGGTAGCCGGGCTCGGGCGCTACCGCATCCTGGGCGAGACGCTGGACGATGCGGCGGGCGAGGCCTTCGACAAGACCGCCAAGCTGCTCGACCTCGGCTACCCCGGCGGACCTGCCCTCGCGGCACTTGCCGAGCAGGGTCGCCGAGGGGCTGTCGAATTCCCGCGCCCGATGCTCGACCGGCCTGGCCTCGACTTCAGTTTCAGCGGGCTCAAGACCGCGGTCGTGGTCTTCGTGCGCGGCCGCAAGCTCGACGACGCGGCGCGCGCGGACGTCGCGCGCGGCTTCGAGGACGCGATGGTCGACACGCTGGTCGCCAAGTCCCTGCGCGCGCTCCGGCAAACCGGGCTCGATACGCTGGTCGTCGCCGGCGGCGTCGGCGCGAACCGGCGGCTGCGCGCGGCGCTCGCCGAGGCGGTCGAGGCGGCCGGCGCCCGCGTGCACTTCCCGCGCCCGGAGTTCTGCACGGACAACGCGGCGATGATCGCGCTCGCCGGCCACCATCGCCTCGCCGCGGGCGAGCGCGAGGACCTTCCGGTCCGTGCCCGTGCCCGCTGGCCTCTCGACGAACTGCGACCGCCGGGGACTGTCCCCTTTTAAAGGGGACTGTCCCCTCTGGAGCCCTAGATGGACCACATCTTCATTACCGCGCTGACCGCAGAGGCGGTGATCGGCATCTACGACTGGGAACGCGGGGTCAAGCAGCGCCTCGAGATCGACCTCGAGATGTGGATGGACCTGCGGGCCGCGGGGCAGAGCGACGCGATCGAGAACACGCTGAACTACAAGTCGGTCGCCAAGCGCGTGCTCGCCTGCGTCGAGTCGAGCCGCTTCCAGCTCGTCGAAGCGCTCGCCGCGGAGATCGCCCGCATCGTGCTCGAGGAGTTCGGCATCGCGCGGGTGCGCGTGACCGTGCACAAGCCTGGCGCGATCCGCCACTCGCGCGACGTCGGCGTCGTGATCGAGCGCAGCCGCGATGACTGATGCCCGCCGTGGCTGACGCCTACGTCGCGGCCGGCAGCAACGTCCGGCCGCGTGCGAGCCTCGCCGAAGCGCTGCGCCTGCTGGCGCGAGGCTTCCCGGGCATGGTCGTCTCGCGTGCCTACGCGAACCCCGCTGTCGGATTCGAAGGCGACGATTTCATCAACCTCGTCGTGTCGTTTCCAGCGGACCTGCCGACCGAGGCGCTGCTCGAGCGGCTGAAGGCCGTCGAGCGTGCCTGCGGACGGGAGCCCGGCGCGCCCAAGTGGGGACCGCGCACGCTCGACCTGGACCTGCTGCTGCACGGCGACATCGTGGGCCGAGTCGCCGGCAAGTCGCTCCCGCACCCGGACCTGCTGACCCGCGCCTGGGTGCTCGGGCCGCTCGCCGAGCTTGCGCCGGCGTTGGTGCACCCGGTCGTGGGGGAGCGCATGGACGCGCTCTGGCGTCGCTTCGACCGGGCTGCACACCCGCTGACGCCGGTCGCGATCGACGGCCCGGGCGAATGAGCCGGCTAGCGTTCCTCGCCGCCGACGAGGCGGCCGCCGTCCACCGCCAGCACCTCGCCCGTGACGAACGGCGCGTCCTTGGCGAAGAAGAGTGCAGCCTTCGCGACGTCCTCCGGCGTGCCGGCGCGCTTCAGCGCCGTGCGCGCGACGATGCGCTCGCGCAGCGCCTCGTCGACGCCTTGCTCGGGCCAGAGCACCGGGCCGGGCGCGATGGCATTCACGCGGATCGCCGGACCGAGGTCGCGCGCGAGCGCGCGCGTCAGCATCACGAGCCCCGCCTTGGCGGCGCTGTACACCGCGTGCCGGCCGAGCGGGCGCAGGCCATGGATGTCCGCGATGTTGAGGACCAGCCCCTCGCGCTTCGCGAGCTCGGGCGCGGCGGCCTGCGCGAGGAACAGCGGCGCGCGCAGGTTGGAGCTGACCAGGTCGTCGAACTGGTCCGGCGTGATGCTGCCGACCGGCGTTGCGTAGAAGGTCGAGGCGTTGTTGACCAGCACGTCGAGCCGCCCGAAGGCGCGCACGACCGCCTCCGGCAGGCGGGCGCAGGCCTCGGTGTCCGCGAGGTCCGCGGCGACGGCGCGCGCCGAGCCGGGGCGCGCGGCTTCGAGCCGGGCGACGAGCGCCTCGGCTTCCGCGCGCGAGCTGCGGTAATGGACCGCGACCCGCGCACCCTCGGCGTGAAACGCGGCCGCGATGACCGCCCCGACGCGGCGGGCGGCGCCGGTGACGAGGACGACCTTGTCGGCGAGCGGCAGGGCGGACTCAGGCATGCGGGTCAGGGTGCGCGGTGGAACGGGCCGCGACGATATCACGAGCCGCGGAGGCGCTGGTGCTGACGCCGGACGGCCTGCCGCCGCTAACGGCCAGTGAACGCGCGCGTTCCGAGGAGCTGGCCGGGCGCATTCGCGCGCGGATCGCGACCAGCGGCGGCTGGCTGCCGTTCTCTGCGTTCATGCAGGCGGCGCTCTACGAGCCGGAGCTCGGCTACTACATGGCGGACGGCGCGATTTTCGGCGGCGCCGGCGATTTCGTCACCGCGCCGGAACTCTCACCGCTGTTCGCCGCCTGTCTCGCCGACGCGGTCATACCGCTGCTCGCCGCCGCGGGTGACGACGAAGTACTCGAATTCGGCGCCGGCAGCGGGCGGCTCGCCGCCGAGCTGGTGGCCGCACTCGCGCTGCGTGGCTGCGCGCCCCGGCGCTACCGCATCGTCGAGCCAAGCCCGAAGCTGCGGGAGCGCCAGCGTCGCCTGCTCGAGCGCACGCCAGCCAGCACGACGACCTTCGAATGGCTCGACGCGGCGCCGCTCGATCCCTGGTCTGGCGTGGCGATCGCAAACGAGGTCGTGGACGCGCTGCCGGTGGAGCGCTTTCGTGTCACGCCGCAGGGTAGCGAGGCCGTCGGCGTCGTCGCCGAGGGCGGCGCGTTCCGCTGGCAGGCGCAGCCCGCGGACCCGGGGCTCGCAGCGGCGGTCGGCGCACTCCAGCAGGAGCTGCCGGAGCCGATGCCTGCGGGCTTCGTCTCCGAACTGCGGATCGGCCAGGACGAGTGGATGCAGGGCGCGACGGGTGCGCTCGCGCGCGGCGTGCTGCTGGTCATCGACTATGGCTTGCCGCGCGCGCACTACTACCACGCCTCGCGCGATGGCGGCACGCTCGCCGGATTCCGGCGGCATCGCCGTGTCGAGGATCCGCTCGCGGTGCCGGGCGCCCAGGACCTGACCGCCTGGGTCGATTTTTCCGCGCTCGCGGAGGCGGCGCGCGCAACCGGGCTCGAGCTCGCAGGCTTTGCGACGCAGGCACATTTCCTGCTGGCGACCGGCATCGAGCAGGAGCTTGCGCGCCTCGTCGATTCCGCGCCAGAACGCGATCGTCCCGCGCACCGGCAGGCCGCCGCGACGCTGCTCCTGCCCGGCGAAATGGGCGAACGCTTCAAGGTGATGGCGCTCGCGCGTGCGATTCGCGCGCCAATCCACGGATTCGGATTCAGGGACCTCGGCGCGAGCCTGTAGACTGGCGCCATCTTGGATCCACTTCACGCCATCGTCCTCGCGATCGTCCAGGGCCTGTCCGAATTCCTGCCGATCTCGAGCTCGGGCCACCTGGTGCTCGTGCCGCACCTCTTCGGCTGGGAGGACCAGGGCCTCGCCTTCGACGTCGCCGTGCATGTCGGCACGCTGTGCGCGGTCGTCGCGTACTTCCGCCGGGAGCTGGTCGCGATGGCGCGCGCCTGGCTCGGCTCGCTTGCAGGCGCCGGCCTGACGCCGGACGCGCGTCTCGCCTGGTGCATCGTGATCGGCACCATCCCGGTCGGGATCGTCGGCCTCGCCTTCGGCGGACTGATCGAGGAGAAGCTGCGCAATCCGCTCGCGGTCGCGACCTTGCTCGCGTTGTTCGGCGCCCTGATGTGGATCGCCGACCGCCTCGGCCGCGGGGAGCGCGACGAACACTCCGTCGGCTGGCGCGACGCGATCCTGATCGGTTGCGCCCAGGCGCTCGCGTTGATGCCGGGCACTTCGCGTTCCGGCGTGACGATGACGATGGCGCGCGCGCTCGGCCTCACGCGCGAGGCGGCGGCGCGCTTCTCCTTCCTGCTCGCGGTGCCGGGCATCGCCATGGCCGGCGCCTACGAAGGGCTGAAGCTTGCGACCGGCGAAGGGCCCGCAGTCGACTGGGGCGTAATCGGCCTCGGCGTCGCCGTCGCGGCGATCACGGGTTACCTCTGCATCGCCTGGCTGCTGCGGGTCATCAACCGCATCGGCCTCGCGCCCTTCGCGATCTATCGCTTCGCGATCGCAGCGCTGCTGTTCTGGCTGTTCGCCTGATCAGGCGGCCTTGAGCGCGGCCAGGCGCCGTCGCCTCAGGAGCTCGCCGATCTTGTCGCCGGGAAGGCCCGCGCGGTCGGCATCGCTCAGGACCACCGCCGCGGCTTTCGCCTGCGCCTCGCGCAGGTGATCCGCCTGGGGATAGGGCCGGTCGCGGAAGCCGCCGCGCCCGCGGTAATCCGCCTCGCAGGCGACGAGCAGCTCCCGGAATCGCTCCGGGCGCCGGAAGGCGTCGCAGGATTCGAGCAGCTCGAGCACGGTGCGCGGCCGCAGCTCGAGGGCACGGTGCGCGAGTCCGTGCCAGCGCGCCGCGAGCACCGCGAGCTCGCGGTAGTCGGCCGGCACCCGCAGGCGTTCGCCGACCGTCTCGACCAGCCGCGCGCCGGATTCCTCGTGGCCGATGTGGCGCGGCCACTGTGAGCGCGGCGTGCGGCCCTTGCCGAGGTCGTGCATCAATGCCGCGAAGCGGATGCGCGGCTCGGGCGTGAGCGCGGCCGCCGCCAGCATCACCAGCTCCATGTGCAGACCGGTGTCGATCTCGGGATGCCATTTCTCGGGCTGCGGCACGCCCCAGAGCGCGTCGAGCTCGGGAAAGACGCGCGCCAGGGCGCCGCAGTCACGCAACGCCCGCAGCCAGGCCGCGGGCGCAGGTTCCGCGAGCGCCTTGGCGGTCTCCTGCCAGCTCCGCTCCGGCACCAGGGCATCGGCTTCGCCGGCGGCGACCATCGCGCGCATTCGCGCGAGAGTCTGGGGCGCGATGGAGAATCCAAGCGGCTCGTAGCGCGCGAGGAAGCGCGCGACGCGCAGGATCCGCACCGGGTCCTCGCTGAAAGCCTCCGACACGTGGCGGAGCTTGCGCGCCTCGAGGTCGGCGGGCCCGCCGTAGGGATCGATCAATGCGCCGTCCGCGCCGCGCGCCATCGCGTTGATCGTCAGGTCGCGGCGCTTGAGATCTTCCTCGAGCGTTACCTCCGGCGAGAAGGAAAGCTCGAAGCCGCGGTAGCCGGGTCCGGTCTTGCGCTCGGTGCGCGCAAGCGCGTATTCCTCGCGCGGTCTCGGGATGCAGGAACACCGGGAAATCGCGCCCGACCTGCCGGTAGCCGGCGTCCAGCATCTGTTGCGGCGTCGCGCCCACCACGACCCAGTCGCGCTCGCGAACCGCCCGGCCGAGCAGTTCGTCGCGAACCGCGCCGCCGACCAGATAGACTTTCATCGCATCATGTTACGCGATCCGCCGTCGCGCCCGGCCCGGCTGCTCGCCGCAGCCGCGGCCTGTCTCGCGCTGCCCGGCTGCTACTACGGGCACCTCGCCGCGGGGCAGCTCGAGATGAGCGGGAAGCGCGAGCCGATCGCCGAGGTGGTCGCGCGACCCGACACCGACCCGAAGCTGCGCGAGCGGCTCGAGCTCGCCGCGCGGGCGCGCGATTTCGCGCACGCCGAGCTCAGCCTGCCCGACAACGGCAGCTACCGCGCGTTCGCCGACCTCGGTCGCCGCTATGCGACCTGGAACCTGTTCGCGGCGCCAGAACTCTCGGTCGAGCCAAAGCGCTGGTGCTTTCCGATCGCGGGCTGCGTGAGCTACCGGGGTTACTTCGACGAGCCACGCGCCGCCAAGGAGGCCGGGAAGCTCCGCGCGCGCGGCTACGACGTGTTCATCGGGCCGTCGATCGCCTATTCGACGCTCGGCCATCTGCGCGACCCGGTCCTGAACACGATGCTGGTCTACGGCGACACGGAGCTCGTGGCGTTCATCTTTCACGAGCTGGCTCACCAGGCCGTGTACGCCCAGGACGACAGCGACTTCAACGAGGCGTTCGCGAGCGTGGTCGAGAACGAGGGCGTGCGGCGCTGGCTTGCGCAGGAAGGCAGGCCGGAGGAGCTCGAGAAGTTCGTTGCGTTGCGCACGCGCCAGGGCGAAGCCGCGGAGCTCATGGTCGCGGCGCGAGGGCGCCTGGCCGCGCTGTACGCGCAGCCGCTCGCGCCCGAGGCGATGCGCACGCAGAAGGCCGCCGAGATCACGCGCCTGCGCGCGGCGCTGGCGGCCGGCGGCCATCCGGCGGCGGGCGAGTTCAACAATGCGCGCCTGGTCGCGGTCGCCACTTACGAGCGCTGCGTGCCGGCCCTGCGCGGCGAGCTCGAGCGCCTGGGCAGCGACCTGCCGGCGTTCTACGCGGCCATGCAGGGCCTGGCAGACAACCCGAAGGCGCGGGCGAGCCTCTGTCCCGATCGCTGACGTCGCGCCCGGTTGGCTAGATCAGGTATTTCGGCAGGATCGCGTCGAAAGGCTGCGGCTGGATGCCGAGGCGGGCGAGGCCGTTCACCTTGCAGACGCTGTCCACCGTGAGCGAGCGGTAGTTGTCGGTCGAGAACGGCTTGCCGGGCACGAAGTCGCAGACTGCCGCCTGCAGCCGCGCTGCAAAGTCCGGGATGCCGACCACCGCGCGCGCGAGGCGGAGGCGGTCGCGGACGCTGCAAACGATCTCGCGCAGCGTCATCCCGTCGGGCCCGCACAGTTCGTAACCCTCGCCGGCCGTCGCCTCGTCTGCGAGCGCATGCAAGACGGCACCAACGACGTCGCCAACCCATACCGGCGCGAAGCGGGCACCGGGCCGTGCAAGCGGCAGCACCAGCGGAATGGCGCGCAGCAGGCGCGCAAACCGGTTCGCGAAATCGTCCCCCGGCCCGAAGATCACCGACGGCTGGAAGATCGTCCACTGCAGGTCCGGGCCCGACTCGTCGCGAATCACGCGCTCACCGCGGCCCTTGCTGCGGAGGTAATGACTCGCGCCGCCTTCGGCGTCCGCGTTCAGCGCGCTCACGTGCAGCAGCCGATCGACGCGCTGGCGGCGGCATGCGTCCACGACCTTGCGGACCAGCGCGACGTGAACGAGTTCAAAGCCGCGCCCGCTGCGCCCGCGTTCATTGAGGATCCCGACCAGGTTGACGACCGCCCGCTGCCCGACGCAGAGCGACGCAAGCTGGCGCTCATCGTGAATGTCGGCGGCGACCAGCTTCAGCGAGGGGATAGGGGCGAGTTGTGCCGCCCGGACGGGATCGCGGGTCGGCACGGTGATGCGCCAGCCGGCGCGGGCTAGCGCCGAGCACAGGTGCGTGCCCACGAATCCGGACCCCCCGAGCACGCAGACCGAACCGGGTGTCATCGCCCGATTATAGGACCCGGACGCGAACTCGCGCGCCGGCCGGCCGGGGACCCTCGCTCGCGCCGCCGGAACTTACGCGCTCGCTCGGGGACCCGGCCGGCCGCGCGCGTGTGCGGACCGCGGCGCGTCACGCGCGCAGGCTGTCAGCGCAGCGGGATCAGGATGGCCTGGTTGCCGCGGCGCAATTGCAGCAGGAGCGTGGCCTGGTCCTTGGCCGCCGCGCGCAGTTCCGCGAGCGACGCGACCCGCTGGCGGTTGACCCCGATGATCCGGTCGTCCGCGAGCAGGCCCGCCTGCGCTGCCGGGCTGCCCGGCGCGACCGCGCGAATGCGGATGCCGCTGACCGAGTCCTCCGATACCTCCACCAGGTCCGCGCCGGCGAGCGCCGGGTGGATCGACTCCGCATCCGAAACCTGCGCCGGCTCCTTGAGCACGGCGGTGACGCTGTGCGGCTTGCCCTCGCGCAGCAGGTTGATCGCCACGGACTCGCCGACCTTCAGCATGCCGATCGTGTTGCGAAGCTCGGTATTGGATCGGATTGGCTGGCCCCGCACGCTGGTGATGACGTCACCGGCCTCGATGCCTGCCCTTGCCGCCGCCGAGCCTTCGGTCACCTGGGAAACCAGCGCGCCCTGGGCGTTCTCGGGCAGGCCGAGGCTCTTGCGGAACTCCGGTGTCAGCGACAGCGTCGACACGCCGAGCTGCCCCCGGTTGACCTCTCCGAATTCGATCAACTGTTCCATGACCGTGCGGACCATGTTCGCCGGGATCGCGAAGCCGATGCCGATGTTGCCGCCCGATTGCGACAGGATCACCGAGTTGATGCCGATCAGGTTTCCGTCGAGCCCGACCAGCGCGCCGCCGGAATTGCCGGGATTGATGGCGGCGTCGGTCTGGATGAAGTCCTCGTAGCCTTCCCGGCTGACGCCTGTGCGACCGAGCGCGCTCACGATTCCCGAGGTCACCGTGTGCTGCAGGCCGAAGGGATTGCCGATCGCGATCACGAAGTCTCCGACCTGGACCTTGGACGAGTCCGCGAGGCTGATCTCCGCAGGGAGCTGCGCGCCCTGCACGCGCAGTACGGCGACGTCCGAGCCAGGGTCGGCGCCGACCACTTCGGCTTTCAGTTCGACATCGTCCACCAGCGTGATCGTGATCTCGGAGGCGTTCTTGACCACGTGGGCATTGGTCACGATGTAGCCGTTCTTCGCATCCACGATGACCCCGGAACCCGCGCTCCTGAATTCACGGTCACGCTGCTGGGCGTCTGGCGGCAGGCCGAAGAAGCGGCGGAAGCCCGGGTCGTCGAAGAAGGGATTGCGCGGTGCCGCGACCGTGCCGCGAACGGCGATGTTGACGACCGCCGGCGAGACGCTCTTGATGATCGGGGCAAACGAGGGTAGCGCCGTTTGCGCGGCAACGGCCGTGGAGAGCGCGAGCGCGGCCACGGCCGCAAAGGACGCGAAGGCTCTATACATGGGAACTGACCTCGATGGGGCGCGTTGTCTGACCGGGCCGGGATTGCACAAGTTCCAACGCGCGCGAGCCTTGTTTTTCCCGCGTGCGGGCACGCCGGTGAACAAACTGTGCGTATTTTGTGGCTTTTTTCTGGATACCAGATGTTGTACTGCGCGGAAATGAGGCAAGTCGAGGCAGCGGCGTGCCGGTAGACCGGAAACCGCCTGAAGTGGCAAATACAACTTATTGAAAAATAAAAACTTTATTGACGGGATTTTTTCCATAAGGAAATCCTTGACACCACCGCCCCGCGGAAATAATTTCACAACCCTGACACAAGATCTTGTGGTTGCCAGTCGGAAGCGGAAGCGGCTGGCAGATAGAGTCAGGGAGCCACGTGAAATTGGACGCAGGCGGCGCTTCGTGCGCATGCCCAGGTGGGGATTTCTCCGGCGAATTCGTGGGCTTTGGACATGGGGAGCATCGCAGAAAAAATGAGCACAGCGGTCAGGATCGAGCACAGAGACGTCGAAGAAATTCCATTCCAGGAAGCGTCGCTCGACATTTGGGACCGGAAATACCGGTTGACCGCCAAGGATGGCACCCCGATCGACGCGACGATGGACGACACGCTCGCGCGCGTCGCGAAGACGCTCGCCGAGGTCGAAGAGCCGGCGCAGCGCGAGGCTGCGTACGAACGCTTCCTGTGGGCGTTGCGCAAGGGCGCGATCCCGGCCGGGCGCATCATGTCGAACGCGGGTGCACTCGAGCACAAGCCAGCGACCTCGACGATCAACTGCACGGTGTCGGGCACCATCCATGACTCGATGGACGACATCCTGAACAAGGTGCACGAGGCCGGGCTCACGCTGAAGGCGGGCTGCGGCATCGGCTACGAGTTCTCGACGCTCCGCCCGCGCGGCGCGTACGTCGCAGGCGCCGGCGCACACACCTCCGGCCCGATGTCGTTCATGGACATCTACGACCGCATGTGCTTCACGGTGTCCTCGGCGGGCGGCCGCCGCGGCGCGCAGATGGGCACCTTCGACGTCGGGCACCCGGACGCGGTGGATTTCATCCGCGCCAAGCGCGAGAACGGCCGGCTCCGGCAGTTCAACCTCTCGCTGCTGGTGACCGACGAGTTCATCGACGCCGTGCGCGGCGACCGCGAATGGAAGCTTGCTTTCCCGCTGCCACAGCGCGAGTACGACCCGGCCACGCATGACCTGGAGGACGCGAGCGTATTCGTCTGGCGCGAGTGGCCCGACTCGGAGGGTTACGTCGCGAACGATGCGGGACTGGTCGCCTGCAGGGTCTACAAGACGCTGCCGGCGCGCCGCCTGTGGGACGTCATCATGGCGTCCACCTACGACTTCGCCGAGCCTGGCTTCGTGCTCGTGGACCGGGTCAACGAGATGAACAACAACTGGTGGTGCGAGAACATCCGCGCCACCAATCCCTGCGGCGAGCAGCCGCTTCCGCCCTACGGCTCCTGCCTGCTCGGCTCGATCAACCTGACGCACTTCGTGAGCCGCCCGTTCACGGACGAGGCGAGCTTCGACTGGGACGAGTACCGCGAGGTGGTGCGCACCTTCACGCGCATGCTCGACAACGTGGTCGAGATCAATGGGCTGCCGCTCGGCCTGCAGCGGGACGAGATCACGCGCAAGCGTCGCCACGGCATGGGCTTCCTGGGCCTCGGCTCCACGATCACCATGCTCGGCATGAAGTACGGCTCGCCGGAGTCGGTCGCCTTTACCGACAACGTGTCGCGCGAGATGGCGATCTCGGGCTGGGAGGCGGGGCTCGAGCTCGCCCGCGAGAAAGGGCCGGCGCCGATCATGAACGAGGAGTTCACGGTGACCCGCGCGATGCTGCGCAAGCGTCCCGAGATGGCCCGCGACGGCTGGAAAGCCGGCGACCGGGTGCCGGGCCGCGTGCTGCACGCGCGCTACAGCCGCTACATGCGCCGCATCGCCGAGGTCGCGCCGGAGCTCGTCAAGCAGCTCGAGTCCGTGGGCAGCCGTTTCACGCACCACAGCTCGATCGCGCCCACCGGCACGATCTCGCTCTCGCTGGCCAACAACGCGTCGAACGGCATCGAGCCCTCGTTCGCGCACCACTATTTCCGCAACGTGATCCGCGAGGGCAGGAAGTCGAAGGAGCGCGTGGACGTCTACTCCTTCGAGCTGCTTGCCTATCGCGAGCTCGTCAACCCGCGCGCAATGCCGGGCTCGACCAGTTCGTCGGAGGCGCTGCCCGACTATTTCATCACCGCGGACAGCATCGGCCCGCGCGAGCACGTCGAGATCCAGGCCGCCGCCCAGAAATGGGTCGATTCGTCGATCTCGAAGACGGCGAACGTGCCGACCGACTTCCCTTACGAGGACTTCAAGGACATCTACCTCTACGCGCACGAGAAGGGCCTCAAGGGCTGCACGACCTTCCGCTTCAATCCCGAGGCGTTCCAGGGCGTGCTGGTCAAGGAGGACGACCTCAAGAACACGACCTACGTGTTCACCCTCGAGGACGGCAGCGAAGTCGAGGCGCGTGGCGATGAGGAGATCGAGTACGACGGCGAGGTGCACACCGCCGCCAACCTGTTCGACGCGCTGAAGGAAGGCTACTACGGCCGCTTCTGAGCGCACACGAGGAACCGACATGAGCCGGATCAAGTTCGAGAAGAAGATCGTCAAGTACCGCGTCCAGAAGCCGGAGGCCGAGAAGCCCGCGGCTGCGGCTCCGCGCGAGGGCAAGCTGCGCAAGGACGGCGGCGGCAAGGTCGTGTGGATGCACGAGAAGCTCGAGCGCCCCGAGGTGCTGATCGGCTCGACCTACAAGATCAAGACACCGGTCTCCGACCACGCGATGTACCTGACGATCAACGACATCATGCTGAACGAGGGCACGGAGCACGAGCACCGGCGCCCGTTCGAGATCTTCATAAACTCGAAGAACCTCGACCACTTCCAGTGGATCGTCGCGCTGACGCGCATCATCTCGGCGGTGTTCAGGAAGGGCGGGGACGTTGCGTTCCTCACCGAGGAGCTGAAGGCCGTGTTCGACCCGCGCGGGGGCTACTGGCAGCCGGGCGGCAAGTTCATGCCGTCGATCGTCGCCGAGATCGGCTACGTCGTGGAGCGCCACCTGCAGGCTATCGGCCTGATGCAGAAGCCCGGGCTGGACGACACGCAGCGCTTGCACATCGAGGCGAAGCGCAAGGAGTGGGAGCTGCGCCACAAGCAGCAGGACGCGTTCGCCGAGGGCAGCTATCCGGAGGGCGCGCAGCTCTGCGCCAAGTGCAGCACGGCCGCGGTCGTGATGATGGACGGCTGCATGACCTGCCTGTCCTGCGGCGATTCGAAGTGCGGCTGACGCCAGGCAAGTTTTCTCACGCGCCAGCCGGGTCCCCGCCCGGCGGCCCCTGACAACAGGGGCTGCGCGTGACCTCCCAGGCGGCCTCCGGGCCGCCTTTTTTCCCTCGGTGCCGGGTCGTAGATTCGTAGTTCCGAATGCAAAGCCCATGCGATGAGAGACGCTCTCCACGGAACTACGAATCTACGACCCGGCACCATCATGGCTCTCGCAGTGCTGCTCGCCGGCTGTACGACCGAGCGTGCCTACGAGGGTCCGCCGCTGGCGGCCGATGAGCGCGCTATCGTGCGCGCGGATCCGGTAGTGAGCGCAGGCGCGCCGGTGCAGGTCCGGCTGCGCCAGGTCGATGACCGCGAGGTCGGGCTTGCGGCCAGCCAGGTCGAGCTGGCGCCAGGCAAGCACGCGTTCCTGGTCGATTGCCGCATCGCCGAGAGCGGGTCGGTACGCCGCTTCACGGTCGAGGCGGAGCTCGAGGCGGGCGGGCGCTATCGACTGGTCGCGGACGCTACGGCGCGAAATTGTGAGGCGGTCGCGCTGATCGGCGACTGACCGGTCAGCGCAGGGCGTTATAATGTCTCGCGACATGTATCGCAAGCTATTGATTTTCATGATCCTCGCGGCGGCGCTGCCGGCAACGCACGCCGACTCGGTCGGCGGCCTCGCGGGTCCGGCCGGCATGCTGCAGCCAGTCGACCGCGTCATCGTCCACAAGGGCAAGCGCGTCATGGAGCTGTACCGCGACGGCGGCCTGGTCGCGAGCTACAAGATCTCACTCGGTCTCGCGCCGAACGGCCAGAAGCAGCGCGAAGGCGACTACCGCACGCCGGAAGGCCGCTACCGCCTCACGCGCCGCAACGCCCAGAGCGATTTTTTCCTCGCCGTGCAGGTGTCGTACCCGGAGCCCGCCGACATCGCGCTGGCGCGCAGGCACGGCTGGGCGCCCGGCGGCGCGATCATGGTGCACGGCCTGCCGAATTTCCTGAAGTACCCGCGCGACCGCTACCTCAGCAGCGACTGGACCGACGGGTGCATCGCGCTCTCGAACGAGAACATGCTCGATTTCTGGCTGCTGACGGGGCAGGGCACGCCGATCGAGATCCGCCCGTGAGCGGCGGCCCGGGGCTCGACCTCACGGCAGTCGTCCATGCACGGGTGTCGCCGAAGGGGGTGCTCGACAACCTCTCGCAGCAGGAAGTCGACAAGCTGCTCGACCGCGGCCAGGGCGGCCTGTACCCGCTGTTCCGCCGCTGTGCGCTCGCGGTGCTGAATTCCGGCACGCTGATCGATGACGCGCGCCTGATCTTCGAGGCCTACAAGGACTTCGAGCTGCGCATCGTGCGCGAGCCCTGGGGCATCAAGCTCGAGATGCAGCACGCGCCCGGCAGCGCCTTCGTCGACGGTGAGATGATCAGGGGCGTCAAGGAGCACCTGTTCGCGGTGCTGCGCGACATCGTCTACACCCACAACGAGATCGTCGCGCGCTTCGACCTGGACGACCCCGCCAGCGTCACGAACGCGATCTTCTGCATCCTCCGGAACGCGCGGGCGCTCGAGTACAAGGGACGTCCTGACCTCGTGGTGTGCTGGGGCGGCCATTCAATCCCGCGCGAGGAGTACGACTACACCAAGCTGGTCGGCTACGAGCTCGGCCTGCGCGGGCTGTCGGTCTGCACCGGCTGCGGCCCCGGTGCGATGAAGGGCCCGATGAAGGGCGCGACGATCGGGCACTCCAAGCAGCGCATCCGCGACGGCCGCTACATCGGCATCACCGAGCCCGGAATCATCGCGGCCGAGCCGCCCAACCCGATCGTCAATCAGCTGGTGATCATGCCGGACATCGAGAAGCGCCTGGAGGCGTTCGTGCGGCTGTGCCACGGGATCATCGTGTTCCCCGGCGGGGCGGGTACCGCCGAGGAGATCCTGTACCTGCTCGGCATCCTGCTCGACCCGGCCAACGCAAACCAGCCGCTGCCGCTCGTGTTTACCGGCCCGCGTGAGAGCGCAGGCTACTTCCGCCAGCTCGACCGCTTCATCGGTTTCACGCTCGGCGAGGAGGCGCGCCAGCGCTACCGCATCATCGTCGACGACCCGGCCGAAGTCGCGCGGGAAATGCAGCGCAGCTTCGACGTCGTGCGCCGCTCGCGCCGCCGTGCCGGCGACGCCTACAACTACAACTGGCTGCTGAAGATCCCGCGCGAGTTCCAGCAGCCGTTCGAGGTGAGCCACGCGGCGATGGCGGGGCTCAAGCTCTCGATGGACCAGCCCGCGCACGAGCGCGCCGCCAACCTGCGCCGCGCGTTTTCCGGCATCGTCTCCGGCAACGTGAAGGAACGGGGCATCCGCCTGATCGAGGAAAGAGGCCCGTTCGAGATCCACGCCGCGCCGGAAATCGCCGGTCCCCTCGACGAGTTGCTGCGCGGGTTCGTGGCCGAGAGGCGCATGAAGCTGGTCGGCGAGTACCGTCCAAGCTACCGCATCGCCTGATAGCACCGCAGGCGGGGCCTTGCGCCCCGGGTCCTGTGATGCAGTTCCTGTTTGCTCAGCCCACTGCCGCGTAACTTGCGGGTCATGAAGCCCATTCAGGTTCCGCGAGCGTGAGTGACATCAAGGTTACGCCTCCCGAGGTTCGTGACCGCGCCGGTTCCGAGCCCGCGTCGCGGCTGCCGCGCCGCAGCCCGGTGAGCCGGCACGGCGCGATTTCGCGCGAGCTCACGAAGTACTCGAACTACAAGACCTGGGCCGAAAAGGCGCGCGGCGCGTTCGCCGCCGACACCGACGCGCCGGGAACCAACGGCGCGCATCACGCCCGCCGCTCCACCGACCGCTGAGCCGCAATGGAGCGATTCGCCCAGCTGCTCGACGAGCTCGAGGACCTTGTCACCGTCCTTCGCCACCAGTTCGGCTTCTGGCCCGCTTCCCGCCGCTGAATCCCTGATCGGGAGATCCGTTCGTCGAAGGGGGCTGTCCCCTCTGACATAATTCACTGCTATCTTTGCCGTATGGCAAAGAAGCCCTCCGACGCCGACCTGCGCGACCGTACCCGTGGATTCGCGACCGTGCTGGCAGCCACGGTGCTAGCGGTGGCGGCTCACGCCCAATCTCCGGTGACTGCGCCACCGACCGTCGCGGCCGAGCCGGCGGTACTCGTGAACGACCTCGTGCCGGGTGTCGGCGAAGAGGCGCTGCCGGGCAAGACAGTGATCGTCCACTACACCGGCTGGCTCTACGACCCGGCCGCCAAGGACCAACGCGGCCGCAAGTTCGACAGCTCGAAGGATCGCGGCCAGCCGCTGTCCTTCCCGCTCGGCGCGGGCCGCGTGATCCGCGGCTGGGAACAGGGACTGCCCGGCATGAAGGTCGGCGGAACGCGCCGCCTCGTGATCCCGCCGTCGCTCGCCTACGGCGCCCGCGGCGCCGGCAACGGGGTCATCCCGCCGAACGCGACGCTGCTCTTCGAGGTCGAGCTGCTCGCGGTCGAGACCGTGACCCTGAAAGAGGACAACAAGTAGTCCCTTCCGAGGTCCTCATGAGCCCTGCAATCCGGCTTGCGGCCCTGGCCGCGTTCCTGTCCGCGGGCGCCGCATCCGCGGCGACGCTGATCCACGCCGGCCGCCTGGTCGACGGCGTGAGCACGACGCCACGCGAACGGGTGACGATCGTCGTCCAGGGCGACCGGATCGAGGCGATCGAGGACGGCTTCCGGGCGGCGGGCACCGGCGACGAGGTCGTCGACCTCGCGCAGGCGACGGCGCTGCCGGGCTTCATGGACATGCACGTGCACCTCACCTCGGAACAAGGCCGCACCAGCGAGCTCGACAGCATCAAGAAGAGCGAGGCGGACCGGGCCTACGATTCCACGGTCTTCGCGGAGCGCACGCTGCTCGCCGGATTCACGACGGTGCGCAACCTCGGCGATCACTGGAACATCTCGATCGCGCTCAGGCGCGCGATCGAAGCGGGCAAGGTCAAGGGCCCGAGGGTCTTCACCGCCGGCCGCTCGATCGGCACCCGCGGCGGCCACGCGGACGCTACCAACGCCTTCGGCCCGTATCTCTCCAGCAGCGACCCGCGCCTCGACACGGTCTGCAACGGCCCCGACAGCTGCCGCGATGCCGTTCGCCAGCGCTACCAGGACGGCGCCGATTCCATCAAGATCACGGCGACCGGCGGCGTGCTGTCGATCGCGAAGTCGGGCAGCGCGCCGCAGTTCACCGACGAGGAGCTCGCGGCAGTCATCTCGACCGCCCACGACTACGGCATGAAGGTCGCGGCCCACGCGCACGGGAGCGAAGGCATCAAGCGCGCGGTCAGGAACGGCATCGACTCGATCGAGCACGGCACGTTCATGGACGACGAGGCGATCCGCCTGATGAAGGAGAAGGGCACGCACTACGTGCCGACGATCTCCGCGGGCCGCTTCGTCTACCAGCAGGCGCAGGACCCGACCTACTTTCCGGCGATCGTGCGTCCCAAGGCGCTTGCCGTCGGCCCGCAAATCCAGGAGACATTCGGCAAGGCCTGGCGGGCGGGCGTCACGATCATGTTCGGCACCGACACCGGCGTCAGCGCGCACGGCGACAATGCCAAGGAATTCGGGTACATGGTCGAGTCGGGAATGCCCGTCATGGAGGCGATCCGCTCGGCGACGATCGTCCCGGCAAAGTACCTGGGTATCGACGACCGGCTCGGCAGCCTCGAGGCCGGCAAGGTCGCGGACATCGTCGCCGTGCCAGGCGACCCGCTGGCGGACGTGCATGCACTCGAGCACGTCAGTTTCGTCATGAAGGAAGGCGTGATCTACAAGCGCTGAGTACGGAAGGGCAGCGCCCTGCGCGCGCGAGGTGGCGGGGTCTCGCTGCGACTCGCCGGCCGAGCGCGCGAGGACCCCGCCGGATCCCGCGCGCGCAGGGAGTCATGTGAGTTCACCGTCACCCAGCATTGAAAAAGTCGTCATCGACGGGCCGGCAGGCGCGATCGAGGCCATGATCGAGCGGCCGCCGGGTGCGCGACCCGACCTCGTGGCCGTCTGCTGCCATCCTCACCCGCTGTACGGCGGGACGATGCAGAACAAGGTCGTGCACACGCTGGCGCGGGCGTGCCAGGACCAGCGGGTCACGTCGGTGCGATTCAACTTCCGCGGCGTCGGCGGGAGCGCCGGTACGCACGACGACGGGATCGGCGAGAGCGAGGATGCGGCTGCGGTCGCCGATTTCGCCATGCGCGCGACCGGCGCGGCGCGATTCTGGTCGCTCGGCTTCTCGTTCGGCGGCTTCGTCGCCTACCAGCTCGCGACCGCGCGCTCCGCCGCGGCGCTCGTGACAGTCGCGCCGCCCGTGCAGCGCTTCGACTTCACGCGCCTGCCGGTGCCGCGCTGTCCCTGGTTCGTGGGCCAGGGCGATGCCGACGAACTCGTGGACCACGAGCGTGTGCTCGCGTGGACGCGGAGCCTCGAGCCGGCGCCGGAGGTGAGAATCCTGTCCGGCGCCGAGCACTTCTTCCACGGCCGCCTGACCGAGCTGCGCTCGATCCTGGCGGCGTGGCTGGCCGCGAGGGCGGCCGAAAACCCGTGAATTTGCCCTGAAAAACCAACGGGGCGGCCTGGCCGCCCCGTCGCATTCGAACTCGAAAGCGGATGGAGAGGGCTTCAGCCCACCATCTCGTTGAGGTTCTTGAGGGCGCGGATACGCACCTTCTTCGAGGCGGGCTTCGCCTTGATGGTCATCTTCTCGCCCGTGAAAGGGTTGACGCCCTCGCGCGCCTTGGTGGCGGCTTTCTTCACGACGCGCATCTTGCACAGGCCCGGCAGCGTGAACACGCCGTTGCCCTTGAGCGACTTCTTGATCTGGTCGCCGAGCGCTTCGAGTACGGCATTGACCTGCTTCTTGCTGAGGTCCGCCTTGGCAGCGACCGCCGCAACAATCTGCGACTTCGTCGGAGCCGCATTCTTTTTCGCCATTGAGTAGTCTCCTGTGGTTCTGTCAGCGACGGGGCGATCCCGCCAAATCAATTCCGGCGCGCACCATACCATGGAAAAACCCGCTGCATAAGAGGGTCGACAGCGATTTGGAGCGGTTTTTCACGGGTCTGCGCGCAGGTCCGCAATTCACTCGAGACGGAACTCCCTTGTCAAGCGGGCGCGCAGCGCCGGGCTCGCCGCTGTTGCTCGCGCCCGAATCTCGATCGTGAGCGGCACGCGATGGAGCACCTCGACCGGCGCAAGCCAGGTCGGGCCGCCGGGATCGTCGTGTCGTGCGAGCGCGAGCACGTGTCGCTCGCCGGTGAGCGCGACCGATTCCGCCTCGACCGACTCGGCGTCGACGCGCTGGCCCGCTGCCGCGCGGCGCTCGAGCGTGAGCACGAGCAGAGCTAGATTACGTCTCTGCACTATGCCGTAACTGCCTGCAATCTCTGCCGGGAGGTCGGTGCTCAGCGTCAACGCATAACGCAGCCGGAAATCGCCCGCTTCGACGAAGCCGGGATCTTCGTAGCTTGCGGCCGGTGGCACGGGTTCCGGGCTGCCGCCACAGCCGGAAATCCAGAGGCAAATCAGCATGACCGCCAGGCGGCTGTTGCCTGCAACCCACAGCGGTGCGGCGAGTGGCCGCATGGCTCAGCCGATCAGGATGCGCAGGGCCTGCAACCCGACGATCGCAACCAGCGGCGAGAAGTCGATGCCGCCCAGGACCGGCAGCACCCGCCGCAACGGGCCGAGGACCGGCTCGCAGAGTGCCGCGAGCAGGGCGTTTGCCGGGCTGCGCGCGCCGGGCGCTACGAATGACAGCAGGGCGTAGACGAAGATGAGGACGGTGTAGAGCAGCAGTGCCGAAAGCGCGAGCGCGCGCAACGCCTCCGCGGCAAGCGGCACGAACGGATAGACGACGCCCGGTTCGCAGCCGGAACAGGATCAGCGTCGCCGCGAACTGCACGACCAGCAGTGCGACCAGCGAAGCCGTGTCGAAGCGCCCGACCGGCGGTAGCAGGCGCCGCAAGGGCATGACGAGCCAGCTGGTCAGCGTGACGACTGCCTGGGCCAGCGGATTCCTGAAGTCGGCACGCACGAGCTGCAGCAGCACGCGCAGCAGGAACGCATAGACCAGGAACGTGAGGGCCGAATCGACCAGGAAGATGAGTGCGTCCATGGGAGGATTCTAGACGCGCGCGCCGAAGACCGCCGTGCCGATCCTGAGGTGGGTCGCGCCCTCGGCGATCGCCGCCTCGCAGTCTCCGCTCATGCCCATCGACAGCGTGTCGAGGCGGTGGCCCTTCGCGTTGAGCCCCTCCAGGAGCCGCCTGAGTTCTGCGAACCAGCGCCGCTGGCGTGCGGGGTCGATCTCCTCGGGGGGCAGGCACATCAGGCCGCGCAGCCGGAGCCGCGCCAGTTGCGCGACGGCGTCCGCAAGCGCGGCGAGTCCCGAAGGCGCGACGCCGGACTTCGTCGACTCGCCGCCGAGGTGGACCTGGACGCACACGTCGAGCGGCGGCAGCGAATCGGGGCGCTGCGCGGACAGCCGCTCCGCGATCCGGATCCGGTCCACCGTGTGGATCCAGTCGAAGTGCTGCGCGGCCTCGCGCGTCTTGTTGGTCTGCAGCGCGCCGATGAAGTGGCGGCGGAAGCCGCGGCCGGCCAGCGCGGCGAAGTGCGAGCGCGCCTCCTGCAGGTAGTTTTCTCCGAGGTCGGCGAGCCCGGCATCCAGCGCGGATTTCAGCCGCTCGAGCGGCTGCGACTTGGCGACGCCGATCAGGGTGATGTCCGCGGGCTCGCGACCCGCGGCACGTGCCGCGACCGTGATGCGCTCCCGCACTGTCGCGAGGCCGGCAGCCGGATTCTGCGGAATAGTTAACATATTGGTGTGCTGCTACCGGGGCTATACTTCCCCCGGTCCTGCAGCACCGCGATGCGGCGCGCCGGGACCTTGCGTCGTGCACCGAGCCAGGGAGTCCTGATGGCCGTCGACATCGCCCAACTCTTGGCGTTCGCAGTCAAGAACAACGCGTCTGACCTCCACCTGTCCGCGGGCGTGCCGCCCATGATCCGCGTGGACGGCGACGTCAAGCGCGTGAACATGCCACCGCTGACGCACAAGGAAGTGCACAGCATGGTGTACGACATCATGAACGACAAGCAGCGCAAGGTGTACGAGGAGTTCTTCGAAACCGACTTCTCGTTCGAGATCCCGAACCTCGCGCGCTTCCGCGTCAACGCCTTCAACCAGAACCGCGGCGCCGGCGCCGTGTTCCGCAACATCCCGTCGCTGATCAAGACGCTCGACGACCTGAACGCGCCGAAGGTCTTCAAGGACCTGTGCATGCTGCCGCGCGGCCTGGTGCTGGTGACCGGCCCGACCGGCTCCGGCAAGTCCACGACGCTCGCGAGCATGGTCGACTACGTCAACGTCAACCGGCCGGAGCACATCATCACGATCGAGGACCCGATCGAGTTCGTGCACGAGTCGAAGCGCTGCCTGGTCAACCAGCGCGAGGTGCATCGCGACACGCTCGGCTTCAGCGAGGCGCTGCGCTCGGCGCTGCGCGAGGACCCGGACGTCGTCCTGGTCGGCGAGATGCGCGACCTCGAGACCATCCGGCTCGCGCTGACCGCGGCCGAGACCGGCCATCTCGTGTTCGGCACGCTGCACACGAGCTCCGCGGCGAAGACGGTCGACCGCGTGGTCGACGTGTTCCCGGCGGCGGAGAAGGAGATGGTGCGCTCGATGCTCTCGGAGTCGCTGCGCGCGGTCATCTCGCAGACGCTGCTGAAGCGCATCGGCGGCGGCCGCATCGCGGCGCACGAGATCATGATCGCGACGCCCGGCGATCCGGAACCTGATCCGCGAGAACAAGATCGCGCAGATGTACTCGTCGATCCAGACCGGCCAGGCGCAGGGCATGCAGACGCTCGACCAGTGCCTCACGGAGATGCTGGCCAAGGGCCTGGTCTCCAAGGAAGAGGCCCGCTACAAGGCCGCCAACAAGGACACCATGTAACGGCGCCCAGCGCCGCTGGAGACAGGAATGGATCGCGAACAGGCAATCAAGCTGATGCAGGACCTGCTGCGGCGCATGGTGGACCGCAAGGGTTCCGACCTGTTCATCACCGCCGGCTTTCCGCCCGCGATCAAGATCGACGGCGAGGTCCGGCCGCAGACCGACAAGGCGCTCTCGCCCGGAGCAGAGCGCGGTGCTGGTGCGCTCGATCATGAACGACCGCCAGACGCGCGAGTTCGACGCCAGCAAGGAGGCGAATTTCGCGATCGCCCCGCCGGGCATCGGCCGCTTCCGCGTCAGCGCCTTCGTGCAGCAGGGCATGACCGGTTGCGTGATCCGCCAGATCAATTCGACGATCCCGACGATCGAGGAGCTCGAGCTGCCGCCGATCCTGAAGGACATCGTGATGTCCAAGCGCGGCATCGTGCATCGTGGTCGGCGCGACCGGCTCCGGCAAGTCGACGTCGCTCGCCGCGATGGTCGGCTACCGCAACGAGAAGACGCGCGGCCACATCGTCACGATCGAGGACCCGGTCGAGTACGTGCACCAGCACCGCGGCTGCGTCGTCACGCACCGCGAGGTCGGCGTCGACACCGAGAGCTGGCACACGGCGCTCAAGAACACGCTGCGCCAGGCGCCCGACGTCATCATGATCGGCGAGATCCGCGACCGCGAGACGATGGAGTACGGGATCCAGTTCGCCGAGACCGGCCACCTGGTGCTCGCGACGCTGCACGCGAACAGCTCCAACCAGGCGCTCGACCGCATCATCAACTTCTTCCCGGAGGAGAAGCGCGAGCAGCTCCTGATGGACCTGTCGCTCAACATCCGCTCGATGGTTTCGCAGCGCCTGATCCCGCGCGAGAAGACCGAGGGGCGCATCGCGGCGATGGAGATCCTGATCGGCACGCCGCTGGTCGCCGACCTGATCTTCCGCGGCGAGGTCACCAAGATCAAGGAAGTCATGGCGCGCTCGAACCGGCTCGGCATGAAGACCTTCGACCAGGCGCTGTTCGACCTGTACGAGGCCGGCGTCGATCTCCTACGAGGAGGGCCTCAGGAACGCCGACTCGAAGAACGAGCTGCGGCTGCGCGATCAAGCTCGAGAGCAAGCGTGAGGACCAGCTTCAGGCCGAGGCCTCCAGCACGCTGAGGATCGTCGATGAGTCCAACGACGGCAAAGTCTACTAAGCCGGAGGGCGACGGAGCCCGCCGTGGCCGAGGCGGAGGAGGGCCGCTTCAGCATCAAGCCGCTGCTCAAGCTGATGGCGGAGAAGAAGGCCTCCGACCTGTTCTTCACGTCGAACTCGCCGGTCAAGATCAAGATCGAGGGCCTGATCTATCCGATCAACAAGCAGGTCCTGAACGCCGAGACGGTGCGCGACATCGCGCTCGGCCTGATGAGCGCCGAGCAGCTCGAGCACTTCCAGAACGAGCTCGAGATCGACTTCGCGATCTCCGAGCCCGGAGTCGGCCGCTTCCGCGCCGCCGTTTTCTACCAGCGCGGATACCCGGCGATCGTGCTGCGCTACATCAGCGTGGATACGCCGAGGCTCGACGATCTCGGCCTGCCGGAACCCTGCGCGAGCTCGCGATGCTGAAGCGCGGCCTGGTGCTGATGGTCGGCGCGACCGGCTCCGGCAAGTCGACGACGCTCGCGGCGATGATCAACCACCGCAACGAGACACAGCACCGATCACATCCTCACGATCGAGGACCCGGTCGAGTTCCTGCACCAGAACCGCAAGGCGATCGTCAACCAGCGCGAAGTCGGGCTCGACACGCGCTCGTTCAGCCGGGCGCTGCGCGCCGCGATGCGCGCCGCGCCGGACGTGATCCTGATCGGCGAGATCCGCGACCGCGAGACGATGGAGTCCGCGATCGCGCTCGCCGGCACCGGGCACCTCGCCATCGCGACGCTGCACGCCAACAACTGCGCCGAGACGCTCGACCGCATCATCAACCTGTTCCCGCGCGACCAGCACAACCAGATCTTCCTGGACCTGTCGCAGTACCTGCGCGCGATCGTCTCGCAGCGCCTCGTGCGCGGCCGCAACAAGCAAGCGCGTCGCGGCGGTCGAGGTGATGCTGAACACGCCGCACATCCAGGACCTGATCAAGAAGGGCGACGTGATCGGCGTGAAGGAAGCGATGCTGTCGTCCAACGAGCGCGGCATCCAGAACTACGACATGGCGCTCCTGCACCTCTACAAGGAGGGCAAGATCGACATCGAGGAGGCGCTCAACAACGCCGACTCGCGCACCAACCTCGAGGCGCGCATCAACTTCGGGTGACGCAATTCGCCCGCGCGCTGCGCGGGCCTCGCGCCGGCCGGAATCCCTCGTTCGCTCGCGGCGACCTGACGTCGCTCACCGAAGGATCCGTCCGGCGCGCGCGAGGTGGCGGGGTCCTCGCGAGCGAACTCTAGAGTTCCGGCGGGTTCGCGAGCGAGGAACCCCGCCGGATCCGCGCGCGCCAGGCGTTCGATCGACACGCGGTGGCGGCGTCGAACACGGGGCCATCGACGCAAACGCGCTTCATGGCCGGGCCGTCGGGCGTCTGGACGAGCACCGTGCAGCCTGCGCAGCCGCCGACGCCGCAGGCCATGTTCTCCTCGAGCGACACCTGGCATGGAACGCCGTACTTGCGCGCGAGCGCGGCGACGGCGACCAGCATGCCGTGCGGCCCGCAGGTGAAGAGCTCGACTTCGGCGCGGGCCTGCGCGTCGAGCGAGCCGAGCCAGGCATCGGCGAGCTCGGTCACGTAGCCGCGGTGGCAGCCCGGCGAATCCCGACGAGGCTCGCGAGGCGCGAGGGAACGCCGAGTTTCTCGAGCAGCGGCATCGCAGCGGTCGCGCCGGCGGGCAGGCCGGGTGCCGGCAGGCGCGAGGCAGCGAGCTCGAACGGGAAGGGCAGCTCCGATCCCATGAGCACCAGCGGCTGGAAGCCGCCCTCGGCCGCGATCCGTTCCGCGAGGAAGACCATCGGCGGGATGCCGACGCCGCCGCCGACGAGCAGCAGGCGCGGCCGTGCGGAGCTCGCCGTGAATCCGCGGCCGATCGGCCCGAGGCAGGACAGCGTCTCGCCGGGCCGGCGCAACGCGAGCTCGGCGAGGCCGTGGCCGACCACCTTGTAGAGCACCTCGATCCAGCCTTCGCTTGCGGTCCGCGCGCATGATCGAGAGCGGCCGTCGCATCGGCAGGTCGGGCCCGCAGGTGAGGTGCACGAAGCTGCCGGGCGTCGCCGCTGCCGCGCAACGCGGCGCGGCGAGCCGCAGCACGTACTGCGCGCCCGGGAAGGCGCGGTGCTCGAGGACGGCGGCGTCCTCGAGGAAGATCGTGCCGCGGTGCGCGCGTTCCGCGCTCACCGTGCGCCTGCCCGGCGCGTTTCGGCGAGCGCGGCGAGCACGGCCGTGCGCACGGCGACGCCGTTCGCGACCTGGCGGCGGATCACGGATTGCGGGCCGTCGGCGACGTCCGAGTCGATCTCGACGCCGCGGTTCATGGGCCCGGGGTGCATGACGATGGCATCGCGCGCGGCGCGCGCGAGCCGCGCCGCGGTGAGGCCGAAGCCGCGATGGTACGCGGCGAGGTCGACAGGTTCCGCGAGCCCGGAGCGCTCCTGCTGGATGCGCAGCATCATGACGACGTCGGCGCCGGCGATTCCTTCCTCGAGCGACTCGAAGCGGCTCGCACCCTCGAACTCGCCGCACCGCGGGCATCATCGCAGGCGGCGCGACGATGCGGATGTCGGGCGCGCCGAGCGTCGCGAGCGCGCGGTGCGCGGAACGCGCGACGCGCGAGCGCGCGATGTCGCCGACGATCGCGACCTTGAGCTCGTCGAAGCCGCCCTTGGCCTGGCGGATGGTCAGCGCGTCGAGCAGGCCCTGGGTCGGGTGCGAGAGGTGCGCTTCGCCGGCGGACACGACCGCGGCCTCGACATCCACGGCGCGCGCGACCTCTGCCTGCACGCCCGGCTCGGCGTCGCGGATGACGAACACGTCGACGCCCATGGCGAGCAGCGCGTAGACCGTGTCGAGCAACGTCTCGCCCTTGGCGCGAGAAGAGAGCCTGATATCGAGGTTGACGACATGTGCGCCCTGCCGGACCGCCGCGAGCTCGAACGAGGTGCGCGTGCGGGTCGAGGGCTCGCCGAAGACGTTCGCGACCGTGAGCCCCGCGAGCGCGTCGCCGCGGCCGGGCGACTGCGCGAAGGACTCGGCGCGCTCGAGCAGCGCCTCGACGCAGACTGCGCGGCAGGCCGTCTAGCGTGACGAGGTGGCGCAGGCGCCCGCCTGCGTCGGTCTGGGCGAGGGCGGGGCTCATGCCCGGGGCCGGCCCGGCTGGCCGCGCAGCCACTGCAGCAGCAGGAGACGCGCGGCCTCGCGGTCGACGTCGCCGCGGCGCACGCGCTTCGGCTTCGCGCCGCTGCGACGGCGCTCGCGCAGGTCGTCCTCCGCCTCGCGCGACGTCAGTCTTTCGTCCACCCGGTGAACCTCGATGCCGTACCGACCGCCGAGCTCGTCGGCGAACCGCAGGGCTGCCGTGGTGAGGCGCCCGTCGCGGCCGGCCATATTATAGGGAACACCGGCGACGATCGCTGCCGGCCGCCAGTCCGCGACGCAGCGGTCGATGGCGCGCCAGTCAGGCACGCCGTCCTGGGAAGCGATCGTCGCGAGCGCCTCCGCGGTGCCTGTGAGCGTGTTGCCGACGGCGACGCCGATGCGCCGCAGGCCGTAGTCAAAGGAGAGCACCGTCCTCGCGGCCGGCGCCGTCACCGGCATTCCCTCAGGCACGCCCCGCCTGGGTGCTGATGCGGGAAAGCTCGACGCCGAGCAGCCGCGCCGCGGCGTGCCAGCGCTGCTCGAAGGGCAGCTCGAAGATCAGGGCGTCGTCGCAGGGCACGGTGAGCCAGGCGTTCTGCAGAAGCTCCTCGTCGAGCTGGCCCGCCTCCCAGCCCGCGTAGCCGAGCGCGACCACCGCGTGCCCGGGGCCGTCGCCTTTCGCCATCGCCGCGAGCACGTCGCGCGAGGTCGTCACGTGCAGCGTGTCGGAAACCTGCATCGTCGACTCCCAGGCGCGAGGTCCGGGGCGGTGCAGCACGAAGCCACGGTCGCGCTGCACGGGCCCGCCCGCGAGCACGGGCATCCCGCGCAGGCGCGCGTCCTCGGTCGGCAGCGAGAGCTGGTCGAGCACCTCGGACATGCGCATCTCGAGCGGCCGGTTGATGACGAGCCCGAGCGCGCCGCGCTCGTTGTGCTCGCAGATGAGCGTCACGCTGTGCGAGAAATTGGGATCCGCCAGCGACGGCATCGCCGACAAGGAGCTGGTTGTTCAGGTAGTCGCCGGTGGCCATGGGGCTAGTATCGGCCCGGCGGCCGTAGCGGTCAAAGCCGCAAAAGGGGGACAGTTCACCTTCTTTTGGCGTCACTGCGTCGGCACTTCGACGGATGAGCCCGCGAGGCGGCCGCCGACGAAGCGCCACTCGTAGGAGAAGCGCAACACTTCGTACTTGGCGGCAAGCTCCTCGGGAAAGGCCTCGAACGGCGTCGCGAGCTTCAATATGTCCATTGCGGCGCGATCGAGCTCGCCGTAGCCGCTGGAGCGGCGGACGTCGGCCCGGACCAGGCCGCCGCTCGAGGCGAGCACGACCTCGACCACCG
Source organism: uncultured Gammaproteobacteria bacterium (assembly GCA_963817195.1). Classification (GTDB taxonomy): domain Bacteria; phylum Pseudomonadota; class Gammaproteobacteria; order Steroidobacterales; family Steroidobacteraceae; genus SCUD01. Next base: position 332,298 of record CAWFNJ010000005.1, read on the forward strand.
GATTGCCGGACAGCTTGCTGCGCCGCGCGGCGTTCGGGAAGTTGACGGTGCCGACCTGCTCGATGCGGCGCTTCCAGGCGTCGAGATAGAGCGCGACCTCGGACAGGCGCGTGTTCGGCGTGACCAGCAGCTCCCGGCGCGGCGCCCCCTTGAGCTGCAAGCTCCGCGTCCGTGTCGCTGCCCGCGAACGGCGACGAGGAGCCGGCGAAGGTCTCGAGCGGCAGCACGGCGGGTGCCGCCTGCGGATCGGACTCGGCCGCGACGAAGCGCGGCTCGCCGCCGCGGCCGGCGAGCAGTTCGCCTTCGCCGCCGGCCTCGCCCTCGGGCGAAGGAAGCTGCTTGCCGCCCTCCGGCGCGCCCGGGACGGTTTCCGCGCTGTTGCCGGACATGGGCCGGCGCGTCTGCCCGTCGGGCGAGTTGCCGCTGCCCTGCTGCGTTCGCTCGGCGAGGTAGTCCGCGCTGTCGTTCCGCAGGCTGTCCGGCAGGGAATTGTTGACCAGCAGCACCTCGAGCGTCGGCACGTTGCCCGAGTCGGCGATCGGCGGCGCGAAGCTGATCCCGAGGATCACGATCAGGTGGAAGAGCGCGGCAAGGAACAGCGTGACCGTCAGGCGGTCGCCGGAACCGGGTGCGGCGGTATGCCCCTGGCGCGCATCAGCGCCGCGCGAGCCGTCGCCAGCACGGCGTCGATCAGCATCCCGCCAATGTCGTGGCCGTGCTTTGCCTCGATCTCGCGGATGCCGGTCGGGCTCGTCACGTTGATCTCGGTGACGAAGCCGCCGATGACGTCGAGGCCGACGAACAGCATGCCGCGCTCGCGCATGACCGGCCCGATCCGCGAGGCGAGCCAGCGGTCGCGCTCGGTCAGGGCGCGGCTTTCGGCCCGGGCGCCGGCCGCGAGGTTGCCGCGGTGGTCGCCGCTCGCGGGCATGCGGACCAGCGCGTGCGGCACGGGCTCACCGTCCACCAGCAGGATCCGGGCGTCGCCCGCCGGTCGCGATCTCGGGCAGGTAGCGCTGCGCGATCGCGTAGCGGCGGCCGCCGTCGGTGAGCGTCTCGAGCACCACGCGCGCGTTGCGGTCGCCCTGCGCGACGACGAAGATCGAGCGGCCGCCCATGCCGTCGAGCGGCTTGAACACGGCCTCGCCGTGCTCGCCGAGGAAGGCCTCCATCGCCGCCATGTCGCGCGTGATCAGGGTCGGCGCGCAGCAGTCCGGGAACCAGGCCGTGTAGGCCTTCTCGTTCATGTCGCGCAGGCCCTGCGGCCGGTTCACGACCAGGGTGCCCGCCTGCTCCGGCGCGCTCGAGCAGGTAGGTCGCGTAGATGTACTCCATGTCGAAGGGCGGGTCCTTGCGCATCAGGACCGCGTCGACGGCGCCGAGCTCGCGCACCGTCGGGCTCGCCGGTGCGGTACCAGGCCTTGCCGTCGCCGACGACCTCGATCGGCGTGAGGCGCGCGAACGCACGCCCGTCGCGCACCCACAGGTCCCCCTGGCCGAACACCAGCACCTCGCAGCCGCGCCGCGCAGGCGGCCTTCAGCATGGCGATCGTCGAATCCTTCGCCGGCTTGATGGTCTCGAGCGGGTCCATCAGCACCGCGAGGCGCGGTCGGGCTGGCATCAAGGGATCTCCGGCCGATTGGCGGGAATGTGACGCGGATACTGCACGTCAGGGGGCCTTGTCATAGTACACCTGTCATTGGTCCCGACCGCCCGTGCGGCCGAGGTTCCGGCATGGCGGCCGGGTGGACCGATATGTTAAAAGGTGGTCGCTCCGGCGTCGAAACCGTGGGCGCCACCCGACGACTGGTCACGTGCCCGGCCGGAGCAGAGCCGGGGCCGGAGGAGCCCGATGGAAAGTGCAGCGGCCGTTACTGACGGGCTCCGCCTGAGCGGGCTGAAGGTGCTCGTCATCGACGACAGCAAGACGATCCGCCGCACGGCGGAGACGCTGCTGGCCAAGGAGGGCTGCGAGGTGTTCACCGCGGTGGACGGCTTCGACGCGCTGTCGAAGATCGCCGACCACCAGCCGGACGTCGTGTTCGTGGACATCATGATGCCGCGGCTCGACGGCTACCAGACCTGCTCGCTGATCAAGCACAACAAGGTGTTCCGCTCGATCCCGGTCATCATGCTGTCCTCCAAGGACGGGCTGTTCGACCGCGCGCGCGGGCGCATCGTCGGTTCCGAGCATTACCTGACCAAGCCGTTCACGCGCGACGAGCTGTTGTCCGCGATCGAGCGGCACGTCAACCGGGAATGACGGGAGCGGGAGGACTGTCATGGCGCTCATCCTGATTATCGACGACTCGCCGACCGAGGTGTTCCAGATGCGCCGCATGCTGGAAGATCACGGCTTCGAGACCGAGGGCGCCGCGGACGGTGCGGAAGGAATCCGCAAGGCCCGCGAGATCCGGCCCGACCTCATCCTGATGGACATCGTGATGCCGGGTGTGGACGGCTTCCGCGCCACGCGCACGCTCGCCAACGACCCGGCGACGCGCAAGATTCCCGTCATCATGGTCTCGAGCAAGAGCCAGGAAACCGACCGCATCTGGGGCATGCGCCAGGGCGCCGTCGATTACCTGGTAAAGCCGGTGACACCGGCGCAACTCGTGGAGAAAGCGCAGGCTGCGCTGCTCACGGGCTGACCGGATGCAGGCTGAGCCGACCCTGAGGGCCCTGCGCGACCGGCCGTTCGAGCTGTTGCTGGCACTCGAGAAGCGCGCGCGCGACGTCGCGGCAGGTGCGCGCGAAGGTGCCGCGGCCCAGGAGTGGATCGGCGTGGCGTTCCGGATGGGCGGGGAGACCTTCCTGGTCGAGCGGGACGAGGCGCGCGAAGTCATGGGTGTGCCGGCGCCGATCGCCCGGGTGCCCGGCGCGCGGCGCTGGATCCTCGGGCTTGCCAATGTGCGCGGGCAGCTGCTGCCGGTGATCGACCTGAAGCAGTACCTCGGCAGCGGCGAGATAGTGACGGGACGCAACACCCGCGTGATCGTGGTGAATCATCGCGAGGTTCCGGCCGGACTCGTGGTGGACGAGGTGCTGGGGTTTCAGGCGCTTCGCCGAGCGCGAGTTCACGGCCGAAGCGCCGCCGACGATAATCCGTTGTGAGCACTACCTCGCCGGATCATTCCGGCGCGGCAGCGAGGCCTGGCCGGTGCTGAGCTTGCGGACGCTGGTGGAAAGCCCGGCGTTCCTGCACGGCACCCACTGAAGCTGATGGAGACGGGGACCTGAGCATGGTGAATGCGCCCGAAAGGTTCGCGATAGCGAAGTGGATGCCCGCGCTGCTCGTGGGCGGCCTGGTCGCATCGCTTGCGGCCGCGCTCCTGGTGGTGCTCGCAAGCCGGGCGGAGAACGCGGACCGCGGCTATCGCGAGCATCGCTCCGAGCTCACCGTGCTGGCCGGCGCCATGCCCGCGCAGGCGGCCGCCACCGCGCGCGGCGACGCGCGAGGCGTTCGAGCGGCTCGCCGCTTCGCGCGCGACGCTGGAGCGCGTCCTGGCCGAGATCGAGAAGGGCCGCTCGCCGTTCGCGGCGCTCTCCTCCGAGAGTGCGCGCCGGCTCGGCGGCGAAGCCGGGTGGAACATGCTGCTCGAGACTTCGCAGCAGGTGCTCGGCGCGCGCCAGGTCGCGGGCGCGCTCAGGAAGTCCGCGGCGGAGTCGCGCGCCATCCTGGGCCGCGTGCTGGCGGCCACCGGCAATGCCGTGTCGGCGCCGGGCGGTCTGCCGGCGATGCGCGTCCTGCCGCGCTTCGAGACCGTCGCGCAGCGCACCGGCGACGACCTCGAGCAGCTCGAGGCCGCAATGAACCCGGCCGAGGTCGACGCAGCGCATCACCGAGAACACCGCGCTGCTCGCGCAGTTCCTCGCGGGCTCGCGGGCGAGGACAAGACGGCCGGCGTACCGGCCATCGAGGGCGAGGCGGCGACGCGCCTCGTCGAGGTCCAGGACGCCTTCGCGAGCTTCGAGGACGAAGCTGCAGGGCACGCTGGAGCAGGCCGCGGCGCTCGCGGCCGCGCAGCGTGCCGCCGCCGATCTCGGCACCGCGGCCGACCGGCTCTCGAAGTCGCTCGACGCGCAGTCCGACCTCGGAGAGGACGGCGTCTCGGGCTCGGTCCCCGCGCTGATCGCCATCGCGATCGCGATCCTGTGCTTTGCCGGCGCGCTCTGGGCCTGGACTTCGCAGGCCGGCCTCCGGCGCGTCGCGAGCCTCGAGTCCGAGCGCAATCGCCGCAACCAGGACGCAATCCTGCGGCTGCTCGACGAGATGTCGAGCCTCGCCTCCGGCGACCTGACCGTACAGGCTACGGTCACCGACGACATTACCGGCGCGATCGCCGACTCGATCAACTACGCGATCGAGGCGCTGCGCGAGCTGGTCGCGACGATCAACGACACGGCCATGCAGCTCGACCAGGCGGCGCGGCAGACACAGGCGGCGGCCGGCCACCTGGCCAAGGCGAGCGTCGCCCAGTCGCGCCAGGTCGCGGCAGCGACCGACGCGGTCGGCGCGATGGCGGCCTCCATCGAGGAAGTCTCGGGCAACGCCGAGCGCTCCGCCGACGTCGCTCGTCACGCGGTGGACGTCGCGCACAAGGGCGGCGACGCGGTGCGCCGCACGATCGACGGCATGAACACGATCCGCGAGAACATCCAGGACACCTCCAAGCGCATCAAGCGCCTGGGCGAGAGCTCGCAGGAGATCGGCAACATCGTCGAGCTGATCAGCGACATCGCCGAGCAGACCAACATCCTCGCGCTGAACGCCTCGATCCAGGCCGCGCATGGCCGGCGAGTCGGGCCGCGGCTTCGCGGTGGTCGCCGACGAGGTGCAGCGGCTGGCGGAGCGCGGCCGGGCCACGCGACGCGCCAGATCGAGGTGCTGGTACGTACCATCCAGTCGCGACACCAACGAGGCCGTGCGTCTCGATGGAGCGCACCACCACGCGACGTGGTCGGCGGCGCGCTGCTGGCCGAGAACGCGGGCGCGGCGCTCGGCGAGATCGAGGGCGTCTCGAACCAGATCGCGCAGCTCGTCCAGAACATTTCGGCGAGCGCGCGCCAGCAGGCGGCGACGTCCTCGCATATCTCGCGCACCATGCAGGTACTGCGCGAGATCAGCCAGCAGACCGCCGACAACACCAGCGCCACCTCGACTGCCATCGGGCGGCTCGCCGACATGTCGGCGCAGCTGCGCAAGTCCGCGGCCGGCTTCCGCCTGCCGCAGCTGCTGTCGGCGGCCGTCGGGCGCAAGATCAAGCCCGCGCCGGCGCCCGCAGGGACGGAGAACGCGGAGACGCGTCGCGCCGCGAGCGGCGCCGCCTGAGGAATCCCCCAGTCATGTCCGGCTTTCCCTCGGTCAACGAGCAGGCGCTGCACCTCGTCGCGCGCGAGCTTTCCGCGACGCTGAACGACGTGCGCATTGCGCTCGAGGCCGCGGCCGAGACGCCGGCCGACAAGACTCACGTCGCGAACGCGGCCGAGCTCATGCGCGCGGCGCGCGGAGTGCTGCGGGTCGTCGAGGTCTACGGGGCGGCGCTGCTCGCAGAGGAGATGGAGCAGACCTCGCGCTGGCTCACCGGCAGCGAGACCGACGCGCGCCAGTTCGTGGACAGCCTCGACGCGCTGATGCGCGCGAGCGTGCAGCTGCCCACCTACCTCGAGCGCGTGCTGGGCGGCGGTCGCGACCTCGCGCTCGTGCTGCTGCCGCTGCTCAACGACCTGCGCGCGGTGCGCGGCGCGTCGCTGCTGTCCGAGGGCACGCTGCTTTCGCTCAACCTGAGCTCGGAGAAGACGCCGGAAGGGCCTGCGGTCGGCGCGCCCGAGGCGAAACTGACCGTGATGCAGTGGGCGCGCCGCCTGCGGCCCCGCTTCCAGGGCGGCTTGCTCGGGTTCATTCGCGGCGAGGGCGGTGACCGCGGCCTGCATGCCCTGGTCGAGGTGGCGAACCGCATGGAATCGGTCGCGACGACGGCGCCGGTGTACCAGCTGTGGTGGGTCACCGGGGCGCTGCTCGACGCGCTGCGAGCCGACGGGCTCGAGGCGAGCGTCACCGTCAAGCGCCTGCTCGGCCACGCGGACCGCGAGCTGAAGCGCCTCTACACGGAGGGCGAGCACGCCTACACGGGTAGTCCGCCGATCGAGCTGCTCAACAACCTGCTGTTCTACGTCGCGCGGGCGACGGCGAGCGGCGTCCGCATCGACGCCGTCAGAGCTCGTTCCGCCTCGGCGAACTGCTGCCGGTGGACGAGGCGGTCGAGCAGGAACGCGAGTCGCTGTCGGCTCCTTCCGTGCGGCTGATGCGCACGGTGGCCGCGGCGATCAAGGAGGACCTCGGCCGCGTCAAGGACGCGCTCGATCTCTACACGCGCAAGGGCGGGCCCGCCGGAGGAGCTCGCCCCGCAGGTGGACCTGCTCAAGAAGATCGGCGATACGCTTGCCGTGCTCGGCCTCGGCTCGGTGCGCGAGCAGGTGCAGGGTGAGCTCGCGCGTCTCGCGGACATCATCGCGCGCCGTACGCCGGCCGAGCAGGACACGCTGATCGCGATCGCCGCGACGCTGATCGGCGTCGAGGACGGCCTCGACGACGCGCTGGTGCGGCTGATCATGCCGCCCGGTGCGCCCGCACCAGGGGCGGAGACGGACCCGGACTTCCGCCAGGTCACCGAGACCGTGCTGCGCGAGTGCATCGTGAACCTCGCGCGCATCAAGGAACTGCTCGGCCAGTCGCTCGACCCGACCGCGGAACCGGTCGGCCTCGAGGCGGCGCCGGCGCTCGCGCGTGGCATCACCGCGGGCCTGCTGCTGCTCGGCCGCAACCGCGCGATGGAGGTCATGCGCCGCATCGGCGATCACGTTGCGTCGCTGCTCGGTCCCGGGAGCCTCTCGCGCAACGACGAGTACGTCGACCGCCTCGCGGACGCGATCGTCGGCATCGAGTACTACATGGAGACGCTGCAGGCGGGCCGTGGCGATCCCTGGTACATGCTCGACAACGCCGAACGCTGCCTGGTGGCGCTCGACGGACTGCGTGGCGTCGCACCGCGCGCGGCCGAGCCGAAGCCGGCACCGCCGCCACCCGCCGCGCATCCTCAGCAGGCTCCCCCGCGCGACGCGACCGAGCGCCGGACCGCGGTCGACCCGGAGCTCCTCGCGCTCTTCATCGAGGAGGCGGGCGAGGAGATCGCGACCGTCGGCCGCCTGTTCCCGCTCTGGGCCGAGAACCCGTCCGACCGCGAGTCGCTGACGCGGGTGCGCCGTGCCTTCCATACGCTGAAGGGCTCCGGGCGCGTCGTCGGCGCGCGTCGCATCGGCGACTTCGCCTGGTCGGTCGAGAACCTGCTGAACCGCGTCATCGACGGCACCCTCGAACGCTCCAGCCCCATGCTCGCAACGCTCAGGGAAGCGGTGGCCGTGCTGCCGGCGCTGGTCAGCGAGCTGGAAGGGCAGGGCAGCGAGGTCGCGGGACTCGACGCGCTCGCCGCGAGGCTCGAGTCCCATGCCGCCGGTCCGGCGCCGCCGGCGTCGAAGGCGGCAGCAGCCTCGCCGGAGCCGACGCTCGTGCTCAAGCAGCCCAACGTGTTCGCGGAGACCGAGCGCATCGATCTCGCCGACCTGAAGCGCAAGGCACAGGCCGCGGCGCCCGCCTCACCGCCCGAGCCGTTGCCTGAACCTCCGCTGCCTGAGCCAGAGCCGCCGATGGATGACGCCTGGCTCGGCCGGCCCGCGGCTTATGCCGAAGGTGGCGATTCCTCGCTGCAGGAGATCTACCAGAAGGAAGTGCAGAGTCACCTCGAGGTGATCCGTACCTACCTGCGGAACGCGTGGCTCGCCGTGGGCACGCACACGGTGACCGAGGACCTCTACCGCGCCTGCCATACGCTGCGCGGCGCATCACGCACCGCAGGCATCCGCCACAGCATCCGCCTCGCCGAGCCGATGCACAAATGGCTGCGGCGCATGTTTGACCACGTGGCGACATTCGACGAGACGGGGCTCGCCGTGCTGGCGGACTGCGTAGTGTGCTTCGAGGACGTGCTCGCGGCCGTGCACGAGAACACCGGCCGCTTCACGAACCTCGAGCGGCTGGTGAAGCGCATCGAGCAGCAGGACGCGGCGCTCGAGAAGCGCCTCGCCGAGGAGCCGCCGCAGATGGCGGTGTCCCAGGAAGTGGCGCCCGCACCGCCACCGCCACCCGCCCATCGTGTCACCGCCGGAAGCGCCGCCGCGCCTTTCGCTGGACACGCTGCTTTCCGGGCGCGCCACGATGGCACCCGAACGCGACATCCACGGCGTGCTGCCGAAAGCGCCGCCTTCGACCGGCATCGAGGGGCGGCCACCTTACCTCTCCACGGACGAGGTCTCAGAACCCGCCGAGGCGGGGCCTGCGGACGCGCACAGCGACTACGACCCGGAAGTTGCCTCGATCTTCAGCGAGGAGGCGACCGAGCTGCTCGAATCCGCGGACCGCGCGCTGGGCTCGCTCAAGCTCGATCGCGGCAACCGCGAGCACGTGACGGAATTGCAGCGCGTGCTGCACACGCTGAAGGGCGGCGCGCGCATGGCGGGCATTGCCGCCATGGGCGACCTCAGCCACGAGCTCGAGTCGCTCGCGACCCGGCTCGACGACCACGCGATCGGGATCGATGACCGGCTGCTGGGAGTCGTACAGGCGAGCCTCGACGAGCTCGCGCACATGCGCGACTACGTGAGCGCCGGACGGCCGGTCGCGGCGGCGCGTGATCTCGTGACGCGCATCCGCCTGGTCGCGAAGGGCGGAGTGCCTGCAGCGGAGCCGCCGGCGGCCGTGACCGCGCCGCCGGTTGCCGCAGCGCCGCCCGCGGTCGAACCCGAGCCGGAAGCGCCTGCTGCGGCGCCTGTGCCGGATGAGCGCCCGGCGGCGGCAGCGCCCGCAGGGCCGCCGGTGCGCGACGCGAGCGCCGACCGCGCAGAAGTCGCGCGTGTGGACGCGGACTTGCTCGACAACATGCTGAACGTCGCGGGCGAGGTGAGCATTTACCGCGCGCGGCTCGAACAACAGGTGTCTTCCATCGACTTCAACCTCGCCGAGCTCGGCCGCGTGGTGCAGCGCCTCAAGGACCAGCTGCGCAAGCTCGAGATCGAGACCGAGGCGCAGATCCTGCACCGGCACGTGGATTCGGGCGCGCGCCGCGACGACTTCGACCCGCTCGAGCTCGACCGCTACTCCTCGATCCAGCAGTACTCGCGCGGCCTGGGCGAGACCTCGTCCGACGTGGCGAGCCTGCAGGGGCTGCTCGCGACCCAGACCCGCGAGGTACAGAACCTGCTGACGCAGCAGGGCCGTATCGTCTCCGAGCTGCAGGGCGGCCTGATGCGCACGCGCATGGTGCCGTTCCAGCGCCACGTGCAGCGCCTCACGCGCATCGCCCGGCAGGCGGCGGCGGAGACCGGCAAGAAAGTCGAGGTGCGCATCGGCGGCGCCGCCGGCGAGCTCGACCGGCAGGTGCTCGAGCGCATGCTCGCGCCCTTCGAGCACATGCTGCGTAACGCCATCGTGCACGGCATCGAGCTGCCCGCGGTGCGCGCCGCGGCCGGCAAGGACGAAACCGGCGTCATCGACGTGACGCTGAAGCGCGAAGGCTCGGAAGTCGTCATCACGGTCGCCGACGACGGCGCAGGCGTGAACCTGAAGCTGGTCCGCGACCGCGCCATCGCGCTCGGCCTCATCACGCCGAAACAGGAGCTTTCCGACGAGCAGGCGCTGCAGCTCATCTTCGAGCCGGGTTTCTCGACTGCCGGCAAGGTTACGCAGTCGGCGGGCCGCGGCGTCGGCATGGACGTAGTTGCAACCGAGATCAAGAAGCTCGGCGGCTCGCTCTACACCGAGACCTGGGCGGGCAAGGGCACGCGATTCACCGTACGCCTGCCGTTCACGCTCGCGATCAGCCAGGCCCTCGTGACGCGCGTCGGCGACGAGCTCTACGCGCTGCCGCTGCCGACTGTGGAGGGCGTGGTACGCGTGCCGCGCTCGGAGGTCCTGCGCCACATCGCGGAAGAGACGGCGAGCTTCGATTACGGCGGGCAGAAGTACCGCTTCCAGCACCTCGCGTCCTTCGTGGGCGGCGCTGCCTCGCCGACCCCGGAGCACGACGCGGCGGTGCCGGTGATCCTGGTGCGCGCGGGAGAGCACTCGACCGCGATCGTGACCGACGAGCTGATCGGCAGTCGCGAGATCGTCGTGAAGACGGTCGGCCCGCAGATCTCGGGCATCCGCGGCATCTCGGGCGCGACCATCCTCGGCGACGGGCGCATCTGCATCATCCTGGACGTCGGCGCGCTGGTGCGTTCCGAGTGGCGCCACAAGCCGGCTACCGAGACGCGCATCCCGCTCGCGCCGCCGCAGGTGGACCGCCGCATCTTCGCGCTGGTCGTCGACGACTCGATCACGGTGCGCCGCGTGACCCAGCGGCTGCTGGAGCGCAACGGCATGCGGGTGGTGACGGCGAAGGACGGGCTCGAGGCAGTCTCCGTCCTGCAGGACGCGGTGCCCGACGTGATCCTGCTCGACATCGAGATGCCGCGCATGGACGGCTACGAGGTCGCCTCGCACGTGCGCAACGACGTGCGGCTCAAGGACGTGCCGATCGTCATGATCACCTCGCGCGTCGGCGAGAAGCACCGCGCACGCGCGATCGAGCTCGGCGTCAACGAGTACCTCGGCAAGCCCTACCAGGAGGGACAGCTCCTGCAGGCGATCGAACCGCTGGTGCGGCGGGCGGCGACGTGAGCGAGGAGCAGGAGCTCTACGGCCTGCTGGTGCCGCTGCTCGACGAGCGGCTGCTGGTGCCGCGCGCCTGTGTCGCCGAAGTCACCGGCTACCAGCCGCTGCAGGAGATGCCGGGCGCGCCGCCCTGGTACCTCGGCATCCAGTCCTGGAACGGTCGCGGCGTGCCGGTCGTGTCCTTCGAGGGCGCCTGCGGCAAGCGCATTCCCGTGATCGGCGGCCGCACGCGCATCGTCATCTTCGCCTGCCTCGGGCAGAAGCTGCCGGCAGGGCATTTCGGCATCGCGACCCAGGGTTTCCCGCAGCTGGTGCGCGTGAACCCGCAGGTCGTCGCGGCCGACAATTCGCGCGCCTTCCCGGACCGCTCGCCGGTGCTGTGCCAGGTACGCATGGTCAACGAGCTGCCGCTGATCCCCGACCTCGAGCGCCTCGAGGAAATGATCGCGGACGAGACGACAGTCACCGCCGCGTAGTAACGCAAAAGGGGACAGTCACCTTAGAGGGGACTGTCCCCTCTAAAGGTGACTGTCCCCTTTTGCGTTACTACGCGGCCTAGCCGAGATCCCCTGTCACGGCCTGGATCACGGCAAGTGCCGCGATTGCGGCGGTCTCGCTGCGCAGCACGCGCGGCCCGAGGCGACAGGAGCGATAGCCCGCATCGAGCGCTGCCTGGCGCTCGCCATCCGTGAGCCCGCCTTCGGGGCCGACGAGTATCTCGATGGCGGTCTCGCCGCGCGCAGCGGCCCCGAGCGAGAGCTGCGCGCCCGGCGTAAGCAGCAGCCGCGCGTGCTCCGAAGGTGGTCCGGCCAGCTGCTCCGCAAGGGTTCGCGGAACGGCGATCGACGGGATCCTGGCACGCCCGCACTGCTCGCAGGCCGAGACGGCGATGCCGCGCCAGTGCGCGAGCTTTCGCTCGCGGCTGTCGCGGTCGAGTTTCACGACGCTGCGCGCCGTCGCGACCGGCAGGATGGCCGCGACGCCGAGCTCGGTCGCTTTCTGCACGACCAGATCCATGCGCTCGGCGCGTGCGATGCCCTGGATCAGCGTGATCGCGAGTCGCGATTCGGTACGGGCCAGGGCGCTTCCTGCAACCTCGGCTTCGACCGTGTTGCGTCCGATGCTGACGAGGCGCGACGGATAGTCGCTGCCGTCGCCATTGAAGAGCGTCACGGCATCGCCGGCCTTGAGCCGCAGCACCCGCGTGACGTGCGCGGCCGCCGCGCCGCCGAACTTGACCCGCGAGTCCGGGGCGAGCGCTGCCTCCACGTGGACGCGTATCACGCGCATGCCGCGTCCAGCGCGCCCCGGGCGACGCCGGCGAGGAAGTCGATCTCCTCCGGTGTGACCACGTACGGCGGCATCAGGTAGATCACGTTGCCGACCGGCCGCAGCAGCGCGCCTTGCGACAGCGCGTACTCGTACGCGCGCAGCCCGCGCCGCTCGCGCCAGTCGTAGCGTTCGCCGCGCGCGCGGTCCTTCACGAACTCGACTGCCGCGATCATGCCCGTCTGCCGCACTTCGGCGACGTGCGGGTGGTCCGCGAGCGGTGCGAGCGCCTCGCCGATGTGGCGGGCAAGGGCGCGGTTCTTCGCCACGACATCCTGGTCGCGGAAGATCGCGAGCGTTGCGAGTGCCGCCGCGCAGGCGAGCGGGTTGCCGGTGTAGCTGTGCGAGTGCAGGAAGGCCGTGAGCTTCAGGTAATCGTCGTAGAACGCCTGGTAGACAGTTTCGGTCGTGACCACCACGGACAACGGCAGGTAACCGCCGGTCAGCCCTTTCGACAGGCACAGGAAATCCGGCCGGACGCCCGCCTGCTCGCAGGCGAAGAGCGTGCCCGTGCGGCCGAAGCCGACCGCGATCTCGTCGGCGATCAGGAGCACGCCATGACGGTCGCAGGCCTCGCGCAGCAGCGAGAGGTACACCGGGTGGTACATGCGCATGTTGCCCGCGCATTGCACCAGCGGCTCGACGATCACCGCGGCCACTTCGTCCGCGTGCTCGGCGAGCGTCGCCTCCATCGCCGCGAACATCCGGCGGCTGTGCGACTCCCAGCTCTCGCCCGGCTCGCGCCCGTGACAGTCGGGGGAGGGCACCGTGATCACGTCCATCAGCAGCGGCTTGTACACCTGCTTGTACAGCTCGACGTCGCCGACCGCGAGCGCGCCGAGCGTCTCGCCGTGGTAGCTGTTCGAGAGCGTGACGAACCGGTGCTTGCGTGGCTTACCGACATTTTGCCAGTAGTGAAAGCTCATCTTGATGGCGACCTCGACGGCCGCCGAGCCGTTGTCGGCGAAGAAGCAGCGCGTGAGGCCGGCGGGGACGATGCGGACCAGGGATTCGGCCAGCTCGACGGCCGGTGCATGCGTGAAACCCGCGAGCAGCACGTGCTCGAGCTCGGCGAGCCTGGGCGGCGATGGCCGCGCCGATGCGCGGGTTCGCGTGGCCGAAGAGGTTCACCCACCAGGAGCTGATGCCGTCCAGGTAGCGTTTGCCCTCGAAGTCGTAGAGCCAGACGCCCTCGCCGCGTGCGATGGGCACGAGCGGCAGCCGCTCGTGGTCCTGCATCTGCGTGCAGGGGTGCCAGACAACCTTGAGGTCGCGGGCTGCGATGGCGGCGTTCGGGCCTTTCGTCACGCGGCGAGTGTATGCGATTGGAAGCGGCGATTGGCGCGGGCTAAGCTCTCGCCATGCCTGCCACGACCATCGCGATGGGACTTCTCTCGGGCGCGCGCGTGGTGGATTCGCCGAATTGCGATCCGCGTCCCGGCGGCCTCTCACCGGAGTTGGTCGTCGTGCACGGCATCAGCCTTCCGCCCGGCCGCTTCGGCGGCCCCTGGATCGAGAAACTGTTCACCAACGCGCTGCCGCCCGACGAGGATCCCTATTTCGCGACTATCCAGCACCTGCGCGTCTCCTCGCACGTGCTGATATCGCGTGACGGCACGCTGACGCAGTACGTGCCGTTCAGCGAGCGCGCCTGGCACGCGGGGACTTCGCACTGGCGCGGCCGCGACGCCTGCAACGACTTCTCGATCGGCGTCGAGCTCGAGGGCGCGGACGATGTTCCGTACGACGACCGGCAGTACGAAGCGCTCGCGGATCTCGTCGCCGCGCTGCAGCACGCATACTCATCGCTTGCCGATGGATGGATCGCCGGGCACAGCGACATCGCGCCGGGGCGCAAGACCGACCCGGGGGCGGCCTTCGACTGGCGGCAGCTCGAGCAGGCGGTCCGCGCGCGCGGCGCAGCGTTCCGCCGCGAGGTGCTGGCCTGAAGCGGATGGTCCTGGCCGCCGCACTGCTGCTCGCCGCCTGTGCGCAGGAAGCGGCCGCGCCGGCGCGCGAGCGCATCGTGAGCGTCGCGCCGAACCTGACCGAGATGCTGTTTGCCGCCGGTGCCGCCGACCAGGTGGTGGCGGTCAGCGCCTACAGCGACTATCCGGAGGCGGCAACGAAGCTGCCCCAGATCGGCGACGCGTTCCGGCTCGACTACGAGCGCATCGTCGCGCTCGCGCCGACCGTCGCCGTCGTCTGGGAAACCGGCACGCCGGCTGGCGTCGCCGAGCGGCTCGAAGGGCTCGGTGTCCGCGTGGTCAGCATCCCGACCCGCAACCTGGACGACATCGCAACCGGCGTCCTCGCGCTCGGCACACTCGCGGGCACGCGCGCGGTCGCGGAGCGGGCGGCCGCCGACTATCGCGCGCGCATCGCGGCGCTTCGCGAGCGCTACCGCGGCCGGCCGAGCGTGCGCGTGTTCGTGCAGATCGACGACGTGCCGCTTTACACGGTGGGCGGACCGCACCTCATCACCGAGATCCTCGGGCTCTGCGGCGGCGAGAACGTGTTCGCCGACGCGGACGTGCAGGCGCTGCCCGTGGACCTCGAGTCGGTGCTGGTGCGCGCGCCCGAGGTCATCCTCTCGACCGACACGGACCAGCCGGCGCCGTACTGGGCGCGGTTCGGCCAGCTCACCGCGGTCGCGCGCGGCAATCTCTACCAGTCCAATGGAGACCTGCTGGCGCGGCCGAGCCCGCGCATCGCGGACGGCGCCGCCGACGTCTGCGCGCGCCTCGACGAGGCGCGCGCCAAGCGCGAAGCGCCCTAGGTCGCCGGGCGTCCCGCCGCGGCGCTGGTGCTTCCAGAGCACTTCGCTGCCGCTTTCGTGCCGGGCCAGCACTCGCGCGAGCACGAACAGCAGGTCGGAGAGGCGGTTCAGGTACTGGAGCGGTTCCGGCGCAACCGCTTCGGCGCGCGCGAGCGTCCAGGCGCGCCGCTCCGCGCGCCGGCAGATGGCGCGCGCGAGATGGCAGGCGGCAGCCGCCGGCCCGCCGCCCGGCAGGATGAATTCCTTGAGCGGCGGCAGGCGCTCGTTGAAGGCGTCGAGCGCCTGCTCGAGCGCGAGGACGTGGCCGGCCTCGATCGCGCGATGCCCCGGGATGCACAGCTCGCCGCCGAGGTCGAACAGCTCGTGCTGCACGCGGGTCAGGAGCTCGGCAACGTCGCCGGGGATGCCCGGCACGGCGAGGACCAGGCCGATCGCGCTGTTCGCCTCGTCCACGCAGCCGTAGGCCTCGACGCGCGGGCCGTCCTTCGGCACGCGGCTGCCGTCGCCGAGGCCGGTCGTGCCGTCGTCCCCGGTGCGCGTGTAGATCTTCGACAGCCGGTTGCCCAAGTGGACCCCTCAGCGGAACTCGTAACGGATCGCTCCGAAATAGCTGCGTCCCATGGTGTTGTACGTGTGGGCCAGCTCGTAGTCCTCGTCCAGCAGGTTCTCTATTCGCGCGAGCAAAGTAAAGTGCTCGCCCAGGGCGACCTTCGCCGCCAGGTTGGCGAGCCAGTAGGCATCGAGCTGGACAAAGCCCACGAAGTCGATGGCGTCGAAATCGCGCCGCTCGCCTGCGTAGAGAAGGTCGAGGGCGACCTCGTGCGCGCCGAAGCGGCGCGCGACCGCGGCCGTGTAGTTCTCGCGTGCGCGGCGAAGCAGACGCTCGTCCGTGGTTTCATTGCGGGGATCCTGCAGCGTCGCCGTGGCCTGGGCGTACCACTTTTCCCCGTCGTACTGCCAGGCGGCCTCGACGCCGTCGATGCGCGCCTTGTCGACGTTCTGGTTTATGCCGCTGAACGGGCCCGTGGGGACGAAGGTCACCAGATCGTCGATGTCGTTGCGAAATGCCGCGATCGAGACAGATTGCTGTTCGCCGATCGGCTGGCGAAAGCCGATCTCGTAGCTCGTCGACTCCTCCGGCTCGAGATCCGCGTTGCCGCTGAAGTTGTTGTAGAGGTCCGTCGCATCCGGCGCCCGGAAGCCCGTGCCGGCGGAGAGCGTCATGAGCGTGCCGCCCGCAAAGGCAAAACCGTACTCGACGTTGCCGGTCGCGTGGCCGCCAAAGGTTTCGTGGTCCGTGTAAGCGCCGCCCAGCAGCACGCGATGCGGACCATGATTGCCCTGGGCCTGCAGGTAGAGCTGGCTGGTCGTCACGTCGGAGGCATAGGCGTCGACGTCGAAACCGAAGTCGGAAAACGAGTCGGCTTCCTCGTCCTGCCACAGGAGGCCGGCCGTCAGGGTGGTCGATCCCGAAAGCGCAATGTCGTTCTGCCAGTCAACCGTGTTGCGCTCGGTGTCGATGAAGTCGTCCGACTGGTTCTGCTCGAGGTTGTCCTCCGCGTGCCCGACCATGAGGCGCGAGGACCACGAGCTCGTGGGCGCAAATTCCGCCGTCACGGCCAGCGTCATGTTCTCGAAGTCCTGGTCAACGGGCGCCAGCGTGAATTCCGAGTATTGGGTGGTGCCCGAGGCGTACCAGCCGCGGACGCCGAGAACCACCGCGCCGACATCCGTGTGGGCCGAGGCGGTAAAGGACGTGTTCTCGGTGCCGCGATCCGTGTCGTCCCCGACCCTGGTCGGAAACCCCTCGCTGTCGAACCAGGCGCCGGCAATCGTGGCTCCCGTATTGTCGTCGCCGAACCCGGCGCTGAAGCTCGCAGTCTTCGTGTCGAAGCTGCCGAAGCCCGCCTGCACGCTGCTGCCATCCTCGGCGCCGCGCGTGATGATGTTGATCACGCCGCCGATCGCGTCCGAACCATAAAGCGTTGAGCGCGGGCCCTTGACGATCTCCACGCGCTCCACGAATTCGGGCGCGACATTCTGTATCGCCGCCGTGCCGATGGTGCCTGGGTTGATGCGCAGGCCATCCATCAGCACCAGCACGTGGTTCGATTCCGTGCCGCGCACGAAGATCGAGGTTTGCTGGCCGGGCGGGCCGAGGCGCGCGGGCTCGACACCCGGCACGAAGCGCAGCGCGTCGCTGAGCTCCGCGGCGGGCCGCATGATCAGGTCGTCGCCAGTGATCAACTCGACGCTGGCCAGCACTTCGCTGGCAGGATGTTCCGTGCGCGTGGCGGTGACGACCACGGGTTCGAGGGCAGGGCTGCCGGCGGCAGCGGCAAAGAGAATCAAGGCATTCATCGGTGCTCCTCCCGAGCGGTGCGTGCAAGTTCACCGGTCGCGGAGGCGGAAGACGGAAGGGCGGTGGGACCGCACCCCCGGTCGCCCGCCGCGACTGGCGCTATGTGACGGGCCGGTCTCCGGACTCACGGCTGTCCGCATCGCCTTCCCACCGGAAGTCCGGCAGTGGCTGCAGGCTTGGCCTGCGTGATGCGGCTTGCGCCGTTTACCGTTGCGGGGGCAGTGCCGGGATGGCGATCACTCGCGCACCGGCTTCCCGATTAGCCCGGGCTTGCGCCCGGGGCACCTGTCATCGCGGGTCATTCTGGAGAGGCACCGGAGGCCGGTCAAGCGGCCGTTGACGGACGGTCGAGCGTCCCGGCAGTGTGGCCGCAATGGGCAATTCCGCACGGCTCGATGCGGCGCTTGCGGCGGCTGCGAGTGCCGCCGACCTTATCCGCAGCCACTATGCCGGCGCGATCGCGGTGCGCGCGAAGGCTGACGGGTCGCCGGTCACGGACGCCGACATCGCGGCCGAGCAGGCGATTCGCGCGGTCGTCACGGCGCGCTTTCCCGGCGACGGCTTCTACGGCGAGGAGTCGGCCGCCGAGCGAATGGATGCCGAACATCTGTGGCTCGTGGATCCGATCGACGGCACCAAGAGTTTCGTGCGCCGCTATCCGATGTTCTCGACGCAGATCGCGGTCATGCACAGAGGCCGGCTGCAGCTCGGTGTCTCCGCGGCGCCGGCCTACGGCGAGACGGCCTGGGCCGAGCGCGGCGGCGGCGCCTTCCTCGACGGCTCGCCGCTCGCGGTGAGTCGCATCGCGCGAATCGAGGAAGCGACGCTGTCGACCGGCAACCTGCGTTCGCTCGCGACCAGCCCGCGCTGGGCCGCGTTCGGCCGCCTGGTCGCGAGCCTCGACCGGATCCGCGGCTTCGGGGATTTCCTGCACTACCACCTGCTGGCGGCCGGCAAGATCGACGCCGTCCTGGAGTCCGACATCAACATTCTCGACATCGCGGCGCTGACCGTGGTCGTCGAGGAGGCAGGTGGACGGGTAACGGACCTGGAGGGCAAGGCGATCGGCCTCGAGACGCGCAGCATCCTCGCCACGAACGGCAGCTTGCACGAGGTGATCCTCGAGGCACTGGCCGGCTAGGCTCAGGCGCTGACGAATACCCGCTGGCCGCGCCACGATAGCTCTCCGACCGGGACTTCGTAGAGCTCCGAGAGGTTCTCGTCCGAAAGGATGGTCGCGGCCTCGCCGTAGCGCCAGCGCCCGTCGCCGAACAGCAGCAGCGCCTTGTCCGCCGCGCGCGCCGCGAGTGTCGCGTCGTGCAGCGCGGCGATGACCAGGCCGCCCGCGTCGGCACGCGCACGGAACAGCGATAGGATCTCGTTGCGATGCCGCGGGTCGAGGTGGTTGGTCGGCTCGTCGAGCAGGCAAACTGCCGCGTCCTGGGCGAGCAGCGTCGCGACGTCGAGGCGGCGGCGCTCGCCGCCGGAGAGCGACTCGGCCGCGCGCTCCGCGACCTCCGCAAGCCCGACGGCCGCGAGTGCGCCGCGCGCTGCGGCGAGGTCGCCCGCATCTTCCCACTGCCAGAACGGCAGGTGCGGATGGCGGCCGATGAGCGCGGTCTCGAACACGGTCGAAGGAAACGGATCCTCGGTGAGCTGCAGCAGGAGACCGAGGCGCTGCGCGCGCTCGCGTCCCGACCAGGCCGCGAGGTCACGGCCGTCGAGCTGCACGACGCCGGTGGCCGGCGCGCGCAAGCCCGCGAGCGTGTGCAGGGTGAGCGTCTTGCCGACGCCGTTTCGTCCCAGCACCGCAATGAACTCGCCGCCCTTGGCCGCGAGCTCGAGGCCGCGCACGAGCGTGCGTCCGGCGACGGCAACGTCCACCGCGCGGCAGTCGAGCCGTGGAGGCTGCGCCTCGCTCAGGGCTGCAGCCGCTCGTGCTGCCAGGGCTCGGCCTGGAAGCGCCCGTCCCCCGCGGGCGCGATCACGCGCCGCCAGCGCGCCCGGTCGTGCAACCGGTGTTCGCCTTCGCACCAGAGCTCGACCACAGCGGCCCACAGGCGGTAGCCGCCCCAGTGCTCGGGCCGCGGCAGTCGCAGCCCGGGTTCCTGGTCGTCGTCCGGCGCAGTGAAAGGATCCGGCGTGCCGAGCCGCTCCGCGGCGTTGCGCAGCTGCTCCTGGAGGATCTTGCGGGAAGCAACCGGCGCACTCTGCTCGCTGGTGATCGCGGACAGGCGGCTGCGCCAGGAGCGGCTCGCGAAATAGTCGTCGCTCTCGCTCGGGAGCGCATGCACGACCGGACCCTCGACCCGCAGTTGCCGTCCGAGCGAGTCCCACAGAAATACGACCGCTGCCCACGGGTGCGTGGCGAGCTCGCGGCCCTTGCGCGAATGGTAGTTCGTATAGAACACGAGATACCCCGGATCCGCGACGATCTCCTTGCACAGGACGATGCGCACCGAGGCCTTGCCGTCCGCCCCCGTGGTCGCGAGGCTCATCGCGTTCGGGTTGCGCTGGACCTGTTCGTCCCAGGCCTGCCGGAACCAGGTCGACGCCAGGGGCATCGGATCGGCCGGCAGGGGATCCGGCAGCGTCTGGAAGGGCGCGTGCATGGGCAAATGGTAGCGCTCCTGCCGGTTAAGCGGCGATTCAGCTTGGTCGGCCGACACTGGCGCCACGCACCCTGTGGAGGAGCCGACATGCTCAAGCAAACCCTCATGGCGACCTCGCTGGCCCTGCTGCTGGCAGGCCCGGCGGCCGCCGCCGACGATGAGCGGCGCAGCAAGGCGATCCCGAAACGGGAGAACACCATCGCCACGCCGCAGAAGCTTGTGAAGCCTCAAAAACCCGTGAAGTCGCAGAAACCGGCGAAACCCCTGCCCGCGAAGTTCACCGTGCGCCCGGACCACGACAAGCGCGGCGACGACCGGCATGACGATCACGGGCGCGATCATGACCGCGACGATGATCACGACCGCGGCCACAACCGGGTACACAACGGCGACGATGACTGGCGCGACCACGAGGGACTGGCGCGACACGACTGGCGATGGCCACGACTGGGACCGCAACGACTGGCGGCGCGACGACGATTGGCGCCGCCGCGGCTGGCACTACCACGGTTGGCGCAACGACGGCTGGCGCTACTACCGCGGGTACGACAACCGGCATTGGCGCTACGTCCCCCCGTATCGCTACAGCCTCGACTACGGCTATCGCTCGGGCTACGAGCTCGCGTGGCGCGACTGGCAGCGTTACGGCCGCTACGACCAATACTGGCGCCGCAATGCGTTCTACGGCTACGGCGTCGGGAACACCTACCGCTCCGGGTATGACGCGGGCTGGCGCGACGCTGCCTACTACTACGGCCGCGGCTATCGCCCCGACTACTGGTCCTACGACTCCCAGGGCGGCTGGTACTTCGGCTTCCGCATCGACGGCTGAGTCCATGACCATCCGGCCCGCTTGCGCGGCGGCAAGCGGGCCGGTACACAGGGCAGTCCGGGAACCGGGGACTGCCGAATGGATCTGGCCAAGCTGCGCGAGCGGCTGACAAAACTCGACGGCGAATTGCTGGCGCTCATCGCCGAGCGCCAGCGCCTGTCCGAGGAAGTAGCGCGTGCGAAGCGCGCCACCGGCCATCCCACCCGCGACTTCCAGCGCGAGCGCGAAGTGCTCCTGCACGCGCGGGCTGCGGCAGAGAAACTGGGGCTGTCGCCGGCCCTCGCCGACAACCTGCTGCGGCTCTTGATTCGCAGCTCGCTCGCAACCCAGGAACAGGCCCAGGTCGCGGCACAGGGGCAGGGCGCGGGCCGGCGCGCGCTCGTGATCGGCGGGCGCGGCAAGATGGGCCGCTGGTTCGTCGAGTTTCTCGATTCCCAGGGCTACGAGGTCGAGGTCGCGGATCCGGCCGGCCCGCTCGGCGCGCACGCACACCGCATCGACTGGCAATCCGACGAGCTCTCGCACGAGGTGATCGTGGTTGCGACGCCGCTGGGCATCACGGCCTCCATCCTCGAGCAGCTCGCACGCCACCGCCCGTCCGGGCTCGTGTTCGACATCGGCTCGCTGAAGACACCCTTGCGACGCGGCCTCGAGGCGCTGCGCTCGGCCGGTGTGCGCGTGTGCTCCCTGCATCCCATGTTCGGGCCGGACACGGACCTGCTTTCGGGACGCCACATCATCCACGTGGACGTCGGCCACCCGGACGCGGTCGCGGACGCGCAGCGACTGTTTGCCTCGACGATGGTCGAACAGGTGGTCACGACGCTGGACGACCACGACCGGCTGATCGCCTACGTGCTCGGCCTCTCGCACGCGATCAACATCGCGTTCTTCACGGCACTCGCGGAGAGCGGCGAAGCGGCGCCGCGCCTCGCGCGCCTGTCGAGCACGACCTTCGACGCCCAGCTCGCCGTCGCCTCGCTGGTGGCCGGCGAGAGCCCGGCGCTCTACTTCGAAATCCAGGCCCTGAACGAGTACGGCGGAGAGTCGCTCAAGGCGCTGGCCGAGGCTGTCGGCCGGCTGCAGGCGCTGGTCGCAAACCAGGACGCGGCGGGTTTCTCGCGCCTGATGCGCAGGGGTCAGAGTTACCTGCAGGACCGTGCCGCCGCCCGCCAGACCTGATATGCTTAATGAGAGTCATTCTCATTAACCATATCGAGGCCTTCATGAGCTTCCGTAATGCCCTGGTGCGGTGCCTCCCGGCACTGGCCGCACTTGCCGCCGTCGCGATTTCCGGGCCCGCCCAGGCCGCTGGCGAGCCTCTCGTGGTGTACACAGCCCGCAAGTACCAGTTGGTCGATGAGCTGTTCCAGGAGTACGGCAAAGAGCGGGGCATCGAAGTGAAGTCCGTCACAGATGACGGGGCGCCGCTCATCCAGCGCCTGACGGCGGAGGGCACGGCGAGTCCCGCGGACCTCTTCATTTCCGTGGATGCCGGTGATCTCTGGCGCGCAACGCAGGCGGGCCTGCTGCAGCCGATCCGCTCGCCGGCGCTCGAGGCGGCGATCCCTGCCCACTTGCGCGATCCGGAAGGCCATTGGTTCGGACTCGCGGTGCGTGCACGTACGATTGCGTACTCGACCGCGCGCGTGAAACCCACGGAGCTCTCGACTTATGCCGATCTCGCCGATCCGCGCTGGAAGGGCAAGCTGTGCCTGCGCAGCGGCAAGGCGGTTTACAACCAGTCGCTGGTCGCGATGTTCATCAACGACATCGGCGAACAGGCGACCGAGCGACTGGTGCGCGGCTGGATCGCCAACCTCGCGGCGGAGCCGTTCTCGAACGACACGCTGATGCTCAAGGCGATCGCCGCCGGCCAATGCGACGTCGGCATCACGAACAGCTACTACCTCGGGCGCCTGCAGCACGAGGAGAAGGGCTTCCCGGTGCAGATCTTCTGGGCCGACCAGGCGGGCAAGGGCACGCACGTCAACATCTCCGGCGGCGGCGTCACGAAAAACGCCAAGAATCGCGCGGAGGCCGTGCGGTTCCTCGAGTGGCTCGCTTCGCCTGCCATCCAGCAGCGCTTTGCCGCGGTCAATTTCGAGTTCCCCGCCAATGCGGGAGTCGAGCCGCTGCCGGAGGTGAAAGCCTGGGGCCGGTTCGAGCCGAACGAGGTCAATGTCGGCCTGATCGGCAAGACGCAACCGGCCGCCGTGATGCTGATCGACCGCGCCGGCTGGCGCTGACACCGTCAGGCAGGCCGTGGACGCCGCGAATCCGCGCGCCGGCCCGGCGCTCGCCGCGATTCTCGTCGCGCTGCCGATGGTCGCGATCCTCGCAGCCGTGGTCCACGGCGCGACGGGCGCGGATCCCGCGCTCTGGGCGCACCTGACCGAACATGTGCTGGCGCGGGTGACGCTGAACACGGTCGTGCTCGTGATCGGCGTCGTCGCGATCGCCGTGGCGCTCGGCACCTCGCTCGCCTGGCTAACCGCGGCTTGCGAGTTTCCCGGGCGCGGGTTCTTCGCCTGGGCCTTGCTCCTGCCGATGGCGATGCCGGCCTACGTGCTCGCCTTCGTCGCGGTCGCGACGCTCGACTACGCAGGCGCCGTCCCGACTGCGCTGCGCGCGTTTTTCGGCGCAGGATTCGCGGTGCCGCCGATCCGCTCCACCGGCGGCGTGATCGCGGTGCTCGGCCTTGCGAGCTATCCCTACGTTTATCTGATGGCGCGCGGCGCCTTCCTGACGCACGGTGCGCGTGCGCTCGAGGCCGCGCAGTCGCTCGGCTTCGGGCCCTGGTCGGGGCTGTTTCGCGTCGCGGTGCCGCTCGCGCGGCCCTGGCTCGCGGGCGGCGCAGCGCTGGTTGCCATGGAAACGCTCGCCGACTTTGGCGCGGTCTCGGTCTTCAACTTCGACACTTACACGACCTCGATCTACAAGTCCTGGTACGGCCTGTTCTCGATCGAGACCGCCCTCGGGCTTGCGTTGCTGCTGCTCGGGTTCGTGGTGCTCGTGCTCGCCGTCGAGCTGCTCGCACGGGGACGCGCGCGCTACACGGCAGCCGATGCGGGCAGCCGGGCGGCCGCGCGACTCGTGCTGCCCGGCGCGCGCGGCTGGATCGCCTGCGGCTATGCATCTGCCGTATTCGCGCTCGGTTTCGTGCTGCCCGGCGCCGCGCTCGCGCGCTGGGCGCTCGACGTGGCGCCGCTCGACCTCGATGCGCGTTACGTCGACTACATCCTGCGCACGCTCGCGCTAGCCACGATGGCGGCCGGCGCCTGCCTCGTGCTCGCCGTCGTGCTGGGCTACTCGACGCGCTTCGACGCCGGCCGGCTGTCGCGCGCAGCAGCCCGCATTGCGACCCTCGGTTATGCGATTCCCGGCGCGGTGCTGGCAGTCGGCGTCGTCACGGTGCTCGGCGGCATCGACGCCGCCTGGCGCACGATCGCGGGCGGCGAGGGACTCTGGCTGCAGGGCACGGTCGTGGCGCTCCTGTTCGGCTACGTCGCGCGCTTCCTCGCGGTCGCGACCGTGCCCGTCCAGGGCGGCTTCGCGCGCATCCGGCCCTCGCTCGAAGAAGCGGCGCGCTCGCTCGGTTTGCGGGCACGCGAGCTGGTCACGCGCCTGCACCTGCCGCTGCTCGGTGCCGGGCTCGGCACCGCGCTCCTCCTGGTGTTCGTGGACGTCATGAAGGAGATGCCGATTACGCTGATGACGCGCCCGTTCGGCTGGGACACGCTCGCGGTGCGCGTGTTCGAGATGACCGCCGAGGGCGAATGGCAGCGCGCGGCGCTGCCGGCGCTCGCGATCGTCGCGGCCGGCCTGCTGCCGGTCGCGCTGCTGACCTGGAGGATGGAGCGTGCGGCTCGAGCTGCGTGAAGTCTCGCGGTCGTTTCCCGGGGTCACCGCGGTCGACCGGCTGTCGCTCGTCGTGGGCGCAGGCCGCATCGGCTGCCTGCTGGGTCCCTCGGGCTCGGGCAAGACCACGGTGCTGCGGCTGATCGCCGGCTTCGAGCGGCCGGACGCCGGGGAGGTGCTCGCGGGCGGCGAGCTGCTCTCGGGCCCGCGGCGCTGGGTGCCGCCCGAGCGGCGGCGCATCGGCATGGTGTTCCAGGACTTTGCACTGTTTCCGCATCTCGACGCACTCGCGAACATCGCCTTCGGCCTGCGCGAGGCCGACGCGCAGGCGCGCCGCCGGCGCGCGCAGGAATTACTCGAGCTGGTCGGACTCGCCACGGAGGCCCGACGCCTGCCGCACGAACTCTCGGGCGGGCAGCAGCAGCGCGTCGCGCTTGCGCGCGCGCTGGCCCCGCGGCCGCGGCTGGTGATGCTCGACGAGCCGTTCTCGAATCTCGACGCCGACGTGCGCATGGAGCTGGCGCAGCAACTGCGCGCCGCGCTGGTTGCCGAGGGCGCGACGGCGCTGCTCGTGACGCACGACCAGCGCGAGGCGTTCGCGATCGCCGACGAGATCGGCGTGATGCGCGCCGGCGGGCTCGAGCAGTGGGATGCGCCCTGGACGGTCTACCACTCGCCGGCCACGCGCTTCGTCGCGGACTTCGTGGGCGAGGGCAGCTTCATCCAGGGGACAGTGCTCGGACCGGGGCGCGTATCGACGGAACTGGGCGTCATCGAGGGCCAGCTCACGTCGGAGCAGGCAGTCGGCACGCACGTCGACCTGCTGCTGCGCCCCGACGACGTGATCCATGACGACGCGAGCCTGCTCCGCGCCGAGGTGGTCGAGCGCGCCTTCCGTGGCGCGGACTTCCGCTACACGATGAGGCTGCCGTCCGGCGCGGTGGTGCTCTCGTTCGTGCCGAGCCACCACGACCATGCCATCGGCGAGCGCATCGGCATCCGCCTCGACGCGCAGCACCTGGTCGGCTTCCCGCGCGGGTAGTTACCCCGCGCCGCCACTGGGCGGAGCAGCCTGACTCAGAACTCCTTTTCGCCAGCCTCTTGATTGCGCAAGGTATCGACCTGTCGGAACTTGGCCCAGGCATTGGCCAGTGAGAAGAGGATCGGCTTGCCGATGACCTTGCCGAGTCCGATGGGCAGGGAAAAGTGGCGGTTGTTCGAGAAGTAGTTGAAGAACTTCCGGTAGTCGTCGTCCGCCTCGCCGAGCACCATCCGCGCGGCAAAGCTGCCGCAGAATGTCGCCCAGGGGATGCCGACGCAGCCGAGGATGAAACGCACGTGCGGCAGCTCGTGCGGCTTCGCGATGACCGGCAACAGGTCCCGCGACATGTCGATCTGGCCAGGCCAGAACTGCATGAAAGAGAGGTCGCGCAATTCCGGAAAGTGGCTCCTGAAGTCCTTGATGATCCTGCGGATGACGCGCGGGTTGTTGTATGCATCCCTGAGATAGGTGGTGACCGGCGTGCCGCCGCCCAGCAGCAGGCGGTTGTCACCGGTCAGCCTGAAATACGAATAGACGAGCTTCGAGTCCCAGCACTGCATCTGTTCGCCCGACGGAAACAGGATCCGGAGCTCGCGATCGGTCAGCGGCTCGGTCACGCTCAGAAACGTCTGTGCGTGGAAAGCTTCATGGGCCAGCGGACTGATCGCCGGGTCCATCTTGTCGACGGCGATGATGATGCTGTCCGCCGTCACGCTGCCGGCATGGGTGTACGCGGTGTGGCCCTCGAGCCGCTCCATCTCGGTGCTTTCGAAGACCTGCATGCCGTTCTCGATCAGCAGGTTCTTCAGGCCCTGGAGAGTTGCCAGCGGGTTGATCCCGTAGGTTCCGCCGTAACGAATGCCAGCTGTGTATTCCTGGGCGCCGAGGATTCCCTTCAACTGCCCCTCGTCATAGACCCGCTGGTCCGTGAATCCGACGCTCTCGCGGCACTCGCGCTCCTCGGCCACCGCGTCCTTGCCGCCCTTTCCGAGCCCGAGGAACAGCGAATCCTGCCGCAGCAGCCCGGCCTGGATGTCGTACCGCTGGATGGTTTCGACGACACGCTGGATGCCGCGGCAGGGCGCCTCCCAGATCTCGCCCGCAGCCTTCGCGCCGTAACGGCGCACGAGCTGATGCAGCTCGAGCTCGCTGTCAGGCGTGAGCATTCCGGCGCTGCGGCCGGAGGAGCTGCCACCGATGATGTTCTTCTCGATCAGCACGACGCTCAGTCCCTTCTTCAGGAACTCGGCCGCCGCGCTGACACCGCTGAAGCCTCCGCCGACGATGAGCACATCGCACTTGATGTCCTTGGTCAGCGGCGGGCAGTAGGCGTGCGGGTTCACCATCAACGTGGTGAACCACCAGTTCTGGTTGACGAGTCTCGAGACTGAAGACACGGGTCACCTGCCTGGCGGGTTTGGATTGCGACGGATCAGCAGCAGGAACAGCGGGACGCCGATGAGCGCCGTCAGCGCGCCGACCGGGAGTATCCGTGGCGCAACGATCGTGCGAGCCATGAGATCGGCGACGACCAGCAGCGCGCCACCGGCGAGCGCCGCGGCAGGAATCACCGCGCGGTGCGAAGAGCCGACCAGCAAGCGCACGAGGTGCGGCGTCACGAGGCCGACGAAACCGATGCTGCCGGCCGTGGTGACGGCTGCGGCGGTCAACAGGGATGCGCTGACGTAAATTGCGATCCTGAGGCCTCTCACCGGCACGCCGAGCAGCCGCGCCTGAAGCTCGCCGCGCGCGAGCGCATCCAGCGGGCGCGCCGCGAACAGGCAGGCCGGGATCGCGACGAGCGCGAGCCCGAGCAGCCACCAGGGCGTCTGGACGTAGCCGAAATCGCCCAGCAGCCAGAACAGCATGCCGCGCAGGCGCAGGTCGTCCGAGAGGGAGAGCAGGAGACTCACGATCGCGCCGCAGCCGGCTGCCACGACGACGCCGGTCAACAGGAGGCGCGTCGTGGTCCACCCGCCGGGCCCGTGCGCGACGGCGAACACCAGCAGCATCGCGCCGAACGCCCCGGCCGCCGCCCCGAGGTCGATCGCGAATCCCGCGGCGCCCGCCAGCATGAGCCCGAGCGCGCCGACCGCGGCGCCACCCGACACCCCGAGCACGTAGGGATCGGCCAGCGGGTTGCGCAGCAGCGCCTGCATCAGCACACCCGCGAGCGCCAGCACGACGCCGGTGCCGAAAGCGGCGAGCGCGCGCGGCAGGCGCAGCTCCCAGACGATCGTGCGCATGAGCGGGTCGCCCTCGGCGAGCCGCTGCCAGGGCGTGTCCAGCCCCGAGCTGCCGAGCGTCAGCGATACGGCGATCGCCGCGACCGACCCGGCCACGAGCAGCACGACCAGGTGACCCGTGCGCATCCTCCCCATGCCTGCACTTTAGCCGATTAAAATCGGCGCCATGGACCGCGACTCCGACTACATCGATGCCGACGGCTACCGGGCGAACGTCGGCATCGTCCTGATGAACGACGACCGCCAGGTCTTCATCGGCGGCCGCGTCAATGCGCGGGGCTGGCAGTTCCCGCAGGGCGGGATCCGCCGCGGCGAGCGACCGGAGCAGGCGCTCTACCGCGAGCTCGCCGAGGAAGTCGGCCTGAAACCCGACCAGGTTTCCGAGCTCGCCCGCACCCGGAACTGGCTGCGTTACCGCCTGCCGCCGCAGTTCGTGCGCCGCGACTCGAGCCCGGTCTGCATCGGCCAGAAGCAGCGCTGGTACCTGCTCAAGCTCGGCGCGGGCGACTCGGCTTTGCAGCTTCGACTCAACCGAGCAGCCGCCGGAGTTCGACCGCTGGCGCTGGGTCGACTGGTGGGACGCGGTGCACGACGTCATCTACTTCAAGCGACGGGTCTATTCGCACGCGCTGCACGAGCTCGGCGCTCACGCCTTCCCGGAGGGCCTGCCGCCGTATCCGTCCTGGTGGCGCGAGCGCATGGGCGCGCGTGCACCCGCACCCGAGGGATGAGTCAGAAGGGCCGGACGATCACGAGCAGCACGATGCCGATCAGGAGCAGCGACGGCACCTCGTTGAACCAGCGGTACCAGCGCGGGCTGCGAGCATTGCGGCCGGCGGCGAATTCGCGCAGCAGCCGCCAGTTCCAGGCGTGGTAGACGATGAGCAGCAGCACCAGCGCGAGCTTGGCCCGCATCCAGCCCGCGCCGAGCAGGACCGGGTTGCCTGCCAGCAGCCAGAAGCCGAATAGCGCGGTCATGGCTGCGCCGATCGTCATGATCGCGAACAGCCGGCGCTCCATGACGCGGAACCGCTCGATGCCCGCGTTGTCCGTCGTTGCCGCGTGGTATACGAAGAGCCGCGGCAGGTAGAAGAGACCCGCGAACCAGGTCACCATGAAGATCACATGCAAGGCCTTGATCCAGGGCATCTGCGCGAGCTCCCGTCCGTCGGGCAATTCTAGCGGCGGCGTCCCGAGGTACGCGAGTTGAGCCTGAGAAGCAGCTGGAAACCGGTCCTCGCCACGGCCGGCATCCTGGTCCTGTGCTACGGGGCCTTCGAGCTTGGCCGCGCGAGCTCGGGGTATTTCATCGTGAGCTCGATGCTCGAGCGATTCGAGCTGCAGAAGCGCAGTCGGGTGCTTGCCGAGGAGAACGAGTCGCTGCGCCAGCGCGTCGCCGTCGCCGAGGTCGGCCAGCAGGTTGACCGCCAGGCGCAGTCCGACGCGCAGGCGATGATGGGCGAACTGCAGACGGAGACCGCGCGCCAGAAACAGGAGCTCGAGTTCTATCGCGGGCTGGTCGTGCGCCAGTACGGGTCGGGAGCGCTGCGCGTGCAGGAGCTGCAGGTGCGTCCGGAAGAGGAAGAGCGCCGCTACCTCGTGCTCATCACGCTGGTGCAGGCGGCGACGCGCGACACCATCGCCAACGGGACGGTCACCTTTTCCGTCGAGGGCCAGCAGGGCCAGGAGCCCTTGCACGCTCGCATTGCCCGAGATCGAGATCGACAAGCGCAAGCAATTCCCGTTTTCGCTGCGCTTCTTCCAGCAGATCGAGGTGCCGGTCGAATTGCCACTGGATTTCCGGCCCGAGCGCCTCCACGTGGAGTACCGGCTCGGGCGCAATCCCGAGCCGACGAAGCAGACTTTCGACTGGCGCGTGGAAGGCGGGGTGGACGCGCCAGCGCTTTGACCCCCCACCCGGCTGGACCTAGAATCCGGCCTCGGACTTGCGACGCAACTGGAGCGGTTACTTGAACGAAACAGCGCAGACAAACGACGGACTGGTCTTCACCGACGCTGCCGCGCGCAAGGTCGGGGAGCTGATCCGCGAGGAGGGCAACCCGAAGCTCAAGCTGCGCGTGTTCGTCTCCGGCGGCGGCTGCTCAGGATTCCAGTACGGCTTTACCTTCGACGAGAAGGTCGAGGATGGCGACGCGGAATTTCCGAACCAGGGCGTGACCCTGCTCGTCGATCCGCTGTCCTTCCAGTATCTCGCAGGCGCGGAGATCGACTACCGCGAGGACCTCGAGGGCGCGCAGTTCGTCATTCGCAATCCGAACGCCACCACGACCTGCGGCTGCGGGTCCTCTTTCTCGACCTGAAGAAAGGGGACAGTCCCCTCTAGAGGTGACTGTCCCCTTTTTTCATTGTTCTAGCGGCCGCCGCGGCTGCCGGTGCTCTGCGGGGCCTTGGCGACCTGCGTGGCCGGGACCGGCACGGCGGGGTCGAGGCGCGCCAGCAGCGGCGCCGTTTGCGCCTTGAAGTCCGCCATCAGGCTCGCCGGAATCGGGTCCGCTTTCGGCACGGTGACGCGCGCCGGATTCTTGTGCACGCCCTTGACGCGGTACTCGTAGTGCACGTGCGGGCCGCTTGCGAGGCCGGTCATGCCGACGTAGCCGATCACCTGGCCCTGCGACACGCGGTCGCCGACCTTCTGTCCCTTGGCAAACCGCGACATGTGGCCGTACAGCGTCGTGATGCTGTTGTTGTGCGCCAGCTCCACCGCGTTGCCATAACCGCCCTTGCGGCCGCGGCTGACGATGCGGCCGGCGCCCGCCGCCTTGATCGGCGTGCCGGTCGCCGCGGCGAAATCGATGCCCTTGTGCGCGCGCACGCGGTTCAGCACCGGGTGGCGGCGCGCGAGGCTGAAGCCGGAGCTGATGCGCGCATAGTCGACCGGGTAGCGCAGGAAAGCCTTGCGCACCGGGCGGCCGTCCGGCGTGTAGTAGTCCGCCTTGCCGTTCGGCCCGACGTAGCGCACCGCGCGGTAAGTCTTGCCGGTGTTCACGAACTCAGCGGCGAGGATGTCGCCGTCGCGCACGAACTCGCCGTCCTGGTACTGCTGCTCGTAGGCCACGATGAAGCTGTCGCCGGGCTGCGCCTGGTTGACGAAATCGATGTCGTACTTGAAGACGTCGGCCAGTTCGACCGCGAGGCGGTTCGTGCCGCCCGCCCCGTTGACCGCGACGTAGAGCGAGCTGTCCACGGTGCCGCGCAGCGTGTGCTCCGAGGTCTCGAGCGGGTTCTCGACGATGTTCGCGCTGAACACGCCGTCCGGGCGGGTCACCGACAGCGTCGCCGTGTCGTCGATGCGCCGCGTCAGCGACTTGATCTCGCCGTCGAGGTGCGTGAGCTGGATCACGTCGCCCGGGCGGATCATGTCGAGGCTCTTGCGCACGTCCGGCAGGCTGCGCAGTTCCGCGAGGTCGGAGAGCTTCAGCTGCAGGCCGCGAAACACCTGGTCGAGCGTGTCATTCCGGCCGATCGTGATCGCGACGAACTCGAAGGGCGCGGCCGGGGTGATCTGTTCCGCCGCGCCCGCCAGCTCGACGACCGACAGCAGGTCGTCGCTGCCCGGCTCGAGCACCGGGTTCTGGACCTGGGCGCCGGCGGCGGCAAGGATGGCGCCCGCCACGACGCAGGACGCGATCACGCCGAAGCGCCGCGGCGGGGTCGCGGTGACGGCCTCGGCGGCGGCCTGCACGAAGTTCTGTGGGGTCAGCAACGGCATTTCCACGGACGGTATGAGCCGGACGGTAATCCAATGCAGGAAGCCCGGTCAACCCATTGATCAGGCAGCCTTTGTACTCCGTCACATATATGATGCCGCCAAGGGGGATCCATGCTGGCGCCGGGACCACAACTCGAAGAACTGCGCCGGGGTGCCTCCGAACTCCTGACCGAGGAAGACCTCAGGAAAAAGCTCGCGCGGGGCCAGCCGCTGCGGGTCAAGGCCGGCTTCGACCCGACGGCTCCCGACCTGCACCTCGGCCACACCGTGCTCATCAACAAGATGCGCCAGTTCCAGCAGCTCGGGCATACGGCGATCTTCCTGATCGGCGATTTCACCGGGATGATCGGCGATCCCTCGGGCAAGAACGCGACCCGGCCGCGCCTGACACCCGAGGAAGTGCAGGCAAACGCCCGCACCTACCAGGAGCAGATCTTCAAGATCCTGGACCCGGAAAAGACGGTCATCGATTTCAATTCCCGCTGGTTCGGCGCGATGGGCGCCTCCGGCATGATCGAGCTCGCGGCCAGGTACACGGTCGCGCGCATGCTGGAGCGCGACGATTTCGCCAAGCGCTACAAGGCGCAGCAGCCGATCGCCGTGCACGAATTCCTGTATCCGCTGGTGCAGGGCTACGACTCGGTCGCGCTCAAGGCCGACGTCGAGCTCGGCGGCACGGACCAGAAGTTCAACCTGCTGGTCGGGCGCGACGCTGCAGTCCGATTACGGCCAGGAGCCGCAGGTCGTCCTGACCATGCCGCTGCTCGAAGGGACGGATGGCGTGCAGAAGATGTCGAAGTCCCTCGGCAACTACATCGGCATCCACGAGCCGGCCACCGACATGTTCGGCAAGCTCATGTCCATCTCCGACGAGCTGATGTGGCGCTACTTCGAATTGCTGTCCTCACGGACGCTCACTGACATCCGGAAACTGCGTAAGTCCGTGGATGAAGGGCAGAAATCCCAGGGATGCGAAATTCGAGCTCGCTAGCGAGATCGTGGACACCTATCACGGCCGGGGTGCGGGCGAGGCCGAGCGCGACAAGTTCATCGCCCGGTTCCGCGACGGGGCGCTGCCGGAGACGATTCCCGAGAAGCAACTGCACCAGTCCGGGCAATTCCCTGAAGCTCGCCAACGCCCTGAAAGACGCGGGCCTGGCCGCCAGTGCAACTGCCGCGTACCGGCTCATCGACCAGGGCGCCATAAGGGTGGACGGAGAACGGATCGGGAGCCGGGATGCCGTGCTCGAGGCGGGTTCCACCTATCTCCTTCAGGCCGGGAAGCGAGCCATTGCCCGTGTCTCCATAAAAAAGGGCTAGGGGCCGCTCGAACCCGTTGACTCCCCCAAAAGGGGGGCTATACTGCGCGCCCCCCGACCTCGGGCGGTCCTGAAAGGGATCACCCGGGCGGGTGTTCGTGCGGCATGTTATGTGTTGTACGGAGCCCCAGGCGCCGGGCATAATAGGCGGCTTGCCCGAACGCTTTTGCCGTCCGGGCGCTCTTTAAAAATTTGCAGGTAATTTGTGTGGGGACTCGCGTCTGGTGTCCATTTATGGGCGCTACTGCGAGTAACCAAGCGTCCAGCCGTCCGGGTAACACCGGACTTGTTTGGTTTGGAGTTTGGGTCTCGCTTCAGCTCAAACCATTGAACTGAAGAGTTTGATCCTGGCTCAGATTGAACGCTGGCGGCGTGCTTAACACATGCAAGTCGAGCGGTAACAGGCGT
>CAWFNJ010000006.1:0-204094 GCA_963817195.1 uncultured Gammaproteobacteria bacterium
TATTCGCGAGCCCATAAATCTCGATTGTCGGACCGACTGAAGACGCCGATGCCCCGGGAAGCGCTTCAGGAGAACGACCCGCGGATCGGATCGGAGATCACTGACAAGTCGAGCGCTGCCGGAATCTCGCCCGTCTGTGTCTTGAACACGTCCGGTCTGATCACGAAGTACTCGACGCCTTGTGCCAGGTATTCGTCCAGCGACTGGATGCTTTCGGGCCGGACGAGTTCAAGGTCATATCCGCCGCCCAGGGTGCACTGCAAGTTGAAGTTCGAGAAACTTCGCCTGTTTTGGCTTCTTCTACCTTCCAGTATTCCATGCGGCGCACGATCGATTCCGAAGTCTCATGCAAAGGCACTGTCGCCCTGACTGGACCGATCTTGAGTCCTTCGATCAGCACGCGGCTGCCCGTTGGGACGTTCGAATCAAACCAGGCCCTGGCAAGCGTTCTCGTGTCGGCTCCGTCAAGTCATACGCAATCGAAATGGACGCGCCCAATGGAACGACGATACATGCCGTCACGGCAGCCGTAGCCACCAACTACGCGGTGCCGTGACTTCGCATGCATCGTTGCCGCGAGCGCCCGACCGCTGAGAATCGCCATGACAAGAATGATCGGGAGCGCGTACCGGGGATAATAGAGCGACTCCGAAGTGGTGCTCGAAATCACAATGTAGTTTGCCAATGCATACGACAGCAACATGACGTCTGCCGCCGTGCGTTTCCACAATGCGTATGCCGCGGAAATCAGGCCAAGTCCGAACAGCGGCCAGCCCATCGAGTCCTTGATCGCGCTCAAATAGTACAAGTACAGAGTTTGGGCGCTCCGCGCCGGCGACACCTTCCGCACCTTCCATGGACATGTCGTCGAGCAGTCTCGCTGGCTCGTTCCGCAAACAACGACAGAAAATCACGTCGCCGCCGACAATGCCTGGATTGGTGACGATCACCACGAGCAGAAACATTGCAATTGCGATCCACAGGTCAGGCGCCCGGATCGAGTCCCGCAGCGTGCCACGCATGTTTGCAACTGCGTACCCGTGAGCAATCAGGAGCGGTACGAACAGGAGCATTCCGGGCAATTTTGTCGTCGTCGCCAAGCCTGCGAAGAGCGCGGCCAACACATAGTCGCGACGGGCTCCACCTTCGGCTATCCGCAAGCCGAAGCAAAGCGATATCGCCGCGAGCATCGTCATCGGCACATCGACGCCGATCAATCGCGACAGGTCGATGTGCAGGACATTGACCGCGAGAAAGAGGCCGGCGAGCAGTCCGGCGGTCGCACCATACGCACGCTTGCCGAAATAAATGACCGCCGCAACCGTAAACGTACCGATCAGCGCCGCCGTCACGCGCCCTATGAGATAGAACGCGCTGGGATCCCGGACAAAGTACTCCGCAAACTCCCGCGTCGAATTGACGATCCCCAGGAGCTTTGAGGCTAACGTAGTAAAGGCCATACTCCAGGAACAACAGGAAATAGAATCCGCCCTTGCCCGTGCGCTCGAAATTGAAGCCGCCCATGCCGAGCTCGAGCGCTCTCATGACTTCGTGGTATTCGTCGTCGTAGTAGCTGTATGGGAGCCCGTACCACGTTCCCCACAGACGGAGCAGGCACGCCAGGCCGAGCACGAGGAATAGTGCGCGATTCCAGTGCCTGGCGTTCCATTCGAGGTCGAATGCATTCATTGCTGTTTCCGATGACTGCCAAGGCGGGAATTGGAGCTCAGGACGGACTCGTAGACTGAGATCGTTGCGCGCGCGATCTCGTTTGCGTCATAACGTGCGCTCGCGGACTCCCGCGCCGCAGTTCCTAGCCTGGGACCGAGCGAGCTGTCCGAAGCAAGCCGCCGGAGCAGCCCTGTCAATTCGTCGACGTTTCCAGGCTCGAACAGGAGCCCGGTCACGTCATGCTGAATCTGATACGGGATGCCACCAACTTTCGTTGCGATCACAGCGAGGCCCGGCCGCCATGGCTTGCTGAACGACCATGGGCGCAGTCTCCTGGTGAGAGGGCAATAGCAAGGCGTCGGCGCGACTGAACTCCCCCAGCAATGCTTCTTCATCCAACAGTCCGGCAAACGTCACGATCTTGCTCAAGCCCAGTCTTTCCGACTCCATTCGGACTTCGTTCTCGTATGACTTGTCCGGCGCCGCGCCTGCAAGCACGACTTTCGTCACTGTCGATATGTTCCGGGCGATCGCGCGCAACAGGTCAATCAATCCCTTGCCGTTTGCGATTCGGCCGGCAAACAGGTAGCGGCCTCTTTCCGGGTACCGCTTCACCCCGAAGAAACGCGGGGAGATGGCATTCGGCACTTCATGCACGCGTCCCGCAATCTGCGTACCGTAGTACTGCGTTACAAACGGGCTAATGGCGATCAAGTCGGTTGCCCGGCGAATTGTCCGTCTTTCAGTCAACATTCCCGCCACGATGGCGCGCGCCCTTGTCGCCAAGTCCGTCTGAAACTTCGCGTTCTCGGATAGCAATCCATGAACCGTTACGACGGTCGGGATGCCTGAACTCACCGAAAGATAGCCCGCCACGTCGACACCCTGCCCGTGAATGATGTCTGGCCGATGCTGACGGATCAAATGCTCGCAAGTGCGCCTTCTGCCGTCGATAGAGGGTGCTGAGCTCAAGCCTGCCGAGCGGCAGATCGACAATTGGCCAGGCAAATTCGTCGCATTGCCGCGAAGTGTTCGCCATCCCAGGCAATCCGTACGCCAATGAGCTGCAGTCCTTGCACGGCGACAAGCGCCTGCGACAGATACGTCATGGCGGCTGCCACCCCGCCATCGATCCTGCCAGGGGATCTCGGATACGGACCGATCATCATGACCCGCACGGGCAGCCCTTCCTTGCCGGCCGCCGTTACGACGGCGGGGCAATGGCGCCGCATTCCTGGCGCAATTGTGGTCGCGCGAGCCGACCAATTGCAGATTGCGATCACTCGAGCCGACCAATAGGCCCATCAACGCAAGGATGAATTGCGCATAGTCAATCGTGTCGGGCCGGTTGAACTCGAGCGTAATCTGTGCCACGAGAAAAGCGGGTATCAGCAGAAGTCCAAG
Source organism: uncultured Gammaproteobacteria bacterium (assembly GCA_963817195.1). Taxonomy (GTDB): domain Bacteria; phylum Pseudomonadota; class Gammaproteobacteria; order Steroidobacterales; family Steroidobacteraceae; genus SCUD01. The sequence continues at coordinate 3,076 of CAWFNJ010000006.1, forward strand.
TCGGACGAATGCCGACCTGTAGTCGCCGTCTGTTTCGCGTCGAGTTGACGACATACACGATTCGCCACGCCCGCAGGAAAAATGCCAATACGGCGACAAGGCCAAAGATGCCAACCGTCCTGAGCTGATACAGGTACAGGCTGTGCGGATACGGATCAAAGGCAGTGCTCAATTCACCCAGATTCCTCGAATTCCACCCTCAATTCACCCGTCTTTTCTGCATCTTCTGCCGTCCAGAAGTGTGGTCCCTCGCCGAACCATGGATCCTGACGGATTTTTTCCAGCGCCACGGGCCAGCCCAGCCTGACGGGTCGCCGGAACGCCTCCTTCCGTCTCGGTCACCGTCTCCATTCGCATGAACATTTGATTGAATCCGGAAACTGCCACGGCAACCGTAGCCGCCACGGCAAGCACCGACGCGCCTCCCAAGCAGGTACAGAACGACTCTCTTTGCGCCAAGCTGCCGGCGAAACACAAAGAGCATCGCCGGGAATATCGCCAGCAGAACAAGAAACGACGCCCGATTTCCTGTCGCCACCAGGCCGAACAAATTGCAGGCAACGACCGCCCACAAGAGCCAACGTCGCCGGCCTTGCGCAAACATGAGATCGACCGCGCAAACGAGAACCATCAACGTGAAGTAGCCGCCAGTTGTGCCCGGATTGTCAAACGGGCCGACCAGGCGTGGGTCGCCTGCGTGCCTGTTCTTGTTGAACGCAAGCTCCTCGATTCCGAATGGCACGAAGCTCTCGCCCGGTCCCACCCAAAGCTGCACGCCGCAGTAGAGGATGGCCAGGACATTGGTAGCCAGCAGGACGTCGAAAATGCTGCGCCCGTTTTCGACGAGCAGCGCAAAGTTGTACGCCAGCAGGAACACGACGAAGCACGAAAAAAACTGGAACATGAACGTCATGTGCCACAGACGCATGCCGAGATCATCGGCAAGGGCAAAGCTCACAAAATAGGCAAGGATGATCAGCGCGATCGACGGCAGCATTCGCACTTTGAGCCCGCCCTGCATGAGCAATACCGCTGCCAGCACGTACGCAATCAAGTACGCTCGACGACGCATAGGGCGTGATGGATTTGTTGAAACGGAATCAGCACCAAAAGCACGCCGATGGAAACCGTGCGCTTCGTGCCGGCTGCGAGCGCGAATATTGCGATGACGGCGATCAATGCCCACGCGATATTCCAGGCTGCAGATGAAGTCATCGCGCTATCCCAATGGCGCCATCGCGCGTCTGCGGAATGGCTGCCAGCTGAGGCTCCGGATCGCTCATCTTGTAGAGCCCGAACTCAACCTGGTCCAGGACGTCCTGAATCTGGTCCTGTTGCTCCGGTGTCAAGCTGCGCATCCATCGCGGAACGTCCGCAGCAACGGCTTCTGAGGCCGAGAAAGCCGGTGAGCTCTGTTGAGATGGTCTTGCGATGACCTCGGGGGACGGGACGTTCGCCAGGCTCAGTGCGCGGCAGATGCGCTGCCATTCCAGGTCGGGCTTCGATGTCAGGCATTCATAGAACGCGACCGTGACTCCGTCCCTGGCTGCGTGCTCGATGGCGTACTGATTCTCGATGACCCACAATGCGGCCATGCCTCCGACACCCGTCGGATCGCGATCGAGAAGCGAACGATAGCGACCGCCGGTCAGCTCGTGAAATCTCGAATCTCTGCGAAAGCCGTCCAGGACCGCTGGTACGTTCCAGTAGCCCTGCAGTTTCGACTCGACAACCGCCCCGGGATGCCTGACGAGAAGAACGGTGCTGCACTCGAACTGCCGCGACAACCAGCCAAGCATCAGGTTCGCCCTGATGCACTTGACCAGCGGGACCTGCCCTCGCGCCATCCGCGTCAACGACGGAACGTCTCTCAGGAACATCTTCCAGTTGCGATACACCCGCGCGGCATCGCGCAAGGTGGAAAATTTCTCGCGGGGCGGAAACAGCCAGCGACGCTGCCTTCGGTACCTCGTCCAAAGCGCGTGGCTTCGTCCGAAGCAGACCTCCTCGAGAAACCGGCGCAGTTCAGGATGCGATTCGTCCGGCGACAACGCCCGAAATGCGTACCGCTCGCCAATCGGCGGAAACAGCCGGATGCAGAGGTTCGAAGACGGGTCGCAGCCCATTGGCAGTGGCCAGCGCATCCTGAACCCAGGTCGTGCCGCTCCGGCCCGAACCGGCAATCAGTCTCATGCGAGTCATGTCGTCAAATCACAGCGATCGGCCAGCGCGCGCCGCTCGACGGCGTCACGTCAGGCCGGCGTAGTGTTTGTACCCGACTGCGTGACCGTCGCTGGACCTGTTGACGACGACGCCGGCGACCGTGAATTCGCCGAGCGTGCTGAGCGTCTGCGCGAGATGCTTCCGTTCCGTCTTGCCTTCCGAGACGACGACCAGGAATGCGTCTACGCGCGGACCGATCAGCAACGCTTCGTCCGTCAGGTTGACGGGCGGCAGGTCCACCAGCACGCACGGCGTCCGGCGAACGCAGCCGGATGTGCGCCAGCAGGTCGCTGAATCGCGGTCCGGCGAGCAGCTCGGACGCGTCGTGTGCGGGCGTCAGCGCACCGGCGACGATCAGATTCGGAAACGACGTCTGGACGAGCACGTCTTCGGGCTTGGCCAGCCCAAGGAAATAGTCCGGCAGCGGCCGGATGTCCCGAATTCCCAGGAACCGGCAGACGCTCGGATTGCGCATGTCGAGGTCGAGCAGATAAACGGGCTTCTGCTTCTCGCGTGCAATGCTGATCGCCAGATTGAGCGACGTAATCGTCTTGCCGTCGCTCTGGCTCGGGCTCGCAATCGCCAGCGAAAACCAGTTGTTCTGCTTCAGGCGATTCTGCAGCCGGCTCCGCAGGAGTCTGTAGGCCGCGTCAGCTGCCGGAAATTCGCGCAGCTGGCTCTCCGTGAGCAGCACGCGATTCTGTTCGCAGGCTACCGGCGAAATCTCGACCGTGCTCAGCGGCTCCAGCCGGACCATCGGCGCACTCGGCCTGCGCGACTCTGCCGGCTTGACTCGGCGTGCTGCCGGATTCGGCGGAACGGAGGCGGCAGATGCCGTCGGCTCCTGCCTCTGCAGGCGCGCCTGTCCCAGCAGCTTCGCGCGCCTGATTGCGTCTTCGATCGTCATTTTTGATTCAGCCTACCCTTACGGAACGAGGACGACGTCGCCGCTCTCGCAGCGTGATGTTCTGTTGCAAGGACTTGCCTTCGACCACCTGGTCGTACCGGAATGGCAGTGTCTTTTGGGCCGTGCCCGTGCCGCGGATCACGCTGATGTTGTCGAGCTTCGCAAAAGGCGTCCCTCCGCCCGCGAGGCTCAGCGCCTGCATCACGGTGAGCTGCGGGATTCATGACGTACATGCCGGGCTTGTTGACCTGCCCGATCACGTAGATGCGGTTGCCGGAAACGTCTTCGACCATGACGGCGACGACGGCTTCCGGGATGTACTTCTTGAGCTGGCTCTCGATGTCCACGCGAACCTGGTCCGCACTGCGGCCTGCCGCCTGTACTTCGCCGGCCAGCGGAAATGAAAATCGGCCATCCGGCCGGATGATGACCTTGCGCTGGAGCTCGAGCTCCTTCCAGACGGAGACCGTGATGCTGTCACCGGCGTGCAGCTTGTAGTCGGCGCTCGCGTCCTGCGCCAGCGCATCGCGCTGGCGACCAGAGCCCAGCGAAGGCCGCCAGCAAGCTCACCAATGTTTAGCGCGCAGTCTTGTCTCGTCATAGGCGTTCCCCAAGCGACTCGCTGGCTCAGCCCCTGGTATCCGAAATTGATGAAGAACCGGTTGTTGTCCGCGTCGCCGATCTCCTGCTCGCGATCTTCCCAGATGTAGCTGTAGCCGCCGCCCACATACCACTTCTGCGTGATGAACCACTTCATCGAAAGGTCGAGTCGCGCGTAGTCGCGGTCATTGCCCTCGTCGAGTTCGCTCAAGCCGCTGCGCGAGTCGTAGCGGGCGGCGCCCGTGAACGACAGGCGCTGCGAGAGCAGCCGGTCATATTGGATCCGGAAGCGATCCGACACGGACTTGCCGTTGTCGCCGGTCGGAATGAAGGACCTGCCGACGGAGAAGCGCCACTCGCTGACCTCGAGCTTGCGAAACGCGGTCAGCGTACCGCCGAAATCGGACGTCGTTTCCTCGAAGAGCAACGGCACGAGCGACGTTGTCTCATTGCGCTCGTAATTGATCGATGGCTTCGAGTCCGTCGGTTTCCGACCAGCGATAGGCGTAACCCAGCCGCCCGCCAATGGCATCGGTCGTCTCGATATCGTCCTCCGCTTCGTAGCGTCGAAGCGTATGCGCCTACCGTGAAGTCGCTTGAAGGGCTCGAGCGCCCAGGACAAATAGCCGTCCAGAACGCCGTAGTCGTAGTCGGTCCGGGTCGGACGCGCCCTCATCGGCGTCGTAGCGCGCCGCGAGATAGTCGGCGCCAAATGCCGAGTCTCGCGCGCTCCGTAATCTGATGCTCGAACGTCGGCTGCAGTCCCAGCGACGTGCGTGTTTGCCCGATCGTCGCAGCGCCGCCATCCGGGTCTCCGCCGCCGGATCGAGCGGGTCAAAGCCGCCGCCCGGCGTGTCGGAGTTGTACAGGTCCTGGTGCGAAAAATTGCCGTCGAACTCGAAGGTGCTTCGCTCCCATTCGTAGCGCGAGAGCATGTCGAGAAAGCCTTCGAACCGCTCGAAGTCGTCCCGGTCCGGATAGTCCTGGAACCGCACGCGCGGACGCAGCGACGTCTCGCCGCGAGGCGTCGCGATATCCATCAGGAGGTCCATTTCGGCGATGTAGCCGAGTACATCCGAATCCGAAGTGGTCACCGGATCCAGGTTGAGATTGTCGTTCTGCTCCACGCGCAGGTCGACCCGCGGTTCCGTACTGCACGTCGGCCGCAATGGCAGCCGCAGGAATCGAAAGGCAGCGTCGCAACGCAATAGCGACTGCAGGACTGGCTTTCTCACGAGTTTGGCCCTCACCGAATCCATTCTACCGAACCCAACGCAGCCCCTAAGGGCACTGTATCACAGGGACAACTCGCACCTTGAGCCACTGTGACGCGGTCGCGATCCCGAGCGCCCAGATTATGTCGGTTGGACGGGCTCTAATACGCCTTGCGGTCCCCAAGGATCTGGAGCGCCGTCTTGAACAGGATCTTGATGTCGAGCGTAGGCTTCCACTGACGCAGGTAGTCCAGGTCGTACTCGATCCGCGCCTTCATGTCCTCGAGACGGGTGGTTTCGCCGCGACAGCCATTCACCTGGGCAAGGCCCGTGATGCCCGGCAGCACCTTGTGGCGCACCATGTAGCCCTTGATGAGCTCGCGGTACTCCTCGTTGTGCGCAACCGCGTGCGGCCGCGGTCCCACGAGGCTCATGCTGCCCTCGAGCACGTTGAAGAGCTGCGGCAGCTCGTCGATCGAGTAGCGCCGCAGGAATCGTCCGATCGGCGTGATGCGCGCATCGTCGCGCGTCGCCTGCTGGATCTGCGGCACCGTCCTCGGTCACCGTCATCGTCCGGAACTTGTAGACATCGATGATCTGGCCGTCGAGCCCGTAGCGGCGCTGGCGGAAGATGATCGGGCCGGGCGAACCGAGCTTGATCAGGAGGCCGATGACCAGCAGGAACGGCGCCAGCAGGATGAGCGCCACGATGCTGATGCCGACGTCCATCATCCGCTTGATCACGCCGCGCGATCCCTGGAACGGCGTCTCGCACATCGCGACGACCGGCACGCCCGAAATGTCCGCCGTGCGCGACTGGATCAGGTCCATCACGAAGATGTCCGGCACGAAGTAGATCGAAGCCGTCGTGTCGCGCAGCTCGTCCAGCAGATCCACGACGCGCTGCACCTGGCGCATCGGCAGCGAGATGAAGATCACGTCGATCTTGTGCGTCTTGCACGTAGGCCGGCAAGGTCCGACAGGCCGCCGAGCAGTTCGCCGCCCGCTGGACAGCCCCAGCCGCTCGGCGCTGCGGTCGTCGAAGAATCCTACGATGCGAAGCCCGAGTCCGGGGTCGGCCTGAATGCGCTGCAGCAAGACCTGGCTGACGTCGTTGTACCCGGCGACGACGGCCGTCGCGGATGTTGCTCGGCGCCAGCATGAAGCGCCGAACGATCTCATTGACCGCGATGCTGACGAAGATCAGCGGAATCGGCGTCACGAATGCCCAGGTCAAGACGACTCTGCGCGGAAACTCCTCGGACGTCTTGGTCGCATAGCCGATGGCGAACAGCAGCGCGAGCAGCACCAGCCAGCGCAAGATCAGGCTGAAGGCGATCGTGCCCCAGCGCGGCAGGATCGTCAGCGTGCTGAGTTCCGGCCGCTTGAAGACCGTGGGCGCCAGGATCGCGACCAGGACGGCGAGGACGCGCAACTCGCCGTCGAACTGCGCGCCATAGACATACGTCAGCCCGAACAGCATCCCGATCGCCAGGAGCGGCGGCACCAGGACCTGGATCAGGACGAGCTGCCCGACGAGGACGCTACGCTTGAATACGATCGGTTCGTTCATCGTTCACCGAACGCCTATTTTCCCTGTTCGGCACGGCGTGAAAGCGTGAAACTTGTCCCGGCGTCGCTTATGTCAAGCCCTTGACGCGTGCCGGCATTCGATCTTCGAGCGACTGGAGGTGCTCCACGAGCTTGACGTAGCCCCGCATGGCGACGTCCCGCTCATGCCCTTGCGGGCAGCCCAGGCGTCGTACTTGGCCCTGGCGACGAAGTCGAAGGCCCCCGGCCGCTCCCCGCGCATCGCCGTCCGAGGCCTGCTTGAAGTACGAATAAGCTCGAGGAGGGTGTCGTTGTCCGGCCTGCGCGCAGGCCCTTGGCGGCTTCTGGGCCGCCCAAAGCGCTTCTCGAGATCGCCATGAGCCCACTCCGCGCTGGCCGCGCATGGTCGCGCGGGGCGGTCCGGGGCGTCAATCAGGCTGCAGGACTCAGCTGATGGTCTTGGAAGCGGTCTGGGACGCGGCGCTTTCGACGCCGTCGGCATTCACCGACGTCATCGCGAAGTACCACCGGGCCGGCGTCAGGTTCTCGATCGACGTACCGGGTCAGGCCCGGATTGTTCGAGCACGACCACTTGCGTCAGGTTGTTGCGGTTCCGGCCGTAGTAGATCCGGTAGCCGGCAAGATCGGTCAGCGTCGCTGCCGTCGGCATTCTCGGTCGGCGGCTTCCAGGAAAGCGTCGCCGCGCCGGCGGCGATCTGGTTGACCGAAATGTCGAACGCCGCGAGCGCCGCACGTCGCCTTGCCGTCGGAGACCGAGATGCGCGATGTTCGTGAAGTTGCCGACATCGCCGGCGCCGGGCGTGCCCCAGAGCCGACCCGTCGCCTTGTCGAATGGGCCCAGGCCGGCTTGCGGGCGATCGAGAACTCGAGCGCATCGCCGTCCGGATCGCTCGCGGTCGGCGCGAATTCGTAGAGCTCGCCTTCGAGAATGTTCGCGGGCGGCGAGCCCGAAATGGTCGGTGCCTGATTGTCGGCGGCTGCCAGCCGTCGCCGTCGCCGGTCGTCATCGTCGACCTCCAGTGCTCGAAGCAGCCGCTCGAAGCAGCACTGAGAACGATGCCGCGCACATCGGCAGATCCAGCCGAATTTTCGATTGCATGCCCGCCCCTCTTGCTCGCAGAAGGGCGGGATCGACATCGGACAGGTAGGGACGCGTTCAGCCGCCGAATTTCGGTCATTGACGACAGATGCGCGGCGTCGCGAATGGATGCGTGACGGCGCGCTCTCTTGCCGGCAACCCCGCTGGCATGGACTCCGAAGAGTCTTTAGCCCGGAAGCTTTGCGTCCCCACCTTTCGATGGGTTTGCCCTTGTACAGGCCCGAGTCTAGTCACGCGTGCCGCGACAAACTGAGAACTGCGTCACGCCGGGGAAACACGCGCGAAATTGTCGAAATCTCAGGGAGCCTGCGGCGCCTGCTGTCCCCGATTATTGTGAGGTCCGTTGTCGCTCGATGGCGACGCAATGCTAGGATAACGCCCGACCAGACAACGTCTGCCGAAACGGCACACCCGCTGCGAGGCGGGGTCGCAAAGCCACGGGTCTCCCCGCAATGGGAAGACTGCCGGGTTACCGAACAGGATCGCTGTCCAGTAACCGGCATGGAGCTTGCGACATTGCTTCAATCCAGGAATTACTTGCGATGACGGATCGTCGCGGCCACATCGTCGTGGGCCGCGCGCCGGCGCTTGTGCGCCGTCATCGCGATCGGATCGAAGGGGGGGAAGGCGTCAGAAGAACAAGATGGGAATGTTCCGCTGGGGAATGGGGGGCGGCTACGGCCGCCCCTTTTTTATGGCCATGCCGCACGACTAAGAAATATCGCCGCCGTCACGATCGCGACCGGCCGCCAAGTGCTGCGGCGCCGTGAGCGCGCTCGAGGGCGTCCGAATCCTCGCGACCCACGCCCCGCCTCTGCCGATGCCCAATTGCACGATGCCCGACGAATGCCGCTGCCGGTTCAAGAAGTACGTGGACCGGCGCGACGACGAACAGGGCCGACGATTCAAGTTCGGCGGGGAGCGCGCAGCCTGGTATGCCGGCGGTCAGCGACGCAAGTCCCGCGGCCGCCGGGACAAGGACTGAGCTCCTGAATTTACTGCGCCGTTGATTGACTTGAGCAATGTCGGGCCGCTCACGTATCCGGCAGCGTCCCGCGCCTGGAGGGCATAGGTATACGTGACGCCCGCCTGCGCAGAGGTATCCGTCCACGGCGATCCGGAAATTTGCGCGAACAGCGGGCCCAGCGTGCCGTTGGTCGAGCGATACACGTTATAGCCGGCGACGCCGACATTGTCGGTGGAAGGATTGAACGTCAGCTTCGGATGCCCACTGGAGAGGTAGAGCTTGACGTTGCCGGGACTCGTCGGCTTCTCGTAGGCCGTGATGCCCTTTAGCGATGTCGCCTGGCTCAGGTTGCCGGCTGCGTCGTAGGCCTTGACGCCATACGTGTAATGAGTGCCTTCCTGCACAGCGGTATCCGTCCACGTAGTGCTCGAAGTCAAGTGCAATTTCGGCACCGAGGCTGCCGTCGGTCGAACGGTAGATTGAATAGCCCGCCACGCCGTTGGCGTCGCTCGAGGCATCCCACACGAGTCTTGGATTTCCGTCGACCTTGGAGATCACCAGATTCTGTGGCTTGGTCGGGGCCGTCGTGTCCTGACCGCCGCCGCTGCCGGGCACTTCGATGCGCACGATCTTGGCGACCGACGGCACGCCGCTGTCGTTGATCACGAACAGCAGGTAGTACCCGGGCGGTACGTCGGTTGCGCGATCATGCATGTCGACAAACAGCGTATTGCTGCTCGCTGTAAAGGGCAGCTCCACGAATCGCTGCTGCAAATTGGTGCTGTGAGTGGCTGCACCGGTCTGAAGCAGTGTCACGCGCCGGATATTGCCGGCGCCGCCCACGACCATCGGAGAAATTCAGGCCTGGAGCCAGCAAATTGGGCGCGGATTCAATGGTCGGTCGAGCTGCAAAGCCGCCGGATGCCGCATGCAGGTAAGGCGGATAATAGATTTCCGCGTGCAGATTGGTGACCGGCGAATCGGGTGACGCACCGCCGCCTCCCACCAGGACGGATGCGTCCGGCATCAGCAATGCGAAAGAGTGATACAGGCGCGGTCGCGTCCCGGCTGCACCGACTTTCCATTTGCCGGTGTCCGGATTCCAGATCTCAGCCTGGTTTGTGACGTCGGTCAGCCTATCTGGAACGCCGCTGCCACCGGTGACCAGCACCTGCCCGTCCGCCAGCACCGTGGCGCTCGCCCAGTTGCGCCTTGCGGAAAGCGAGGACGTGGGTGTCACGACGGGCTGGGGACCATTGATGTCGATAACCAATACGTTCTTGTTCTTGCCGACCACCTGAAGGAGTTTCCCCGGCCGGAACATTGCGGTTGCCGACGTATTCGAGGCATTCGTCAGTCCGAGTTGTCCCAGCGGCGTCAAGCTGCCATTGCCTTGGGTCGATACGGAGTACATCAAGCCATAGTCGTCGAATCCGAATACATGACCGTCGGGTGCGAGAAAATTGCGTGGATACCAGAACCAGTAATTGCCCGTCGGCGCACCCGTCAGCAACCGAAACTGCCCGTCGCGTCCCCGAATTTCCGGAAAGTCCTCGCCACCCTTGCCGCCCTGGATATAGACCTCGCCATTCATCAATGGCGTCGCTGTGGCGTACCAGCGAGGCCGATTCATGTCATTTTCGCGCGTAAGTAAATTGCCCGAGGGCTGAAAGCTCGTTGAATTGTTGTTGCCTTGCTTGATGGTGTTTGTGCCGTTCCACGTGTCCCCCCCGGCAATCAGGATGTTTCCGCTGTCGGGCAGAATCACGGAATAGCCGCAAAAGATATCCGTGAGAGTCATGTTCTGAAGCGTCAGGTGGCCGCCAGAAAGTCCATCGGCAGGATCCCAGACGTCGTATTGAAACAAGCCGGTTGACTGGCCGTTGGGATTCGACCCAAACGTCAGTACGCGGCCGTCCGGCATCAATGTCGCGTGTACGGCAACGAGCGGCCAGTTGTCGTCAATCGGTGAGAGCCAGGAGCCGTTGACGCCGTCCGCCAGGGCTGGTTCGCCGAGCAACATGCCGAGACTGGTGACACCGACGGTCAAGAGGAACGAGCAAAGTCGTCCGCACGCTTGCGCCAACAGCGCAATAGCGGTCAACGGCTTGCCAGAACGAGTTACGCCAAACGCAAAACCTTCACCGGCGCGAATCTTCCGCACCCCCTTCCCCGATTGATGCCAGCTCGTACCCTTTTTTTCAGCTTGGCAATCGCGACCATCACCATGGTCGCTTCGGAAAAATACTCCTTCGTCCGACGAGGAAAACCTGAGGCAATTCACACTTTTCGCACAAGGATTTAACTTAAGTCGAGTCCCCACGCTGGCCCAGGATTGCAGCGTCTGGACGGCCCTATGGTCGGCTGACTAAAGCCAACTCGGACGGCGGCATTCGCATCAAGTGCTACTGGTTGGTCCCAGCGAGCTTGTCGGGATTGATCGCTGAGGCCGACTTGTTGGACGCCCGCGGAGTCGAAAGGCGACGTCATCTCCTCGAGCGAGAAACTCTCCTGGTCACCGCGCGACCAGCCCAGCCGGGCCAGCTTTCCTCACTAGCGCGCAACGCCGTGAGCTCGGCACCACCTCAACAACACGAAGATCGCCCATATCCGCGACCAGTAAATCCCTCGTGCACCGGACTTGAAAGCGGCCCACAGGCGCGCCACTACCTTCGGGTCCAGTCCAACAGATTGGCAGTGATCGCGATCCGCAAATGTCGCGTCGATGTCGGCACGCAGTGCCTGTTTGCACCAGGCGGCGATCGGCAATTCGAAGCCCCGTTTCGGTCGGTCGAATAGTTCGGACGGCAGGTCACGAAGCGCCATGTCTCGAAGCAGCTTCTTGCTTTGCAGCGGATGGAAACGCTGCTTAGTATCGACACGGGCGGTTGCCTCGACAATTACGTGATCCAGTAGTGGCACCCGAACTTCCAACGATACCGCCATGCTTGCCGCGTCAGTATCACGCAGCAATCGTTCGCCGATATAGTTTGTCAGCTCCAGGATCGATATTGAATGAAGTGTCTCTTCACCATTGACGAGATCCCGCAATTCTCGCGCCCGGGATTGCGGCAGGCCGTACACGATAGACGTGGCTGAATTGCCACCGATCAATTCACTCGCAAAGTCCTTCGTGAAGAGGGCATAGGCGGACTGGTATAAGGCAACGAGTTCACCTTTCGTCGCAAGTATGTCGCCCAACTTTCCCCACCGTGTCTGTGGCGCGACGTGACCAAGGCCCCCGGTAAATGGAAGACGCGCGAGTCTGACCAAGGCGAGCAAGAATGGATTGAGGCACAAACGCCAATGCACGACTCGCCTGGCGCGCACGTGGAATGTCTGAAAAGCTCCTGTACCCTCCGAAAAGTTCATCGCCGCCGGTTCCAGCTAGGGCTACCGTCATGCCCGCGTCACGCACCGCCCGGCTGATGAAGTAGGAGTTGATGGCATCAAACGTCGGCTGGTCGATACTGGAGAGGGCCGCATCCAGCTGTGCGCTAAATTGCGTTTGCGTCAGGCGCACGTCAATGTGATCTGTACCGAGCGCCTCCGCAACAGCCCGGGCATGTGGCGACTCGTCGTATTCCGCTTCGTCAAAGCTCAGGTTGAACGTTCGCACGCCGGTGCTAGCCGTCTTGACTGCGAGCGCCGTAATTGCGCTGGAATCGATTCCACCGGAAAGGAATACTCCAAGGGGAACGTCGCTCACAAGATGCTGTCGTACGCTTGTCTCGAGCGCTTCCGTGAGACGCTCGAGTCCGTCGCTGGCTGGCTTGTATTTCGGCAGACTCCAATATCGATGCAATTCGCAAGTGCCGTCAGTCCGAACCAGCGCCGCGGTGCCTGGAGCAAGCAGCTGGATTCCCTTTATGATTGTTTCTGGTCCCACGACGAAGCCATTCCAGACATATGAGGCAATCGAGTCTGGATTGATACGCCGCTCAACGAGCCCTCCAGCCAGGAGAGCCCGTAGCTCTGAGGCAAAAAGCACGACCCTCCCATTTGCCGGCCGATCTATCGCGCACATGTAGAGCGGCTTGATACCCAATCGATCGCGTGCCAACAGCGTGTGGCGCTGTTGCTCGTCCCAGATGGCGAATGCAAACATTCCCCGCAGACGCCGAAGCGCTTCGATGCCCCATCGTGCATAAGCCTGCAGCAGGACTTCCGTGTCAGATTGAGATCTGAATCGGAACCCCTCCCTTTCCAGCTCGCTGCGCAATGCTTTGTAGTTGTACAACTCACCGTTAAAGACGACCACATTGCCGGTGGCAGGGTCGACCATCGGCTGGTGCCCTTCCGGGGACAGGTCAATGATCGCCAAACGTCTGAATGAAAAGCCGACCCCTTCGCCCGGCGGTGTAGCCACGTTGGTCCACTCGCCCTGATCGTCCGGACCTCGATGTTGCTGCGCGTCATGCATGCGCGATATTGCGCTCGCCACTTGCGCATCAATCCGCCCGATAGCCCCTGCTATTCCACACACCTTACGTCTGCTCTGCTCCGGCATCGCAGAGATCAGCAAAGCCTCCAGAACCGCAGACCTCGGTGGAAACATGATGTTGAATGCGGACGCGTTCCCGTCCTGCTAGACCCATGGCTGCGAGTTGCGCTGCAGGTGCGCGCAGCGCTTTGTGAAGTGCACCAACAAGTTCGTCCACGTTGCCTGCTGTAACTAGCCATCCATTTTCGTCGGTACGGACAAGCTCAGGAATACCTGCAATCGACGTGCTTATGACTGGCCGTGCCCATGGCTAGCGCCTCCATGATCACCACCGGCAGTCCTTCAGCAAAGCTCGGCTGAACGAGCACACGCGCCTTTCGAATGTATGACTTCACTGCAGCCTCGTCCAACCAGCCTGTGAGTTTCACGTGCCCTGTGAGGTCTGAATCACGAACGCGCTGCTCAATCAACGGACGAAGTTCGCCATCTCCAGCCAACACAAGCTGCGCGTCGGGCACATCGGCTACTAGCTGCTTCATAGCGTCCAAAAGCAGAAGCTGTCCCTTCTCAGCGGAAAGGCGGCCGATGCTCAGTAACATTCGAGATGAACCGTCTACTTGCACTATCGGCTCGAAGAAATCGTCGTCTACCGAGCAATGTACGACGTGAATCTTGTTCCACTGAGTGGGAGACACCCACCGACAAAGCTGTGCGTAGCAGAAACTGCTTATCGCGACAACAAAAACAGCATCCTCGACTTTCCCAGCCAGGGAAAACCCGAGTGGCGCATCGAATTCAACCGGGCCGTGAATTGTCATGCTGTACGATGGGCCCACCAAGGCTGCGAATGAGCCTGGCTACGGCTGCGGCATTGGTGCCGAAGTGGACATGCATGTGCTTTATATCGTGAATGCATAGAATTCGAAGCAGGACCGAGGCCTCGGCCAGATAAGCTAAGTGACGCAATAAACCCCGTTCGCTTGCTTTGCTCATAGCCAAAGTCATGCGAAGCGCCACTATCCATCGAAACGGGCGAGACAAGACCGTCTGTGCCAATTTCGCAAGAATGTCCCATTTTGAAAGATGCATGAAATGAATGGTTCGTTCGGCCTCGAGACGATCAGAACTGTCAGCGATCGCGTCGCCTGGGCCTCGAATCGCCAACCGCAGCACTTCATGGCCGCGCCGTTCCAACTCCAGAATTTCTCGCCGGATGAAGGTGTGGCTGACCTTTGGATACTCCGTTGTCAGATAAGCTAGTTTCAATCTGCGTCACTGCCCTTCGTTGGAATGCAACTAGACCGCCCCGGCTTTCCTGAGCGCATCCGAGCGTGAATCATGACTGGAGTTTCCTTGTCAATGTCGCACCAATGCCAAACCCATTCCTGTTGGAAGGGCGGGTTACCCTCGCCGTCAATCAATTGCCGGCAGAACATCTCTAAACTCATCGCCATCCATTTTGCTTCCGACGTGCCCCCCGCTTTCAGTAGCAGGTTTACTTGGAGTTTTCTGGCATTGTAATTGGCCTCTCAGCATGTTGCATTACGTACTGCGCGGGCGTGAGCCCGGCCAGCCCCTTCTTGGGTCGCTACTCTTTGTATTCACGTCGCCAAGGCTCGATCACGGCTTTCGCATGAGCGAGGCTCGTGAACCAATGTTCGTTCAGGCACTCGTAGCACAGTCGGCCGTTGCACGATGCGACGTTGGCGATCTGTTTCGGCTTGCCGAGCGCCTCACGAGTCGCCCCGTTCGCCAACATCGACTGGGGCAGCAGGTTCTTGAGCAGGCCGTTCTCCGACTCCAGCAACTTCAATCGCTTCGGATCCGACACGTCTATGGCGCCGTACTTGCTGCGCCGCAGATGGCAGTTCGCGTCCGAAAACTCGTGTTGGCGCATAGGTCCTCCACTGCCGCGCCGCGATCAGCTTCCCGCAGAAGGCCGATGAGCTTCCTCGCTAGATCGCTACTTCACGTCCAACCTCCTGACAGGGGTTAGACTCTTTACCTATCCACCACCCAAGAGCGGGGGATGTCGTGGGAACTCCTTGGTTCCGGAGTTCTCGTCTTATCCACTAAACATGGCGCTAGACGAAGATCGGAGATCAGTCGTTAGTCGTGAGACAGAAGGCGTAAGGTGAGCAACGAACTACATCAGCAATCTCATCGTAGTTCGCGATGAGATATTGCAAGCTATCTGGATTCACCTTTCTCAAATCCGACGTGAGCGCCTGATTGGGTACCCTAAGAAAAGACAGCACGGTGTCAATCCAAGACGATTGGTCCTGAATATAGTCTTCGTAAATCAACTCCATAAATTCGAGATGGTTCATGCGACTCCGCCACCCGTCCGCCTCTTGCGCTATCTTGTCCAGTTCGTAGATAACCGTTGCCGAGTTTACTTTGACGGCTCGAGGCACCCAATCGGCAACCGCTGACTTTGCTGGCAGTGAAGCTGAAACGTGGTAGACGCCGGAGACTGCGGCAGCGCACCTGGAAACGAGGGTTTTCAGTACATTGCGTCGTGTGACAAGGATTACTTTGACACCGTACTCTGCAATCAGTGGCCACAGGTAAGGCCTCGACGTGCACTGATTGAGCATTACTTTGAAGCCGACGGCTCGGCATGCTCGCTGCCCGTAAAGGTCGTCCAAGAAATTCCGAAAGGAGCGCCTTGGAAACAGCATGGCCTCAATTCGGTGCGATGTATCTTGTCTTGCAAACGCCCAGTAGCCACCCGGCAAAGCGTATGGCGATTTTCCAAGATTAAATACTTCGCCACGGCAGTCAATGTCGGGGTGACTACTGAGTGAAGTCCTCAACAAGGTCGTGCCCGTTCTCTGAGTGCCGGCGATAACAAATCTTGTTGGCTCAACCAATCGAATCGACTCCGATTCAAGCGACTTAAGGCATGGATTCGCGTTCCAGGAAGATAGCCGAAGACGGGGTCAGTCAAACTGCCTGAACGTAAGTGTCTTCAGCAAAATGAGAGCAAGTTCGTTGTGTAAGCTCCCCCGCCTCGGACATAGGGAATAAAAGACTCTCCCGGCGCAATGGGAGAGATCATGAAGAAGTCAAGATTACTCTACAACTCGCACGGTGTTCGTGACAAACCGCGGCGACATTACTCCTTTGAGCCCAACCATTGCCCGAAAGGGAGCCGCCGCCACATTTCGTCGATGAACGGCCGTCGTTTGGTTGCATCGGTCGTAGACCTTGAGCACGCGGATGCGGGTGCAGTCGTCGATGGCCGTGAACTGGCAGACGCGCCGCCGCGTGCCCGGAATGCGTCCCAATAACTTGATGTCCATCAGCAGCCAATGGCCCGGCTCGGGCTTCTCATAGTTTTGCCAGCGCTGCACGGATGACGTGACGATCGATACGCCATAATTGCGCTGCAGATAGTCGGCAATTCGGCCGGCACCGAAGTGATAGTTCTCTCGCAAACTAAAACCAGGATCTTGCCGAACATTTCAGGCGAGGTGGCACCCGGTGACCGGTGCGGTCTCCTCGGCCGGTCGCACTGGCCGGTCGCGCCGTGCTCGGTGAAGCGACGTCGCCACTTGTAGATCGTTTTGCGGGAACTCCCGAAATGTCCGGTGCAGGTACGCGCCTGACAGCGGACGTCAGTCACTCCCTGCAACACCTTGAACCGCCAATTGGTCAGGCGGACTTGCTCTGACTTGGTCATCGGGACTTTACTCCGAGGTTGTTTGGAACCGAGACCGGAGAGCCGAAGTTGCCACCCAGGTGTTGGGAATTCACACGCAGATTGGCGTCCCCACGGGGATTCGAACCCCGGTCGCGACCGTGAAAGGGTCGTGTCCTAGGCCTCTAGACGATGGGGACACCGGAAAATGGTGGAGCCAGACGGGATCGAACCGTCGACCTCTTGCATGCCATGCAAGCGCTCTCCCAGCTGAGCTATGGCCCCGTCTCAGAGGTGGCGGGATTCTCCGGAAGAAGCCGCGGGGTGTCAAATTCCGCCCTTATTTGGCCGTGATGCGACTTCAGCGCGGTCGCATCGCTGCGGTAGCCGGCCGCATCGCGGGCCCGCACCGCGTACGTGTAGCGGACTCCGGCCCTGGCGGAGGTGTCGACCCAGCCCGGGCCCGCAATATTGGCAAATAGCGCCCCCAGGGTCCCGTCCCTCGATCGATAGACGTTGTACCCGACGACCCCAACGTTGTCCGTAGAAACCGTGAAGTTGAGCTGGGGGTCATTCCCCACCAGTCGCAGGCTGAAGTTCGTCGGCTTGGTAGGGATCTGGAAGGCGGTGATCGACTTCCTGGTTGAAGCCGCACTCAGGTTGTCGGCTGCGTCGAAGGCCTTGATGCCGTACGTGTAACGCGTCCCCTCCACCGCCGTGTATGTCGGTCCACGTCGTCGCCTGCACGCGGATGATCTCTGGGACCGAGGGTCCCATCGGTCGAGCGATGTACGGCATACCCGGTGACTCCGACATTGTCCGTAGCGGCGTTCCAGACCAATCGCGGATTGCCCTGCACTTTCGTGATCGCGAGACCCGCCGGCTTCGAGGGCGCGACAGAGTCGTCAGGCGGCTCTCGGCGGCAATGCCGACTCTGACGATCCTTGCCCGCGACGGCACCCCCTCGCCGTTCAGGACGAACAGCAGGTAATAGCCGGGCGGCGTATCCGTCGCCCGCGCGGGCATGTCGACGGAAAGCGCGTTGCCGTTTGCGGAGAAGCCGAGTTCCACGAATCGCTGTTGCAGGTTGAGGCCATGGGTCGATGAGCCGGTATTGACCAGCGTGACGCGATCGGCGCCCGCCGAATCCAGTGTGACCGAAAACGTTTCGCCCGGTTCGAGCAGCGATGGCGCAGATGCAATGACCGGTCGCGTTGCAAGGCCGCCAGCCGCGTTGAACAGGTACGGCGGCTTGTAGATTTCAGCGTTGAAATTGTTGAGCGGTGAGTCGTTGCTCGCGCCGCCGCCACCGACCAGCACGGTAGCATCCGGCAGAAGCAGCGCAATGGAGTGGTAGAGTCGCGGCCGACGGCCACTTGCCCCGACCGACCATTGCCCGGTGTCCGGATCCCAGATTTCCGCGCTGTTCGTGACGTCGACGAGCTGGTCCGGCTGTCCGCTGCCGCCCGTCATCAGTACCTTCCCGTCCGGAAGTACCGTTGCCGTCCCCCACATGCGTCTCGAAGAAAATGAACTGGTCGGCGCAATCACGGGCGTCGGACCATCGATGTCGATCGTTGCCGCCCTGTTGGTCCTCCCGCTCACCAGAAGGATTTTCCCCGGCCGATACATCACGGCAGTGGAAGGCCTGCCCACGAGCGCCGATTCGATCTGGCCGGCGGTCGTGAGCGAGCCGTTTCCCTCGGTGGTCACGTAGTACATGAGTCCATTGACGTCGAACCCGAACACCCGGCCATCGGGAGCAATGAAATTCCGCGGGTAGAAGAAGTGGACGGAGCTGGTTGGCGCATTCGTCAACAGCCGGTAGCTGCCATTGCTACCGCGAATTTCAGGCAGGTCTTCGCCCCTCTTGCCGCCCTGAACGTAAATTTCCCCGTTCATCAGTGGCAGCGCTGAGGCATACCACCTTGCTCGATTCATGTCGGCGCCGACGGATAGCGAATCGTTTCCCCGGTCGAGAATCGTCGACTTGTTGTTGGCCAGGTCGGTGGCGGCGGTACCCGTCCACTTGGCGCCCCCGGCGATCAGGATGTCGCCGCCGTCCGGCAGCGTCACCGCGGTGCCGCAGAAGATGTCCGTTTGGGTCAGGTTGTCGAGCGTGACATGCCCGCCCGCGAGGCCCGCCGCGGGATCCCAGACGTCATAGATGAAGAAACCGGTGGCCGTTCCGCCCGAATCGGAGCCGAATGTCAGGACGCGACCATCCGGCGTCAGTGCTGCATGTACGGCCACGAGCGGCCAGTTGTCCGCGTTCAGGTGAGTCCCACGCACCATCGGTGCGGTCGGCGACGGCCGTATCGGATGGAAGGAACGCATGACAGGCCAAGAGCAGCAGAGCGAGGATCGACAACGGCAACCGGCCGCGCCGGCTGGACGCTGGCAACAATCCGGGACTCTCGATACGTCTCACGCCAATCCCTCGGCTTTTTGACCACTCCTGACTACACTGCTCTCCCTGCAGTGCAGTGAAGTCTATCACTGATCGGTGTCTCGCAGTCGTCGAAGTTTGCGCGCGAAGCTCGTCCTACTCAGAGACGCTCCCGCGACCGACGCGGCAACGCGCCTGCTCAGCTGCTGCCGGCCCGCGAACGTCCGATCGCCTGGTCGAGCCGCCTGAGCGTCTCTTCGCGGCCCAGGATCGCCAGTGTCTGGTCGATGGGCGGCGACACGCTGCCGCCGGAGACGGCCACGCGGATCGGCTGCGCAACCTTGCCGAGGCCCGAGCCCGCCCGCCTCGGCCAGCGCCTGGATCGCGCCGTGGATGGCCGGCGCGCTCCAGTCCGCAAGCCCGCGAGCGCCGCCGCGCGCCTGCTCGAGCACGGGCGCCGTTTCCGGCGTCAGGTTCTTGCGGGCCGCCTTTTCCTCGTAGGCCGCCGGCGCCTCGAAGAAGAACCGGCTCGCCTCGGCCATCTCCTTCAGGGTCTTGGAGCGCTCGCGCTGGGCGAGGATCACGGCCTCGAGCGTGGCGTCGTCCGGCGCACCGCACGCCGAGCCGCTCGAGCTGCCAGCGCAGCTCCGGCACGACCTGCGGCGGGCGGCAGCCGCATCAGGTGCTGCTGGTTGATCCAGGCGAGCTTGTCCGGGTTGATGGCCGAGGCCGACTTGTTGACGTCCGCGATGTCGAACAGCGCGGTCATCTCCTCGAGCGTGAAGATCTCCTGGTCGCCGTGCGACCAGCCGAGCCGCGCGAGGTAGTTGAGGAGCGCCTCGGGCAGGTAGCCCTCCTCGCGGTACGCGAGCACCGACACCGCGCCGTGGCGCTTCGAGAGCTTGGTGCCGTCCGGCCCGAGGATCATCGGCAGGTGCGCGTAGACCGGCGGCTCGACGCCCATGGCGCGCAGCATGTTCATCTGGCGCGGCGTGTTGTTGAGGTGATCGTCGCCGCGGATCACGTGCGTGACCTTCATGTCGTGGTCGTCGACGACGACGCAGAAGTTGTAGGTCGGGTTGCCGTCCGAGCGCTCGATGATGAGGTCGTCGAGCTCCGCGTTCTGGAACACGACGTCGCCGTGCACGGCGTCGGCGACGACGACCGCGCCCTCGAGCGGGTTCTTGAAGCGCACGACCGGCGTCACGCCCTCGCGCGGCTTCGCACCCGTCGCGGCAGCGCCCGTCGTAGCGCGGCTTCTCCTTGCGCGCGAGCTGGGCGTTTCGCATCGCCTCCAGCTCTTCCTTCGAGCACCAGCAGTGGTAGGCCTTGCCCTCGGTCGAGCCACTCGCGGATCACCTCGCGGTATCGCGGGTAGCGCTCGGTCTGGTAGAACGGCCCCTCGTCGGCATCGAGGCCGAGCCACTGCATGCCGTCGAGGATCACCTGCACGGCCTCGGCCGTGGAGCGCTCGCGATCGGTGTCCTCGACGCGCAGGATGAACGTGCCGCCGTGGCGGCGCGCATAGAGCCAGCAGAAGAGCGCCGTGCGCACGCCGCCGATGTGCAGGAGGCCGGTGGGGCTCGGGGCGAAGCGTGTGCGGACGGTCATGATGGGCCGGAATTTTACCAGTGCGCCCGTTCGCCCGGGCGTCGATCACGCCGGTACTCAAGCCTGAATCAGAGTCCGTAGTCGCCTTCGGCGAGGACGAGGTACGAGTTCGCGGGCGTCATCTGATGCATGAGTTCGCTCGGGCCCATGTAGAACCCGGGCCTGCGCGGGCCGCGTCATCTGCAGCAATCCCAGCCGGCCATAGGTGGCCGCGGTCGGCGGTCGAAGTGCGGCAGGTACATGCGGTCAAATGATGCCTCTTCGGCGCATCGCCGCGCCTTCTCGACCAGCGCGCCCAGGATCGACTTCGCGCCGCGGCCCGGGCTCGATCCACAGGTCGACGCATTCGAAGAACCGCATGCCGCGCCGTTCCGCGGCCAGGAACACGATGTAACCGGCCAGCCGGTCGCCGTCGAAGTATCCGAGCAGCGTCTTCTCGAAATCGGGCGACGAAAAGCAGTACCAGTTGATCGCCTCCGCAGTGCGGACATGCGTGCTCGGGTATCGTGTCCTGCGTCCGCTCCCAGAGGTCGTCGAACGCCTCGTCGGCCTGATGGACTTCGCGGACCTTCTGGTGCGCGCAGCGCCCGAGCCGCCGCATGCGCAGCTTCTGCAGCGCCTTCAGGGGCGGCGCGGCGCCGTTTCGCGAGAGCTTCGGCCGACGCCCTGCCGTTGAGCTTCGCCCGCAACAGCTTCTCGAAGTCGAGGATGATGACGCTGTGCGTTTCGTCGCCTTCGCCGCTGCGCATCGGCTCGTAGCCGAGCAGCTTCAGCAGGCGCTCGACCTCGGCGCGCGGCGTCGTGGAGAGATGCAGCACATCCCCGTGCTCGTCCATCTGCTGGCGCTTCAGGGCGATGCTCATGCCCCGGTGTTCCGGCAGCACCCGCCAGGTCGTCCCGGCGAACACCGTCGTTTCGCGCCCGCCCAGCTGGAACTTCCAGGGAATCGCGCCGAGGAACCCGACGATCTCTCCCTGCTCGCGCAGCAGCCAGCCGCGGGCGAACGCGTCGTCGAAGGCCGGGATTCAGGTCCCACCACGTGCGCATGCGGCGCAGCCATGCATCGGCGCTGCCCGATTCGTCGTCCGGAAAATCGGCAAGGAATGCGGAAAGTGCGGCGTAGTCTGTCAGAGAAACACGGGCAACTTCTGGCATTCTTGCGCCCGACCTGATGATCGATGTACTCCAACGTATTCGCGCCCATGCCGAGGCGCAACGCGCAAGCTGTCGCGATCGTGCGACGCGAGTCAGACGGCTCCTACGTCGAGACGACATTATAGCGCAGCTCGCAGCCGAAGCGGAAGCCTTTGCGCAGGCCTTCGCGCGGCACGCTTCGGACGCCGGCGATCATCCCGATCCTGGCGGGCAAGTCGGCCACGACCGTGGCCGCGCTGCTCGGCGCCGCCGCGTCGGGTCACGCGGCCGCCTGCCTCAATCCGAAGCTCCGCGCCACCGCAGGTCGAACAGATCTTGCGCGACGGGCAGGGCCACGGTCGCGCGTCGTGGACGGCACGGGATTGCTTGCGCTCAAGGGACCCCTACGCCGCCGGCTCGCCGGTCCGTACGACGCGCTGGTGGCTCGTGCGCGGTGCCGGCTTCATGGCCATGCACGAGAAGGCGGCCGCGGCGATGCGCGAAGTCGCCGACCTCGCGGATTGGCCGGTGCCCAGTCGAGGGCGCCGACCTGCCTGCGCTCGAGCCCGATTCGCCGGCGGTGTGCCTGTTCACGTCCGGGTCCACCGGCGTCGCCCAAGGGCGTGCTGGTCGGCCGGCGGATCTCCTGAGCGCGCGGAGACCGAGATCGAATGGTTCGGCCTCACGGAGCGCGACGTGCTCTCTGAGCGTGCTGCCGTTTTCCTTCGACGTCGGCCTCAACCAGCTCATGGCCTCGCTGGTCGCCGGCGCGACGCTCGTGATCCTGGATTCGTGGATGCCGGCGGACATCCTGCGCGCCGTCGCGGAGCGCGGCGTGACCGGCATCTCGGCCGTGCCCAGCATCTGGCTCGATTTCCTCAAGTCGGGCCTCCGCTTCGATCGCGCGAGGGCATGCATCGCTCGCTGCGTTACATCACGGTCTCCGGCGGCGACCTCGATCCCTCGACATCTCGAGGCCCTGCCCTCGCTCGGCGATGGCCTGCAGATCTTCAAGACCTATGGCCAGACCGAAGTCTTTCGGCCCACCTGCCTCCGGCCCGGCGAATTCGCATCGCACATGCGCAGCGTCGGCCGGCCGTTCGGCCGCTCGCGCGTCTATGTCGTGCGGGACGACGGTTCGCGTCGCGGCCCCCGGCGAGCGCGGCGAGGTCGTCGCCACTGGACTCGGCGTCATGCTCGGGTACCTGGACGGCGTCGATGAGCAGAACAAGCTGCGTGACAACCCGTTTCGCGGCGCGCGGGATCCTGGCGCCAAGGCGATCTATACCGGCGACGTCGGATATCTCGACGAGGACGGATACCTGTATCCTCCTCGGCCGGCGCGACGCGATGCTGAAGATCAGGGCAATCGCGTCTACCCCGACGAGGTCGCGGCGCAGTTGCTCGCGCTGCCGGGCGTGCTGCAGGCCGAGGTCGTCGGCGTGGACCGCGGCGACGGCGGCGCCACGCCTGTGGCCTTCGTGGTCCTGGCTCCGGATGCGCCGGCCGCCGACGACTTGCGGCGCCAGATGGCGTCCCGGGTGCCGGCCTACATGGTGCCGGCGTCGTGCTTCACGAAAGACGCCATACCGCGCACCGTGAGCGGCAAGCCCGATCTACCCGGCGCTCGTCGCCGAGGCCATTGGCGGGCGTGGATGCCGCGGCGCCGCGAAGCCCCTAGAATCCGCCGCCATGAACAGCGAGTCCCTGAAGAACTACCTCGGCGACCGGATGGGCCTCGACACCGCCTCCCTGGCGGACGAAACACCGCTCTTTTCGTCCAACCTGCTCGACTCGTTCAGCATGGTGGACCTCATCATGTTCATCGAGAAGGAAAGCGGCGTGCGGCTGAATCCCGACGGACGTCAGCCTCGACAACCTCGATTCGATCGACCGGATCCTGCGCTTCGTCGACGCGCGGCGCGCCGAAGCGTGATGGCCGAACGCGCACGACGTCCTCGTCGGACGTGGCGAAGCGCTTCGGCACGCCCTACTTCATCTATTTCCTGGACGACGTGCGCGCGCGAATCGACGCGATTGCATCAGGCGTTCGGCGGCCGCTTCGAGGTCAGCTACGCCGTCAAGAGCAATCCCAATCCCGCTCTCGTGGCCTGGATGAAGGATCACGTCCCGGCCCTCGACATCTCCTCCGGCGGCGAGCTGCGACGCGCCCTCGCGGCCGGCTGGAGCGGCGACCGCATCAGCTTCACGGGCCCCGGCAAGCGCCCGTGGGAGCTCGCGGAGTCGGTGTCGGCCGGCGTCGCCAAGCTGGTCCTGGAATCGGTGCGCGAAGCCGAGGACCTGGACGCGCTCGCGGCGCAGCAGGGGCGCATCCAGCCGGTGCTGCTGCGCGTTGCGCCCGCGTCGCTCCCTCGCGGTTTCGGGGTCAACATGGCCGGCAAGCCGACGCAGTTCGGCGTCGACGAAGAGGATGCGCCGGCCGCCGTGGCCGCGATCCGCAAGCTCCCGAACCTGAGGCTCATCGGCTTCCATGCGTACTCGGGCACGCAGTGCGTGGATGCGAAGGCCATCGGCGAGAACTTCGGCATCTTTGCGCGCATCTTCAGCGAACTCGCCGAGCGGTTCGACCTGCGCCCCGAAGCGCTGGTGTTCGGCGCCGGCTTTGGCATCCCCTACCATGGCGGGATGAACGCGCTGGACCTGCCGGCCGTCGCCGCCGCGGCGGCCCCCGCCCTCGAGCGGCTCGCGTCCGCTCCGCGCACGGCCGGCGCGAGACTCTACCTCGAGATGGGCCGATACCTGGTCGGCGAGGCGGGCCTGTACATGACTCGCGTCACGCGCATCAAGCGCTCGCGCGGCACCGACATCGCAATCTGCGATGGCGGCATGAACCACCACCTCGGCGCCTGCGGCCATCTCGGCAGCGTCATCCATCGCAATTACCGCATCTTCAGGGTCGGCAGCGCACCGGACGGCGCTACGCGGCCCTACGAGCTGTTCGGGCCGCTGTGCACGTCGATCGACACGCTGGGCCACGGCGTCGAGTTGCCTGAGCTGCACGAAGGCGACCTGCTCGGCGTGCATTGCAGCGGCGCGTATGGCCTGACGGCGAGCCCGGTCAATTTCATCAGCCACGAGCCGCCGAGGGAGATCGCGGTCGAGGGCGGCTCGGTCCGCGACATCACGGACGCCCGGGTCGGCGTGTCCTGGCGAGCGGCGGAATCCTCGCGGCCATGACAACCGGCGCACACGGGCATCGTCATCCTCGGCACGCCGCGCTCTGGCACCACGCTGCTGCGGCGAGTCCTGGGCGCCCATCCGGGCATCGCCAGCATGGGAGAGACAAACCTGCTCGGCGCCTGCGCGCGTTTCCTCGAAAGTGAGCGGATCGCCGAGGACGTGGAGATCGGCGTCCTTGCCGGCCTCGGCCACGCCGGATTTGCGCGCGAAGAGGTACTCGCGAGGCTACGCGAGTTCGCGTTCGGCTTTCACCGCGATCATGCGGCCCGCGCGGGCAAGCAGCGCTGGGTCGAGAAAACCGCGTTCGATGCATTCTACGTCGAGCGGATCGAGGAGCTGTGCGGCGATCATGCCTACTTCCTGTGCGTGATCCGCCACGGCCTCGATGTCGCCTGCAGCCTGGAGGAACTGTCGGAAAAGAATGGCGGGTACCTGCGCGAGCTGCACGACTATGTCAGGCAGCATCCGCGTCCGCTCGAAGCGTTTGCCCAAGCCTGGGTGGACATGACGCGCGCAATCCGCGCGTTTGCCGCACGCCATCCCGGGAACGCCCTGCTGCTGCGCTACGAGGACCTGGTCGCCAATCCCTCCGACAGCCTGGCCGGAGCATTCCGCTTCGTTGGCGAGTCGTTCGACCCGGCCAGCTCGAAGCCGCCTTGCGCGGCGCCGGCGACGTCGGCCTCGGCGATTGGAAGACCTACGCGCGCGGGCGCATTGGCTCCGAGAGCGTCGGCCGCTGGCGATCGCTGTCGCGCTGGACCATCAGCCAGCTCGGCGCGATCGCGAACGAGACACTGGTGGAATGCGGCTACGAGGCCGTCCCGGTCGAAGGCGCCCGTGACGCGGAGGAAGCGCGGCGCCGCTATGAGCTCGGCCTGTTGCTGGGCCGCGCCCGCAAGGGTTCCGACGACGGGGCCTGACCGGCGCGGCGCGTTGACCCTCCCGGGCAGCCGCCCGTAGAATCGCCGCCCTTGGCGGGCGGTTAGCTCAGCGGTAGAGCACTGCTTTCACACGGCAGGGGTCGCAGGTTCAAACCCTGCACCGCCCACCATTATCCCAGGCCATCAGGCGCTTGCGAATTGCGACTTAGGCGAAGCCGTCGAGGAGCTCGAGGATCTCGTCGCGTCTTCTCCTTCATGAGCGACGGCTCGCCGCGCGACTCGACGTTGAGGCGCACGCAGCGGCTCGGTGTTGGAGCTGCGGAGGTTGAAGCGCCAGCGCGTGTGCTCGATGGAGAGCCCGTCCACGTCCTCGATCTTGACTGCCCCGGGCTGGTAGCGCCGGCGCACGGCCGCCATCGCCGCCGCGACGTCGCCGATGCTTGCGGTTGATCTCGCCGCTGGAAGGGAACATCTTCATGCGCTCCTCGACCAGCGTCGAGAGCTTCATGCCCGTGCGCGACAGGTGCTGGGCCAGGATGACCCAGGGAATCATGCCGCTGTCGCAATAGGCGAAATCGCGGAAGTAGTGGTGGCCGCTCATCTCGCCGCCGTAGATCGCGTCCGCCTTGCGCATGCAGGCCTTCATGAAGGCGTGCCCGGACTTGCACTGCACCGGCCGGCCGCCGAGCGCACGCACCACATGCTGCGTATTCCACACGACGCGCGGGTCGTGGACGATCGGCGCGCCCTTGTGCTTTTCCAGGAAGGTGCCGGCGAGCAGGCCGACGATGTAGTAGCCGTCGACGAAGCGTCCTTCCTCGTCGAAGAAGAAGCAGCGGTCGAAGTCGCCGTCGAAGGCGATGCCGATGTCCGCGCGCGCCAGGCGCACGTGGCGGGCCGTGACCTCGCGGTTCTCCTCGATCATCGGGTTCGGCACGCCGTTCGGGAAGCTGCCGTCCGCCTCGTGATGGATCTTCGTGAACCGGAACGGCAAGCGGTCTTCCAGGAGATCGAGGTACATGCCGGCGCCGCCGTTGCCGGCGTTGCAGACGATCGAGACCGGCCGCAGCCTGTCGGCCTCCACGTACGAGAGCACGTGGTCTCGCCAGGCCTCCCTGATGTCCACCTCGGTGGTCATGCCGGCCCGGGAAGGCAGGTCGAACTTGCCCGTCTCGGCGAGCGCGCGTATCTCCTGGCAGGCCCGTGTCGCCACTCACCGGTTTCGCCTGCTCGCGCACGAACTTGAGGCCGTTGTAGTCGCTCGGGTTGTGGCTCGCGGTCACCATGATGCCGCCGTCCAGGCCGAGCGTCGCAGTCGCGAAATAGACGCACTCGGTGCCGCACAGGCCGATGTCCACGACGTCGACACCCGACTCGGTCAGGCCGCTGATCAGCGCGTTTGCGAACTCCTCGCTCGACTGGCGGATGTCGCGGCCGACAGCGACACGGCGCGGCTTCAGCCAGGCGGCAAAGGCCTGTCCGATGCGGTAGACCGCATCGGGGTTCAGCTCGTCCGGGATCCGCCCGCGGACGTCATAGGCCTTGAAGCTGCGCGAAAGATTCATGTCCCTCAACGCTTCCCGTAAAAGCCCGCGATCGTGTCGACGACGTACTGCAGCTGCGCCTCGGCGAGCTCCGGGTAGATCGGCAGCGCGAGCGTCTCGCTCGCGGCGCGGGCCGACTCGGGGCAGTCCTCGGGCTTGTAACCGAGGTAGGCGAAGCACTTCTGCATGTGCAGCGGCACGGGGTAATAGATCTCCGTGCCGACTCCCTGCTCGCCAAGGTAGGCACGCAGGCGGTCCCGATCCGGGACACGGATCACATACTGGTTGTAGATGTGCCGGTACCCCGGACGGGCGGTCGGCGTGACCACCTGAGCGGCCGTCCCGGCCTTGGCGAAGGCACGGTCATAATGAGCCGCGTTGCGCTGCCGCCCCCGGTGCCAGTCCTCGAGGTGCGGCAACTTCACCATCAGGACCGCGGCCTGGATCTCGTCGATCCGGAAATTGCCGCCGATGATCGCGTGGTAGTACTTCGGCTCGCCGCCGTGCACACGCAGGATCCGGAGCTTGGCCGCCAGCGCATCGTCGTTCGTGACGACCATGCCGGCATCGCCGAAGGCACCCAGGTTCTTGGTCGGGAAGAACGACAGGCAGCCGATGTCGCCAATACCGGCGGCGCGCCTGCCGCCCGGGCACTCCGAGCCGATCGCCTGAGCGGCATCCTCGATCAGGGCGAGCCCGAAGCGCTTCGCGAGCTTGCCGAAAGCGTCCATGTCCGCGCACTGCCCGTACAGATGCACCGGCATGAGGGCGCGCACGCGGCCGCCAGTCTTGCGGTTGTAAACCTGGTCAGCGCGCCGCTCGCAGTCCTTCTCCAGGAACTGCTCGACCAGCTCGACGCGCAAGTTGAAGGTCACCGGGTCGATGTCGAGGTACACCGGCCGCGCGCCCACGCGGGCGATCGTGCCGCCGGTGGCGAAGAACGTGTACGGCGAGGTGATCACTTCGTCGCCCGGGCCGAGGTCGTAGGCCATCAGGGCGATCAGGAGCGCGTCGGTGCCTGAAGAGAGCCCGATGCCATGCCTCGCGCCGCAATAGGCGGCCACCTTCGCCTCCAGCTCCTTGACCGCGGGGCCGAGGATGAAATGCTGCGAGGCGGCGACCTTCAGGAGCGCAGCGTCGATGTCGGCTTTCAACGCCGCGTACTGCGGCTTGAGGTCGAGCAAGGGTACTTTCATGGTGGCAGCCCTGGGTCCGGATCAGTCCGTGCGGCCGGTGCGGCCGTAGGTGTCCTCGATGCGTACGATGTCGTCCTCGCCGAGGTACCCGCCTGACTGCACCTCGATGATCTGCAGGAGCTCGCTGCCGGGATTCTCGATCCGGTGCACGGCGCCGATCGGGATGTACGTCGACTCGTTCTCGCCGAGGTCAAAGACCTCGTCGTCGCGCGTGATCCGCGCGCGCCCCTTGACGACGACCCAGTGCTCGGCGCGATGCGCGTGCTTCTGCAGCGACAGCTTGGCGCCCGGCTTGATCGTAAGGCGCTTCACCTGGAACCGGGGACCGGCATCCACGCTGTCGTAGCTGCCCCAGGGCCGGAACACCTCGCGGTGCAGTCCCGGCTCGCTGCGGCCCGCCTTCTTCATGCGGTCGACGAGTTTCTTCACGTCCTGGACGCGGCCCTTGGGCGCGACCATGACCGCGTCCTTGGTCTCGATGACCACATGGCCCTCGAGCCCAATCGCCGCCACCAGGCGATCGGTCGAATACAGCAGGCAGTCGCTGGCGTCCTCGGCGAACACGTCGCCACGGGTCGCGTTGCCGCTCGCGTCGGCGCCAAGCGCGTCCTGCAGCGCGGAGAACGAACCGACGTCGCTCCAGCCGGCCGAGAGTGGTACGACCGACGCACGGTCGGTCTTTTCCATGACAGCGTAGTCGATCGAGTCGGCCCGACAGGCTTCGAAGGCAGCCTTGTCGAGGCGCACGAAATCGAGGTCGCTGGCCGACGCCTCGTAGGCCTTGCGGCAGGCTGCAAGCATGGCGGGATCCAGCCGCCCGAGCTCGTCCAGGTAGCCCTGGGCCGGCAGCAGGAACATGCCGCTGTTCCAGAAGTAGTCGCCGCTGCTGACCATCGCCTTGGCGCGCTCCGCATCCGGCTTCTCGACGAATTCCACGACCGGCCGCGCGGCGCCCTGCCCCGCGCCCCGCCGGATGTAGCCGAAGCCTGTCTCCGGCCGCGTTGGCACGACGCCAAAGGTGACCAGGCGCCCTTCGCGCGCGGCCGGGATCGCGGCGGTCACGGCGCGCTGGAACGCCGGGATGTCCGCGAGCGTGTGGTCCGCCGGCAGCACGAGCAGCAGCGGCTGTGCCTTGACGCCGTCTCGCGCGCTGGCTGCGACCGCGGCGAGCGCCGCCACCGCGACGGCAGGGGCGGTATTGCGGCCGGCGGGCTCCAGCAGTATCGCGCGCGGCGTGATGTTCAGCTCGCGGAGCTGCTCCGCAACCAGGAAGCGGTGGGTCTCGTTGCAGACCACGATCGGCCCCGTGACGCTCGGCCAGGCCGCCGGTTCGGAGGGCCGTTTCCTGGATCATCGTGCGCTCGCCGACGAGCGGGAGGAACTGTTTCGGGTAGTGCTCGCGGGAAAGAGGCCAGAGTCTCGTTCCCGCGCCGCCCGAAAGGATCACTGGGATCAGCATCGAGCTAGCTCTTCAGCCGCCCCTGGGCTTCCAGGTAGCGAATGACCCTGTCGACGCATTCCGTGACCGACAGCTTCGAGCTGTCGATGGTGATCTCCGCAGCTTCCGGGGCTTCGTAGGGCGACGTGATCCCGGTGAAGTTCTTCAGCTCCCCGCCACGCGCCTTCTTGTACAGGCCCTTCGGGTCGCGCTGCTCGCAGACCTCGAGCGGCGTCGAGACGAAGACTTCCACGAACTCGCCCTGCCCCACCAGGTCGCGCACCAGGCGCCGGTCGCTGCGGAACGGCGAAATGAAGGCGGTCACCACGATCATGCCCGCGTCCACGAAGAGCTTCGCGACTTCGCCGATGCGGCGCACGTTCTCGACGCGGCCCGCGTCGCTGAAGTCGAGGTCCTTGTTGAGTCCGTGGCGGATGTTGTCGCCGTCCAGCAGGTAGCTGTGGTGGCCGCGCAGGAACAGCGCCTGCTCGACTGCGTTCGCGATCGTGGACTTGCCGGCACCCGAGAGCCCCGTAAACCAGAGGATGCAGGGCCGCTGCGCCTTCTGGTTGGCGCGCTGTTCGTGCGTGATCTTGGTCGGCTGCCAGTAGACCGCAACGTCGTGGGAACCGGCCGGCGCGGCGCTGCGCAGGATCATGCCGGCACCTGCGGTCGCGTGTGTCAGGCGGTCCACGACGATCAGCCCGCCGGTCGTCCGGCTGGTTGCATAGGTGTCAAAGGCCGCCTGCTCGGCGACCACGATGCGGCACAGGCCGACTTCGTTGAGCTTCAGTTCGGAGGCCGGGTGCTCCGACAGGTCGTTGACGTCGATCCGGTGCTGGATGCTCTCGACCGTGCCGCGCAGGTAGCGGTTCGACAGCTTGAACTCGTACTGGCGGCCGGGCAGCAGCGGCGTGTCGCTCATCCAGATGATGTGCGCGTCGAAGACGCGGCTCACGGAAGGCGAGCGGTCGGGATGCACCAGCACGTCGCCGCGCGTGATGTCGAGCTCGTCCTCGAGCACGAGCGTCACCGCTTGCCCGGCACCCGCGCTGGCAGGCTTGCCGTCGAAGGTGACGATCTCGCGCACCTTGCTCATCCGCCGCGAGGGCACTGCCATGATCGGGTCGCCCGTGGCGACGCTGCCCGCCGCGATCGTGCCCGCGTAGCCGCGGAACGTGTGGTCGGGGCGGTTCACGTACTGGACCGGCAGGCGCAGGTCCTGCAGCTCCTGGTCCCGGCTCACGTCGATCGTGTCGAGCACTTCGAGGATGGACGGGCCCTTGTACCAGGGCATGCCGCTGCCCGCCGTCACCACGTTGTCGCCCTTGAGCGCCGAGACCGGGACGACGCGCGCGTCCACGTCCTTGATGCCGCGGATCTTAAGGCAGCCATCGTGAATCTGGCGGAACACCTTCTCGTCGTAACCAACGAGGTCCATCTTGTTGACCGCGACGATGACGTGGCGGATTCCGAGCAGCGAGACGATGTAGGCGTGGCGGCGGGTCTGAACCTGCACGCCGCGCGCGGCGTCGATCAGGATGATCGCGAGGTCGGCGGTCGAGGCCCCGGTCGCCATGTTGCGCGTGTACTGCTCGTGCCCCGGGCAGTCGGCGATGATGAACTTGCGCTTGTCGGTGTCGAAATAGCGGTAGGCCACGTCGATGGTAATGCCCTGCTCCCGCTCGGCCTGCAGGCCGTCGACCAGCAGCGCGAGGTCGACTTCGCCGCTGCCCGTCGTGCCCCACTTGCGGCTGTCGCTGGTGACTGCGGCGAGCTGGTCCTCGAGGATCTGCTGCGAATCGTGCAGGATGCGGCCAATCAGCGTGCTCTTGCCGTCGTCCACGCTCCCGCAGGTGATGAAGCGCAGGAGGCTCTTCGCCTCGTGGCGCTTCAGGAAGTCGGCGAGCTTCACGGCGGCCATCAGAAGTACCCCTCGCGCTTGCGCTTCTCCATGGCGGCGGCCTGGTCGAAGTCGATGGCGCGGCTCTGGCGCTCGGAGGTGCGCGTGACGAGCATTTCCTCGATCACGGTCGTGAGATCGGCGGCCGTCGAGTGCATCGCGCCGGACAGCGGATAGCAGCCGAGGCTGCGGAAGCGCACCGTTTCCATGCGCGGCTTCTCGCCGTCCTTCAGCGGCATGCGGTCGTCGTCGACCATGATCAGCATGCCGTCGCGGTCGACGACCGGGCGCGGAGCCGCGAAGTAGAGCGGCACCACCGGGATCTTCTCGAGGTGTATGTACAGCCACACGTCGAGCTCGGTCCAGTTCGAGAGCGGGAACACGCGGATGCTCTCGCCGTTCCTGATGCGGCCGTTGTAGACGCTCCAGAGTTCCGGCCGCTGGTTCTTCGGGTCCCAGCGGTGCTGGCTGTCGCGGAAGCTGAACACGCGCTCCTTGGCGCGCGACTTCTCCTCGTCGCGGCGCGCGCCGCCGAAAGCGGCGTCGAACTTGTGCTTCGAGAGGGCCGCCTTGAGCGCCTCGGTCTTCATCACGTCGGTGTAGCGCGAGCCGTGCGTGAACGGGCTGACGCCCGCCTTCGCCGCCTCGACGTTGGTGTGCACGATCAGGTCGAAGCCGAGCTCGCGCGCCATGCGGTCGCGGAACGCGATCATCTCGCGGAACTTCCAGGTCGTGTCGATGTGCATCAGCGGGAACGGCAGCTTGCCCGGGTGGAAAGCCTTGCGCGCCAGGTGCAGCAGGACCGAGCTGTCCTTGCCGATCGAATACAGCATGACCGGGTTGTCGAACTCGGCCGCGACTTCGCGGATGATGTGGATGCTCTCCGCTTCGAGCCGCTCGAGCTGCGACATCTGTCGCTGCGTCAGTTCCTCCGCTTTTGCCATGCCCGGTCGGCTCCTTTCCTGGACTCGAACGTATCCGCGAATTGTGCCGGAAAACCGGCCTAGAAACAGCTACTTGAAAGATAATCCGTGATGTGCGTCGAGACTGACGCTAGGGTAGGCGCTCTCCCCTGCCGATGCCGAAGTAGCGGATGCCCTGCCGGGCCATCAGCGACGGTTCGTAGAGGTTGCGGCCGTCGAACACGACCGGCTGCTTGAGCACGTTCTTGAAGCGCCCGAAATCGGGGCTCCTGAATTCCTGCCACTCGGTGCAGATTGCGAGGGCATCCGCGCCCTCGAGCGCCTCGGCGGCGCTCGCGACGAGCGCGAGGTCCGGCCGCGCGCCATAGATGCGCTTCGCCTCGGGCATCGCCACGGGGTCGTAGGCGCGTACCTTCGCACCCGCGGCCCACAACGCCTCCATCAGAACGCGCGAGGGCGCCTCGCGCATGTCGTCCGTATTCGGCTTGAACGCGAGGCCCCAGACGGCGATCGTGCGGCCACCGACACTGCCGCCGAAGAACCGAGAGATCTTCCCGAACAGCACGTGCTTCTGGCGCTGGTTGACCGTCTCGACCGCGCCCAGGATGTCGGCCTCGTGGCCCACGTCCTGCGCGGAGCGGGACAGCGCCTTGACGTCCTTGGGAAAGCAGGAGCCGCCGTAGCCGGCGCCCGGGTAGATGAAGGAATAGCCGATCCGCGGGTCCGAGCCGATGCCGTTCCTGATCATCTCGATGTCTGCGCCGAGCCGCTCGGCGAGGTTCGCGAGCTCGTTCATGAAGCTGATCTTGGTCGCGAGCATCGCGTTCGCCGCGTACTTCGTCAGCTCCGCCGAGCGCAGGTCCATCACGATCATCCGCTGGCGGTTGCGCGTGAACGGATCGTAGAGGACCTTCAGCAGCTCGGCGGTGCGCGGGTTGTCGGTGCCGACGATCACCCGGTCGGGCTTCATGAAGTCCGCGATCGCCGCGCCTTCCTTCAGGAACTCGGGGTTCGACACGACGTCGAAGTCGACCTGCGCGCCGCGCGCGATCAGCGCCGCTCCGATGGTCGCCTTCACCTTGTCCGAGGTGCCCACCGGCACCGTCGACTTGGTCATGACGACCTTGTATTCGTCGATGTGCTCGCCGATCGTGCGCGCCACCGCCAGCACGTGCCGGAGGTCGGCCGAGCCGTCTTCGTCAGGCGGCGTGCCAACCGCAATGATCTGGAACAGGCCGTGCGCAACGCCGGCCTGGGCGTCCGTGGTGAACTTCAGGCGGCCCTTCTCGCGATTGCGGGCGACCAGCTCGTCGAGGCCCGGCTCGTGGATCGGGACCTCGCCCGCGTTCAGCCGCGCGATCCGGCGCAGCGTCGATGTCGATGCAAACGACGTCATTGCCCGCGTCCGCGAGGCAGGCACCGGTGACGAGGCCGACGTAGCCGGATCCGAAGATCGTGATCTGCAAGATAGATCCCTGATTTTTCTAAGGAAAAGCGCCGGCAGACTAGCGAATGCCGCGCATCGGTAAAGCGCCGGCTGCGCCCCGCGTGAGGCAGTTCTCAGGAGGAGCCCTGGACCTCGCCGGCGGGCTGCTTCTGGGCTCGGTGCGCGGTCAGCAACGTGACTTTCGGATCGACCGACCGTGCGACACGTCCAGGACCGCCGGACGCTGGCTGTGGACGAGGTCGTGGATCACCGGCGAGCTCCGGTACTCGCGGACCGCGCGCTCGAGCGTGGCCATGATCTGCCGGCAGTCGATGCGGTTGACCGCGATCGCGAGCTCCGCGAGCAGTTCGCGGGCTTCGTCCCAGGTCGGCGAAGGCTCGATTGCCCGCATGATCATCGGGTGTTCGGTGCCGGTTACGTTGCTGCCGATCAGCAGCTCCTCGTACAGCTTCTCGCCGGGCCTCAGGCCCGAGTACTGGATCTCGATGTCGCCGTCGGGGTTCGAGTCGTCGCGCACCGTGAGGCCAGACAGCTTGATCATGCGCCGCGCCAGCTCGTCGATCTCGACCGCCTGGCCCATGTCGAGCACGAATACGTCGCCGCCGGTGCCCATGGGGCCCGCCTGCAGCACGAGCTGCGCGGCTTCCGGAATCGTCATGAAGTAGCGCCGCACCTCGCGATGGGTGACGGTCACCGGCCCTCCCCGGCGGATCTGCTCCTGGAACAGGGGCACGACGGAGCCCGAGGATCCGAGCACGTTGCCGAACCGCACCATGCAGAAGCGCGTGCGGGTGGACTGCGTCTGCAGCGCCTGCAGCACGATCTCCGCGAGCCGCTTGGTCGCGCCCATCACGTTGGTGGGGTTGACGGCCTTGTCGGTCGAGATCAGCACGAACGTCTCGACGCCGGTCTCGAGCGCGGCCTCGGCCGCGTGCCAGGTGCTGAACACGTTGTTGTGCACGCCCTCGACCAGGTTCTGCTCGACGATCGGCACGTGCTTGTACGCCGCCGCGTGGTACACGGTCTGCACTTCGAAAGCCTGCATCACCTCGCGCACGCGGTACTTGTGGTGGGCGTTGCCGAGCACCGCGTGGATGCTGACGTCGAGCTTGCGGGATTCCAGGACGGCGAGCAGCTCGCGCTCGATGTTGTACAGGGCGATCTCGGAATTCTCGAACAGGATCAGCCGGCTGGGCGCGAGCAGCAGGATCTGCCGGCAGAGCTCGGAACCGATCGAGCCGCCGGCGCCCGACACCATGACCGACTTGCCGCGAATCGACGAATCCAGGAGCTTGCGGTGCGGCAGGATGGGGTCGCGACCCAGGAGGTCGGCGATGTCGATGTCGCGCAGGTCGTCGACGCGCGCCCGCCCGCTCACGATGTCGTTGAAGTCGGGCACTGACTGCACGTGGACATTGAGCGACTCCAGCCGCCGCAGGATCTCGGCCTTGCGTCGCCGCGATGCGGAAGGCACCGCGAGCAGCACGCGGTCGACCCGATAGCGGCGAACGAAGCGGCTGAGCTCCTCGGGCGCGATCACCGCTACGCCGTTCATCAGCGTGCCCTGCAGCGAGCGCTTCTCGTCGACGTAAGCGAGCACCAGGTACTGCCGGCTCGGCGCAAGCGCCATCGACAGGCGCGCCCCGGCATCGCCGGCGCCGTAAATCACGACGCGCGTGCCGTCGATGTCGAACGGCGTCAGCAGCCAGCGCGCGATCAGGCGCGTTGCCGACACCCAGACCAGCGCGAGCAGCCAGAATATGGCGACCACCGAGGCCGGAATCGCCTCGATGGACGGGATGGCGATGCTCAGCGACCAGAGCACGATCGCAGACCCAGTGACGCCGGCAAGGATCGATATCAGGACGCGGGCGCCAATGAACCTGACCACGGAGCGATACAGTCCGCTGCCTGCGAAGATGAGCGTGCTCGCCGCCGCGACGCCGAAGTAGAACAACAGGCTGCGATGCAGGCCCGCCGACAGCGAATCGAACTTGAGCGCCAATGCGGTCCACAGGGCCGCAGGCACGACGACGAGATCGGCCGCCACCATCAGGACGCGCTTCGCCGAGCGCGACCAGCCGAGCATGAAGGCCGCGAGCCGGTCCCTCGGCATATTCATCGCAGTTCCCGCCCAGTGGCGCCTGCGTCCCGATTCCGCCCGCCCATCCATGTCGGTCGAAGTGTACGCTATTCAGCACGTTACCGCGTATAGTCCGGAGTCGCCTGAGGGTTGCAGTGAGCTCGAGATCCAGTCCCGTGCCCGCTTGGCGCCAATCGGCGACAGTTCACGACTCCTCCGGCGCGAAACCCTGCGTCGGCGCGACGCTGGCAGCGGGAGCAGCGATCGTCCATGTCTGCCGCGAGTCGGCGATCTCGGGATCGCAACGCGTGGCGCTCGACATCCTTGCCGATGCTGCGCTCGCCGCGTGCCGCCGCACCATCATTTGCGGACCCGTGACGGAAGCGTCAGCCCAGTTCATCGCGGAGACCGCACGCCTCGGCATCGACCGGGTTCATGTCGATGGCCTGCGCCGCGACGTCGGATGGCGCGACGTCAAGACCCTGCGCGACCTCCGTCAGACGTTCCGGGACCTCCAGCCCGACCTGGTGCATACACATTCCGCCAAGCCCTTCCTGCTGGCGGGAATCGCTGCCTGGCTGGCAGGCGTGCCGCGCCGCGTCCACACGCTGCACGGCATCTCGTTCCACAAGTTCACGCCGCCACTGATGCGTCCCGTCTACTATTTCCTCGAACAGTTCGCGTCCCTCTTCTATCACGCCATCGCGTCGGTCAATCGCTGCTACGCGCGGCTCTATCCAATCGCGCGCGCGCGGCGCGCGGTTGACGTGATCCCGAACGGCATCGTGCTGCCGTCCCAACCGCTGCCGGCGGCACCCACCCGGGAGGGCGAGTTTCCGATCCTGTTCGCCGGCCGCCTCGACGAGCAGAAAGATCCGCTGTTCGTCCTCGAGGTGGCCGATGCAATCTCGCAGTACTGGACGTCTCCGCTCCTGCCACGCTTTTATCTGGCTGGCAGCGGACCGCTGGCCGAGCGCGTCGCAGCGGAAGTGGCCTCGCGCAATCTTGGCGACCGCGTGATCCTGCTCGGCTGGGTCACGGGCCTCGCAGAACGCTACGTCGCGGCGAAGCTGTTTTTCATGCCATCGCGCTGGGAAGCCTGCCCGCTCGTGCTGATCGAGGCAGCCGCCTACGGCTGCCCGGCGGTGGCGGCGCGCGTAGACGGCGTATCCGAGATCGTTGATGACGGGCGAAGCGGCCTCCTGTTCGAACAGGGCAACGTGGCCGACGCCTGCCGGCAGATCGCCCGCCTGGCGCAGGATGAGGGTTTGCGCGTGGCACTCGCGAGTGCGGCGCGTGAAGACTCCCAGACTCGCGGCTCCGAAACCATGCAGGCGCGCTACGTCGAGCTCTACCGGCGGCTGGGACTTCCACTTTGACCGCGTCGGCCGGCGTGTCGTGGCCCACGCTGATCATTGGCGGTGCGCCCCGCGCCGGCACATCGACGCTGTACGACATGCTGCACGACACGCGGGCTTTCGGCCGGCGCGGGCGCAAGGAACTCTTCCTCCTGAACGACGCCGGCTTCTGGATCCAGGGTGTGACGCCCGGATATGCCGAGATCGGCGAGGCATGCTACGACCGTGCGGGCTTCCACGCCGGCGACCGGTTCATCGATGCCTCGACGACTTATCTGTACCAGGAAACGGCTCCCGCGGCCTGTGCGCGCTGGCTTGCGGCCCGCCCGGTGCAGCGATTCCTCGTCATCTTCTGCCTGCGCGAGCCGGCCGAACGGCTGCTGTCGAACTTCCGGTACTTCCGGGACGTGTTGATGCTGATCCCATCGCACACGACCTTCGCGCGGTACGCGGACGCGCTGCTCGAAGGCCACTGGCGCTCCGGCAACCAGCAGATTGATGAAGCTCTCGGCCACGGGGACTACCCTGCATGGCTGAAGCGCTGGGGAGCGGCAGTCGGCGAGTCGAACCTGCTCATCGTTCGAACCGAGCGGCTCGCAGATCAGCCGCAGGCCGTGGTGGCGGAGATCGGCGCGCGCATTGGCCTCGAACTCGCCGCGGATGTCGGTAGCCGCAAGAACGCCAGCTACCGGCCGCGCTTTGCGATTTTCCATGCGCTCGCGCGACGGCTGGGCGCGGCGATCCCCCACGGCCGCCTGCGCGAGCGGATGAAAGCCGCCTATCGGCTGGCAGTCGCGCAGGAAGACGACGAACTCGTGGCGCCGGAAGACCTGGCGGCACTCGACAGGGTCCGCAGCCATTATCGGGCGCGCGCCGCGGAGTTCGCCAGGTTCGGCCTCGACTGGTACGCGCCAGCGTGAAGGCCCAGCACACGTTCCGGTTCTGGGCCCGCGAGGCATTGCGGCGGGCACTCCCCACGGGAGCTTACGCGCGCCTCGACCAGGCGCGCCGCTGGCGCTGCTACCGCCGCGCGCGCATCGTGTTCGTCCACGTGCCGAAGGCCTCCGGGTCGGCCATTTCGACCGTGCTCTATGGCGGCCGCCTGGGACATCATCCGGCGCGCGAACTGGCGCGTGAGGATCCCGCATCCTGGGATGCACTCGAGAAATTCGCGATGGTGCGCGAGCCGGTGGCACGCTTCCTGTCGGCATTCGCCTATGCCCTGTCGGGCGGGACGCAGGAAGGCGCGATCCGGTGGCGTGCTGAATACGGGAATCCCGCGTACCGCGACGTCAACGCCTTCGTGCTCGAGTATCTGTCCCGAGGTGACATTTTCGCGAAGGACGTGGTCTTCTGGCCGCAGACGCATTTCGTTTGCGACGACTCCGGCCGGACGATGCCGGGCCTGCGCCTGTTCACGACCGGTGAATTCGATCGGCTCGAGGAATTTCTCGCCCAGCGCGGGTTTGCGGCCCCGCCGCGAATGAACCGCGGGCGTCCGGCTCCAGACCTCGGCCTGGAGCTTGGACTGCCCGCGCGCCGTGCGCTCGAGGCAGTTTACCCGGCGGACTTCGAGTGGTTCCGCCGACTGGGGTCCGGGGAGTGATCCTCGCCGTCTGCTACGGGTTCCTGATCTTCCTGCTGGGCGTCCTCGCCTACTGCGCCGTTTACCGGACGATTCACCGACGCCTGCTGCTCGCCTGTAGCGCCCTGTTTCTCGGCCGCAGCGGGATGTTCATCGCGAATTCTGCGCTCGGCATCCTGCCGGCGAAGTTCGCAAACGACTGGGGTCTCTTCTGGGTCGAAAGCCACCTGCTGAACAACCCGTCGGTCCCGCCCGCGGACGCCTTCGTCGTCCAGGGGCTTCTGCTGGCTCCTGTCTATGGCCTGTTGAACGAGCCCATTTACGCCGCGTATGCCGTCAACGTGGCCGCCTACTCGATCGCGGGCTACGCGGTCGGGAGGTTTGCGCTGCTGGTCACGCCACCCGGCAAGGCGACGCTGATCTTCCTCGCCTACAACCTGTTTCCCGCGGCGAACTACTTCATGATGTTCGGGCTGCGCGACCCGGTGATCCTCGCCGGGACCACGATGCTGTTCCTCGGGCTCGGCCGCTACCTGATCGGCCACAGCCGATTTTCGCTGAATGGCGAGGTCCTGCTGGGTGCCGCAATCATGGTGATGTCGCGGCCCGAACTGGCCGTGATCTTCGTGCCCAGCATCGGCCTGATCGGCATGTCGGTGGCGGCGCACAAGTTCCGCGGTTCCGCCGCCAAGCGCATCCGGCCGGCGCTGTACGTCGGGGCATTCCTGCTGCTCGTGCCCGCAGCCTACGTGGCCTACCTGGTCGCCGTGAGTGATGTCGGCTTCCAGCAGGCCAGCATCGAGACAGTGCTCGAGGTCTATAGCGAGGCGCGCTACGACCGGCAGTTCTCCGACAAGGACCTGTCGGGCGACGAGTCGCCGATCATTCCGCCGGAAATGTACCACCGGTTGCCGGTGCCTGCGCGCATCGCGATGCAGACGGCGGGCATGCTGGTGTTGCCGTTCCCCTGGCTGATCGACCGAATCCCGAAAGCGCTGGCATTCGTCGACTCGCTGCTGTTTATGTACCTGCTCTGGCGGCTGTTTCGCGCGCGCAAGATCCGCGAAGTCCGTTACGGCCTGCTGGTGTTCGCTGTCGCGCTGCTCGGCATGGGCACGACCGTCAGCAACTTCGGCAATGCGTTCCGGATGCGCATGGTCCTGTTCCCGGTCCTGGTGGTGGCAGTCGCCTTCGCCGTCGCCGGAACACGCCGGAAAGCGGCATGAAGCGGCGCCAGCAGCTTGCCGTGGTCACGGCGGCGAAACTCTCCTTTGCCGGATTGAACGTCCTGTTCGTCTACCTCTGCTCGCTGCGTCTCCCGCACGACGAGGCGGCGGCATTCTTTTCGCAATTCTCGACCGTGATGCTGGTCGCCGCGTTGTGCGGCGTTGGCGCCGGCGCGGCGGCGTTCTCGATCGTCTCGCCCGCCTACAACCGCGG
The DNA here is from genome assembly GCA_963817195.1 of uncultured Gammaproteobacteria bacterium. Lineage (GTDB taxonomy): Bacteria > Pseudomonadota > Gammaproteobacteria > Steroidobacterales > Steroidobacteraceae > SCUD01. The sequence goes on from CAWFNJ010000006.1 coordinate 43,881, forward strand.
CGCGCCGTACGCCCAGGAATATTCGGCCCTGTTCGTCCTCGGACTCGGCGGCATCGCGGCCGCCATGGCCCTGTACGCGATCGCGGTGATCTTGGGCTGGCTCGTGCCGATCAACCCGATCGGCACAGGCATCTTGCTGGCGAGCGCCGCGAGCACGCTGATGCTGGCCGACCTCAACCGCTCAGCTGGCGATGTCGCCCTGTCCGTGCTGCTCCAGGGTACCGCTCCGATGCTGATCATGCCGGCCGCGCTCCTGCTGCTGGACGTGCAGAGCGCCGAGGGGCTGTTCAACTGCGCAGCCGTGTCGTTTTCGATATCCGCTGCGGCGCTCATGGCGACCGGCAGCCAGAATCTGACGCGCGTCACGGCGGCCGACGTGGCAGGCAAGCTGCACACCGCCATCCGTGCGGCGCCGCTGCCGGCAGTGTCGACCATGCAGGTCCACGCGGAAATCGTGCTCGCGGCGCAGTTTCTCGGGCCGGCGGCGCTCGGCGTCTTCGTCCTTGCCAATCGCATGGCGACGCTGGTCAGGATGCCGGCGCTGATCGTTTTTCGTGTGTTCGCGCCGTCCATGAACGACCGGCTGGCCGACCGCCTGGCGCACGGCGGCGATCGGTCCATTGGCCTGCGCCTGTTCTTCGGCGGCGCGCTGCTGCTCGCAGGCGGGCTCGCTTTGCTCATTCCCGCAAGCCGACTTGGCATGATCACTTTGCCGCACGACTTCTATGCCTATTTCGCGATCTGCGCCGGCATCAAGCTCTGCGGCCTGTTGCCGGGGTCGCCGGAATCGGTGCTGGTGGCCCGCGGCCGCTTCCTGCTGATCTACGCCGCCACGCTCGCGACGCTCCTGGTCGTGGCGGCTGGCTGTCTCGCGGCCGGCGCAGCCGGCCGCGATAATGAGCTCCTGATCGTCGGGCTGGTATCCTCATGGTTCGTCCTGCAGCGGCTGGCAATGCTATGGTCGACGCGATAGCAGTGCCGGTCAGCGCGTTCTTCGTCGGCCCAGGCAAGTGTGGGACGTCGTGGCTCTTCGAGACCTGCCGGGCGCACCCGGACGTGAACGTCGGGCGCATCAAGGAGCCGGGCGAGTTCCTGAAGCCGGAAGTCGACCTCGCCTCGTACCACCGGCTGTGGGAGGGCCCCGGAATACGCTGTGACTTCTCCAACACGTACTTTTTTTCGGATACAGCCGCCGAAGGCGTGCAGCGATACAACCCGTCAGCCAGGATCTGCATCACCGTGCGCGACCCGGTGGCACGCCTGGTGTCGCACTACATTTTCATGCGTCGCAACGGCCGCGTCGAAGGGCCGATCGATGAGGCGATCGTGGCGCGGCCGGAGCTCGTGGACCGATGCCGCTATGCCGGGCACGCCGCGCGCTGGCTCGCGCGGTTCCCTCCCGAGCAGCTGCTGGTGCTGCGTCTCGAGACATTGCGCTCAGATCCGGCCCGGTACCGGCAGGCGTTGTTCGCTTTCCTTGGCGTCGCGGACGACGCCGCTTATGCTTCGTCGCAGGCGTCGCAGGCCGCCACGACGCCGCGCTCCCGGAGCGTCGCCATTGCCGCGAAGAATCTGGCCGAGCTGGCGCGCCGGGCCCGGCTGTTTGGACTGATCGATCGCATCAAGCGCTCGCCAATGGCCGGCCTGCTGTATCGGAGACTGCCTGACACCTATCAGGCGGCGCATCTCGAGGCGATTCCTCACCGCGTCCGTGCGGAGCTTCGCGAAGACTATGCGCGCTTCGAGGCGATGATTTCCGGGTTGCGAGGGGGAAGGATCATCTGATGAACATGAAAGGAGACACACCATGACCACGCGACGCAGTTTCTTTGCGACCCTGGCCTCCACCTCGCTGGGCGCGACCCTCGGCATGCGAGCCGCCTCCGCGGCCGAGACGCCGGCCGCCGGCGCACCCGCGGTACGGAACCTGGGGCCGACGCGCGATTTCGAAGCGTCGCTGCAGCAGGCGCTGGATGCGATGGACGCGGTTGGGGGCGATATCCACCTCGCGCCGGGCTCCTACCAGCTCGCGAAGCCGTTGGTCCTGTCCCGCGAGAAAGCGGCCCGGGAGGTGGCGGAACGCCTTCCGATCATCCGCATCAGCGGCTATGGCGCGACGTTCAACCAGACCGTGCGCTTCGCCGCTCGGGCCCTGAATGTCGCCGGCCTGCGGGTGGTGAACGCGCCGGGCCCGGGCTTCACGTTCGCGCGCTCGCAGCAGTCGCAGTTTACGGACCTGCAGGCGCTCGACTGCAAGGGTTCGGGATTCCTGCTCGGCGGGGTGGAGGGCGCGCAAGTCACCTTCGGGCTGTGGACCAACTGTATGGCGCTCGGCAACACGCAGCACGGCTGGGAGTTGGTCGCCGACGACGAGAAAAGCTGGGTCAACGCCAACACGTTCCTGAACTGCGTCTCGCGCTTCAATGGCGGTACCGGGCTCGTGGCCCGGTCCGCGAAGGCCAGGGTCAACTATAATCACTTCTTCGCGCTTCAGATCGAGGGCAACGGCGGCATGAGCGTTGACTTCGGCACCGGCGCGCGCGACAACGACCTGCACGGCGGGCACTTCGTGGACAAGGACAAGAATGGCGTGGCCGTCGAGCTCGGCAAGGGCCACAATCAGATGTTCGGCGGCCGCTCGGTGGGCCTCGTGAATGGCGGCTCGGCCGTGATCACGCAGTCGCCGGCGTACACGGGCAAGGGGATGCTTGTCAGAATGCCGGCGGCAGACACCCGATGACCCGCGACGGCCCGATGGCGGCGGTTTCCGACGACGATGTTTCGCTTTCGGACTTCGTCGCCATCGTGCGGCAGCGCTGGCGGCTGATCGCGATCGTCACGCTGGTCTGCACCGTCCTCGCCACGGCGGCGGCATTCCTGATGACCCCGGTCTACGAGGCCGCCGTGCTGCTCGCGCCCGTGAAGGAGGAAGGCACGAGCGCGCTCGACAAGCTCGCCGGCAGCTTCGGCGGATTTGCCGAGCTGGCAGGCGTGGACCTGAGCGGCAGCAGCAGCAGCATGGACGAAGCAGTCGCGCTGCTGACTTCGAAGCTCCTCACGACGCAGTTCATCAAGGACGAGAACCTGATGCCGGTGCTGTTTGCCGAGCAGTGGGACGCGACGCTCAATGAGTGGAACGAAACGGACCCGGACCGGATCCCGACGCTCGAGGACGCCTACAAGCTCTGGGACGAGGACATCCGGACGGTGGAAACGAGCACGACCTCCGAGCTCGTTACCCTGCGCATTGAGTGGAAGGACCGTGAGCTGGCCGCCCGGTGGGCGACCGAACTGGTGCGGCGCGCGAACGAGCTGATGCGCGCGCGCGCCATCGCGGACGCGGGCAGCAGCATCGAGTACCTGAAGTCGGAGCTGGAAAAGACCAACGTGATCGAGGTCAGGCAGGCGATCTACAGCCTGGCAGAGAGCCACTTCAAGACCATGACGCTCGCCAAGGCGCGGGAAGAATACTACTTCCGCGTCATCGATCCCGCGGTCGCGCCGGACCGGGACGATTTCGTCAGCCCGCAGCGCGCGCTGATGATCGCGGGCGCCGCCGTCGGCGGGGCGATGCTGGGGTTGATGGTCGTCATCTTCCTGAACGCACTCGGCCCGGCGCAGCGCGAAACGCCGCGCGGCTGAGCGCATGGCGGCGGCCTCGACTGGTCGTCGGGCCCTGGTCACCGGGGCCACCGGGTTCCTGGGTACTCATCTCGTCCCCCGCCTGATCGAGCTCGGCTGGAACGTGCGCTGCGCGACGCGCAGGCCCTGGGGCGAGGCGCCGCGCGGCATCGAGTGCACCGAGGTCGGCGACATCGGGCCCGTGACGGACTGGCTTGCCGCGCTCGAGGGCGTCGACACCGTGTTCCATCTGGCCGGCCATGCGCACGTCCTCGCGCAAGCGGACCGCGGGTCGGACGTGGAGTTCGAGCGGGTCAATGTCGAAGGCAGCGCACGGCTTGCGCGCAGCGCCACGCAGGCCGGCGTGCGCCGCATCGTCTACGTGAGCACGATCGGCGTGCACGGCGACGGTTCCAACGGCACGGCGCTCGACGAGTCGTCGCCGGTCCGGCCCGTCAACGCCTACGCAAGCTCGAAAGTCCGCGCGGAGGAAGCGCTGCGCGCAGGATCCGCGCACCAAAGCGAGCTGGCGATCGTCCGGCCGCCGCTCGTCTACGGTGCCGGCGTGCCCGGCAACCTGCTGCGCCTGCTGCGGCTTGTAGCTTCGGGAGTCCCACTCCCGCTCGCGTCGGTGCGAAACCTGCGCAGTCTCGTCGCCGTGGAGAACCTGGTCGATGCCCTCGCCCTTTGCGGCGACAAGGCCGCGGCCGCCGGGCAGGCCTACGTGATCGCCGATGGCGAGGATCTCAGCACCCCGGAGCTCGTGCGCACGCTGGCGCTCGGTCTCGGCGTGCCTGCGCGCCTCGTGCCGGTGCCGCCGTCGGCCCTGCGGCTCGCGGCGCGGCTGGCGGGTCGCGAGGCGCTCTTTCGGCAGCTCGGCGGATCGCTGCAGGTGGACGCACGCAAGCTGCGCACCGAACTCGGCTGGTTGCCGCGCGTGGACACGCGGTCCGCCCTGCGCGACACGGCACGCTGGTATGCCCGGGTTCGCCCCGGCGCGCCAGGCCGCCGGGCTTGAATCGCGGCTCCGTCAGGCCGGAGCGCGAGTCTCGGGCCTGCCGGCGCCGGCAGCGAGCGCCGCGACCACGAGCGGCGCGAAGGCGCCGACTGCGATCCAGCCCGCATGAGCCCGGGCGTTGACGCTGAGCCACGCCATGGGCAGCAGCCAGAGCACGTTGACCGCGCTGTAGAGCAGCGTGACAGGCGCGTGCCTGCCGAAGCGGCGCGCGAGCCACTGGTAGGCGTGGATCCGGTGCGCTTCGTAGAAACGCTCGCGTCGGGCGAGGCGCCGCGCGAGCGTCGTGGCGGAATCGACGAGGAACGACCCCGAGAGTATCAGCCAGCCGATCAGAAGCCTGGGCTCTTCGCGCGATGAGGCGAGTGCGACGACCGCGAACACGAGTCCCAGGTAGCCGCTGCCGACGTCGCCCATGAATATCCGCGCCGGCGGCCAGTTCCAGGCGAGGAATCCGAGCGCGGTCGCACACAGGACCAGGCAGGCCATTGACGCGCCCGGCGGCGCGAGCGTGCCCGACAGCAGCAGCAATCCGCCGAGGCCCAGGAAAACCGCCTCTGCGCCGGCGAGGCCGTCAATGCCGTCCATGAAGTTGTACAGGTTGGTCGACCAGACGATGCCGAGCACCAGCGCCGCCTGCAGAACAAACCAGGCAGCCGATTCTCGCGGCAACCACGGGGCGCCCCATCCACCGAGGATCGCGACCGCCGCAGTCGCCGCAATCGCCTGGACGCACAGACGGCGGAGCGCCGGCACGCCCCGCAGGTCATCGAGGTAGCCGACGCAGGCAACGCAGGCGCCGGGAACGAGGAGCGCAAGAGTGAGGGTCCAGGGCATCTCGCCGTAAGCCGCAAGCGCGATGAACGCGGCACTCGCGACCAGGGCAATGACGAAACCACCGCCGCGGGGCACGGGCCGGACGTGGGAGCTGCGCGCATTGGGCACGTCGACGATGCCGCGCTCCAGGGCGACGTGCCGCATGATCCCGACCCCCATCGCGCTGGCCAGGAAGCAAAGACAAGGGTACGACTGAGTATTCCGCGGTCCAAGGTCTGGCCCAGATCTCCGGCCCGCGCGGGCAGCGGCTAGAACGAGTTCACGGCGGCCACGGACAGCGCGATGTTGTAGAGGATCTGCGTGATCGCTGGTCCACAGGCGTCAGCGGCCTCATGCGCTCGGCGTCGAGCGGCACGACGATCGTGTCGCCCGGGCTGCACGTTTCTCGGCGCGCCGCGGCTGAACCAGCGCGCCCGACTCGGCCGCCGCGACGCTGCCGTCGGCGCGCACGATGAAGGTGCGTTCCGTGTCGGCACGCTGCGTCACGCCGCCGCTCAGCCTGACGTAGTCGTCCCGCGAGAGGTCGCCTCGCGATAGAGGTGCGACGTCGAGTTCTGGACCTCGCCGAGCACCGTGACTTCCTGCGCGAGGCGCGGGATGTAGAGCGCGTCGCCGCCGCGGACGATGAGGTCCGGCGGGCGCGCCCGCGCTCGATGTCGAGGACGTCGTCGAGGCTGATGACGAGCCGGCCGACCGCCTGCGTCGTCTGCAGGTCACGAAGCAGATCTGCTGGCCGACCGACATCGCCTGCGCGGCGCCCGTCTCGCCGGACTGCGCCTGCTTGCAGCGACAGGCTCGCGAGGTCGCGCTGCAGCCGCTCGGCGAGCAGCTCGAGCTGGCGCTGTTCGCGCTCCCGGAGGTCCTCACGCGTGTACACCGCGCCCTGCCTGAACGCGAGGTCCGTGAGGCCGCCCGCACGCTTGATGACCTCGCGCAGCGTCTCGCCGCGCCGGATCGGGTACACGCCCGGGAAGCGCACCTCGCCGATGATCGAGATCGTCTCCTGCTCGCTCCCACTCCGGCATTTCCTTGACGACGAGCTGGTCGAAAGGCTGCAGCGGGAGGTCCGCGGCCGGCATCGCCCGCCGACCAGCGCGCCGAGATTGATCGTGATCAGCTGCGACTCGCGCCGCTAGCCGCCGACGACCTGGTAGCGCGTCAGCTCCGCCTCGCCCGTGAAGGCCGCCTGGTCGAGCCCGCCGCCGGCGCGCAGCAGGTCGCTCACGGTCATGCCCGGTTCGAGCGGGTAGCTTGCCGGGCACCTTGACGCGGCCGCTGATCGTTGACGATCTGCTGCGGCGCGATGGGCGTTGCTCTGGCGCTCGAGTTCCGACGAGTATCGGCTGCACCACGCGCTCGCGGCTGCGTCGCGAGGTCGAACACGTGGACCGTGTCGCGGGCCTGCAGCATCACGTCCTCGTCCGAGCCCGGTGTCGGCGAACGCGGCGGCAAGGTCCGCCGACATCGCCGAGACGATGCGCGTCGGTCCCGTCTCGCGCCGGATCAGCACGTAGTGCGTGTCGGCGAGCGGCTTCAGTTCGTCGAGGCTGCCGACGAGGTCGGTCAGGCGCATGCCCGGGCCGGTATTGCACGCGGCCCGCCCGGTGGACGTGGCCCATCAGCGCGACGGCGCCTTCCAGGCGGTCGCGGATCGCGTCCACCTGGACGACGTCGCCCGACCGCAACCGGGCGTCACGGCCCCGACCGCCGGACAAGGTCGAGCGTCATCGAGACGCGCTCGCGCCGGTCGTCGACGCGCTCGACCCGCGCGGTGCGCGCGTCGGCTTCCGGCGTCAGCCCGCCGGCGAGGCGGAGGAGGTTCGCGCCGCCGTGTCGCCGTCCCTCAGTTCGTAGATCGCGGGCCGGCGCACTTCGCCGGTCGCCGTCGCGGTGGCGCCGACGGCGGGATGAAGATCACGTCGCCCGCGCAGCAGGCGCGCGTCGCCGCTGCGTGTCGCCGTCGCAGCAGCATGTCGTAGAGGTCGAGCTGCCGGACGAGCTGGCCGTCGCGCTTCAGCTGGATCTTGCGCAGCGAGCCGATTTCGCGCACGCCGCCGCTCGCGAACAGCGCGTTGGTGATGGTCGAGAGGCCGCTGACCGTGTACGAGCCGGGCCGCACCGCCTCGCCCAGGACGAAGACCTGGATCGAGCGCAGCGCGCCGATCGAGACGTTGGCGCGCGTGCCGATCATCTGGCTCGTTGACCTCGCTGCTCGATCTTCTCCTTCGCGGCGTCGAAGCTGAGGCCGGCCACCGCGACCGGGCCGAGTCTCCGGCAGGTTCACCTCGCCGTCGCGGCCGACGACCAGCGGATAGAGGCCGCCGGTATCGCCGATCAGCTGGAGCTGAAGCGTGTCACCCGGGCCGATGACGTAGTTGGACGGCACCGGGATGTCGGTCGCCGGCGCGAAGGTCGTCGGACCATCCGTCGTGAAGAGGTCGTAGCCGAACGGCTTGAGCTCCGGCTCGACGGGCAGGATACTTCACGCGGAACGTCATCGATCGCATGCGCGGGATCGGCGTTCAGCCGTTCCTGCGCCTCTTCGGCCGTGAGGCCGGCGAGCGGGATCCGCGACCTGGTTCGGCAGGACGAGGCGGCCGCCGCGGTCGAGGCGGTACGGATTGCCGGCGCGGACGCTGCGCTGGAATTCGAGCGAAGGCCGCGGTCGCCCGTCGCCTGCTCGGCTGTCGGCTGACCGTGGGCGCGGGCGCGCCGGGCTCGAGCTGCATCGAGCGTAAGCCCCACGCTTTCGGCCACGTCGAGGAGCAGCGTGTCGCCGGCCTCGCAGCCGCGGCTCCGTCCTCGATCATGCGGCGTCCGCCGGCAGCGGCAGGGTGACGGGAACGGTCGCCCTCGCCCGGCACCGTGCGTGGTGGCGGGTCGTCGCCGGGCGGCCGACCGGCGCCGGTGTGCGCCGCGGCGAGATGCCGAACTGGCCGCATCAGACTGCTGCTGCTGCTCCGGCGGCAGGGACTGGAAGGCCTCGATCTGGGCTGACGTCGGCGTCTGCGCGCTGCGCCGAAGGCGCCACGAATCGCGAGCGCAGGCGAACGCCAGCCCCATGGCGGCCGCATGGCGCCGACCCGCTTTTAGAATCGTCCGGACCATTGCAGGTATCCCCGAATGTCGTCTTGATGACGCCTGGCTGCTCGGCGTCACGCTCTTCATAGCCGATGCCGACCCGCAAGTCACCCCCGAACAGAGTCGCGGCGATGGTGCAGGTCGACGGAGCGCAGATCGTCCGCGGCACCGGCGACACGGAATGCACGTCGTTCGCGTCTCGCCGGTTCACCTGGGCGTCCTGCAGGGCCAGCTCCCAGCTGCTGCCGTCGCCGTCGACCAGCATCAGCCCCGGCCGCGACCTGGCGGCTGTCGCCGTCGATCGCGTGACCGATCGACCGGTCGAGGTACTGGTAGCCGTCGAAGTAGATCGAGTTGCTGGTACGCGCAGCCGAAGTCGGGCTCGCTCTCGTAGAAGCTGCAGGTCGTGTCGGCGGCCTCCACGTGCACGCGCCAGGAGCGCTCGCCGAAGCCGCCCCAGATCTCGACGCCGGCCAGTCCCGAGGTACTTGCTCGGCAGGAAGTTCGCCTCGTCCTCGCCGATCGCCTGGGCGTAGACGGCGATCGGCACCCAGGGAATCGACCAGCGCGCGTCGAAGCCGCCCATCTGGTTGCCCGGCTGCTCCTCGAGCGGCTGGTCGTTGTCGTTGCCGATGAGCAGGTCCCAGAACGTGTCGAGGTCGCAGGGCCGTCCGTCGCCGCACCACTGAGCCGTGCGCGAGAAGCCGATTTCGACGCGCGGATGCGGCTTCACAGGTCGCACGCATGCCGAACAGCTGCGCGTTCGGCGCATCGGCGCGCTCGTCCTCGAGCTGGCCCATCGTCGCGACGAAGTCGCCACTGCCCGATCCAGCTCAGCCACGGGTGCTCGAACGGATCCGAGTAGTTGCGCTCGATGGTGATCGACGGAATCGGGCGCTGGTTGCTGCCGTAGATGAGGCTGCCTTCCCAGCCCGGACCCCACCAGCGATCGATGTAGCCCGCGTGCAGCATCCAGTTGCCGAGCCACCCAGGCGACGTAGCTGCCGTCGGGGCGGAATTCCTTGCCGTCCTCCGGGTCCGCGGCGCCGGTCGCCTGCGAGGCGGAACGCGAACGCGCTCGCCATGCTCTCGACGCGCGAACGTCAACTCGCCGCTCTCGCGCGGCACGTCGTCGAAACGGCGCAGCGCCATCGGGTTCTCGGAACCGGCGATCGAAGTCTCGAGCTCGAGCTCGCCGAGTCGGGTCGCCTCGCCCGCAGCACGGCGCACACGCGCGAGCGCAGCGCCGACGTGCGGCGGCCTGCTGTTCGACGTCGGACGTCCCGGATGTCGCGCGCGATCTCCGGCCAGGACACGGGCCAGGCGGTGAGCGGCGCGCGCACGATGCCGGCGTCGGCGAGCAGCTGCAAGTCATGGCGAAGCCGCGCGTCTCCGGGCTCGGCCCAGGGGCCTGCATGCGCCGTTCCGGCCAGGCAGCAAGCGAGGCCAAGCGCTTGCAGGGCGCGATTTGCGGCCTGCGCCGTCAGGTTGGAACGAATTGTAAGCACATGATCCAGCGGGAAAAATCAACGCGCATTCTAGTCGCGGGCAACCGCTCGCGCAACCGCGCTGCCGCCTCAGCGATGCCGCGCGATCCAGGCAGCCAGGTCCGCAAGTTCGGCCGGCGGCGGCGCGGAATCGAGCGGCAACAGGCTGCCGCAGATCGTCTTGCCGAGCTCCACGCCCCACTGGTCGAAAGGGTTGATGTCCCAGAGCACTGACTCGACGAAGACCTTGTGCTCGTAGAACGCAACGATGGCGCCGAGCGCCATCGGGTCGAGCCTCCGGAACGCCAGCAGGGACAGCGGCCGGCTGCCCGGCTGAACGCGATGCGGGTCTGGCGATTCGCGGCCTGCCATGAGCGCCTGCATCTGGGCGAGGCAGTTCGCGATCACCAGCTCGTCCGCTGCCGGGTCCGCCGCGGCCGCGAGCGGCAGCAGGAAATCGGCGCTCACTTCGGCCGTGCCCTGATGCAGGAGCTGGAAGAACGAATGCTGCGCGTTCGAACCCGGCTCGCCCCAGATCACCGCGCCGGTTGCGGCGGCGACGGGCTGGCCGACGAGCGTCACGCGCTTGCCGAGGCTCTCCATCTCGAGCTGCTGGAGATACGCCGGCAGGCGCGCGAGCCGCTGCGAGTACGGCAGCACGGCGTGGCTCCCGCAGCCCTGTGCATTCCGGTTCCAGTGCGCAATGAGGCCCGCGATCGCGGGCAGGTTGTCGCGGAACGGCGCCGTGCGGAAGTGCTCGTCCATGGCGTGTGCGCCCGCGAGCAGCGCCTCGAAGTTCGCGGTACCGATCGCGAGCTCGAGCACGAGGCCGACAGCCGACCACGTCGAGTAACGCCCGCCGACCCAGTCCCACATCGCGAAGCGCGCGTCGCGGCCGACGCCGAAGACATCCATGGCGGCATCGTTTACCGAGACCGCCGCGAAGTGCCTGGGAACGGCCGCCTCGCCGAGGCGCCCGCTGAGCCAGGCGCGCGCGCGATGCGCGTTCGCGAGCGTCTCCTGGGTCGTAAAGGTCTTGGAGCAGACGATCACCAGCGTGCGCGCGGGATCGAGCGCCGGCACGAGATCGGCGAACTGCGTGCCGTCCACGTTGGAGACGAAGTGGGTACGCAGCAGACCCGCGTCGTGCGGTGCGAGGGCGGCGGTCGCCATCGCCGGGCCGAGGTCGCTGCCGCCGATGCCGATATTGACGACGTCGGTGAAGCGCGCTCCGCCGGCACCGGTCAACCTGCCCTCGTGCACGTCGCGGACGAAAGCGGCGCACTTGGCGCGCACGGCGAGCACCTCGGCGTGCTGCGGCGCGAGGCCGGCCGGGGCCTTGCCCGCCGGCACGCGCAAGAGCGTATGCAGCGCCGGCCGCCGTTCGCTGGTATTGACCTCCGCGCCCGAGAACAACGCGTCGATGCGCGCCGGCAAGCGCCGCTCCTCCGCCAGGGCGAGCAGTGCCGCGAAAGACGCGGCATCGAGGCGCTGGCGGCTGAAGTCGAACAGGAGCCCGCACGCCTCGCGCGAGAAATGCGCGAAGCGCTCCGGGTCGGAGGCGAAATGCTCGCGCACCGGGATGGCGGCGAGCCGCCTGCCATGGCTCGCGAGCGCCTCAGCCAAGGTTCGTCACCCGGGGGTTCGCGGGACCCCCGTCCCGATAGTAGTCGAGGTACCAGGCGACGAACTTCGCGATGCCCTCTTCGACCGGCGTCGACGGGCGATAACCCACGTCGCGCACCAGGTCCTCGGCGTCGGCCCAGGTGTCCGGAACGTCGCCCACCTGCAAGGGCAGCAGGTTCTTCTCGGCCTTGCGGCCGAGGCAGTCTTCGAGCACCTCGATGTAGCGCATCAGCTCGACCGGCTGGTTGTTGCCGATGTTGTAGAGCCGGTACGGCGCGCGGCTGGTCGCGGGATCCGGACGGTCGCCGTCCCAGGCCGGATCGGGCGCCGCGACGCGATCGAGCGAGCCGACCACGCCGCTCGACGATGTCGTCGACGTAGGTGAAGTCGCGGCGATGGTGGCCGTAGTTGAAGACGTCGATCGGCTTGCCCGCGAGGATGTTGCGCGTGAACAGGAACAGCGCCATGTCCGGCCGGCCCCAGGGGCCGTATACGGTGAAGAACCGGAGCCCTGTCACCGGCAGGTCATAGAGCGAGGCGTAAGTGTGCGCCATCAGCTCGTTCGCCTTCTTGGTCGCGGCGTAGAACGAGAGCGGATGATCCACGTTCTGGTGCACGCTGAACGGCATCATCGTGTTCGCGCCGTACACCGAGCTCGTGGATGCGAATACCAGGTGCTCGACGCCGTGGTGGCGGCAGCCCTCCAGCACGTGCAGCGTGCCGGTCAGGTTGCTGTCGGCATAGGCATGCGGGTTCTCGATCGAATACCGCACGCCGGCCTGCGCCGCGAGGTGCACGACGCGGCCGATCTCGGCACCTGCGAACAGCGCTTCCATCGCCGCCCGATCGGCGAGGTCCACGCGCGCGAAGCGGAAAGCCTTGCGCGCCGTGAGGCGCGCAAGGCGCGCCTGCTTGAGCGCAGGGTCGTAGTACGGGTTCAGGTTGTCGAGGCCGATCACCTCGTCGCCGCGCGCGAGCAGCCGCTCGCTGACGTGGTAGCCGATGAACCCCGCCGCGCCGGTCACGAGCACGCGCATCAGAGTCGGCCGTCGACCTGATCGCGGTGCAGGAGGTACTTGATGTCGTAGACGACGTGCTTGCGCTTCGCGAGCCGGCGGATCTCGGCGGGCCGCATCGCCACGAACTCGCGGTGGCCGACCGCCAGCACGATGGCCTCGTACCGGCCGCGCGAAGGGCGCTTCACGAGCTTGAGGCCGTACTCCTCCTCCGCCTCGCGCGGGTCCACCCAGGGATCCCACACGTCGACCTTGGCACCGTGCGACTTGAGCTCGGCGACCAGGTCCGCGACCTTCGAGTTCCTGAGGTCCGGCGTGTTTTCCTTGAAGGCGAGCCCCATCACGAGCACGCGCGAGGCATTCACGTGGATGCGCTTGGCGACCATCAGGCGAATGATTTCGCCGGCAACGTACTGCGCCATGTTGTCGTTGATGCGCCGGCCGGCGAGGATCATCTCCGGGTGGTAGCCGATCTGTTGCGCCTTGTGCGTCAGGTAGTAGGGATCGACGCCGATGCAATGGCCGCCGACCAGGCCGGGCCGGAATGGCAGGAAATTCCACTTGCTGCCCGCGGCCTCGAGCACTTCCTGCGTGTCGATGTCGAGCCGGTTGAAGATCATGGCGAGCTCGTTGATCAGCGCGATGTTGACGTCGCGCTGTGTGTTCTCGATCACCTTGGCCGCCTCCGCGACGCGGATCGACGAGGTCTTGTGCGTGCCTGCGTTCACGATCGAGCCGTAGAGCTTGTCGACGAACTCGGCCGCCTCCGGCGTCGAGCCGGACGTGACCTTGCGGATCGTCGGCAGCCGGTGCTCGCGGTCGCCCGGGTTGATGCGCTCGGGGCTGTAGCCGGCGAAGAAGTGCTGGTTGAACTTGAGTCCCGACTGTTTTTCGAGGATCGGGACGCAGATCTCCTCGGTGCATCCCGGGAACACGGTGGACTCGTAGATCACGATGTCGCCACGCTTCAGGACCTTGCCCACCGACTCGCTGGCGCGTTCGAGCGGCCCCAGGTCCGGCCGCCGGTCGGCGTCGATCGGCGTCGGCACGGTGACGACGTAGACGCGACAGGCCTTGAGATCCCGGAGCTCCGGGCTGAACCGCAGGCGCCGGGCCGAGGCCAGCTCCTTCGGCTCGACCTCGAGCGTGCGGTCCTTGCCGCGGCGCAGGTCCGCGATGCGATCCGGGTCGATGTCGAAGCCGACCGTGTCGTAGCGCTTGCCGAATTCGACCGCGAGCGGCAGGCCGACGTATCCGAGCCCGAGCACGCCGATGCGGCAGTTCCGCAGCGATAACTCGGGGACCCGCTTACGCGCCACGAGGGCCCTCCGCACGGAACAGGGTGCGCCCGCCGGAGGCACGGTCGATCGCGTCAAGCGCCTGCCCATGGGCTGCCAGCTCGGCCTCGGTCGCGCGTACGACCGGGATGCCCACGGTGCCGCGGGACGCGGACCCGGAGGCCGCTCTCGGCCCCTGGGCCGGTGCTGCGTCGAGCCCGAGGGCGGCCTGGCCGCCGCTCATCGCCAGGTAGACGTCGGCGAGGATCCGTGCGTCTTTCAGGGCGCCGTGCAGGTCGCGGCCCGAGTTGTCGACGCCGTAGCGCTTGCAGAGCGCGTCGAGGCTGTTGCGCTGGCCTGGATGCATGCGTCGCGCGAGCTCGAGCGAGTCGACGACACGGCAGCGGACTGCGATGCCGCCTTCGATGCCGGCCGCGGCGAGCTCCGCGTCGAGGAAGGCCACGTCAAACTCGGCGTTGTGAATCACGAGCTCGGCGCCATCAACGAACGCCAGGAACTCCCCGGCGACGTCCGCAAACGCCGGCTGCGTCGCGAGAAACTCGTTGCTGATCCCGTGGATCTCGAGCGCGCCCGGGTCCACCTCGCGTCCCGGCTTCAGGTAGCGATGCCAGTGGGCGCCAGTCGGGCGGCGATGCACCAGCTCGACGCAACCGATCTCGATGATGCGGTGGCCGTCCGCGAGCTAGTAGCCCGGTAGTTTCGGTGTCAAGGACGATCTGGCGCACGGGCAGGAGGATAGCAGCTAGGGGTTGCCGTGGCCTCGGCCGAGCTCGTCGATGCCGCGATTCGCGAGCGCGTCGGCGCGCTCGTTCTCCGGGTGCCCGGCGTGGCCGCGCACCCAGTGCCACTCCACGTCGTGCGCGGCCGCGAGCGCGTCGAGGCGCTGCCAGAGGTCCTGGTTCTTGACCGGCTTGCGGTCGGCAGTCCGCCAGTCGCGGCGCTTCCAGTCGGCGAGCCAGGTCGTGATCCCGTCCCGCACGTATTGCGAATCCGTATAGACGGACACGCGGCAGCGCCGCTGCAGCGCCTCGAGCGCGCGGATCGCAGCCGTCAGCTCCATGCGGTTGTTGGTCGTGTCGGGCTCGCCGCCGAACAGCTCGCGCTCGCGGCCGCGGTAGCGCAGCACCGCGCCCCAGCCGCCCGCGCCCGGATTGCCGCGACAGGCGCCGTCGGTGAAGATCTCGACGCGGCTCAAGACACGCGCCGCGCCGCGGGCTCGGCGAGGCCGCCGATGACGGCGGTGCGCAGTCGCTTGCGCAGGCGCACCGGCGTCACGGAGTGGACGCGCTTGCGCGCGTGCAGGAGGTACGCACCGGAAAAGCGCGGCCAGGCACGGATGCCGGCGCGCTCGAGGAAGCTGCGCGCCCGCGCCGCAACCAGGCTCGCGAGCGGCGGGGCGTAGAGGTAGCGCGTCGGCAAGCCCACTTCGAAGCCGACCAGCTTCAGCCAGTCCGCAAGTCCGCGTCGCCGGGATCGTGCGCAGGATGCCGGGCGGACAACCGCCGCGCGTGAAGGCGTTGCGCAACGACCAGGTGCCCAGCGGCTCGAAGCCGAGCACGACCAGCTCGCCCTCCCCGGTCAGGACGCGCGCGGCTTCGCGCAGCACTTCGTGAGGCTCCGGCGCGAACTCGAGCGTGTGCGGCAACAGCATCACGTCCACGCTGTCCGACTGCAGCGCGAGCGCGGCGGGCTCCGCGACCAGCGCCGCGCCCGGCGCCGGCCGGCCGGCCACCAGCGCCGCACGGCGCGTGCGGGCCTGCGCAAGGAAGGCGTCGCAGTCGCCCCAGCGGCCCACCTGCAGGCAATGCAGGCCAAAGGCGCATTCGAGCGCCGTTGCAACGATCGAGCGCTCCTGTTCGAGCAGGATGCTGCCGAGCGGCCCGGCGAGCCAGGCGTCGAGATCGACCGCGTGCGAGCCCATGGCGAAAGCATAACCGCGGCGGCGGCGGGCGGGCCAGTTACACTCGCGCATGCTCGACGTGCGGCCGATCGCGGCGTTCCGCGACAACTACATCTGGATGATTCACGGCCTCGGCGAGCCACGGAGAGTCGCCGTCGTCGACCCGGGCGATGCCGGCCCGGTGCTGGCGGCTCTCGCGGCCGGGGGACTTCACCTCGAAGCGATTCTTGCCACTCATCATCATGCCGACCACGTGGGCGGCATCGCCGGACTCGTCGCCGCCACGGGTGCTGCGGTGTTCGGGCCCGCGCATGATCCGATGCCGGTGGATTGCCAGCGCCTCGCGGGCGGCGGGCGCGCACGCGTCGGCGCCCTCGGTCTCGAGTTCGCCGTCGTGGACGTACCAGGCCACACGGCGGGACACATCGCCTTCACTGGCCACGGCACCCTGTTCTGCGGCGACACGCTGTTCAGCGCAGGTTGCGGGCGCCTGTTCGAAGGAACCGCCGAGCAGATGCTGGCGTCGCTCGACGCCCTGGCGGAACTGCCCGACGACACCCGGATCTACTGTGGGCACGAGTACACGGAAGCCAACCTGAGGTTCGCCCTCGCCGTGGAGCCCGGCAACTCGGCCATAATGGACTATGTCAAACAGGCCGCGGCTCTCCGGGGGGAAGGCCGGCCTACGCTGCCGTCAACCATCGGGCTTGAGAAGCGCGTCAATCCATTTCTGCGAAGCCGCCATGAAAATGTCAAATCATCGGCTGAACGCCGTGCCGGCAGAATGCTGCCGACGCCGGTCGCCGTGTTTGCGGCAATTCGCAGCTGGAAGGATACGTTCAGATGATTGACGCGCAATTCCGGATCCTGCCTCTGATCGCTCCTGGCCGCCGCCGGCCTCTTGATCAGCGGATGCGCCTCCCAGCCAGTCGCGACGGCCAGCCCGCCTGCCCCGGAGCCGGTCGCCGACGTTCCGGCCGACGACGCCGCCCCGGATGAGCCGGAGGCGACTGAGACGCCGCCCGAGGAACTCGAAGCGCTCGCGCCCGCGGTCGAGCCGCTTGCCCCTGCCGTCGCTTACGGCGACGTGCTCGTCCGCATCCGCAGCAAGCTGTCGTTGCCCCAGGTCAGCCATCCGCGCGTCGACCGCGAGATCGAGTGGCTGCAGCGCAATCCCGGACTACCTGACACGCGTGTTCGGTCGCGCGCAGCGCTACCTGCACCACGTCGCCAACGAGGTGGAGGCGCGCGGCCTGCCGGCGGACCTCGCGCTGCTGCCGGTGGTCGAGAGCGCCTTCAACCCGTTCGCGTACTCGCGCGCCCATGCTTCCGGGACTCTGGCAATTCATCGCCCCGACCGGCGAGCGCTACGGCCTGCACCGCAACTACTGGCAGGACCAGCGCCGCGACGTGCTCGAGTCCACGCGCGCCGCGCTGGAATACCTCACCCAGCTCAACGAGCGCTTCGACGGCGACTGGTTCCTCGCGATCGCGGCGTACAACTACGGTTCCGGCAATATCCAGCGCGCGATCAACCGCAACAAGGCGATGGGCCGGCGGACCGATTTCTTCTCGCTATCGTTGCCTGCCGAGACGCGCGCCTACGTGCCGAAGCTGGTCGCGCTCGCGAAGATGGTGGCCGAGCCGGACCGCTACGGGTTCTACCTGCCGCCGGTCCCGGACACGCCCTACTTCCGCGTGGTGCCGACGGACGGACCGGTGGACCTGCGCCTGATGGCGGAGCTCGCGGGTGTCGATCCGGAGGAACTGCACGCGCTGAACCCGTCCTGGAATCGCTGGATGACCGACCCGGACGGCCCGCACCGCGTGCTGGTCCCGGAGGTGGTCGCAGAAGGGTTCACCGCGAAGCTCGCTGCGCTCGACGCCAACTCGCGCGCGCGCCTCGCCGCCCACACTGTGGAGCCGGGCGAGTCGCTCGCCTCCATCGCCGGCCGCTACAAGGTGCCGGAGATCTGTCATCGACCGCATGAACGCCGGCCCACAGGCCGGCCTGCAAGCCGGCGACGCGCTCTGGGTGCCGGCGGGCGACGTCTCGCAGCTTCGCGCGGGGCTCGGCTCCGACATGGAGCGGCGCGTGCACCGGGTCAAGGGCGGCGAGTCGCTGTGGAGCATCTCGCGGCGCTACGGGATGACGGTCACGCAACTCGCGCGCATGAACCACATTTCGACCAAGTCCATGCTGCAGCCGGGCCAGCGCCTCCAGGTCGCGGGCAGCGGCGGTAGCGGCGGCGTGTCGGGCACCGAGGCGGTCCAGCCGGCCCGCACCGCGGCGGTGGACGGCAAGGTCAAGTACAAGGTGAAGCGCGGCGACACGCTGTCCGGGATCGCGCGCCGGTATGCGGTCACCGTCCGCGAGCTGCAGTCATGGAATAACATGGGGGGCAGCACCGCGCTGCGCGCCGGCCAGTCCCTGACGATCCACGTCGGAGGAGGGTCGAGCGTCGGCGGTTGATCCCGACTGGAGGGAAGGCATGGGGTTCCTGGCCGGCAAACGAGCCCTGATCGTGGGGCTGGCGACCGATCGTTCCATCGCCTGGGGCATCTCCCAGGCCATGCACCGCGAAGGCGCCGAGCTCGCCTTCAGCTACCAGAACGACCGCATCAAGAGCCGGGTGGTCGAACTCGCCGGACGAGCTCGGCTCGAGCCTCGCGATGCCGATGGACGTAGGCAGCGACGAAGAGATCGCGGCGGCCTTCGAGCAGCTGCGTGGCAAGTGGCAGGGGCTCGACATCCTCGTCCACTCGGTCGCTTTCGCGCCGCGCGAGGCGTTGACCGGGGGATTCGTCGAGGCGACGACGCGCGAGAACTTCGCGACCGCGCACGACGTGTCGAGCTACAGCCTCACGGCGCTCGCACGCGCCGCGCTGCCACTCATGGAAGGGCGCGCAGGTTCGATCCTCACTCTCTCCTACCTCGGCGCCGTGCGCTCGATCCCGGCCTACAACGTCATGGGGCTCGCCAAGGCAAGCCTCGAGGCCAACGTGCGCTTCCTGGCGGCCGACCTCGGTGCGAGGAACATCCGCGTGAATGCGATTTCCGCGGGCCCGATCAAGACACTGGCGGCGGCAGGCATCCCGGGATTCCGCAAGATGCTGCACCACGTCGAGCAGGTGTCGCCGCTCAAGCGCAACGTCACCATCGACGACGTCGGCAATGCGGCCGCCTTCCTCTGCTCTGACCTCGCCGCGGGCATCACCGGCGAAACGCTGTACGTCGACGCCGGCTACTCACACGTCGGCATGAGCTTCCCCGAGTAAAACGCATACTTGCCGCGCGCTTTACGCCGGCCGGATTCCCTCGTTCGCTCCTGCGGCGACCTAAAGTCGCTCACGAGGGAATCCGGCCGGCGCACGCGCGCGACGAGAAGCGGCTTATTCGAACAGTTTCGGGTTCACGTCTACGTCGGCGTTCGCGCGCAGCGCAGTGACATAGACGGTCGCGTCGGACATGGCGAGGCGATCGCGGGCTTGGTCGAGGGCGGTCTGGCGCGCGTCGGCGGCGAGCGTGTCGAGCTTGCCCGGCTGTGCCCCGGTCACGGTCCAGATCGCCGCGCTGCCATCGGCGAGAATCGCGGTGCCGAACTGCGGCTTGGCGGACGGGGCCGGCGCACGGAAGGCCGCCTCGCGGATTTCGGCCGGCACTGCGGCGTCGTCGCGGCGTAGCACCCTGGGAGACTCGGTGCCCGCTTCGCCGCGCCAGGGCGCCACGATGTCCTGCCAGGCCGCCCCACCGGCCAGCGCCTTCACGGCTTCGGCCGCGCGCGCCGCGGCGAGCTTTCCGGCGGCCTCCAGCCGTGCGGACTCGGCAACCTCGGCATGCACTTCCTCGAACGGCCGGGGCCGCGCGGGCTGGTGGGATTTCACGCCGAGCGCGACGACCTTGTCCGCCGCAAGCTCGACGAGCCTGAGCTCGCGGCCGGCAAGCACGTCGGGCGAGAACACGACCTCGGTCACTTTCGGGTTCGCGCCGAGCTCCGCGCTGCCTGCGCGCGTGAGGCGCTCGATGCGCTGCACCGGCAGGTTCATCCTGGCGGCCACGGAATCCAGGTCGCCTGCCGCTTCGAATGCGAGCGTGTCGAGTTGTTCCCGGGCGTCCCCGAATGCCTTTTCGACCTGTGAACGCCGGAACTCCGGCTCGAGCTCCGCGCGCACTTCCTCGAAGCTGCGCGAGACCTCGGGTGACACGGACTCGAGCTTGATCACGTGCCAGCCGAACTCGGTCTTGACCGGTCCGCGGACTTCGCCGGGCTGCATGCTCCAGACCGCGTCCGCAAACGGACCGACGAAATCCTCGCGCTGCGCCTCGCCCAGGTCGCCGCCCGATTCCTTGGACGCAGTGTCGTCCGACAACTCGCGCGCGAGCGCCGCGAAATCCTCGCCCGCTTTCGCGCGCTCGAATGCCTTCTTTGCCTTCGCTTCGGCGGCCGCGTCCTCGCCGGCGATCAGGATGTGTCGCGCGTGGCGGCGGCCCGGCACCGTGTAGCGCGCCCGGTTTTCCTCGAAGTAGCCCCGGAGCGCCTCTTCGGATACGTTCGCCTGCGCGGCGAATGCGTCGAGTTCCAGCTGCACGAATACGACCGTCGCCTGCTCTTCGGTCATGTACCGGGACTGGTTCGCCTCGTAGAATTTCCGGCAGCGCATCGTCGTCGAGCTCGACGGCGGACTCGAAGCCGGACGCAGGAATCGGGACCCATCCGATCGTGCGGACTTCGTCGCGCAGCGCGACGGAGCGGGCGAGCTCGGACGGCAGCACGAACGCGGAGGCATAGAGTCCGCGGTCCACCTGGCGCGCGAGCAGGTACTGGCGCTGCTCGGCTTCGAAGCGCTCGCGCGGAGATCCCGATGGACTGCAGGGCCGCGAGGTAGGCATCCGTCGAGAAGCGTCCCTCGACCTGGAAGGCCGGCACTTCGCGAATGGCCTCCAGCACCTCGGCGTCGCTCGCCTGGAAGCGGAGCTTCTCGGTGCGCTGGCGCAGCAGCTCCGTGCGCACCGCCATGTCGATCACGCGCTGCCGGATGGACTTCTGCAGCTCGTCGGGCACCCCGGCCTCGCCCATCATGGTGTGGACGCGCGACATCTCTTCCTGGTAGTTGCGCTGCACGTCCGCGACCTCGATCTCGCGGCCATTCACCTCGATGCCCTTGGCCCGCGTGAGCCCGCCCGCATCGGTCGTGAAGTTGACGCCCCAGAACACGAACACGATGCCGAGCGCGACCAGGATCGCGACGGCGAAGATGCCTTTCAGCTTGTCATGAATGGTCTGCAGCATGTCTCTGTCGGCGCCGCAAAAAACGGGGCGCTAGGGTAGCATGTTCGCGTTCCCGTCCGAAGTCTGGAGTCCTCGATGCCAAGTCGCGTTGCCTGCCGTGATCCTCGCTGCACTCACCGCCGTGCCCATCGCGCCGGCGGCGGCCGACAAGCCGGTGTTCACGCCGCTCGACGTCTTTGCGCTCGAATGGGCAAGCGATCCGGAAATATCGCCGGACGGCGCGCGCGTCGCCTACGTGCGCCGCTCTTTCGACGTGAAGTCGGACTCGCGTCGCGGCGCGATCTGGCTCGTGGACCGCGACGGCGGCAACCACCGGCCGCTCGTCGATACGGCGCGGGCAACCAGAGCAGCCCGCGCTGGTCCCCGGACGGCGACCGGCTCGCCTTCGTCGCCGCGGACGGCGATGGCGCACAGATACACCTGCACTGGTTCCGGGATGGCGTGACCGCCCGCGTCACCAGCCTGATGCAGGCGCCGACGCAATCTCGCCTGGTCGCCCGGATGGGCGCCAGCTCGCGTTCGTGATGCGCGTGCCGGCCAAGCATGAGCCCCTCAAGGTGAAACTGCCGGAGATGCCCGAGGACGCCAAGTGGGCCGAGCCGCTCAAGGCCATCGACCGCATGGTCTACCGCGCCGACGGCGAGGGCTACCTGCCCGACGCCTTTGGCCAGGTGTTCGTCGTGCCGGCCGACGGTGGCACGCCGCGCCAGCTCACCGACGGCGCCTTCGACCACGACGACCTCGCCTGGTCGGCCGACGGCAGTGAGATCCTCGTTTCGGCGAACCGCCACGAGAACGCCGATCTCGAGCCGAACGACAGCGACATCCACGCCGTAGATGTCGCGACCGGTGCGATCCGTGCCCTCACCAATCGCTTCGGCCCCGACGCGCAGCCGGCCGCGTCGCCGGACGGCAAGTACGTCGCCTTCACGGGCTACGACGACCGGTACCAGGGCTACCAGCGCGCGCGCCTGTACCTGCTGCGCCGCGAAAACGGCGAGATCCGCGAGCTCGCCGCCGATCTCGACCGCGACATCGATCGGCCGACCTGGAGTCGCGACGGCCGGCGCCTGTACTTCCAGTACGACGACCAGGGCACGACGCGCATCGCGGAGGCGGACCTCGCCGGGCGGG
The DNA here is from genome assembly GCA_963817195.1 of uncultured Gammaproteobacteria bacterium. Classification (GTDB taxonomy): domain Bacteria; phylum Pseudomonadota; class Gammaproteobacteria; order Steroidobacterales; family Steroidobacteraceae; genus SCUD01. The sequence goes on from CAWFNJ010000006.1 coordinate 66,187, forward strand.
TCACGAACCTGGTCGACGACCTCGGCGGCGAAGGCTGGTCGCGTCCCTATGGCGGCGGCTCGTTTTCCGTCGCGCGCGACGGCACGATCGCCTACAGCGCCAACGACAACTACGACCTGGCGGCCGTCGGCGTCTACGACGGCGGCAAGTCCAGCCGCCTGACGAAGCTCAACGACGATCTGCTCGCGCTGCGCGAGCTCGGCCAGGTCGAGGAAATCTGGAGCTCGACGCCGGTCGACGGGCGCCGCGTGCAGAGCTGGCTGATCCGGCCTCCCGGGTTCGACCCGGCGAAGAAATATCCACTGGTGCTCGAGATCCACGGCGGACCGCACACCAACTACGGCCCGCGTTTCGCCGCGGAGCTGCAGCTCTACGCGGCCGCCGGTTACAACGTGTTGTTCTCGAACCCGCGCGGCAGCACGAGCTATGGCGAGGAGTTCGGCAACCTGATCCATCACGCCTACCCGGGGCGGGATTTCGACGACCTGATGGCGGCAGTAGACGCGGCCATCGCGCGCGGCGGCGTCGACCCGGACCGGCTGTTCGTCACCGGCGGCAGTGGCGGCGGCGTGCTGACCGCGTGGATCGTCGGCACGACCGACCGCTTCCGCGCTGCCGCGGTCCAGAAGCCGGTCATCAACTGGGCGAGCTTCGCGCTGACCGCCGACCTGCCGAACTACTTCTACAAGTACTGGTTCCCCGCGCCGCCCTGGGAGGATTACGAGGCCTACTGGCAGCGCTCGCCGCTCTCGCGCGTCGGGAACGTCAAGACGCCGACCATGGTGGTCACCGGCGAGCTCGACTATCGCACGCCGATCTCGGAATCCGAGCAGTACTACCAGGCGCTGCGCATCCGCGGCATCGACACCCTGCTGGTCCGCGTCCCTGGCGCCTCGCACTCCCTCGACGTCCGCCCCAGCCAGCTCAACGCCCGCATCGCCTACATCCTCGCCTGGTTCGCCAAGCACGACCCCAATTCGCCTGAGGCTGGCGCTGATCCGGCCGACACGAGCGCGGAGACTTCGCGAGCGGGCGAATAAAGTTCCGGCTGAGCCCGCGAGCGATAGTCGCAGCGCGAAGTGTCGGCCGGATCGTCAGCGGCCTGAAACGAAAAAGGGTCGTCATTGCTGACGACCCTTGCCGAGAAGATTGGCGGAGCGGACGGGACTCGAACCCGCGACCCCCGGCGTGACAGGCCGGTATTCTAACCAACTGAACTACCGCTCCAGGTCACTGGTGGGTGCTGCAGGGATCGAACCTGCGACATTCGCCTTGTAAGGGCGACGCTCTACCAGCTGAGCTAAGCACCCGGGTGGACCGCACTCCGGCCCTCCTGGGAGGCGCGGAACTATACGGCATCGGCCGGGGAAGGCCAAGCCGGCCGACCCGGCCTCAGTGCGGCTGAATCGGCTTGACCGCGCGGCGGCCGGTGCGGCGCTCCGGCTCCTTCGGCGCTTCGACCGGCGCAGGCGCGGCGCGCCGTCGTGGTCGTCACCTGTGGGCTCCTCTCGAGCGCGATCTCGAGCACTTCGTCGATCCACTTGACCGGTCGGATGTCGAGCTTGTCCTTGATGTTGGCCGGGATCTCGACCAGGTCTTTCTCGTTCTCGCTCGGAATCAACACGGTCTCGACGCCGCCGCGCTGGGCCGCGAGCAGTTTTTCCTTGAGCCCGCCGATCGGCAGGATTTCGCCGCGCAACGTGATCTCGCCGGTCAACGCGACGCTCGCCCGCACCGGGATCTTCGTCAGCGACGAGACCAGCGCGGTGCACATGCCGATGCCTGCGCTCGGCCCGTCCTTCGGCGTCGCGCCCTCCGGCACGTGCACGTGCACGTCGGTCTTCTGGTGGTAGTCCGGCTCGAGCCCGAACAGGTCCGCGCGGCTGCGCACCACGGTCATCGCGGCCTGGATCGACTCCTGCATCACCTCGCCGAGCTGGCCGGTGTAGAGCAGCTTGCCCTTGCCCGGAACCACCGCTGACTCGATGGTGAGCAGCTCGCCGCCGACCTCGGTCCAGGCCAGGCCCGTGACCAGGCCGACGCGGTTCGACTCCTCCGCACGGCCGAAGCGGAAGCGCCGCACGCCGAGGAAGTCGCCCAGGTTGTCCGGATGTCACGGCGATCGCCTTCTTGTCCGGCTCGAGCAGGAGCTGCTTGACCGCCTTGCGGCAGATCTTCGCGGTCTCGCGCTCGAGGTTGCGCACGCCCGACTCGCGGGTGTAGTGCCGGATGATGTCGAGGATCGCGGGATCGTCGACCGTGAGCTCGCCGTCCTTGAGCCCATTCTGCTTCACCTGCTTCGGCAGCAGGAAGCGGCGGCCGATGTTCTGCTTCTCGTCCTCGGTGTAGCCGGGCAGCCGGATCACTTCCATGCGGTCGAGGAGCGGCGCGGGAATGTTGAGCGTGTTGGCCGTGCACACGAACATGACCTCGGACAGGTCGAAGTCGACCTCGAGGTAATGGTCGGAGAACGACGTGTTCTGCTCGGGATCGAGCACCTCGAGCAGCGCCGACGACGGGTCGCCGCGGAAGTCCATCGACATCTTGTCGACTTCGTCGAACAGGAACAGCGGGTTCCGGACGCCGGTGCGCGCCATGTTCTGCAGCACCTTGCCCGGGCAGCGAGCCGATGTAGGTGCGGCGGTGGCCGCGAATCTCGGCCTCGTCGCGCACGCCGCCGAGCGACATGCGCACGAACTTGCGGTTGGTGGCGCGCGCAATCGACTGGCCGAGCGAAGTCTTGCCGACGCCCGGGGGCCCCACCAGGCACAGGATCGGGCCCTTGAGCCGCTTCACGCGCTGCGTGACGGCGAGGTACTCGACGATGCGCTCCTTGACCTTCTCGAGGCCGAAATGGTCCTCGTCCAGCACCAGCTGCGCGGCCGCGATGTCGTGGTACACCTTGGTGCGCTTTTTCCACGGCATCTTGACCAGCCAGTCGACGTAGTTGCGCACCACCGTGGCTTCCGCCGACATCGGCGACATCAGCTTCAGCTTGTTGAGCTCGGCGGTCGCTTTCTCGCGCGCCTCTTTCGGCATGCCCGCCTTGGTGATCCGCTTCTCGAGATCGCCGAGCTCGTTCGGCGCATCCTCGAGGTCCCCGAGCTCCTTCTGGATCGCCTTCATCTGCTCGTTGAGGTAGTACTCGCGCTGGCTCTTCTCCATCTGCGACTTCACGCGGCCGCGGATCTTCTTCTCGATCTGCAGGACCTCCATCTCCCCCTCGATCAGGGACATCACCTGTTCGAGCCGCGCGCGCACGTCCTGCAGCTCCAGCATCTTCTGCTTCTCGGAGAGCTTGAGCGCCATGTGGGCGGCGACCGTGTCGGCGAGGCGGCCCGGCTGCTCGATGCCGGCGAGCGAGGTCAGTATCTCGGGCGGCACCTTCTTGTTGAGCTTCACGTACTGCTCGAAGTGCGACACGACGGAGCGCGTCAGCACGTCCATCTCGCGCTCCTCGTACTGCTCGACGTCCGGCAGCGGCGTCATGTCGGCCATGAAGTAGCCGTCCACGTCGATGTTCTCGACCATGGCGCGCGCGACGCCTTCGACCAGCACCTTGACCGTGCCGTCGGGCAGCTTGAGGAGCTGCAGGATGGTCGCAACCGTGCCCACCGTGTAGAGGTCGCGGGCCTTGGGATCGTCCACGTCGTGCTGCTTCTGGGCGACCAGCAGGATCTGCTTGTCGCGGCGCATGGCCTCGTCGAGGGCCAGGATCGACTTGTCGCGGCCGACGAAAAGCGGGATCACCATGTGCGGGTAGACCACGACGTCGCGCAGCGGCAGGACCGGCACGCGGGTGGGCTGGGGGGCACTCGGGGACTTGCTTTTCGCTTCGGACACTTTCGGATCCTCGGGCGCGGCCGCGCCGCCTGGCTTCAGGAAGGATACGTCATGGGGGCGGGAGGTGTGCGGAACAAGTCGCAATCCGAAAAGGGGAATGAGCCCTTTTCGAGAACCGCCGCGCAGGTCTTTGCACGGCTCGGCTGTCGAAGAGGCGTCGGTACTCTTTTCGGCGTCAGTGCGAGTCGGAGCCCGCGGCGCGCCGGATTTCGGGCGCCGCCACCTGGGACTCGTCGCTGCGATAGACGAGATAGGGCTTGCTGTCGCCCAGGATGACGGTCTCGTCGACGACGACCTTCGCCACGTTCTTGAGGGACGGCAGGTCGTACATGATGTCGAGCAGCACGTTCTCGAGTATGGTCCGCAGGCCCCGGGCACCGGTCTTACGATCCATCGCCTTGCGGGCGACAGCCCGCAGCCCGTCCTCGCGGATCTCGAGGTCCACGCTCTCCATCTCGAACAGGCGCGCGTACTGCTTGGACAGGGCGTTGCGCGGCTGGGTCAGGATGGTCACCAGGGCGTCCTCGTCGAGTTCCTCGAGGGTCGCCACCACCGGCAGGCGGCCGACGAACTCCGGGATCAAGCCGAACTTGATGAGGTCCTCGGGCTCCACGTCCTTGAACAGGTCCGCGCCCTGCGGTCGCTCCGAAGGTGCCTTGACCTCGGCCACGAAGCCGATTCCGCCGCGTGAGCTGCGCTTCTCGATGATCTTCTCGAGACCTGCAAAGGCCCCGCCACAGATGAAGAGAATGTTGGTCGTGTCGACCTGCAGGAACTCCTGCTGCGGGTGCTTGCGGCCGCCCTGTGGCGGCACCGAGGCGATCGTGCCCTCGATCAACTTCAGCAGCGCCTGCTGGACGCCCTCGCCCGACACGTCGCGGGTGATCGACGGGTTGTCGGACTTCCGGGAGATCTTGTCGATTTCGTCGATGTAGACGATGCCCGTCTGCGCCTTCTCCACGTCGTAATCGCACTTCTGGAGAAGCTTCTGGATGATGTTCTCGACGTCCTCGCCGACGTAGCCCGCCTCGGTCAGCGTGGTCGCATCGGCGATCGTGAACGGCACGTTCAGGAGCCGCGCAAGCGTCTCGGCGAGCAGGGTCTTGCCGCAGCCCGTCGGCCCGATCAGCAGGATGTTGCTCTTGGCGAGCTCGACCTCGTCCTTTTCGTGGCGATGCCGCTTGTCGCCGGGACGGGCCTGCAGCCGCTTGTAGTGGTTGTAGACCGCGACCGCGAGTATCTTCTTGGCCCGGTCCTGACCGATCACGTACTCGTCGAGGACCTTGCGGATTTCGTGGGGCTTGGGCAGCCGGTCGCGCGACCGCTCCTGCTTCTCTTCGAGCTCCTCGCGGATGATGTCGTTGCAGAGCTCGACGCACTCGTCGCACACGAAAACCGAAGGGCCGGCGATGAGCTTCCTGACCTCGTGCTGGCTCTTGCCGCAGAAGGAGCAGTAAAGCAGCTTGCCGTCGTCGTGCTTGCCCCGCGTGTCATCGACCATGCGTCGCGCCCCTCGCTAGCCGGGAGGCCGGCTGCCTTTTTATAGCACGCCGGTTTCCTCCGGTAAAATCCTTTTTCAACTCAACTAGTTGCCGCTTCTATCTCCAGCGGAACCTCATGCACCCTGACCAACTTGCGGCAACTGACCTCGCTTGTCGAGGACTCCGTCCACGATTCCGTAATCGCGGGCCTGCTCGCCGCTCATGAAGTTGTCGCGGTCCGTGTCCTTGCCGATCTTGTCGAGCGACTGGCCGGTGTGGCGCGAGAGGATGTCGTTGAGGCGCCGGCGCGCATCGAGGATCTCGCGCGCATGGATCTCGACGTCGGTCGCCTGGCCGTGGAAGCCGCCGAGCGGCTGGTGAACCATGATGCGCGAATGCGGCAGGGCAAAGCGCTTGCCCTTGGCGCCTGCCGCCAGCAGCACTGCGCCCATGGACGCCGCCTGCCCGACGCAGATCGTGCTGACTTCCGGCTTGATGAACTGCATGGTGTCGTAGATCGCAAGCCCCGCCGTGACCGCTCCGCCGGGCGAGTTGATGTAGAGGTGGATGTCCTTGTCCGGGTTCTCGGACTCGAGGAACAGGAGCTGGGCGACGATAAGGTTCGCCATGTGATCCTCGACTTCGCCGACGATGAACACCACCCGCTCCTTGAGCAGCCGCGAGTAGATGTCGTAGGCGCGCTCACCGCGGGCGGTCTGTTCGACCACCATCGGGACGAGGTTCAGTGCCTTGGTTTCGATGCTGCCACCCACTTAGTTACCCCACTGGCTCGGACGCCGTTTCGGCCCCAAAGTTCATGATGTCCTTGAAAGTTGCCGGCTGGTCGGTCACCCGCGCGGCACCTACCACCCAGGCAACGGCCTGATCCTCGAGCACCGACATCTGCAGCTGGCGCGTCGCCGCCTCGTTCTGCAGGTACTGCCGGCGCGCTTCGTCCGGATCCGCGTAGGTCGACACCAGCTCGTCCAGGCGGCTCTGGACCTGTGCCGCGTTTGGCTGGATATCCGCCTTGCGGATGACTTCGTTCAGGAGCAGTCCGAGCGCCACGCGACGCTTCGCCGCGGGTTCGAAGCTCTCGCGCTGCGGCAGCTGGCGCGCGTCGCGCTGGCCGGCGCGGCGCATGAGCGCAACCTGCATGTCGCGGATTTCGGCGTCGACCAGCGCCTTGGGCACGGATATCGGGTTGGCGGCCAGCAGCTGGTCCATGACCTGCGTCTTGAGACGCGACTGCACCGCCTGCGCGAGTTCGCGTTCCATGTTTGCCGCGCACCTCGGCGCGCAGCGCGTCGATCCCGCCCTCGGTCACGCCGAAGGCCTCGCAGAATGCGGCGTCGACTTCCGGCAGGCTGCTCTCCTCGACCTTGTGGACGAGGGTCGCGAAGCGCGCCGTCTTGCCCGTCAGGTTCTTCGCCGGGTACTCGTCCGGGAAGCGCAAGTCGAACTCGCGCTTCTCGCCGGCGGCAGCGCCGCGCAGTCCCTGTTCGAAGTCCGGCAACAGGCGGCCGGCGCCGAGCACGACCGCGAAATTCTCGCTCTTGCCGCCCTCGAACGTCTCGCCGCTCGATGCGTCCCTCGAAGTCGATCGTGACCCGGTCGCCGTCGCGGCATCCGCGCGCGACATCGGCCCAGTTCGGCCGCTGGCTGCGCAGGCTCTCGATCATGGCGTCGACGTCACCCGCCTCGACCGACGCGACCGGGCGCGTCAGGCTTGAGCTTGGCCGGGTCGGCCAACTCGATCTGCGGATAGACCTCGAAGGTCGCGGTGTAGCGCAGGCCGTCGGGCTCGCCGGTCTTCTGCGCTTCGATGCGCGGCCCGCCGGCGGGCTGAAGCTTCTCCTGCTTGAGCGCCTCAGCAAAAGTCTCGCGGATCAGGTCGGAAACAACCTCTTCTTGTACCTGGGGGCCGTAGTGCTTGCGCACCACGTGGATCGGCGCCTTACCCGGGCGGAAGCCCTTGATGCGAGCGCTGCGGCTTACCTTCAGGAGCCGCGCGTCGACTTGCTGGCGCACGCGCGTCGCCGGCACCGACACTTCGATACGGCGCTCGAGGCCCGGTAGTGTCTCCACTGAAACCATCATCGCTCACTCAACCTCGTGGTGCGAAAGGAGAGACTCGAACTCTCAAGGGTTTCCCCACCGGATCCTAAATCCGGCGCGTCTACCAGTTCCGCCACTTTCGCATCTGGAACCGGACGGCAACCGCGGCAACCCAATGCCGCGTCGCAGCCAGGAATTATAGCGTATGGGGCTCAGGCGTCCGGCGGCCGCCGGCGCCGGCGCGCCAGGTACGTGCGCAGGAACGCGAGCACGCTCGGCAGGACGAAGGCGGCGAGCACCGCCAGGCTCGCTGCCGCCCGCGGCGCCACGAACCCGGAATAAGTCGCGAGGTAGAAGAAGACGATCGTGATGCCGGCGGCCAGGATCGCGCCGAACTTGAGCGCGGCAAGCGCCGATTCGATGGGCGTCGGGTCGTCGTCGGCCGAAGGGCCGGCCGGCCAGTTATAGGTCGGCTCCGGAATGTCGCGGCGCGTCTCAGGCATGTGGCTCGCTCGGCTTTCCTTGCGTCGCTCGCTGGAAGTGGTGGGCCATGTAGGACTCGAACCTACAACCTACGGATTAAGAGTCCGGAGCTCTACCAATTGAGCTAATGGCCCTGGGCTGATGGGGCGAGCGACGGGATTCGAACCCGCGACGGCCGGAATCACAATCCGGGGCTCTACCAGCTGAGCTACGCCCGCCACCGCGGTCCGGCGAAATTATATAGGAAGGAATTCCGGGCCGCGTGACTGGTGCGCCCGGAGGGACTCGAACCCCCGACCGGCGGATTAGAAATCCGCTGCTCTATCCAGCTGAGCTACGGGCGCACGGTGGCCGCCTGCGGCGCAGCGGAGTGTAGTACACGGCGCCGGCGCCCGCTCGCGGTCAGGCGGCCGATTGGGGGTTGGCGTCCTGCGCGGTACGGTGCCTCGAGGTGGCGCTACCCGGCGGTGTCGGCTTGGATATTTCCTTCAGGGCGCTGCCTGACTGCGAGGTGGCGGCCCGGCTGAGGTCGCCGAGCGAAATGATTCCCACCAGCCGCTTGTCGCGGCTCAGGACCGGCAGGCGCCGGACCTGGTTGTCGCCCATGTTCTTCAGCACGTCGGCCACTGCCTCGTCCGCGAAGCAATAGAGCACCTGGGACGACATGACCTGCCGCGCATTGATGCGGTCGATATCGCCGCCTTCGCGTCACGGCGCGCAGGACGATGTCGCGATCCGTCACCACGCCCACGAGCCGGTCGTTCTCCGCGACCGGCAGGGAGCCGATGTTTTCGGCGCGCATGCACCGGGCGATCTCGGGAATCGTCGTTTCCGGCGTGACCCAGTTCACGCGTGTGGTCATGACTTTTCGACGTTCATGGCGCGCCCACCTTGTCCTTGAGCCGAGTTGCCTCCTGCAGGTGCGTCTCAACGGTCGGCAACATGTCCGCTCGCGAGTTTCGTCACGTCGGCGTCCTGCCCTGAAGCGATTTCCGACTTCAGCATCTGCAGCGTCTTCTCATGCGCCTTCACCATCTCCGCCATGTAAGCCTTGTCGAAGCGCGGCGCCATCGATGGCGCGCAGGGATTGCAAGGTCGCGAGCGTGCGCCTCGCTGTGCGGTCTCGGGCAGCGGAATGCCCTTGGACTTCGCCAGCGCGGCGACTTTCTGGTTGGCCGCACCGTGGTCGCGAACCATCATCGTCCCGAACTCGCGCACTCCCGGGTCGGTTGCCTTACTGGTGGCGAGTTCCCCTGCTGCTACTTCGGTGAGGCCGCCCTGCGCCGCCTTGGTGAGGAACGACGGAGCGTCGGCAGCGACTGCAAACGCCAGCAGGGCAAACGCAATTCCTGCGAACGGGACCGTGATTTTCATGCGAGTGTCTCCATCCGGTGCGCGTGGGTGCGGCGCTCTGTATTGCAGAATCGCCGACTGCGGTCCGACTCGGCATAGGAGACTCGGCCGAGAGTGCGTCGGTCAGTAACGGACGCCGGCCTGCCAGGCAAACCCGGTCAGGTTGGTCGGGGCAGAGGGATTTGAACCCCCGACCCTCTGCTCCCAAAGCAGATGCGCTACCAGACTGCGCCATGCCCCGACCACGGACATAGTGCTGGTCGTGCCGGTTGCAAATGGGTCAATTTCCCGTCGCTTCGCAGGGCGAACGGAACGTCGTCCCATCGGTGTGTGTTTTTCGCAACGAGTGCAAGCTGGCCTTTGCCAATGCAGGTAGTAGAATGCTCTGCGAACGAGTGTAGATTCCGGCTGCAGCAACCTCACGCTGATTGTTGTATCCACACAAATAGGGGATTCGCACATGACCAATCGGAAACCGCTCGCCCGCGCAATTCGACTCGCAATCGGCGGTGCAGTCGGCCTCTCGACGGCGCTGACGGCTCCGGCCGCAGTGGCCCAGGAAGGTCCGAAGACATCGTCGTCATCGGTTCGCGCATCGCGCGCAGCCAGGATTTCGAAGGGCCCCTCCCCGATCCTCACGGTGGATCGCGACTGCGATCGAGAATTCGGGCTTCCAGAATCTCCAGCAGCTCATGGAGACAGCTCCCGGTCAACGGCAACGGCGCGTTCTCGACGCGCGGCAACAACCAGGACTCGACCGCGAACGGCGCGGCCTCGATCAGCCTGCGCGGCCTCGGCGCCGACGCGACGCTGGTGCTGGTCAACGGCCGGCGCGTCGCCGATCAGCTCCTTCGCGGAGAGCGTGACGACGAACTTCGTCGACATCAACACGATCCCGGTCGCGGCCATCGAGCGCGTCGAGGTCCTGAAGGACGGCGCCTCGGCGCTGTACGGCACGGACGCGGTCGCGGGCGTGGTCAACATCGTCCTGCGCCAGGACTTCGAGGGCTTCGAAGTCGCGGCCGGCTATGGCGACGTGACCGAGCGGCAGCGCGGCGGAGACCACGGCCTCGGCGCATGTGGGGCACGGGCGACGACGACTCGAACGTCACGATGATCTTCGACTACTTCAAGAACCAGACGCTGTTCGAACAGCGAGCGCGGCCGCCTCGGATCGGCCGACAACTCGCGCACGGCGGCGCGGACTTGCGCTCCTCGCGCGGCTTCCCGGGCCGCTTCTTCGTCGGCGCCGGCCAGACCATCACGATGGACCCGGCCTGCCCGGCCGCAGATCCGTGCCGATCCGACCTGCGTGTACGACTACGGTCCGTGGAACCTGCTCGTCCCCGAGTCGGAGCGCACCGGCCTGCTGCTGACTCGGCCACCAGGGCCTCGGCGGCAGCGGCATCGAGGTCTTCACCGAGCTCGCGGTGCAGCACAACAAGTCGATCGCCCAGGGTGCGCCGACACCGCTGGACGAAACGGCGGGCCTCACGCTCAATAACCACCCGAACGACCCGTTCGGCGGCCAGGCGGTCGGCATCAGCCGCTTCCGCACCGTCGACGCGGGCGCGCGCCGCTGGCACATCGAGACGGACAACCTGCGCGGCGTCTCGGGCTGCGCGGCGAGTTCAGCGAGTGGGACTGGGAAGTCGCCGCACAGCGCGCGCGCAGCGAGTCGACGCAGACGGGTGGTCGCAGCGATGGCTGGGTGCGCACCGATTTCCTCCAGCAGCAACTGGATCGCGGGCAACTACAACCCGTTCGGCGGCGACAGTCAACCCGCAGGACGTGATCGACAACGATCACCACGAGCCTGGTGCGCCAGGGCGAGTCGAACCTGACCATGGCCGACGCCTCGGTCTCTGGCTCGCTGTTCGAGATGAGCGCGGGCGACCTCATGATGGCCGCTGGTGTCGAGTACCGCGAGGAGGACGTCTCGGACATGCCGGACGACCAGTTCGTGCGCGGCCTCATCTTCGGCACGGAGTCGGTCTCGGCGGAAGCCCAGCGTGACCTCTGGTCGGCTTACGTCGAGTTCTCGGTGCCGGTGCTCGAGTCCCTGGAGTTGCAGGTCGCCGGCCGCTACGACGACTACAGCGACTTCGGCAACACGTTCAACCCGAAGGTCGCCTTCCGCTGGGCGCCGATCGACTCGCTGGCATTGCGCGCGTCCTGGGGCGAGGGCTTCCGCGCGCCGTCGCTGGCGCAGATCGGCCTCGGCCCCTCGCAGGAGTCGGAGTTCTTCCAGGACACGCTTTGGCTGCGCCGTCAACCCGGCGTACTGCGCCAACACGGACTTCGTGATCCTTTTCTCGGGCAATCCCGAACCTGGATGCCGAGGAGTCGGAGAACTACAATATCGGCCTGGTCTGGCAGCCGACTGCCTCGACCAGTATCTCGGTCGATTACTGGAACATCGAGCAGGAAAACAAGATCGACGAACTGCCGCGGCCTTTCATCTACGAGCAGGAGTGCAACAACCAGGCGAGCACGATCTGCGTGCGCGGCACGCCGCTCCCGGGTGACACGCTGGGCGCGCTGCAGTTCATCCGCAGCACCTTCGTCAACATCAGCAGCCAGGAGACCCAGGGCGTTGACTTGGCTGCGTACCATAGCTTCGACTTGAGCAACAGCGTGCTGACGCTCGGCCTCGACTGGTCGCACCTGCTGAAATTCGACAAGACCCTGCTTGGTGCTGACGGCTTGACGTTCGAGACGCAGGAGTTCGCAGGCGAGTACGAGTATCCGGAGGATCGCGCGGCGCTCACCGGCGACTATCAGTTCGGCGACTGGGGCGCGACGGCGCGCGTGAACTACATCGGCTCGTTCAACGACTTCCGTACCCTGTCGCCGGGGAGCCTGGCGCCGGTCGGCTCGGTGGATGCGTTCACGACGGTGAACTTCCAGGTGTCGTTCGAGGGCATCAAGAACACCCGGATCGCGCTCTCGGTCGACAACGCGTTCGACGAAAAGGTCCCGGTCGTGGTCGGCGACGGCGACGGCGGACACGTTCGGCTACGTGTCGTCCACCCACAACCCGCGCGGGCGGTTCTGGAACCTGCGGACGACTTATTCGTTCGAGTAATTGCTGCTCGAACGGATGGTGGAAGGGGCGCGAAAGCGCCCCTTCTGCTTTTGCAGGACAGGCCACGCATGCGACAATGCCGCGCATGACGGCAAGAATCATCGACGGCAAGCGGATCGCCGAGGAATTCCGCCGCGAAGTGCGCAAGGGCACGGATGCACTCGAGCAGCGCGCGAAGCGCCGGCCGGGACTCGCAGTCGTGATGGTCGGCGACAACGCCGCCTCGGCGGTCTACGTGCGCAACAAGCGCCGTGCCTGCGAAGAGACGGGCATCGCCTCGGTCGCCCACGACCTCCCGGCCTCCACGACCGAAGCGGAACTGCTTGCGCTGATCGACCGGCTGAACGCGGATCCCGGCGATCGACGGCATCCTCGTGCAGCTGCCGCTGCCGGCGCACATCGGCTCGACCGCCGTACTCGAGCGCATCGACCCGGCGAAGGACGTCGACGGGTTCCACCCCTACAACGTCGGCCGGCTCGCGCAGCGCATGCCGGTGCAGCGGCCGTGCACGCCTTACGGGATGATGCTGATGCTGGAGCGCGAGGGACTCGAAGCGCGCGGCAAGAACGCGGTGATCATCGGCCAGAGCAACATCGTCGGCCGGCCGATGGCGCTCGAGCTGCTCATGAAGGCGGCGACGGTCACCATCTGCCACAGCCAGACGCGCGACCTCGCGCGCCACGTCGGCGAGGCGGAGATCCTGGTCGCGGCGATCGGCAAGCCGCATTTCGTGCCCGGTAGCTGGATCCGCCCCGGCGCGATCGTGCTCGACGTCGGCATCAACCGGCTGCCGGACGGCAAGCTGGTCGGCGACGTGCAGTACGACGAGGCCGCCGAGCGGGCCGGCTGGATCACCCCCGTGCCCGGCGGCGTCGGCCCGATGACCATCGCGGCGCTCATGAAGAACACCCTCGAGTCCGCACTGCGCCGGAAATAAAAGGGGACGCTCACCTTTTCCCGAGTTGAGCGTCCCCTTTCGAATGGGGACGGTTAGCAGCGGGAAAAGGTGAGCGTCCCCTTTTATTTCCGCCGCCAGGTGGTGCCGGCGGGGCCGTCCTCGAGCAGGATCCCGGCCGCGGCTAGCTCGTCTCGGATGCGGTCGGATTCGGCAAAGTTGCGCTGCCTGCGGGCCTCGATGCGCGCCGCAATCCGGCGCTCGATCTCCTCAACGGCAGGCGCCCCGTCTGCCGGCGCTGAGCCGGACAGCAGCGTCGACGGCGCCTCCAGCCACTCGGACGCGGGGTGCCCGAGAAGCCCGAGCAGCCCGCCCAGGTGCCGGAGCTCCGCGGCGAGCTCGGCCGCGCGCTGGCGGTCACCAGCTGTTTTCGCCACGTTGAGTTCGCGGGCAGCGGCCTGCAGGGCCGCGATTGCCCCCGGCGTATTGAAATCGTCGTCCATCGCCTCGGAGAAGGCATGCGACGGCTCGCCTGGTTCGAACCGGGGCGCCGGTTCGACGTCGCGCAGCGCCAGATAAAGCCGCTGCAAGGAGGCGTCCGCCTGGCGCAGGTTGTCGTCCGCGTAGTTGACCGGCGCGCGGTAGTGGGAAGCGAGCAGGAATGCGCGCAGCACTTCCGGCCGCAGCCGCGGCAGCACGTCGCGCACGGTGAAGAAGTTGCCGAGCGACTTCGACATCTTCTCGTCGTCGACGCGCACGAAGCCGTTGTGCATCCAGTACTTCGCGAACGGCGCGTCGCAGGCCGCGCAGCTCTGGGCGATTTCGTTCTCGTGATGCGGGAACTTGAGGTCCATGCCGCCGCCGTGGATGTCGAACGCCGGCCCCAGAAGCGCCACGGCCATCGCCGAGCACTCGATGTGCCAGCCGGGCCGGCCCATGCCCCAGGGCGAATCCCAGGCGGGCTCGCCGGGCTTGGCGCGCTTCCACAGCACGAAATCGAGCGGGTCGCGCTTCGCCTCGTCGACCTCGACGCGCGAGCCGGCGCGCAGGTCCTCGAGCTTCTTGCCGGACAGCCGGCCGTACTGCGCGAAGCGTGCGACCGAGTAGAACACGTCGCCGTCGGCGCCCACGTAGGCGTAGCCGCGTTCCACCAGCTGCCCGATCATGGCGACGATCTCGGCGATGTAGCCCGTGGCCCGCGGCTCCTGGTCCGGCTTCTCGATTCCGAGCGCGGCGAAGTCCTCGTCCATGGCCGCGATAAACCGCGCCGTCAGCGCCTCGTAGGGCTCGCCGCGCTCGCGCGCGCGGGCCAGTATCTTGTCGTCGATATCGGTGATGTTGCGCACGTAGGTGACGCGGTAGCCGGAAGCGCGCAGCCACCGCCGCGCGATGTCGAAGGCGATCTGCGAGCGCGCGTGTCCGACGTGGATATGGTCGTAGACGGTAATCCCGCAGACATACATGCGCGCGTGCCCGGGCTCGAGCGGCTCGAACGCTTCCTTGCGCCCAGTCAGCGAGTTGTGGATGCGCAGCAAGGCTCAGGCCGCGCCCAGCTTCGAGGCGCCCGCGAGCCGGTCGCGCACCAGCGCCTGCGGGATCGCGGCAAGCAGCGCCGCGAGCTCGGGACCGTCGTGGCGGCCGGTCAGCGCGAAGCGCAGCGGCATGTAGAGCGCCTTGCCTTTGCGGCCAGTGCTGCGCTTCAACCGATCGGCCAGCGCCCCGAGATCGCCGCCGGTTTCGGCGTAGCCGGCCAGCGCAGCGTCGAAGAACGCCGGTCCCGCCTCCGCGATCGCCTGCGCGGCGTCCGGCGGGAGCGGCGGAAGTTCGCCAGCGAGCACCGCGAGCCAGTCGCGCGCATCGCGCGGCAGCAGCACGTTGCCTTTCAGCAGGGCGGCGACCGCAGCGCGCCGATCCGCGCCCCACTCCGCCGGACACTCCTCGGCGAGCCAGCGCGCGGCGGCCTCGTCATCGAGCCGCAACACGGCCTCGCGCTGCCAGTGGTCGAGTTGTACCGCGTCGAAATGCGCGGGTGCGCGACCGAAGCTGCCGACGTCGAAGTGCTTCGCGAACTCGGCCGGAACCAGCCAGCCATCCGGCGCGCCGTGATGCCCGAGCCGCAACAGGTAGTTGCCGATTGCCGCGGCAAGGTAGCCGCGGTCACGCAGCTGAGAGAGCGTGACGCTGCCGCGGCGCTTCGACTGAGGCGCCCCGCTCGCGTCGAGCAGGAGCGGCAAGTGCCCGTAGCTCGGCGTCGGCAGGCCGAGCGCGCGCAGCAGGAGCAGCTGGCGCGGCGTGTTGGAGAGGTGATCGTCGCCGCGCAACACGTGCGATACGCCCATCAGCGCGTCGTCGACCGCGTTGCAGAAGAAGAACACTGCGCCGCCGTCCGCACGCCGCACCAGGAAGTCGCCGAGGGTCGAAGACTCGACCGCCTGCGGTCCCCGGACCAGGTCGTCGAAACGGATGGTCTCCGGTGCCGGCACAGCGAAGCGCAGTGCAGCGGGCCGCCCTTCGCGCTCGCGCGCGGCGCGCGCCGCGGCATCGAGCCCGCGGCAAGTGCCGGGATAGCGCGGCGGCAATCCGGCTGCGAGCTGAGACCGGCGCGCGACCTCCAGCTCCGCCGGCGTGCAATAGCAGGGATAGCTGTGGCCACCGGCCTCGAGCCTCTGGAAGAGCTCCGCATACACGGCGCCGCGCTCCGACTGGCGATACGGGCCGCGCCCGTCCTCACGGCCCGGACCCGCGTCCCAGCCGATGCCGAGCCACTCGAGTTCCGCGAGCTGCGTGGCGACGTGGCCCTCGTTGCCGCGCTCGCGATCCGTGTCCTCGATGCGCAGCACGAATCGCCCGCCGCGGCTGCGCGCCAGCAGGAAACTGAACAACGCCGTACGGGCGTTGCCAGGGTGCAGGGCACCCGTGGGGCTGGGCGCGAAGCGCGTGACGACAGCGGCATCCATCGCGCCACAGTCTAAGGTATCGGCCGTGCCGCCTCACGCGAGAGGTAGGCTAAACTCGCGACGAGGAGCCCCACATGCTGCGATCCACGCTCGCCTTGCTTGCCCTGTTGGCCGCGCACCCGGCCGCCGCACAGCCGGCGGGTACGCTCGCGCCGCGCGTGCGCTTCGAGACCTCGGCCGGCGACTTCGTGGTCGAGGTCGACACCGTTCGCGCCCCGCTCACCGCCGAGAACTTCCTGCGCTACGTTCGCGACGGCGCATACGACGGAACGGTATTCCACCGGGTGATCGCCAACTTCGTGGTGCAGGGCGGCGGCTACGACGACCGGCTCACCGCGAGACCGGCGCGCGCCCCGATCCCGAACGAGAGCGGCAACGGGCTCTCGAACCGGCGCGGCGCGCTCGGGCTCGCGCGCGAGGACTCGCCGCATTCCGGCAGCTCGCAGTTCTACGTCAATCTCATGGACAACGCGGGACTCGATCCCTTGCCAAGCCGATGGGGTTACGCAGTCTTCGGTCGCGTGGTCGAAGGCATGGATGTCGTCGATCGCATCGGCTACATGCGTACCGAAACCGTCGCAGGTTTCGGCTCGGACGTGCCGGTCGAGCGGCCTTTCATCCGCCGCGCTTTCGTGATCGAGCAGTCCGGCGCCGCGCCCGCGCAGCCGGCAACGCCTCCGCAGCCCGAACCAGAGCAGGCGAGCGGTACCGAGTGACTGCCTGGTTCGCCTCGGACCTGCACCTCGATCCCTCCACGCCGGCCATTGCCGGCCGCTTCCGCCGGTTCCTCGCGGGCCCGGTCCGCGGAGCGCACGCGCTGTTCCTGCTCGGCGACCTGTTCGAAGCCTGGATCGGCGACGACGATCCCGAGCCCTCGCATCGCGAGGTCGTCGCAGCCATCGCCGCCGTGGTTGCCGCCGGGACGCCGGTCTTCGTCATGCGCGGCAATCGCGACTTCATGATCGGCGAGCGCTTCTGCTCCGAGTCCGGCGCCACCCTGCTCGACGACCCTTCACTCATCACGATCGGCGGCGAGCGGGTGCTGCTGACCCACGGCGACGGCCTGTGCGTCGACGACCGCGCCTACCAGCGGCTGCGCGCCCTGGTCCACGATCCCGGCCTGCGGGCGGCCTTCGCAAGGCTGCCGATCGAGGCGCGGCGCCGGCTCGCGGCAGAAGCGCGCGCCGGCAGCCGCGAACACCTGGCGCAGGCCGCGGAATACATCACGGACGTGAACCCGGCGGCCGTCGGGAAGGTCCTCGAGGAGGCCGGCGCCGCGCTCATGATCCATGGACACACGCACCGGCCGGGCGTGCATCGCTTGCTCTCGGGAGGCCGCGATTGCGCCCGCATCGTGCTCGGCGCCTGGCACGACGAGGCCGACGTCGTGCGCTGGGACGACACGGGCTGGCAGCTCCTGCCCTGCCCGGCCTGAATCTTCAGCGCTCGAGCTCGTCGCGCTCCAGTTCGCAAGCCGCGTCCAGCAGCTGGTCGGCGCTTCCGTAGCGGCGCTTCGGATCCTTGGCGATGCAGTTGTAGAGCAACCCCTCGAAGTGCTTCAGCTCCGCGCGCAGCTCCGGCAATGGCGCGTGCGCATGCTTGTAGATCACCTGCATCGGCGAGCCGGCCACGTAGGGTTTCCGCCTCATCAGCATCTCGTAGAAGATGATGCCGATGCTGTAGATGTCGCTGCGCTCGTCGGTCTCGCGGCCGTGTCCCTGTTCCGGGCTCATGTAGTACGGCGTACCGAATATTTCGCCGTTGTTCGTGATCGTAGCGTCCAGCTCGACGTGCTTGGAGAGCCCGTAGTCGATCAGGGCGACCGAGGACTCGTCGCGCAGCATCACGTTGCCGGGCTTGAGGTCGCGGTGCAGGACCCCGGCGCCGTGCAGGACCTTGAGCGCCTCGGCCATCTGCCGCATGAACGTCACCGCACGCAGCGCCTGCAGGCCCTGCTTGATGCGTCCACGCAGGTCGCCGAGCGGAAAGTATTCCATGGCAATGAATGCGTGGTCGTCCGCGACCCCGAAATCGTGGACCCGCGCAATGTTGGGGTGCTCGATGGCCGCCGCGATCTGGTACTCGCGCAGGAAGCGGTCGAAATTGCGCACCCCGGCGCCCTCGTCCGGCGGCTGGTGCAGGACCTTGAGGGCGACCTGGGTTCCGGTCCGCTCGCTTTCGGCGAGGTAGACGCTCGACACCGGGCTTTCGGCGAGCTGGCTCACGTAGCGGAAGCCGCGAATCGAGGTATCCCCGAAACGCGTCGCGCGCGGCGATTCGTCGGCACGCGCCATGGGACGCGAAAACTGTCCACGCCGCGCCTGCGCCGCGCGCAGCGCCGCGATCAGCGTAGCGTGGTCGATCTTCCGCCGTGACAGGCAGGCGTGGGCGCCCGCATGGATCGCGTGCTCCTCGGCCTCCGGCGAAGGCCGCGACAGCAGGTAGATGATCGGCGGAAATCCGTTGCGGCGGCTGAGATCGCGCAACCAGTCGACGCCGAACTCCCGGCCGGGCTTGTCACCGAGCAGCACCGCGTCGTAGGCGCTACCCGAAAAATCGCTCGGCAGGCGGCCGCGCGCCGCCGGTTCGTACTCGGCGACCGATGGCGACTCGAATCCGGTATGGATGTGACGTGCGAGCAGGCGACGGAAATCGTTATGGTCGTCGATGATCAGAACCCGGACAGACATGCGGGCATTCTACATCCGGTCCGAAGCCTCCTGCGCGTGGCGCAGCGCCAGGACGATATCGCCGACGTTGGTGCCGGTCGGCCCGGTGTGGAGCAGATCGCCGGTCGCCTCGAGCAACAGGCCAGAATCCGCGCTCGAAAGCGCCGTTGCCGGATCCATGCCGCATTCTGCCGCGCGCGCGACGGTTCTGCCGTCGACGATCGCGCCAGCGTCCTCGCTCGCGCCGTCCCGTCCGTCCGTCCCCGCTGCAAGTAGCAGGAGGTCGGCATGTCCCGCAATGTGCCGGGCCGCGGCGACCGCGAGGTGCTGGCAGCGACCGCCGCGTCCGGCACGTTCGGGCAGGCGCACGACGGTCTCGCCGCCATGGACGTGCAGGTCTGCGTCGCCCATCGCCAGTTCGTGGCAGATGCGACTCGCCGCCGCTTCAGCATCGCCGGCGAGCCGCACCGTGCCGCGCGCGGTCCGCAGCCCACGCATCGCCGCGGCGCGTGCAATCGCGTCCAGTGCGTCGTCGACCGAGCCGACGAGCCGTCGCGGAAGGCCTGGAGAGTCCAGGAGGCCCGAGGCCAGCACTGCGGGGTCGTCGCGCGGTACGTCGGAGACCATGAGCGCCTCGACGCTGGCGCCGGCGAACAGACCGGCAAGGCGTCCGCCTTTCACCTGGGAGAGCGCAATGCGCTCGCGATTGAGGCGCTCGATGTCGATCCCATCGCGGAGCGATCGCTCGAACAGTGTGCGAAGCTCCGCGAGCCCCACGCCCGGAGCCGGAATCTCGAGAAGCGCGGACGCGCCGCCTGATACCAGCAGCAGTACGCGGCTGCCCGGCGGGGTTGCCGCCGCAAATTCGAGCAGCGCCTGCCCCGCCGCGATGCTCCGTTCACCCGGGCGCGGATGGTCGCCTTGCAGCACCTGCATCCCGTGGCGGTTCGAGAGTGCCTGCGAATTCGCGCCGTCCTGAGCCACCACGAGCCCGCGCTCGAGACCTTGCCCGAGCGCATCCGCCGCACCCTGCATCATCGCCACCGCGGCCTTGCCGACGGCGAAGGCGCTGACGGGACCTGACCCTTCGCGCCCCGCGAGCGCTGCACGTACCCGGCGACGCCCGTCTACGGCCGCGAGACCGACCCGGAACAGGTCGAGCAGCAGCTCGCGGCGCGGGTCGGCAAGGGAGCCGGCCATGGTGGAAGGGTCAGATGGCGCGCGCGGTGCGGCCACCCGGCAGGTCAAGGAGGCGCTGGGCTCGTATGCCGTCCGAGCGCTCATGCTCGACGCGCGCGAGGAACTCGCGGGTGACGTCGCCGGTCACGTACTCGCCTGAGAAGCAGGACGTGTCGAAAGCCGTGATACGGGCATCGTCGTGCCGGCAGGCCGCCACGAGGTCCTCGAGGTCCTGGTAGACCAGCCAGTCAGCGCCGATCGAGGCCGCGACGTCCTCTTCGCTCCGGCCGTTGGCGACCAGCTCCGATGCGACTGCCATGTCGATGCCGTAGACGTTCGGGAAGCGCACCGGCGGCGCGGCGGAGGCGAAATAGACCTTGCGCGCCCCGGCCTCGCGGGCGAGCTCGATGATCTGCGCCGAGGTCGTGCCGCGCACGATCGAGTCGTCCACCAGCAGCACGTTGCGGCCGCGGAACTCGAGGTCGATCGCGTTGAGCTTGCCGCGCACCGATTTCTGGCGCAGCTCCTGGCCGGGCATGATGAAAGTGCGCCCGATGTATCGGTTCTTGACGAAGCCCTCGCGGTACTTCACGCCGAGCGCGAGCGCGAGCTGCAGCGCACTGGTGCGGCTGGTGTCCGGAATCGGGATCACCACGTCGATGTCGTTCTCCGGGCGCAGCCGCTGGATCTTGTCCGCGAGCTTCTCCCCCATGCGCATGCGGGCCTTGTGCACAGAGATGTTGTCGATGATCGAATCCGGCCTCGCGAAATACACGTACTCGAAGATGCACGGCGTGTGTCGCCCGGCCGGCGCGCACCGCTCGGAATGCATGCGGCCGTGCATGTCGACGTAGATCGCCTCGCCCGGCGCCACGTCGCGCTCGAGCGTGAAGCCCAGCATGTCGAGCGCGACGCTCTCGGAGGCCAGCATCCACTCGATACCGCGCGCGGTCTTGCGCTTGCCGAGCACCAGCGGGCGGATCCCGTGCGGGTCGCGGAAACCCGCGATCCCGTGGCCGACGATCATCAGCACCACCGCGAAGCCGCCGTGGCAGCGCCGGTACACGCCTTCGATCGCCCGGAACACGTCCGCCGGCGCCGGCCGCGAGGGAGTCGAGCGCTGCAGCTCGCTCGCGAACACGTTGAGGAGCACCTCGGAGTCCGAGCGCGTGTTGAGGTGGCGCCGGTCCTCCTCGACCATGGTGCGCGACAACTCGGCCGCGTTGGTCAGGTTGCCGTTGTGGCCGAGGCCGATGCCGAACGGCGCATTCACGTAGAACGGCTGCGCCTCGTCCGCGCCGTCGCAGCCGGCGGTCGGGTAGCGCACGTGGCCGATCCCCGCATTGCCGACCAGCTGGCGCATGTCCTCGTCGCCGAACACGTCGCGCACGAGGCCGGCGTCCTTGCGGACGAACAGCGCGTGCTCGTCCATGGTCATGATGCCGGCTGCGTCCTGGCCGCGGTGCTGGAGCACCGTCAGCGCGTCGTAGATACGCTGGTTGACAGGCGACGTCCCGACGATGCCGACCAGGCCGCACATCGTCAGCTGCCCGCCTCGTCGGTCGCCTGCTCGTAGAACTCCATGGCAGCCGGCTGCGCGTAACGCTCGAGCCAGTTCGCGACCGCCGCGGCCGCGGGCATGGAGCGCGTCTCGCTCCACCAGGGTTCGTTGTCGAGCTCCGCCGCGCGGCCCGCGAGCACGAGGAGACCGACGATGATGACGCCCCGCACCAGTCCGAACACCGCACCGAGGAGCCGGTCCAGCGCCGCAAGCCCCACCGCGCGCCGCGCGTAGTGCGACACGATGCTGCCGATCAAGGAGCCGACGAGCAGGACGATGAGCAGCACGATCGCGCGCCCCATCCATTCGCGGACGCCCGGCTCGGCAAGCGCGCCACCGAGCCAGGGGTGCACGAGGTAGGCGTAGTGCCAGGCGACCCAGAGCCCGACCAGCCAGCAGGCGATCGCGATCGACTCGCGGATGAAGCCGCGGAAATACCCGACGGCACCCGAAAGCAAAAGGATTATGGCGAAGATGTGGTCGGCGCCGTCCATCGGTTCCCCGGACCCCCGCAAAACGTGCGGCATTCTAGCCGATCAGGGGTGGCGCGCGACGACTGGCTGGAACCCGTCCTTGGCGAGCCTCGCGGCGATCTCCTCCGCGCGTGCGCGGTCCTGCTCCGGCCCGACGCGCACGCGGTAGAGCACCTGGCCCGATGCGCGGTACTCGAGCAGGAAGGCCGCGTAACGCCGCTTGCGCAGCTCCGCAACGAGTTGCTCTGCTTTCGAACGGTTCGAGAACGCCCCGAGCTGAACCGCCCAGGCGGGAGCCTGCGAAGTGACAGCCGGGCGCTGCGGTTCCGCCGCCGCGCCGGCAGTTCGCGCTGCGGGCGGCGGCTTCGCCGGCTGCACCGGCGCCGCAGGCGGCGTCTGGTCTGCCTTCGCCTCGCGGTCCTCGCCCTTGGCCACGGCAGTTGACGCTTTCGCGGCAGCGTCGGCGAGCGGCTCCGGAACCAGAACCTGTTCCTCCGGCGCGCGCTCGGCTCCGGCCACCGGAATCTCTACGCGCCGAGTGGGCTGGGCCGGGGATTGCACCGGCTCGGTACCGCGTCCTGTCAGGATGGCGGGCACGAACCACACGACGATGGCGACCAGAACGAGCGCCCCGATCAGCCTTTCACGAACGCGCACTTCCATGGCGGCTGATTGTAGCCCGGCAGGCGGTCACGAACCCGCGTCGAGCGCCGCAAGCGCGGGACCGACTGTCAGGAACGAGCCGAACACGAGGACGCGGTCGCCCGGGCGGCATTCGACGCGCGCCTGCGCAAGGCCCGCGGCGACGTCCGCGACGGCCACGACCGAGGCGGCGCCCGCCTGCCCGATACGGCGCGCAAGCTCCGCGGGCGGAAGCGCCCGCGGTCCCTCGAGCCCGACGGCAATCCACCGCTGCACCTGGGGCGAAAGCGCCGCGACGATAGCCTCGACGTCCTTATCGGCGAGGATGCCGCAGACCGCAATCGTGCGGGCCGCATGGGCGCGTGCCGCGAGGCTCGCGCCGAGAGACTCCGCCGCCTCGGCGTTGTGCGCGACATCGAGGAGCCATTCTGGCGGGCCCGGAAGCACCTGGAACCGGCCCGGCAGTCGCACCGAGACCAGGCCGGTGCGCACGGCCTCGTCCGGCACGAGCAGCGCAGGTTCGACCGATTCGAGTACCGCGAGCGCAACCGCAGCGTTGCCGAGCTGGCTGGCGCCGGTCAGGGCCGGCAGCGGCAGCTCCCGGCGGCGCGATCCGAAGCCGACGTAGTCCCACCCGTCAGAGCGCTCCACGTAGTCGAAATCCGTGCCAATGCGCCGAAGCCGGGCACCGATCGCTGCCGCGTGGGCCGCAACGCTTGCCGGCATTTGCCGCCCGCCAAAGACGGCGGGCCGCCCGGCACGGAATATGCCCGCCTTCTCCGCGCCGATTGCCTCGACGGTTGGACCGAGCCAGTCCTGGTGGTCGAGGCCAACGGAGACTACGGCCGCCACGTCGGCGTCGAGCAGGTTCACGGCATCGAGGCGCCCACCCATGCCGACCTCGAGCACGACGACGTCCACGCGCGCACGCGCGAACGTGACGAGTGCCGCCAGCGTGCTCCACTCGAAGAACGTCAACGAGACGTCGCCACGCGCCGCGTCGATATCGGCGAACGCCGCGATCAGCGACTGGTCGGCGACCTCACGGCCGCAAACTCGGATGCGCTCGCGATAGTGCATGAGGTGAGGCGACGTGAACAGGCCCGTCTCGTAGCCCGCGGCACGGAGGATCGCGTCGAGGTACGCACAGGTCGAGCCCTTGCCGTTCGTGCCGCCGACGGTCAGCACGGTCGACGCCATCGGCAGCCGGAGCCGGCGCCAGACGGACCCTACCCGCTCGAGCCCGGGGTCGATCTCGACGGGATGCGCCGCCTGTTGCCAGGCGAGCCAGCCCTCGAGCTCGCGAAACCGCACGTTCAGCCAGTAGCCGCGGGCCGGCGCAGCAGGATCCTGAGCATGGAGGCGATGCGTTCGCGCAGGTCGCGGCGATCGAGAATCATGTCGATGGCGCCATGGTCGAGCAGGAACTCGCTGCGCTGAAAGCCCTCGGGCAGGGTCTCGCGCACGGTTTGCTGGATGACGCGAGGGCCCGCAAAACCGATCAGCGCCTTCGGTTCGGCGATGTTCACGTCGCCGAGCATTGCGAGGCTCGCGGACACCCCGCCGGTCGTCGGGTCGGTCTGTACCGAGATGAAAGGTAGCCGCTCGCCGGCCAGCGCCGCGAGCGCCGCGCTCGTCTTGGCCATCTGCAACAGCGAGAGCAGCCCTTCCTGCATGCGCGCGCCGCCGCTTGCCGAGAAGCACACCAGCGGCGTGCGGTTGGCGATGGCGTGCTCGACGCCGCGCACGAAGCGCTCGCCGACCACCGAGCCCATGGAACCGCCCATGAACGAGAACTCGAACGCTCCGGCGACGACGTCGAGGCCCTCGAGCGTGCCGCTCATCACCACCAGCGCGTCGCGTTCGCCAACCGCCTTCTGGGCGGCAGCGAGGCGGTCGCGGTAGCGCTTGGAGTCGCGGAAACGCAGCGGATCTTCGGGCGCCACGTCGGCGCCGATCTCCGTGGCGCTCTCCGGGTCCAGGAACTGCATCAGCCGCTCGCGGGCGCCGATGCGCATGTGGTGGGCGCACTTGGGGCAGACGTGCAGGTTGCGCTCGACCTCGGGGCGGTACAGCACCGAGTCGCAGGCCGGGCACTTCATCCACAGGCCTTCGGGTACGGAACGCGTGCGGCGCTCCGTCTTGATCCGCGACGGGATGATCTTCTCGAACCAGGTCATCTCACTCCCCGGTCAGGCCCGCGATCATAGCCCAAGGGCGATTGGGCACGGTTTCAGGGATCTGCAGGGACTTCGGGTAACGCACCTGCCAGAGATACAGCCCGCTCGCCGGGGCCGTGATGCCGGCGCGGCTCCGGTCCCTGGCCGCCAGCGTCTCGGCCACCCAGGCCGGCGGTTTCTCGCCGGCCCCGACCTCCATCAGGGTCCCGGCGATGTTCCGGACCATGTGCTGCAGGTAGGCATTGGCGCTGATCTCGAGCACGACGAGCGGACCGTCGGCCTTGACGGAGATCGAGTCCACGTGGCGCATGGCCGTGGTGGACTGGCATTCCACGGCGCGGAACGACGAGAAGTCGTGCTCGCCGACCAGCGCCTGCGCGCCTTCCTGCATGGCCTTCGCATCGAGCGCAGCGCGTGTCCAGCACACGCGGTCGCGCAGGAGCGCAGGCCGCGTGGCGCGTCTCAGGATGCAGTAGCGGTAGGTGCGGCCCTGGGCCGTATGACGGGCATGGAACGAAGACTCGACTTCCATGGCCCAGTTGACGGCGATGTCGGACGGCAGGTGGCTGTTGGCACCCAGCACCCAGCCGCGCACCGGCCGGTCGGCACGCGTATCGAAGTGCGCGACCTGGGCGCAGGCATGGACGCCGGCGTCGGTGCGGCCCGCGACCGCCACGGTCACCGGGTGATCGGCCACCGCTGACAACGCCTTCTGCAGGCTGTCCTGGATCGTCTCGAGGCCGGGCTGGTGCTGCCAGCCGGCATAGCGCGTGCCGTCGTACTCGATGCCGACGGCCAGGCGTCGGACCGGGCTGCTCACGCTCCCGGCAGGGAATCGATCAGCCGGCGCGCCTCCTGCTTCTGGGAAGCGCTGCCTTCGGCCAGCACCTCCTGCAGGATGTTGCGGGCGCCGTCAGGGTCGCCCATGTCCATGTAGGCACGCGCCAGGTCGAGCTTGGTACCGACTTCGCTCATCGTGACCGGCTCGAGCTGCGAGAACTGCGGCATCTGCTCCGTCTTCAGGGTATCGCGCGCGGTCGGCGAGTTGTCCGGCACATCGGAGGTACCCACGTCGAGATCGATCTCGCTGAAATCCACGCGTTCGAGCACAGCGGTCGCCCCCGGATCGCGGGGCATCAGGGCCGTGCCCTCGTCCTCGTCTGCCGCATTCCTCGGCAATACCTCGGTCGAGGTATAGCGCTCGGCAATCTGGGTGATCTCCTCGTGCGTGCCGGTTGCGATCGCCGTGGCATCGTCGATGTCCGGGAGGTTGTCGAGGTTCCCGAGGTCGAGGCCGAGGTCGTCAATCGCCATTTCGGCCGTAGATTCGGTCGTGGCTGGCTGCATGCGGTCACGTGCCGCCTGGTTCGCCCTGAGCGCCGGCGTCTCGACGGTCGGCGTCTCGGACGACGGCAGCTCGAGCGTCGGCATCTCGACGGTGCTGCCAACTTGGCGCCCGCTGATCTCCTGGGTCGTGCTGAAGGACACCGAGCCATCGCCCAGGTCGAACTCAATCGCCTCGTTCTCGCCGGTCGGCTTCCGCTTCGGCGGACGCGGCGGCCACCTTGCCCAGGTCGAGGTCGAGCCCCTCATCGCCATCCGGCGCCGACAACAGGTCGAGGTCGACGAGGTTGTCGCCGCCCTCGAGGGACAGGTCAACGCCCGCATCATGGACAGACCCGGCGAACATCGACTCGTCTGGCGCGAGCTGCCGGCCCATGATGACGATTCGATCCCAGTCGGAGCCTGCGCCGAGCGAGCGCTTGAGTTCGCGCGCGACGGTGAGGAACTGGTTGGTATCGCCCGCAACGAAATGGATCTCCGCGAGCTTCAGCTTGAGGTCGTTGCGTCCGGGCTCCCTCTGCAGGGCCATGCGCACCAGGTCGACGGCCTGGTCGTAGAGACCGTAGGCCATGTGGAAATCGGCCTCGGCGAGGGGATCTGCCTGGTCAAGGTCGATCGCCGCCTCGGCGCTGATCGTTTCTTCGTGGCCCGCGCTCGGACGCGGCGTCTCGGTCTTCGGGCGCGCGACCGGCCGTTCCTCGACGATGACGTCCTGGTCGTCGTCGTCGTCGCGGTCCTCGAACACCGGCGGACGGATCATTTCGGCCGTCCGGTCGGCTGCCCTGTCGCCCGTCGCGAGCGCCCGAAGGCGCATCGTCTCGGTCGGAATCGGGGCAGTGGCCGGCAGATCGAATCCTTTCAGCGCGCCATCCACGTCTTCGTCGCGCCGACGGCGGAAGTAGTTGAAGCCGAGCAGGCCGAGCACTACCAGCGCCGCGGCACCCAGCAGGATCAGCCAGTTGTCAGCCAGCGTGTCGAAGAAAGACGGCCCGGTGTCGGCCTTCGGCGCGGGTTTCGCCTGGGCCGGCTTCGGCTTGGCCGGCTCTGGCGGCGGCGCGGCAGGCTGGCCGATGTCGTCCTCGGGCGCGACGGCAGTATCGCCGGCGGGCTCGGGCACTTCGACCGGTGCGGGTGCAGGTTCGGGCGCAGGCGCCGGCGGCTTGGCTGCCGCGGCTTCCTCTGCGCGCGAGGCCTCGAGCTTGCGCTGCAGGTCGGCGAGCTCCTGGTTGCGCAGCTCAAGCAGGCGCTTCTGCTCGTCGATGTCCTTTTGCAACGAGCTGATCTGGGATTCCACCCGGCCGCTCGTGGCCGGGGCATCGGCTGCTTCGGCCTCGCCTTCCGGCGGCGTGACGAGCTGCAACCTGCCCGACTCCTGGCCGCCGCCCGCGGCACGCCAGGCGGCATTGTGCTCGCGCACTTCGCTCGCCGCTTCGCCGGCTGCGATGCCGGAGATGTCCTCGGAAGTCGGCACGCGCAGGATCGCACCGGCGCGCAGCTGGTTGATGTTGCCGCCGAACGCCTCGGGATTCGCGCGGAACAGCGCGATCATCGTGCGCTGGATTTCCTGGCGGTCAGGGCCCGAGATGCTGCCTGCGATGCCGTACAGGGTGTCGCCGTGCGCGACTTCGTAGGTCGAACCGGCGGCCACGGCAGGCGCCGCCTGTGGCGGAGGTTGGCGCCGGGGCGGGTGCCGGTGCCGGCGCCGGCTGCGGCGTTGCCGGACTGGCGGGCGTCGCCGGTGCGGTCGTCACGGGCGCCGCGACCGGCGCGCCGCACCGGGCTCTCCGCGGTGGAAAGCATTGCCGGCGGATCGAGCAGTACCGTGTACTCGCGGAGCAGCCGTCCACGTGGCCAGTTGACGTCGACGAGGAACGAGACGAACGGCTCGGTGATCGCTTCGCGCGAACGCACCAGCAGCACGCTGCGGCCGTCCTGGCCCGTGGCCGACGGTGAATTCGAGCGAGCTCAGGAACGCCGGACGGTCGAGCCCGTAACGCGCGAAGACTTCCGACGAGGCGAGGTTGGCATCGAGAGCCGCAAGTTCTTCGGGTGTCGCGGCGACGAGGTCGATTTCGGCCGAAAGCGGCTGATTGAGCGCCGAATTGAGGCGAATCTCGCCGAGACCGAGGCCAAGGGCCACAGCCGGCGCCAACAGAAGCGCCGAAATGAGGACGCGCAATTTCCCGCTCATCGTGACTCCCCAAGGCCGCGGCGTGCCAGACTTTGGCCGCGAGCTTGCGAAATAGGTGTGAAACCGATCACAAGTCCCTGATCCATTGGGACTATAGCTTACACGCCGTATTTACCAAAATCTTGCCCCGCGTCACGCAATGACCGCCCCCGGAAGCCTGTTCCGGAGTTGGCCGCAATGCGTTGATTCGCCGGACGTCAGTCGGTGATCACCGGGGTCGGCGACGCGACGTCGGCGCATTGTGCCCGGTGACGGAGCACGTGGTCCATGAGCACGAGCAGCAGCATCGCCTCGACGATCGGCACCGCCCGGAGCCCCACACAGGGATCGTGCCGGCCGGTCGTCACGATTTCGGCAGGCTGCCCGGCAACGTCGATGGTACTTGCCGGGCACCTGGATGCTCGACGCCGGCTTGAACGAAACGTGCACGATCAGGTCCTGGCCGGAGCTGATGCCACCAAGGGTTCCACCCGCGTGGTTGGACGCGAAACCGTCGGGCCGTAGTTCGTCACGATGCTCGGAACCGCGCTGGCCGGCGACTGCAACGCCGTCGCCGATCTCGACGGCCTTGGCGGCGTTGATGCCCATCATGGCGTAGGCGATTTCGGCGTCGAGCCGGTCGAACATCGGCTCGCCGAGACCCGGCGGCACGCGGCTTGCGCGCACGGAGACGCGCGCGCCCACGGAATCGCCATCGCGGCGCAGCTGCCTCAGGTAGTCCTCGAGCACCGGCAGCTTCGACGGGTCGGCGCAGAAGAACGGGTTGTCGCGCGCTGCCTGCATGTCCACGCAGTCGAGACGGTGCGGTCCGACCTGCGACAGCCAGCCGGCGACGGTGATTCCAAGCTGCTCGCGCAGGTACTTGCGCGCGATCGCGCCGGCCGCGACCGTCGCGACCGTAATGCGCGCCGAGGCGCGGCCGCCGCCCCGGTAGTCGCGAAACCCGTACTTCTGCTGATAGGCGTAGTCGGCGTGGCCGGGACGGAAACGGTCCTTGATCTTTTCGTAGTCGCGCGCGCGCGCGTCGACGTTGTCGACCACGAGGCCGATCGAGGTGCCGGTGGTGCGCCCCTCGAAGACGCCGGACAGGATCCGCACGCGGTCCGGCTCCTGCCGCTGGCTCGTGTGCTGCGAGGTGCCCGGTGCGCCGCGGTTCGAGGTCGGCCTGGAGGTCGGCTTCTGCGAGTTCCAGTCCCGGCGGACAGCCGTCCACGATGGCGCCGATCGCGGGCCCGTGGCTCTCGCCGAAGGTGGTGACGCAGAAGGATCGGCCGATGGTATTGCCTGACACGTTTCAGCCCGGCAGGTCGGCGGCATGCGCAAGGAAGACTTCGGCATGGCCGTGCTCGAACGCGAGCCAGGTCAGCGGCAGCTCGCGGAAGCGGCGGCGCACGCGCGGGGCTGCATTGCCGACTTCGACGACCAGGATGCCCTGCGGCGTCAGGTGCTGCCGCGCGCCGGCGACGATGCGCTCGACGATGGCGAGCCCGTGGCGGGCAGCGCGCAGGCCGGTCGCGGGCTCGGCGCGATGCTCGCGCGGCAGGCGCCGCATCTCGGCGGCGGACACGTAGGGCGGGTTGCTCACGACGATATCGTAGCGCCGCGCTCCGAGGCCTTCATAGACGTCGGCGCGCGAGCACGCGCACCCGCCGTCCGAGACGGTGCCGCCGGACGTTTTCGCGGGCCACCGCGGAGTGCCGCCGGCGACACGTCCGTCGCGTCCACCCTCGCCCGCGGCAGCGCGTGCGCCGCCGCGATGGCGATGCAGCCTGAACCGGTGCCGATGTCGAGCACGCGCCTGACGCGCGCGGGCTGCACCCAGGGCGCGAAGCCCGCGAGGCAGAGTTCCGCGATCGGCGAGCGCGGAACGAGCACGTCGGGCGTCACGCGGATCGCGTGGCCCGCAAACCAGCTGATGCCCGTGAGGTAGGCCGAGGGAAGGCGCTCGCGCACGCGGCGCTCCACGAGCGCGAGCGCCCGCTCGGCGCCTCGCCCGGTCACCGGCGACCGGTAGCTTGCGGGCGCGGACTCGTGCGCGAGCCCAAGCGCGTGGAAGACGAGCGCCGCGGCATCGTCGCGCGGGTTGTCGGTACCGTGGCCATAGTGCAGGCGAGCACGCGCGAGGCGCTCGGTCGCGCAGTCGAGCAGCTCGCCGACGTTCGCGAACGAGCGGCGCGGCCCTGCGCGATCTGCGCGGTCATTGCCGGCAGTCTAACCGGCGCCGCGCGGGCCGGGCGCGGCCATGGAATAATCCGGGTCCATGCCGCGCATGCTCATCGTCGCCATCGTCCTCGCGGGAATTGTCGCCGGCGTCGCCGCCGCGCAATGTTCTGGCGCGCCGAGAGCGCCCCACCGGTACTCGAGCAGGCCGTGCTCTTCACCGAGCCGCGCGCCGCTGCCCGGAGTTCGCGCTCGTCGACCAGGCGGGACGCCCGTTCGGCCCGGAGCGATTTGCGCGGGCACTGGACGTTTGCTCTTCTTCGGCTTCGTGAACTGCCCGGACGTCTGCCCGACGACGCTCGCGACGCTCGCTGCCGCGCGCAAGTCGCTCGCGGACCTGCCCGCAGGCCGAGTGACCCGCCGTCACGCTGGTCAGCGTCGACCCGGGCCGCGACACGCCGGAAGTGCTCGCGCGCTACGTCGCGCACTTCGACCCGTCCTTCGCCGGCGTCACGGGCAGCGCCGACGCGATCGACGCGCTGACCAGCGCGCTCGGCGTCGCGGTCGTCATCGGGCCGGCCGATGCCGACGGCAACTATTCTGTCGACCATACGGCGGCCATTTTCCTCGTCGACCCCGAGGGCCGCGTCGCCGCGCTCTTCGGCGCGCCGCACGAGGCCGGGACGATTGCGCGCGACTACCGGCGCATCGTCGCGGCGCGCTGACCAGGGGAGCGCGAGCGTGAGTGGACGAAGCGTCGGCGAGCGCGCCTTCATCGGGCTGCAGTACCTGCTGCCGCAGCACCTGCTGTCGCGGCTCGTCGGCTGGATTGCCGAGAGCCGCATCGGCATCGTCCGCGCGGCGCTGATCCGCATGTTCCTCGGCCACTACCCCGTCGACCTCGCCGAGGCCGCGCGGCCCGATCCTGGCAGCTACTCGAGCTTCAACGATTTCTTCACGCGCCGACTCAAGGCAGGCGCGCGGCCACTCGACGCAGACCCGCGCTCCGCAATCTGCCCGGCGGACGGCATCCTGAGCCAGGCGGGACCGGTGACGGGCGATACGCTGCTGCAGGCCAAGGGCATCGACTACTCGGCAGCGGCGCTGCTCGGCGGCGACCCGTCGCTGGCGGCGGAGTTCTCGGGCGGCGCTTTCGCGACCATCTACCTCGCGCCGCACAACTACCATCGCGTCCACATGCCGCTCGCCGGAACGCTGCGGCTCGCGCGCTTCGTACCGGGCGACCTGTTCAGCGTCAACGCGACGACTGCCGCGAGCGTCCCGGGACTCTTCACGCGCAACGAGCGCGTCGCCTGCGTGTTCGACACGGCGGCCGGGCCCGATGGCCGTCGTGCTCGTCGGCGCGCTGTTCGTCGGCAGCATGAGCCTCGCATGGTCGGATCGCATCCGCCCCGAAGGCAGCCGCCGCGTGCGCGAGCTGCCGGCACACGACCCGATCATCGCGCTCGACCGCGGCGCCGAGCTCGGCTGGTTCAACATGGGCTCGACGGTCGTCGTGCTGTTCGGGCCGCTGGGGCCCGCCCTCTCGCAGGGACTCGTCGCCGGGCCGCGCACTGCGGGTCGGCGAACGGCTGGCGCTGCCGCGATGACGGGCACTGACTGGCAGCCGTCGGCGGCGATCGACGGTACTGCGCGCCCGCGCCGCCATGCTCGGGCGGATCCGCGCGTACTTCGCCGCGCAGGAAGTGCACGAGGTCGCGACGCCCGTGCTCTCTGCGGCCGCCGTCAGCGACCCGGCCATCGAATCGGTCGCGGCGGAAACCGCGCAAGGCGCCCGCCTCTACCTGCAGACCTCGCCCGAGTACCCGATGAAGCGCCTGCTGGCCGCGGGCTTCGGCGACTGCTACCAGGTCTGCGCGGTGTTCCGCGACGGCGAGTCAGGCCGCCTGCACAACCCGGAATTCACGATGATCGAGTGGTACCGGCTCGACTTCGGCGTCGGCGAGATGGAGCACGACGTCGACCGCCTCCTGCGCGTCGCCTGCGCGGAGCTGCGCGACTTCCCGCCCGCGCGCGCGGTCAGCTACCGCGACAGCGATGCTCGGAGTGCTGCGGGATCGACTGTGCGACTGCGGGAGTTCCGGAAATCCGCGCCGCGCTCGCGGCCCGCGGCATCGAGCCGGTGCAGGCAGGCGGCTGGGAGCGCGACGAGTGGCTCGACCTGCTGATGGGCGCCGTCGTCGGGCCGTCGCTCGGTCACGACGCGCCGGTCTTCGTTCACGATTACCCGCCCGCGCAGGCGGCGCTCGCGCGCCTGCGCAAACAGCCCGACGGCTCGCAGGTCGCCGAGCGATTCGAGCTCTACGTGGACGGGCTCGAGCTCGCAAACGGCTTCCGTGAGCTCGGCGACGCGGCGGAACAGCGCCGCCGCTTCGAGCAGGACCAGGCGACGCGGCGCCGGCGTGGGCAGCCGCTCCGCCCGCTGGACGAGCGGCTGCTCGCCGCGCTCGCCGTTGGCCTGCCGGACTGCGCCGGCGTCGCGCTCGGCTTCGACCGCCTGGTGATGGCCGGCCCATCGCTTGAACGCCTTGGAAGCGGCCATGGCGTTTCCGGTCTCGCGGGCCTGAGGAGCAACGATGCAACACGCACCAGCGCGAGTCCGCGGACCTGCTGAAACTCGCCGAAGGCGCTTTCGCGGGCGAGCGCGACCCCTGGGCGAACGCCGCGAACGCGGCGGCGCTCGTATTCGAGTGCCTGCCGGAACTCAACTGGGCAGGGTTCTATTTCCTGCGCGGCGGCGAGCTCGTCGTCGGCCCGTTCCAGGGCCGCGTCGCCTGCGTGCGGATCCCGCTCGGCTCGGGCGTCTGCGGCACCGCGCGCACAGCGCCGGGCGACACTGGTCGTGCCCGACGTGCACGCGTTCCCGGGCCACATCGCCTGCGACACCGCCTCGAACTCGGAGATCGTCGTGCCCCTGCTGGCCGGCGATCGCCTGATCGGCGTGCTCGACCTCGACAGCCCGCGCCTCGACCGCTTCACCGCGCGACGATGCGAAGCTGCTCGAGGCGCTGGCCGGACGGATCGTCGCCGCCTGTGACTGGCAGACTCGCCGGCATCGACGGCTTCTGATGGGGTCGGATCGAGCACCGTGGTCCACATCTGGGAACTACGAATCTACGCCCCGGCACGCTACTACTTCGCTCGCGCGATGTACGCGGCGCTGCGCGTATCGACCCTGATGACTTCGCCCTGGTTGATGAAGAGCGGCACCTTGACGACGGCGCCGGTCTCGAGCTTGGCCTGTCTTCGTGCCGCCGGTGACCGTGTCGCCGCGCATGCCGGGATCCGTCTCGACGATCTTGAGCTCGACGTGCGGCGGGGGCGTGACCGTCAGCGGCTGGCCGTTCCAGAGCGTCACGATGCAGACCGTGCCTTCCTTGAGCCACTGCGCAGCGTCGCCGACCGCGGTCTCGCCGGCCGCGAGCTGTTCATAGGATTCGGGGTTCATGAAATGCCAGAACTGCCCGTCGGCGTACAGGAACTGCATGTCGGCATCCATGACGTCCGCCGCCTCGACGGAGTCGCCGGACTTGAAGGTGCGCTCGATGACGCGCCCGGTGCGCAGGTTCTTGATGCGCACGCGGTTGAAGGCCTGGCCCTTGCCCGGCTTCACGAACTCGTTCTCCACGATGGTGAACGGGTCGCTGTCGAGCAGGATCTTCAGGCCGGACCGGAATTCGCTGGTGTTGTAGCTGGACATCGGAGATCGCTGTCGCGCGCCCGGCAGGGCCGGGCGGGTGGTGCTTGAGGGCCGCGTATGATAGCCGCTGACCGCGCCACCGGCCACCCCGCCCGGTAGCATGACGCGGGTCGCGATTTTGGGCGTTTTCAGGGTGTTACTATCCCCGCGGCCACCCCAGAGGCAGGACGCCCCCGGAGTCCGATGAAGCCCATCTCAGCCGTCCCGATGATTGCCCTGACGCGAAGTCAGGACAACGTCGAGGCGATCAACAAGGCGCTCCGTAACGCGGGACACCCGGTGCACGTGACCTGGCTGCCTGACGCGCGCGACCTGGGCGACGTCCTGACCCAGGCCTCGGCCGAGATGCTCATGCTGTTCGCCGACGAGGGCATCGTCGACCTCGCGAGCGCCATGGACTTCCGCGCGCGCTTCGCGCCCGACGTGCCGGTCCTGATCGTGCGCGACAAGCTCGACGAGGATCGTGATCGCGGAGGCCCTCGCGCTCGGCGCCCAGGACGCCGTGACGCTCGACGAACGTCCCGCGCCTGCAGCTCGTCGTCGGCCGCGAGCTGCGCACCTACCGGCTCGACCGCGCGCTGTCCTCGACGCTCGCCTCGGCGCGCGAGGCGAAGAAGCAGCTCCAGCACATCGTCGAGGGTTCGACCGACGCGATCGCACTGGTGCAGGAAGGCATCATCGTCGACGCGAACCCCGCCTGGCTCGCGCTGTTCGGCTACTCGAATCCCGAGGAAGTCGTCGGCACGCCGCTGATGGACGCCTTCGATCCCGACGACCACGCCGCGATCAAGGGCGCGCTGGTCGCCTGCATGCAGGGCAAGTGGTCCGGTCACACGCTGCACGCCTCGGCGCTGGTCGTGAGCGGCCACCACCCCTCGCTCGAGTTCCAGCTGGTGCGCGCCGAGTTCGACGGCGAGCCCTGCGTCCAGGTCGTGGTCCCGGCCAGGGTCGCCGACGCCGGCGAGTACGAGCGCAAGCTCGAGGATGCGCTGCAGAGCGACCCGGCGACGGGATTCCTGCATCGCCGCAACTTCATCGACAAGCTGCGCGTCCGGATCGCCGAGCCGGCCAAGGGCGGCGTGCGCTGCCTGGCCTACGTCGAGCCGGACAAGTACGAGGCGCTGCACGAGGAACTCGGCGTCCTGACGGGCGAGGACTTCCTCTCGGACTTCGCGCGCCTGCTGCGCGAGCAGTTGCAGCCCGGCGACCTCGCGGGCCGATTCGGCGGGCAGGGCTTCATGCTGCTGGTCGAGCGCGGCAACACGCAGGACGTCGAGGCCTGGTCCGAGCACGTCGTGCACAAGGTCGCGACCGAGGTCTTCCAGGCGGGCTCCAAGTCGATGTCCACCACCTGCACGATCGGCCTCGGACCCGTGCCGGCCGAGGTGCGCACGCCCGAGGGCCCGGCGAACGACGCCTATCCACGCGCATCGCCAGGGCCGCGAGATGGGCGGCAACCGCGTGCAGCTGCTCGAGCACACGGGCGCCATGCTGCGACTGCAGGACCAGGACCGGCTCTGGGTGCAGCAGATCAAGGCGGCGCTCAAGGAGAACCGCTTCCGGCTCGTGCAGCAGCCGATCGCGAGCCTGGTCGGCGAGGACCTCGGCATGTACGACGTGCTGGTGCGCATGCTGGACGAGCAGGGCCAGGAGGTCCTGCCGTCGGTCTTCATGCCGGCCGCCGAACGCAACGACCTCATGAAGAACATCGACCGCTGGGTCATCGGCGCGGCGATGTCGTTCTGCGCGGCGCGCAAGCCCGGCGCCCTCTTCGTCCGCCTTTCGCAGGACACGCTGTCGGACGCCGCGCTGCCCGGCTGGCTCGGCGGACAAGCTCAAGAAGATCAAGATCGAGCCGGCGCGCATCGTGTTCCAGATCCGCGAGGAAGCGGCGGCGCAGCAGATCAAGGAAGCGGTCGCGCTGCACAAGGCGCTCTCGGAGCCGCGGGTTCCGGTTCGCGCTGGAAGGCTTCGGCATGGGCCGCGACACGGAGCAGCTCCTGAACCACCTGAAGCCGGACTTCGTGAAGATTCACGGCACGCTGATGCAGGGCCTCTCGGCGGACCAGGACAAGCAGGCGCGCGTGAAGGCGATGGTCGAGCTCGCGCGCAAGTGCAAGGCGGTCACGATCGGCGAGCGCGTGCAGGACGCCAACACGATGGCGGTGCTGTGGCAGCTCGGCGTCGAGTTCATCCAGGGCTATTTCGTCAACGCGCCCGAGGAAGTCGTCCTCGGCTGACCGCTCGGACTCGCACCGACCCGGCCGGCGACTTGGTCGCCGTGCGGAGCTACTCAACGGTCAGGCGCGTGACCTTCCGGTAGTTGCGGGACAGCACGGCGCCGCGCTGGCCGCGCGCGCCGACGTGGTGCTGGAGGTCCTTCCAGGATCAGGGTCATCTTGCGCTCGTCGCAGTGCACGACCAGCGACTGGTCGGGCGCGACCACGATCGTCGCGACCATCAGCTCTTCGCCCGCGCGGGATTTCTTGCCGGGGATGCCGAAGATGAGGTTTCCGCGGCCCTTCTCCATTTCGGGCAGGTCCGCGACCGGGAACGCCAGCAGGCGACCGTCGGTGTTCACCGCGGCGACCAGCGCGCCATCGGCTGCGGGCACCGGCGAGGCCGGCAGCACCTTCGCGTTCTCCGGCAGGCGGAACACCGTCTTGCCGGCACGGTTGCGGCCGGTGAGCGCCTCGAGGCGCGCGATGAAGCCGTGGCCCGCGTCGCAGGCGAGCAGCCACTTGTCGCCCGGATCGCCGATCGCGACCGCCGCGAAGGTCGCGCCTTCCGGCGGGTCAAGGCGGCCCGAGAGCGGCTCGCCCTGCCCGCGCGCCGACGGCAGCGTGTGCGCCGGCAGCGAGTACGCGCGACCGGTCGAGTCGATGAATACCGCCTGCTGCGTGCTGCGCCCGCGCGCGGCGGCCTGGAAGGCGTCGCCCTGCTTGTACGACAGCGCCGTCGGGTCGACGTCGTGCCCGCGCGCCTGACGCACCCAGCCGAGCGTCGAGAGCACGACCGTGACCGGCTCGGCGGTGACGAGTTCCTCCTCCGAGATCGCCTGCGCGGCGGCGCGCTCGACGATCTTCGTGCGCCGCGCGTCGCCGTACTCCTCGGCGTCCGCCACCAGCTCGTCGCGGATCAGCTTGTCGAGCTTCGCGGCGCTCTTCAGCGTCTTCTCGAGCAGCGTCCTGCTCCTCGGCAAGTTCCTTCTGCTCGCCGCGGATCTTCATCTCCTCGAGCTTCGCGAGGTGCCGCAGCTTGGTCTCGAGGATCGCCTCCGCCTGCAGGTCCGTGAGCTTGAAGCGCTTCATCAGCACCGGCTTCGGCTCGTCCTCGCGCCGGACGATGCGGATCACCTCGTCGAGGTTCAGGAACGCGATCAGCAGGCCGTCGAGGATGTGCAGCCGCGCGGTCACCTTCTCGAGGCGGTAGCGCAGCCGGCGCTTGACGGTCTCCTTGCGGTAGCCGAGCCACTCCGCGAGCAGCTCCTTGAGGCCGAAGACCCGCGGCCGGCCGTCGAGCGCGATCACGTTGATGTTGACGCGGTAGCTGCGCTCGAGGTCGGTGGTCGCGAACAGGTGCGCCATCAGCTGCTCGACGTCCACGCGGTTCGAGCGCGGCGTGATGACGAGCCGCGTCGGATGCTCGTGGTCGCTCTCGTCGCGCAGGTCCTCGACCATCGGCAGCTTCTTCGCGCGCATCTGGCCGGCGATCTGCTCGAGCACCTTGGCGCCCGAGACCTGGTACGGCAGCGCGGTGATGACGACCTCGCCGTCCTCGATCTCGTACACGGCGCGCGCGCGGAACGTGCCGTTGCCGGTCTTGTAGATCGCGCGCAGCTCCGACTTCGGCGTGACGATCTCGGCGCCGGTCGGGAAGTCCGGTCCCTGCACGTGCTTGCAGAGCTCGCGAGCGTCGCGTCGGGATCGTCGAGCAGGTGCACGCAGGCGGCCGTGACCTCGCGCAGGTTGTGCGGCGGGATGTCGGTCGCCATGCCGACGGCGATGCCCTGCGTGCCGTTCAGCAGCACGTTCGGCAGCCGCGCCGGCAGCAGCTTCGGCTCCTCCAGCGTGCCGTCGAAGTTCGGCTGCCAGTCGGCCGTGCCCTGGCCGAGCTCGGACGAGCAGCACCTGCGCGTACGGGCGCAGGCGCGATTCCGTGTAGCGCATCGCCGCGAAGGACTTCGGGTCGTCGGTCGAGCCCCAGTTGCCCTGCCCGTCCACGATCGGGTAGCGGTAGGAGAAGTCCTGCGCCATCAGCACCATCGCCTCGTAGCAGGCGGAGTCGCCGTGCGGGTGGTACTTGCCGATCACGTCGCCGACCGTGCGCGCGGACTTCTTGTGCTTGGCGCCGGCCGCGAGGCCGAGCTCGCTCATCGCATAGATGATGCGGCGCTGCACCGGCTTCAGCCCGTCCGCGAGCTGCGGCAGCGCGCGGTCGAGGATCACGTACATCGAGTAGTCGAGGTACGCCTTCTCGGTGAAGGTCCGCAGCGGCTGCTTCTCGATGCCCTCGAAGTCGAGCGTCGGCTGTTGCGCCTTCATTCGACGGTCGCCAGGTTGCCCTTGGTCTCGAGCCACTCGCGCCGGTCGCCGGCGCGCTTCTTCGCGAGCAGCATGTCCAGCATCTGGTCGGCGCCGTCCTTGGCCTCGACCGTGAGCTGCACCAGCCGGCGCGTGTCCGGCGCCATCGTCGTCTCGCGCAGCTGCAGCGGGCTCATCTCGCCGAGGCCCTTGAAGCGCGTGATCACGGGCTTGCCGCGGATGCCCTCGGCCTGGATGCGGTCGAGGACGCCCGTCTTGTCGTGCTCGCCGAGCGCGTAGTAGACGTTCTTGCCGACGTCGATCCGGAACAGCGGCGGCATCGCGACGAATACGTGCCCCGCGAGCACGAGCGGCCGGAAGTGGCGCAGGAACAGCGCGCAGAGCAGCGTCGCGATGTGCGCGCCGTCCGAGTCGGCGTCGGCGAGGATGCAGACCTTGTGGTAGCGCAGGCCCGAGAGGTCCGCGCGAGCCGGCGTCGACGCCGAGCGCGGTCGTGATGTCGTGCACTTCCTGCGAGGCGAGCACGTCCGCGGCTTCGACTTCCCAGGTGTTCAGGATCTTGCCGCGCAGCGGCATCACCGCCTGGAAGGAGCGGTCGCGCGCCTGCTTGGCCGAGCCGCCCGCGGAATCGCCCTCGACCAGGAACAGCTCGCAGCGCTCCGGCTCCTGCAGCGTGCAGTCGGCGAGCTTGCCGGGCAGCGCCGGCCCCGACGTGATGCGCTT
Source organism: uncultured Gammaproteobacteria bacterium (assembly GCA_963817195.1). Classification (GTDB taxonomy): domain Bacteria; phylum Pseudomonadota; class Gammaproteobacteria; order Steroidobacterales; family Steroidobacteraceae; genus SCUD01. The sequence goes on from CAWFNJ010000006.1 coordinate 105,733, forward strand.
GCGCGTGACGCGCGCGGCGGCCTTGGTGCGCTCCTGCGCGTTGCCGATCGCGAACTGCGCGATCTTCTCGCCGGCCTCCGGGTGCTGGTTGAGCCAGAGCGCGAACGCGTCCTTCACGACGCCGGAGACGAAGGCGGCCGACTCGCGCGACGAGAGCCTCTCCTTGGTCTGGCCGGCGAACTGCGGGTTCTGCATGCGCACCGACAGCACGAAGGCGACGCCGGCCCAGACGTCTTCCGGCGCGAGCTTGAGCCCGCGCGGCACGCAGGTTCCTGAATTCGCAGAACTCGCGCACGGCGTCGGTCACGCCCGAGCGCAGGCCGTTGACGTGCGTGCCGCCTTCCGGCGTCGGGATCAGGTTCACGTAGCTTTCGGTCACGGGGGATTCCGCGTCCGGGGCCCAGCAGAAGGCCCAGTCCGCGCTCTCGTTGCCGCCCTTCACGTGGCCGGTGTAGGGCTCTTCCGGCAGGCGCCCGGACTTGCCGAGCTGCTCGAGCGAGGTAGGCGCCGAGGTCGCCCGTGAAATACCACTCCTCCGTCTCGCCGGTCGCCTCGACCGCGAGCGAGACCCGCAGGCCCGGGCACAGCACTGCCTTCGCCTTCAGCACGTGCTTGAGGCGCGGCACCGAGATGTTCGGGGAGTCGAAGAAACCCGGGTCCGGCCAGAAGCGGACCGTCGTGCCGGTCTGGCCGCGCTTGGCGGTGCCGACGGCCTCGAGCTTCGAGAACACCTTGCCGTTCTTGAAGCCGATGTTCCATTCCTTGCCGTCGCGGCGCACGTTGCACTCGAGGTGCTTCGAGAGCGCGTTGACGACCGAGACGCCGACGCCGTGCAGGCCGCCCGCGCTCTCGTAGTTGCTTGTCGGAGAACTTCCCGCCCGCGTGCAGGCGGGTCAGGATCAGCTCGACGCCGCTGACCTTCTCCTTCGGGTGGATGTCGACCGGCATGCCGCGGCCGTCGTCCTCGACCGAGACCGAGCCGTCCTTGTGCACGGTGACGGCGATGTGCTCGCAATGCCCGGAGAGCGCCTCGTCGACACTGTTGTCGACGACTTCGTGCACGAGGTGATTGGGACTCCTCGTGTCGGTGTACATGCCCGGCCGGCGACGGACCGGCTCGAGGCCCTCGAGGACTTCGATGTCCGATGCGGTGTACGACTGCGCCATGCGGGCCGGGATTCTAAGCAGCCGGCCGCCAGGCGCAATTCGGCCGAGGTCGCCGCCGGCCGACGCGTGAAGTACACTGCCTGCGCCATCCGGCGCGGGCGGAACAGCGCGTGACCCGACAGAAACAGCCGACACCCGATTTCGAGACGGCCCTCGCCGAGCTCGAAGCCATCGTCCAGCGTCTCGAGCAGGGGGAGCTCTCGCTCGAGGAGTCGCTGCGCCAGTTCGAGCGCGGCGTCGTGCTGACGCGCAGCTGCCAGAAGGCGCTCCAGCAGGCCGAGGAAAAGATTCGCGTGCTCTCGAAGGGCGCCGACGGCGAACTCGTAGAGCGGGATTTCGAGGCGCCGGACGAGGACTGACGGGACGCGATGCAGGCCCCTGCCCCGGCCGGCGACTGGCAGTCGGCCTACCGCGAGCGCGTGGAGGCCGTGCTGCGCCGCGTGCTGCCGTCCGAGTCGCAGGAGCCCGTGCGCCTGCACGGGGCGATGCGCTACGCGGCGCTCGGCGACGGCAAGCGCATTCGTCCGCTGCTCGTGTATGCGACCGGTGGCGCGATCGGCGTGCAGCCGGAGGCCCTCGACCCGGCGGCAGCCGCCGTCGAGCTGATCCACGCGTACTCGCTCGTGCACGACGACTTGCCGGCCATGGACGACGACGACCTGCGGCGCGGCCGCCCGACCACGCACCGCGCATTCGACGAGGCGACCGCGATCCTCGCCGGCGACGCGCTGCAGGTGCTCGCCCTCGAGCTGCTCGCCAACGAACCGATGCCGGGCGTGACCGACTGCCGCCCGCATCGAGATGATCCGCCTGCTCGCGCACGCGAGCGGCACGCAGGGCATGGCCGGCGGCCAGGCCATCGACCTCGCGGCCACCGGACAGCGGCTCGCACCGCAGCAGATCGAGTCCATGCATGCGCTGAAGACCGGCGCGTTGATCCGCGCCTCGGTGCTCATGGCCTGCGCGGCCAGCCCGCAACTTGGCGCCCCGGAGCGGGACGCGCTCGACTGCTACGGACGCGCCATAGGACTGTCGTTCCAGATCGTCGACGACCTGCTCGACGTGCTCGGCGACCCTGCAGTGACCGGCAAGGTCGCGGGCTCCGACGCGCTTCGCGGCAAGCCGACCTATCCTGCGGTCGCGGGAGTCGCCGCGGCGCGCCTGCGGGCGGCCGAGCTCGCCGAGGAAGGGGTCGCAGCACTGGCCGCATTCGGGCCGGGCGCGGATCCCTTGCGCGAGTTCGCGGGCGACCTGGTCGGGCGTGGCCGCTAGGCCGCGACCCGCCGTATGCCCACTGCCGCCGCTCCAGTAGACTTCCGCCATGGTTGACGAAGCGCAAGGTGGCTTGCTCGCCGCAATCGAGACGCCGTCGGACCTTCGCGCCCTGCGCGCAGCGACCTGCGTCCGCTGGCCGACGAGCTGCGCCGCTACCTCATCGAAACCGTCGGCCAGATGGGCGGCCACCTCGCCGCCGGCCTCGGCACCGTCGAACTCGCGGTCGCGCTGCACTACGTCTTCGACACGCCCTACGACCGGTTGATCTGGGACGTTGGCCACCAGGCGTATCCGCACAAGGTTCTCACCGGGCGTCGGCGCCGGCTGTCCAGCATCAAGCAGCGCGGCGGCCTCGCGCCGTTCCCGTCGCGCGCCGAGAGCGTGTATGACAGCTTCGGCGTCGGCCACTCGAGCACCTCGATCAGCGCCGCGCTCGGCATGGCGATCGCCAATCGCCTGACCGGCAGCGACCGGCGGGTGGTCGCGGTGATCGGCGACGGCGCGATGAGCGCGGGCACTCGCCTGGGAGGCGCTCAACCACGCGGGCAGCCTGGACGTCGACTTGCTCGTGGTCCTGAACGACAACGACATGTCGATCTCGGAGAACGTCGGCGCGCTGTCGAAGTACTTTGCGCGGCTGCTGTCGGGGCGAACCTACTCGCACCTGCGCGAAGGCGGCAAGAAAGTGCTGCGCAGGATGCCGGCCGCCTGGGAGCTGGCGCGCCGCTCGGAAGTGCACGCCAAGGGCATGGTGCTGCCGGGCACGCTGTTCGAGGAGATGGGCTTCAACTACATCGGCCCGATCGACGGCCACGACATGGATGCGCTGGTCACGACGCTCGGCAACATGCGCAGCCTTCCCGGGCCGCAGTTCCTGCACGTCGTCACCCAGAAGGGCAAGGGCTACGCGCCCGCGGAAGCCGACCCGATCAAGTGGCACGGTCCGGGCCCGTATGATCACGCGAGCGGCACGCTCTTCAAGGAACAAGTCCGCCGGCCCGACGTATTCGCAGGTCTTCGGCGAGTGGCTGTGCGACATGGCCGAGCTCGATTCGCGGTTCGTCGGCATTACGCCGGCGATGCGCGAAGGCTCGGGCCTGGTCGAATTCGAGAAGCGTTTTCCGGAGCGCTATTTCGACGTCGCCATCGCCGAGCAGCACGCCGTGACGCTCGCCGCCGGCCTCGCTTGCGACGGCATGCGACCGGTCGTCGCGATCTACTCGACCTTCCTGCAGCGCGGCTACGACCAGCTGATTCACGACGTCGCGCTGCAGCGCCTGCCCGTTGTTTTCGCGATCGACCGCGCAGGCCTGGTCGGCGGCGACGGCGCCACGCACCAGGGCGTCTTCGACCTGACGTTCCTGCGCTGCGTGCCGAACCTGGTGGTCATGGCCCCGGCCGACGAGAACGAATGCCGCCAGATGCTCTACACCGCGGGCCTCCTGGACCAACCGGCGGCAGTGCGCTACCCGCGCGGGCGCGGGCCGGGAGTCGCCGTCGACAAGACGATGCGCGCGCTCCCGGTCGGCCGCGCGGAGATTCGCCGGCAAGGCACGAGCGGGCTCGCGCTGCTCGCCTTCGGAGCGCTGGTGGACGCCGCCGCGGCGGCCGCGGAGGCGCTCGACGCCACGCTCGTCAACATGCGCTTCGTGAAGCCGTTGGACGAGGCTCTGGTCGGCGAAATCGCGGCGACGCACCGCGCGATCGTCACGCTCGAGGAGAACACCGTCGCGGGCGGCGCGGGCTCGGCCGTGCTCGAGCATCTGCAGCACATCGGCAGCACCATCCCGGTCCTGCAGGTCGGCGTGCCGGACGAATTCGTGGAACACGGGACACGCGAGGACAACCTCGCGGCTGCGGGGCTCGACGGTCCTGGCCTGCGCGCCGCGATCGAGCGTTTCTGGCGCGGCCGGGGCATTGCGCGCGCCGTTCCTGCCGGTTAATCAGCACCAATATGGTATGATTTTCGGCATGAATGCGAAGATCGCCGGGGCGACGGTCGACCCGATCATCGAGGACGTACAGGGCCGGGCCGACACCCGGCGCATCCCGATCGACCGTGTCGGCATCAAGGAAATCTACCACCCGGTGCGGGTCAAGGACCGCTCGGGCGGGGAACAGCATACGATCGCGAACTTCAGCATGTACGTGCACCTGCCCCACAACTTCAAGGGCACGCACATGTCGCGCTTCGTCGAGATCCTGAACGAGCACGAGCGCGAGATCTCGGTCGAGTCGTTCAACGAGATGCTGGCCGCAATGACCACCCGCCTGAATTCCGGCGGCGGCCACCTCGAGATGACCTTTCCCTACTTCGTCATGAAGAAAGCGCCGGTCACCGGCGTGCAGAGCCTGCTCGACTACCGCGCGACCCTCGCCGCCGAGATGAAGGACGGCCGGATCGACACCTGGATCAAGGTGCTGGTGCCGGTGACCAGCCTCTGCCCCTGCTCGAAGCAGATCTCCGACTACGGCGCACACAACCAGCGCTCGCACCTGACGATCTCCGCGAAGATCCGCGAGCACGTCTGGCTCGAAGAGCTGATCGACGTCGCCGAGGACGAGGGGAGCTGCGAGTTGTACGGGATCCTGAAGCGGCCGGACGAGAAGTACGTGACGGAGCGGGCCTACGACAACCCGAAGTTCGTCGAGGACATCGTCCGCGACATCGCCACGCGCCTCAACAAGGACGAGCGGATCCGCTCGTACGTCATCGAGGCCGAGAACTTCGAGTCGATCCACAACCACTCGGCGTACGCGCGCATCGAGCGCGACAAGGACGCTAAGCCGGTTTGAGTGGCCGGTCGGCCGGCGGTCCGTCGGCGCGCGCGCGCCGGACGGACACCGACGCGCCGGATTCAGCTCTGACGGCGCGGGACTCGCCGTTCTGCAGGCGCGAGATGAGCGCCTTGAGGAACACCTTGTTGAAGCGCAGCTGGCAGGCCGAGGAAGCCTGCTCGAGCAGCGTCGAGCTCACGCGCAGGATCGTGACGTCGTCACCCGCGAGCACGGCGGCCTGGCGCTTGGCGCCGCGCAGGTAGCTGGTCTCGCCGAAGCAGTCGCCCGCCTCGAGCCGGCCGACGATGCGGCCGTCACGCTCGACCGTGCAGGTTCCCGTCACGATCACGTAGAAACGGTCGTCGATGCCGCCTGCGCGCACGATCTCGTCGCCGCGCGCGTGCGCCTGCCAGGTGCCTGCGCGCAGCACCTCCCAGATCTCGCCCGACGAGAAATCGTGGAAGAACTTGAGGCGCCGCAGCAGGCTGAAGTGCTCCTGGCGATCGCTCCGGTCCGCACCCTTGCGCTGCTGCGCGTGCACGCGCGCAATCGCGTTCGCGAACTCCGCTCCGTTCGGGTAGCGCTTGTCCGGCTCCTTGTGCATCGCCATCGCGACCACGTTTTCCAGCTCGGCCGGTAAATCGGCGCGGATCGAGAGCATCGGCGCCGGGGTCGCGTACACGATCTGGTGCAGCAACTTGGCGAGCGCGCCGGCACGGAACGGACGGTGGCCCGTCAGCATCTCGTACATGACGGCGGCCAGGGAATAGATGTCCGAGTGATTGGTGAGCTCGAGCGACTGCACCTGCTCCGGCGACATGTAGCTCGGGCTGCCGGCGATGCCCTCGATGCGCGAGAAGTCGGCGTCGTTGTGCAGCGCGATGCCGAAGTCGATGAGCCTGAGGTCGCTGTCGGTCGTCAGCATCAGGTTGCTGGGCTTGATGTCGCGGTGGATCACGCCGCGAGAATGGGCGTAGTGCAGCGCCTTCGCGCACTTGAACATCATCGTCAGTACGTCGTCCACCGGCAGCAGGTTGTCGGGCCGCGTGTACGCGGCGAGCGTGCGCGCGCCGTGGATGAACTCTGTGACGACGTAGTAGAAGCCGTGCTCCTCGCCGGCGTCGTAGATCGGCATGATGTTCGGGTGCTGCAGCATCCCGACCATGTGTGCCTCGGAGAGGAACATCTTGCGCGCGACTTTCGCGCGCGCCGGGTCGTCGTCGGCGGCGATGCGGTAGGCCTTGATCGCGACATCGCGTCCGTAGAAAGGATCGTGCGAGAGGTAGACGGTGCCGGTCGAGCCGCGCCCCACCTCGCGGATTACCTCGTACTTGCCGATGAGCTGGCCGATGCCAGGCCCGCCCTCGGCGGGACGCATGATCGTCGGCACGGTTGCAGTGGCGATGGCCGGCTCCTCTCGGGAAGTTCCGGCGCGCACGAGTCACCGGTTCGAACGTCAGGATATTTCGTCAAAAGCGGCGGAACCGTGAACCGCTTCGCGCTTCGCCGGGAGCCGTCAGGCCATCATCCGAAGTGGTCGAAACCGTGACCGGCATCTCGCCCGGGCGGTGCTCCGTCGACCAGCACGCCGCCGGTATCCGAGATCGTGCCGATGCGACGCAGCACCACCCCGCCGTCTAGCGCCGCGAGCCTCGCCCGCTCGGCGGGGTCCGCCGTGAACAGCAGCTCGTAGTCGTCGCCGCCCCCGAGCGCCCAGGCGATCCGCGTCTCGGGCGCCGCGACCGAGCACAGTCCCGCGGACAGCGGCAGCTCGCGGCTGGTGACGTCAGCGCCGACGCCGCTCGCGGCACAGAGCTTGGCGAGATCGCCGAGCAGGCCGTCGGAAAGGTCGATGCAGGCGGTCGCGATGCCGCGCAAAGCGGTGCCGAGCGCGACGCGGGCCTGCGGCAGCTGGAAGCGCGCCAGCAATGCGTCGCGCGCCCTCCCCTGCGCGTTCAGACGCCCCTGGAGGATCGCGAGTCCCGCGGCAGCGTCCCCGGGCGTGCCGCTGACCCAGAGGTCGTCGCCTGCGCGCGCTCCATCGCGACGCAGCGCGCCGCCCGCCGGAACGAAACCCGCCAGCGACACCGTGACCGTCAGCGGCCCGCGCGTCGTGTCGCCGCCAACCAGGGCGACGCCGTGCCGACGCGCGAGCGTGTCGAAGCCAGCCGAGAAACCGGACAGCCAGTGCTCGTCCACTGACGGCAGCGTGAGCCCGAGCAGCGCCCAGGCCGGCTCCGCGCCCATTGCCGCAAGGTCCGAGAGGTTGACCGCGAGCGCGCGGTGGCCCACGTACCTGGCGTCGAAACCGGACGGGAAATGCGCGCCGTCGACCAGTGTGTCGAGCGCGAGCACCAGCGCCGCTGCCGGCGGCGCCGCGACCAGCGCGCCGTCGTCGCCGACGCCGACAAGCACGTCCTCGCGCCGCGCGCCGCGCCCGGTGAAGTGCCGTTCGATCAGATCGAATTCGCCCGCCATCGCTTCAGGCAACCTCGCCGCGCTCGGCGCCCCGGTGCGCGCGCGACGCGCGGTCGAGCACCGCGTTGACGTAGCGGTGGCCGTCAGTAGCGCCGAAGCGCTTGGCGAGCTCGATGCCTTCGTTGATCACCACGCGGTAGGGCACCTCGGGTCTGGCCATGAGCTCCCAGAGCCCGAGCGCAAGGATCGCGTGCTCGACCGGATCGAGGCGGGCGGGCGCAATGTCGGAGTGGCGCGCGAGCTCCTCGTCGATCCCCGAGCCCTCCGCGCAGATCGCGGCGAGCGCGGTGCGGAAGTAATCCTGGTCGGCTCTTGCGAACTCCGGTGTCGACTCGTACTGGGCGACGAGCTCTGCGGCCGGCAGGCGCGAGAGGTGCCACTGGTAGAGCGCCTGCACGAGGAGCTTGCGCGCCGCCGCCCGCGCCTGCACCCGGTCGCGGCCCGAGGACCGCACGTCAACCCGCCAGCCTGCGCATCAAGTTGGCAAGCTCGACCGCGGCGCGCGCGGCGTCGGCACCGCGGTTGCCTTCGCTGCCGCCCGCGCGATCGAAGGCCTGCTCCTCGGTGTCCGTCGTGAGCACCCCGAACGCGACCGGCACGCCGGTCTCGCTCGCGATCCGCGCGAGTCCCGCGGCACACTCGCCGGCGACGTAGTCGAAGTGCGGCGTGTCGCCGCGGATCACGGCGCCGAGCGCTACGATCGCATCGAAGCGCCTCGACTCGGCGACGCGCTTCACCACGAGCGGCAGGTCGAAGGCGCCAGGCACGCGCACGAGCTCGAGTGCCGCCGGATCCGCGCCCTGTGCACAGAGCGCTTCGACCGCGCCCGCGACCAGCCGCTCGACGACGGACGCGTTGAAGCGCGACGCGACCAGCGCGATGCGCAGGTCGCCGACGCGGAGGTCGCCCTCGAGGATGCGGAGCGCGTTCACGCCGCGAGTATATCAGGCGCTTCCGCGCTCACTCCTCGTAGCCGTCGATCTCGAGCCCGAACGCAGAAATGCCGAGCAGCTGCCGCGGTGCCGACAGCACGCGCATGCGAGTGACGCCGAGGTCGCGCAGGATCTGCGCGCCGATTCCGTAGGTACGCAGCACCGACCCGCCGCCGGCCGCGTCCGGACCGTGCTCGTGCGCGCCAGTGCCGACGATGTCGGACGGCAACTCCTCGGGACGCAGCACGACGACAATACCGTGCGGCTCGCGTGCGATTCGCGCGAGCGCCGCGCGCAGCGTCCAGCCTGCGTGCTCCCCGCGGATGCCGATCAAGTCGCGCGGCGTGTCGCGCAGGTGCACGCGCACCAATGGCGGCACCTCGCCCGGCTCCCCGCGCACCAGCGCGAAGTGCAGGCGGCCGTGCACGCGATCCGAGTACCAGCGCATGCGGAACGTGCCGGACTCGGTCTCGACCTGCCGGTCCGCCACACACTCGATCGAGCTCTCCTTGGAAAGGCGGTAGCGGATCAGGTCGGCGATCGTGCCGATCGCGAGTCCGTGCTCCCGGGCGAATTGCTCGAGCTCGGGCCGGCGCGCCATCGTGCCGTCCTCGTTCAGGATCTCGACGATCACCGCGGCCGGCTCGAACCCGGCGAGGCGCGCCAGGTCGCAGCCCGCCTCCGTGTGGCCGGCGCGCGTCAGCACGCCGCCCGGTCGCGCCATCAGCGGGAACACGTGGCCGGGCTGGCGCAGGTCCTCGGGCCTCGCCCGCGGCGCGACCGCGGCCTGCACGGTGCGCGCACGGTCCTGCGCGGAGATGCCGGTGGTAACGCCGGTCGCGGCCTCGATGCTCACGGTGAAATTGGTGCCGTGGTGGTCCTCCGATTCGCGCACCATCGGCGGCAGCCTCAACAGGCGGCAACGTTCCTCGGTGAGCGTCAGGCAGATGAGGCCGCGCCCGTGGCGCGCCATGAAGTTGATGTCCTCGGGCCGGACGCGGGCCGCAGCCATCAGCAGGTCGCCCTCGTTCTCGCGCTCCTCGTCGTCCATCACGACGACCATGCGGCCGGCAGCCAGCTCCGCGAGCAGTTCCTCGATGTCGTTCATGCACGCCCCCGGGCGTCGAGCAGCCGGTCGAGATATCGCGCTACGAGGTCCACCTCGAGGTTGAGCCCGAGCCCCGCGGTGAGCGCGCCGAGCGTGGTCACCGCCCGAGTGTGCGGCACGAGGTCGACTGTGAAGGCCGCGCCCGTCACGCGCCCGACCGTCAGGCTGACGCCGTCGAGCGCCACCGAGCCTTTTTCGGCGATGAAGCGCGCGAGCGCTGCCGGTGCCTCGATCGTCGCGTTGAGCGCACCGCCCGCCTCGCGGCACTCGCGTACTCGCGCAACGCCGTCGACGTGACCGGTAACCAGGTGCCCGCCGAGCGCGTCCAGGGCTCGCAGCGCAGGCTCGAGGTTGACCGCGGAGCCGGAAGCGAGTCCGCCGAGCGTGGTGCGCGCGAGCGTCTCCCCCGACAGCTCAGCCTCGAAGCGCCGGTCCGCAAGCGCCACGACCGTGAGGCATACGCCGGCCACTGCGACGCTGTCCCCGAGCTGCCAGCCGGCGGTCGCAAGACCGCCGGTGTCGATCGCCATCCGTCGCGCGCCGGCGCCGCCGCCGATCGCGTCCACGCGGCCGATCGCCTTGACGATGCCGGTGAACATCAGCCCTGCCCCCGCCGGGGCCGCAGCCGCAGCAGCAGGTCGTCGCCGATGTCCCGGCGCCCGATGATGGAAAAGTCGAGCCGCTCGGCCATCGAGGCCGGTGCTTCGAGGTCCGCAAGTGGCCGCGCGTCGCGACCGAGCAGCGTCGGCGCGAGGTACAGCAGCAGCTCGTCGACGAGGCCGGCGGCGAGCAGCGCCCCGGCAAGCCCGGCGCCGCACTCGACGAGCAGCTCGTTGACTCCGCGGGACGCGAGCAGCGTAAGCGCCGCCTCGAGATCGACGCCGCCCTGCGCGCCCGCGACCATCGCAACTTCCGCGCCGGCCGCCCGCAGCGCCGACGCGCGCGCCGCGTCGGCCTCCGTGCAGAGGATCAGCGCCTGGCCCGGCGGCGCCAGCACGCGTGCGGTCGGCGGCGTGCGCAGCCTGGAATCGAGTACGACGCGGAGCGGCTGGCGAAGGGCGCCCGTCAGTCGCACGTCGAGTCGCGGGTCGTCAGTGAGGATCGTGCCGCTGCCCGTCAACACCGCCGACGATTGCGCGCGCAGCCGCTGGACGTCGGCGCGCGCGGCCTCGCCCGTGATCCAGCGGCTCTCGCCGCCCGGCAATGCCGTGCCGCCGTCGAGGCTCGCGGCGAGCTTGACGGTCACCCAGGGTCGACCCCGCGTCATGCGTGAAATGAAGCCCGGGTTCAGCTCGCGGGCCTCGCGCTCCAGCACGCCGCCCTCGACGGCGATGCCCGCCGCGGCAAGCTGTGCGGCGCCGCCGCCGTCGACCTGCGGGTTCGGGTCGCGCATTGCGTAGACGACGCGGCCGATGCCCGCGGCGATCAGCGCCTCGGTGCAGGGTGGCGTGCGCCCGTGATGGCAGCAGGGCTCGAGCGTGACGTATGCGGTCGCGCCGCGCGCCGCAGCTCCGGCTGCGGCCAGCGCCACGACCTCGGCGTGCGGCCCGCCCGCGCGCTCGTGCCAGCCCTCGCCCAACACGCGCTCGCCCTGAGCGAGCACGCAGCCGACGCGGGGATTAGGGTCGGTGGTCCACAGGCCGAGACGCGCGAGCTCGAGGGCCCGCGCCATGTGGCCAGCGTCATTCGCGGCCGGGGCCGTCATCGCTTGCCGCGCGGATCGCGCGCCTGCGACGGCAGGAGCGACATCTGGCCGGTCGAAGGGTCGCTGCGCCGGCGCTTGTCGAGCTGCTCGAGCTCGTCGCGGAATGAATCGACATCGTGGAAGCGGTGGTAGACGGAGGCGTAGCGGACGTACGCGACCTCGTCGAGCTGGCGCAGTTCCTCCATGACGATCTCCCCGATCGCGCGCGAAACGACCTCGCGTTCGCCCAGCACCCGCAGGCGGTGACCGATGCGCTCAATGGCGGCCTCGACCGCCTCGCGGCTGACTGGGCGCTTCTCGAGTGCCTTCATGATGCCGCCGCGCAGCTTGCCCTCGTCGAAGGGCTGGCGCGTGTCGTCCTTCTTGACGACTTGCGGCATGACCAGCTCCGCGGTCTCAAAGGTCGTGAAGCGTTCGCCGCAGGACTGGCATTCGCGGCGCCGGCGGATCTGGTGACCCTCGCCCGCGAGTCGCGAATCCGTCACCTTGGTGTCGTCGTGGTTGCAGAACGGGCAATGCACGGCCTGTCCCCCGGTTGGGTCATGCGTAGACCGGGTGGCGCCTGCAAAGGTCCAGCACCGCCTGTCGCACGCGGAGCACGGCAGCCTCGTCGCCCATCCGGTCGAGCACGTCGGCGATCAGGCCGCCGACCTGGCGGCACTCCTCGAGGCCGAAGCCGCGGGTCGTGATCGCGGGCGTGCCGATCCTGAGGCCGCTGGTCACGAACGGGGGCCGCGGGTCGTTCGGCACCGCGTTCTTGTTCACGGTGATGTGCGCCCGGCCGAGGGCGGCGTCGGCGTCCTTGCCCGTGTAGTCACGGCCGATCAGGTCGAGCAGGAAGAGGTGATTGTCCGTGCCGCCGGAGACGATGCGATGGCCGCGGTCCTGCAGCGACTTCGCCAGCGCGCGCGCGTTCGCAACCACCTGCTCCTGGTACGCCCTGAAGCCGGGGGAAAGTGCTTCAAGCAGCGCCACCGCCTTGGCAGCGATGACGTGCATCAGCGGCCCGCCCTGCGTGCCCGGGAAGATCATCGAGTTGAGCTTCTTGTGCAGTTCGGGATGCTCCCGCGCAAGGATGAGCCCGCCGCGCGGTCCGCGCAGCGTCTTGTGCGTCGTGGTCGTGACGACATCCGCGTGCGGCACCGGATTGGGGTAGACGCCGGCTGCGACCAACCCCGCGACGTGCGCCATGTCGACCACGAAGTACGCGCCGACCGCGTCCGCAATTCCGCGGAAGCGTTGCCAGTCGATGACGCGTGAATACGCCGAGAAGCCGGCGAGGATCATCTTCGGCCGATGCTCGCCCGCAAGCCGCTCGACGGCGCCGTAGTCGATCTCTCCGGTCGCCGGGTCGAGGCCGTACTGCACGGCGTTGAAGATCCGCCCCGAGAAGTTGACCTTGGCGCCGTGGGTCAGGTGACCGCCATGGTCGAGGCTCATGCCGAGGAAGGTATCGCCGGGCGACATGAGCGCGAAGTAGACCGCAGCGTTCGCCTGCGAGCCGGAATGCGGCTGCACGTTGGCGTAGGCGGCGCCGAACAGGCGCTTGGCGCGCTCGATCGCGAGCTCCTCGACGACGTCGACGTGCTCGCAACCCCCGTAGTAGCGCTTGCCGGGATAACCCTCGGCGTACTTGTTGGTGAGCACCGAACCTTGCGCCTCGAGCACGCGCGGGCTCGCGTAGTTCTCGGACGCGATCAGCTCGAGGTGTTCCTCCTGCCGGCGGCGCTCGGCGGCGATCGCTTCCGCCAGCGGCGGATCGAAGGCAGCGATGCTCATTCCGGGTCCGAACATGGGAAGGCCTGCGGGCGTGCCGAAAACGGAGCGCGAAGTCTACCCGAAAGGCGTCGTTCAAGCCCCGTCGACGAAGGCCCGGACGACCCGGGTCCAGGCGCGGGCGATGTTGCGCCGGTTGTAGCCACCGCCGCCGAAACCGAGGATGCGCCCGGACGAAAAACGGTCGGCGATCGCGATCAGGCGCTGCGCGGCGTGCCCGTGCGCTTCCTCGGTGAGGCCGAGATGCGTGATCGGATCCCCGCCCAGGCTGTCTGCGCCGCACTGGAACAGCACGAACTCCGGCGCATGACGCTCGAGATGGGCTTCGATCGCGGGCCAGGCCGCGAAGAACTCGGCGTCGCCCGCGCCGGGCGGCAGCGGTAGGTTGAGCTTGGCGCCGGTCCCGGCCCCGGACCCGATCTCGTTCGCGGCGCCGGTGCCCGGATAAAGGTACCGCCCATCCTCGTGGGTGTCCGCGAACACGACCGCTGGATCGTCCTCGAAAGCGTAGAAGACACCGTCTCCGTGGTGCGCGTCGATGTCGACGTAGGCAATGCGCGCGAGGCCGTGCTCCCGCTTGAGGTTCTCGATCACGACGCCGATGTCGTTGAATACGCAGAAGCCCGCGGCATGGGCGCGCCCGGCATGGTGCAGTCCCGCGATCGGCACGAAGCCGCGTCGCGTCTGCCCGGACATGATCGCCTCCATGGCGACGAGCGAGGCGCCGACCACGTCGCACGCGGCTTCGAAGACGCCCTTGAATGCGGGGGTGTCGCCGGCGTCGAGCAGCCCCTCGCCGGTCGCCGAGCGCGCGATGACGAAGTCCACGTAGCCAGGGTCGTGGAACAGCTCGAGCTCGGCGCGCGTCGCCTGGCGGGTCGCGAGAGCAAGCACGCGCCTGTCGTAGCCCTGGGCCACGAGCTCGCGCCAGAACGCGTCGTGACGGTCCGGGCCGAACGGGTGTCCGTCGGGAAAGCCGTAGCGGGCGATGCGCTCGCCGGCGACGACGCAGGTGTCCGGTCCGCCGTTTTCAGCCACGCGATGCCGCCACGTCGGTAAGGGGTCGAGGCAGCCTAGCACGGGTGGCGGCAGGGACCGGCATCGCAGATAATCCGCGGCCTCCTGAAATCCGTGGATCGCATGGCCCAATACATTTATACGATGAACCGCGTCGGCAAGGTGGTCCCGCCGAAGCGCCACATCCTGCGCGACATCTCGCTGTCGTTCTTCCCGGGCGCCAAGATCGGCGTGCTGGGCCTGAACGGATCGGGCAAGTCGACGCTGCTGCGGATCATGGCGGGCGTCGATACCGACATCGAGGGCGAGGCCCGGCCGCAACCCGGGATCAAGGTGGGCCTGCTGCCGCAGGAGCCGCAGCTCGACCCGGATGCCGACGTCCGCTCGATCGTCGAGGAGTCGGTGAAGCCGGTAAAGGACGCGATGTCCCGGCTGGAGCAGGTTTACGTGCTCTACAGCGAGCCGGACGCCGACTTCGACAAGCTCGCCACCGAACAGGGGCAGCTGGAGGCCTTCCTCGCGAGCGTCGACGGCCACAACCTAGATCGCCAGCTCGACGTGGCCGCGGACGCACTCCGACTCCCGCCGTGGGAGGCGAAAGTGTCGCAGCTCTCCGGCGGCGAGCGCAGGCGCGTCGCGCTGTGCCGCCTGCTGCTCTCGAAGCCCGACATGCTGCTGCTCGACGAGCCGACCAACCACCTGGACGCGGAGTCCGTCGCCTGGCTCGAGAAGTACCTCGAGCAGTACCCGAGCACGGTCATCTGCGTGACCCACGACCGCTACTTCCTCGACAACGTGGCGGGCTGGATCCTCGAGCTCGATCGCGGCCACGGAATCCCGTGGCAGGGCAACTATTCCTCCTGGCTCGAGCAGAAGCAGCGCCGCCTTGCGCAGGAGGAGAAGCAGCAGGAAGGCCTCCGGCGCACGCTCGAGCGCGAGCTCGAGTGGGTGCGCGCCAACCCGAAGGCCCGCCAGGCCAAGAGCAAGGCGCGACTCCGGCAGTTCGAGGAGCTCTCCTCGGTCGAGTTCCAGGAGCGCAACGAGACGAACGAGATCTACATCCCGCCGGGACCGCGCCTCGGCGAGCTCGTGATCGAGGTCGGGGGCTTGCGCAAGGCCTATGGCGAGCGCCTGCTGATCGACGGCCTCTCCTTCCGACTGCCGCAGGGCGGCATCGTCGGCATCATCGGCCCGAACGGCGCCGGCAAGACGACGCTGTTTCGCATGCTGACCGGCACCGAGCAGCCGGACGCGGGCACGATCCGTACCGGCCCGACCGTGCAGATCGCCTATGTCGACCAGTCGCGCGACAGGCTCGACGACTCGAAGACCGTCTGGCAGGAGATTTCCGGCGGCCAGGACATTATCAAGGTCGGCAACTACGAAACCGCCTCGCGTGGATTTGTCGGCCGGTTCAACTTCCGAGGCAACCAGCAGCAGCAGCAGATCGGCGAGCTTTCAGGGGGCGAGCGGAACCGCGTGCACCTCGCGAAGCTGCTCCGCAGCGGCGCGAACGTGCTGCTGCTCGACGAGCCGACCAACGACCTCGACGTCGAGACCTTGCGGGCGCTCGAAGAGGCGCTGCTCAACTTCCCCGGCTGTGCAGTGGTCATCTCGCACGACCGCTGGTTCCTCGACCGCATCGCGACCCACATCCTCGCCTTCGAAGGCGACAGCGAGGTCGTCTGGTTCGAGGGCAACTACCAGGAGTACGTGCAGGACCTGCGGCGGCGCAAGGGCGAAGACGCCGACCAGCCGCACCGACTGCGCTACAAGCCGCTGCACGCTTAGGGGGACTGTCACCTTTGCCGGCTTGGCGGCAAAGGGGACTGTCCCCTCTTGGTTTCAGCTAGACTCCCCGCGACCGGTCGGCTGGAGGCTCGCATGGCCGTCTACATCGATTCGTCGGGACGCCTGCAACACGACCAGGACACCGGTCTCGCGCTCAATTGCCCGCAGTGCGGTGTGCTCGCGCACATCACGCCCGTCTCGGTCCCGGACTTCAACGTGCTGCAACAGCACAAGCCCTCGCAGGTCGGGCTCGTGTACCGCTGCGCGGCCTGCAACGCGCCTGTGTTCCTCCGCTTCACGGTGAAGCTCTATGGCGGCAGCCGCGTGGAGCTCGCGCCGAATTTCGTCGAGCTCGAGCGAGGCAAGGAGAAGTTCAACTTCACCTACCTGCCCGAGGACACCGAGTC
This sequence comes from uncultured Gammaproteobacteria bacterium, assembly GCA_963817195.1. Taxonomy (GTDB): domain Bacteria; phylum Pseudomonadota; class Gammaproteobacteria; order Steroidobacterales; family Steroidobacteraceae; genus SCUD01. Next base: position 122,167 of record CAWFNJ010000006.1, read on the forward strand.
GCTCGTCAAGGAGGCGTTCACCTGTTATTCGGCCGGGTGCTACAACGCCTTCGGCTCGATGTGCCGCCGCGTGGCGCAGGCGACTTTCGCGGACCTCGGCCCACAGGCGCGTCTCGAGCTGTTCGACGAACTTGCGAACATTCGCCGCCTCGCCGAGCTCGACGATGACGCCTACGAGCTGGTGCGCAAGGTGCTGTTCGACTTCGACGAGCCGGGCCGCGACAACCTGCCGTCCATCGACGCCTTCAACGCGGGCGTGCTGCTCGAGGTGCTGAAGGATCTTCTCTACCAGGTCTACGTGCGCCGCGGCCGGCTGCAGCAGGCCATGATGGTGCGCCGTTACTTCGCCGAGGACTCGTCGAACGTCACGCCGCTGCCCGGCACGCGCGCGTAGTACGCCTCAGCCGACCCAGGCCCGCGCATTGCGGAAGATCCGCATCCAGCCGCTGTCTTCGCCGGCCGACGCCGGGTGCCAGGAGTTCTGCACCGTCCGGTAGACACGCTCGGGGTGCGGCATGAGGATCGTGACCCGGCCGTCCGCGGAAGTGAGTCCCGCCAGGCCTTGCGGCGAGCCGTTCGGGTTGGCCGGATAGCGCGCCGCGACGTGCCCGCGGTTGTCCACATAGCGCAGCGCCACCAATCCGCCCGCGGCGGCCTCGTCGGCTGGGCTCGCAAACTCGGCACGGCCCTCGCCGTGCGCGACGGCGATCGGCAGCACCGAGCCCGCCATGCCCGCGAAGAACGGCGAGTTCGACGCCGCAACCTCGACCAGCGACAGCCGGCCCTCGAACTGTTCGGAGCGGTTGCGGCGGAAGCGCGGCCAGTGCGTCGCGCCCGGGATCAGCTCGGCAAGCGCAGCGAGCATCTGGCAGCCATTGCAGACGCCGAGCGTGAAGCCGCTCGCCTCCGCGAACCAGGCCTCGAACAGGGCGCGCGCTCGCGCGTTGAAGAGGATGGACTTCGCCCATCCCTCGCCTGCGCCGAGCACGTCGCCATAGCTGAAGCCGCCGCAGGCAACCAGGCCCTGGAAGCCCGCGAGCGTCCCGCCGCGGTCGATGAGGTCGGTCATGTGGACGTCCACCGCGGCGAATCCCGCGCGATCGAAGGCGGCGGCCATCTCGACCTGGCTGTTCACGCCCTGCTCGCGCAGCACCGCGACCCGCGGACGCGTACCGCGCGCAATGTACGGCGCCGCGATGTCCTCGCCCGGGTCGAAACTGGGCCGCCAGGCAAGTCCTGGGTCCTCCTCGTCGAGCCTCGCGTCACGTTCCTCGTCGGCGCAGGCCGGATCGTCGCGCAGGCGCTGCATGCGCCAGGTGGTTTCCGACCAGGCGGCGCGCAGCTCGACGCGGTCAGCGTCGATGAGCACGCGTCCGGCGGCGGCGATCTCTATGCGCCGGCCCGCAGTCGCCCGGCCAATCCGCCGCGACAGCGCCGCGAGGCCGTGGCGCGCGAGGGTCGCCTCCGCGCGGGAAAGGTCCGACTCACGGAACTGGAACACCGCACCCAGTTCCTCTGCGAACAGCGCCGCCACCGGCCGCGCAACGGTCCCGAGATCGACCTCCAGCGCAGCACGGCCGGCAAACGCCATTTCGAGCAGGGTGATCGCAAGCCCGCCGTCCGAGCGATCGTGGTACGCGAGCACGAGCCCTGCCTCGCGCAGCTCGCGCACGGCGGCAAACAGGGCGGCAAGCCTGCCCGGTTCGTCGAGGTCGGGCGGAACGTCGCCGATTCGCCCGTGGACCTGCGCGAGGCAGGAGCCGCCAAGCCGGTCGCGGCCACCGCCCAGGTCGACCAGCACGAGCACGCTTGGGCCGGCGTCGAGGGCAAGCATCGGCGTCAGCGTGCGCCGCACGTCGGCAACCGGCGCGCAGGCCGTGACCACGAGCGACAACGGTGCGACGACCTGGCGCTCGCGGCCGTCCTCGCGCCAGGCGGTGCGCATCGAAAGCGAGTCCTTGCCGACCGGTATCGCGATGCCGAGCGCAGGGCACAGGGACTCGCCGAGGGCACGCACGGTGTCGTACAGGTCGGCGTCTTCCGCCGGGTCGCCGCAGGCTGCCATCCAGTTCGCAGAGAGCTTGACGTCGCCGAGCTTGCCGACGTCCGCCGCTGCGATGTTGGTGATCGCCTCTCCCACTGCCATGCGGCCCGAAGCCGTTGCGTCGAGGAGCGCGATCGCGGGCCGCTCGCCGAGGGCCATGGCCTCGCCAGTCCGTCCGGCGAGGCCCGAGGTGGTGACGGCGACGTCGCTGACCGGCACCTGCCAGGGGCCCACCAGCGGGTCGCGGCTGATCATCCCGCCGACGCTGCGATCGCCGATCGTGACCAGGAAGCCCTTGTCGGCGATCGCGGGCAGCCGCAGCAGCCGCCCGAGCGCATCGGATGGATCGAGCGAGTCCGCGTCGAAGCCATCGCCGCGGCGCCGGCGGCGCGCAGCGCTCCTTTGCATCCGCGGCGGCCGGCCGAGCAGGTCGGCGATCGGCATGTCCACCACGCTTTCTCCGGTACGCTCGTCCACGACGACGAGCCGCCCGTCGTCGCTTGCCTGCCCGATCAGCGCCACCGGGCAACGCTCGCGCCGGCACAGCGCCATGAAGCCGTCGAGCGCGCCCGCCTCGAGGGCGAGCACGTAGCGTTCCTGGGCCTCGTTGCACCAGATCTCGAGCGGCGACATGCCGGGCTCGTCGCTCGGCACGCGCGCAAGTTCGATGCGGCCGCCGCCCGGTGCGACGACCTCGGGCACGGCGTTCGAGAGCCCGCCGGCGCCGACGTCGTGGATGATCAGGATCGGGTTCGCCTCGCCCATCGCCCAGCAGGCGTCGATCACCTGCTGCGCGCGGCGCTGCATCTCGGGATTGCCGCGCTGCACCGACGCGAAGTCGAGCGATTCGCTGCCGGCGCCGCTGCCCCGCGACGAAGCCGCGCCGCCCCCGAGGCCGATCAGCATCGCCGGCCCGCCGAGCAGCACGAGCGGCGCGCCGGCAGGCACCGGCCGCTTCTCGACGTGCCCGTGCCGCACGTTGCCGACGCCGCCGGCGATCATGATCGGCTTGTGATAGCCACGCACGACGGACTCGGGATCGCCGGCGACTCGCTGCTCGAAGGTCCTGAAATAGCCAAGGATGCCGGGGCGGCCGAATTCGTTGTTGAAGGCCGCGGCGCCGATGGGGCCTTCCAGCATGATGTCGAGCGCAGACGCGATTCGCGCCGGCCGCCCAGGGTGGCCCTCCCACGGCTGCGCGAAATCCGGGATGCAGAGGTTCGACACCGTGAAGCCGACCAGGCCCGCCTTCGGCTTGGCGCCGCGCCCGGTTGCGCCTTCGTCCCGGATTTCGCCGCCGGAGCCGGTCGCGGCCCCGGGAAACGGCGAGATCGCCGTCGGATGATTGTGGGTCTCGACTTTGAGCAGGATGTCTATGGGTTCCTCGCGCCATTCGTAGCCGCCGCCGTCGACCTGGGCGAAGAAGCGCGCGCCACGCGGGCCCTCGATCACCGCCGCATTGTCGCTGTAGGCGGACAACACGCCGGCGGGGCTCTGGTCGCGCGTGTTGCGGATCATCGCGAACGGCGAACGCGACATCGCCTCGCCGTCGATGCGCCACTCGGCATTGAAGATCTTGTGCCGGCAGTGCTCGCTGTTCGCCTGCGCGAACATCATCACCTCGACGTCGGTCGGGTCGCGCCCGAGGCGCCTGAAGACGTCGGCCAGGTAGGCGATCTCCGCGTCCGCGAGGGCGAGGCCCATGCTCGGCGTTCACGCGCGCCAGCGCGCCCTGCGGGTCGTCGCCGAGCGCCACATGGCCGAGCGCGCCGCGCGGATGGGTCTCGAACAGGCGTTGCGCCTCGTCCGCGTCGAACATCAGCGCTTCGGTCATCGGGTCGAACAGGGGCGCCGCGAGACTTTCGAGGCGCGCGCGCGAAAGCGTCCCGCCGGCGTCGATGCGCCAGGACCTGCCGCGCTCGATGCGTCGCACCGCGTCGAGGCCGCAGACGTGAGCGATGTCTGTCGCTTTTGACGACCAGGGAGACACGGTTCCCGGACGGGGCACGGTGAGAAGCGCCTGCCCAGGAGGTTGCGGCGCGGCGCCGGCGTCGAAGTCGAGCAGGCGCTCCAGCACGCGCCGCTCGCCCGGCCCGAGATCGCGGGCGGTCTCGACCATGTGCAGGTATTCGACTGCAACCGTGCGCACCAAGGGTTCGATGCGCCTGAGCGACGCGAGCAGGCCCTCGATCCGGAAGCTGGAGAGTGCTGGGGCGCCCCGGAACCGCAGCATCAAGCGGTCAGCGCTTCACGCCCGGGTCGCCGCCGGCCGGGTACAGGGTCACCGGGAACTGGGCAACGTTGCCGCCCTCGAGCGCGCTGATCTTGCTGACGCCTTGCTTGCGCACCTCGTCGATGCGGATGACCGCGTGCAGCGGCAGGTAGCAGCGCTTGACGCCTGCGAATTCCGACTTGATCCGCTCCTCAGCCGGGTCGAGCACGACGCTGCTGCGCTCCCCGAACACCAGCTCCTCGACCTCGATGAAGCCGAACAGGCCGCCGTGGCTCACCTTGCGGGCGTAGATCTCGTAGACCTTGCCCTGGTTGATGAAGACGATCCTGAATATGTGACTCGTAGCCATGATCCCGGTGGGAGCGCGCCCTGTCGTGGGCGCGCTATTATACGGGCGATGGCGCTCAGGCTGAAAATTGTCAGCGACAACGCAGCTGCCGCGGGCGAGAACCCGCGCTGGACTTTCGGCGTCAACGGCGGGCGCATCGGCAGGCACACCAGCAACGACTGGGTGCTGCGCGATCCTGACCGCTACGTGTCGGGCCGCCATGCCGAGGTCGAGCACCGGGGCGGGTCCTGGCTGTTGCGCGACACGAGCACCAATGGCACGTTCGTGAACGACTCCGACGAAGCTCTGGGCCCGGATCGACTGCACCAGCTTGCGAACGGAGACCGGTTCCGCATCGGCGAGTACGAGATCGAAGTCGAGATCTCCGGCGGCAACGACTTCCTGCCCCAGGAACAGGCGCCGGTCACCGACGCCGATCTCGACGCTTCGTTCGAAGTGAAGAATTTCATTTCGACAGGCCGCCGCGAACGGGTGCGCGATGCACAGCCCGCCGCGCGGCCACGCGCTGAATCCGCGCCGCCGCGCACCGTGCCGCCCGCCGCGCCCCAGTCGCCGACCGCCGCGGCGGCGCCGCCGTCCTCCCGCACGCAGGACCAGGAGATGTGGCCAGGCCTGGTCGCGTTCTGCAAGGGCGCCGGCATCGATCCGCTTGCGCTACCGCCCGAGGTGCGCGGCACGGCCCTCGCGCAGGCAGGCCAGCTGTTGCGCGAGGCGCTGGTCGGCTTCTCGGAGCTGGCACGCACGCGCGCGGACTTCGCGGGCGAGTTCAACATTTCCTCCGGCGCGCGACGGCGCGACGCGACCGGCGCGTTCGCGCGCATCGCCGCGGTGGAGCAGATCCTCGAACAGCTCCTGGCAGGCCGCGGGTCCGGCGACGGACGCTCGATCGACGAGATCCGCGCGCAGTTCGCGCGCGCACGCCAGCACCAGCTGGCGATCACTGCGGCACTCAGGGAAGCGCTCGCGGCCGTTTTCGACAAGCTGAATCCCGAAGCGCTCGAGGAGCAGCTCGGGCGGCGTGCGCAGGGTGGCGCGGGCGCCGAGCTGCAGGCGCGGCTCTGGAACCGCTATCTCGAGCTGTACCGCGCCACTGCGCAGTCCGGAGATGCCGGCCTGCCGGCGGTGTTCCTGATCGCGTTCGCGCGCGCCTACGAGTCCCTGGCCGCCGGCGGCAGCCCGCGAGGCCCCGGCGACCGCGACTGATTGGCGGAGAGGGTGGGATTCGAACCCACGAATACCTTGTTAGATATTACTGGAATTCCAGTCCAGCGCCTTCGACCGCTCGGCCACCTCTCCGTCGAAGGGGGCACAGCCTACTGGAGCCGGGCTCTTTGCGGCAACCGACGCGGCAGGTTCGTTCAGAATCCCCAGTTCAGGATCAGCTGGATTGCGTCGAAGGTGGGCGTGCCGTCGGCCTTCGGGAAGTCCAGCCAGCTCATCTTGTAACTGCCGCTGAAAGAGACTGACGGATTCAACTGATAGCGGACGCCCGCGCCCGCCTGGTAGGCAAACCCGTCGACGCTTTTCGTGTCCTGGAAGTCGTCGCAGATGTATCCATACCACGGGTTCCACCAGCAGCCGACCTGCGGCGGCTGGGTCGGGATATTCGTGTCCACGAAGTTCCAGCCGAGGCCCGTGGTGATGAAGGGCCTGAACCGGCCCGTCAGGAAATAGTAGCTGAGGTCAAACATCACGCCCATGGATTCCAGGTTGCCCCGGACCGGGAATACTTCGCCCGGTTGGTCGCCGGCGAGACTGGCTTCGTAGTCGCGATCGTCGTAGCTGATATTCGCGCCGACTTCGAAGTGTTCCGACAACTCGTAACCGATGCCGACCAGGAAACCGGTGCTGCTGTTGAATTCGGCCGTGCTGCCGCCGTCGAAATCGACGTCTGACGTGGGCTGGTAGTTGACGCCAAGCCGCGCCTGCCAGGGACTGCCATCATCCATTGCCAGGTCCGGCGGTCGACGTGCAGCAGCCGGCTCGGCGACGGCCGCGGTCGCCGATGGCGTAGCAGCGGTTCCGCTTGCCAGGGACCCGGCCCCGATGGCGGGCGGATGCTCGAGGCAGGTGCCCGGCTCGCGCGGCAGTTCGGGCGTAGTCAACTCGGGAATCCTGAGCGCGTTGCGAGTGTCCGGCAGGTCCGAGCCCGGCGGCACGCGCAGCGGCACCGCCTCGGTCGCCGACTGGTACGGCAGCACCTCGTCGCAGCCCGAGTAAGCGTCCGGCAGTATCCCGCATCCGCCGAGCGGCAGTACCGCCGACAGCCAGGCCAGCCTGATCGCGCGCATCTTCATTCGATCACTCCGGCGCGGCGCATCGCCGCAAGCACGGTTGCATGGTGCGACTCCGAAAGGCCGATGAGCGGCAGGCGGATGCCCGGCCCGATCAGCCCGAGCCGGCCCAGGGCCCACTTCGCGGGTATGGGGTTCGACTCGACGAACAACGCAGTGTGAAGACCCTCGAGGCGCTCGTCGAGTTCCCGGGCTCCGTCCTGGTCGTCGAGGAGCGCCGCTTCCGCCATCTCCCGCATCAGCCTCGGAGCGACGTTGCCCGTGACCGTGATGACGCCCTGCGCACCGGCGGCGATCAGCTCGCGGCAGCTCGGGTCGTCGCCCGACAGCAGCAGGAAATCGTCGCCGCAACGCTCGAGGATCTCCCGGCCGCGCGCGACGTTGCCGGTCGCATCCTTGATGCCGATGATCTGCGGGTGGCCGGCGAGCCGCTCGACGGTCTCCGGGAGCAGGTCGCAGGCGGTGCGCGAAGGCACGTTGTACAGGATGAGCGGCACGCTCGACGCATCCGCCACGGCGCTGAAATGGCGGTACAGGCCCTCCTGCGGGGGGCGGTTGTAATAAGGAGTGACGACCAGCACGGCGTCGGCGCCGAGCTCGCAGGCGGCGCGCGTGCGCTCGACGGCGAGCGCCGTCGAGCTGCCGCCGGTGCCCGCGATCACCGGCATGCGATCGCCGAGCCGCTGCACGGCGATCTGCAGGAGCTCGGCCGCCTCCGCGGCCGTCATGGTCGCCGACTCGCCGGTCGTGCCGCCGACCACGACGCCGTCGCTTCCTTCGCGCGCATGCCAGTCGAGCAGCCGGCCGAAGGCGACGTGGTCGATGTCGCCGGAATCCGTCATCGGCGTCACGAGCGCGACCAGGCTACCGCGGAACATCTCACCCCCTGGCCTGGCGGCCGGCACCGGAGGCGGGATGGTACGGGCGCACGCTACGCGAGCGCAAGGCGCGCTGGCCGTGCGATATCATCGCCCGCCCGATCCCGGTACACTGCCGGTCACGCCCGCTTTTCCCGCATGAAACAGTTCATCGCAATCTCTGCTATCGGCGACGATCGCATCGGCCTCGTGCACGACCTCGCGAAGGTCGTGGCGGACTGCGGCGGCAGCATCAGCGAGAGCCGCATGACCGCGCTCGGCTCGGATTTCGCGATGCTGATGCTGGTGGCGGGCAACTGGCACTCGGTCGCGCGCATCGAGACCGAGCTCGGCAAGCTCGCGGAAGCCTCGGGCGTCACGATCCAGGTGCGCCGCACGGTGCAGCGGGCGGTGCGCGAGGACCTCGTCCCCTACTCCGTGGACGTCGTCTGCATCGACCAGGCGGGCATCGTGTCCGGGCTGTCCGGCTTCTTCGCGGCACGCGGCATCGACATCGGCGAGCTCTCGACGCGCAGCTACGCGGCCGCGCACACCGGCGCGCAGATGTTCTCCGTGTACATGGTCGTCAACGTCCCATCGCGTATCCACGTGGGCGCGCTGCGCGAGGAGTTCATGGACTTCTGCGACCAGATGAACCTCGACGCCATCCTCGAGCCGGTGAAGAACTGAGGCGATGGCGAGCGCGAAGCCGGCAACCAAGGCGCCCCGCTTCACCGTCGCGACCACGGGCGGGGAGTTCCGGCTCGCCGACCAGGGCGGCGAGAACCTGGTCGTCTACTTCTACCCGCGCGACAACACGCCCGGCTGCACGCTCGAGGGCGGCGACTTCCGCGACCTCGCCGCGGCGTTCCGGCGCGCCGGCACCCGCATCCTCGGCATCTCGACCGACACGCTCGAGTCGCACCGCGAAGTTCAGGGACAAGATGAAGTTCCCGTTCGAGCTGCGGCGCTGACGAGGACCACGCGGTCGCCTCGCTGTTCGGCGTCTGGAAGCTGAAGAACATGTACGGCCGCAAGTCGATGGGAATCGAGCGCAGCACCTTCCTGATCGACGCACAGGGCAGGATCCGGCGCGAGTGGCGCAAGGTCCGCGTCAAGGGCCACGCGGCCGAGGTCCTCGCAGCCACAAGAGAACTCTGAGCCGATGCTGAAGAACCGGCCCGCCAAGGGCGCCCGCCGCGCGTTCGTGCTCGACACCAACGTCCTGATGCACGACCCCGCCGCCGTGTTCCGCTTCGAGGAGCACGACATTTACCTGCCGATGGGAGTGCTCGAGGAGCTCGACGCCGGCAAGAAGGGCCTCTCGGAGTCGGCGCGCAACGTGCGCCAGGTCACCCGCTTCCTCGACGAGCTGATGGCGAACGCGACCAAGGAGGAGATCGACAAGGGACTCGAGCTGCCGAGCGGGCGCTCCGGAAACCACGGCAAGAAGCCGCCGAGCGGCCGGCTGTTCTTCCAGACCCGGCGCCTTTCGGCCGGTCTGCCGGACACGCTGCCCGGCCACGGCCACGGCATCGACAACGCCCTGCTCGGCTACACGCTCGCGCTGCAGATGGAGCTGCCCGGCACGCGCGTCACGCTGGTGTCCAAGGACATCAACCTGCGCATCAAGGCGGCAATCCTCGGCGTGCATGCCGAGGACTACTTCAACGACCGCACGATCGAGGACGCGGACCTGCTGTTCACGGGCGTCACCGCGCTGCCGGCGGATTTCTGGGAGACGCACGGCAACAATGTCGAGTCCTGGCACGAGCAGGCGCGCACCTACTACCGCGTGCGCGGTCCGCTGGTCGCCGAATGGCACCCGAACCAGTTCCTCTACGACGCGAAGACCGACGGTTTCGAGGCGATCGTGCGCAATATCGACGGCGAGGTCGCGACGCTCGAGGTGACGCAGGACTACCGCAGCGAGCGCCACGCGGTCTGGGGCATCACGGCCCGCAACCGCGAGCAGAACCTCGCGCTCAACCTGCTGCTCGACCCGGACATCGACTTCGTCACGATCCTCGGTCCCGCAGGCACCGGCAAGACGCTGCTGACGCTCGCCGCGGGCCTCGCGCAGACGCTCGACACGAACCGCTTCAGCGAGATCATCATGACGCGCGTGACGATCCCGCTCGGCGAGGACATCGGCTTCCTGCCCGGCACCGAGGAGGAGAAGATGGAGCCCTGGATGGGCGCGCTGATGGACAACCTCGAGGTGCTGACCCAGGGCCAGGAAGGCGGCAGCTGGGGCCGCGCCGCCACGCAGGACCTGCTTCGCCACCGCATCAAGATCCGCTCGCTCAACTTCATGCGCGGCCGGACTTTCCTGAACCGCTACCTGATCCTCGACGAGGCCCAGAACCTCACCTCGAAGCAGATGAAGGCGCTGGTCACGCGCGCTGGCCCCGGCACCAAGCTCGTATGCCTCGGCAACATCGCGCAGATCGACACGCCCTACCTCACCGAGACGACCTCGGGCCTCACCTACGTCGTCAACCGCTTCCGCGGCTGGCAGCACGCCGGCCACGTGACGCTGGTGCGCGGCGAGCGCTCGCGGCTCGCGGACTTCGCGTCGGAAGCGCTCTGAGCCGGGTTCGCCGAACCAAGCCGGTCCCGTGCGGTCGAACCGGGATCACCGCCAGGAAATTGCCGATGCGCGCGTGGCCCCTGATCCTCCTGCTTGCATGCTCGCCGCCGGCCCGGCGCCCGCCATGGCGCAGACGACCGGCAGCGAGCTGCCCGACATCGGCACGCCGGCAAGCCACGACGCTGTCGCTCGCCGACGAGTACAAGATCGGCCTGATGATCGTGCGGCAGCTGCGCGAGGCCGGCCAGATCATCGAGGACCCGGAGATCAACGAGTACCTCCAGTCGCTCGGCATGCGGCTCGCGAGCCAGGCGCACGAGGGCGCGCACCGCTTCACGTTCTTCGCGGTCCGCGACTCGGCGATCAACGCATTTGCGCTGCCGGGCGGCTTCATCGGCGTCAATGCCGGCCTCGTCACCGCGACCAAGAACGAGGCCGAGCTCGCCGGCGTGCTCGCGCACGAAATCGCGCACGTGACGCAGCGCCACATCGCGCGCTCGATACAGAACGCGAGCCGCGCCAACCTCGCCTCGGCGGCCGCGATGCTCGCCGCGATCCTGATCGGCGCCACCACCGGCATGTCCGAGCGACGCGGTGCATCGGCGGCGTCACCGCGGCCCAGGGCCTCGCGGCGCAGAGCCAGATCAACTACACGCGCGCCGAACGAGGCGGAAGCGGACCGCGTCGGCATCGGCATCCTCGCGGCTTCCGGCTTCGACCCGGTCGGCATGCCGGAATTCTTCGGCACGATGCAGCAGCGCTCGGGCGGCGCGGGCCGCAACATCCCGGACCTGCTGCGCACGCACCCGGTCACCAGCGAGCGCATCGCGGAAACGCGCGACCGCGCGAGCGCGGATGCCGCGCTCGACTGCGCCCGACAGCACGAGCTACGCCCTGATACGCGACCGGCTGCAGCTCGAGACCCTGCCGGAAGGCGCCCAGTTGCGGGACCTGTACCCGGCCGCGCGCAGCGCGGACTACCCGTCCACCGACGCCGAGCAGTACGGGCGCGCCCTCGCGCTGGTGCAGGCCGGCTCGCCCGAGGAGGCGATTGCGATGCTGGAAGCGCTGCGGGACCGGCGGCCGGACGTGACGCTCTACCACACCGCGCTCGGGCAGGCTCAGCTCGCCGCCGGCCAGATGGACGCCGCGCGCGCCACGCTCGAGAACGCGATGCGACTGTTCCCGCGCAACGTGCCGGTCACCGTGCGCTACGCCGAGTTGCTGGTGCGCACGGGCGACGCGAAGCGCGCGCACGTCGTGCTGCTCGACCTGTTCAACAACGTGCCGCCGACAGCCGAGCAGGCGCGGTTCACGGCGATCGCAGCGAACGCCGCCGGCGACGTCGCCGACTCCTATTACTACATGTCCGAGTACCACGTGATCAGCGGCGACCTCACGCTCGCCATCAACCAGCTGAAGCTGGCTCAGGCCGTGCCCGGGATCAACGCGGTTCAGCGCGAGCGATTCGACGCGCGCATCCTCGAACTGCAGGAATACCTGCCCAAGGGGCGCCGCTCGCGCGAAGTCGCGGAGCCGCAGGCCCCGGCGCCGGAACCCGGCGGCGCCAGCTAGAATTGCGGTCGCGCCACTCGCAAGGGACCCCGATGAAGATGATTTTCCGCACCGCTGCGGGCTCGTTGCTGCTCGCCCTGCTCGGCGGTTGCGCGACGACCAACATGGGCACGCCCGGCGACCCGCTGGAACGCATGAACCGCGGTACGCACGGTTTCAATATCGCGATCGACCGGGCGGTGATACGGCCAGTCGCGGTCGGCTACCGCAACCACGTGCCGCCCCCCGTCCGCACGAGCGTCAACAATTTCCTGGAGAACCTCGCCTACCCGACCACGATCGTCAACAACCTGCTGCAGCTCAAGGTCAAGGACACGTTGAGCGATATCGGCCGCTTCGCGGTCAACTCGACGGTCGGCATCGCGGGACTGTTCGACCCGGCGACGCGCTTCGGCTTCCCCAAGAATGACGAGGACTTCGGCCAGACGCTGGGCCGCTGGGGCGTGCCGGCGGGCCCCTATCTCGTGTTGCCTTTCTTCGGGCCCTCGTCGATGCGCGATGGTCCGGCGATCCTGGTTGACTGGCAGACCGACCTGCGCGTTGGCGACCAGGTCGACCCGGTCGTCGAATGGACCCTGATCGGGCTGTCGCTGGTCAACCGCAGGGCGCAGTTCCTGGAGTTCGACGAGACCTGGGAGCGGGCCTACGATCCCTACGCCTTCATCCGCGACGCCTGGACCCAGCGGCGTGAATACCGCGTTCGGGACGGCAACGTCGCGGACGGCGATCCGCTCGAGGGACTGGAAGACCCGGAAGCGCTGGAGGATCCGGGCCCGGCGGAAGTGGCCCCGCCGCCCGGCGACACGCCGGCGCCGGAGCCTGCCCGGATCAGCCGCCCGCGGAGGGCGCGAGCAGTTCCGCGACGTCGCTGATGCCCGCAAGCGAGGCGACCGCGCGCGGAACGTTGCTGTAGCGCAGTAGCCTGCCCGCAGCGCGGGCAGCAAGCGACCACTCGATCAGGAGCGCGAGCCCGGCGCTGTCGGCGCGCGAGACGCGCGCGAGGTCCACCTCGACCGACTGCAAGCGCGCGAATGCCTCGTCGCCCTCGGCCAGGAGACGCGCGGCGTCGTCGAAGCCGACCTCGCCCGACAGCTCGAACCGGCCCGGGCCCGCGGGCGCCAGTCGGCCGGACTCAGCTCCCGCTCGCCGTTCGCGCCACGGGGGCCCTCGGTCTCAAGACGCTTGATCACGGACTCGAGTCCGGCCTGGTCCACTTCCGCGCCGACGTCGTTCCGGAAATTCCGAACGTAGGAGATGCCCTCGATCGTCACGTCCCAGGCCTTCCAGCCCTGCGGTGTCGAGTGCAGCGAGTAGTTCACCGGCACGCGCGCGCCGTTGCTGCGCTTGACCTCCGTGCGCACGGTTGCCTGCCCGGACGCCAGGTCGCCGCGGAACGGCAGCACCGCGAGACGGTCGGCCGTGAAATCGGCGAGCGCTGAGCCGTAATTCCTGAGCAGCGACTGGTAGAAGGCGTCGATGAAGCGCCGGCGCTGTTCGGGCGTCGCGGCCCGCCAGTGCTTGCCAAGCACCAGCCGCGCCGAGTAGTCGGTGTCGAAATGCGGCAGCAGGATCTCGTCCACCAGCTTGCGCACGCGCGTCGGGTCTTTCTTTGCCTGCTCACGGTCCGCGTCGAGCGCCTCGAGCAGCTTGCGTGCCGTCGTCTCGATGAGCTCCTGCGGCGCGGGGCCCGGAACGCTTTCCGCCGCGCGCGCCGCGCCGGCGAGGACGGCGGGCAGCAGCAGCGCTGCGATGGAAAGTGCAAAGCGTCGGGTCATGGATTTCCTTCCTTGGCGGGTCCTTCCGCCGGCTGTTGTTCCGCCGCCTTCTGGAACAGGAACTTGCTGATCAGGTTCTCGAGCACGATGGCAGACTGCGTGAACTGTATTCGATCGCCTTCCCCGAAAAAGGTTTCCGAGGCGCCGGGGCCGATCCCGACGTACTGGCCGCCGAGCAGCCCGGCCGTCAGGATGCTCGCGTCGCTGTCGTCCGGGATCTTGTCGTACTGCGGATCGATGAGCAGCACGACGAGCGCGCGGTACTCGCTGAAGTCGTAGGCGATCGACTCGACGCGGCCGACGTTGACCCCCGACATGGAGACCGGCGCGCCGGGCTTGAGCCCCCCGACCTGCTCGAAGCTGGCAGTCAGGCGGTAGCCGCCGCTGCTGAGGCCGAACTCGCGGCTCGTGATCTGCGTGACGAGGAAGAAAAGCGCGGCGAATCCGAGCAGCACGAACAGCCCGGTCCCGAGTTCGATGGCGCGCGTCTGGCGCATGGCAAGCTCCTTAAAGCATCACGGCGGTCAGCATGTAGTCGAGCAACAGCACGCTGACCGATGAAATCACGACCGTGCGCGTCGTCGCCCGCCCCACGCCTTCCGCGGTCGGCAGGGAATGATAGCCTTCGTACACCGCGACGAGGCTGCAGGCGACGCCGAACACGACGCTCTTCAGCACGCCCTCCATCACGTCGCCAAACTCGACGGCGGCGCGCATCTGCGACCAGAACTGGCCCTGGTCGACGCCCATCAGCTGCACGCCGACGAGCTGGGCGCCGTACAGGCCGATCATGCTGAAGATCGCGGCGAGCAGCGGCATCGAGATCACGCCGCCGAGGAAGCGCGGCATGACGACGCGGCGCACCGGGTCCACGGCCATCATCTCGATCGCCGCGATCTGGTCGGTCGCGCGCATCAGGCCGAGCTCGGAGGCGAGCGCCGTGCCGGCGCGGCCCGCGAACAGCAGGGCCGTGACGACGGGACCGAGCTCCTTCAGCAGGCCGAGCGCGGCGGCCGTGCCGAGCGATTCCTCGGAGCCGAAGCGCTCCAGCAGGTCGAAGCCCTGCAGGCCGAGCACCATGCCGACGAACAGCCCCGAGAGCATGATGATGACCAGCGACAGCGCGCCCGCGTTGTGCACCTGCTCGACGACCAGCCGGAAGCGCAGCAGCGCCCGCGGCGATTCGGCGACGAGCCTGGCGCCGAACAGCGCATAGCGGCCGAGCGCGCCGAGTGCGTCCTCGAGGCTGCCCCGGAGCTCGCGCAGGATGCGCGGACATTCAGACCACCTTCCGCGCCTGGTCGGCGTAGTCGGGCGCCGGGTAGTGGAACGGCACCGGACCGTCCGGAAGCCCGTGCATGAACTGGCGCACGTCCTCGTGCGCGCTGGCGGCGACCTCGGCCGGCGGACCGCTGCGCGACGATGTGCCCGCCGGACAGCAGGTGGCAGTAGTCCGCGACCGCGGTGATCTCGCGCACGTCGTGCGACACGACGATGCTGGTGACGCCGAGCGTGTCGTTCAGGCGCCGGATCAGCCGCAGCACGACGCCCATGCGAGATCGGGTCGAGCCCGACGAAGGGCTCGTCGTAGATGAGCAGCTCCGGGTCCATCACGATCGCGCGCGCGAGCGCGACCCGCCGCGCCATGCCGCCCGAGAGCTCGGCCGGCATCAGCCGCGCGGCGCCGCGCAGGCCGACGGCCTGCAGCTTGGTCAGCACGAGGTGCCGGACCAGGCGCTCCGGCAGCCGCGTGTGCTCGCGCAGCGGGAAGGCGATGTTCTCGTAGACGTCGAGGTCGGTGAGCAGCGCGCCGTTCTGGAACAGCATGCCCATGCGCCGGCGCATGCGGTACAGCGCCTCGCGCGACAGGCTCGCGACTTCCTGGCCGTCGAACTCGACGCTGCCGCGGTCCGGGCGTGCCTGGCCGGTGATCAGCCGCAGCAGGGTCGTCTTGCCGCTGCCGCTCGGCCCCATGACGGCGGTCACCGCGCCGCGCGGGAAGTCGAGATCGACGCCGGCAAATATCTCGCGCGGACCTGCGCTGTAGTGCAGGCCGCGCACGCGCACGATCGCGCCGGACTCGCGGCTTTCTTCGCGCTGTCAAACCGGGGCCGGGCGCGGCGGTTCAGGCCGCGGCCTGTTCCATCGCCGCCTCGTAGCTGCCGTCGCGCGCGAGGCCATTGAGTTTCGCCCGCCGCAGGAACGCCCTCTGTGCGGCAGCGACGTTGCCGGACTTGCCCTGCCAGGCGTCGAGCGTGCTCTGCTGCAACGCGCGGCCATAGCTGAAGGACAGTTCCCAGGGCAGCTTGCGGGAGCGATTCATGAGCGAGAGGTGCAAGGTCGCCTCGGCCTCGCTCTGGCCGCCGGACAGGAAGGCGATGCCGGGAACCGCAGCCGGCACGCGGCGCAGGAGGCAGCGCACCGTGGCCTCGGCGACCTGCTCGGATTTCGCCTGTTTCGGGCTCTTCTTACCGGCGATGACCATGTTCGGCTTCAGCACCATGCCCTCGAGGCGCACGCGGTGCAGGAACAGCGAGTCGAACACGGCCTCGAGCGTCGCATCGGTCACTTGCTCGCAGCGCTCGATACCGTGGTCGCCGTCCATGAGCACCTCGGGCTCGACGATCGGGACGATCGTCGCTTCCTGGCAAAGTGCCGCGTAACGCGCGAGCGCCTCGGCATTGGCGGCGATGCAGGCCTGCGTCGGAATGCCGGCGCCGATGTCGATGACCGCGCGCCATTTCGCGAAACGGGCGCCGAGGGCGCGGTACTCCGCGAGCCGCTCGCGCAGGCCGTCGAGGCCCTCGGTGATCGTCTCGCCCGGAAAGCCGGCGAACGCCTTGGCGCCTGCGTCCACCTTGATGCCGGGCAGGATGCCGCGCGCGGCGAGCAGCTGCGGGAACGGCTTGCCGTCTGCGGCCTGCTGGCGGATGGTCTCGTCGTAGAGGATGACGCCGGAGATGTACTTGTCCGCTTCGGGCGCCGTGAACAGCAGCTCGCGGTAGGCGCGGCGCGACTCGAACGAGGACTCGAGCCCGATCTTGTCGAAGCGCTTCTTGATGGTCCCGGTGGATTCGTCGGCCGCCAGGATGCCCTTGCCGCGCGCCACCATCGCGGCGGCGTTCGTGTCCAGTTCCTTGATTTCCATCTGCTCCAGATCCTCCGATTTTCCGGCCGCGAAGGATACCAGTTGGGCACCCCGACCCCCTACCGCTACCCCGCTAATAGTACTAAAATTGTACTGTTTATTTCCAGGCACCCGGAGGGCGCCCATGCTGCGCATCAGCCGCCTGACCGACTACGCGACCGTGATCCTGGCGAGCCTCGCGGGAGGCAGCCTCGCGAGCGCCGCGGAGATCGCGGAACGCACGCATATCGGCCTGCCGACCGTCAGCAAGCTGCTCAAGGAACTGCAGCACGCCGGCCTCGTGCGCTCGATGCGCGGCGCACGCGGCGGCTACCAGCTCGCCCGCCCCGCGTCATCGATCAACGCCGCGGAGATCATCGACGCGGTCGAGGGCCCGGTCGCGCTGACCGAGTGCGCCGGCGGCGCCGGCAATTGCGGCATCGAGTCAACCTGCCTCGTCGGGCAGGGCTGGCAGCGCATCAGCCGCGCCATCCGCCGCGCGCTCGTTGGGGTGAGCCTCGAGGAACTGGCACGCCGCGACGCCGCGTTCGCCGCGCCGGACCTGCTGCGCGCCGCCCCGCCTTCCCGCGCGCCGGTCCGGGGCTGAGCGAGGTCCGCATGTCGGCGAAACAGCCCGAACTCGAATCGCTGGTCGCGCGCAAGTACCGGCACGGCTTCGTGACGGACATCGCGAGCGATACCGTCGCGCCCGGACTCGGCGAGGACGTCATCCGCCTCATCTCGGCGAAGAAGAACGAGCCCGCCTTCATGCTCGACTGGCGGCTCAAGGCCTACCGTCGCTGGACGCGGATGCAGGAGCCGGCCTGGGCGCACGTGCACTATCCGCCGATCGACTTCCAGGCAATTTCGTACTACTCGGCGCCGAAGCAGCGCGGGGACGGCCCGAAGTCGCTCGCCGACGTGGACCCGAAGCTGCTCGAGACCTACGACAAGCTCGGCATTCCCCTGCACGAGCGTGCGAGGCTCGCCGGCGTCGCCGTGGATGCGGTGTTCGACAGCGTCTCGGTAGCGACCACGTTCAAGGAGCGCCTCACCGAGGCGGGCGTGATCTTCTGCCCGTTCTCCGAGGCCGTGCTCAAGCATCCTGAGCTCATCGAGCGCTATCTCGGCAGCGTCGTGCCGGTCGGCGACAACTTCTACGCCGCGCTCAATTCCGCGGTCTTCACCGACGGCTCGTTCGTCTACGTGCCGAAGGGCGTGCGCTGCCCGATGGAGCTGTCCACCTACTTCCGCATCAATGCCGCGAAGACCGGCCAGTTCGAGCGCACGCTGATCATCGCCGACGACGGCGCGCACGTCAGCTATCTCGAGGGTTGTACCGCGCCGCAGCGCGACGAAAACCAGCTGCACGCAGCCGTGGTCGAGCTGGTGGCCCTGGACGGCGCGGAGATCAAGTACTCGACCGTCCAGAACTGGTATCCCGGCGACGAGAACGGAGTCGGCGGCATCTACAACTTCGTCACCAAGCGCGGCGACTGTCGCGGACGCAACTCGAAGATCTCCTGGACGCAGGTGGAGACCGGGTCCGCGATCACCTGGAAGTACCCGAGCTGCATCCTGCGCGGCGACGGCTCGGTCGGCGAGTTCTACTCGGTCGCGCTCGCGAACCACTGGCAGCAGGCCGACACCGGCACCAAGATGATCCACATGGGGCGCAACACGAGCTCGACCATCGTGGCGAAGGGCATCTCGGCCGGCCATGGACAGAACGCCTACCGCGGGCTCGTGAAGGTGCTGCCCGGCGCGGACGGAGCGCGCAACCACACGCAGTGCGACTCGCTGCTGATGGGTCCGCATTGCGGCGCGCACACGTTCCCCTACATCGAGGTGAAGAACCCGACCGCGGTGGTCGAGCACGAGGCAACGACCTCGAAGATCTCCGACGACCAGCTCTTCTACTGCCTGCAACGCGGCATCTCGGCCGAGGACGCGGTGAACATGATCGTCAATGGCTTCTGCCGGCAGGTGTTCCGCGAGCTGCCGATGGAGTTTGCCGTCGAAGCCCAGAACCTGCTGGCGGTGAGCCTCGAAGGAGCGGTGGGATGAGCGATGGCGAGCTGATTCTGGACGTGCGGGACCTGCGGGTGCGGGCCGGCGAGCGGCTGATACTCGACGGGCTCTCGCTCGCCGTCCGCGCG
This sequence comes from uncultured Gammaproteobacteria bacterium, assembly GCA_963817195.1. Taxonomy (GTDB): domain Bacteria; phylum Pseudomonadota; class Gammaproteobacteria; order Steroidobacterales; family Steroidobacteraceae; genus SCUD01. The sequence goes on from CAWFNJ010000006.1 coordinate 141,173, forward strand.
GGCGAAGTGCACGCGATCATGGGGCCGAACGGCTCGGGCAAGAGCACGCTCACCGGCGTCACTCGCAGGGCGGCCGGGCCTCGAAGTGGTTGCGGGCAGCGCCACGTATCGTGGCCGCGACCTGCTCGCCATGCCGCCCGAGGAACGCGCGCGTGAGGGCCTGTTTCTCGCTTTCCAGTACCCGGTCGAGATCCCGGGCGTCAACAACGTCTACCTGCTGAAGGCTGCCCTGAACGCGCAGCGCAGGCACCGTGGCATGCCCGAGCTCGACGCCTTCGAGTTCCTCGGCCTCGTCAAGGCGAAGCTGGCGGCGATGCGCATGGACGAGAGCCTGCTGAACCGGGGCGTCAACGAGGGCTTTTCCGGCGGCGAGAAGAAGCGCAACGAGATCCTGCAGATGAGCCTGCTCGAGCCCACGCTCGCCCTGCTCGACGAGACCGACTCCGGGCTCGACATCGACGCGCTCAAGGTCGTCGCCGAAGGCGTCAATGCCCTGCGCTCGCCCGAACGCGCGATGGTGGTCGTGACGCACTACCAGCGGCTGCTCGACCACGTGGTCCCGGATCGCGTGCACGTGCTGGCAGGCGGCCGGATCGTCAGGAGCGGCGGCCGCGAGCTCGCGCTCGAACTCGAGCGTCGCGGCTATGACTGGTTGCGCGAGGGGAACGCCGCGGCATGAACGCGACAAGCCTCGTCGAACGAATGACCGCGGCCCGGCCCGGGCTGCCGGGCGGATCCGCCTGGGCACGACGGCGCGAGCGCGCGCTCGGCACGCTGCGCGCGCGCGGGCTGCCCGACCGGCGCGACGAGAACTGGAAGTACCTCGACCATGCGCGCATCGCCGCGTACCCGTTCGAATCGGGCCCCGCGAGTGCCGCAGGCCCCGCGGCCCTGCCCGACTCGCACCTGTTGCCGATCGAGGGTGCGCGGCGCATCGTGCTGGTGGACGGGCGCTTTGACGCTACGCTGTCCAACCGTCTCGCGACTCCGGGGCTCGACGTCGCGGACCTCGGCGACCTGATCGAGCGAGAGCCCGCGAAGGCGCTCGAGCTCCTGCGCGCGCCGGGCGACGACGCGGACGATCGCTACGCGCTTCTCGCCGACGCTTTCGCCGCCGGCGGCGTCCTGGTCCAGGTCGCCGATGAACGCGAAATCGCCGAACCGCTTTACCTGGTCCACCTCTCGACTGCGGCCGTGTCCGCGGTCCAGCATGCCCGGGTCGTGATCCGGGCGGGAGCGCGCTCGAAGCTCGTGCTGGTCGAGCATTTCGTGTCCGCGGGCGATGCGGCCGTGCTCGCCAACCTCGCGGCCGAAATCGTGCTTGCAGAAGGCGCGGCCTTGACGCACCTGCGCCTGCACCAGCAGTCGCCGGCGGCCGCCCAGGTCGAAACCTGGGTTGCGCGGCTCGCCGCGAGCAGCCGCTACGAGCAGCACCTGCTCGCGCTCGGCGGCGGGCTGCTGCGCTCGAATCTCCAGGTCGCGCTCGAAGGCGCCGGCAGCGCGTGCAGCCTCGACGGCCTGTTCCTCGCCGACGGCGACCGCCAGGTCGACTTGATGACGCGGGTAGATCACCGCGGCGCCGCCACGGAAACCGCCCAGGACTACCGCGGCATCGCCTCCGGCCGCGGTCGCGGTGCACTCAACGGCCGGATCGTGGTCCATGGCACGGCACGCGGCGCCAACGCAAGCCAGTCGAGCCGCAACCTGCTGCTCACGCCGCTCGCCGAGATCAACGCCCGCCCGCAGCTCGAGATCCAGGTGGACGACGTTCAGTGCCGTCACGGGGCGACCATCGGCACGCTCGATGACGCGCAGCTGTTCTACCTCCTGTCGCGCGGGCTCGACCCCGCCGCCGCACGCGCGCTGCTCACCTGGGCTTTTTGCCAGGACCTGGTCGGCCGCGTGCCGCTGGCGCCCGTGCGGGCGGCGGCGGAGGCCCTGGTCGCTGCCGCCTTGCCGGGACACGATGCCGCCGGGGCGCCTGTCTGATGGCCGCCGCCCGCGAAGCCGCCGTGCCCTTCGACGTCGAGCGAATCCGCGCGGAGTTTCCGGCGCTCTCGCGCCGCATCAACGGCCATGCCCTCGCCTACCTCGACAACGCGGCCTCGGCGCAGCAGCCCGGCGCGGTGATCGACGCCGTGGCCGGTTACGCCCGCGCGCACCATGCCAACGTGCACCGCGGCGTGCACACGTTGTCGCAGGAAGCGACGGCGCTGTTCGAGGGCGCGCGCGAGAAAGCGCGCCGTTTCGTCAATGCGGCCTCGCTCGCGGAGATCGTGTTCGTGCGCGGCACGACCGAAGCGATCAACCTGGTGGCGCAGTCCTATGGGCGCGCACGGCTCGCCGCCGGCGACGAGATCGTCGTTTCCCGGCTCGAGCACCATTCGAACATCGTGCCCTGGCAGCTGCTCGCGGCCCAGACCGGCGCAAGTGTCCGCGTCGTACCAATTGACCAGCGCGGCGTGGTCGACTTCGAGGCCTACCTCGGACTGCTCGGACCGCGTACGCGCATCGTTGCGCTCGCGCACGTCTCCAATGCCCTGGGGACGGTACTGCCGATCGCCAGGTTCGTTGCCGCCGCACGTGAGCGCGGGATCGTAACCCTGGTGGACGGCGCCCAGGCCGTCCCGCACCTGCCGGTCGACGTGCAGTTGCTCGGCTGCGACTTCTACGCCTTCTCCGCGCACAAGATGTACGGGCCGACCGGCATCGGCGTCCTGTATGCAAGAGAGGCACTGCTCGCCGCCATGCCGCCCTGGCAGGGCGGCGGCGACATGATTCTCACGGTCTCGTTCGAGGGCTCGACCTGGAACCACCTGCCGCACCGATTCGAGGCCGGCACGCCGAACATCGCCGGTGCGGTCGGCCTCGGCGCGGCAATCGACTACCTCGACCGCATCGGCCTCGCGCGCATCGCAGCCCACGAGCAGGACCTGCTGGACTACGCGACGGAAAGGCTGGCCGCGATTCCCGGGCTCACGCTCGTCGGTACGTCTCCTGCCAAGAGCAGTCTCGTCTCGTTCACGGTCGAGGGCGTGCACCCGCATGATCTCGGAACGGTGCTCGACTCGCGGGGCGTCGCGGTGCGCACGGGTCACCACTGCGCGATGCCGGTCATGGAATACTTCGGCGTGCCGGCGACGACGCGCGCCTCGTTCGGCCTCTACAACACGCGCGCCGAAGTCGATGCCCTGCAGGACGCCCTGCAGGACGCCATCCGGATGCTGCGCTGATGGACCTCGCCGACCTCTACCGCGACGTGATCGTCGATCACAACCGGAGCCCGCGAAATCGCGGACGCCTGCCCGACGCCAGCCGCCACGCCGAGGGCAACAACCCGCTGTGCGGCGACCGCCTGCAGCTCGACGTGGACCTCGCCGGGGAGCAGATCCGCGACCTGCGCTTCGAGGGCTGCGGCTGCGCCATTTCGACGGCTTCGGCTTCGCTGATGAGCGAGGCGGTCAAGGGCAGGACCCGCGCCGAAGCGGCCGAGCTGTTCGGCGCCGTGCACCGGATGCTGACCGGCGAGCCCGCCGACGCCTCGCGGCTCGGCAAGCTCGCTGCGCTCGCGGGCGTGCGTCAATTTCCGGCGCGCGTGAAGTGCGCGAGCCTCGCCTGGCACACGCTGAACGCGGCGCTCGCGGGTGACGGCGCGCCGGTCACGACGGAGTGAGCATGCGCCGCCCCGGACACGAGCCCGTGGTCGTCAATCGCGACGTGCGCGCCGTAATCGTGCCCGCGGGCGTCGAGGTCAAGCTCCGGCCTGGCACCGTCGGCCACATCACGCAGGCCCTCGGCGGCAGCTACACGGTCTACGTGGAAGGCAACTTGTTCCGGATCGCGGGGATCGACGGCGACGCGATCGGCAAGGAGCCGATCCAGCCGCCGGCATTGCCGCGGCGGCGCATCTGAGCGAGGACGTCAGTCGCGTGGTGTGGGAACAGCTCCGCACCTGCTTCGATCCGGAGATCCCGATCAACATTGTCGATCTCGGCCTCGTCTACGAGTGCAACGTCACGCCGAATGCGGACGGCACGCGCGACGTGGCCGTGAAGATGACGCTCACCGCGCCCGGCTGCGGCATGGGCGAGGTGCTGGTGGCCGACATCCGCGACAAGCTGAAACTTATCCCCACGATCCGCAACGCCGACGTCGAACTCGTGTTCGATCCGCCGTGGAATCAGTCGATGATGTCCGAGGCAGCGCGGCTGCAAACCGGGATGATGTAGCCGCGACGTGGTCGGCGATCCGGGGGACCCCTTCCGGGATCGTGCGCGCCAGGGATGGCGCGCCTGAAGCCTACGGGATGCATTCAGGCGGCGGTCCCGGAAGGGGTCTCCCGGATCGCCGACCCCGCTGCGACTAACTCTCCCCGAGCGACAGGAGCGTGGCGTTGCCGCCGACGGCCGCGGTGTTGATCGTCACCGTCTGTTCGGTGGCGAATCGCGGCAGGTAGTGCGGGCCGCCGGCTTTCGGGCCGGTGCCTGACAGCCCGCAGCCGCCGAACGGCTGCACGCCGACCACCGCGCCGATCATGTTGCGGTTCACGTACACGTTGCCGACGCGCGCGCGGGCGGCAATCCGTCGCGCCAGTCCGTCGATGCGCGTGTGCACGCCGAGCGTGAGCCCGTAGCCGCTTGCGTTGACTTCGTCGACGACGTCCTCGATGCGCGAGCCCGGAAAGCGCACGACGTGCAGCACCGGCCCGAACACCTCGCGCTCGAGGCGCGCGAGGCGATCGATCTCGACCGCGAGCGGCGCGAACCAGTGCCCGCGCGGCAGCCCGGCCGGAAGCCGCGCACGATGGTGCCAGCGCGCGCCCGCCACGATCGCCTGGGCATGCGCCTCGAGGGTCGCCAGCGCTTCGGCATCGATGACCGGGCCGACGTCGGTCGACAGCAGCGCCGGGTCGCCGATCGCGAGCGTGTCCATGACGCCGGCGAGGAGCTCGAGCACCCGCGGCGCGATGTCCTCCTGCACGAACAACACGCGCAGCGCCGAGCAGCGCTGGCCCGCGGCATTGAAGGCCGAGGTCACGGCGTCGTTCACGACCTGCTCGGGCAGTGCCGAACTGTCGACCAGCATCGCGTTCTGCCCGCCGGTCTCCGCGATCAGGACCGGCAGCGGCCCGTCGTGCGCGGCGAGCGAGCGATTGATCAGGCGCGCAGTCTCGGTCGAGCCGGTGAATGCGACGCCCGCGACGCGAGGGTCGCCGGTCAGCACCGGGCCGATCTTCGAGCCGCGTCCCGGCACGAGGTGCAGCACCTCGCCCGGGATGCCGCTGGCAAGCAGCAGCCGCACCATCTCGGCCGCGACCAGCGGCGTCTGCTCGGCGGGCTTGGCGATCACGGCGTTGCCGGCCGCGAGCGCCGCAGAAATCTGGCCGGTGAAGATCGCGAGCGGGAAATTCCAGGGACTGATGCAGGCGAATACGCCGCGGCCGCGCAGGCTCAGCCGGTTCGACTCGCCGGTCGGGCCCGGCAGCGGCAGCCCGCGGCCGAAGGACTCATCCGCGCGCGCCGCGTAGTAGCGCAGGAAGTCGACTGCCTCGCGCACCTCGGCGATCGAGTCGGGCACCGTCTTGCCGGCCTCGGCGACGCAGAGCCCGACGAATCGGGCCGTGTCGCGCTCGAGGCGGTCGGCTGCGTCGCGCAGCATGCGCGCCGCGCGTTGCGGCCGGGACGCGGTCCCACTCCGGCTGGGCGCCCTCCGCCATCTCGATCGCGCGCGTGGCGAGCGCAGCATCCGCGTCCGCCGCCTCGCCGACCACCCGCGCCGAGGTCCGACGGCGAACGGCATTCGCGGCGCTCGCCGTCCTGTTCCTTGCCGCCGACGATCGGCCGCGCAAGGAGCGGCTTCGCGAGCGCCGCCCGGCAGGCGCCCGCCAGGCGGCGCTGCTCCTCGCCGTCGGCGAGGTTGATGCCGGCGGAGTTCGCCCGTTCGGCGCCGAACAACCCGCGCGGCAGCGGGATGCGCGGGTGCGGCCCGCTGCCGGCATTCTCGACGTCCGCGACCGGGTCGCCGACCACGTCCTCGACCGGCAGCGACTCGTCGACGATGCGATTCACGAAGGAAGTGTTCGCGCCGTTCTCCAGCAGGCGCCGTACGAGGTACGGCAGGAGCTCTTCGTGCGAACCGACCGGCGCGTACACGCGGCACGGCAGGCCGCGGCCCGCCGGGTCGGTGAGCTGCGCGTAGAGTTCCTCGCCCATCCCGTGCAGGCGCTGGAACTCGAATTCCCGGCCGCTGCTCCGCGCCAGGTGGATGATCGACGCCGCGGTATGCGCGTTGTGCGTCGCGAACTGCGGATACACGCGGCGCGTGCCGTCCAGCAGGATGCGCGCGCAGGCGAGATAGGCGACGTCCGTGTTCGCCTTGCGCGTGTAGACCGGGTACCCGGGCAGGCCGCGCTCCTGGGCGCGCTTGATCTCGCTGTCCCAGTAGGCTCCCTTCACCAGCCGGACATTCAGCACGCGATCGCGCGGCGTCGGCCCGCTGTTGCAGGTAGCGGAGCACGTCCGGCGCGCGCTTCGAGTAGGCCTGCACCGCGAGCCCGAGGCCGTCCCAGCCGGCGAGCCCGGGCGCATCGAGCAGGCGGTCGATGAGAAGCAGCGACAGCTCGAGGCGGTCCGCCTCCTCGGCGTCCACCGTCATCGCGATGCCGGCCTGGCGCGCCGCCAGCGCCAGCGACTCGATCCGCGGCCCCAGCTCCGTGAGCACCTGGCCCTGGCGCCCGTACTCGTAGCGCGGATGCAGCGCCGAGAGCTTGACCGAGATGCTGGGCCAGCCCGCAGGCAGGCTGCCGGCGCGTACCGACCGGCCCACCGCCTCGATCGCGGCGCGATAGGATTCCAGGTAGCGCAGTGCATCCGGTTCGGTGAGCGCCGATTCGCCCAGCATGTCGTAGGTGTGACGGTAGCGCGTCGCCTTCCGCGGAGCCGGCGCGCTCGAGTGCCTCGCCGATGTCGCGGCCCATCACGAACTGACGGCCCATGATGCGCATCGCCTGCCGGAAGGCGGTGCGCACGACCGGTTCGCCGAGGTGCGCGACCAGGCGGCGCAGGAAAGTCGCCGGGTCGCGGATTTCGATCTCGGAGTCGCGCACGAGCTTGCCCGTCAGCATCAGGCCCCAGGTCGAGGCATTGACGAACAGCGAATCGGCCGCACCGAGATACTCCGACCACTGGCCGATCGCGATCTTGTCCGCGATCAAACGGTCTGCCGTGTCGGCATCCGGGATGCGCAGCAGCGCCTCGGCGAGGCACATGAGGATCACGCCCTCCTGCGAGGCGAGGCCGTACTGCTGAAGGAAGGACTCGATGCCCGTCTTGCCTTCGCGGCGGCCGCGGGCCGCGACGACCAGCGAGATTGCGTCCTGGCGGATTGCCTCACGCTCCGCGGCCGGCAGCCGCGCGAGCGCGAGCAGCTCCGATACGACGGTCTTCTCGTCGGCAAGAAAGCGGGCGTTGATCGCCCGCCCCGGGGCGGACTCGAATCCGGCGTCGTCGGGCCGCAGGAAGCGCGGCGTGCGTCGGTCTTGCATGCGTCGATTCTAGCTTCTGTCGCCGGCCGACGGCCCGGCGGCGCGCGAGGTAGTCGCCGAGGATGCGGTCGTGGTCGAAGACCAGCGGCGGTGCGGCTTCGGGGTCGGTCACCAGGACGTCGGCGGCGTCGTCGCCGGCCGTCGGCTCGCCTGAGGCCGTCGCCACGTAGACGATCGTCACGGTGTGCCCGCGCGGGTCGCGCGCCGGGTCCGAGTAGACGCCGAGCAGCGTCGCTGAGCCGTACCGCAAGCCCGGTCTCTTCGCGCGCCTCGCGAAGCGCAGCCTGCTCGACGGTCTCGCCGATGTCGACGTAGCCGCCCGGCAGCGCGTGCCCCGCCGGCGGATGCCCGCGGCGGATGAGCACGACCGGCCGGCCCGGACGGTCCTCGAGCTCGATCACGAGGTCGACCGCGACTTCGGGCGTGCGCGGTCGCGGCATCAGGCGGCGGCCCCGGCCGGGCGCGCGAGATAAGCGCGGATCAGCCTGCGGCCGAGGTAAAGGAGCGGAATCAGCGCGATCGCCATTGCCATCTTGTACGCGTAGTTGACGGTGCCGACCGCCAGGAACAGCGGGATCGGCCAGTGCTGCGGGCCGAGCACGAAAGCGATGTAGAGCACGATGAAGCTGTCGATGAGCTGCGAGACCGCGGTCGAGCCGGTCGCGCGCAGCCATACCCAGCGCTCGCCGGTCGCGGCGCGGATGCGCTGGAACACGACGACGTCGATCATCTGCCCGACGAGGAACGCGGTCACCGAGCCGCCGATGGTCCACAGGCCCTGGCCGAAGATGTTTGCGAAGGCCGCCTGCATGTCGGGCACCCCCCGCTCGGCGCCGACGGTGACCCACCAGCCGGCGGGCGCGAGCCCGATCGCGAGGTAGGCGAACAGGAAGGCGTAGACGATGAAGGCGACGGCGAGCCAGGAAATCAGGCGCACGCCGCGCACGCCGAAGTGCTCGTTGATGACGTCGGTCATGATGAACACGATCGGCCAGAGCATCACGCCGGCCGTGAAGGACAGGGACCCGGCCTGGCCGAACAGCCGCCAGTCGAAGGGCTCGATGCCGAGCGTGTCTTCCAGCGCGAAGATCTTCACGCCGACGAACTCGGCGATCAGCGCGTTGGTGACGAAGAGCCCCGCGAGCGCGATGAACAGGCGCGTCTCGCGCGAGGCAAGCACGGCGGCCGCCGGACCCGCAGGCCCCGGCGCCGATCGACCGGCCGCCTTTGCTTCCGCCATGCTGCCTCCCCGCGGCGATTATACGAGGCGCCCCGCACGCGGCCGGTATAATCCGCCGCCAGACCCGGACAGGCGACCGCATGGACCAGGCGCTGCTCGACCGTCTCGAATCGCAGACCGCGGAGCTCGCCCGCACGGGCCTGTTCAAGCGCGAGCGCGTGATCGCTTCGCCGCAGGATCCCGTGATCCGGCTCGAGGACGGGCGCGAGGTGATCAACCTCTGCGCCAACAACTACCTCGGACTCGCCGACCACCCGGCGGTGGTCGCCGCCGCCCATGCGGCCCTCGACCGTCACGGCTACGGCATGGCCTCGGTGCGCTTCATCTGCGGCACGCAGACCGTGCACCGGGAGCTCGAGCGGCGGCTGTCGGCCTTCCTCGGCACCGAGGACACGATCCTCTACTCGTCCTGCTTCGATGCCAACGGCGGGCTGTTCGAGACGCTGACGGACGACAAGGACGCGATCATCTCGGACGCGCTCAACCACGCGAGCATCATCGACGGCATCCGTCTCTCGAAGGCGGCGCGGCTGCGCTACGACAATGCCGACCTCGGCCAGCTCGAGGCGCGCCTCGTCGAGGCCGCGGGAAGCGCGCACGCGGCTGGTCGTGACCGACGGCGTGTTCTCCATGGACGGCGTGATCGCGCCGCTCGCCGGCATCTGCGAGCTTGCCGAGCGGCATCGGCGCGACCGTCATCGTCGACGACTCGCACGCGACCGGGTTCATGGGCGCCGGCGGGCGCGGCACGCACGAGCACTGCGGCGTCATGGGCCGCGTGGACATCCTGACCGGCACGCTCGGCAAGGCGCTCGGCGGCGCAAGCGGCGGCTACGTCTCCGGCCGCGTCGGCCGTCATCGGCTGGCTGCGCCAGCGCTCCCGTCCCTACCTCTTCTCGAACACGATCGCACCCGTGGTGGCCGCGACGACGCTCGCCGTGCTCGACCTGCTCGAGTCGGATCCGGCGCCACGCCGGAAGCTTGCGGAGAACGCCGCCTGGTTCCGCGCGCGGCTGGCGGCCGAGGGCTTCGACCTGGTGCCCGGCGAGCACCCGATCATCCCGGTCATGCTCGGCGATGCCGCGCTCGCGGTGCGCATGGCGGACCGCCTGCTGGAGCTCGGCGTTTACGCGATCGGCTTTTCCTACCCGGTCGTGCCGATGGGCAAGGCGCGCATCCGCACGCAGATGTGCGCCGGCCACACGCGCGCCATGCTCGAGACGGCCGCGGCAGCATTCGCGCAGGCGGGCCGGGACCTTGGCGTCATTGGCAAGTGAGGCATCGATGAGAGCACTGATCAAGTCGCGTCGCGAGCCCGGCATCTGGCTCGGCGACCTGCCGAAGCCCGAGCCGGGTCCCAACGACGTGCTGATCCGCATGCGCAAGACCGCCATTTGCGGGACCGACATCCACATCTGGCAGTGGGATGCCTGGGCAGCAGCGCACGATCCCGGTACCGATGCAGGTCGGCCACGAGTACTGCGGCGAGATCGTCGCGCTCGGCAGCGAAGTGCGCGGCCTCGCGGTCGGCGACCGCGTCTCCGGCGAGGGCCACATCACCTGCGGCCATTGCCGCAACTGCCGCGCGGGCCGCCGCCACCTGTGCCGCAATACGCTAGGGCGTCGGCGTAAACCGGCCCGGCTGCTTCGCGGAGTACATGGTGCTGCCCGCCGCCAACGTGTTCCGCCTGCCGGCCGGCATCCCGGACGAAATCGCCTCGATCCTCGACCCGCTCGGCAACGCGACCCACGCGGCGCTCTCGTTCAACATGGTGGGCGAGGATGTGCTGATCACGGGCGCGGGGCCGATCGGCATCATGGCGGTCGCGATCGCCCGGTTCATCGGGGCGCGCCACGTGGTCATCACGGACGTCAACGACTACCGGCTGGACCTCGCGAAGCGCATGGGCGCCACGCGCGCGCTCAACGTGAAGAACGAAAAGATCGACGACGCGATGCGCGAGCTCGGCATGGAGGAAGGCTTTGACGTCGGGCTCGAGATGTCGGGAAACGCGTCGGCGTTCCGCGACATGCTGCGCGTCATGCACCACGGCGGCAGCATCGCCATGCTCGGCATCCCGCCCGGCGAAGTCGCGATCGACTGGAACCAGGTGATCTTCAAGGGTCTCGTCATCAAGGGCATCTACGGCCGCGAGATGTTCGAGACCTGGTACAAGATGGCGGCGATGCTGCAGAGCGGGCTCGACGTCAGCGGCGTGATCACGCATCGCTTCCCGGCCGCGGACTATGCCCGCGCGTTCGAGACCATGGGCGGCGGGCAGTCCGGCAAGGTCATCCTCGACTGGGCGGCCTAGGGGACTGTCACCTTTGCCGGCTTTGCGGCAAAGGGGACTGTCCCCTCTTGCTCACTCCACCCGGCACGAGCAGAGGTAGACCGGCCGCCCCGCGGCGGCGAGGTCCAGGAGCGCCCGCGCACGCTCGAGCGCGTAGCCGACCCGCGGGAGGACTGCGCGACGGGGCGCGACGGCGTCGACCAGCCAGGCCACCCCGCGGCGCAGGCGCATGATCAGCGCATCGCGCCAGGAGAGATCCTGCTCCATCCAGCGCACGTCGTATTCCTCGTCGAGGCCGGCGAGCTCCGCCGCCTTCGCGATCGCATCGTCGATGCCGCCAAGCTCGTCCACGATGCCCGCGGCCTGCGCGTCCGCGCCCGTCCATACGCGTCCCTGGGCGATGCTGTCGATCTCCTCGGTCCGGCGCTTGCGCGCCGCCGCGACACGCTCGATGAAGTAGCGGTAATGATGCTCGACCGACGCCTGCAGGATCTCCCTGGCCTCCGGCCCCATTTCGCGCGAGAGGTCCAGCTGCCCCGCGAGGCGCGTGGTGCCGAATCCGTCGCTGGTGACGCCGACCTTGCCGAGCGTGTCCTGGAACGTGGGGATCACGGCGAAGACGCCGATCGAGCCGGTGATGGTCGTCGGCGCGGCATAGATCCGGTCGGCGTCCATGGCGATGTAGTAGCCGCCCGAAGCGGCGACCGTGCTCATCGAGGCGACCACGGGCTTGCCCGCCGCCTTCAGCGCGTCAACTTCGCGCCGGATCACCTCGGACGCCATGATGCTGCCGCCCGGGCTGTCGATCCGCAGCACGACGGCCGCAAGGTCCTCGTCTTCGCGCGCGTCGCGCAACACCTTGGCAAGCGAGTCGCCGCCCAACCAGCCCCGGCGCGTGCTCGCCGTCCAGGATTTCGCCCGAGGCGACGACCACGCCGACCGCCTGGTCGCCGAGCTCGCGCATCCCGCGCTCCGTGCGCACGTAGGGCAGGTAGCCCTGCCAGTCGACCGCCGAGAAGCCGTTCTCGTCGTCCTCGCCGACCACTTCCGCGACGATCGCCTCGAACTCGTGGCGCGTCTTGAGCGCGTCCACCAGTCCACGCGCAAGCGCGTACTGCGCGAGGTCGCCGCCGGTCGCGCGCACGCCGGTGGCCGCCTCGTCCGCGTAGGCCTGGATCAGGCCCGGCTCGAGCTTGCGGGCCGCGCCAACGTCCGTCTTGTAGGCGTCCCAGAGCGCGCCGACCCAGATCCTGGCGTCCTCGCGGTCCTCCTCCGACATGTCGGTCCGCGTCCACTCGTCCGGCGCGGACTTGTGAGTGCCCGCCTTGAAGACGTTGACGTCCACGGCGAGCTTGTCGAGCGTGCCGCGGAAGTAGGTGCGGAAATAGCCGTAGCCCTCGAGCAGGACATGGCCCATCGGGTCGAGGTAGACCTCGTCCGCCTGGGCGGCTAGAAAATACTGGCGCTGGGAATAGGACTCGGCGTAGGCGTAGACCTTCTTGCCGCTTTCGCGAAACCAGCGGATCGACTGCGCGAGGTCCTGGAGCATCGGCAGGCCCGCGCCTTCGAGCCCCTGCAGGTCGAGTACCAGGGCCTGAATGCGGTCGTCGTCGCGTGCCTCGTCGACGACGTCCACGAGGTCGCGCAGTAGCGTCTCCCCGTGCAGTTCGCCGCTTGCCCGCGACAGGGCGCGCGCCAGCGGGTCACCCGAGAGCTCTTCGACGAGATAACCGTCGGGCGTCAGCACCAGGGCCGCCCGGTCGGGCACGTAGGGCAGGTCGGTCTGGCCGGCCGCGATGAGCAGCCCGAACAGGACCAGCAGCAGGATGAGGTGCAGGACCTTGCGCAGGCCGTCGAGGGCGAACCAGACGCCCTTCAAGACCGACCAGAGCGCGTTCAGGACCGGCATGCTTCAGCTACCGAGCTTTTCCTCGATTCGGGCCGATTTTCCGGAACGGTCGCGGAGGTAATAGAGCTTCGCGCGGCGGACCTTGCCGCGGCGCTTGACCTCGATGTCCGCGATCGCCGGGCTGTGCGTCTGGAAGACGCGCTCGACGCCCTCGCCGTGAGACACCTTGCGCACGGTGAACGAGCTGTTGTGGCCGCGGTTGCGGCAAGCGATCACGACGCCCTCGTAGGCCTGCACGCGCTCGCGATCGCCTTCCCGCACCTTGACCTGGACGACCACGGTGTCGCCGGGCCCGAACTCGGGCAACTTGCGCTTCTGCAAGCGCGATTCCAGTTCCTGCATCAGTTTGTTCATGCTCAATTTCCCGATTGACGTCGGACTCCGATTCACTCAGCGCGGTGGCTCGATGCCAGCCGCGTCGCAAAACTCTTCGAGCAACTGCCGCTCGTCGCCCGACAACCGCCGCCGCGCCAGCAGGTCCGGCCGCATCTGCCAGGTCCGGCCAAGCGCCTGCATGAGGCGCCAGCGCCGGATTGCGGCATGGTTGCCGCCCAGCAGCACCGGCGGCACCGGCCTGCCGTCCCAGACCTCCGGCCGCGTGTACTGCGGCCAGTCGAGCAGCCCGTCGCCGAACGACTCCTCCGCGGCCGACGCTTCGTCGCCGAGCACGCCCGGCAGCAACCTCGCGACCGCGTCGATCACGACCAGCGCAGGCAGCTCCCCGCCCGACAGCACATAGTCGCCGATCGACAGTTCCTCGTCGATCAGGGCCTCCGACACCCGTTGGTCGATGCCCTCGTACCGTCCGGCCACCAGTCCGAAGCCCGCGAGCCCTGCGAGCCGTCGCGCGTCGGCCTGGTCGAATGGCGCTCCGTGCGCGGCGAGCCCGATCACCGGTGTTCCGGCCGGCAAGCGCGCGCGCACGGCGGCGATAGCCTTCGCGAGCGGTTCCGCTTTCAGAACCATGCCCGGCCCGCCCCCAAAGGGACGGTCATCCACCGTCCGGTGCGGATCGTCCGTGTGGCTGCGGGGATTTTCGAGACCGACCTCGAGCTTGCCCGTCGCCACCGCCCGTCCCAGCACTCCGGTGGCGAGCCCCGCCTCGACCAGCGCGGGAAAGAGCGTCACCACCTCGATCCGCATCGCTCAGAACTCCGCGTCCCAGTCGACGGTGATGCGGCGCTCCGCCGCATTCACCCGCAGCAGCTGGCCCGGCCCTACCGGCAGCCAACGCTCGCGCTCACCGACCACGACCATCACCGGGTTCGCCGGGAAGTCGAGAAAATGATCCACGCGGCCGAGGTGCACGCCTTGCAGGTTCGTCACCTCGAAGCCCACCAGGTCCGTCTGGTAGTGCTCGCCCGGCGCCAGCGCCGGCAGCTCATCCCGCTCGACCCAGAGCTCGGGCTTGCCGAGCCCGATCGCCAGCATCGCGATCGTCGATGCCTTCGAACCGCACGACCAGTCCCTTGCCGTGAACCCTGCTCTCCGCAGCCCGCAACTCGCGGCTCGTCCCGTCTGGCGACTCGGCCCGCCACCGCGGGTAATCGAGTATCTGCTCGCGGGGCTGCGTGAAAGACACGACCTTGACCCAGCCGCGCACGCCGAACGGCCCGGTCACGCGGCCCAGCACGATCCGTGTCACCGGAATCGCGCCAAGTACGTCGCTGCTCAGGCCGCCGCTTGCTTGCGCGCCGAGGTCACGAGCGTGCGAACGCGATCGGACATCGTCGCGCCGTTGCCGGTCCAGTACGCGATACGCGGGAGGTCGAGCTCGAGCTTCTTGTCCTTGCCGCGCGGGACCGGGTTGAAGTAGCCCACCTGCTCGAGCACCGTGCCACCCTGCCGCTTGCGGCTGTCGGTGACGACGACGTGATAGAAGGGCGAGTTCCTGCCGCCGCGGCGCGTCAGTCGGATCGTGACCATCGATTGAGTTCCTCGCAGCCTTGCTGCGTCAACACCAGGGGGCGCGTGGCCCCGTCAAAGAGCCGCGCATTCTACTCAAATACCTCGTCGAATGAAAGGCTTAAGGGCGCTGCCCTGAGCGCCTCAGCGCGGCCCGAGCCCGCCCGGAAACTGCCCCGAGAGGCTCCGCATCAGCTTCCTGAGGCCACCGCCCTTCATCTTCTTCATGACTTTTTCCATCTGCATGAACTGCTTGAGCAGGCGGTTGACCTCCTGGACCTGCACACCCGCCCCGGCCGCGATCCGGCGCTTGCGGGAAGCCGCGATGATCGCCGGCCGGCGGCGCTCGTGCGGGGTCATCGCGTCGATGATGCCAAGCTGGCGCCGGATTGCGCGGTCGTCGACCTGGGCGAGCGCTCCCGGCGGCAGCGCCTGATTCGGCAACTTGGATGCCAGCGCCTGCAGCCCACCCATCCGGCTGAACTCCGCCAGCTGCGCGCGCAGGTCCGTGAAGTCGAAGCCCTTGCCCTGGGTCAGCTTGGCTGCGAGCTTCGCAGCCTTTTCCTGGTCGGTGGTGCTCTGCACCTGCTCGATGAGCGACAGGACGTCGCCCATGCCGAGGATGCGCGAGGCGATGCGCTCCGGGTGAAAGGCCTCGAGCGCTTCGGTCTTTTCGCCGACGCCGACGAACAGGATCGGCTTGCCCGTGACTTGCCGTACGGACAGCGCGGCGCCTCCACGGGCATCGCCATCCGCCTTGGTGAGGATGACGCCCGTCAGGTCGAGCGCTTCATTGAAGCTTTGCGCAGCACGAACCGCGTCCTGGCCGGCCATGCTGTCGATCACGAACAGCCGCTCGGTCGCGCCGACGGCCGCGTCGATGGCGCGCACCTCGTCCATCATGGCCTGGTCGACGTGCAGGCGCCCCGCCGTGTCGACGATGACGACGTCGTGCTGGTGGCGGCGCGCGTGGTCGAGCGCCGCCGTAGCGATCGCGACGGGATCCGCACCCGCTGGCGGGGTGAAGTACTCCGCACCGACCTGGCCCGCGAGCCGCTCGAGCTGCGTCATCGCCGCAGGGCGATACACGTCCGTGCTCGCGAGAAGCGGCTTGCGCCGGTGCTTCTCGAGGAGATGGCGCGCGAGCTTGCCGGCCGTCGTTGTCTTGCCGGCGCCCTGGAGCCCGGCGAGCAGCACGACCACGGGCGGCGGCGCGTGCAGGTTGAGCCCGCGGCCGGGCTCGCCCATCACGCGCGTCAGTTCCTCGTGGATCACGCCGATGAAGGCCTGCCCGGGCGTCAGGCTCCTGGTCACCTCGGCGCCGATGGCGCGTGCCCGCGCCGCGTCGGTGAATGATTTCACGACCGGCACGGCGACGTCGGCCTCGAGCAGCGCCATGCGCACCTGGCGCAGCGTGTCGGCGACGTTTTCCTCGGTCAGGCGGCCGCGCCCGCGTAGCGAGTCGACAGCCTTGCCGAGCCGCTCGGCGAGCGTTTCAAACATGGATGACCCCGGTCGCGCGGCCTTGCATCGCCGCCAGCGCGGATTATAGGGTCCCGGCGGCCGCGCTCCCGGCCCCTGTACAATGACTTGGCGCCTTCCGGGAGCCTTCGTCAGTGAGCGGATTCCTCGTCGTCCTGCTCTATCTGGTGGCCGCAGCGGCCGCCTTGCACGCGGCGCGGCGCGATGCCCCGCGGGCTGCTTTTCACGAGAGTGCGCTCTACCTCGCGGCGGCCGCGCTCGCCGCGCACGCGGCCTGGCTGTTCAACACTCTTGAACTCGCGGGGGACTCTCGCTCGGGCTCGCGGACAGCGCCTCGCTGATGGGACTCGCGATCGGCGCCGGAGGGTTCAGCGCCGTGTTTGCGCCCCGCTTCAGAACCGTCGCCGCGGTCTGCCTCGGGATTGCCGCGCTGCTCGCGGCGGGCACGGGAAGCCTCCCGGCGCAGCGCGAAATCGCGACTGCCGACTGGCCGCTCGCCGTGCACGTGATCCTCGCGATGGGCTCAGCCGGCATGTTCGCGATCGCCGCCATCCTCGTGGTCCTGCTGGCGCTGCAGGACTCCGCACTGCGCGGCGGACGCACCAGCGGCTGGCTGGCCACACTGCCGCCGGTGGAAAGCCTCGAGCGCGCGCTGTTCTCGGTGATTTCCATCGGCACGGCGGCGCTCACTGTCGCGATCCTCGCCGGACTCCTGTTCGTCACCGACCTGTTCGCGCAGCACCTGGTGCACAAGACGGTGCTGGCGATCATCGCCTGGGCAATTTTCGCCTGCCTCCTGTTCGGCCGCTGGCGCTTCGGCTGGCGCGGCCGCCTGGCCGCGCGCTACACCATCGCCGGCTTCGTCGTGCTCGCGATCGCCTACTTCGGCAGCAAGTTCGTGCTGGAGATCCTGCTCGGCCGGCACTGGGGCTGAGCCTGTGTACCTCGTCACGGCGCTCGCGCTGGTCGCGCTTGCGGCCCTCATCGAGGCGGCCATGCCGGAACTGCGCGCGCGTCGCGCGGCGCCCGCTTCGCTCGAGGTGGCCTGGATCACGAGGCTGCGGCGCAGGATGGCCGACGAGCCGCGGCGCACCCGGCTCGCGGCCGTCCTGTTGCGGGCGCTGGTGCTCGCCGCGCTCCTGGCCTGCGTCGCGCTCGCATCGCCGCCCGCGCGCACGGCGGTCGCGGTGGCCGCGGCGCTCGGCCTCGCACTCATCGTGCTGCTCGGAAGCCTCGGCTGGCTGCGCCGGGACGGCCCGGTCCGCCGCGGCGCCGCGGGCCTCGTCGCCTGGCTGGTCGCGCCGTGCTTCCTGGTTCTCCCGCAGCGCGATCACGTCGATGCCGATCTGCGGGACGCCGCGGACTCGGTCGCGGACCTGGCCGACGCGCTGGTCGCCGAGTCGGCGGAACGCCAGGGCATGGTCGAGGCGCTGCTCGGCCTCGAGCGGCGCCGGGTCGAGGACGTCATGGTGCCGCGCAGCGAGATCGACGCCATCGACGTCGCCGCGCCCTGGGACCAGATCGCCGGCCGCCTGCGCGCGACGCCGCACACGCGCATGCCGCTCTTCGACGGCGACCTCGACCGCCTGGTCGGCATCGTGCACATGCGGTTGGTGGCGAACGAGCTCGCCGCCGGCCGCCTGACGCGCGAGCGGCTGCGCGAGATCGCGACCCGACGCGAGGCGCTTTTCACGCCGGAGGGGACGACCCTCTACGAGCAGCTGCTGCGCTTTCGCCGCCTTCGCCGCCGCATCGCCTTCGTGGTCGACGAATACGGCGACCTGCAGGGGCTCGTGACGCTCGAAGACATCCTCGAGGAGGTGGTCGGCGAGTTCACGACCCAGGCGGAGCCCGCGCTCGCGCGGATCGACGCGCATGCCGACGGCAGTCACGTGGTCCCCGGCGCGCTCGCCTTGCGCGAGATCAATCGGCGACTCGGCGCCGCCTTTCCGGTCGACGGGCCGCGCACCCTGTCGGGCCTCATCGTCGAGCGGCTGGAGTCGATCCCGGAGCCGGGCACCCGGCTGCGGGTCGGCGCGGCGTCGATCGAGGTGTTGCAGGTCGCCGGCAACGCCGTTCGCACGGCACGGCTCAGGATCCTGGCGGACGAGGACTGAGCGAGCCGAGCGCGGCGAGCGCCTCCGCGATGCTCGGCACGGCTGCGACGGTAAGGCCCTCGGGCGCCTGGCGCGGCGCGTTTGCCCGCGGCACGACGGCGCGCCGGAAGCCGTGCTTGGCGGCTTCCCGCAGCCGCTCCTCGCCGTAGGGCACGGGCCGGATCTCGCCGGTGAGCCCAAGCTCGCCGAACACGACGAGGTCCTGTGGCAGCGCCGTCGCCCTGAGGCTCGAGACCAGGGCGGCGACCACCGCGAGGTCGGCTGCGGTTTCCGCGAGGCGCACGCCGCCGACGACGTTGACGAACACGTCGTGGGCATGCAGCGCAAGTCCCGCGTGACGGTGCAGCACGGCCAGCAGCAGGGCGAGGCGGTTCGACTCGAAGCCGACGGCGACGCGGCGTGGGTTTGCGAGCGGGCTCGCGTCGACGAGTCCCTGCACCTCGATCAGCATCTGCCGCGTGCCCTCGCGGGCCACGGTCACCGCGGAACCGGGAACGGCGTCCGTGCCGCGCGAGAGAAAGATCGCCGAGGGATTGCGCACTTCGCGCAGGCCCTTTTCCTCCATCGCGAACACGCCGATTTCGTTGACCGCGCCGAACCGATTCTTGACCGCGCGGATCACCCGGAAGCGGCTGCCCGAGGTCGCTCTCGAAGTAGAGCACCGTGTCGACCATGTGCTCGAGCACGCGCGGGCCCGCGATGACGCCCTCGCGCGTCACGTGGCCGATCAGGAGCACGGCAGTGCCGCTCGCCTTTGCGTGGCGCACGAGGCTCGCCGTCGACTCGCGCAGCTGCGTCACGGCCCCGGGTGCGGACTCGACGGCGGCCACGGTCATGGTCTGGATCGAGTCGATGACGAGCACTTCCGCGCCCGCCTCGGCCGCGAGTTCGACGATGCGCTCGACGGCCGTCTCGGCGACCAGCTTGAGGCTGCCGGCGTCCAAGCCGAGCCGGCGCGCGCGTTCGGCCACCTGGCGCACGGATTCCTCGCCGGTCGCGTACAGGACGCCCCGGCCCTGGGCGAGCGCCGCCGCGCATTGCAGGAGCAGCGTCGACTTGCCGATGCCCGGTTCGCCGCCGATCAGTGTCACCGAGCCCGGGACGAGGCCGCCGCCCAGCACGCGGTCGAACTCCACGAAGCCGGTGTTCCAGCGCGTTTCGGGCACCGCGGCGAGGTGTCCGACAGCTTCCGGCCGCCCGCCGCGTGCCGCCTGGCCGGCGCCGCGCGCGCGCGGCTCCGCGAATGCTGCGAGCGTGTTCCACTCGCCGCACGACGGGCATTGTCCGCTCCATCGTGGCGCATCGCTGCCGCAGGACGAACAGACGAACACTGTGCGAGGCTTGGCCATCGAGCGAATCCGGACCGGGGAGCGGCGATGCTAGCACGCAGATTTCTGGCCAGAGCCTCGCTGTGGACTGCGGCCCAGGTCGCGCTTTCTGCCATAAGCGCTTGAAAATTCGACCTCCCCCGGTTTCGGCGCGACCACGGCCCGTTTATGATTCGTGGATCGGGGTGGCAATGGGCCGGTCCTTGCATGGCTGACGACACGAGTCGCGGCGGATGGCTGCGCGGGCATTCCGTCGGTTCCGAAAGGAAATCCGACGACACCAACCACGCGAATCGGAAAGCCGCTTTCGGATCGCGGTCGGCGAGAAGGCGGTCCGCCGGATCACAGCCGGTGCCGAATCGCGCCTCGCGCGGCCTCACCTTCCGTCCCGGCCAGCTCTTCCATCACTTCCGGCTGCAGCAGCAGCTGGGCCGCGGCGCCACTGCCACCGTCTACCGCGCGGTCGACGAGCGCACCAACGCCGTCGTCGCGCTCAAGCTCCTGTCGCTCGCCGAGGACTGGCCGGACGACCTGCTGGACGAGGCGAAGCTGCGGCTGCTGCGCGAGGCGGAAACCGCCGGCTCGCTCGCCCATCCGGACATCGTCGAGATCCGCGAGTCCGGCGAGCACGAGGGCCAGGTTTACCTCGCGATGGAGTACGTCGAGGGCGTCAACCTCGCGACCCACGCGACCGAAGGGCGCATGCTGCCGCCGCGCCTCGTCTGCGAGATGTGCGCGCGGGTGGCGGACGCGCTCTACTTCGCGCACCAGCGCGGCGTCATCCACCGCGACATCAAGCCGGCGAACATCGTCTTCGACCAGAAGAACCGGCGCGTGCGGGTCATGGACTTCGGCGTGGCGCGGCTCGAGAACAGCCGCGCGACGCGCACCGGCGTGATTCTCGGCAGCCCGTCGTACATGGCGCCGGAGCAGCTCGATGCACGCCCGGTGACGCCGCAATCCGACCTGTTCTCGCTGGGCGTCACCCTGTTCCAGCTGCTGACCGGCATGCTGCCATTCCGCTCCGATTCGATTCCCGGGCTGATGCAGAAGATCTCCGCCGAACCCCACCCGCCGCTCCGGGTCGTGCGCCCGGACCTGCCCGGGGACGCTCGCGGCGATCCTGGATCGCGCGCTGGAGAAGGATCCTGATGCCCGTTACCGCAGCGGCGCCGAGATGGCGCAGGCGCTTCGCGACTGCGCACGCGACATCGACCCGGCGCTTCGTTGATGGGGCGCTACGTCTCACTCCGCAACCGCGTGCAGGCCGTCGGGCTGACCGACACCGGCAAGGTGCGCGAACACAACGAGGACTCGATCGCGCTCGACGGCGACGTCGGCCTGTTCGTGCTCGCCGACGGCATGGGCGGATACAACGCCGGCGAGGTCGCGAGCGGCATCGCGGTCAAGACGATCACCAACCTGGTGCGCGAGGCGTTCCTGGCGCAGGAACTCGAAGGCAGCGACAAGTCGACCGGGCTGCACCGGCCGAGCATCATCCTGCGCGACGCCATCGCACGCGCCAACAAGATCATCCACCAGACTTCCAAGACGCAGACCCAGTGCGAGGGCATGGGCACGACGGTGGTCGCAGCCTTGCTGCACGACAACCGGCTGACCATGGCCCACGTCGGGGACTCGCGGATGTACCGGCTTGCGCAAGGACAACTTCGAGCAGCTGACCATGGATCACTCGCTGCTGCAGGAACTGGTCGACCGCGGTTTCTACTCGGCCGAGGAAGCCCAGCGCGCGACCAACAAGAACTACGTGACACGCGCCCTCGGCGTCGAAGCGACGGTCGAGGTCGAAGTGCACGAGCTGCCGGTCGAGGCCGGGGATTGGCTGGTGCTCTGCTCGGACGGCCTGACCGACATGGTCGAGGACGAAGATATTCACTTAACAATCAGTACGTTCGGCGGTAATCTGGATACCGTCGCGAGGCAGCTGGTGCAGCTCGCGAACGACAGCGGCGGCCGGGACAACATCTCGGTGGTGCTGACGCAGGTCGTCGAACTTTTCCCCGCGCGGCGGGGCATACTTGACAGAATATTGGCCTGGTTCGGATAACGGACGGCGAGGGAGACGATGGCGCGCCTTATCTTGAGTCTCGATGGCCAGGTCCTGGCCGAGTACAACATGACCAAGGAGCGGTACACGATCGGCCGTCTCCCGGACAATGACGTGCGCATCGACAATGCGGCCGTCAGCGGTCACCACGGGCTGATCATCAACATCCTCAACGACTCGTTCCTCGAGGATCTGAACAGCACGAATGGCACCTACGTCAACGGCAAGCTGATCAAGAAGCATGCGCTGACGCATGGCGACGTCATCACCGTCGGCCATCACCACCTGCGCTTCGTCGACAGCCAGGTCGAGAGCTCCGAGCAGGACGAGTTCGAGCGCACGCTGGTCATCCAGCCGGGCCAGGTCAACGAAGCGCGGCTCAAGGCAGCGACGGAATCGGTCGCACCGGCGGCCGCGCCGGCGGCGGTCGGCGCCCCGGCAGCGGCTCCCGGACTGCGCTCGGCGGCGGAGAAAGGCGCGCCCGCGCGGCCCGCCAAGCTGCAGGTGCTGTCCGGCCAGTTCGCCGGCCGCGAGCTCGAGCTCGCCAAGACGCTGACCACGCTCGGTCGTCCCGGCGTACAGGTCGCCGCGATCAGCCGACGCGCCGACGGCTACTACGTCGTCCACGTCGAGAGCGCGAGGCCGGGCGACTACCCGCTCGTCAACGGGCAGCCGATCGGCCCGCAGGCCCGCCGCCTGCAGGACAACGACGTGCTGACGCTCGCAGGCGTCAAGATGGGATTCTTCGAAGGCTAGACGGCCGAAGCCAGCCCGTAGAGTCCAAACCCCAGGATGCCGACGGCAGCCGCGGCGCTGACCGCGCGACGCGCGCGTTCGTCCCGGCAGCGCCTTGCCAAGGGCCGCCCCGCAGGCCCCGAGCGCGACGTTCACGGCGGCGCTGCCCGCCGCCAGCGCTGCCGCGAGTGCCGCCGCATTCGCGAGCGAGCCCGCCACAGGCAACTGCGGAACGATGCCCGGCGAACATCACGAAGGTCATCGGGTTGACGATCGTCAACGCGAACGTGGGCAGGAAGCTGCGTGAGGCGGCTCTGCGCCGGTGCCGTCGCCTGCCGCGACCTCATCTGTCCGACGAGCATCGCCGCACCGAGGCCGATCAGGAGCAGCGCACAGGCCACGCGGATCGAGAACGCGTGACCCGCCAGGATCGGCAGAATCACGGCGCCCGCCGAGAACGCCGCGAGGGCATAGAAGAGATCGGCGAGCGCCGCACCGAGGCCCGCAAAGGCGCCCGAGGCGAAGCCCTGCCGCGCGCCGGTTCCGAAGATCAGGAGCGCGATCGGGCCGATGGCGGCCGCCACGACCACGCCGAAGACGAATGCTTTCCACATCGCCGCAGTCTGCCTGCCGGCGCGCCGAGTGCGGCTCAGCCGTCCCCGCGCGCGAGGCCGGCGCCAAGCACGGCCCAGTAGGCAATCAGCACCAGCCAGCTCGCGCCGAACACCCGGAAGCGCCACATCACCTTGTTCGAGGTCACGTGGACCGCGGTGTGCAGGCAGCGGAGCGCAAAGTACGCCCAGCCGAGCCCGACCAGCAGGGCGCCCGATTGCCCTCCCGCGACGGCGACGGCGGTGCCGGCGTAGAACAGCGTCGGCATCTCGTAGAGGTTGACGACGTTACGCGAAACGGCGGCGAGCTCGGGCGGCTCGCCTTCGCCCTTGAACACCTTGTAGAAGCGCGGGTCCACGCGGCCCGACTTCGCCGCCGCGAATCGCATCTGCGCGAGGCGCGCGACCTGCAGCATCGTGAGCGCGAACAGCGCGAAAGCGGGCCAGACGACGGCCATGGGGACTCTCCTCTGCGCCGGATCAGTCGTGCCCGTGATCGTCCATGATCGGCTTGCTGGTGAAGAGATACTCCTTCAGCTGCTTCGAGAGCACGGCGTCCCGGCGGCGGATCCATTCGAGCACCATCGCCGCGTGCTCCTTCTCCTCGTCCCGGTTGTGCGCGAGGATCGCCTTCAGCTCCGGGTCCTTGCAGGCGTCGGCCCGTTGCTGGTACCAGTCGACCGCTTCCAGCTCTTCCATGAGCGAGACGATCGCGCGATGCATGTCGCGCGTCTCGTCCGACAGCTCCTCGATGGGCTCGTGATATCCGACGCTCGACATCTTCCCTCCTCCCAGGCGGCTGATCAGGTCGGCGGATGCCGGAACATCGCGGCAAAGTCATGCACCGGACGGTAGCCGAGCGCCGAGATCGCCTTGTCCACCACATAAACACGGTCGATGGACCGTGGCAACAGCCAGCCGCGGCGGCGGAACTCGCGCCTCGGCCCAGGGGTGGCGCTCGAGTACGACGGACGCCGCGTCCTCGAACAGGCGCCGGCAGTCCGCGCGCGCGAAGGGCGACGGCGCCGAGATGTTGTAGACCTCGTAGTCCGCCGTGCCCTGTCGCGAGTGCGAGCTCATGCGCCTGGGCGACGTCCTCGGCATCCACGCCGCGGTACAGGCGATACACGGCGACCAGCCGTGGCTCCTCCGGAAAGCAGCGCGACATGCGCAGGGAAACGCAGGCAAGGCCGGGCTGCGCGGCATCGCGGCAGGCCGCCTCCGCGGCGAGCTTGGTCTCGTCGTAGACGTCGCGCGGCTGCGGCGCGAGCTCTTCCGTCACCCAGGCCGCCTCGCCCGCCGCCGGCAGCATCGCGTCGCCGTAAAGCGAAGTCGTGCTGGTGTACACGAAGCGGGCGACACCCGCCTCGCCCGCGGCCGCAGCAGGCGGCGCGTGGCGTCGACGTTCACGTCGCGGAATTCCGCGGCGCTGCGTGCGCCGCGAGGTCGGGCACGTGCAGCGAGGCCGTGTGCACGATGGCATCGGCGCCGGCCAGCAGCGGCGCGAGCCGTGCCGTGTCGCGCACGTCCGCCACTTCGACGGTCAGCGGACCGGGACGCCGGTCGACGCCCGCGACCTGGTGACGCAGGGCGAGCCGCGCGGCGATCGCGCCGCCGATGCGCCCGGATGCGCCGGTGACGAGGACTTCACGCGCCGCGGATCGAGAAGGAGACGCGCCGGCCGACGCGGCAGGTCAGTTCGTAGGCGATGGTGCCTGCCGCGACAGCGACGCGCTCGACGGGCACCTCGCGGCCCCAGAGTTCCACCCGGTCGCCGACGGCGAGCCTGCGGCAGGCCCGTGACGTCGATCGTCAGCATGTCCATCGAGGGTCGCCCGGCGACGCACGGCGGCGGCACCTGCGACGGTGACGGGCGTGCCGTTGGCCGCGGCTGCGCGGATAGCCGTCGCCATAGCCGACGGCGGCGACGGCGATCCGCGCGTCGCACGGACGCAGTCCAGGCGCCGCCGTAACCCACGCGCTCGCCGGCGGCAACGTTCCTTGAGCGCGATGATCTCGGGTCTCGAAGCTCATCGCCGGCAGGAGCCCGAGCTCGTCGCCAGTCCGGTCCGCGAACGGCGAGATGCCGTAGAGCATGATGCCCGGACGCACCCAGTCGCCGCGTGCCGCCGGCCAGGCGATGAGCCCCGCGGAGTTTGCGATGCTGCGCTCGCCCGGCAGGCCGGCCGTCGCGGCTGCAAAGGCCTCGAGTTGCCTGCGTGTCTCCTCGCCGTCCGCGTGCTCCGCGTCCGCCAGGTGGGTCGCGAAACCGGCGGGCTGCGCGGCGCGACAAGCGGCGAGCCGCGCCGCGACCGACGCCGCCTCCCCGGGCGCGAATCCGAGCCGGTGCATGCCGGTGTCGATTTTCAGCCAGACGCGCAGGATTTGCGGACCGCGAAAGGATTCGAGCAGGGCGACCTGCCAGTCCTGGTGGACGAATGGCTCGAAGCCGTGGCGGGCAGCGGCCTCGAGCTCTTCGGCGTCGCGCATACCCTCCAGCAGGACGATGCGCGCACGGCAGCCGGCTTCGCGCAGCGTCAGCGCCTCGTCGATGCGCGCGACGGCGAAGCCGTCGGCGGCCGCCGAGCGCCTCGGCGACGGTGAGCAAGCCATGGCCGTAGGCATTCGCCTTGATGACCGCGAGCACCCGGCATGCCCGGCGCGAGCTCGCGGACCCGCGAGAGGTTGTGCTGAGCGCCGCCGTGTCGATCGACGGCGCGCAGCATCGCGCTCAGAACGCGCCCTCGCCGTAGGACTCGGCGACCAGGTTCTCGAAGCGCGTGTACTCGCCGAGGAAGGTGAGCTGCACCTCGCCGATCGGGCCGTTGCGCTGCTTGGCGATGATGATGTCGGCGACGCCGCGGCGGGTCGTGTTCTGGTCGTAGACCTCCTCGCGGTAGATGAGGAGGATCAGGTCCGCGTCCTGCTCGATCGCGCCGGACTCGCGCAGGTCCGACATCACCGGCTTCTTGTCGGTGCGCTGTTCGACGGCCCGGTTCAGCTGCGAGATCGCGATCACCGGGACGTGCAGCTCCTTGGCGAGCGCCTTGAGGCTGCGCGAGATCTCGGAGATCTCGGTTGCGCGGTTTTCCTTCGTGCCGGGCACCTGCATGAGCTGCAGGTAGTCGACGATGACGAGCCCGAGGCCACGCTCGCGCTTCAGGCGCCGCGCGCGGGCGCGCAGTTCCGTCGGCGTCAGCGCCGGCGACTCGTCGATGTAGATCGGCGCGCCGGAGAGCTGGGCCATCGCGCCCTGGATGCGCGACCAGTCCTCGTCGGTGAAGTTGCCGGTGCGCAGGTGGCCCTGGTTGACGCGCCCCAGCGAGGAGATCATGCGCAGTGTCACCTGCTCGGACGACATTTCCATCGAGAAGATCGCGGCCGGCACGCCCTTGGCGATCGCCGCGCTCTCGGCGATGTTGACCGCGAGCGTCGACTTGCCCATCGACGGGCGACCGGCGATCACGATCAGGTCGCCGGGCTGCAGCCCGGCCGTCTTCTGGTCGAGCTGCGTGAAGCCGGTCGGCACGCCGCGGATCTCGCCCGGGGACTGGTGCAGCGTGTCGAGGCGGTCGATCGTCTGCGGCAGGATGTCGCGAACCGCGACGAAGCCCGACCGCCCGCGGGTGCCGCGCTCGGCGATCTCGAACACGCGCCGTTCGGCCTCGTCGACCAGCTCGCTGGCCGGCCGGCCGCGGCTGTCGATCGCGGCCGCGGCGATCTCGCCGCCGGCCGTCGCCAGCTGCCGCAGGATCGAGCGCTCGCGGATGATCTCGGCGTAGGCGCGCACGTTGGCCGCCGAGGGCGTATCGCGCGCGATGGTGCCGAGGTAGGCGAGCCCGCCGATCTCGTCGAGCCGGCCCTTGCGCTCGAGGTGCTCGGATATCGTGACCGCGTCGCAGGCGCCGCGGGTCTCCGCGACTTCCGCGATGGCCTCGAAGATGAGCCGATGGTCGCGGCGGTAGAAATCGGCGGCCGTGATGATGTCGGCGACGGCATCCCAGGCGTTCGGCGTCGAGCATGAGCCCGCCCAGCACGGCCTGCTCCGCCTCCACCGAATGGGGCGGCGTGCGCACGTCGTCCTGGCGGATCATCGCGACCACTGGCGCCCCTGATTCCCTGCCCCAGCATACTGCCGGGGCGCGCGCGGCGTCAGCCGCCCGCGGCGGCGCTTCCTCCGCGACGACGGTCAGCGGCAGCTGGACGTCGACGTCGCTGTGCAGGTGCAGCGCGATCACGTGCTCGCCGACCATGCGGATCGGCCCGCCCGGCAGGCGCACTTCGGAACGCTCGATCGCGTGGCCGGCCTTCTGGCAGGCCTCGGCGATGTCGGCGTGCCGATCGAGCCGAACAGCTTGCCCTCGGTGCCGGCCTTGGCGGTGATGCTGAGCTTGAAGCCCTCGAGTCGACGCCGCCCGCGCCTTCGCCGATGCGAGTCCGGAGGCCGCCTTGGCCTCGAGCTCCGCGCGGCGGCTTTCGAACCGGGCCACGTTCTCGGGCGTCGCCAGCGTCGCCTTGCCGCCGGGCAGCAGGTAGTTGCGGCCGAAACCCGGCTTGACCTTCACGCGGTCGCCGATGTCGCCGAGGTTCGCGATCTTCTGCAACAGGATGACTTCCATCGACTTACACTCCTTGCCGCGGCGCAAAGCGCTCGCGAAAGCGGACCCAGGTATCCGCGAAGCCGATGCCCACCAGGGCCATCGGCACCAAAAGCACCGCCACGTAGGCCAGGATCACCGGCACCACGCCGATCACCTGCAGCTCGCGCAGGCCGTGCACGACGGCGAGCGCCTGCACCAGGAACGCGGCCGCCAGCACGAACAGGACGTCGTCGACCGCCTGCCAGCCCGCGCCTGACAAGCCGGTGCGCGAGGAAGCTCGGTGACGAAAGGCCGCCACCAGCAGCAAGGCGATGAAACGTCCGAGCTTCAGGCGGCCGGAACTCGCGGCCGAAGAGGCCGGGCTCGCGCAGCCGGCCGAATGCCCAGAGTCCGGCGCACTGCGCGACGAAGGCGTGCAGCAGCACCATCCAGCCGAGCGTCGCCCAGGCGGCGCGCGCGGTCGCCGCACCGATCTCGGCGGGCGTGCTCTCGATGCCCATCTGCGACAGCGTCTCCGCGGTGCGCCGCAGCATCGGCTCGAGCTGTGCGATGACCGGCGCCAGCGCGCGCACCGGGTCGCCGAGCAGGCCGTGGATCGCGAGCACCAGCAGGCAAGCCGCCACGGTCAGGGCCTGGAACACGAAGGTGAGGCTGCGGCTGCGCTCGAGGGCGAAGGCCGCCGCCGTCGCCGGCAGCAGGGTCGCGATCGCAGATGGCGAGCGCCGGGCCCGGGCCGAACATCGGCGAGAAGGCCCAGACCAGCACGAGCGCCGCGCCCGCTGCCGCCGCGAAGGCAGTCGCCTCCCCGGCCGCGAGCACGGCGAGTACGACGAGCCCGGCCGGCAGCCAGGCGGCCATCGGCAGGGCGATCAGCGAGAGCGAACGCCGCGAGCCCCGCGGCCAGGAAGGCCCGGAGCGGATTCGCGGTCGATCCATTGCAGCAGCGCCGTCATCGGATCACGTCGGGCCTCGGGCTTGCGCCCGCCGGCCTCAGTGCTGGTCGGTGTACGGCAGGAGCGCGAGGTAGCGCGCCCGCTTGATCGCGATCGCGAGCTGGCGCTGGTAGAAGGAGCGCGTGCCGGTGATGCGGCTCGGGACGATCTTGCCGGTCTCGGTGACGTACGCCTTCAGCGTCGCCAGGTCCTTGTAGTCGATCTGGTCGGTGCCGTCGGCCGTGAACTTGCAGAATTTCTTGCGCCGGAAAAAACGTGACATCGTGGCCTCCCGCTCAGTCCATGCCCATGGCGTCGCCGATCGCGATCGCGCGATCGCCGCGTTGCCGCGCTCGCGCTCGTCCGGCTCCTTCGCCATCGGCGAAGGCTCCGTCACGGCGCCGTCCATCTTGACGACGAGGTGCCGCAGCACGGCGTCGGAGAAGCGGAACGCGCCGGTCAGCTCCTCGAGCACCTTGCCGCTGCACTCGACGTTCATCAGCACGTAGTGCGCCTTGTGCATCTTGGCGATGGGAAACGCGAGCTGGCGCCGCCCCCAGTCTTCGAGACGGTGGACGTTGCCGCCGTCCGCGGCGATGAGGCCGCGATACCGCTCGATCATGGCGGGAACCTGCTCGCTCTGGTCGGGATGGACCAGAAATACGATCTCGTAATGCCGCATCTTGTGCTCCTTGTGGTCTTGGCCTCCCGCTGACGCTGCTTCGCGGTGAGGCAAGGAGAAAACACCCCGGTGGCCCGGGGAAAGGGCGCGTAAGTTACCGGATTGGCAGGCTTTCCGCAACCTGCGCCCGGCGCTGGCGCAGGGCCTCGTAAAGGGCGATTCCGGCCGCCACGGACACGTTGAGGCTCCGCGACCGTACCCCTGCATCGGCAACCGTCAGGCTGAAGTCGCAGCATTCGCGGGTCAGGCGCCTGAGGCCCTGGCCTTCCGAGCCCATGACGAGCGCCAGCGGCCCTGTCAGGTCGGCGGCGAAAAGCTCCTGCTCCCCGTCCTCCGCAGTGCCGGCGATCCAGAGCCCGGCAGCCTTCATGTCGCGCAGCGAGCGGGCGAGGTTGGTGACCTGCGCGAAGGGCACGGTCTCCGCGGCGCCGGCAGCGACCTTGCGGACCACGGGCGTCAGCCCCGCCGCCCGGTCGCGTGGCGCGACCACGGCGGTCGCGCCCGGCCGCGTCCGCGGTGCGCAGGCACGCGCCCAGGTTGTGCGGGTCCGAGACTCCGTCCAGCACCAGCACGAGCGCCGGCGCCGACAGGCCGGTCAGGAGGTCGAGGAGCGAATTCTCGTCGAGCGGCGCGCTCGGGCGGACTTCCGCCACCACGCCCTGGTGGACAGCGCCGCCGGTCTCGCGGTCGAGCGTCTCGGCGCTCGACGGAACCGGCGCGATGCCCTGCGCCTTCGCGAGCTCGCGCAGCTCCCGGACACGGGCGTCGTCGCGCGCAGGCGGCGATCGCGAGCCGCAGAACGTCCTTCGGCCGACGTGCAAGCACGGCGCGTACGGCGTGCAGGCCGAAGACGAGCGATCCCGTCACTTGTGCCTCGCGGGCGGCTTCCCGCCACGCCGGCGCGGGTGATGGTGAGTCCGGCCGTCTTGGCGACGTGCTCGAAGTCGATCTTGCGCTCGGTGGAATCGACCCGCACCAGGCGCACGCGCAATTCGTCGCCGATCGAGAAGCGCTGCCGGGTGCGCTCGCCGACCAGCGTGCGGTCGCGCTCGTGGAAGTGGAAATAGTCCGCCGGCAGCGCGGTCACGTGCACCAGGCCGTCCACCTGGAGCGACTTCAGCTGCACGAACAGGCCGAAGTCCGTGACGCCGGTCACCACCGCGTCGAACTCCTCGCCGACGCGCGGTCGCATGAACTCGCACTTGAGCCAGGCCACGACCGAGCGCGCCGCCTCATCCGCGCGTCGCTCGCGGAACGAGCATTCCGTGCCGAGCACTTCCATCTCGCGCGCCGTGTGCGCGAAGTTGGCGGCACCTGCCGCCTCCAAGGGCGTGCCGGATGCCGCGATGCACGAGCAGGTCCGGGTAGCGCCGGATCGGCGAGGTGAAGTGCGCGTACTCCTGGAGCGCGAGTCCGAAGTGGCCGATGTTGAGCGGCTGGTACAGGGCCTGCGGCAGCGAACGGATGATCGCGGTCTCGAGCACGGCGGCATCCGGCCGTCCGGAGATGCCGGCGAGCACCTTCTGCAGGCGCGCGGGCTTCAGGTCGCCGGAGATCTCGAGGAGCACGCCGCGCATCGCCAGGAAGCGCTTCAGGTCCTCGATGCGGTCCTCGTCGGGCTGGCCGTGGATCCGGAACAGTGCCGGCAGGTGCTTCTTCTTCAGGAAGCCGGCCGCCTGTACGTTGGCCGCGATCATGCATTCCTCGATCAGGCGGTGGGCGTCGTTGCGCGGGTACTCGCGGATGTCCGTCGGCCTGCCCGCGACGTCCACCAGCACCTTGACCTCGGGCGCCTCGAAGTCGAGCGCCCCGCGCTTCTCGCGCTCACGGCGGAGCGCCTTGTACACCTGGTGCAGGCAGTCGATGACCGGTGCCACGCGGGCCTGCGGGCCGCGCGCCAGCGGTTCACGGCCATCGAGGTGCGCGGCGACGCGCGTATAGGTGAACCGCGCCTGGGAGCGCATGACGCCCGGGTAGAAACGGCTCTTGGTGACCGACCCCGCCCGGGTCAGCTGCATGTCGCAGACCATGCACAGCCGGTCAACGTCGGGCATGAGCGAGCAGAGGTGATTGGACAGCTCCTCCGGCAGCATGGGCAGCACGCGGCTCGGGAAATACACCGAGGTCGCGCGCTCGCGCGCCTCCCGGTCGAGCGCGGTGCCGGGCCGAACGTAGTGGCTGACGTCCGCGATCGCGACCACGAGCCGGAAGCCATTGCCGGCCGGCTCTGCGAATACGGCATCGTCGAAGTCGCGCGCGTCCTCGCCGTCGATTGTCACCAGCGGCAGCGCGCGCAGGTCCTCGCGGCCGGGTTGCGCCCTGCCCGGCACTTCGTGGCCGTAGCCGCGCGCTTCGGCAAGTACCTCCGCCGGGAAGTCATGCGACAGGCCGAACGAGGCAATGGCGAGGTCGATCGCCGTGTCGGCGCCCCCGCTCTCCGGCAGCACGCGCACGACACGCCCGACCGGGTCGCGGTTCCGGCTCGGCTGCTCGGTGATTTCCACCACCGCGAGGTCGCCGTGGCGCGCGTCGCCGGTGGCCTCGCGCGGCACGACGACGCGCTGGCTGATGCGTCGGTTGTCCGGCGTCACGAAGCCGACGCCGCCCTCGAGCGTGAAGCGGCCCGCGACCTGCCGCGTGCGGCGTTCGAGCACCTCGACGATGGCGCCTTCCGGGCGGCCACGCTCATCTCTTCCCGTGACCCGCGCCGCCGCGCGGTCGCCGTGGAACAGCATGCGCATCTCGCGGTACGGCAGGAACAGGTCGTCGCCGTCTTCGTCCGGCACCAGGAAGCCGAAGCCGTCGCGGTGGCCGCTCGCCGTGCCGATTACGACCGGAAGGCGGTCGACCAGGCAGTAGTCGTTCGCGCGGTTGACGAGCAGCTCGCCGTCGCGAGCCATCGCACCGAGGCGCTTCGCGAGCGCTTCGCGCTCGCCCGGGTCGCGGATGCCGAGCAGCGCCGCGAGCGCGTCGAAGCCGAGCGGCTTGTTCGCCTGGCCGCAGTTTCGCGAGCAGCAGCTCGCGACTCGGGATTGGCTTCTCGTAGCGGGCCGATTCCTCGCGAAAGCGCGGGTCTTCCTGCTGCCATTGCGGCCGGCGGGTCATCGTGTCCTCGAAATTGACATCAAACGGGTGCCTGCGTAAATTGACGCGCCCTTGCCGGGGGTCCCCCGGCCGCAACCTGTGCCCAGGTGGCGGAATTGGTAGACGCGCTAGGTTCAGGTCTTAGTGCCGAGAGGCGTGGAGGTTCGAGTCCTCTCCTGGGCACCATTCTTATCGTCTCGCGCGGGCATTGTAGACGAGTGCCTGCGCGGATCACCACCGGCCGCCCGCGCTTCGCCCGTTTGACACCCGCGGCGGACCGGGCGTAGGTTTTCACGATGCTCGCGACCTTCCAGGATGCAGCTTGGCGCGCAGACCCGGGCGCGGTGCGCGACGCGCTCGAAGCGAACCGCATCGTCTATTTTCCGAGCTGCCCGCTGCCATTGCCCCCGGAGGAGACGCTCGACTTCCTGCGGCGCGAGCTGCCGTCCCGCCTGAAGCTCAAGAATGTCAGCTATCACCCCGAGGCCGGCAAGGTCAGCGGGCTGGAGGCCGACGCGGAGACGACCCAGCGCGTGACCGAGACGCTGCGCTCGCATCTCGACCAGGTCCAGGCTTTCCTGCGCCAGGTGACCGGCGACCTGACGGAAGGCGCACGCGTCGGCACCTGCAGCTTCCGGCCGATCGAGGAGAAGGGCCGCAACCTCAAGCCGCACGCGAGCAACGAGCTGGTGCACGTGGATGCCGGCGCCTACGGCGCCACCGACGGTGATCGCATCCTGCGCTTCTTCGTGAACGTGAATCCTTCGCGCGACCGGGTCTGGGCGACCAAGGGCAACTTCGAGGACATGGTCGTGCGGCACGGCGCCCGCGCGGGACTGCTCGACGACGCGGGCCGGCTGCGCCTGCACATCGAGAAACGTGGCGGTGACCGCGTGGTGTCCGCGCTCGTTGCAGGGCTCGCGCACCTCAACCCGCTCGCGACCGTGCTCGACACGAGCCCCTACGATCGCGCGATGCGCCGCCTGCACAACTACATGAAGGACGACCCGGGATTCCGGGCCGACATGGAAGGTTACCTCGAGCTGCGCTTCCCGCCCCTCTCGGCCTGGATGGTGTTCACGGACGGCGTGAGCCATGCGAGCCTGGAAGGGCAGTTCGCGCTGGTCACCACGATGATCGTTCGCCGGGCGCGCATGCGCTGGCCGGAACGGGCGCCGTTCAACGCCCTGCTCTCCCGGGCAGCGACGGCGTAGTCGCCCGCGAGAGACCGCGTCGACGCGGACTGTCTCACTCTTCCGGAATGTTTACCGACCGGCGGCTCATGTCGTTGAGCATGTCCTTGACGGCATTGCGCTCCGCTTCGATCTGCGCCAGCGTCAGGCAGCGCGTGCGCGTTGCCAGGCGCGAGCCCGTAACCATTTCCTTCTTGCAAAAGACCTGCTTGCCGTCCTTGGTCTTCAACTTGTAGCCGGCGGCCTGGGCTGCAAGCAGGGCCTCGGTATCGGTTCGCACATCCTTGTCTTTCGATTCTGCCTGCGCTGCGTCGGCGTCCTCCACCGCGGCAGGACTCGCGGGCGCTTCGACCTCGGCGGCAGGCGACTCGAGCGGCGGCACGTTAGTCTCGGCCATATCGGTTGACTGTTGCCCCAGCGCAGGGGCACTGGCAAAAACGGCAAAAACAGCACTCAGCAGGGCGGCGTTAATCGTCATTGTGGATCCTTGGGCGTCACGGGCCCTGAATGCGCAGGTCCTTCGGCGCGATTCTGTGCCCCATAACTTTGCCACGCCGCCGCGGCGGGGACCAGTTGCCCGACCTGCGACCTTTGCAGCCGACATGCGACGTCGCTCCCGGTCCCGGGCTACCAGCCGCCGCTGTACCCGCCGACGATCGGCAGGACCTCCCCGCTGACATAACCGGAGCACTGTGCCGAGGCCAGGAACACGAACGCCGGCGCGATTTCCTCGGGCTGGGCTGGCCGCTTCATCGGGGCGGATGCGCCGAAGCGCGCCACGTCGCCGGCTTTCTTGTCGGACGGATTGAGCGGCGTCCAGACCGGACCCGGCGCGACCGCATTCACGCGAATGCCGCGCGGCATGAGGTGGGCGGCGAGCGACCGGGTGAAGGCATGGATACCCCCCTTGGTCATCGCGTAGTCGAGGAGATGGCTGCTGCCGTAGATGCCGGTAACCGAACCGTTGTTGATGATCGCGGCGCCCTCGGCGAGGTGCGGCACGGCGGCCTGCGTCATGTGGAACATCCCGTACAGGTTGGTCTTCACCGTGAGGTCGAAGTGCTCCTCGGTGAGGTCCTCGAGCCGCGGCACGTGGACCTGGAACGCGGCGTTGTTGACCAGGACGTCGAGGCGCCCGAGCTCCTCCACCGTCCGACGGACCGCCGCCTTGCAGAATGCGCGATCGCTCACGTCACCGGGGATCAGGATCGCGCGCCTGCCTTCGGCCTCGACCGCCGCCTTCGAGGTGTCGGCGTCCGCGTGCTCGCAGAGATACTGGATCGCGACGTCGGCACCCTCGCGCGCGAACAGCACCGCGACCGCCCGCCCGATCCCGGAATCTCCGCCGGTGATCAACGCAACCTTGCCGTACAGCTTGGCCGAGCCCAGGTAGAAGGGCGCCTCGTACATCGGCGCCGGCTCGATCGAGTGCTCGACGCCCGGCTTCGACTGATGCTGGCGCGGCATCGGCGGCGCGGGATAACGCCTGGCGCCCGCTTGCACCGCGCGCTTCGACTCCTTGCGCGGATGCTTGCGGTCCGCGAGCGCGACCAGTTTCTGGATGGCGCGCTGCCGCGCGACCACGCGCTTCACGCGCGCCGGTGTCGTTCGCGCCGGGCGGGTCGAACGCCGCTTCGGCATCAGCGGCGCTTCGTGCGCGTCCTGCGCGTGGGCTTGCGCGGCACCTTTGCGCCGGCGCGCCGAGCCTGCGACAGGCCGATCGCGATCGCCTGCTTGCGGCTTCGCACTTTCTTGCCCGAGCTGCCACTGCGGAGCGTGCCGCGTTTGCGCTCGTGCATCGCCTTCTTGACCTTTCGCTGCGCTGCCTCGCTGTATTTCTTCCTGGCCATCGTGGTCTCGTCTCTACGGGTGACGAGTACGACAGCCGGGACGGCGCGGGGTCTGTAGGGAAACCGCTCATTGCGCGATCAGCGCTGGCTCACGCCTTCAATGAACCGCCGGTCTGTGCGATGCTCACCGAGATTCTCGATGTGGAGTGCGCCTTGAGCGACGGGGACGGACAAGCGACGCGTAGGCACGGCGGGACGGCATCGGCCGTGCGTCTGGCCGGTTCGGCATTTCTTTGGCTTGCAACGAGCGCTGTCGCGGCCGCAGGCGATGTGGACCTGCTGTCGGACCGGTTCAACCTCGCGGCCGGCGGCTTCATTCTCGACACGGACACGACGCTACGCTTCGATGCCGACGGGAGCGACCGGGGAACGGAATTCAACTGGGAAGATGAGTTCGGTGATGGCGACATCACCCGGTTTCGCCTGGATGCTCAGTGGCGCTTCGCCGAACGGCACAAGCTGCGTGCGATGTGGTTCAGCACGGAGCGCGACGCAATGCAGGCCATCGACCAGACGATAAGGTGGGGAGACGTCACTTTTCCGGTTGGCGTGGACGTATCGAGCCGCTTTGCGTTCGACGTCTACGAGCTCGCGTACGAGTACGCGCTGCGCCGTCGTCCGCGCTACGAGGTCTCGGGCTCGTTCGGAGTGCACTACACCGCGATCGAGGCCGATCTCGAAGCGAACGTCACCTCGCCTGGCCCGGGAGGCTCTGTGCGAGTCCGGGACGAGGTCGACGTCGATGCGCCCTTGCCTGTCGCCGGGCTGCGGGCGACCGTCGACCTGGGACGCCAGTTCTGGCTCGATGCAACCGCGCAATATTTTTACCTGTCGATCGACAAGTACACGGGAAGCATCGAAGACCTTCGCGTTTCCGTCACCTGGCAGCCGCGGCGCTGGCTGGGCCTCGGTATCGGTTACAACCGGTTCTCCGTCGATGTTCACGTCGACGACGACGAGGACAGCGGCAAGCTCGACTGGAAATACCAGGGGCCGATACTGTTCTACAGCGCGACCTTCTGACGCCCCCGTCAGCCGAACGGATGACGGGAAATGATCGTCTCGTCCCGCTCGGCGCCGGTCGAGATCATCGTGACCGGCACGCCGCAGGCGGATTCGAGCCGCGCGAGGTAGGCGCGCGCCTCGACAGGCAGCTCGGCCATCGACTTGAGCCCCGCGGTGCGCGACCGCCAGCCGGGCATTGACTCGTAGCGCGGGGCGCCACTCTCGTCGTAGGCGACGCAGAGCTTCACGCAGTCGAGACCGTCGAGCACGTCGAGTTTCGTGACGCAGAGCCCGCTGATGCCGTTGTTGACGATGGAGCGCTTGAGCGCCACCGCGTCGAACCAGCCGGTGCGCCGAGGCCGCCCGGTTACGGCGCCGAACTCCTGGCCGACGCGCGACAGGTGCCGGCCAACCTCGTCGTCGAGCTCGGTCGGGAAAGGCCCCGCTCCCACGCGGGTCGTATAGGCCTTCACGATGCCGAGCACGTCGTCGATGTCCCGCGGCCCGAGGCCCGTGCCTACCGGGGCGTAGCCGGCGACCGTGTTCGAGGACGTCACGTACGGGAACGTGCCGTGATCCACGTCGAGCATCGTTCCCTGCGCGCCTTCGAACAGGACGTTGGCGCCCGACGAGCGCAGGGCGGAAAGCTCGCCGGCGACGTCGCATACGATCGGACGGATACGCTCGCCCTGCGCCAGACACGCCTCGAGCGTCGCGCCGAGGTCCACCGGCGCCTCGCCGAGCCGCCGCTCGAGCAGGAAGTTGTGGTACTCGAGGAGCTCTGCGAGCCGCGACTCGAAACGCCGCGCGTCGCCGAGATCGCCGACCCGCACCGCGCGGCGCGCCACCTTGTCCTCGTAAGCGGGGCCGACGCCCCGTCCGGTCGTGCCGATCTTGCGGTCCCCGCTGGCACGCTCTCGCGCGCGGTCGATCATCGCGTGCGAGGGCAGCACCAGCGGGCACAGCGCGCTGACCCGGAGGCGCTCGAACACGGGCACGCCGCGGGCGGAGAGCATGTCGGCCTCGGAAAGCAGCGCTTCCAGCGACACCACGACGCCGTTGCCGATGTAGCAGCGCACGCGCTCGCGCAGCACCCCGGAGGGGATCAGCGAGAGGACTGTCTTGACGCCCCCGATCACCAGCGTGTGGCCCGCGTTGTGGCCGCCCTGGAAGCGGGCAACCGCGGATACGCGCTCGGTGAGCAGGTCGACGACCTTGCCCTTTCCTTCATCGCCCCACTGGGCGCCGACGACCACGACGAAGCGGCCCATCGCCTGCCTCAGGACCGCACGAGCCAGAGCACGAGGACTCCGGCGAACATGCTGGCCGCGCCCGCGACCCGGAGCGTTGCGTCGTTCATCGCCATCATCTGTTCGAGCGCACGCCGGATCGCCCGCGGGCTGAGGAACGGGAGGATGCCCTCGATCACGAGCAGGAGGCCGAGCGCGGTCGCGAGGTCGGGCCATGCAATACGCATGGAATGGGTATGCCCTTAGCGGCCGGACTGCTTGAAGTACTTGAAGAACTCGCCCTTGGGCGCGATCACCAGCACGTCGTTCGGCTGGCCGATCGAGTTGCGGTAGGCCTCGAGGCTGCGATGCAGGGAGAAGAACTCGGGGAAGCGCTGGTACGCGCGCGCGTAGGTGAGCGCCGCCTGCGCGTCGCCCTCGCCGCGAATCACCTCCGCGTCGCGGTTCCCGCCGGCGAGCAGCTCGGTGCGCTCGCGCTCCGCTTCCGCGCGGATGCGCTGCGCCTGCTCGTCGCCCTCGGCGCGCAGCTGCGAGGCCTGGCGCGCGAAGTTCTGGCGCATGCGGTTGTATACGGACTCGGAGACTTCCTCCGGCAGGTCGATGCGCTTCACGCGCACGTCGACCAGCGTGACGCCCAGCTGGCCCACGGAAGCGCCCGCAACCTGCAGGATGTCGCCGATGAACTCGGAGCGCTCGGCGGCGACGACCTGCTGGATCGTGCGCTTGGCGATGACGCCTTTCAGTCCGTCCTTGACGATCTCGGCGAGGCGCCCGGCGGCCGCCTCTTCGTCGCCGTTGGTCGCGAGGTAGAACTGGCCGACGTTGGACACCCGCCACTTCACGAAGAAATCGACGTTCAGGATCTTGCCTTCGCTGGTCAGGAAGGGCTCGGCCGGGTAGTTGCGCGTCAGCACGCGGCGCTCGAACTTCTGTACCGTATGGATCCACGGGATCATGAAGTGCAGGCCCGGCTCGAAGTCGGTTCCTACGATCTCGCGCAGCCGGAACTTGATGGCGAGCTCGGTCTCCTTCACCGTGAATATCGACGCGGAGACGAGCCACGCGGCGAGGAGGATCCCGAGCAGTGCCTGGAAAGCGTAGCGGTTCATCTCAGCGCTCCCTCCTGGCACGCGGGTCTTCCGCCTCGAGCTCGCTGCCGTCCTCGAGCCGGATCGTCGGCGGCGTGTCGGTCGTGCCGCGCGCCGGGCTGCGCTGCTCGATCAGCTTGTCGATCGGCAAGTAAATCATGTTGCCGGTGCCCTCGACGTCCACCAGGATCTTGGCGGAGGAGCCGAGCACCTGCTCGATCGTCTCGAGGTAAAGGCGCTCGCGCGTGACCGCCGGGGCGCGCTGGTACTCGGCCGCGAGCGAGAGGAATCGCTGTGTCCGCCCGTCGGCGTCGGCGATCACGCGGCTGCGGTAGGCGCGCGCGCCCTCCACCACGCTGACGGCCGCGCCTCGCGCCTTGGGCACGATGTCGTTCGCGTAGGTTTCCGCGGACAGCGTCGCGCGTTCCTTGTCCTCGCGCGCCTTGATCGCGTCCTTTTGCGCCGGCGCCACCTGGTCCGGGACGCTCACGCCCTGCAGGTTGACGCTGATCACCTCGATGCCGGTGTTGTAGGCGGCGATGGTTCGCTGCACGAGGTCCTTGGTCTTGGCGCTGATCTCCTGGCGCCCGGCCTCGAGCACGAAGTCGAGCTTGCTCTGCCCGATCACCTCGCGGATTGCGCTCTCGCTGACCTCGCCGAGCGTTTCCTCGGGGTTGCGCACGTTGAACGCGAACTTGACCGGGTCCACGCGCCGGTACTGCACTGCGAGGTCGATGTCCACGAGGGCCTCGTCCTGCGTCAGCATGCGCGTGCGGTCGGTGAAGCTGACGAATTCCGTCACGTTGATGACGGTGCGCCGGTCAATCGGCCACGGAAGCCGCATGTTGAAGCCACCGGACGTGGTCTCGACGTACCTGCCGAAGCGCGTGATGACCGAGCGCTCGGCCGCCTCGTTCAGGTAGAAGCTGCCGAACAGCACCCAGATGGCGGCGATGGCGAGGAGTATCGAGCCAATGCCGAAGGCGCGGCTGCCGGTGCTGGCGGACCCGCCACCGCCCGGCGCGCCGCCGCCGAACAGCCCGCGCAGGCGCTTCTGCAGCCGGCGCAGCAGCTCGTCCAGGTCCGGCGGGCCCTTCTCGGGCCGGCGCTGCCAGGGATTCTCGTTCTTGCCGGGATCGTTCCAGGCCATTAGTGCGCTCGGAGGGCTCGGGAGATCAGGCCGCGGAACTCGCGGCGTCGCGCGGGAATTCTACGAAGCCGGGCGCGGGCAGACAAGGCGAAACCGCGGACGCGAAATCGACACCCGCCTCGCGGCACATTTGCTCGAGCTGCTGGTGGGAGGACTCGACGACCAGGCGCGCGTTGCCATCCGGCATCGCTTCCTCCGCGCGCACCAGACGCAGCTCGTAAAGCCGCGCCCGCAGCCGGCCTTGCGACGGCGGCAGCACGACGGCGAGCCGCATGGCGGCCTGGCCGAAGGTCTCCTGCAGGGCGCCGCGCAGCATGGCGACGCCCGCACCGGTCGCCGCCGAGAGCCAGACAGCCGAAGGCTGGCCCGTGGCGTCGCGCACGAGCTCAGGCGCTCGCCCGAGCCGGTCCAGCTTGTTGAATACGCGCAGCTGCGGAATCGCCCCGGCGCCGATGCTTTCGACGAGCTCCTGCACTTGCGCGATGCGCTGTTCGCGCTCGGGATCGGCAGCATCGACCACGTGCAGCAGAAGGTCCGCCTCGCGCGCCTCCATCAGCGTCGAACGGAACGCGGCCACCAGCTCGTGCGGGAGATCGCGCACGAAGCCGACCGTGTCGGCGACCACGATGTCGGGCGTGTGCGGCAGGCGGAGCCTGCGCACCGTCGGATCGAGCGTTGCGAACAGCTGGTCGGCCACGTAGGCGTCGGCGCCGGTGAGCGCGCGGAACAGCGTCGACTTGCCGGCATTCGTGTAGCCGATCAACGCGACTCCCGGAACCGGCACGCGCTTGCGCACCTGCCGTCCCGTGTCGCGCCGCTGGGCAAGCTTCTCCAGCTTCGCGGACAGCGTGCGGATGCGCTTGCCGACGAGGCGACGATCGGTTTCGAGCTGCGTTTCGCCCGGACCGCGGAGGCCAATGCCGCCCTTCTGGCGCTCGAGGTGGGTCCAGCCGCGCACCAGCCGCGTCGACAGGTGACGCAGTTGCGCGAGCTCCACCTCGAGCTTGCCCTCGGCGCTGCGGGCGCGGGTCGCGAAGATGTCGAGGATGAGGCCGGTCCGGTCGAGTACGCGACGACCGACGAGACGCTCGAGGTTACGCTCCTGCGAAGGCGACAGTTCATGGTCCACGAGCACGAGCTCGGCCTTCGCCGCCTCGGCGCAGTCGCGGATTTCGTCGGCCTTGCCGCTGCCGACGAAGAATCGCGGCTCCGGTATGCGGCGACTGCCAATCACCGTAGCCACCGGGATGGCGCCCGCAGAACGCGCCAGCGCGTCGAACTCGGCCAGCTCGTCGGCATCCGGCGCGTGTCCGAGGCCGATGCGGACCAGGATTGCGCGCTCGCCGCGCTCAGGGCGTTCGAACAAGGCTTCCTGCCGGGGTCCCGGTCAAGCGGTCTCCTGGGCCGGCACTTCTTCCTCGACGCCGTCGGTCGACGGCAGGCGCACGTTCCGCGCCGGAACGACGGTCGAGATGGCGTGCTTGTAGACCATCTGGCTTACCGAGTTCTTGAGCAGCACCACGAACTGGTCAAAGGAATCCACCTGGCCCTGAAGCTTGATGCCGTTGACGAGATAAATGGACACCGGCACGCGTTCCTTGCGCAGCGCATTCAGGAACGGATCCTGCAGTGATTGACCTCTGGCCATGGTAACTCCTTGTTTTTTCTAGCGCTTTCATGCCGCTCTACGCTCGTCCGGCGGCTACTAATTCGGACCATTCCGGGCTTTTTCAAGACGCAAAGGGCGTCGCCCGTATGCCGCGAGTCTAGCACCTCCGTCCTTGGAATCCTCGCTTCCAAAGCCATTCGGCAACGCGGGCGGCGATCCGTTCCGGCGTTTGCGCGTCCCCGGAGTCAAACCATTCGGCACGAGGCTCGGCACGCAGCCAGGTGAGCTGGCGGCGCGCGAGCTGACGGGTCGCCGCGACGGCCTTTTCCGAAGCCTCCGCGAGAGTCAGGGCGCCATCCAGGTGTTGCCACAACTGGCGGTAGCCGATCAGTCGCATCGACGGCAGCCCGGCATGCAGGTCGCCGCGCGCGCGCAACCCGCGGACTTCGTCCACAAAGCCACGTTTCAGCATCCCGTCGTACCTCGCGGCCAGACGATCGAAAAGTGCGGCGCGGTCGGACGGCGCGAGCACGAGCGAAAGGTCCTCGCGGCTCGCCGCGCCGCGCAGGTCCTCGGCGAGTTGCGCCGACAGGGGCCGGCCGCTGCGCTCGATTACTTCCAGCGCGCGCTGGATCCGCTGCCGGTCGTTCGGGCGGACCCGCGCCGCGGTGACGGGGTCGAGCCGCGCGAGTTCCGCGTGCAGCGCCGGCCAGCCCTCGGCCGCGGCGCGCTCCTCGATCCGCCGCCGGACCGCGGGATCCGCTGCCGGCAGCCGCGCGAGCCCCGATTGCAGCGCGCGGAAATACAGCATCGTGCCTCCGGCAAGGAGCGGCACGCGGCCGCGCGCGGCGATCGCCGACATTGCCGCACCGGCATCGGCAAGGAAACGCGCCGCGGAGTAGCTCTCGACAGGATCGATGAGGTCCACGAGGTGATGCGGCGCGCGCGCAAGCAGCTCGGGGCCTGGCTTGGCGGTGCCGATGTCCATGCCGCGGTACACCATCGCGGCGTCGACGCTCACGATCTCGAGCGGCAAGCGTTCGACGAGCGCGGCGGCGAGATCGGTCTTGCCCGACCCCGTCGGGCCCATCAGCAGGATCGCGGGACTGCGCGACATCAGCGGCCGCGCAGGAAGATCCGGTCGAGCTCGGCGAGCGTCAGCCGGGTCCAGGTCGGCCGACCGTGGCTGCACTGCCCCGAGCGTTCGGTGCGCTCCATGTCGCGCAGCAGGGCGTCCATCTCGGGCACCGTGAGCTGGCGGTGGGCACGCACTGCGCTGCGACAAGCGATGTTCGCGAGCAGTTCGTTCTGGCTGCCGTCGATGCGATGGGCCGTGCCGCCCGCTCCGAGGTCGGCGAGCGCGTCGGCGAGGATGGCCGCGACGTCTTCGGCCGCGAGCGCGACCGGCACCTCACGCACGGCAAGCGTCGCGGGACCGACGCGATCGACCGCGAATCCCGCTGCGGCCAACTCGCCGGCGTGCTGCTCGGCGAGCGACGCCTCGGCTTCCGTGGTCTCGAGCAGCGCCGGCACCAGCAGGGCCTGGCGCGGGCCGCTTCCCGAATCCATGGCGGCTTTCAGCCGCTCGTACAGGATACGTTCGTGCGCGGCATGCATGTCGACGAGCACCATGCCCTCGGCCGACTGCGCCACGATGTAGACGCCGTGCAGCTGCGCGATCGCGTGCCCGAGCGGATGCTGCCCATCCGGCACGGCCGGGATTTCGTGCGACCGCTCCGCCGGCGCCGCAGGGTACCTGGGTGTCGGCTCGCCGAGGGCGAGCGTCGTGCCACCCGGCACCCAGGCTCCGCCCCAGCGCGCCGCCGCAGCGACCGGTGGCGTGCCCGCCTCTCCCCGCCCCGCCTCGGCGAGCGCCCGCTCGACCGTGCGGAACATGAAGTCGTGCACGCCGCGGCCGTCGCGAAAGCGCAGCTCGAGCTTCTGCGGGTGCGCGTTCACGTCCACCTGCAGCGGGTCCAGCGTGAGGTAGAGCAGCCATGCCGGATGCCGGCCGCCGTGGCTCACGTCGCGGTAACCGAGGCGCACGGCGCTGGCGAGCAGCCGGTCGCGCACCATGCGGCCGTTCACGAACAGGTGCTGCCGGTCTGGCTGGGCGCGCGAGGCCGAGGGCAGCCCGATCCAGCCCTCGAGCGCAAAGCCAGCCTGCGCGTGTGTCACGAAGCGCGAGGCGGCGACGAAGTCCGCGCCCACCAGGCGCGCGATGCGCGCCTCGCGCTCGCGCCGGCCGGGAGCGACGGGCAGCGCGAATTGCTCGCGCCGGTTGTGGGTGAGGGTGAAGGCGACATCGAAGCGCGAGAGCGCAAGCCGCGTGA
The DNA here is from genome assembly GCA_963817195.1 of uncultured Gammaproteobacteria bacterium. Lineage (GTDB taxonomy): Bacteria > Pseudomonadota > Gammaproteobacteria > Steroidobacterales > Steroidobacteraceae > SCUD01. The sequence goes on from CAWFNJ010000006.1 coordinate 185,182, forward strand.
CGGCCTTCTGCACATGCTGGAACTCGGTCGATTCCGCGCGCAGGAACTTGCGCCGCGCAGGAACGCGATGAAAGAGGTCGCGCACCTCCACCGTCGTGCCCTCGGGGTGCGGAGCCGGCTGCAAGTTACCCGGATGGCCGTCGACGCACTCGATCGCTGCGCCCGACGCTGTGCCCCGCGCCCGGGAGACGAGCCGCAGCGCCGACACCGATGCGATGGAAGGCAGCGCCTCTCCGCGGAAGCCGAGCGATGCGACCCGTTCGAGGTCCTCGAGGGAGGCTATCTTGCTGGTCGCATGCCGTGCCAGCGCGAGCGGGAGTTCCTCGGCGGCGATGCCGGCGCCGTCGTCGCGCACGCGGACCAGGCGGATCCCGCCGTGCTCGATGTCGATCGACACCTGGCGCGCTCCGGCGTCGAGCGCGTTCTCGACCAGTTCCTTGACGACGGACGCCGGGCGCTCGATGACCTCGCCCGCAGCGATCTGGTCGACGAGCGGGCCTTCGAGGATGCGGATGGGCATGGCGCGGGGCTGCCACGCCAGTCTAACCGTTAGGGAAGCCCTGCACAGGTGGCGTGGGCGCGGCCGTGGCGGATTTGCGATCGGGCAAGGAACGAGGAGCGATGTGTATCGTGATACATGAGCGACGAGTGACGCCGCCCCATCGCAAATCCGCCCGGCCCCGGGGGTTGCGCGCGCGCCACCTGTGCAGGGCTTCCCTAAGTGCCGGCGACGGGAATCTCGAGGATGGTGCCGGAGGCGACGGTCTCGGTCTGGAGGCGGTTCCTCTGGCGCAATTCATCGACGCTGACCGCGTAACGGCCGGCGACGTCACCGAGGGTCTCGCCGGGCGAAACGACGTGGCGCAGCGCCTGGCCGCGCTCGCGGGCCGCCAGCACCGCCACTCGCGAGCCCGGCGGCGGGTTGTCGTAGAAGTAGCGGCGCACGCCCGCGTGTATCGCCTGCGCCAGCCGGTCCTGGTGCGCCGGGTCGCGGAGCTTCTTCTCTTCGTCCGGGTTGGAGATGAACGCGGTTTCCACCAGCATCGAGGGCACGTCCGGCGAAGTCAGGACGATGAGGCTCGCGTGCTGCACCTCGCTCTTCTTGAGCTGGCCCACGTGGTCAAGCTCGGAGAGCACGCGTGCGGCCGCGTCGCGGCTCGCATTGATCGCCGCGTTCTGCGACAGGTCGAGCAGCACGGACTGCAGCACGTCGCTCTTGTCGTGCAGCGACACGCCGCCGATGAGGTCGGCAGCGTTTTCGCGGTCGGCGAGCCAGCGCGCGGCCTCGCTGCTCGCGCGGCGCGTCGAGAGCACGTAGACCGAGGAGCCACGCACCGATCGGTCCATGAACGCGTCGGCATGGATCGAGACAAACAGGTCGGCGCTGTGTTCGCGCGTGCGCTTAATGCGATCCTTGAATTTTACGAAGTAGTCGCCGGTGCGCGTCAGCACAGCCTTCATGCCCGGCTCGGCGTTGATGCGGTCGGCGAGCTTCTTCGCGACCTCGAGCGCGACGGTCTTTTCACGGGTACCCGACTTGCCGATAGCGCCCGGGTCCTCGCCGCCGTGGCCGGCGTCGATGGCGATTACGAGGTCGCGCTGGCCGTCGCCACCCGCGACCTTGACGGGCATCGGTACTTCGGGCTGCATCGGCAACGCCGGCGCCGGTGCCAGGTTCGCCTGCGCCTGGCCATGGCCATGGCCGAGGTCTACGACCAGCCGATGGCCGTATGTCTCGTTCGGCGGCGTCAGGAACGCCTTGGCTTCGACCTTCGCTTCGACGTCGAGCACGACGCGCAGGCCCGCGCGGCCGCGCGCGCCGATCCGGACCGCTTTCACGACTCCGGAACCGTCGGGGATCTTGATCGCGGACGGGTCGGCCTCAATCCGCTCGATGTCGATGACGATGCGGTCAGGGCCGGCAAGCGAGAAAACCGTGTAGCTTGCCGGCGCGGTGAGGTCGAGCACGACGCGGGTTGAATCGGGGCTCGCCCACACGCGGATGTCGCGCAGCGCGGGAGTGTCTGCCGCCGCCGAAACCGCGGCGAGCAGCAGGACGAAAAGGCCGATTGTCCTCATGGGCCGCATGACTGCCGTGCGCTCAGGTACCCCGCGGGTACTCTAGCGACCGAAGTTTTTTAATTCAAGTTTTTCAGCGAGATACGGCGCACTCTTCGAGTAGGGCACGACTCGCGGCCAGCCAGGCGCGCCCACTTTCGCCAGTCGCAGTGAGCGAAACCTGCCGCCCGCTGCCCTGGTACGCGAGCCTCGCGGCGAGATTGGGCGGGCCGAGGGTCCCGCCCGCGCGCTCCGGCCACTCCACCAGGACGAGTCCCGGCAGCCCGCGCAGGTCCCGATAGCCGATCCCTTCGAGCATGGCCGCGCCCGGCGCCAGGCGATAGAGATCGAGATGGTGTACGGCACCGCGCGTCGTGTCGTAGGGCTCGACCAGCGTGAACGTCGGGCTTCGGATCGTGCCGGCGACGCCGAGGCCGCGCAGCAGCGCGCGCGCAAGCGTCGTCTTGCCGCTGCCGAGCTCGCCGGAGAGCGTGAGCAGGAGGCTCTGGCTCTCGAGGTCGGGCAGTCCGCGGGCAAGCGCCATGCCGGCGCAGGTCGTCGCTGCCTCGTCGGGCAGGTTCAGCTCCACGAAGTGTTCACGACGCCGCGCAGCTCCGCGACGATGTCGCCCGCGATCATCCCCCGCATGCCGGCGCGCGCTGCGCGGTCGCCGGCCTCCGCGTGCAGGAACACTCCCGCCGTCGCAGCATCGATCGGGTTGTTCGTGGTCGCGAGCAGCGCTGCGATGACGCCGGCAAGTACATCGCCGCTGCCGGCGGTCGCCATGCCCGGATTGCCGCGGTCGCAGACCCAGGGTACCGGCGTTGCGCCATAGACCAGCGTGTTGGCACCTTTCAGCACGCAGGTGCCGCCGTAGCGATCCACGATCTCACGTACCGTGTCGAGGCGGCTGCCTCGCGCCAGGCTCGACCCGGATTCGAGAAGTCGCGCGGCTTCGCCGGGATGCGGCGTCAGGATCCAGCGCTCGGACTTGCGCGGGCGCGCCGCGAGCAATGTCAGCGCGTCGGCATCGACGACCGTCGGACCCGCATGCTCGATTGCCGAATCGAAGGCGCCCTGCGAGTCGGCCTGCAGGCCGAGCCCGGGCCCGATCGCCACGGCGCTCATGGTAGTGCGCTCCCCGAGGATTTCCTGCAGCGGATCGGAACGTACGATGAGCTCCGGACGCCGCGCCAGAATGGCTGCGGCATTCTCCGCGCGCGTCGCGATCGTGACGATCCCGGCGCCCGTGCGCAGCGCCGCTTCGCCCGCGAGCAGCGCAGCCCCCGGCATCGCATGCCCGCCGACGATTACGACGCGCCCGTGCGCACCCTTGTGAGCGGATCGCCGGCGCGGCGGCAGCGCGCGGGCCGCGATGTGACCGTCGATGCGGCGCATCACGGGGCCTTCTCCTTCGCGGCCCCCGCGCGGCAGGTCCAGCCCGGCAAACTCCAGCGTTCCGACGAAATTGGGCGCCATGCCGAGGTAGTAGCCGCTTTTCAGTGCCACGAACGCGAGCGTGAGCGTCGCGCAGACCGCGTAGTCCCGCGGTTCGCCGGTGTCCGCATCGAGGCCCGAAGGCATGTCGAGCGCCAGGACCGGAGTCCGTAGCCGGTTGACCTGGCGGATCGCGGCGACGAACGGTTCTTCGAGACGACGATTGACGCCGGTACCGAGCATCGCGTCGACGACCAGGTCGCATGCCTCGAACAGGCCATTGCCGAGCGGCTCCGTTCGCCCACCCCCGGTGGTGAAGTCGGCATGGGCACGCGCCGCGTCGCCGCGAAGTGTGGCGGGGTCTGACACCGCGATGACGCGCACCTCGAGTCCCGCGGCGCGTGCCAGCCGCGCGACGACGTAGCCGTCGCCCGCGTTGTTGCCGGGCCCGCACAGCACGGTGACGGTCTTCGCGGCCGGCCAGTGACGCTTGATCGCCGAAAATGCCGCGTCGCCCGCGCGCTGCATCAGTACGTAGCCGGGAATACCGCCCTCTTCGATCGCGCGCCGGTCCATCGCACGCACGGATGCGGCCGAATAGACCTCGGCGGGCAGCGGATCCATGGCCGTGATTATACTGGTCGCCTCCGCGCGGAAATCGGCCCATGCCAAGCTCCCTCACAGCCGGCGAACTCGCGCGCCTGCGCGCGCGACTCGATGCAATCGCCGGCGCTCTCGGCTTCGACCAGGTAGGCGTCGCAGGCACTGACCTCGCCGCCGACGAATCCAACCTCGAGCGATGGCTCGCCGAGCAGCGCCACGGCGGCATGGACTACATGGCGCGCCATGGCCGCCGCCGCAGCCGGCCCGCCGAGCTCGTTCCCGGGACGCTGCGCGTGATCAGCGTGCGCATGCGAACCTCGGCACCCGATGCGGCGCAGGCAGCGGCGGTGCTGGGTGACGGCGCCAAGGCCTACATCGCGCGCTATGCCCTCGGCCGCGACTACCACAAGGTGTTGCGCAGCCGGCTGGCGAAGCTCGCCGCACGCCTCGAAACCGAGTTCGGTCCCTTCGGCTACCGTGCGTTCGTGGATTCGGCGCCGGTGATGGAAAAGCCGCTGGCGCGCAATGCCGGACTCGGCTGGATCGGCAAGCACACGAACCTCATCAACGAGCGCGCGGGCTCGCTGTTCATGCTTGGCGAGCTCTACACGGACCTGCCGCTGCAGGCCGACGCGCCCGCGAAGGACCGCTGCGGCACCTGCAGCGCCTGCCTGCCCGCCTGCCCCACCGGTGCGATCACGGCGCCCTACGAGCTCGATGCGCGGCGCTGCATTTCCTACCTCACGATCGAGCACCATGGCCCGATTCCCGAGGCGCTCAGGCCCGCGATCGGCAATCGGGTCTTCGGCTGCGACGACTGCCAGCTCGCCTGTCCCTGGAACAAGTTTGCCCAGGTCGCCGCAGAACCGGACTTCCGCGTGCGGCACCGGCTCGATTGCCCCGATCTGGTTGAACTCTTCGCATGGTCCGAGGCGGAGTACCTGGAGAAGACCGAGGGCAGCGCACTGCGGCGGCTCGGCTTCGGCCGGTGGCTGCGCAACCTCGCGGTCGCGCTCGGCAACGCGCCGCGGTCGGCGGCGGCGACGGCCGCACTGCGCGCCCGCGCCGACGACGCCGATCCGGTCGTGCGCGAGCACGTTGCCTGGGCGCTGGCGCGACAGGAAGCGGGCAGCTAGCGCCGGACCGGGTTTACGTAGTGCCGGCCGCTGGTGGTCCGACGGATGGTTTCGAACAGGTCCTCGAAATCCCGCGAGTTGTTGGCGGGATCGATCTCGGCGGTGTTGACGATCAGCAGCGGCGAGGCCGTGTACTGGTGGAAGTAGCGCGTGTACGCCTCGCTGAGCCGCTCGAGGTAGGCGGCGTCGATGTACTTCTCGAAGGGAATGCCGCGCCGGTCGATGCGCTGCAGCAGGATGTCCACCGGCGCCTGCAGGAACACGACCAGGTCCGGCGTCGGGGCGTCCAATGCGAGGCGCGCGTAGACCTGTTCGTAGAGCTTGAACTCTTCGTCGTCCAGCACGATGCGAGCGAACAGCCGGTCCTTTTCGAGCATGTAGTCGGCAATGCGCACCTGGTCGAACAGGTCGTGCTGGCGCAGCTCGGAAAGCTGGCGCGCGCGTTGAAACAGAAAAAACAGCTGGGCCGGGAATGCGGCCGCACGCCGGTCCTTGTAGAAGCGCTCCAGGAAGGGATTGTCCATCGGCTGCTCGAACACGGTGCCAGCGCCGGTCGCCGTCGCGAGCTTGCTCGCGAGGCTCGTTTTGCCGACTCCGATCAGCCCTTCGACGACCACCAGCCGGTGCGGCCAGCCCTCGTTTTTTTCGTCAGTCGTCACTGGATCCCCGCGCTGCGAGCCGCTCGATTCCCGCAGCCGAAACCCGTTCACGCAGCCGGCCGACGCTAGCGAGTCCCGGCACCTGGAGTTCCGCGGCGATCTCGGAAAGAGGATACAGCACGAAATTGCGCTGGTGCAGGCCCGGGTGCGGCAGCACGAGCCCGGCTTCCTCGCTCCGCAGGTCGCCGAACACCAGCAGGTCGAGGTCGATCACGCGCGCACCCCAGCGAACGGCGGGGACGACCTTGCCGAGGCGCCGCTCGAGTGCCTGCAGCAACTCGAGAAAGGCGCGCGGCTCTGCCGTCGTCAGCATTCCTGCGACGGCATTGACGAAATCCGGCTGGTCCTGCGGGCCCATCGGCCGACTGCGCCAGAGACTGGAGCGCGCGATGAGCCGCGAATCAGGCAAGGCTTCCAGCGCCTCGAACGCCGCCTCCACCTGCCGGACCGGATCGGACAGGTTGCTGCCGAGCGCCACGTAGGCGGGACGCCAGGCCACCGGACGCGCTCAGCTTTCGGCGGGTGGCGGTGCGTGGCGTCGGCCGCCGCGCCTGCGGCGCCGGCGGCGAGGCAGGCCCGGCTCATCGCCAGAGCCGCCCTCAGTGCCAACCCGTTCGCGCTGCTGCTCCGGCGTGAGCGCAAGGAACTCGGTCCACCAGCGCGCGATCGCGGGGTCCTCGGCGCCTGCCTGTGCGCGCAGCAGCAGGAAATCGTAGGCTGCGCGAAAGCGCGGGTGTCCGAGGAAGCCGAGCACGCGGCGCCCCTCGCGGCGATGGAAGCGCGGCTGCAGCGCGAGCAGTTCCCGCATCGGGATCGAGAACCGCTTGGGGATGCCGATGCGGCGGTTCTGCTGGCTCACGACCTCGTCCACCGCCTCGGCGATTGCGACGGCCGGGTGCGACCCGACGTCGAATCGCCGCTGCGCGGTCGCCGAGACCGGGCCGAAAAGCAGCACCGCGAACAGGAACATGGGCGTCACCGGGCGGCCTTCGGCGACGCGCCGGTCGGTGTCGGCGAGTCCAGCACGGATCAGGGCGAGCGCCATGCCGTCGGGCTCGCCCGCGAGATGGGCGGCGGTCGCCGGGAAGAGCTGATCGAACAGCCCATGCTCGCGCAGCAGGTCAAAGGCCCGGCCGCCGAAGCCGGCCAGGAACAGTTTCTGGAACTCGTCGAGCAGCCGAGCAGGCGGGATGTGGCCGAGGAGTTCTGCGAGCGTCGCGAAGGGCGCACGCGCCGACTCGTGGATCTCGAACCCCAGCTTCGCCTCGAAGCGCACCGCGCGCAGCATGCGCACCGGGTCTTCGCGGTAACGCGTCTCCGGGTCGCCGATCAGTCGAATCGTGCGCGCGCGGATGTCGGGTACGCCGCCGACATAGTCCCAGATCGAGAAGTCCTCGATGCTGTAGTAAAGCGCATTGCAGGTGAAGTCGCGTCGCCAGACGTCCTGGTCGATGCTGCCGTACAGGTTGTCACGCAGCAGGCGGCCACGGACGTCGTGCGCGCGATGGCGGTCATTCGTGTCGTCCGGCTCCGCGACGTTGCCGTTGACGTCCCCATTGTCGTCCAGGTCCTGGTCCAGGTTCGCGTCCGTGCTTTCCTCTGCGTCTTCGTCGGTGATGCCATCGAGGTCCGGCTCGGGCGCGATCGGCGCGCCGGCGGCGCGGAAGGTCGCGACCTCGATGATTTGCTGCCCGAAGCGAATGTGCGCGAGGCGAAAGCGCCGCCCGATCAGGCGACTGTTGCGGAACAGGCGCCGCACCTCCTCGGGCGAGGCATCGGTCGCGACGTCGAAGTCCTTCGGCTCGATGCCGATCAGGAGGTCCCGGACGCAGCCGCCGACCAGGAAGCCCTGGAAGCCGGCGTCCTTGAGCCGGTACAGCACCTTGAGCGCATTGCCGGAAATGTGCGAACGCGAGACCGGATGGTCTGCGCGAGCGACGATGACAGGCGACGAAGCGCCGCCGCTTTGAGGATCCAAGGAGTGCAGGGTCCGGTTGTGGCAGGAAACTGGGCCGATATAATACCAGCCCCTTCGCGGGGCCAGACGCTCCCATCGTCTAGAGGCCTAGGACACAGCCCTCTCAAGGCTGGTACGAGGGTTCGAATCCCTCTGGGAGCGCCAATTAAATCAATAGCGTTAGTGATTGAAACGAACCGACCCTGTGGATTCGTGGGAATCAGGTGGGAATCTTCCCCACTTCGCTGTCCCCGCAAACTGTCGCTAATCGACGCCTCTAGTCTCCCGTCGAGCTTGTTCGTGGCGGTGCCAACTTGCCCGTTTGGTCCACCTTCCCCCACGTCACTTGATCCATCTGCGATTGGCCGCCGTATTTACTGTGTGCGCCGATCCGCGGCGCCGTTCGAGAACTGGTCAATGCGTGCTCAAGTCTAGACTTCATTGCGGCTACCCGGTCGAGTTGCTCCGGCTGCGAGCGAAGGTTCGTCGTTCAAACGGATCATCTCTGAGGTTATAAAGCCCCACGGCGACTTGCCTGCGGTTGAAAACGAGCTTCCAAGCTCCCCGGCGATACGCGAAATGCCGACCTGAAATTCCTCCGTCCGATGCGTTGTCTCGGGTTCGTAGGCTTCGAACACCATATGATCGCGAGTTGCGGATGCGCCGCCCATTAGATCGGCAGCAAGCTAAAGCTGTCGCGTGCCTGGCCGGCTCCAACGGGAGTTTCGGTAAGTCCCGCCAGGGTCAAAGATCCTGGACAGCGACCAGAGCGCCAACCTTCGTCTGCCGCAAGTGGCGACTTTCCGAACGCCTGTTGGCCCCACTTTATGATCAGGGGAACGCCGATGCCCACCTTCATAGATCGTGCCTTTGTCTCCCCGAAAGCCGCCTGAACTCTCGTGGCCGACATTGCTCAGCCTGTAAACTAATACCGCCGTTGTCGCTGGTCGGATGCTCTGATCAGCGTGTCCTTCAGTATTCCTAACTGCTCAAGTTCCTGAAGCAGTGCCTCCACAACCGCGTGGATCTTCAACGAGTAAGTCGATTTTCGCCAAAACCCGTCGTACCAAGAACGAGTCGATCTTGAATTGCCACTGGTGGTTTGAACGGGCCATGAACCGCCTCGGTGCTGTAGAACATGAAAAATGGACTGGCTTCAGGTGCAGATTGCTGGGCTAGCTGATGCGATTCGATGAAGTTGATTGCCTTAGATAGTAGCTTCGGCCCGACGCCCCGCGTATTCCATGTTGGCAGTCCAATCCCTTCTTTAACTATGATGTCGCCGTAGTCACCGACTTGCCACGTCTTTAGCTGCGACGGATCTCCGTGCAGCTTGTCATTTTCAAAATAGGCGTACGGTCCCGCCTGAATCCTCACATCGCCACAAAAGAGTAATCAGATCCTCTGTCGCCAGGCCCATTGATCATCGCTCGAGCGAGAAATCAACGGACGTATCGGAATCTGATGTAGATGCAAAAGTATCTGAACCGTTTTTGTAAATCACCTTCAAATGATATTTCCCAATGAACGCTGTCTTGTACCCAGCACGCTCCAAGAGGTCTGCCAACGTCTGCTGACTCGGAAGAATCTGAGAACCACCCTTATAGTCCCATTTGCCCGCCCTAACTGCCCCCGCCACTGATAGTTGCCAGTGATTAAGCTGTACCGTGACGGGGCACACTTTTCGGCGGCTGAAGTATGCGCATCCGTGAAACTGATTCCTTCGTCTGCAAGTCGTTCAATAGCCGGCAATGACACTTGGCCGTTCGGATTGTTAGATCGTATGTCGCCCCACCCGACATCGTCCGTTAGTATGGAAAAAGAAAATCTTAAAAAACGGCACGTTCGGCGGTCCATCCCGACTCTGCGCAGAGGAAAGTCAGGACGAGCCCAAGCAGGAAAGTTTTTCTGGCCACTGATTCTCAGTCTGGTGTTAGCTTGAATGACATGGAATCGACAGCCGCATGGAGCCCTATCCGCACCAGTTTTGAGATGCTGTCAGAGCTAGCTAATCACGATCGCCAAGTGGAGGCTAGCGACCGTAGGAATACGACGAGAAATATCGAGACTAGCGCGGACGACCGCGTTGGAATTATTCATCGCTCAACCCCCAATGATTTGCCGTGGAGGTGGCAGCCGATCGGCGCAACCGCGTCGAGGCCGACGTAAGCTCGTCGTCAACCGGGGTCGGCGGCGCTAAGCGACAGTACCGGCGACGGAACTTGGCGCGAATGCTCGTATTCATCTAGCGGAATGCAGCAATCAGTCGGCTGCCATAGTCCTACAACTGCGAGTTCGAACTGAGACACTTTCCAAATTCGTCATTGATTCAAATGCTAAGTTCTTGATTTCTTTATCCGAAGGGCATCTAACTGCTATCTCAAAAACAGCATGCGAATGATGCGCTTTGGCACGATGCCGCCGTACCGAGCGTGGCCGCACACGAGCGCCATGCGCTGATGAGAAGCCTTCTTTTGCTGGCGTCGCCGGTCTGCGTGCATGCGGTAGTACTCGCGGTGATAGGCCCGCCATTCGTCTGGCGTGCGGCTCTTGTAGTAACGCGGCCCCTCACCAGTTGGGGCGGCCAGCTCTTCACTATTCCCCTCTATTTTGGTGGGGCGCTCTGTCTGACCAGGCTCGTCTCTGTTTTCTGCCGTTATTAAATCGGCTCTCTCGTACGGCTCCAGAAATTCATTGTTACCCATTGTTTTCAACAGCTGGGATTGCACCAGAGTTTCGAAATTCCACTACGCGCCCCTCGTCGTAAGCAACGGCACTCATCCACCCCGATGGATTCGCTCCTGGCGCGTTGTAGAACGTCCTGAAGCTCCTGCGGGCGTGTATGCCCATCTCTGAGCCATCGCCTCGATGCGCCGCTGCAACTCAGGCGTGAATGCTGGATTTGGGCGGGGACCGTTGCTAAAGTTGCTAAAGTTGCTAATCGCGGAGTGCGGATTAGCAGGATTAGCAAGATTAGCAGCAGGGTCACTCCAATTACGGGCTTGCAGTAGCTCGGCCAACTTGCTCATTGACCGCTCCACATCGTCCAAACGCGGCGGCGATGCTTTCCTTCGATCACTCGTCCGCCCTCGACCGGGAGCGCCCAACCTGTCCCTTCCAGGAGCCTGATTGCCGAATCGAATGCCGGCGCTGACCTAATGCGGCCCGGGCCGCGCTGAAGTGCCAGTGCCGAATGGAGGTGACGACTCCCGCCTCTTGGCACCAGTCCCGCAGGGCTTCGGCATTTCGAACGTCTAGAGGAATGCTTGACGTTCCGACGATTCGCGCCGCTTCACGCAGGTAGAAGTTTGCCAACGCAGCTGCCTGCTCGACGGTTCCAACCTGAATAGCTCCCGCGTCCGGGTTCTCAATCAAAGTCAGCACGCCAGCAATGCGGAGCACTTGGGAGGCAGACTTACTGGCCCAGGCGCGAATACCGGCGAACTCCGCGCCTTCCTTTTGGTCGGCTTCGACCGCGTCATGTACTGCGATCCACAGGCGCTTCGCTTCGGGAGTTAGCGTTAGTTGGCGAGGCTCGAGCTCGTTTGCCGTTCCTGAACGCAACAGTGGCTCGCGCTCTAAGAGATTCGCTATCGCGGACCTGTAGCGCAGCATCGCTGAATCGCTCTGTAGGTCGGTTTCGACGTAGCTGCGTTCGCCTATGGTTGATGTGGGCCACACCAGCAGCGCCCGCGCTAACAAGCCTTGGCCGGTCAGAATTTCATCTGCGAGAATCGTTTCCGCAATGACGGGCTGAATCATTAGGTGCAGGGACAAGCGGCGACCGAAATACTTGTGCGCGCCATCTCCTGCCCGCACCCGATCAAATTCGCCGATGTCCCAAAGGCGTGAAAGTCCAGACGCGGTTTTCATCTTGTTGTCTTTGTTCATAGCGTGGCCGCCGATGAACTCGCCCGCGTCGTCGTGGAACAGCCCCAAACTCGGTTTGCCGGTCGCGTAGAGTTTTTGCAATCCTTCAAGCGTGGGGCTGGGAACCAATACGAACGGTTTCAGCGGTTCGGCAGGCGGACCGCCAAGGGATCCGAGCGCGGCACGGATTGCATCGGAGTCCTTGCCGGTCGCATTGCCCCTCCTGGCGCATTCGTATGCTTCGCGGTCTAGGTCAAATGACTGCATCTCTTGGTCGTAGCGGTCCTTCGCCGCCCGCTCATGCTCGCGGTGTTGCGACAACGCATGGCGATCGATGCCGGTCTTTCGCTCGCCTGATTCCGCGATCGTCACTGCGAAGAGGCTTAGCGATTCGGTCCTGCCGTCAACTGTCACATTCGCATGCTGTTGCGCGGCTAATGCAGCCGCAGCCAGTACCGATTGGCCGCAAAGCGCGGCGGGTAGCCTGCACAACTTGATGAATGCGCGTGGCAGCGGCCGACAAGTACCGGCCCCAATGCTTCCAATGGATACGGACTAGGTGGCGATTAGAGGGCGTCTCAGCGGCTCCGGCTCCGACTTCTGGTGCTCGATATCCTGTAGTGCAGCATCGAGCACGCTGGCGGGCATGTTATCAAGGGCCGCGGCAATGCCGGTCAGGCGATCCTGTTCGCGTAGAGCCGTGTCCAGGATGCTCATGGCGATTCCTGCAAGGCCTGTAGTCTCCGCAGTGCCAATACAAGCCTGTTCCAATCAGGTTCGCCGCCGCTTCGACTCTCAAGTACATCGCTGACCACGATGCAGCAGCACATAGGTTCGTGCTGAACGATACGGAGCCTGTCGGCCCATGAAATCATTCGCGCTGCCATGGTTAGGCGGCCTGATCTGAAGTGGCGTTTGGTCGGTTCGCGCACCACTTGAGCACGGCTTCACGCCGCCAGCCGACTGCGCGCTGACCGAGTTTCACTCGCTTGGGAAACTCGCCGCTGGCTCGAGCCTATATATGCTCGATCGACTCAGCCCACTAACCTGCTCGACTTCGGGGAGACGGGCAACACCATTCGCATCTTTCATCGCAAGACCTCCTGCACTTACCGGGGTGCTTATGCGGAAGTCTGGCGCGTCGTACTATCTCAGCTCTAGGCAAACAATTGCGTGGTTATTCTTTACCCACTGCGTACTTCCTCGTGGCTGCGCGATTTGAAGCGTAGCGCTTGTAGATGAGTCGAATCGAGTCGAGCGAGAGATTATAGCGATCGGAAACGTAGCCTATCGCCCTCTCCATTGAGTTACGACCCCAGAAGCGGTGTAACTCCTCAACCTCTCCTGAAATATGTTGATCGCGCAGTTCCCTATTGGGATCTCGCCTATTTCCCTTACCCGTCTGCAATCCAAACGCCTTATCGGCCGGAACGCCACTCAAGTACGTTCTAATGAAGCCTGCAATTCCTTGAGCGTTTCCACCGCCGGTTGTTGGCCCTTTTCGACTGCCTAGCAGAATTCCCTCAAGAGGAGCTCGTTACCATCGATTTCCCTGATCAGGGCGTATCCGCGCTTGGCCATGCGCTTCTTGACCTCATCGGGCAGCGGCGGATGCGAAGGCCGAGGCTTCGGAACGACTTTTCGTTGGTTCCGTGTGCTTCTATTGAGACTGACCACTATTGCGTCCCTCACGCACCCTTGAAAGATCGCCGCGCCAACCGGGTGGGGTTCCCGGCTTTCACCCCGTCGGGCTAGGCGCGGCGTGTTGGGTCTTACGCGGCCTTTTTGGCTTTCCGTGGCGCAACCGCGTTGCGAATTGCTTCCTCGACTGCCCACAGCACAATGTTGTGGCCGCATTCAATCGACGGATTGCTGTCGGGCTCCCTGCTGTACGTGTCACGGTTGCGCGGTTCGGAGCCATGCATGTACGCGATCACATCCGCGCACTCGTCGAGGGCCAACTTCCGCTTCGGCTTGTCGTAGCCCTCACTGGTCTCCGCAAGAATCGCAATCAGTTCCCGCCCGCGTTGATATTCCTCGGAGATGTGATTCCCGCTCAAGACTTGGCGGGCATGGAGATAGGCATATATCCGCGTTTTTGTGTGCTCGATTTCGCACGGATCATTCACTTTTGGGCTAGCCATGGACCACCTCCAATTTCGGAGTATTGGGCGAGCTTGGCCTAAGTTTGCGCTTCCGATCTGGTTCAGATGCCAGAGTGATACCAGCTGATTCGAAAGAATTTCGCCTGCCGTTACTAATTCGGAGAGGCGGTCGGATTCTTCCCAGTCAGCGCTGGCAATATCGGCTTGGTCGAGAATTCGAAAGATCGCCCGAATCGCTGCGATCAAGCGCATTGCATCTGTGGATTCACTCCCAGGATGAAAGTGTAGTACTTGCGGCTTGGTAGACTTGGGCTCAGCCATGATTGCACCTCCTTAGTGCGGTTGTGGGTAGGCACTCGTCAGCGTTTGCGCGCTGGCGGGTGCCGCTTGTACCTAGGTCGATTCTTAATTCAATTCAGCCCTTTGCGCGATCCGAAACGCCTAGCGCCGCGCACCGATGCGACTGACCTTGCGGCCAGACTTGATACCGAACGCGGGAAGGTTCGCCCGGATCGTCTCGGCAACCTGTGACGGCGCAAAGTGCCCGTAATGACGCTCCACCATGCGGGCATCCCGGTGCCCAAGGGCGGACGCCGCGTAGAGCAACGGCGTCCCGGCCTGCACCAGGTGCGAAGCGTAGGTGTGGCGCAGCGTGTAAAACGTGGCGGGCGGGTCAATCCTGGCCGCAGCGTTCCCCTCCTGCATCGCACGTATGACAGCAACGCGATGCCACGCGAAACCATCCTTGCGGGTGAACAGGAAAGCATCCGGCTGACGGCCAGCGGCGAGAGATTCAAACAGCGCCGAGCCTTCGGGCGTTAGCGGGACGCGGCGGGGCTTGCCGCTCTTACTGTCCGGTATCAGCAGTGAATTACTGGTGGCGTCAAAGTCCCTCGCCCTGACTACCAACAGTTCGCCTTCACGGCAGCCTGTCAGCAATCCCGCCTGAACCAGAGCTCGCAGGTCGGGCTGGCAAGCGTTAAGAAGTCGGGTTGTCTCGTCCAATGACAGCCAGCGCAGGCGGGCGGAGTCCACCGCCCGGAATTTCTTGAGCCGTGACCAAGCATCCCGATTGGCCACGCGATGGCGGGTGTGGGCGTGGTTAAGGCATGCCTTGAGCATGGTGATCACGCGGTTGACGGTCGATTTGCGGCGGCGCTTGGTCTCCGCCACATCCACCTTGCGGGACGTCGCGTTCTAGCCTTCGTAGCAGGCTTCTTACGGCGGGCTGAGAGCCGCGATGGGGGCGGCGGGCGAAGGGACGCTTCATGGCCCAAACTAGCCAAGCGTCAAAGTCGGAGGGCTTGAGCTCGGCCAGCCGCCGGTTGCCCAACTGCGGCGAGGACGTAAGCCTTCAGCTTGATCGCCGCATCTGGGGCGCTCTTGCCGTGGGAGGTCAGGTAGTCGAGGTACTCAGCAACTGCATCGGCAACCGTGTCATGCTTGCCCCCTGCCCGCTCCGCCTCTCTCTGCGCCTCTACGAGCGCCTTGCGCTGGGCTTGGGCGAAACTGAGGACTTCCCTCCCGTCCGCGTCCCGGCTGTCGTCTGCAGTACCAATGCGAGATTCGCTGTGGCGGCGGAGTGCTGGGTCGTAGCGACGCACCAGCCAGGAACCGCCTTCTGCCGTCTTTCGGTAGCCCAGATGACAGGCCGCGCTCGATAACCATGAAGTAGGGCTCAGGGCGGCCCCGCAGAGCCCCCTCTGGCGTCCCTGGAGCCGAGATCTCCGCTACGACGTATCCGCGCCAAGGCTGCCTCCTTGGCGTCCTGGTTGGGCCGTGGGAATCTGGTGGGAATTAACCAGCCCAGAACGCTCTGGGACAGCATAGGACGTGAAATGGCTGTTTTCCAGGCATTTTACGCAGATGTGTGGGTTTTCGTGGGACGTCCTGAGAGTCAGCAGCAGCCCTCTCAAGGCTGGTACGAGGGTTCGAATCCCTCTGGGAGCGCCAACTTTTACAGGCACTTAGCGCATTTCGCACCTCTCGCACGTTGTTCGTACGGCACTCGTACGGTAAAGCTGCGCGGCGAGCACCACTTAGAATTTAGTTTTGGCGCTGACGCAAAGCGACGTTCGCACTTCTGTCTTGCCATCGGTTCGGGATTTGGCGCTGAGGACAATTGATGAAGCTCAATGGACTCGGCTCCGTAGTCCCGGCTATCGACAGCTTGTCAGGGCACAAGAAAAACCCCGGCGCTGGGCTGGGGTTCTTGAAAGTGGTAGCGGGAGCGGGATTCTGCGCCTACAGCCTAGAAGTCGAGCTGAGGTAGGCAAAAACCGAGTTAGCCCCCAATGCTGCCCGGCGGGCGTCACTTCTCTGGCAGATTCATCTTTCGCAGGAATGCCTTATACCGAGGATCATCGGCCATACCCTTGAACAGTTGCTCGCCGAGGATTTCGGTAAGGGCTGCATCTTTTTGCACGTAGGCCCGCTCGAGCCATTGAAGCGCAAGTTCGTTTTCGCCGCGATACGCGTAGGTCTGGGCCACAAAAAACGCACCCGTGTCGGCCCATTGCGCAATTTGCGCTTGCAGCGCTTCGTCCGCCTCGGCCTGCCGGCCAGCTGCCTGCAACACGACGGCGAGATAGGCCAGTCGTTCCACTTCGTCAACTTCCTGTTGCACCATGGCAAGCGCTGCCTCCGGCTTGCCTTGCATCAGCAGCGTCTTGCCAAGGTACCCGCGAGTCCACAGAAAGTCCGGCTTTATCGCGAGCAACTTTCGATACGTGGATTCGGACTCCGCAAATCGTCCCGCCCCGTAATATATGAACCCGAGGTTCCAGATCAAGTAAGGGTTTACTGGATCTCGGACCAGTGCCGCGCGGTGTTGCCGCTCCGCGTCATCCCAACGACCGAGCGTATAAGAGAGAATTCCGGCGACGTTTAGCGCATAAAGATTCGTTGGATCGATGGCCAGCGCCCGCTGCAGTTCGGCTTGCGCGGCTGCCCAATCCCAATCAAACCTGACATAGACATAGGCGATTTGAGCATGTGCTTCTGCTAGATCCGGACTCAATTGCAACGCGTGCTGTGCTAGTTGCCGCGAACGCTCATAGCCTTCCTTTGCGGGTAGATATCCATTGTCTGCATTCCCCGCGATGGTATTCCCCAGAAGCTCCCATGCCATCCCAAAGTCCGGGTCGAGTTTGATCGCTTTTTCTAAGTAATCGACTGCGGCGTCCGAGGACGACTTATAGTTCGAGGCCCTCGCGCTGCGGGCTTTGAGAAATAACTGGTATGCCGCGAGGTTCTCGGTGCCACCTTTCCGGCGACTCAACTCTCCGCCCGCAAGCCGGATCTGTAGCGCCTGCACGATCGCGTTGGCGATCTCATCCTGCACCTTGAACACGTCGGTCATCGGTCGGTCGTAGGTCTGCGACCACAGGTGCGTGCTGTCCGAAGTCCGGACTAGCTGTGCCGTGATGCGCAGCTTATTGCCGGACTTGCGCACGCTGCCTTCCAGCACGTGGGCAACGTTTAGCCTCCTGGCGATCTCGGCAATCTCGACGTTCTGACCCTTGAATGCGAAAGACGAGGTCCGCGCGATGACCTTCAGGTCGGGCACCTGGGCCAAAAGGTTCAACAACTCTTCGGCGATCCCGTCGGACATGTATTCCTGATTTTTTTCGGCGGACATGTCTGCAAACGGCAGCACCGCGATCGACTTCTTGTGGGGCGCTGCAGCCATAACGGGTGACGCCTTGGCGGCTGCCGGCTTCACAGCCGGTGCATCGCCCGCTCCTTGGAAGTACCACACGGCCCCAGCGCCGAGAACCAGCAGTGCAATAAGGGCGGCTACCACGAGCCGGACCGGCGGCGCCCTGCGATTGCGGGCGTACGAAACGCGAGTGCTGGGCTCTATCTTTGCGATCGTCTCTGACTGCGCCGTGTGCACAGAAGCACTATCCGCGCCCAACAATTGGCGCACCCGATTTGCAAAAGTCGGCGGCGTTTCACCGCTCGGCAGTCGGGTCCATTGCGCATGCAAGAATTCCTCGGGTACTCGCGCACTTGCCTCTAGTGAGTCGTCGATCACAACAGGCACCAAGAAAGCGGCATCCTGCGCCATGTCCAGTAGCCGTCGCGTGGCGAGATTCCATTCGCGACGGAAATAGCCCTCAGTCCTTGCACTGGTGTGCGCTGAAATCACTGGCACGAATAATGCGCATTCGTGAATCTGCTTCTTGATCTGCAAATCCCAGGCGTCACCCCCGCGCAACTCGCTCTTGTCGAACCACACCTCAACGCCGGCTACCCGCAGGGCCTCGCATATGCGTGCGGCTGCATCTGCATCCTGGGAGGCGTAGGAAAGGAAGACGGCACCAGTGGGTTGAGACGGATCAGGCATAGACTGGAGCTAACCCATGATCCTCGAATGAAGGACTTACAGTGCCCCTTCCGGTCGGTAACGAGGTAGGGGGCGACTCTCTGGCGATTTATGCCACTTTCAAAGGGTCACCGCCTGACCTTTCGCTCGCATCATGCTCCGGTCATGGGGGAAATTCGACTCGACACCTTTGCCGGCTTGCACGCCAGCCGTTACAAGCTGGACGCTTGGTGTCCCGGCTGCCGCCGTTGGGCTGTGTGCGACCTCGCGATGTTGATACGGAACGGGCTCGGTGACCGGGACGTATCGCACTCGAACCCGCGATGTCGCGAGTGCGGGTCACTCGGCGAGTGGCAGGTACGGGGGCCGATGGCCGACGTAACGCCGAGCGGCCATGCAAAAGCCGAGCCGGTCCCGCCCCCGGACAACGTCGTTTCAATTCGGCGCTGATTTGCCTCGCCCGCCAATAAGGCGCACCGTGCGACTCGGCCGGCCGGGTCCTGCCGGCCCCGCAACTATCAGTAAACAGGGGGGATCTATGAAGAGGTCATTGCTCGGAAGTTTGCTCGCTTTGCTCGCGCTGGGGAGCGCTTCTTTGTCTCACGCTCAACAGGCGGACGGCGCGGCTGAGAAAGCTGTCGCGGAGCAGGAGAAACAATGGGCGCACGCACAGAGGACGAATAATCCCGACCTCCTCGCGCCGCTGCTGGCCGACAAATTCGTACAGACAAACGGATCTGGAGAAGTCAGTAACAAGT